>NZ_PPQC01000069.1:55488-132665 GCF_002902365.1 Staphylococcus cohnii subsp. cohnii | reverse complement strand
CCCTTCAAAGTTTACATTTTTAAGTGTCTACTTTGAAGGGAGCATATCAAAAATAAAGCTAGTCTATCATTTAACAAAACCATTATATAAGTTTAGTTAAGGTGTTAAATAATAACTAGCTTTATTATATTCAAATTAAATATTTAGAAATTCACTTTAGCTTTAACTTCGCTGATGAAATACAAACTACCTGTAATGACTAAGCCCTGTCCTTCATAATTTTCAATAAATCGAACGAAATCATCCACAGTTTCTTTTTGATCAAATCGTATTTCATCGTAAATTTCTTCTTTTGCGCATGCTTTTGGAAAATCAAAATCTGTAATATACATTGTTGAAGCAATTGTTTTTAATTGATCAATCATTGCGTGAATTGGCTTTCCATTAATAGCCGCATACAATACGTCGACATTGTCTAATTTATAATAGTCTTTTAACGTCTTTATGAGTGCTTCTACACTTTCCAAATTATGGGCACCATCTATAATTATCAATGGTTCATCTTTAACTTTCTCAATTCTTCCTGTCCAATTCACAGCTTCAATCCCATAAATCATTTTGTTAAAATCTAATTCAACTAAACCAGATTCATTTAATTCGATTAATGCTGTAATTGCCAATGCTGCATTTTCTTTTTGATGTTCACCAAGCATATTCAAAATAAGTGTTTCTAGTTCATAATTCTTATAGCGATATGTAAATTCCTCACCTTGAGAAATCACACTAATATCTCTATCTAACTCAATACCTTCTGCATTTTGTTGTTCTACAAAATCACGAATGATTTTAAGTGCATCTTCATTCTTCACAGCATATATGACAGGCGTTTCAGGTTTAATAATTGCGCCTTTATCTTTGGCGATATCTACATATGTATCGCCTAAAATATCAACATGATCTAAACCAACACTCGTTAAAATGCTAAGTATTGGTTTAAATACATTTGTAGAATCATTCTTTATACCTAAGCCTGCTTCTACTATTACAAAGTCAACTGGATGAATTTCTCCAAAATATAGAAACATCATCGTTGTAATAATTTCAAACTCAGTGGCTGTTCCAAGTTCTGTTTCTATTTCTAATGCTTCACTTACTGGTTTTACCTTTTGAACTAATTCTACAATGGCATCGTCGCTTATTGGTACACCATTTAAACTTATACGTTCATTAAATGTTTCTATAAAAGGAGACGTAAAGGTCCCAACTTCATATCCATTGTCAACAAGCGCTGACCTTAAATAGGCAACTGTTGACCCTTTACCATTTGTACCACCGACATGAATACCATTGATATTAAATTGTGGATTGTTTAATTTATCTAGCATCCACTCCATGCGTTTAACACCTGGTTTAATGCCAAATTTAGTTCGTTCATGTATCCAATATAAGCTGTCTAGGTAATTCATGTTAAGGACTCCTATGCTTTTAATTGATTAATTCGTTCTTGTACACCATCATATTTTTCTTGATATGTTTGTTTTTTCTCACGTTCTTCATTAATAATTTTTTCAGGCGCTTTATTAACAAAATTTTCATTAGCTAGTTTTTTATTGACACGATCTAACTCTTTTTCCCATTTTTCGAGTTCGTTTTCTAAGCGTGCAATTTCTTTATCCATATCGATTAAACCTTCTAATGGTAATATGACTTCACCAGCAGAAGTAATTGATGTCATTGCTTTTTCCGGGATAGCTATTGTAGTTTGGATAATTAGTTCGCTTGGATGACAGAATCTATCAATATAATTTGAATTATTTAATAAAGTTTCTCGTATATTTTCATCTTTTGCTTGAATGAAAATTGGAATAGCTTTTGATAATGGCGTATCTACTTCTAGTCGAGATTGTCTTACGGATTTAATAATTTCAACAAGTTGTTGCATCGTTTCTTTACTTTCATCAAATACTAACTCATTATTTGATTTAGGCCAAGCTGCATTGACAATCGTTTCACCTTCATGTGGTAAATTTTGCCAAATTTGTTCTGTTACAAATGGCATAAATGGATGTAACATTCTCATTGTATTATCTAACACATAAGTTAATACAGAACGTGTAACTTGTTTTTGAGCTTCATCTTCACCGTTCATAGGTATTTTACTCATCTCTATATACCAATCACAGAATTCATCCCAAATAAAGTTATATAGCGCTCTGCCAACCTCACCAAATTCATAACGTTCACTTAAATCAGTAACTGTATCTATTGTTTCATTTAAGCGTGTTAAAATCCATTTATCTGCTAAAGATAAATTAGTTGATAAATCTACATCTTCAACTTTGAAATCGTCACCAATATTCATCAAACTAAATCTAGCAGCATTCCATATTTTATTTATAAAATTCCAGATTGATTCAACTTTTTCTGTGGAATAACGTAAATCATGACCAGGAGACGAGCCGGTAGCTAAGAAATATCTTAAACTATCTGCACCATACTCATCAATAACGTCCATTGGATCAACACCATTACCTAATGATTTACTCATTTTACGACCATCCTCAGCACGAACTAACCCATGTAATAAAACATCGTTAAATGGGCGTTGTCCTGTAAACTCGAGTCCTTGGAATATCATTCTAGCTACCCAGAAGAATATAATATCATAACCTGTTACAAGTACATTAGTTGGGTAATAACGTTGAAAATCTTCATTTTCAGTATCCGGCCAACCTAATGTTGAAAATGGCCAAAGAGCACTAGAAAACCAAGTGTCTAATACATCTTCATCTTGTGTCCATTCTTCTATATTTTGTGGTGGCTCTTCACCGACATAAATTTCTCCAGTTTCATTATGGTACCAAGCAGGTATTTGATGCCCCCACCATAATTGTCGTGAGATCGTCCAATCTCTAATTTCTTCCATCCAACGATTGAATGTTTTTTCAAATCTATTTGGCACAAAATCGATTCTATTATCCGTTTTTTGGTTGTTTAATGCCTGTTCAGCTAATGGTTTCATTTTAACAAACCATTGTGTAGATAGATAAGGTTCAACGACTGCACCAGAACGTTCTGAATGTCCAACAGAATGTTCATGTTCTTCAATTTTAATCACTAAATCCTGTTCGTATAAATCTTTAACTAATGCTTCTCGACATTCAAATCTATCCATACCTTGATATTTACCAGCATGCGCATTCATGTGACCAGACTCATCCATAACTGTAATACGTTCTAAATCATGACGATTACCAATTTCAAAGTCATTTGGATCATGTGATGGTGTAACTTTCATCGCACCACTACCAAAATCGATATCCACATATTCATCTACTAGTATTGGTAATTCTCTACCAATTATAGGCAAAATTACAGTTTTACCTATAACATCTTTATAACGATCATCCTTCGGATTTACTACGATTGCAGTATCACCTAACATCGTCTCAGGACGTGTAGTGGCTATCTCAATGAAACCATTGCCATCTGCATAAGGATATTTAAAATGATAAAACTTACCTTGTACATCCTCATGAATTACTTCTATATCAGATAAAGCAGTACGTGCAACTGGATCCCAGTTGATAATGTATTCACCACGATAAATTAAACCTTTATTATACATATCCACAAATACTTTTTTAACTGCTTTACTAAGTCCTTCATCTAATGTAAAGCGCTCTCTACTATAATCTAAACCTAAACCTAATTTTGCCCACTGTTGTCTAATAAAATCAGCATACTCTTCTTTCCAATCCCAAGCTTTTTCTAGGAACTTCTCTCTACCTAAATCATGGCGAGATAAACCTTCTTCTTTGAGTTTCGTTTCTACTTTAGCTTGTGTCGCTATACCAGCATGGTCCATACCTGGTAAGTATAGTGTGTCATACCCTTGCATACGTTTCATTCTTGTTATAATGTCTTGTAACGTTGTATCCCAAGCATGACCTAAATGTAATTTACCAGTTACGTTTGGGGGTGGGATAACGATTGTATATGTTTCTTTTGAATGATCTTCTGCTGCTTTAAAATAGCCATTATTGACCCATTGATCATAACGTCCAGTTTCGACTTCGTTTGGATTATATTTGGGTTTCATTTCCATGTGTAAAATCCTCCTTAAATAAATAAAAACCCATCCTAATAAAATAGGACGGGTTTTACCGTGGTACCACCTAAATTCAAGAAATTAGTATAATAATTTCAAGCACTTAAAATTATGATTAACGCTCAAACACGCTTTAACCTACTTTATTATCTTAGATTTGACAAATTTCAGCTAAAGTTCAATGTGGGCTACCTTCAATAAGTTAAATTGTACATTTTCAGCTACCATGTACTCTCTGTTAAATTTCAGCTTATTTACTCTTCCCAGTAGACAATATTTCTTTACTTGATTATAGTATAATGGATATGAAAATAAGTCAATAAAATGGAGTGAAATTTATGAATGAATGTGCATTTGGCACTACAGATTCTGTTTACATTAATTATCACAATGAAAGTTGGGGTCATCCTATATATGATAGTTTGAAACTATTTAAATTAATGGCATTAGAATCTCAACATGCCGGGCTATCTTGGTTAACTATTTTAAAGAAAAAAGAATCATATGAACAGGCATTTTATAATTTCGATCCATCGAAAATTGTAAATATGACGTCAGAAGATATTGATAGGTTAATGGAGTTTCCCAATATTGTTCATAATAGAAAAAAATTAGAGGCCATCGTCAATCAAGCAGAAGGATATTTCAAAATCGAAAAAGATTATGGCAGTTTTAGTGCGTTTTTATGGTCTTATGTCAATCATAAACCACTCGATTTAGGCTATCGTCAATCAACTGAACGAATGACAGTGGATGAGCGTGCCACGGAACTTTCTAAAAAATTAAAACATTATGGATTTAAGTTTTTAGGTCCAGTTACTGTCTTCTCATTTTTGGAGGCAGCAGGTCTATATAATGCTCACCTACAAGCATGCCCTTATAACCCTAACATATACAATGGCGAAGGTTTCCAATAAAAATAAACCACTTTAATATAGTTAACGAGCAGTTGTCTCATTCATTAAATTTTATTGAATAACATGATTGCTTTTTCCAAAAGATCATGTGCTAAAAGGTATTTTTTAACCTGCATCAATAATTTATATACGCAGAAAACATGCACAAAAAACTGCTACCAAAGTCAACTAGTTTTTCGGCAGTCTGACATGAGCTTTTGCTCATGTTTTTTAGTTTAAGCATATTAAAGTCTTTTAAAAATTTAAAAAGTGTCAAAAGCGAATATTTGGTTTACTTTCAATTATGACGCTAAATGTATAAAAAAACCACTCCGCAGAGTGGTCAAAAGGATGAAGTACTGGAGGTACTTCGCTTATATAATATCAAACCAAAACACGTTGTTCAATATAATAAATATTAAATTATTGTAAAATATAAATAGATTTTACACTGTTGTATTTTTAGTAATCATTTTTATTACTTTCGCTTTGTCTTTCCCTAAATTTAAGAAAATAATTTAACATCGGTGCAATTAAAAATAATATAAAGAAAATTCTAAAGATATGGTAACTAGATATCATCGCGACATCTGCGCCAGTTTCAATAGCAACTAATACAATTTGACTCATGCCTCCAGGGGCGGCACCTAAGAACAATTCGTTCACTTGATGATGTGATACGGTTGCTATAAACAAGACCATGACAAATGCTAATAATATTAATAAAATATTTTGGAATGCAATTGCTATAGCAATTCTTCCTTTCATTTGGTCTAATAACTTTGCTATTTGTATACCTATTCGAATCATATATATAATTTGTGCTGCAGCAATGATGTAATTATCTAAAGTGAAAGTCACGCCAGTAAATAAGTTCCAGCCTATCAGTACGAGAATCGGGGCAAGTAATTGTTTGGTCGGAAAATTTATTTTTGTCATAACAAAATAAATAACAGTTATTGCAATAATAAGTAAGGCTATATTCGGAATTGTTAAAGCCTGTGTCAAAACTTGTGTAGTTCGTCCAGTAGTTGAATGATTTCCAGAATCTTGAAAAAAATACGATATAAATGGAACTAATATAACTACAAATATGATTCTTGATGTTTGAGTTAAACTAACAACCATGATATTTGCTTTTTTATTTTCGTCTGCCATTATTAACATTTGGCTCAAAGCACCTGGGATCACACTTAATATTGCCGTTTCGGTATTAACATTAGCAATTTTTTTGAAAAAATAAGCAATGATTAAGGCTAATATAAGTAACATAATTGTTATCAAAACAATCGTGAGCCAATCATCTTTAATATCAAATATGACATTTTTTGTAAAAGTAGATCCTATTTGAACTCCTAATAGCACTAAACCAATTTGGCTTAACCAAAACGGCCATCTTATATCTAAGTGTAAATAGCGTATACAAACGATACTAGCAATAATTGGTCCAAACATAAACGGCAGCAAAACATGAGCTGCATTTAGTACTAAACTAAAAATAAGCGCTAACATTAATACGATAAAATTACTTTTTAAATGCTTATTCATTTGCTCACAACTTTCTTTAGTATCGTTATCTTTATATACATAACTAATTAAATTAAAAGGAGCGAGTTAGAAATCAAAATGCTTAATTTGATTTCGAATCCTCGCCCCATTTAGGTAAAAGAACTCTAAAAAGTAAGTACAATTAAATGTTATTAATGAGCCTTTTAAAACACTATTTATTTTAACTGAATTGGAAATAACAATATAAATTTTAAGTGCTTAAAATTAAACAATACGGCTCAATGCAGTATCAAATGCTGCTAATGTTTTTTCTATATCCGCTTCTGTATGCGCAGTAGAAAGGAATGTCCCTTCAAATTGGGAAGGGGGTAAAAACACACCTTCTTTTGCCATTTCTCTATACATTTGACTAAACATTTCTAAATCACTTTGATTTGCTTCTTCAAAATTAGTTACCGGTCCTTCATTTAAGAAATACCCTATCATAGATCCTGCACGATTCACAGTAATGGGTACATTATGTTTTTTAAAAACATCTTTTAAGCCATTTTCTAATATATCTCCAAGTTTATTGAAATATTCATATGACTCTGGTGTTAACTGTTTTAAAGTTTCATAACCACTTGTCATAGCTAGCGGATTTCCAGATAATGTTCCTGCTTGGTAAATATTGCCTGAAGGCGCAATATGATCCATGATTTCTTTTTTACCACCAAATGCTGCTGCAGGTAATCCTCCACCTATGACTTTACCAAGACAAGTTAAATCAGGCATCACATTAAAGTAACCTTGTGCACAATGATATCCCACTCTAAAGCCAGTCATAACTTCATCAAATATTAATAAAGAACCATATTCATTTGTGATATCTCTCAAGCCTTGTAGGAATCCTTCTACTGGTGGTACAACCCCCATATTACCCGTTACAGGTTCAACGATAACACCAGCAATGTCATCACCAAATTCTTCAAAAGCTACTTTTATTGACGCTAAGTCATTATATGGTACTGAAATTGTATTTTTTGCAATACCTTCTGGTACACCTGGAGAATCAGGTAATCCTAAAGTAGCAACACCAGACCCTGCTTTGATTAAAAGTGAATCACTATGGCCATGATAACATCCTGTAAATTTCACTATTTTATTTCTACCAGTATAACCTCTCGCTAAGCGTAATGTATCCAATGTCGCTTCTGTACCTGAAGATACCATGCGTAGTTTCTCAATGGAAGGTACACGATCGATAACGAGTTCTGCTAACTTATTTTCAATTAACGTCGAAGCACCAAAACTTGTACCATTATCAACAGCTTCATGTAAGCTTTCATTCACTTGTTTGTTTTTATGACCTAAAATTAATGGTCCCCAACTTAAAACATAATCAATATATTCATTACCATCGATATCGTATATTTTTGAACCTTCACCATGATCCATAAAAATCGCCGGTGTATCTACAGATTTAAATGCTCTAACTGGACTATTTACACCACCTGGCATTAGATTTTCAGCTGTCTTCATTGCTTCTATAGAATTATTATATCCCATTTAAATTTTCCTCCTTATTGTTCATCAATATATCTACAAATATCTTTAGAGAAATATGTGATAATCATGTCCGCGCCTGCACGTTTCATTGAAATCATCTGTTCCATCACAACTTGTTTTTCATCAATCCATCCATTAAGTGCAGCTGCTTTCGTCATGCTATATTCACCACTTACATTATATGCAATTACAGGAACATTTGTCGTATTACGGACATCTCTAATAATGTCTAAAAAACTCAAAGCAGGTTTAACAATCAT
The DNA here is from genome assembly GCF_002902365.1 of Staphylococcus cohnii subsp. cohnii. Taxonomy (GTDB): domain Bacteria; phylum Bacillota; class Bacilli; order Staphylococcales; family Staphylococcaceae; genus Staphylococcus; species Staphylococcus cohnii. Next base: position 124,401 of record NZ_PPQC01000069.1, on the reverse strand, counting down.
CATGTCTGCACCTTCATGTAAATCACTATCAAGCTCTCTTAGTGCTTCTCTTCTATTTGCAGGATCCATTTGGTACGTTTTTCTATCTCCAAATTGTGGTGCAGATTCAGCAGCATCACGGAATGGACCGAAAAAGCTAGAAGCATATTTAATACCATAACTCATAATTGGTATATTGTAATAACCAGCATCATCTAAACCTGCTCTAATTTCTGCAACGAAACCATCCATCATATTACTAGGCGCAATGATATCGGCACCAGCCTCCACTTGTGAGATAGCAGTTTTGACTAACAATGGTAAAGATTTATCGTTGTCTACATCATTTGTTTTTTCATTAATAACACCACAATGACCATGATCCGTATATTCACATAAACAAGTATCTGCGACAACGAGTAAGTCGCTGTACATTGCTTTGGCTTTTCTAGTAGCTTCTTGAACAATACCATTGTGATCATAAGCACCTGTACCAACAGCATCTTTTTCATTGGGTACACCGAAGAACATTATTCCTCTAATACCTAAATCATATGCTTCTTTAATTTCTTCATCAAGTAAGTTTAAACTGAGTTGATACACACCTGGCATTGATTTTATTTCTTCTTTAACATTATCTCGTTCTACAACGAAAATAGGATAAATTAAATCCTCTTTGTGTACATGTGTTTCACGAACCATGTCTCTTATAGATTTACTACTACGTAATCTTCTGTGTCTATCAAATTGCATCATTTTCCCAACTTTCTTCAACTTTATTTATTAACGAATCTAATGTTTGAATATTTGATATTGTCGCATCATAACCATATTGCTTTATAGTGTTTAAAGTTTGTTGTCCTATGACGTAATACTGATTAAATTGCGGTGTTTCACTTTGTTCAAAAAAATATCTTACTGCAGATGAACTCGCAAATGTAATGACATCTAGCTCGTTATTTTTTATCATATGCTTAACATCTTCAATATTTTTAGTATGTGGTACTGGACGATATAAATCAATTTTACAAACTTGATAACCTTGTTGACTTAAACTTTCTTGCAACAAAGGCCTTGCATAAGCACTTGAGGGTATTATAATTTTGCTGTTTTTTGAAGTTTGAAAGCATTTAAGAAACCCTTCTTGTGAGTAATCTGAAGGATAAAACAGCACATCTAAACCCAATGATTTACAATAGTCTGCTGTTTTAGCACCTATTGCAGCGAAATTTTTAACTTTCACTTGTGATAAAAATGGTTGGAAATATCTCACCGCATTTTTAGACGAAAAAATAAGCCAGTCATAGTCGACATCTAATAAATTTAAATCAAATGATAAGGGCTCTACATCTATAAATGGTTTGTGTAGAATAAACTTATCGTTTTGTTCAAATTTAGAAGTTTGCGTCATAACTATAACTGGTCTCATTATTTTCACCTCGAATGATTATTGTTCTTCGTTTAGTTCTTTAATTATTTCGTATGCACCTTGTGCATTTAAAACTTCTGTTACTTTTTCACCAAGTTCTACAGGATCATACCCACGTTCGGTATGTTCGTAACGTTCTTTACCATCAGGTGACATAATTAGTCCTGTAAATTCTATTGTACCATCACTGTTTTTACTAGCATAGCCCCCTATAGGCACTTGGCAACTACCATTCATCCGTTCTAAAAACGTGCGTTCTGCAGTTACACATTCTGCAACATCTTGATTGTGGACTTTAGCAAGAAGTTCTAGCAATTCCTTGTCGTCTGAACGACATTCTATACCTAATGCACCTTGACCTATCGCGGGTATCAAAGTCCGCTCGTCTAGATATGAAGTGACGATATCATCAGACCAACCCATACGTTTTAGCCCAGCTGCAGCTAATAGTATGGCATCGTAATCTTCATTATTTAATTTACTCAAACGTGTGTCAATATTACCGCGAATCCATTTTATTTGTAAATGTGGATATTTTGCAAGAATTTGTGCACCGCGTCTTAACGAACTAGTACCAACAATACTTTGTTTTGGTAATTCTTCTAGTGGAATATGATTTTTAGCAATGTACGCATCATATGGATTTTCTCTATCAGGTATGCAACCTAAAGTCAATCCATCTGGAATTACACTTGGGACATCTTTTAAGGAATGAATTGCCATATCAATTTCTTCATTAAATAAGGCATTTTGAATTTCTTTAACAAACAGACCTTTTCCGCCTACTTTAGATAATTGTTTATCTATAATTCGATCGCCTTTTGTTACGATTTCCTTTATTTCCACTTCTAAACTTGGATCTACTGATTTTAATTTATCAATAAATTGTTTACTTTGCGTTAAAGCTAACTTACTTCTTCGTGAACCTACTACTAATTTACGCATCATGCGCATCCTCCTAGAAACAAGTCTATTCATTCAACTTAATTACACTTCAATAAATACCTGTCCATTGATGAAAATCAGATATATGTGAAGCAAAAAATAAATTAATCATACTAAGACAAAACAATAATATATTAAAATAAATTAATTTATGCTTAGTTAGTATTTTTTTCACTCTAAAAATCAAATAAATTCCATATAGCAATGTTATGACTGATGACATAATAACTTTAGGATCTATAATGATGTCTACACCTAAAGTATTAAAACCCCATTGCGCACCTAGTACAATACTTAATATTATGAAAATGAAACCGATTAAACTACTGTAAAATACCACTTGTTCAAGTGTGGCCACACTACCAATTCTAAAATATTTCTGGTCAAATCGTTTTTGTTTCAAATTATTATATTGTATTAAATACAAGATACAATTTACAAAAGCAAAAGCAAATAATGCGTAACTAATTACCGCCAAACTAATATGCACTATAAGTAATTCATTGATAATATTGAGTTTTTCACCGGTACTTTGATAATGCATAGGTTGGAATGTGTTGATTGCAATGAATAAAAAACCAATCATATTAAATAAAAATATGGATAAGTTTATTTGTTTGATCACATTGATAACTATGGAAATAGAAATAATAAGCCATGCTAACGCAAAAAACACATCAAATATATTCCCTAATGGAATTTGTTTCGTTACATTTACATATAAAGATAAAGAGACTGTTTGTAACATCCAAACAATCCCTAATGAAACAAAACCAATCATTTTAATTCTATGATGTTTTTTCAAAAAATCATAGAAATAACAAGCAATGCTAAATAAATAAATTAATAATATAAGTTCATTTAATCTAATGAACGAAAATTCTTGCATATCATCACCATTTGCATATGCTTATTCAAAACTAAAAATTTGACTTGTCGTAGCTACATTACGCTTTTTCTTTTTTGGTTTATAAGCTTGTTCAGCTTCAATGTCAAAAATGTTTTGAAATAGCTCTAATTTTTCGTTACTTTTTTTGTCACTACTCAACTCTTTCGCTTGCTTGATGGGATCTTTTAACATTTGGTTAATGATACTTTTGGTATGTTTTGATATTATTTTGCGTTCTCTTTCTGTCAAACCAGGAAGTTTTCGGTCAATACTACTCATGGTATCTTCTTGAATATCCATCGCTTTTTCTCTAAGTGCACGAATAACAGGAACAACACCTAACATATTAACCCATTCATTATGTGCTTCAATTTCTGCTGGAATTCTTTGTGAGATTTCGTCAGCCGCATTTTGACGTTGTTTTAAGTTAGCATCTACTAAGCCTTTCAAATCGTCAACATCATAATTAAAGACATCTTGAAGTGTATCAATGCCTGGTTCAATATCTCTTGGAACCGCAATATCAATCAATACGAGTGAATCATTTTTCCGTTGTGATTGAATAGAAGCCATCATGCTATTTGTAATGATATATTCATCTGAACTCGTTGAACTGATTACAATATCCGCATGTGCCAAAAGTTGTGGTAGTGCCTCCATAGATTCATACTTAACATTATGTGAGATTGCTAATTTCTGTGCTTTACTGACAGTCCTATTAACGATTGTCACATCAGTTACATCTGAACCAATCAAATTTAAGAGTGACAGTTCACTCATATCCCCTGCACCAATTATCAATGCGCTTTTATTATTAATTTTGCCAAATACTTTTTTACTAAGTTCAACTGCCGCATATGAAACACTTACTGCATTATCTGCAATATCTGTTTCATTATGTGCTTTTTTCGCGAAAGTAATCGCTTGTTTAAATAGATGATTAAATATAGTACCAGTTGTATCTTCCTCTTGAGCGATAAAGAATGCATCTCTAATTTGTCCAAGAATTTGAGTTTCTCCTAATACTACAGAATCTAATCCAGAAGTAACTTGCAATAAATGTTTTACTGCTGCGTCCCCCACTGTTACTTCAGTCATTTCTTTAATCTCTTCTACATCAAATCCAAAATTTCTCGCTAAAAAACGTTGAATATAATAGCGACCCGTATGAATTTGATCAACAACCGCATATACTTCTGTACGATTACATGTTGATAATATTACATTTTCTAAAATAGATTTAGTTTCAAATAAATCAACATTAGCTGAACGTATGGCATCATCTTTAAAAGCAACTTGTTCTCTCAGTGCTACATCTGCTGTACGATGATTAATGCTTATCGCAATTAAATGCATTTATAACGCCCTCCATACATATTACAATAAGTAGATTATAACACAATTATCATTTGAGTTAAGCATCTTGCGCACGTAAATTAGAAATATTCTAATTTACATTCAAATAGTTGTCATAATTTATACACTTTAACGAATTTTTAAGTTTTTATAAATATTTTTCGATTATATTCCAGACTTGTTGTTGTTTATTCGCTCGGATAGAAGAATAACTTATAATTTCATCCTCAGGTTCCATTTCAAGTTTTCGTTGAACATTAGCTAAATGTTTCTGTACTTTGCCTTTAGCAATTTTATCTTCTTTTGTAGCAATCACTAATGTTGGAATATCAAAATACTTCAAATAATTATACATTAAGATATCGTCTTCAGTAGGATTATGCCTCAAATCAACAAGCTGAATGACAAGTTTTAAAGATGTTCTTTGAGAAATATATTTTTCAATCATTTTTCCAAATGCTTCACGTTGTTTTTTACTTACTTTTGCATAACCGTAGCCTGGCACATCTACAAATACCAGTTGATTATCAATGTTATAAAAATTGAGTGTTTGCGTTTTACCTGGTTGTTGTGAAGTTCTCGCCATATTTTTTCGTCCAATCATACTATTGATAAAGGATGATTTACCAACGTTAGAGCGACCACTAAGTCCAACTTCACTTAATCCAGTTTCTGGATATTGCTCAGGCTTTACCGCACTTATTAATAATTCAATTTCATTAGGATTTATTTTCATTCCCGACCCTCTTTTCTATTAAGTCACTTCATTATTATATTACACAATTTCACATATTTATATGTATTTTTATATGATTTATACTGCTTTTAAAAAGAAAGAGGCTAAGACATATTAAAAAATGTCTCAGCCTCGTAGTTTGAATTTTTAACGTTGACGCATTTGAAATTTTGATAATTATACATCATATCAACGTTAATCTAACCTTGCAGCACAGCCAATACACATAAAATAACGCGTTGGCTTTAGCCCTTATTTCAAAACTGTCTTACTTAAGCAGAAGTTTGTTCCTTATTTACAAGGTTGCCTTCTTTATCGTATAGTTCAGGATCTTTTTCTTCATTAATTGTTTCTTCTGTAATTACTACTTTTACAACACCATCAGAAGATGGAACATCGTACATAATATCAATCAGTGCTTCTTCAATAATTGAACGTAATCCACGTGCACCTGTTTTACGCTCAATCGCTTTATTACTAATTGCAGACAATGCTTCGTCTGTAAATTCTAACTCTACATCATCAAGTTCTAACATTTTTGTATACTGTTTTACTAAAGCATTTTTTGGTTGCGTTAAAATGTTTTTTAATGCATCTACATCTAATGTTTCTAAATTAGCTACAATTGGTACACGACCAATAAATTCTGGAATCAGACCATATGATTGTAAATCTTCAGGTCTAATTTGTTCTAAGATAGCATCTTCATCATATTTAGATGCTTCACTACTAGAAAATCCGATTACTTTTTCACCAAGTCTACGTTTGATCACTTCATCAATACCATCAAATGCACCGCCTAGTACAAATAAGATGTTTGTAGTATCAATTTGAATTAATTCTTGGTTTGGATGTTTACGTCCGCCTTGTGGTGGCACACTAGCAGTCGTACCTTCAAGAATTTTCAATAGTGCTTGTTGCACACCTTCACCAGAAACGTCTCTTGTGATAGATGTATTTTCAGATTTTCTAGCGATTTTGTCGATTTCATCGACATAAATAATGCCTTTTTCTGCTTTATCTATATCAAAATCAGCTGCTTGAATTAAGCGAAGCAATATATTTTCAACGTCATCGCCAACATATCCAGCTTCAGTTAAACTCGTAGCGTCTGCGATTGCAAAAGGTACGTTTAATGTTTTAGCTAAAGTTTGAGCTAAAAGGGTTTTACCGCTACCTGTTGGACCAATTAAGGCAACATTACTCTTTTGTAATTCTACGTCATCTTCATTTGGACCTAAATTTTGAACACGTTTATAATGATTATATACAGCGACAGCTAAAGATTTTTTAGCTTTTTCTTGTCCAATAACATAATCATTTAATTGGTCCATAATTTCTTTAGGAGTTGGTAATTCTGTTAGTCCTTCTGATTCTGATTGAGCTAATTCTTCTTCAACAATTTCTGAGCACAGCTCAATACATTCATTACAAATGTATACGCCACTTCCTGCGACTAATTTTTTAACTTGGTCTTGATCTTTACCACAGAAAGAGCATTTTAAATTTTCTTCACCTTCATTGAATTTGAACATTCTATTTACACCCCTATTCCCTAAAGACTATACTAGATAGCATTTTAATATGCAACTTGAACAAATCTCAAGTTTTTTGCACAAAACATTGTAGCAGACACATTAATTGAATGCATCTGCTACTAGTTTACAATATTAAACAACTATTCTTTGTTTCTACAAACAATATGCTTGAGACATTTTTAATTATGCTTCTGAGTCATCTTTAGATGGTTCTACTAATTTCGCTTCATCTACTAACATATCGATAACTTTTTGGATACGTACATCATTTTTAACAATGTCAGTATTGCCAAGTGTTTGTTTAATATCTTCTACAGAGATATTAAACTGCTCACTCATTTTTTCTAATTCTTTATCGATGTCAGCATCAGATACTTCAACTTCTTCAGCATCAGCAATCGCAGTTAATGTTAAGTTTGTTTTAACGCGTTCCTCAGCATCGTCTTTCATTTGTTCTCTTAATTGTGACTCATCTTGTCCAGAAATTTGGAAATAAGTTTCTAAATTAAGACCTTGTTGTTGCATACGTTGTCCAAATTCTTGAACCATGCGGTCTAACTCAGTTTTAATCATCGCCTCTGGAACGTCAATTGTTGTATTATTCGTAGCTTTGTTAATAGCTTCTTCTTTTTGAGTGTTTTCAGCGTCTGTTGCTTTTTGTTCCGCTAAACGTTTGCGTACGTTTTCTTTATACTCATCAACTGAATTAGCTTCTGCATCTAATTCATTTGCAATTTCATCGTTTAATTCTGGAACGTCTTTATATTTGATTTCATTAACTTTTGTTTTGAATGTTGCTTCTTTACCAGCTAATTCTTCAGCATGGTATTCTTCTGGGAACGTTACATTAACATCTTTTTCTTCACCAGCTTTAACACCAACCAATTGTTCTTCAAAACCTGGAATGAATGAACCTGAACCAATTTCAAGGTCATAGCCTTCTGCTTGTCCACCTTCAAATTGTTCGCCATCTACATAACCATCAAAGTCAATGTTTACAGTATCACCGTTTTCAACTGCACCATCTTCTTTAACAACCATTTCTGCTAAATGTCCAAGTTGATGATCGATTGATTCTTGTACTTCTTCTTCAGTTAATTCAGTATCTTGCTTTTCAATTTCTAAACCTTTGTAATCACCAAGTTCAACTTCAGGTTCAACTACAACATTTGCTTCAAATGTCATGTCTTCACCTTTTTCAATTGATGTTACATTAATTTCAGGTTGATCAACTGGTTTAATGCCAGTTTCGTCAATAGCTTCACCATATGCTTCTGGTAATAAGATATCAACTGCATCTTGATACAATGCTTCTACACCAAAGCGTTGTTCAAAAATTTGGCGAGGTACTTTCCCTTTACGGAATCCTGGCACATTAATTTGTTTAACCACTTTTTTGAAAGCTTGATCAATTGCTTTGTCTACTTTTTCTGCTGGAACAGTAACAGATAAAACGCCTTCGTTACCTTCCTTTTTTTCCCAAGTTGCTGTCATGTATAAAAACCTCCATGATTATCCTATTTTATTTTTTCAACTTCATTATTATAGCACACGTCAAAGCTCGACACAAATTATGAATTTTCTATGAATAATAAATAAAAAGTTGAAATTTATTTTAATTTTATATTACCTCTTAACATCATTACCCATTTTTCATATGAGTTAATGATAAAACAACCTATTTTTCTTTATCTAGTGACACGATGAGTGTAAGCACATGATTCGTTTCATCAAGTTTTTCTAAACCGACCATAGATTTGAAATAATTTGTATAACCTTCTATCCAAGTTTGCTTAGTTGCAATGCTTTCAATATTTAATGGATAAAGCAAAATGGCATGATTATTCAGCAAAAGAAGTGCTTCCTCTACAAGTTGAGATGCACCATCTTCAATTTGCTTTAATACATTAGGTATGATTGTAGTTTTAAATAAAGTTTGTTCTAGTCCTTCAAGATCACGAGGAATCACATCGATTTCATAGCCATATTTATGAATAGTAATCGTTTGGGCATTTTTTGCAAAACGCAAGTATTCCAACATAATGCTTACAACATTTGGTGCTAGTTCTAACGCATTCAACAAATGGATGACTGTTTCTTGGTAACGATATTGACTATGGTCTATGAGCGTCAACATAATATTAACTTGTTCTTTAAGTGTTAAAGTATCAAAATTTTGTAGCATTTGAGCTGCATGTTCATTATGTTTATCAATTTGGCTTAATGCAAATTCCTTGATTGGAAACAGTTCCATTCTAGTTTTATGATCATTAACCTCATCTATGATTTGGTTAATGATTTCGACAACTTCAAAATATTGCCCCAAGCCATTTAAACTTTGGACATAGTAAATCATCAAATCGTCATAATTGGACATACCTTGTTTTAATAAAATGATGGCTTCTTCACGTAATTCTAAATAATATTCCATTTTAAAAAGCATCGCACATTTTAAAAGCGACATTTGTTCATCAAGTTCGAATTGAGCCTCTAATGACTCAAATAAATCATAGGCTTGCTCGAAATTATTTTCATTAAAAGCTTGCTTAATTTCTCTAATCAACTTTTCTTTTGATCGCGGAAATGGAATGATATCAGACATTGATCAACACCTCTATTGTATTGCCTGTAAAATGAGTGCACTCCATGTTTCAAATTCATCATAATTATCTATCTTATTATGATTGACCCATTTTATTTTTAAAGTGTCTGTCTCTTTTGCTTCTACATCATTACTATTAACATTTATCTTAAATACAACACCTAAATGAACTTCACCGACTTCATTTGTATCATCGTTGATAAAGCCTATGTATGCTAAATTTTGTGATTTACTTTCAGAAAGTCCTACTTCTTCATTTAATTCTCTCTGAGCATTCACTCTGAGCACTTCATTAATAGATTCAGCACCTTTAACGTCATTCATATGGCCACCAACACCGATTGAAGATTGCCCGTGTAAACGCGTTTCTCCACCACCAGTTAGACGTTCATAAACCAAAATTTCATCGTGTTCATTTTCTAATATACAATATGAAATAAGTTGTTTATAACTTGAATTTTCCTCCATATCACCACGACGTTTAATTTCATAATTCGATAGTGTTTCAAAAATGTCTTGTCCTTTATTCGAATTTTTATCTAAAAATCCATTAAATTGATTATTTTCATTATCAAATAAGATTTTTCTTGGTACAACTGTAATCATTTCATCAAATTTAGACATTAGTTTCTCCTTCATGTGTGACTTCTTTGTTATTTTATCAAAACATTTAAGTATCTCAAAATAATACTAATGTCAGAACTCTTACCAGCAATAAAATTTAATAATCTCTTATTCGAATCTCTGATTTGAAAAATAATTATTATATTGGTATTTGTTCAAGCTTCTCTATTTTAAAGTATTTACGCATTGCCAATACCACATAAAAGCCTGAGACAATATGGTGTCCCAGGCTTTATTTTAAAATTATTTTAAAGCTTCTTTAGCTTTAGCTACTAATTCACCAAAAGCTTTGTCATCTGAAATTGCGATTTCAGAAAGCATTTTACGGTTAACGTCGATATCAGCTTTTTTCAAGCCGTTCATTAATCTTGAATAACTCATATCATGTTGACGTGCTGCAGCATTAATACGTGTAATCCATAATTTACGGAAGTCACGTTTTCTTTGACGACGGTCACGGAAAGCGTATTGTCCTGATTTCATTACTTGTTGTTTTGCAACTTTGTATAATGTGCGTTTTGCACCGAAGTAACCTTTAGCTAATTTAATCGTCTTTTTACGACGAGCTCTTGTTACTGTTCCACCTTTTACTCGTGGCATAATAAATTCCTCCTTAAAATGTGTACATGTTTAATATTTTCGTTGTTTCTCACGCTAACTCGTCAATTATTTTTTATAAGATAATAATTGTTTTACACGTTTCATATCTGATTTGTGTACTAATGAAGCTTTACGTAATTTACGTTTTTGTTTAGTCGTTTTATTTGCAAACATATGTGAAGTAAAAGCTCTTGAACGTTTTAATTGACCTGAAGCAGTTCTTTTAACACGTTTAGCAGCTCCACGGTGTGTTTTCATTTTAGGCATGATTCAATTCCTCCTGTATTATCTGGTATTATTTTTCGTTTATTGGGTTAAGCATAATGAACATTTGACGACCGTCCATTTTAGGTCTTTGCCCAATAGTTGCGATATCTTTACATTCTTCAGCGAATTTTTCTAAAACGCGTTGACCAATTTCTTTATGCGTAATCGCACGTCCTCTGAAACGAATAGAAACTTTACATTTATCGCCTTTTTCTAAGAACTTACGTCCATTTTTCAATTTAGTTTGGAAATCATGTTCCTCAATTGTTGGACTTAAGCGAATTTCTTTAAGGTTGATAGTTTTTTGTTTCTTCTTCATTTCTTTTTCTTTTTTCTGTTGTTCGAATTTGTATTTACCGTAATCCATAATTCTTGCAACAGGTGGTTTAGCGTTAGGAGCCATTAAGACTACATCTAAACCTACTCTTTCAGCCATTTCTAGGGCTTCGGATTTTGATTTAACACCAATTTGTTCTCCATCTTGCCCTATCAAACGTAATTCTTTTGCGCGAATCTTTTCGTTAACTTGAGTCTGATCTTTTGCTATGGTTGACACCTCCAAGATTTTTACGAAATTATCCCAAGCAAAAAGAGCGAGTATATAATATACCCGCTCTTCTCTACACATGATATTCCCATGTATATATAGACCTGCCAACTGCGTTTAGCGTCGCCACAGGTGAGAAGCGGGAGCTTCTACTTGGTTCGTTTCGTATTCAACATTACCTATCTTAGCAACAATATTCATATAAGTCAACAGTTTGTTTTAATTATTATTTAATTTCGTCCATATCTACATCTTGATGTAAGTTTACTTTCTCTAATGGAACCATTCTAGTTTTATAACGCAATTTATGATAAATAAAGAAAGCAAGAAATACTGGAATACCCATATACGTGATTACAAAACGATTTAAGTTAAATTCACCTGTTTTGATAAAATCAACATCTTGTCCAATTATGACTAATACACAAAGTATTCCAGCAAAGATTGGGCCAAATGGGAATAGTTTAGCTTTGTATTTTAATTTAGATTTATCATAATTTTGCTTGTCAAATGCTTTTCTAAATCTATAATGACTAACCGCAATACCTACCCATGCGATAAAGCCAGTCATACCACTTGCAGCAACGATATATTCATAAGCGTCACCGCTCAAATGTTGCAATATAAAGATACCTACGACAATGATTGCTGTCGTGATTAGCGATACATATGGAACACCGTTTCTATTTGTTTTACCAAAAATTGGATAAGCTAATTTATCTTTACTCATAGAGTATAGCATTCTCGTCGATGCATACATTCCAGAATTACCCGCTGATAAAACTGATGTTAAGATAACCGCATTCATAAATGATGCTGCGAAAGCCAATCCTGCATTTTGGAATACTAATGTAAATGGTGAAGTTGAAATATCATCTCCACCGCCCATTAGTGCAGAGCTATCATATGGTATTAACATACCGATTACAAAAATTGCTAATATATAGAAAATCAAGATTCTCCAAAACACTTGTTTAATTGCTTTAGGTACTGCTCGTTCTGGATTTTCTGATTCACCAGCTGTAATGCCGATTAATTCAGTACCCTGGAAAGAGAATCCTGCAACTAAGAACACCCCAAGGATTGTTAGTAGGCTACCATCTAAACCGTCACCAAGAATTGGCCCACCACCTTTAGTAAATGTGTCAAAACCTACGAATTCTCCACCCATAATACCTAGAATAGTAAGTAGTCCAATTCCAATAAAGATAATAACTGTTACAACTTTAATTAATGCAAACCAGTATTCACTTTCACCATATACCCTAACAGACAATGCGTTTAATCCAAATATAATCATTAAGAACAAACAGCTCCAACTCCATGCTGGTATGCCTGAAAGTGGTGTCCAATATTGAATCACTTGTGCAGCAATTGTTACGTCCGCAGCAACTGTAATAACCCAGTTGAACCAATAATTCCACCCCAATGCAAAACCAAGTGATGGGTCAACGAAACGCGTTGCATATGTACTAAATGACCCAGAAACAGGCAAATAAGTAGCCATTTCTCCTAAAGATGTCATAAGGAAAAATACCATTGCACCAATAATTGCATATGCAAGTAATGCACCCAAGGCACCTGCATCATGAATTGCACCACCAGAAGTCATAAACAAACCAGTACCAATACAACCACCAATTGCTATCATGGATATATGACGATCTTTTAGTCCTCTTTTAACTCCATTATTTTGATTTCCTTCTTTTGCCATAGATGCTCCCTTTCCTTTAAACTTAGAGGCCAACTTACTATGCGATTATAATTATACTTTTATAGTTTTTATTAACATGAATATTGGAATATACATGTTATTTAATCAATTTGCTATAAATTTCCCGTTTTAGTATGAATAATAATCTTTAACCTAAAATAAAATGGTTGCATACCTATTAGATATGCAACCATTTTAGTAATAGCATTTATATAGGTAGCACATCACATATGTGACAGTCCAGTCCCTTTCGAAAACTGACCCAACCAAAAGCGCAAATGGTCACTTTTGGTTTCGGCATTTTTACCTTTCACAAATCCTACATACGCTCCAAATAGCTTCCGGATTGTTACTGATTAAAAACGCAACCTCTAACTCAATTTTTTTATTTTTTTATTTTTTTATTTCACTAAGATTTAATATACATGATTTCAAGATTACTTTCAAGGTTATCTTTGTTTTTAAGTCTGATCTCATCTACTAAATCCCAAATAAATGATTCTTTTTCAACCGTTTCTTGATCTTGAGAACCATATTTTCTAACATTCACTTCATTATTTTCCATTTCTTTATCTCCAACGACAAGTTGATAAGGGATTTTTTGCATTTGAGCTTCTCTAATTTTGTATCCCATTTTCTCATTTCTGTCGTCTATCTCGACTCTTACGCCTTGTGATTTAAGTTCATCTTGCAAATGTCTGGCGTAATCATAATGCAAGTCGACATTTACAGGAATAATTTCAACTTGTTTTGGCGCTAACCATGTAGGGAAAGCACCTTTAGTTTCTTCTGTTAAAAATGCAACAAAGCGTTCCATTGTCGAAACAACACCACGATGGATGACTACAGGTCTATGTTGTTCACCATCTTTTCCTATATATGATAATTCAAATTTTTCAGGTAGTAAAAAGTCTAATTGTGCTGTTGATAATGTTTCTTCTTTACCCATAGCTGTTTGTACTTGGACATCTAACTTAGGACCATAAAATGCCGCTTCACCAATAGCTTCTTCGTATGCTAAGCCTAGTTCATCAACCGCCTCTTTCAACATACTTTCTGCTTTATTCCACATTTCATCATCGTCAAAGTATTTTTCTTTATCCTCTGGATCTCTGTAACTTAAGCGGAATTTATAATTTTCAAAGCCAAAGTCCTCATAAACATCGACGATTAAATTAACAACCCGTTTGAACTCTTCTTTTATTTGATCTGGTCTTACAAAAATATGTGCGTCATTTAAAGTCATTCCTCTAACACGTTGTAACCCAGAAACAGCACCACTTGCTTCATAACGATGCATTGTACCTAACTCAGCAATTCGAATTGGTAATTCACGATATGAATGTGGTTTATTTGCATAAATCATCATATGGTGAGGACAGTTCATAGGTCTTAGTACCATTTCTTCATTTTCATCTAATTTCATAGTTGGGAACATGTCTTCTTGATAATGGTCCCAATGACCTGATGTTTTATATAAATCTACATTGGCCATTACTGGTGTATAAACATGATCATACCCCATACTCACTTCTTTATCTACAATATATCGTTCAATTTCACGGCGAATTGTTGCGCCATTTGGTAACCATAATGGTAACCCAGCACCTACTAATTGATTATTTGAGAATAATTCTAGCTCTTTACCAATTTTACGGTGATCGCGTTCTTTACGTTCTTCTAACATTTGTAGATGTGCTTTTAAATCTTTTTTATCGAAGAAAGCAGTACCGTATATACGTTGAAGCATTTTATTATCGCTGTCTCCGCGCCAATATGCACCTGCAGTTGATAAAAGCTTAAATTCTTTAATTTTGGAAGTAGACGGTACATGAACACCACGACATAAATCAGTAAATTCACCTTGCGAATATAAAGTAACATTTTCATCTTCTGGAATAGCATCTATTAATTCTAACTTATATGGATCATCTGCAAAAAATGTTTTAGCTTCATCTCTCGAAACTACTTTTCGCTCTATAGGATAGTTTTCATTAACAATTTGTTTCATTGTTTTTTCGATTTTTTCAAAATCATCGGATGACACACTTTCAGTCATATCAAAGTCATAATAAAAACCACCATCAATTACTGGACCTACGCCAAATTTCACATCTCCGTACAAACGTTTTAATGCTTGTGCCATTAAATGCGCAGTAGAATGGCGTAAAACTTCTAAAGCTTCATCACTACCAGGTGTTACAATTTCAATTTCACCATCTGTTTCAATGGGTCTTGTTAAATCAATGAGTTGTCCGTTTAATTTACCTGCAACTGCCTTTTTTCTTAAACCCGGACTGATTGAATGCGCAATTTCTTCAGTAGTAATTCCTTTTTCAAATGCTTTCGCATTACCATCTGGAAAAGTAATATTTATTTGAGCCATTTAAATTCCTCCTATTTATACTTACCTTAAATCATAGCGAAAAAGACATAATTACAAATGTAAAAACAAAAAGACCCCATCCCTAAAAGGGACGAGGTCTTCGTGGTACCACCCTAATTAAAGTTATTTCTATAACAATGAAACAACTTTACTCTACATAAGTTAACGGTCTTGAGCCGGATGTCGATTAAAACATCTATAATGAAGTAGTAACAGATAATGATACTTACCAAATTCTCATCATACATTGGTTCTCTGTGAAGTAATCATTTACCTATCATGTCTTCATTTTATTTCGCTTAATTTAGATTTAATTATATTATACAACATTTTTTTTATAATTCAATCGTTACGATAATTTTTGCCTTCCAAAAAATATGGTGTTGCTAAAGATTTAATTCTTTCCATAATTCTTGCTGCTTTTGTTTTTTCTGTACCATTACGCGTAACAGAAAGATGATATTCTAATTCTTCAAAACTTAGGTTAGAGCTAAAGAACGTTGGTAATTCTTGAACCATTCTATAATGTAATAATGGTCCAATCACTTCATCTCTCGCCCAAGGTGTAATTTCTTCAGCACCAATATCATCCAACATTAATACATGTGATTCACGCACTTTCGCAAGCCTTGATTCGAAACTACCATCTTTAAACCCGCCTTTTAAAGAGCGAATAAATTCCGGTAAATATACAATCGTAGAAGGTACTTTTTCAACTTTTAATTCATTGGCAATTGCACCTAAGATAAATGACTTGCCTGTACCAAAAGGACCGTGTATATATAAACCTTTAACTTGGGGGGGGTTTTCTACTATTTTTTCACAAATATCCGTTGCTGCCATTGCGACATCTATACGATCTCTCTTATTCATATAAATATCGCTTAACTTGGCATTTAATGTATCTCGTTGCATATTGTGTGAAGCAATTAAATGTGCATCGAATTTTTCTTCATCATGTTTAATTTTACATGGGCAAGGCAAGTAACGAATCTTAATGTGTTGATTTTCTACATATAATTCAGGTACGTGACCTTTAACAAAATTAGGGCAATCTTTAAAAGCATGTCCATCATAATGTTTTTCTTGATCCTTATATTCTTGTAAAATATTCAAATCTTCATCAATCATCGCATTCGTCACTTCAGATTGATGAGATTCTAGAAACATCTTAACGTCAGGGTCATTAATAACATCTTTTTTTATCTTTTCAATGCGCTTACTTAAATCTTTAGAATCACCCATAATATGATTGAAAGACTTCATATATTAATCCTCCTCTCGCTTGCTATTTAATCGTTTCAACAGTGCTTCACGGTCTCGTTTTAATGCTTCATCCTCATCTGGATTAGTATGATTTTCTGAACTTTGGTTTTTCGTATCTTTACTATCCCTTTCTTCAAGCCACTTAGGCGTCATTTCTCTAGAAACGAGTTGCTTAGGTTTATAACTACCATTTTTAAGTTGATTTGATTGATTGGATGTAGGTTGATTTACCTTTTTAGCATATTGATATGCTTCCTCTGCTGTTTTGATGCCTTTTTTCTTCCAATTTGATGCGATCTCAAAGATATAAGTTTTAGGGAGTTTCATATCTTCTTTTAACATTACAAATTGTAAAAGTATGTTAATTACACCAAACGGTAATTGTTCTCTTTCTATCAATTCTTCGACCATATATTTTTGTTGAGTCGTCGGTTCAGATTCTGACCACGAAGCAAGCATATCAATAGGACTGGTTTCATCTAATTGCTTTAACCAATTATTTGAATCACCTTTTATATGATTTTTATTTTCCGTGTTGTCATCATTGATATAATTTGATTTTTTAGCATTTAATTTGGGAAGCTGCTGCTCATGCTCTATAAGATAATACGTTCTAGCATGTTTACGCATTTCTTCAAAAGAAAGTTCTTGTGCACTAGTGATTGATTTTAAAATAATACGTTTCATTGCTTCTGGTGTCAAACCATATAAAGTCGCAATTTGTGTGATCAGCGCTTTAGCTTCACCATCAATCATTTTAGTACTAATAAAATGATTTTGTAATAAATCATAAAGTACTTCAAAATCAAAATTTACGTTAGATAAATCTATGCCACTATAGGTTTCTTCACCTTCGATCATCTGTTCATCTTCAGTAAGTGCTTGGTTAGGAACTTTAAACACATCAGTAAATGTGCGTGTAATATCTTGGTACTGATTTAAATCAATAGACATTTGATCCTCAAAATGTGATTTTAATTGTACGTAACGTTGCTTGCTTACTTGGCTATATAAATATACAGAAAGCATAGGATCATTAAAAAATTGTTGTGCTGATGGTGGTTGTATGAGTTTGTAAACGAAAGAAGAGTGTTGCTTAGAATGATGAACAAAAGATTTTAATAAACCAATGCCTTCTAATAAATCCATTTCTTTCCTGAATTCAAGTAGATTAATTTTCAATTCATTCATAATAATATAATGAGTCAAGACAACATCTTGCTTAAATTCCACAAATTGATTCAAATAATGATACAAACCGATAGCATTTGATCCAATCATTGGCGTAAATAATCTATTTAGAATTTCTAAATGCTTATGATTTAAATAAAAATGACGTAACACGTGAAAGTCATCTTGTGGCCTCAAACCATAATCATAGGATTGTAATCCCATTTAAGAATCACTCCGTTTGTTTTCTGCTAAAATCCCTTGCATTGATTGTAATAATTGATCAACATCTTTAAATTCTTTGTAAACAGATGCAAAACGCACATAAGAAACTTGATCAACATGCATTAATAAGTTCATAACGTGTTCCCCAATTTCTCTTGAAGATATTTCAGCACGTCCTTCATCTCTTAGCTTCCACTCCACATTATTGGTAATATCTTCTAATTGTTGATAACGCACAGGTCTTTTTTCACAAGAGCGCACCAAACCATTGAGTATTTTTTCACGCAAAAATTGTTCACGTGTACCATCTTTTTTTACAACGATTAGCGGTCTTTTTTCAATATGTTCAAACGTAGTAAACCTTGTGCCGCATTGTTCACATTCTCTTCTACGTCTAATCGCATTTACTTCATCAGCATGTCGTGAATCTACAACGCGAGAGTGCGTTGAACTACATTTCGGGCATTTCATCGAATTACCACCCTCTCAATTTGATTACCATTCATTATACTATAAATCATTAAGTCACAAAAGAATGGTATTACACAATAATTTCATTTACCTATTTAGATTCACTGGTTCTTCATATTTAAAGTTAAAACCTCTCGTTAAAGTGAAACTATTATTTCACTTTAACGAGAGGTTTAGATATAAGTTAACAATAAATTATTTTTCTTGATTAAGCAATTACAAAGCAATAACCATGTAAAACACTAATAATAATTGCACTCTTAATTAACAACAGTTGATACATTATTTTTTAATAATTGACCAATTTCTTCAGCGACATCAACAACTCTATTTGAATAACCCCATTCGTTATCATACCAAGCTATCACTTTTACTTTATTATCACCCATTATCATTGTACTTTGCGTATCGATAATAGCTGAATGTGGATTTGTGTTAAAATCCATAGATACAAGTGGCGCATCTTCAGTAGCAATCACATCTTCTAACGTATTATTTCTGAAAGCATCATTAACTTGTTCTACTGTCACACTCTTATCTAAATCAACTACTAAATCAACTAATGATACATTTTTAGTTGGCACTCTTAAAGCCATACCGTGAAGTTTTCCTTCTAGTTCAGGTAAAACTTCTTTTAGTGCTTTAGCAGCACCTGTCGAAGTAGGAATAATACTTTCATTGCATGAACGAGCACGTCTTAAATCTTTATGTGGATTATCGATATTATTTTGATCATTGGTAATGGCATGTACTGTTGTCATTAAACCATTTTGAATACCAAATTGGTCATTAAGCACTTTAGCTACAGGTCCAATACAATTCGTTGTACAAGACGCATTACTAAAGATATCATATTTTTCAATGTCCAATTGATCATTATTTACACCTTTAACAATCATTTGAACATCTCCACCTTTTGATGGTCCTGTTAACAATACTTTTTTAGCTCCAGCAGTAATATGAGCGACTGCTTTATCTCCATGATTAAATTTACCAGTAGCTTCAATTACAATATCTACATCAAGTTCAGCCCATGGTAAATTCTCTGGGTTTCTGTCAGCTACAAGTTTAATTTCATGTTCATCGACTTTTATACCATTCTCAATAGGTTCTACTTTTAAATCGTAGTTACCATGTGTTGTATCATAATTGATTAGGTGAGCAATTGTTTCCGGTGGATAGCTAGCATTAATCGCGACTACATTCATATTTTCATTTTTAAGCGCTATTCTTAATACCATTCTACCTATCCTACCCATTCCATTAATTGCAATATTTGTCGTCATTCGAAGCACCCCTCGTTTTAGTGTTATACTTTATGGAATTAGTATAACATAAATCGATAAATGCGAAAGCGTTTTCTTGAATAAAATTTAAAAATCTTAAAACAATTAAAATTATAGTTTTCTAAATGATTAAATTTTTATGAAATCATCATTTATTGCTTTGATATTTCTATCCTGTGATTTTCGTGCATGCTTGCCTGATGATATAGTTCAATCCTGTAGTTTCACATTCTTATTATTTCTCCATAATCTGCATGTTACAAATCGTTATAAATGTAAAAAAATCCCTCCAAAGTTTTCATTTATTAATTGTCCACTTTGAAGGAATTAAGCGTGTATGTTTTATTACACACATTTTATATTTATTTTTATATTTCTTGCGAATGACCTGTTTCACTTTCAATATAGCCTTCATCGGTCAATAATTGTTCTAAGTTTTGTTGTAAATCTAATTTAGAATCTCGATTATCGATGACGTGATCTGCCATTCTGCGTTTTTTGTCTATGGATATTTGACTATAAACACGTGCCTTTGCATCTTCCATAGAAATATCATTGCGTTGCATTAATCTATCTATTTGGATACTTTCTGAAGTATAAACAAGCCATACCTCATCTACTGTATCTTGCAATTCATTTTCATAAAGTAAAGGAATGTCCATGATTACATTATAGCCATCTTTTAAAAATGCTTCTTTTTCTTGTTCCATAATGTTTCTAACAATAGGATGGACGATTTCATTTAATTCTAATCTTTTTTCGGGATAATTGAAGACGATATCTCCTACATACCCGCGATCCATATTACCATCTTCATCAATTGCTTCTTCTCCAAATGTTGCACGAACTTGTTCAAGCCCTTCAGAGCCTTTTTCAACTGCTTTACGTGATGCAATATCTGCATCTACAATTTTAAAACCATGTGCTGTTAACAATTCTGAAACAGTTGATTTTCCTGATGCGATACCACCAGTTAATCCAATAACTTTAGGCATAATTTCACTCTTCCTTCATTTTTGACATACAGGACAGAAATGACTATTGCGTGTTGCAATAATTTGTGTCTCAATATCATTTCCGCACACTTTACATGTCTTTTGTTTATATACATTTAAATATTGTTGCATTGTACCAGTACTTCCATCCGCATGACGATAATCTGAAATACTAGTACCACCATATTTTATACCCGCTTCTAGTACTTCTCGAACATAATAAAATAACATTTCTTTTTCTTGATGATTTAAATCCTTAGATATACGTGCTGGGTGAATGCCAGCTCTAAACAATGCTTCACAAGCATAGATGTTACCACAACCTGAAATCACTCTATGGTCTAGTATCATTTGTTTGATTGGTTTATTTTGATATAATTTTTTATCAAACCAAGACATATAATGTGGTAATGCTTCTTTCTCAAAAGGTTCTGGTGCGATTTCTAAAAATGATGGATATCTTTCAAATGAAGCAACATTTCTAATCTCTCCAAATCTGCGAATATCTGAATAAACTAATAGTTTGTCATTATCTAATTTAAAAATAACATGCCAATGTTTACGATAATTAGGAGCACTAATGTCATCTAAATCATCTACAACAAAAAAACCACCAGCCATACCTAAATGACTAATTAGAATTCGTTGTGTTGAATTATTTTGAATATAAAAGACAATATACTTACTACGTCTTTCAATATTATTAATCGTGTAACTCTTAGTAAAATTTTTGAATGTATCTAAAGATAGACCTTTAATAATCGTTTCTTTTTGATTATTTTTCCCTTCTATCACTTTATCAGAGAAAATAATATCCTCAATTTTTTGCCCTTGTACAAAAGGTCTTATTCCTCTTGTAACATGTTCAACTTCAGGTAGTTCAGGCACTATATTCCCCTCTTTCTATTTCATTTCGCGTCATACCATGTTTGTCCATAACTAGATTCAACTTTCAATGGAACATCCAACTTCAATGCATTATCCATTATTTTTTCAATGAATTTTTCAAAATCATTTACTTCTTCTTTTGGTACTTCAAAAATCAACTCATCGTGAACTTGTAATAATAGCTGAGCATGAAAATCTGTATGTTTAACCTCATTAGCAAAATGTACCATCGCAAGTTTGATAATATCTGCTGCGCTACCTTGTATAGGTGTGTTCATCGCTGTTCTTTCAGCAAAACCTCTTAAATTAAAGTTTCTACTAGTGATATCTGGAATATAGCGTCTTCTGTGAAGCAGTGTTTCTACATAGCCTTGTGCTTTACAGTCTTTAACTATGTCTTCCATATATTGTTTGACGCCAGGGAAACTATCTAGATAATCATCTATGAATTTTTTAGCTTGTTTTCTAGTTATACCTAAACTTTGGCTTAAACCATAGTCACTTATACCATATACGATACCAAAGTTCACGGCTTTTGCTTGTCTACGCATTAAACTATCTACATTTTCAGGATCCACATCAAACACTTTTACTGCTGTGGCCGTGTGGATATCTTCATCATTGATGAACGCTTGTTTCAAACTTTCATCTTGCGTTATATGTGCCAATACTCTTAATTCAATTTGTGAATAATCCGCTGAAAATATAACGTTATTTTTATCACTTGATTTAAATGCTTTTCTAATTTTTCTACCTTCTTCTAAACGCACTGGTATATTTTGAAGATTTGGATCAATTGATGATAAACGCCCTGTTTGAGCCAATGTTTGATTAAAACGAGTATGAATACGATTATCTTCAGCAATCACTTTTTGTAACCCTTCAACATACGTTGATTGTAATTTCGCTAATTGTCTATATTCTAAAATATACTCTATGATTGGATGTTCCCCTTGCAACTGTTCTAACACATCAACTGCAGTAGAGTATCCTGTTTTAGTCTTTTTAATCACAGGTAATTTTAATGTTTCAAATAATACGACACCTAATTGTTTTGGTGAGTTAATATTAAACTTTTCACCAGCAGCGTCATAGATGTTATCTATTAAGACATCTAATTTACTTTGAATTTCTGTTTCCATTTGTTGTAATTCACTGATTTCTGTATAAATTCCAGTTTCTTCCATTTCACTTAATATCTGTGCTAATGGTAATTCTAAATCATACAATAAATCGGTTTGATTATATTCATCCAATTGTTGTTGAATTTTTGGTTTAACTTGACTGATAGCATTGATAATAGACCCCACATAAGGATTTAATACGTCATCTGCAGGGACATGTTTTTTCTTGCCTTTTCCATATATCGCTACACTTGATTGGACATAATGTTGACCATAGTTTGCCACCACAGAATTCACGTCATCAATTGTGCGTGAAGGATCAATAATGTAACTTGCTAACATCACATCAAACACAATATGCTTAATACTAATACCAAGTCGATGTGCAACAACATAAGATTTTTTGGCATCATAAACAATCTTTTCAGTTTTATCGTCTTCAAGCCAAGCAATTAATGATTGATTCTGAGTTAATTGTTCTGCATTAACTACAACATAATGTTGACCATCAAACAAACCAAATTTCAAAATATTATCCTTTAAGTAGTTGGCACCATCCAATTCAAAATGGATAGTAGCTGCTTCTAATGAGTTGAAATCAACGTTTGTAAAATTATCTTCTATTTCAATATCCATGTCTTGCACTTCAGTTACATTATTTGAAGCATCCATCTGATCTAAGAGTTGATTGAATTCTAACTTTTTAAATAGTTCAATTTTATCCTCAGTATCTGAATGATCCGGTAATTTTGTATCCTCTAACGATACATCAATCGGGCTATCACAATTGATGGTTGCTAATGTTTTACTCATTAAAGCATCATCTTTACTATTTTCAAGTTTTTCTTTCAGTTTTTTTCCTGATACTTCATCTAGGTGATCGTATACATTTTCAACAGTTGAAAATTGCTTCAATAGTTTAATTGCTGTTTTTTCACCGACACCAGCTACTCCAGGAATATTATCTGAAGTGTCCCCCATTAAACCTTTCATGTCGATAATTTGTTTCGGTGTTAGACCATTATATTTTTCAGCTATAAACGTCGGTGTATAATGGTCGACGTCTGTCACACCTTTTTTAGTATAATAAATGGTTACATCATCGGTTGCTAACTGTGTTAAATCACGATCTCCTGTAATGATTATTGTTTGGAAGTTTTCTTGATTAGCTTGTTTACTTAATGTACCTATTATATCATCTGCTTCATAGTTTTCTAATTCATAACGTTTAATACGATATGCATCCAATAGCTGTCTCACGTATGGAAATTGCTCACTAAGCTCTGGAGGAGTGGATTGTCGTCCACCTTTATATTCACTATATTGCGCGTGTCTAAATGTTGTTTTCCCAGCATCAAAAGCGACTAAAAAATGTGTGGGCTGTTCTTCTTTAATTATCTTTTCCAACAACATTGCAAAACCATAAACGGCGTTCGTATGAATACCAGCTTTATTTTGTAATAATGGTAACGCATAAAAAGCTCTAAAGCTTAAACTGTTTCCATCAATTAAAATTAATTTATTCAATATTTTAACCTCCAACACATATTTACTTTTCATTTTATCATAAATTATAGGACAATCCGTATTCATTCGATGACGTTGCGTCAAATTGAGCTTCTCAACTAATTAGCATTAGATTGGTAGTCACTGATAAAGGCATACTTTTTAATTTTATGTACTTGTACGACTGATGCAAGCGCATGAGTCTCTGCTCAATTAATCCTCTATCTTATTCCTTCTGTGCACCTTTACGCATGTACATGACAACACAAGCATCATCAAATTGATTAAATATATACTTTCATTGAATTTTACAGTCACAAAATAAAACAATCGATTTAACCTTGACCAATTATGGTTAAATCGATTGCAGATATTATTTTATTCAAAAAATGTGACTCTAAAGGTAGAACCTTTTTCCGGTTCACTAAACACATTAATTCTACCTTGATGTGCTTCCATAATATGTTTCGTAATAGATAAACCTAGACCAGTACCTCCAGAATCTCTACTACGTGCTTTATCTACACGATAAAAGCGTTCAAATATGTGTTTTTGATCTTGTTTGCTAATGCCAATACCAAAATCTTGAACTTCAAGCATGCGCTTATTACCTTCTTTGAAAACACGCACGATGACTTGTCCAGATACTTTAGAATAACTTATTGCGTTCGAAAGTAAATTAAGTGCTACTTGCGAAACTTTATCTTTATTCGCTTCTATAATAATATCTGGTGCAATTTCATTAACGATTGTTATATTTTTACTTTCTGCGATATTTTGCATATGTCTCATTGTTGATTCAGCAATTTCAGACAAACTTGTTGGCTCTGTTTCCAATTGTGTTTGTTTTTCAACATGAGATAAATCTAACAAGTCATATACTAATGTTTCAATACGATTAGATTCTTTAGAAATAATTTTTAAAAAGTCATTTAATGTTTGTTCATCATCTTTTGCACCGTCTAACAGTGTTTCGGCAAATCCTTTTATAGATGTGATTGGTGTTTTCAATTCATGAGATACATTAGCCACAAATTCACGTCTTAAATTTTCCAACTTTTTCAAATTCGTAATATCATGTAGCACAACAACCATACCATAAAGATTTTTTTTATTTTTAGATAAAATTGGAATACATGCAGTGTCAAAATATTTTTGATGGACCTGGTCAATCGTCAATTCGATTTGATCATATGTTGGTTTTTCAACTTTAAATGCTGCAGCGATTAACTTCTGTATCTCTGGATCTATAAAATCAATATAACTTTTATGTTCTACAACATTGTCTGGACTAAACACATCGTAATACGATTTATTGGCAATTACAATTTCGCCATATTTATCAATCATTAAAATTGAACTAGGTATATTTTCTATCGTTGTTTTCAAGCGATTAGATTGCAACTTTTGTTTATGATTTAAGCGTTGTAATCTTCTGGCTAACTCATTAGTGGTGACGAATAGTTCCCTTGTTTCTTTTACATTACTTTCTGGAACTCTTACATGATAATAACCTTCAGCTAAAAGATTGGTAGCATATGTCACTTCATTAATGGGTCTAATGTAAGTTCTATTAATACTTCTGACGACAAAGAAAATAATAACCAAAACAAATAATCCAATTAAGCCAACATATTTCCATATACCTATTTGTAATTCTAGGATTTGATTATTAATACCACTGATAATCACATCTTTATCTCTAATCGATGTTTTAAAAGTGTATCTTCGATCATCCCCGAATTTATCGTAAACTATTTTAGATGGATTCGCTTCATTATTAATATCGTCGTTAAATTGGATCCTTTCTTTTGTGGAAAACACTTCATCGTTATCTTTCGTGAGTATAAATGTGAAATTTTCATTTTTTGCAATATCTTTGATTTCATCTGTTTTATCATGATTATATAAACTAACTAAATGTTGTGCTTGATGCTCTAAGTCACCTTGTTGGCTCGAAATGACAGTATTATAAATGACATGTGTAATTATTGCACCTAATGCAACAAAACTAATGATAACGATGGTACATAATAAAAATAAGAGTCTTTGGTTAAACTTTAGCATTAGACTTTAGGTCTTTCCAATTTATAACCTAAACCTCTAACTGTTTTTATCAATTTAGGTTGTTTCGGATTCTCTTCTAATTTATCTCTTAAATGACTTATATGTACATCCACAATTCTTGAATCACCTGCAAATTCATAATTCCAAACAGAATTTAACATATGTTCTCGCGTGATTACTCTGCCTTGTCTTTCAATAAGGTAAAGTAACAGTTCAAACTCTTTAGGCGTGAGCTCTAATAATTCATCTTCGCGATAAACTTCAAAATATTCTGGTCTAATTCTTATAGTACCAATTAAAATATCATCCTCATCATTTTCAACTGGTACTGCTTCATTGATCATTGCAGAGCGTCTTAAAATAGCTTTAACTCTTGCGACAACCTCTCTCGGTGAAAACGGTTTAGTCATATAATCGTCTGCACCAAGCTCTAAACCTAACACACGATCAAATTCATCATCTTTAGCAGTTAACATCAAAATTGGTACTAAATTTTTATCAGATCGAATTGTTTTACAAACTTCGATACCATCTTTCTTAGGAAGCATAACATCTAATACAACCAATTCCGGATTTACAGTATTCACTTTTTCTAAGGCTTCTTCACCATCATAGGCAACATCCACTATGTATCCAGCTTGCTCTAAATTATATTTTAACAAGGTTACAATTGATTGCTCATCATCTACTACAAGTACTTTTTGTGACATAGTATACCTCCAATTTTATGATTACAAATTAATTATAACGTAAATTTTAATAAAAATAACATACTTAAAAGTTTTTTTACATAAACTTAATAAATAGAAAATAATTAGTTATTTGTAAAGAATGAACAAATAATTTGTATCGTCTTCTTAAACAATTCTTCAATGAACCTATCTCCAGCATTTTAAATAAATAATATTGTTTATCTTAATACTAACTTAACATTAACTTTATATTCAAACTAGTAATTGTTTCTTTTCAACCAAATTAAGGCCAATTATTGCTAGTTAGCAACATGCATTCAAGCAAAATTAAAAAGAGCGAGATAGAAATCATTATAAAAATGATTTCATATCCTCGCTCTTAACTAAAATTATGCTTCTTCATTTGAAAAATACTTCGTTATAGTATTTGTTGTTCATTTATTTAATATTTTTGATTAATTCATCTGCGAATTCAGATGTAGATACTTCTTTTGCACCGTCCATTAAACGTGCAAAGTCATAAGTAACAACTTTTGAAGCTATTGTTTTTTCAATAGACTCAGTAATCTTATCAGCAGCTTCTTGCCAACCTAAGTGTTCAAGCATTAATGAAGCACTTAAAATTTCAGAAGATGGGTTTACTTTATTTAAACCGGCATATTTTGGAGCAGTACCGTGCGTTGCTTCAAATATCGCATGGCCAGTTTCATAGTTAATATTTGCTCCTGGTGCAATTCCAATTCCGCCAACTTGTGCTGCTAAGGCATCTGACACATAGTCACCATTAAGATTCATCGTAGCTACAACATCGTGATCTGCAGGACGCGTCAAGATTTGTTGTAAGAAAATGTCTGCAATAGAATCTTTAATAATAATTTTACCGTCTTTTTCAGCTTGTTCTTGAATTTCATTCGCTTTTTCTTTACCGTCTTTTTCAACAATTTCATCATATTGTTGCCAAGTAAATACTTTATCACCAAATTCATTATGTGCTAAATCATAACCCCATTGTTTGAAAGCACCTTCTGTAAATTTCATGATATTACCTTTATGAACTAAAGTTACAGATTTACGATTATTATCTAGAGCATATTGAATTGCTGCGCGCACTAAACGCTCTGTACCTTCTTTAGAAACTGGTTTTACACCAATTCCTGATGTTTCTGGGAATCTGATATTTTTAGCGCCCATTTCATCTTGTAAGAAGTCAATTAATTTTTTAACTTCTGGAGTACCTTCTTTAAATTCAATACCAGCATAGATATCTTCTGTGTTTTCGCGGAAAATAACCATATCAGTATCTTCTGGACGTTTAACTGGTGAAGGAACGCCTTGGAACCAACGTACTGGTCTTAAACAAGTAAACAAATCAAGTTCTTGACGTAGTGCAACGTTTAATGAACGAATACCACCACCGATTGGTGTAGTAAGTGGTCCTTTAATTGCGATTAAATATTCATTAATTGTATCTAAAGTTTCTTGCGGTAACCATTCGCCTGTTTCATCATAAGCTTTTTGACCAGCAAGTACTTCTTTCCATTCAATTTTCTTTTCACCATTATAAGCTTGTTCTACAGCTGCATCGATGACTCTGCTAGCAGCTGACCAAATATCTGGGCCGATACCGTCTCCAATAATATAAGGAATGATAGGATTATTTGGTACAGTTAACCCTTCTGCTGATTTTACTACTTTTTCTCCTGCCATGTAAAAATACCTCCGTCATTTGTATTATTTTTTAGAATGCTAATTCGTAATTATCTTTGTTCAATTGGTTCATATGTTCTATTGGTTCATATGTTCTATTGGTTTCACCAATATATTGCGCTCTTGGACGCATAATTCTATTGTCTCTGTACTGTTCAAGAATATGTGCAATCCAACCTGAAGTTCTGCTAACTGCAAAAATTGGTGTGAATAAATCATGTTCAATATTCATACTGTGATATACAGTTGCACTATAGAAGTCTACATTGGCGATAAGGCCTTTTTCTTCTTTCATTTTATCAGCTATTTTTACAGATATATCAAATAACTGACTTTGACCTGTTTCTGAAGTAATTTTTCTACTCATCTCTTTCAAGAATTTTGCTCTTGGATCACCATTTTTATATACACGGTGACCGAACCCCATTATTTTTTCTTTATTTTTAATTTTATTATCAATGTATTCGTCTACGTCATCAATAGACTTAACTTCTGATAGCATGCTCATCACACGTTCATTTGCCCCACCGTGTAATGGACCTTTTAAAGATCCGACAGCTGCTACAATACCTGAATACATGTCTGATAATGAAGACACTGCACATCTAGCAGTAAAGGTAGAAGCATTCAACTCGTGATCTGCATGTAGTACCAATGCCTTATTAAATGCTTCAACTTCAATATCTGTTGGTAATTCACCACGTAACATATATAAGAAGTTCCCGGCATAATTTAAATCACTATTAGGTTTGACAGGTTCTTTACCTTCTCTAACTCTAGCATACGCTGTAACAAGTGAGGCGATTTTAGCTTGGATACGCACTGCACGTTCCATTGTTTGATCTTCACTTTCATCCTCAGCATGTTCATCAAAATGTGCAACGTAAGACACTGATGTTCTTAACGCTGTCATTGGATGTACATTACTAGTAGCATATTCTTTAAAATGATTATACACTCTAGGATTTAATGTCATATACTTAAAGAGTTTTTCTTTAAATGTTTGTAGTTCTTCTTTATTAGGTAATCTGTAATGCCATAATAAAAAGACAACTTCTTCAAATTCAGCATTTTCGGCTAAATCATCAATTTCATAGCCAGCATATGTAAGTTGACTATCAATGATTGAGCTCACTTTTGTTTCTGCTGCAATTACCCCTTCTAAACCTTTTTGTAACTCTGCCATATATATTCCCCTTTTCTATTTCATAATGAAACGGCTTTCATAAACTATTATAGCCAATATTTACGTTTTTGTGAATATTTCCGTTTAAAGTCCTGATTAATCATTAAGAAACGATAATTTGTTTATATGCCCATAAACACGCCCTAATTAATGAACGTTGTTATATCATCATTCTAATATGTAATTACCCTTTCTTCAATTTATCAAAGTTTTTAATTGGTTATCATGATTAATAACAAATTATTAATATAATATTACACTGGTTTTTTTGAGATACAACTATAAAAAAGTATTGTTTTATTTTAGATTGCGTATCATAATAATAAATAACTTAATAAAGGAGTTAAAACTTATGGCAAAACAACAGCTACAAAGAGAACTCAGCAATAGACATATACAGTTAATTGCAATTGGAGGCGCAATCGGTACAGGACTTTTCTTAGGTGCTGGTCAAACCATAGCATTAACAGGCCCGTCTATTTTACTTACATATATCATTATAGGATTTATGTTATTTATGTTTATGCGTGGCTTAGGAGAAATACTTGTAACAAATACAAATTTTAAATCTTTTGCTGATGTGACAAATCAATATATAGGTTCATTTGCCGGGTTTGTTACCGGATGGACGTATTGGTTATGCTGGATTATTACAGGTATGGCTGAAGTCACAGCAGTTGCAAAATATGTCAGTTTCTGGTTTCCGCATATACCTAATTGGATAAGTGCTCTATTTTGTGTATTAATTTTAATGTCATTAAATTTACTGAGTGCTAAACTTTTCGGTGAACTAGAGTTCTGGTTCTCAATCATTAAAGTCGTTACAATCTTGGCACTTATCGTCGTTGGTGTGGTAATGATTATCATGGCATACGACACACAATTTGGACATACATCATTAACCAATTTATATCAACATGGTATTTTTCCTAAAGGAATTAGTGGATTTTTAATGTCATTCCAAATGGCACTCTTTTCTTTTGTAGGAATTGAATTAATCGGAGTAACGGCTGGTGAAACAAAAGATCCAACTAAAACCATTCCAAAAGCAATTAATAGTGTACCGATAAGAATCTTAATCTTTTATGTCGGTGCATTGACTGTAATAATGTCCATCATTCCTTGGAACAATATTAATCCTGAAGAAAGTCCTTTTGTTAGATTATTTGCTTTAATCGGTATTCCATTTGCAGCAGGAATCATTAACTTTGTAGTATTAACAGCTGCTGCTTCATCTTGTAATAGCGGTATATTTTCAAACAGTCGTATGTTATTTGGACTTTCAAATCAACAGCAAGCACCGCCTATTTTTGAAAAAACAAACAAAAATGGAGTACCTCATATAGCTATCTTAGTATCATGTGCGTTATTATTAATTTCAGCATTATTAAATTACATTATTCCAAATGCAACTTTAGTATTTACATATATTACAACCGTTTCCACAGTGTTGTTTTTAGTCGTTTGGGCACTAATCATAGTTGCTTATATTAATTATCATCGCCAAAATCCAGAAATGCACAAAAATGCTACCTATAAATTATTTGGTGGTAAATATATAGGATATATCATTTTAGCGTTCTTCTTTTTAGTCTTTTGCTTACTTTTTGTAAATGTAGAGACAAGAAGAGCAGTTTATTTAACACCTATTTGGTTTATCATCCTGAGTCTTATGTATCTAAGATATAAAAAAATCGCAAGTTCAGATGTAAAATAACTGCATCATTAATCTTGCATTAGCACTTTACTATTTCAATTAGTTAATAAAAACATCCCAAGACATAAAATAGTCTTGGGCTTTGCTTTATGGGAAGAGGATGATAGACAATCAATATGTGTTGTCTAGAACTAAAATGTTTACGTATTTTAATTTTCGTTGTATATATCATATCAAGGTAGTTAAAATATACATTCAATTTCGAGTTATTTATGCGTTTTGCACTTTCTCCATATGCGCAATCTTTTTATGTAAGAAAGATAAGAAACAGGATTTTAAGTGACAATTATAAAGGAATAGCTATAGTTTCAGAAAAAAATATATTAAGATTAGCTATGAAGAAATCTATCGTCACAGATTTCTTCATAGCTATTTTTTTATAGTTATAGAGAGAAGTAAATTGCACTGGCTATTGGTTTTAATCCGTTAAAAAAATTGTGTATACGCATATAGAATAATTTTCAACATCACTTAGGGATGATATGCGTAGCATCACGATGATGTTTGAATTCATCAAATACATTTTCAAAGATTGTTTCAACGATCTCATTCACATGTCGTGATGTATCATTTGTGGTAATAAAAATTGAAATTTCTATTGGTAGTGTAAGTTGAGCCATGTTGTAATCTTTATACATAAGGCACTTCGTTAATTTAGTTTGAGGGCATTTATTAAATTATATGAAAGTCCTTATTTTTTAAATAACAAAATATAAATTTTACCGATTTTGCATCGTGCTGACGGCCGCGAAATGATATGAGTGAGAGACTACAGGCGCGAGCCATATCCCCAGGCAAGCATGCACTGTCAAAATCGTAATATTTTAAATATAAAGAGGACCAATCCTTAATAAGGATTGGTCCTCTTATTTTATTTATATTGTCATTTATGCTGTTTAATGCATGAATAATGACTAATGTGATTAAAGTACGTTCGCATATCCTTCGAATACTTTACCTTGATTTGCATCTACAGTAATCAAGATGTCATTTTGTATCTCTTTAGTCGCATTTTCAACACCAACAATTGTTGGAATACCTTTTTCTAGACCTATAATTGCACTTGGTGACGTAATACCACTTTCTTCAGCAATTAAGCCACTTGCTTGTTCAATATAAGGAACGAGCGTTTCATCTACAGAAGTTGTTACAATAACTGTTTCACTTAAATCTTTGCCTTCAAGTTCACTCGCATCATTAACTACTAAAGTATTTCCAACTACTGAGTTTCTACCGATACCTTGACCTTTAGCTAACTCATCACCAACTAAATGTAACTTCATCATATTCGTAGTTCCTTTTTCACCAGTAGGTACGCCTGCTGTAATAATGATTAAATCACCATTTTGAACTTTTTCAGTTTCAACCGCTGTAGCAACTGCTGTGTTCAGCATAGCATCTGTTGTTTTACGTCCTTCTTTAACAACAGGATGGATACCCCAAACTAATGCACATTGACGTGCAGTTTCAGCATGAGGTGTAACTGCAATAATATCTGATTTAGGACGATATTTAGAAATTGTTCTAGCTGTTGACCCACTCTCAGTTGCTGCGACTATTGCTTTTACATTTAAATTTAATGCAGTATGCGCTACTGAAACACCAATTGCATTAACTAATGAAGTTTGCACTAATTTAGTACGATCTGATAATAATCGTTTATAATCTTGTGCAGCTTCAGCTGAAATTGCAATATTACGCATTGTTTTAACTGCTTCTTCTGGGTATAATCCAGCAGCAGTTTCGCCTGAAAGCATAACTGCGTCTGTACCGTCATAAATCGCATTCGCAACGTCACTTGCTTCAGCACGTGTTGCACGAGGATTACGTTGCATTGAATCTAACATTTGCGTCGCTGTGATAACAGGTTTACCTAATTTGTTACATTGTCTGATTAAGTCTTTTTGCACCATTGGTACTGATTCAGGTGGTATTTCAACACCCATATCACCACGCGCAACCATTAAACCGTCTGAAACTTCAAGTATTTCCTTAATGTTATCAATACCTTCTTGATTTTCAATTTTAGGAATAATGCTAATGTTTGTATTGTTACCATCTTCAAGTAATCTACGAATATCTAATACATCACTTGGACGACGAACAAAACTTGCAGCGATAAAGTCAATATTTTCACTTATACCGAATTTAATATCTTCAGCATCTTTATCAGTAATGCCAGGTAAACTTACTTTAACACCCGGTAAGTTAACACCTTTTTTATTTTTTAACTCTCCAGTATTTAAAACATCACAAACAACTTCACCTTTAGCTTTGTCTATTTGTTTTACTTGTAATTCAATAAGACCATCATCTAATAAAATATATGAACCTTCTTGAACATCATTTATTAGATTATCGTAAGTTACTGAGAATTTTTCTGGTGTACCTTCAACTTCAGTCATACTTACGATGACTTCCGTACCTTTTTCAAGTTCAATAACACCATCTTTCATGTTGTGAGTACGGATTTCAGGACCTTTAGTATCTAATAGTATAGCGACTGTTTTGCCCAATCTATGAGATACTTCACGAATTCTATCAATTCTAGCTTTATGTTCTGCATGATCACCATGTGAGAAATTCAATCTTGCAACATTCATTCCAGCTTTAATTAATTTCTCTAGCATTTCTTCAGACTCTGATGCAGGTCCTATTGTACAAACAATTTTAGTTTTTCTCATTATTAATGCCTCCCAGTATTTTATATCGATAATTCATTTGCTAAAGCAAAAGTTTCAAAATCAAATTTGTGTTCGTTTGATCTGAATATTTCTTCAAACGATGTATCTGTTAATTCATTGTTGCGAATACCAACACCAATTGCTGTTTTTCCTTCTAGCAATAAGTCTACAGCATGTCCACCTAATCGTGAAGCAAGCACTCTATCTGCGCCACTTGGACTGCCACCACGTTGGATATGGCCAAGTACAGATACGCGCGCATCGACATTAATGTACTTTGTCAATTCTTTTGCGCAATCTTCTCCAGACATACAACCTTCTGCAACCATAACAATGGAATGTTTTTTTCCACGTCTTATCCCATTATCAATTTTCTCAGCAACGTCTTTAATATCCGTTTCTACTTCTGGGACAATAATTGTTTCTGCCCCAACTGAAAGTCCAGCCCATAGAGCTAAGTCTCCACAATCACGACCCATAACTTCAATTATAAAAGTTCTTGCATGACTTGAGGCCGTATCACGAATTTTATCAACACAATCTATAATAGTATTTAAAGCTGTATCAAATCCTATTGTAAAATCGGAACCGTTGATATCATTGTCAATTGTACCTGGTACTCCTATCGTTTGAATTTCTTTACATTCTTCACTTATACGTTGAGCACCTCTATAGCTACCGTCTCCACCGATAACCACTAGTCCCTCAATCCCTCTTTTGCGTAAGTTATCTATTGCTTTTTTCCGAACTTCTGCTTCTTTAAATTCAGGACATCTTGCTGAATACAGAAAAGTTCCGCCACGTTGGATTGTATCACCAACAGAACCGAGCTCTAACTTCTCGATATCATCGTTTAATAATCCTTGATAGCCTTGGTAAACACCATAAACTTCAATATTATTATAAATCGCTTTTCTAACAACAGCTCTAATAGCCGCGTTCATGCCTGGTGAATCTCCACCGCTAGTCAACACTGCAATTTTTTTCATGACGACATACCTTTCTAACATGTATTTCTTATTCTAAAAATACCATAAAATCATAGAAGGTGCCATTAAAATAAGGCATAGTAACTCATGTAAACGTTTTTAATTATAGTAAAAAAACATTTTACAATACGAAAGCGTTTCCTTTTAATTTATCTAACATTGTCAAAACAACTATACTTTATCATACCTTTAACTTCACTTTATTAAACAGGTATCTCAATTTTCCATTTCTACATTGCTTTATTCAATAAAAATAAGAGCACTAATATGAAATCAAGTATTGAAACCTGACTCCAATATAATGCTCTTTGAAAAACTTAGTCAATAAATGACTCATAGCAAGAATGTGTAGTAAAAAATTGTTTTGTTGGTGTAAACATCAAGGCCTTTTTAGTTATTCATTAAATGATCCAATATTTCTAAATTTATCATAACGATTATCTATGATTTGTTGTTCATTAAGTGCATTTAATTCACTCAAATGATTTAAAAATGCTGTTTTAATACTTTGTGCTTGTGTTTCAATATCATGATGAGCACCGCCAAGTGGTTCTTTTAAAACCTCATCAGCAATTTTCAACTCATATAAATCTTCTGCCGTAATCTTCATTGTTTCAGCAGCTATTTGTGCCAAATTACTATCTTTCCATAGTAATGCAGATGCACCTTCTGGTGAAATAACAGAATAAGTGCTGTTTTCAAGCATTAACAAACGATTTGAAATACCAAGACCTAAAGCCCCACCGCTTCCACCTTCACCTATTACAATTGCAATGACTGGCACTTTAAGTGCTGCCATTTCAATGAGATTTTTAGCTATAGACTCACTTTGACCACGTTCTTCTGCTGCTTTTCCTGGATAAGCACCTTTTGTATCAATAAAAGTGAAAATAGGTCGGTTGAATTTTTCAGCCTGTTTCATTAAACGTAATGCTTTTCTATACCCCTCAGGATGCGCCATACCAAAATTACGATAAATATTATCTTTGGTATCTTTACCCCGCTGTTGTCCAACTACTGTTACTGCTTGGCCATTTAAATATCCAATACCACCAATCATAGCTGGATCATCTCGAAAATTACGATCACCATGTAATTCAATAAAGGAATCAAAAATATACGGTATATAATCTAATGATGTAGGTCTTTCTTGTAAGCGCGCTAATTGTACACGGTCCCAAGGCTTTAAATTAGTATATACTTTTTGAGTTTCACGTTCTAAGGACGCCTCAAGCATATCAATTTCTTCCTGTAAGTCCACATCATTTTTTTCTTGTGATTCTTTCAACGATTCAATTTTATTTTTTATTTCAAAAAGCGGCTTTTCAAAGTCAAGCATTCGTCTTCACCTCTTGGTGCATTTTTAGAATATTAGAAAGTGTTACTTTCATTTCTTTTCTATGTACAACCTTATCTAGTTGTCCATGTTCTAATAAAAATTCAGCAGTTTGGAAGTCGTCAGGTAACTTTTCATTAATCGTCTGTTCGATCACACGTCTGCCAGCAAAACCAATGAGTGCTTTGGGTTCACTTAAATTAATATCACCAACTGAAGCAAAACTTGCCGATACGCCACCTGTTGTTGGATTTGTAATATATGAAATGTATAGCAATCCATGATCCATATGTCTTTTTAATGTGACACTTGTTTTACCCATCTGCATTAATGATATGATACCTTCTTGCATTCTAGCACCACCACTAGCAGAAAATAGGATAAATGGTAAACGGTGCTCAGTACAATGTTCAATAATTCTGCAAATCTTTTCACCAACAACTGACCCCATGCTCCCCATTCTAAATCGAGCATCCATCACAGCTACACCAAATTCAATGCCTTCTAAATACGCTGTACCAGTAACAACAGCTTCATTTAAATCTGTTTTTTGTTGATCTTTTTGAATTTTTTCTTCATAACTTGGAAAATCCAATGGATTCGCAGAGGTCATTCCTTTGTCAAATTCTGTGAATGTACCTTCATCAGAAATGGCTTCAATTCTTTTATACGCTGTTAAAGCAATGTGATGATCACAATTGAAACATACGTTTAAATTTTCAGCTAATTCTTTGGTATACATAATCTTTTTACATTTCGGGCATTTCGTCATAATTCCCGCTGGAACATCACTTTGTTTTGAATCAGAAACAGTCACATATTTTTTCTTTTTACTACTTCTATTGAAAAAATCTTTAAACATTTTAAACCTCCACTTAACCATTACTGTCTTTCCAATATTATAAACTCAATATTTTGAGATCAGTATTCATGAATATTATTTATCTAAGTCTGTTAATTTCATTGTTTTATTATAAATTTCTTCTGGATCCATATCTGTTCTTGCTACCCCTGTTTCCATTGCAGCTTTTGCAACTTCTCTAGCAACAGAAGGTGCAACACGTTTATCAAATGGACCTGGAATGCAGTAATCTGGATTTAATTCTTCCGGTTTAATTAAGTCTGCAATTGCTTCTACTGCAGCTTGTTTCATCTCTTCATTAATGTGTGTAGCTTCTACATCTAATGCACCTCTGAATATACCAGGAAATGCAAGTACGTTATTGATTTGATTTGGATAATCAGAACGACCCGTTCCAATTACTTTGGCGCCTGCTTCTTTTGCTACATCAGGGTTGATTTCAGGGTTAGGATTCGCCATTGCAAATATAATTGGATCTTTAGCCATTGACTCAACCATTTCTTTTGTTAATAAATCAGCTACAGAAACACCAATAAATACATCAGCATCTTTAATTACATCATTTAATGAACCTTCTACTCTATCTCTGTTTGTCCATTTAGCTACAAATGATTTTGTATCATTCATTCCGTGGGAACGGCCTTCATAAATTGCACCTTTTGAATCACACATAATCATATCTCTAACACCGTATGAATACAGTAATTGAACAATTGCCATACCTGCTGCGCCAGCTCCGTTAAGTACCACTTTTATATCTGATAATTCTTTATCTATAATGCGTAGCGCATTTATCATACCTGCGACTGTAACAATTGCTGTACCATGTTGATCATCATGAAAAACAGGTATTTTTGTTTCTTTTTTCAAACGCTCTTCTATTTCAAAACAACGTGGTGCAGAAATATCTTCAAGATTAATGCCACCATAGTTAGGTTCTAATAATTTCACTGTATTAACGATTTCATCTGTATCCGTAGTATTTAGTGCAATTGGTACACCATCTATGCCTGAAAAACTTTTAAACAAAACTGCTTTACCTTCCATTACTGGAATACTAGCTTCTGGACCTATGTCACCCAGTCCAAGTACAGCCGTACCATCTGTAACAACTGCGATTGTATTTGCTTTCATGGTATATTCAAATACTTTTCTAGGGTCTTCGTGTATTTCTTTACATGGCTCAGCTACACCAGGTGAATACGCTAAACTCAACTCTTCTTTATTGGTCACTTGTACTTTTGGTGTAACTTCTAATTTACCTTGATTTATTCTATGCATTTCTAGTGCGTCGTCTCTTAATGTCATGTAAACCTACCCCTTACATTCAATAATTTTAATCAGTCATATATATTTTTATTACAATCTAACATAAATTACAAATGTTATCGTTAGCATTAAATAGCAAGCACAAGTTGTATGTTAACTTTTGTAATAAAAACATATATTTCACATGAAGTATAGATGTCATCATTTAATATAAACTGATGGCAAGTTTCAACTTAACCATCAGTTTACTATATCATAGTTTATAGACTTGATAAAGTTAAATTATCCTTATATCCCACGGTGAAAACTTAGATATAAGCACTTCAATTTTCTCTTTTTCACGTGATATAAAACCTATTATTTTAAATTGATTTTGTTTTTCTTGAAAATATTTCACTGGGATATCGTCTGCAGTCTCTTGTGAATTTAACCACTGTTTTATTTCCGATAAACTTTCAATATTTCTAATGATTATTTGTTTCGCATTTGCTAATTTATTGTTCTCAAATGACGCAACATTTTCTATTTGATTAATAATAAGTTGCTTTTTATTATTTCTATTTTCAAATTTACCTTTCACGATAAGCGTATCTGTATTGTTTAAATATACCTCAAATTTTTTATATGCGTCTGGGAACACTACACCATCTAAATTGTTAAGACCGTCATTTAACGTAATAAATGCCATGTTTTGTCCATTTTTAGTACGAATACGTTTTAACTGGTCGATTTGAACAAAGATTGGTTGATTATCTCTGGCATTATTAAGTTTATAAATACCAAGATATTGTTTTTCTTCAAATGCTTTTTCTACAGGATGAGTAGATACATAAAACCCTAAATATTCTTTTTCATAATCACTTAACACTTGATCTGGTAGCTCTTCTTTTTCTTCATATGTTGTTTTAGGTGTCAACACATCAAAAATAAAACCATCTTGTTCAACATCGGAAACGTCATCTAATACTTGGTCAATAGACTGCAATAAAGTCGCTCGATTCTTACCAAATGTATCAAAAGCGCCGACTAATATTAATGCTTCAAGTAATTTCCTACTCTTTATTCTTTTAGGGATACGACGTGTAAAGTCAAAGAAATCTTTATATGCACCATTATTTTTTCTTTCATCGACGATGAGTTTAACACTTTGATAACCTATGCCTTTAATCGCACCTAAAGATAGATAAATACCTTTATTACTTGCTTTATAAAACCAATGACTTTCATTAATATTAGGTGCCAATATATTTAATTGCTGATGTTTCGCTTCATCAATCATTTGTGCCGTCTTTTTTTCGCTACCAATTGAATTGCTCAATATATTGGCATAAAAATAATTAGCATAGTGTACTTTTAAATAACTCATAATATAAGCTATTTTAGAATAGCTCACTGCATGTGCACGTGCAAAGCCATAGTCTGCAAATTTTAAAATCAAATCAAAAATCTGCTTGCTTAATCGTTCATCATATCCGTTACTTAAAGCACCTTCTACAAAATGTTGTCGCTCACTCTCTAATACTGCACGATTTTTTTTACTCATAGCACGTCTTAATATATCCGCTTCACCATAACTAAAATTAGCAAACTTACTCGCGATTTGCATAATTTGTTCTTGATAAATAATTACACCGTAAGTAGTTTTTAATATAGGTTCTAAATCTTTATGCAAATATTGTACTTTTTCAGGGAAGTGTCTTCTTGTAATATAGGTTGGAATTTCTTCCATAGGTCCTGGTCTATACAAAGAAGTTACTGCCACAATATCTTCAAATTGTTCTGGCTGTAACTTTTTCAATACATTTCGTATGCCATCAGATTCTAATTGGAATACACCTGTTGTGTCACCCTGCGAGAGTAACTGAAATACTTTTGGATCATTAAAAGGAATGGCTTCAATATCTATATCAATATTCATATCTCTTTTTACTTGTTTAACGATTTGATGAATAATAGATAAGTTTCGTAAACCTAGAAAATCAATTTTTAAAAGGCCAATACGTTCAGCTTCAGTCATGGTCCACTGTGTCAATAACCCCGTATCTCCTAAAGTTAATGGTGTATATTCATATAAAGGATGATCGTTTATAATGATCCCTGCTGCATGTGTTGACGTATGTCGTGGCAATCCTTCTAATTTTTTACAAATTTCAAACCAGCGTTCATGCCGATGATTTCTATGCACAAATTGTTTAAATTCAGTTTGCTCATATGCCTCATCTAATGTAATACCTAACTTATGAGGGATTAAAGATGAGATCTCATTTAATGTTATTTCATCAAAACCCATAATTCGACCTACATCTCTTGAAACTGCCCTCGCTAATAAATGACCAAACGTCACAATGCCAGCAACGTGGTTATCACCATATTTTTCTTGTACGTATTTAATCACTTTTTCTCTATGCGTATCTTCAAAATCGATATCAATATCTGGCATAGTAACACGTTCAGGATTTAAAAATCGCTCAAATAACAAGTTATATTTAATGGGATCAACCGTCGTAATATCTAATAGATAACTGACTAAGGAGCCAGCAGATGAACCACGACCCGGACCGACTAATACATCATGCGTTTTAGCATAATGGATTAAATCACTAACAATTAAAAAATAATCTTCAAAACCCATGCGTGTGATAATCTCATATTCATGATTAAGCCTGTTATCGTATTTTTGTAATGAAGCATTGGGTAAATTTAGTTGTTTTAAATTTTGTTGGAGAACTTGATAAAGGTAATCTTTAGACGGTTGGTTACTCGGTGTTTTGAATTTAGGTAATAACGATTGATGATATTGTAGTTCGGCATTACAAATGGACGCAACGTAATTTGTATTTTGCCAAATTTGCTCGCTTAAATTAAACGCATCCAAATCGGACTGACTATACATATGTGCATTATAATTATGAACTTCTTTAACCAAATCTAATTTCTCATTATTTTTGATAGCAGCTAAAGCCGTTAAAGTATCCGCATCATCTTCATTTAGATAATTTGTACTTTGCGCCCATACAACAGGAAAATCTAATCTTTGTTGGCTATTGTGATTTACAAATATATCATCTTTATCAGTGAAATTTTGTAATATACTTTGGTGTGCTTCCGTAACATTTTTAAATATGATAACCAAATGATCAATATATTTATTTAGCCACTCTATTGGCGTTTCAGTCTTCTCTTTCATTTTTATCGCAGAAGATAATTTAAATAAATCTTTTAGACCATGATTATTTTTAGCAAGTACTATAGTTTCAACTGATGACAAACCATCTGTAAGATAAATCGTCATTCCAAATATAGGATGGATATTTGCTGTAATACACGCGTCATAAAATTGAGGGTACCCATATAAAACGTTTGTATCTGTAATTGCTAACGATGTATAACCTTCTTTCGCTGCTTTCGCAATGACATCTTTAATTTTAATACTTGAATTCAATAAGTCATACGATGTATGAACGTTTAAATGCGCAACCATCAGCAAATACCTCCTTAATATTACAATTTATTATTTAATGCTTGTGCTAATGCTTCAAATTGGTGCCAATCTGCAACTGAAACACCAGATGCATTCGGATGACCTCCACCACCAAATGTGTTAGCAATATCATTAATGACGATACCTTTAGAACGAATACGACATCTAATCTCGGAACCTTCATCTACCGCAAACACCCATATTTTCAACCCTTGAATATCAGCAATCGCATTGACAAAAAGCGAAGCTTCATTCGCTACAATATCAAATTGTTCAAGTACATCTTTGGTGATTTTCACCTTACAGAAACCTTTTTCATTTAAATCAAAATTCTGTAAAACATAGCCTTGAAAAGGTAATAGTTTTGGATCTTTTTCCCCTAATTTATTCAATTCTTGCTGATGGTTAAATGAATATTTTAATAATTGGCTTGCGACTTCCATAGTATGTGGTGTTGTATTATTGAATAAAAACCGTCCAGTATCGCCTACAATACCTAAATATAATACTCTTGCTACAGAATCATCAATTAGTGATTGATCATTAAAATGACTTATAAAATCAAAAATAATCTCACTCGTTGATGATGCTTGGTCATTCACATAGTTAATATCTCCGTATTGGTCAACTGCTGGATGATGATCTATTTTAACAAGACGTTTGCCAGCATTGAATCTATGGTCACTGATTCTAGGAGAATTAGCAGTATCACATACGATAACCAATGCTTCGTTATATTGGTCATCACTAATATCATCAAAAGTACCGATAAAATCAAGTGACGGTTCTCCTTCTCCTACTGCATAAATATTCTTTTCTGGAAATTTAAGTTTCAAATAATTTTTCATTCCAAGTTGTGATCCATAAGCATCTGGGTCTGGTCTTACATGTCTATGTATAATTACTGTTTGAACCGCTTTTATTTCATCCATAATTTGGTTAAATTCTATCGTCATTTTTATCTTCCTTTTTTAAGTTATATATGCTTTTAATCTATCATTTGACAAATAATCATTGCTTTTGCAACATGTTTACCATCACTTGTCATCGTTACTTCTAATTTAGCAAAATTTCTTCCTACATCTAACATATCATAATGTACATTAATTTCAGATTCAATTTGCACAATCTTAATGTAAATGATATTTAAACTTTCAATCATTACTTCAAGTTTCTTTAACTTCCGCATTTCATAACGCACAGTTTCTTCAATAATAGCTACAAACACCGCTTTACTCAGTGTGCCAAACTGATTTGTAAGTAAAGGCGAAGTTTGTACTTGAATATCATCATTTGCAATTGTAATATGTTTAGCTACTTGATCATTAATAGTTTCGCCTACCTGGGGTTGACGACTTAATAATTGCATTGCTGTCAACACATCTTTTCTTGTAATTACACCAATTAATTTTTTGCTTGGTGAAATCACTGGTAATAATTCGATACCTTCCCAAATCATCATATGTGCACAATTTGCTACTGTAGTTGATAGTTGTACATTAAGCGGAGACTTAGTCATAAAATGTGCTAAAGTATCCTTGTCTTCCATTTTAATAATTTCTTTACTCGTAATGATACCAACTAAACGCCAATGTTCATCGATAACTGGAAATCTGGAGTGACCTGTGCGTTTTGCTTTTTCTTTATAATCGTGCAACGTCATATTGTCAAAAACTACAGTATCTTCATTCACAGATTTCACTATATCTTCGACGACTAATATTTCTTTCCGAATCATTTGATTATACATCGCTCTGTTAATAATATTTGCAACTAAATATGTATCATAATTAGATGATAGTATTGGTAAATCATGTTCATCAGCATATTTGATTATTTCATTGGACGTTCTAAAACCACCTGTAATCAATACTGCATTTCCTCTTTTCAAAGCGGCTAATTGTACGTCTTTTCGATTTCCTACAATCAACAATGTATGCGGACTTAAATACTTTACCACATCATCAATTTCCATTGCGCCAATAGCAAATT
This sequence comes from Staphylococcus cohnii subsp. cohnii, assembly GCF_002902365.1. Classification (GTDB taxonomy): domain Bacteria; phylum Bacillota; class Bacilli; order Staphylococcales; family Staphylococcaceae; genus Staphylococcus; species Staphylococcus cohnii. The sequence goes on along the minus strand of NZ_PPQC01000069.1, from coordinate 79,876 downwards.
TTGTTAATGTCTTGATGAGGCCATTTCTTCCTCCTAATACTTGTCCATCAATTATTTTTACAATTTCTCCAAATGTAAGTTGTTCAATTTGTTCACGTGTTTTCTTTTCTATTCGGACAGTACCAACTCTATCGATTGTTGCTACTAAACCAATTCTACCGGCATCTTTGATCGCACGATAAGCTGTCCCTTCAGAGACATTTAAATCTTTCGCTATTTTTCTAACAGAAATTTTTTGCCCTACTGCTAAAGATTCGATATAAGATAAAATTTGCTCATGCTTTGTCATTGTAATAACCTCATTTTTGGACATTTTCTATGATATTATAACTTTTTATAACTAAAATTGCGATTTAATCACTTGAAAAATATATTTTAACTTTAATTATGACATATATTCACTAAGATATTAATATCTATAAAACTTTTTACTCTGTTAATATGAAAATATATAATTTTTAATTTGATTTGTGATAAACTTTAATTAGAATAGAATTAAGGAGGGATGGAATAATGTTTAAAAATATTTTACTAGGTGTTGATACAACACTTAAAAATGAAAAAGCACTTAAAGAAGTTTCTAAATTAGCTGGCGAAGATACTGTTGTAACAATTCTTAATGCAATCAGTGAGCAAGATGCACAAGCATCGATTAAATCTGGTGTTCATTTAGATAAGCTTGTTGAAAAACGTAGTAAAGGGTTAGAAAGCACTCGAAATACGCTCGATGAATATGGCATCAAATATGATGAAATCATTGTACGTGGTAATGCCAAAGAACAATTGGTAAAAGAAGCAAATAGTGGTAAATATGAAATAGTTGTCCTCAGTAACCGTCGTGCCGAAGAAAAGAAAAAATTCGTACTAGGTAGTGTGAGTCACAAAGTTGCTAAAAGAGCAAGCATCCCTGTGCTAATAGTAAAATAGTACAACGGTTTAATAACTGGGAAAATCATCTCATTGCAACAATTAGTTCAATTCCATAAAAAACAAAGTAAACGCCAATTTCTACTATGATGTTAGTGAAATTGGCGTTTACATTTTATGTGTAAGCTGTTTATATCGCAATCACTTTAAAGTTGAACTGCGTCTCCTGGATTTAATATCTGTACTTCACCTTCTGAAACAGCTGACTTGAAGTCGTCTGGATTTTGTTTGATTAAGTCAAATGTATTGTAGTGAATTGGTATTGTAATTTTAGGTTTAATGAACTGATTAATTGCAAAACTAGCATCATCAATGCCCATTGTGAAATTATCACCAATTGGAATAAAACAAATGTCAACTGGATGACGTTCGGCAATTAATTTCATGTCACCAAATAATCCTGTATCACCAGTATGATAAATCGTCTTGCCTTCTATTTCTAAAATTAGCCCCATCGGCATACCTAAATATACGGGAATACCATTGTCGTCAGTCAAGCTAGAACTATGAAACGCTTGTACAAACTTAACCGTTCCAAAATCAAATTCTGCTTTACCACCAATATTCATAGGTCTAACATTTTCAACGTTTTTAGTAGTCGTTAAATAATCACCTAATTCTGCTGAACCAATAACTGTTGCGTGATTTCGATTTGCTAATTCAATCGTATCACCAAAATGATCTCCATGACCATGTGTCAAAATAATATAATCAACTTCTAAAGTTTCAGCATCTAAATCGGATAAATCGTTGCCCGTAATAAATGGATCAACAATTACTTTTTTGCCATTCGCTTCAAAATAAATCGTTGATTGTCCATGAAAAGATAATTTCATATCGATAATTCCTCCCATAAAACTATTTATTTTATATATACCACAATTATTAATAGTTATAACACGCTTTTAACAAAATACGTGCTTATATATGATAATTCTTTTAATAATTTTAGCAATATATCTTATTTCAACATATTATTTTTGAATTCCTTACACAACTAACTTAAAATTAATATAATCATATATTTAGGAGGCAGTAAAATGAAGTTACAACAAGTTATAGAATCATTAAAATCACAACAAGCTGACGCAGCATGGATTACTACCCCATTGAACATCTTTTATTTCACAGGCTATTTAAGTGATCCTCATGAACGTTTACTAGCATTATTAATCAAAGAAAATGGCGATCAAGTCCTATTTTGTCCACAATTAGAAGTCGAAGAAGTAAAGGCTTCACCATTTGATGGTGAAATCATTGGTTACCTTGATACAGAAAATGCATTAGATAAGTATCCCTTTACTTTCAATAAAATGTTAGTTGAAGCGGCACATTTAACTGTGCAACGTCAACGTGAATTAATCGCAGCTTTTGATGTAAAAGCGTTCGGTGATATTGATCAAACAATAAAGTCACTACGTAATGTTAAAAGTGACTCTGAAATTGCTAAAATTCGTAAAGCATGTGAACTTGCAGATAAATGTATTGAAATTGGTGCAAGTTTCTTAAAAGAAGGTGTGACAGAACGACAAGTTGTTAATCACATTGAATATGAAATCAAAGCGTATGGCGTAAATGAAATGAGCTTTGATACGATGGTCCTCTTCGGTGATCATGCAGCGTCACCACATGGTATACCTGGTGAACGTCAATTACAAAATAATGAATTCGTATTATTTGATTTAGGTGTCATTTATGAAAATTATTGTAGTGATATGACAAGAACAATTAAATTTGGACAACCTAGCTCAGATGCTCAAAACATATACGATATCGTATTAAAAGCTGAACAAGAGGCAATCGCTGCAATTAAACCTGGTGTAAAAATTAAAGATATAGACGCTATTGCCCGAGGTATTATTACAGATGATGGATACGGAGACTATTTCCCTCATCGACTAGGGCATGGTCTTGGATTAGAAGAGCATGAATATCAAGATGTTTCTAGTACAAATGCAAATGAATTTGTACCAGGGATGGTTGTAACTGTTGAACCTGGCATCTATGTGCCTGGTGTAGCTGGTGTCCGTATTGAAGATGATATTCTCGTAACTGAAAATGGAAATGAAAGTTTGACAGGTTACGAAAAATGATCAAAGAAGCCGTAGTTGAAACAATCCAACAAGTTGAATATGCAATTGAAAATGGCGCAGATCGTGTTGAATTGTGTGATCATTTACATGTCGGAGGAACCACGCCAAGTATAGGAATGGTTGAAATTGCTACTGAAATTTGCAAAGCAAACGACGTAGAAATTGCTGTCATGATTCGTCCACGCGGTGGCGATTTTGTATATAGCCTATATGACTTTGAAATTATGCAGCGAGATATTAAAGCAATTAAATCATTTGATATTGATTATTTTGTATTCGGTTGTTTAACAGATGATAACACATTGAATGAATGGCAAATGAAAACATTAAAACAACTAGCATCGCCGATACCTGTTGTTTGTCATATGGCGTTTGATGAAATACATTTAGAAGGTCAAGTAAAAGCATTACACAAATTAATTGAACTTGGGTTTAGTAGATTACTCACACATGGGGGTCCGACTGACACCAATATTTTTGACAATTTAAATCAACTTGGTAAATTGGTCGTGAATTCAGGAGGAAAGATTGAAATCATGCCTGGTGGCGGTTTAACAAAATCTAATGTTCAAGAACTCATTACTGCATTTCCTTTTCAAGAGGTACATGGTACAAAAATTGTATAACAATAGCATATATACTTTGTGAAAATTTCAATATATAATGGCAACACAATTTCCATAAGACCATTGACAATCCACTTTATAATGCTCTTCACTTAAGTAATTGTTTTAATACAAATATCAAATTTTATATTATATTTTAAAAGCTTATTACGCGTGCACTAAATTTTAATAAATCGTATTAAAACTGAATTTAAAAACTGGTAACCTCTACTATATGGAAGAGATTACCAGTTTTTGTTTGTTATTTTTTATTATTTTAGAGTGCTTTCAACGTTAGAATATGGTAAATTCAAAGCTTTACCAACACCTTTATTGGTTAATACGCCATTAATAGTATTTAAACCTAATGATAAAGGTTCATTATCTTGTAATGCTTTTAAATAACCTTTTCCCGCAATTTGTAATGCATAAGGTAACGTTGCATTATTTAATGCAATAGTAGAAGTACGTGGTACTGCACCAGGCATATTAGCCACAGCATAATGTACAACGCCATGTTTTTTATATGTTGGATCGTCATGTGTTGAAATACGGTCAGTCGTTTCGAAAATACCACCTTGGTCTATAGCAATATCAACGATTACCGAACCGTCTTTCATGGATTTTACCATGTCTTCAGTAACTAGGTTTGGTGCTTTGGCACCAGGAATTAATACCGCACCGATGACTAAGTCACTATTTTTAACACATTCTTCAATATTTAATGGATTAGACATAATTGTGTGTACACGGCCATCAAATAAATCTTCAAGCTCTTGTAAACGCTTAGGGTTAACATCTAAAATTGTTACATCGGCACCTAAACCTAATGCAATTTTAGCAGCATTTGTACCGGCTTGACCGCCGCCGATAATCGTTACGCGACCTTTAGCTACGCCAGGTACACCACCAAGTAAAATACCCATACCGCCTTTATATTTTTGTAAAAATTCAGCACCAATTTGTGCAGACATACGCCCTGCCACTTCACTCATCGGCGTTAATAATGGTAATGTTTTATCTTGCAATTGAACTGTTTCATAAGCAATACCTATTACTTTATTATCTAATAAAGCTTGTGTGAGTTTCTTTTCATTTGCTAAATGTAAATAAGTAAATAGTATTAACCCTTCCTTAAAATATTGGAACTCTTCTTCTAATGGTTCTTTAACTTTCATAACCATATCAACGTTCCATACTTCAGCCGGTACATCACCAATTTTAGCTCCAGCTGTAATATAATCTTCGTCTTCAAAATATGAACCTAAACCAGCAGATTTTTCAACAATAACTGAGTGACCTTGTTCTACTAATGCATGTACGCCACTTGGTGATAAACTCACCCTATTTTCATTGTTTTTAATCTCTTTCGGAATACCTATTATCATTTTATCCACCTCCAAATTTATAGTAACGCGTATTATATGAAAGCGCAATCATAGTTTAGGGTATTTTTACAACATGTATTAAGGCGAATTATGTTAATATTCTGTAAATAGTGGTATAATATAAGCAAGAAGATGAAGGAGGTAATTGTGATGCTAACGTATAAAAATATTTTAATCGCAGTCGATGGATCACATGAAGCTGAATGGGCATTTAATAAAGCTGTAGAAGTTGCAAAACGTAATGATTCAAAACTAACAATCGTAAATGTTATTGATTCAAGAACTTACTCTTCTTATGAAGTTTATGATGCGCAATTTACTGAAAAATCAAAAAACTTCTCTGATGATTTATTAAAAGGTTATAAAGAAGTGGCTACGAATGCTGGTGTTACTGAAGTTGAAACGAGACTAGAATTTGGTTCACCGAAAGCAATCATACCTAAAAAATTAGCTGCTGATGTTGATGCAGATTTAATTATGTGTGGTACATCAGGTTTAAACGCAGTTGAAAGATTTATCGTAGGTTCTGTATCAGAAGCGATTGTGCGTCACTCTCCTTGTGACGTGTTGGTCGTACGTACAGAAGAACTTCCTGAAGATTTCCAACCACAGGTAGCTACAGATGAATTTAGATCCAAGTATCAAGCACATTAACGTTAAAGTACAACTTATTTAATAAAGACATTCAGCTATAGAAAAAAGATAGTTTTACACTGTATATCGTGTAAAACTATCTTTTTTGCTTAATCATCTTCACATCGCCTGTTTAGTTGTTAAGAAATTGTTATATCATCCTTAAATGAGCTTCATATCAAATATGTAAAATAGAATTAAGGCATACCATAAAGGAGTAAATGATATGAACCAATTTAAGAGAATGATGATGGTTAGTTTATCTATTAGTGCTTTTTTTATTTCTGCGTCAACACATACATATGCTTATAACGATGATGTAAAAAATGAAAAAACGGCTTCTCAATTAAAATATATTGACACAAAAACCATCCCTTATAATAAATCATTCAAAAATACAAAAATAGGCGGTCTTTCTGGTATTTCTTATGATGCTAAGTCCAAAAAGTGGCTAATGATTAGCGACGACCGCTCAGAAGAAAATCCTGCTAGGTTTTATGAAGCTCAAATCAATTACAATAAACATAAATTTAACAAAGTGAAATTCACTCAAATGCACTTTTTAACACAACCCAATGGCACAAAATATCCAAGTAAGACATCATTTAAGAAGCACCAACATGATGTTGTAGCTGACCCTGAGTCGATAAGAATTGACCCTTTAAATCATAAACGTCTGCTTTATACAAGTGAAGGCGATCGCGAACTTGGTTTCAATCCATTTATAAGGACAGCTGCTAGAAATGGCACATTTATTAGTAATCTCCAAATCCATACCCCTATTAAAATGGGACATCAGAATAAACATGGATTTAGAAATAACCTTGCGTTAGAAGGTAGCAGTTTTTCCGAAAATGGTAAGTATATTTGGACTTCTATGGAAGCACCTTTACTTCAAGATGATCAATTACCAACCATAAAATCAAGCGCTAAAACACGCCTAACAAAATATAATCGTCAAGGTGATGTTATTTCAGAAAAGCCTTATAATCTAGATCCAATTTCAAAAAAACCAGGAAAAAACAAAGATGCTGAAAATGGAATAGCTGAAATTTTAACATTGAATAAAAAGGAATTACTTGTACTTGAGCGTGCCAGTGTTCAAGATAAAAATAACAATTTCAAAAATTATATACGTATTTATAAAATTGATAGCACAAGCGGAACAGATACTAAAAATATCAAATCACTGCAAAAGAACCATGTTACACCTGTTAAAAAACAATTAATTGCAAATCTTAATGCGCAAGACATCGGACATATTGACAACATAGAAGGTATGTCTTTTGGTCCAAAATTGCCAAATGGTCACGACAGTTTAGTTCTTATATCAGATAATAACTTTAATCAAAAACAACAAACGAACCTTACTGCATTTGAAATAAAACCTTAAGAATTGCAAAAAACAGCTTTTATTTTTGGAATTTATATATGTCTATTTAAATTAAAGGTAACTAGGCAGATAACATATAAATTATAGAGATTTTGCATCGTGCTGACGCCCGGGGAAATGATATGGACGAGAGACTACAGGCTCGAGCCATATCCCCAGGCAAGCATGCACGATCAAAATCGTAATATTTCAAATATAAATAGGGCCAATCCACATTAAGGATTGGCCCTATTATTTATAAGCTAGATATTTATATCATAGATTTTAATTTTTAAACATTGTTTTATATCTTAAACTATGTCATAACCTATCGTGCATTTTAAACTATCATACTTTTGATTTCAAATTTATTCAAGATTACCAAATTTAACTACATCACGTGCAATCATTACCTCTTCATTTGTAGGAATAACAATAACTTTTACAGGAGAATGTGGATAGTTAATGAAACCTTCTTCACCATGAATTGCTTCATTTTTCTTAGCATCCCAATAAACACCCATAAATTCTAAACCTTCTAAAACTTTTGCTCTAACAGGGTCAGAGTTCTCACCTACGCCTGCAGTAAAGATAATTACATCTACGCCGTGCATACGTGTCGCATAAGAACCAATATATTTATGAATTCTTGATGCAAATACATCTAATGCTAATTGCGCACGTTCTTTACCTGCTTTTGCTTCATCAATAATATCTCTTAAATCACTTGAAGTACCAGAAATACCTAACAAACCAGATTCCTTATTTAATGTATTCAGAACTTCTTCAGCATTTTTTCCAGTTTTTTCCATAATAAATGGTATTAGGGCAGGGTCAATATTCCCTGAACGCGTACCCATAGTAACACCAGCTAGTGGTGTGAATCCCATAGAAGTATCAACAGATTCTCCACCATCAATTGCAGCAATAGATGCTCCGTTACCGATATGACATGAAATCATGCGTAATTCTTCGATCGGTTTGCCTAAAATTTCAGCAGCGCGTTGTGATACATATTTATGACTTGTTCCGTGGAATCCGTATTTACGAATACCATAATCTTCATAATATTGGTATGGTAAGCTGTATAAATAAGATTTCTCTGGCATTGTTTGATGGAATGAAGTATCAAAAATAGCTACATGTGGAATTTCTGGTAATAATTTGCGAAAAGCACGAATGCCCATTAAATTTGCAGGGTTGTGTAATGGTGCTAGTTCACTTAATGACTCAATTTGTTCCTCAACTTCATCTGTAACATATACTGAATTTGGGAATAATTCGCCACCATGTACGACACGATGACCTGTGCCATCGATATCATAAATGCTATCAATCACACCATGTTTTTTGAAGCTTTCCAACATAATATTAACCGCTTGTTCGTGGTCTGCAATATCTAAAGTTGATTTGTGTTTTTCTCCGCCTACCTCAATAGTAAATACAGAATCTTTTAATCCAATACGTTCAATAAGTCCTTTAGTAATAATTTTTTCTTCCGGCATTTCAATAAGTTGAAATTTCAATGATGAACTACCAGCGTTAATAGCCAAAATTAATTTTGACATAGCATAATGCCTCCAATTTAAATTAAGTTTTTTTATATCCATATCTATTTAATCATTAATACAGTAAGAATTCAAGAATATTACAGTTTAATTTTCAGGATGATTTTCCATCATCCAAGCATTTAAATCTTGTAAAAAACCTTGAAATTGTTGAGGGCTTTTGAAATCAGGTATATTAGCTAACAGAACCTCTACAGGCTTTGTTACATTAGTTTCTTTTTTCTGTAGAATGAGTATCGATTTACGCGCTTTTTCATTTTTAAACAGTGTAGATGGCAAGTTTAGAAAAGCTTGCATTTCTGTTTCTGTTGCAATGAAATTTTGTAACTGTTTCACATTCGTACCTTCAAATAAATTACTAGGTACTACTAAAAACGCATAACCTGATGCTTTTAATGCAGTTACTGCTTGTTCAATTAATAAATAGTGAGAAAAACTATGTCCTTCTTCAAAACCTAAATCCATTTCTTTACTTCTATCATCCACTGGATAATATCCTATTGGTAAATCACCAATCACAACATCTGCGTCTTCAAAAGGAAGTGGCATGATAGCATCTTGGGGATAAACATCAAATGGAATTTCTAAAAAGTTTGCCAAATGTACACTTACACGCGATAATACTGGATCGACTTCAACAAGATGATGCATAACTGTATGTTCAGTTAATACTTCATGTACAGAAGCGCTCAAATGTCCAGCCCCACTCGCAATATCTGCGACATGAAATGCTTCTTTGTTTTTTAAAAAATGCTCGGCAAGGAAACCTAGAATCATTCCAATTGAATCAGGAGTAATTTGATGATTTGCTTGAATATCTTCTTTTTGCATTAAATTTAAATAAGCAAATTGAAATGCTTTACGTCTATCTTGTAACGTAGCTTGTTCCAGCAATGATCTTTGATTCGTATAAATATTTTCCATTGCAAGACCTAAATTTTCTATGAAACTTTGACCATTCTCTTCATTTAAAGATTTGGTTTTTTCATCAAGTGCCTTAAATAATTGTTCCATTACTGTTTCTTCTTGTGCCATTTAAAAGTCCTTTCTAAAAAAACTGCCCATAATTTAATTGAAACTAAGTCAGTACCCTAACTTATATTACCAAATAATTATGGACAGTTTAATTTATAATGTCAACGATACTGTTTTATGAGTTTTACTAGTATAATCATGTGACAATATTATATAATTTATAGACTACGATAAGCTTCTAATGCAGCATCAAAGTCTGGGAAATTTGTGCCTTCAGAAACAATTTCAGTATAAACAACTTTATTGTTTTTATCTAAAACGAAAACAGAACGTGCTAATAAACGTAATTCTTCCATAACAACACCGTACGTTTTACCAAAAGATAAGTTTCTGTGATCACTCAATGTGATTACATTTTCTAATCCATTTGACGCACACCATCTTTTTTGTGCAAATGGTAAGTCTGCTGAAATTGTTAAAACTACACCATCTTCTTTAGCAGCTTCTTCATTAAATTTACGTGTTTGTTGGTCACAAACACCTGTATCTATAGACGGAACAACGCTAATTAATTTTTTTTGTCCGTCATAAGTTTCTAAATTAACTTCATTTAAATCATTATCTAAAACAGTAAAATCTGGCGCATATTCTCCTTTTTTTACTTGTGAACCGTATAGTGTTACTGGTTCTTGTTTGAATGTAATTTGTGCCATGTTGCACGCCTCCTATTAAATAGTTCTTACTACAATAGTATACCCATCTATTGTCTCAAAATAAACTCATAGATTACTAAAGTTTACTTTTATTTTTTTAAATAAAATAATTTTTCGAATTTATTTCTGATTACGACCGTGTCAGCGAAGATATCATGAATACCTCTGTGTTTATTTGTAAACAAAGTAACTAAGTAAGGTAAATTAAATAACACGCCATTTATAATACGTCCAATCCACTCTCTAAATAATACATCTGACCATGTAAGGGATTGACGATCTATCCGTTCTACCCGAATATTACAAATCATTTTACCTATCGTTTGTTTGAAAAATTTGGTTAATAATACAAAGTATAGATAAAATACCAGCGCATCTAAAAGATGACCTAGGCTAAAATATTCAATCCATAACTTAATTTCATCTATATGTGTAAAATGATATATCGGTTTCAATATCAGTCCACGTATACCAAATATAATGAGTAAATCAATAATAAAACTCCAAAACCTTATACCAAAACCTGCATATACAGACTGTGCTAATTGTTTTTGATACATTGCTTCTATATCAGATTTATCATTTTCTGGAGTTGTTTGTAATGTTTGTTCATTTGTATACTGCTCCATTTTATACACCTAACCTTTATATAGATACATAGGTTCAGCTTCTGTATCATTGCTTATAATTGATTTCAAATCACTTAATTCATTTTTGAATTGATCTAGTGTTGATTTAGTTGAATAAATAGAACTAAACCAGCCTTCGTCTGCACTATATTTAAACACTTCTGCATCCTTTGCTTTTATGTCATTCTTAAGTGCTTTTAACGCATTATCATTATAACCAATTTCATCAATCAGTCCGTTCTTTTCAGCTTGTTGTGCACTATAAATACGTCCATCAGCTAACTTTTCAACCTTTTTCTCTGGCATATCTCTACCTTCTGCAACAATATTAATAAATCTTTGATAACTATCATCTAATACAGATTGCAGGATATCTTTTTCCTCATTAGTCATTTCTCGAGAGCTACTCATAATGTCTTTATGCTCACCTGATTTAATGACATTTTCCTTAATGCCTAGTTTTTCTTGTAATCCAGAATAATCAACATTTGACATAATAACGCCAATGGACCCAGTAGTAGATTGAGGGCCAGCATATATTTTATCGGCAGGGGCTGAAATATAATATCCACCAGATGCAGCCATCGCATCCATATGTACATAAACTTTTTTATGTTTTTGTTTTATTTCTTCAATTTTTTTATAAATTTCATCACTTGGGTATGTACCTCCGCCAGGTGTATTAACGGTTAATAAAACACCTTTTATCGAGCTATCTTTTTTCACTTTATCCAACTGTTTGAGAAATGCTTCATGATTATAACCAGAGCTTCCAAACAATCCTTCACCAGTACCTTCACTAATTTCACCATTTAAAGTTAGGTGTACAATGCGTTTTGAACTGTCACCTTCTGATTCTACCGTTTCAGTAAAAGGATCCATTTCTGACATGCCATCTTCACTAAAAAGCGAAGATATCACAGTAGATATCGAACTCATAACAATACCACCAAGCACGATTATTACGGCAAGTACTATTGCTATTATTCTCTTTTTCGACATAACGTATTCACTCCCAGAATATTTTTTCAATCGTTCCAAATACAATTTAAACATAATCAATTAAACAATGTATACCTTTATAAGAAAAATAAAATAAGAGGAAGATCTGAGTGGTATAGAAAACTAATCGTTTTAAAATGAAAAAAGCTGAGACATTTTTGTCTCAGCAACATACACACACCCGAATACCATTGAAGTATTACAGTTTTATTTTTAATGTAATCAATTGATTAATTGCATAATATAATCGTAAGCATTTTTAATAATCAAAATAGCAGTTACTACGATAAATAAAGTTTTTACATAACTGACACCTTTTTTAATTGCGAAAGTCGCCCCAACATACGATCCGCAAATCATACTTACTGCCATAATCAAACCATAAAAATAGTCAACTTGATCTAATATCATAAACAAAATTAAAGCACCTAAGTTAGAAGCAAAATTTAATACTTTTGCATTGCCAGCAGCACCTAAAAAATCAAAACCGAACATAAGTAGAATAAAAAGCATAAATGAGCCAGTGCCGCCACCTAAAAAACCATCATAAAATCCAATGAGCGACATAATACTTACAAATAAAATTGCTTTACCAAATGTCAATTTTGTATATGTACGTACATTGCCCCAATCTTTTTTCACCAATGTATAAATCATGACTAACGTCAAAATAATGATAACCAGTGGTTTTAAAAGCTCGGCGGGTAGAAATGTGGCTACACTCGCGCCACAAATTGCCAAAATAAATACAAATGGAAATAACTTTCCTACTATCTTCAAATCGACATTACCCGATCTCAAGAAACGAAATGCACTTGTAAGTGAACCAAATGAACTTGCTAATTTATTTGTACCCAAAGCGACAGCTGGTGGCATACCTACAGCTAATAATGCCGGAATAGAAATTAAACCGCCGCCACCTACAACAGCATCAATAAACGCTGCTAAAAACCCTAGAAGTATAATTATAAGAACGATCGAAATATCCCAATCTAGCATAATTCCATCCCCTGTCTGTTTTATTCTTATGTCTGATTAGCTAATGTTGTTTGTATGGAATTGAATATTCATAATAAAAATTAAAATAAATCATCTGCCAGTGCTTGCGTTTCAGTATCTTTTTCACTTTGATAGTCTGGCGTAATTGTTAATGTTTCTATTTGTTCAAATGCTTCCTGTACAAGTGGTTCAAAATCATACACTGTTTCAAATTTTTCCACCTTTTCAATATCTGGCTCCGTCACAGGATTTTTAGGTGTAAAGATTGTACAACAGTCTTCATATGGTTGGATAGATACGTCAAATGTGCCAATTTCTTTAGCTTTCTTCACAATGTCTTCTTTATCTAATGTTAAAAGCGGTCGTAAAATTGGTGTAGACGTCACATGATTGATAGCATACATACTCTTAAGGGTTTGACTTGCAACCTGCCCTAAATTCTCTCCATTTACTATGGCATGTCCTTCAATATCATGCACAAGCTTGTCCGCTACTCTCATCATCATTCTACGTGTTGAAGTCATCGTATAACGCTCATGTACCACTTTGTTAATTTGTTTTTGTAAAGCAGTGAATGGCACGATATGCAATTTTATAGGGCCTACATGAGTGGACATGATTCTTGTAAGTTCAATTACTTTATCCTTAGCCTTTTCACTTGTAAATGGTGGACTATGAAAATGAATGGCTTCTACAGTAACACCTCTTCTCATAACTTCAATACCAGCTACTGGAGAATCTATACCTCCAGATAACATAAGTAATGTCTTACCGCCTGTACCGACTGGTAATCCACCAGATCCAGCAATCACTTTATCATATACATAAATAGCGTCTAATCGAACCTCTACTTTAATCGTATGGTTCGGGTTATGTACGTCTACTGTTAGGTTATCAGTAGCGTTTAACACTGTACCACCGAGTTCTTTTTGCAATTGATAGGTATCAAACGGAAAATTTTTATCTGAACGTTTGACATCAATCTTAAATGTATCTCCATGTGCATAACCTTGTGCAAATTTTACTGCTATATCACGTACTGCTTCCATTGTTTTATCAATTTTCAATACAGGACTGATAGAATAAATACCAAATACTTTTTCTAGTCGACGACACATTTCTTCAATATCTGCACCTTCATACAATTCAATGTACATTCTATCTCTATTGGCTTTGACGTTATATCCTTGCAGTGGCATTAATGCACGCTTGACATTCGAACGTAATTTATTAACAAACATTTTACGGTTAGCACCTTTTAAAGTCAACTCACCATATCTCACTAAAATGTGATCATAAATCATATTAACAACTCCTTCACTTCTTCATATACAAGCTTAAATTTCTCTTTAAAATCACGGATATCTTCAGCGGTAGTGTTGGCACCCATCGATATTCTAATACTGCCTTCTATTTGCTTTTTTGGAATATCCATTGCTAAAAGTACCTCGTTCAATGAAGCTTTTTTGGATGAACACGCACTTGTAGTAGAAAGCATAATATCATTTTTTGAAAATGCATTTACTAAAACCTCGCCTTTCACACCCGGAAAGCCAATATTCAAAATATGTGGTGATGCACCGTTAGGAGAATTAACTTTCACTCCAGTAAATCCACTTAAAAATCTTATAATTTCCTGATTGAACTCACTTAGTTTTTCATACAGTTGCGTACTTTCTTTAGCAGCGACTTTCAAAGCCTTTACGATAGCTATATCAATAGGAAGATTGACTGTGCCACTTCTAAGTCCATACTCTTGACCGCCACCATGCACAATGGGCTCAATTTGGTGTAAATTACGAACAAATAAAAGACCTTGGCCTTTTAAGCCATGAAATTTATGGCCGCTTAAACTCAGTGTGTCAGCAGCTTCAAAATTCAAAGCAATTTTACCTATTGCTTGTACTGCATCGACATGTAAATGTGCTTTAGGGTATTGATGAACAATTTTTGACACTGCTTCGACAGGTTGAATTTGTCCCATAATATTATTGACATGCATACAAGTCACGAGTGCTACATTGTCTGACATTAACGATTCCAAATGTTCTAAATCAATTTGTCCATCTTTTGTAATATTTACATATCTTATTTCGAACCCTTCAGTTTCCAGCGAACGTACCACCTCTAAAACAGAAGGATGTTCTAAAACAGAGGTGATTATGACATTTGCAAATGCCTTTTTCTTGTAAGCAATTCCTTTAATTGCAATATTATTCGATTCAGTTGCACCACTTGTAAATACAATATCAAAATCTTTTTCTAATTTAAATAGCGCTTTGATTTGATCTTTTGATTGTTGTAATAACTGCTCTGCTTGTATACCTGCTTTATGTGGACTATTTGGATTAAAATATAACGACTCATTTACTTTTAAATAGGTATCTAATACGTCTTGTCTTGGTTTTGTTGTCGCTGCATTATCAAGATAAATCAATATTTTCACTCCAATTGTATATCATTTTATATTTTTAAACGTTTCATATTTATATTTTATATCAACATTTTATTTCATATTTTAAAGTTTCCCTTTTAGCATTATACTCGCTTTTATTAAAAAGAAAAGAGAGTTAAAATAGAAATTGGTTTTTAAAATATAATTTCTTCATCACTATCGAAATAAATTTTTGAATGACCATTAAATATTAATAATCTATTAATGCGAACTTCTACGTCCAACAAATTTTTTGAGGCTGGAACATAAAAATGTTCCAGCCTCAAAAAAGATTACTGTTATTTAATTGATAACTTGTGATTCAATTTGTTTTGTAACGCCTGGTTCTACACTTTCAAGCGCTTGTTCAGATATTTCAATTGATCGTTTATAACGATTGTTTTTAAATAAACGTTCCGCTTCGTTAAGACTTTTATCAATATTTGAACTTTCTTTACGATAACGGTTACCGTATTCGATCAATTTTTCAGCATAAACTGCATTAACGAGGACATCTGTAGCTTCATCTTCAAATTTATTCATTTGTAAGACTACTTTAGATACTTTATCTTTAAGTTGTTTTACATGAATCGGTCTTACACTGAATTTTTTATTTACTTCACGCACTTCGTAATCTATTTCATTTTTCATAATGATGAATCTTTCAGGTACACTTGGTAAATTTGATGCCAAGAGTTTTCTATAAACTTCTTCTTTTTTACTTTGTACACGCAAGATATTTTCCTCTGCTTCTGCTTCATCTTCGCGAAGTTGAATTAAATGATTTTGTAATTTTTCCTGTTTTTCATTGATAACATCAACATGTTCTGCGATATATTTCAAGTTATCTTGAACTTCGCTATATCTTACAGCTGACTTTGCCATTTCTTGTAGAATTTCATCATAAACTGAAATCATACTCTGAATTTCATTTTCAAACTGTCTGACGTTTTGAACATCACTTTCATTTATATAATAATTTTCACGCACATATTCAATTTCAGTTTGTAATGTATAATTCATTTCTTTAGCTCTAAATAAATTATCTGTGATGACTTCTTTTGTTTCTTCTACTTCATTTTTTGCTTTCACTTCATGTTCGATTAATTCATACATTTCATCTAGACGATCATTGATACTATTTAATTTATCATTTGCTTCGTCTAATTCTAATCTACTAATCATCGGTTCTACGAAACTCAATTCTGTTTTAAGCGTCTGTAATGAGCTATCAATTTTGACATGGTCTAAATCATAACCCTCGACCTTCAAATCGCGACAACCATATTTTAAATCTTGGAATTGACCTGGTAATTCCTTTTGTGCTTCTCTAATTAATTCAGGAATTTCATCCATATCTTTTTTAAGATAATTCATATCTTCATTAAGTGTTTTGATGTGATCATACGCTTGGTTATAATTGCCGTCTTCTTTTAGTGTTTCGTATGTTTCCATCTCTGGAACAAAAGTTTCAATTTCTTGTTCTAATGGAGCAGCCGCTTCACCGAATTGATGTCTATTGGCTAACACATCACGCTTCATTTCACGATAATCCACCTTACATTCTTCATATAGGTGGTCACTTTCTTTATGTAGATTTAAAATGTTTTCAATATTTGAATTAAGTTCGTTGTAGTTTTCTTCATATTTATCCATTAGTTCATAAGCTTCATCAATCTCAGTTTGAGCTTGTGAAAACTTAAATTTATCAAGTAATCCTTCCGCTTGATGAATTTTTTCTTCTACTGGCAATAAATATTGATTTTTACTATCTAATGCATTTTGTTTTAAACTGTTATAAGTCGTTTTTGTTTCCCCAGTTAAAGTTAGCTCAGATAATTGAGATAGACTTTCATCATAGGGTAATTGTTCTACTTTTGATTTACGCGTTTCAGCCTTTTCAATCATTTGACTTTTGTTGGAACGCATATAGAATAATATACCGACAATAATCAGTATAATGACAATAATTGCTAAAATGACATACAATACCATATGTTTTCTCCTCCTATTTTATCACTATTCATTATAACGTAAGATACCTACCCATTAAAGAGAAAATGAGTGAATCATCTCAATTATTTAAAATTAATCATAAGTTCATTCTCACCTAAATCATATGTATAACGATATTTTGAAAAACTTCTAAAATCTATTGATTGATTACTATTAAAACAGTCTTTATAATAAATGAAAAGTAAAAAGTGAGGTTTTTTATGCTAGAGGTCACTGAAACAAATTATGATTTATTACAAAAACAAGTTGCAGGTTTAATTGAAGATGAGTCAAATATGATTGCTATCCTAAGCAATGTATCTGCATTATTAAATGACTCAATAGATCAAATTAACTGGATTGGCTTTTATTTAATAGAAGATAACGAATTGATTCTCGGACCATTTCAAGGACATCCTGCTTGTGTACATATCGCAATTGGTAAAGGGGTATGTGGTACTGCTGTTGCCCAAGATAAAACACAATTAGTAGAAGACGTCAATGCATTTCCTGGTCATATTGCCTGCGATGCTAACAGTAAATCTGAAATTGTAGTACCTATTCATAAGGATAATAATGTAATAGGTGTTTTAGATATAGATGCACCAATCACAAATCGTTTTAATAATGAAGATAAACAAGGATTAGAAGCGATTGTAAAAATCATTGAACAACAATTATCATAAATTTTATGTTTAGCTGTCACAAACAAACGCAAAGTCGACTATTGACAGATTAATATATCATGGTACAATGTTCTTTGTGTGAATAAACGAAATTAGCAGTTGTATATTAATTGGCGCTATGTTGTTCCCAAAGTGGGCGTGCCGTGTAACCGTAGCTATGAGGCGAGGACACATAAAACAATATATCCAATTAAGCATGCAACACTCTTTTTTGTTTTTTCATAACAATAAAAGAGAAAAAGGAGGAGTCAATTTATGGCTCGATTCAGAGGTTCAAACTGGAAAAAATCTCGTCGCTTAGGTATTTCTTTAAGTGGCACAGGTAAAGAATTAGAAAAACGTCCATACGCACCAGGACAACATGGTCCTAATCAACGTAAAAAAATGTCAGAGTATGGTTTACAATTACGTGAGAAACAAAAATTACGTTATTTATATGGCATGACTGAAAGACAATTCCGTAACACATTCGAAATCGCTGGTAACCAACATGGTGTACACGGTGAAAACTTCATGCAATTACTTGCTGCACGTTTAGATGCAGTTGTATATTCATTAGGTTTAGCTCGTACACGTCGTCAAGCACGTCAAATCGTTAACCACGGTCATATCGAAGTTGATGGTAAACGTGTTGACATTCCGTCATACACACTTAAACCTGGTCAAGAAGTTTCAGTACGTGAAAAATCTGCTAAATTAGATATCATTGCTGAATCTGTTGAAATCAACAACTTTGTACCTGATTACTTAGAATTTGATGCAGATAACTTAAAAGGTAAATTCATTCGTATTCCTGAACGTAGTGAATTACCAGCTGAAATCAATGAACAACTTATCGTTGAGTACTACTCAAGATAATAAGTTTCATACTCAAACACCGACAAATTTTTTGTCGGTGTTTTTTTATTTCTCCATGCTAATTTATATGCAATGAGTCATTATGCTATCATTTCAGTGCTAAAGCTTAATAAATTTCGCTATATTAAAAGTTTTTTTTATGTTTGCCACTGATTCAATCAATGTTAAAGAAAGATATAACATCTCCTCTCTACGCCCCTTCAATTTTACTTTTTACTTCACTTTGTTTATATTTAGTAAAAAGGAGTGTTATCATTGAAAATCAGAGCTTTAGAAGAAACAGATTTAGACTTTGTACATCATTTGAATAATGAATATTCCATTATGTCTTATTGGTTTGAAGAACCATATCAATCTCTAAGTGAATTACAATCACTCTACAAAAAACATCTATTAGATGAATCTGAAAGAAGATTTATTATCGAAAATGATTCTGAACGTATCGGAGTCGTTGAATTAGTAGAAATTGATTTTATACATAGCAATTGTGAAATTCAAATTATCGTGGATGAAGGATATGGTGGTAAAGG
Organism: Staphylococcus cohnii subsp. cohnii; assembly: GCF_002902365.1. Lineage (GTDB taxonomy): Bacteria > Bacillota > Bacilli > Staphylococcales > Staphylococcaceae > Staphylococcus > Staphylococcus cohnii. The sequence goes on along the minus strand of NZ_PPQC01000069.1, from coordinate 60,469 downwards.
ATATGCCTCACAAGCATTTAAAATGGCTATAGATTATGCTTTTTTAGTGTTAAATCTTCATAAAATATATTTATTTGTAGACGTTACGAACGAAAAAGCTGTACATATTTACCAAAAACAAAACTTTAAAATCGAAGGTACCTTACAAGAACATTTCTATACACGAGGAAAATATAATGATTGCCATGTAATGGGGCTTTTGAAAGATGATTGGATTAAACAACAAAAATAAACGTATAAACCGCCACTTCTCACTTTTTGAGTTAGTGGCGGTTATGCATGTGCTTTAGCTCAACTAATCCTGAAAACTAAGCTATCTTCCCTTGTCAGACTGAATGTAAAAAATTACTTCGATGTCTATACCCTGTCAATTTTGACAATATATTCCAATTTAAATCTATACATTAACAGAGCGGATAAAGTGACACCACAAACTTTTATTTAAAACTAATCATTGGCTTAACAAAATAAACGATGTGGCTTGTCAGAAATAAGACCATCGACACCAATACGGATCAGTTTTATCGCTTGGCTTTTTTCATTAACGGTATAAGGCATTACTTTCAATCCATAGTCATGTGCCTTCTTCATAAACGCTTCCGTCACTAATGAATAGTGCGGATTAACATAGTCAGCATATTCAGCTATTTTTTTAAAAGATGGCATTTTATACCAATATCGTTTTTTGCTAATTAAAACACCTAATCGATAACCATAATGTTGCAGATATAGTTGTTTTATAAAATTTTGATCAAATGATTGAATAATCACTTGATTTTTATTTAGCTCATATTGATTTAGTTTATCTATTAAATCATTTTCAATACCAGGATAATTTTTAGGTTGTTTCATTTCTATTAATAATAACTGAGGCGATGATTTGATTAATGTTAGTACTTCATTTAATGTCGGCAATGTTTGTTTTGTATATCTTGGATTACTATTTATACCATAATCAAATCTTCTTAAATCATAAAGTGTTTGTTCTTTAACTTTTCCACTACCATCGGATGTTCTGTCAATAGAATCATCATGTAACACAACTAACTGACCATCCCGCGTTTTATGTAAATCTATCTCTAACATATCTGCATTACTTTGAAGGGCAGCTTGAATTGCAATGATAGTATTTTCTGGATAGTCCATTGCCAAGCCACGATGTGCAACTAACATTATGTGATGGTCTTCGAATTCAAATGACATAAAAAGTGTCCTCCCCTTTCAATATTAAGTAGAATCATCTAAACTTAAGTTATCATAAAAACATTGGAGGTCAAAGCAATGGTCCAACATCAATTTAAAGTAACTACAAAATGGGCAGATGGGCGTGAATCAGTCGGTAAATTATCAGGTGATATTTTAGATGAACAAATATCTATCCCAGCAGGTCTGGGTGGAAATGGAACTGGTACGAATCCTGATGAATTACTAGTTTCAGCAGCATCGTCTTGTTATATCATTTCCCTTGCAGCTGTATTAGAACGCTCAGGTTTTACACAGATAGATATCCAACAATCAACAATTGGATTTGCTATATTTGAAAATGCTAAATTTAAAATGGACACGATTACACATTATCCTGAAATAAAAGTGGATACAACTCAGAAAGAACAATTAAAAAAGAAATTACCAAAGTTACTAAAGATTGCAGACAATAATTGTATGATTTCAAATTCTATAAGAGGCAATGTCGACGTCAAAATAGAGCCTATACTAAAATAATTTTGCAATCATTTTATGTATGACGGAATATGATTATAATAACAATGTATGCCCTTACATATTATTTGAAATTTGAATATATTAAATAATTCTAAATTTTTACACTTTTATATTTTCTGAAAATTTGCTAAACTTGACAATCATAAGCATTGGGGGAATTACACATGAAATATTATCATCCTTTGTTACTTACACCAGGACCTACACCTGTACCAGAACATATATTACACGCTACACAATTACCAATGGTCGGACATCGATCAAGTGATTTTGAAACAATCGCAGAACAAGCTTTTAAATCACTTAAACCTATCTTTGGTTCTAAAAATGAGGTTATGATACTTACTTCAAGTGGTACAAGCGTACTTGAAGCAAGTATGCTAAATATAGCAAACCCAGATGATGACATTGTTATTATTGTTTCTGGTGCATTTGGCAATAGATTTAAACAAATAGCAGAGACTTATTACGATAATGTACATATATTTGAAGTTGAATGGGGTCAAGCAGTTAATGTTCCTGATTTTATCAACTTCTTAAAATCTTTAAACACTGATATCACAGCAGTCTTCAGCCAATATTGTGAAACTTCTACAGCTGTATTACATCCTATACATGAACTAGGTAAAGCATTAAGCGACTTTGATTCATCGATTTATTTTGTTGTTGATGGAGTCAGCTGCATTGGAGCTGTTGATGTAGATTTAGACCGTGATTATATCGATGTCCTTGTTTCAGGTAGTCAAAAGGCAATTATGCTGCCACCTGGTCTTGGATTTGTAGCTTATAATAATCGTGCAAAAGAGCGATTTAACGAAGTAGTAACGCCTAGATTTTATTTAGATTTAAATAAATATTTAAAATCATTGTCTGAGCATTCAACACCTTTCACACCTAATGTTTCTTTATTTAGAGGTGTGAACGCATACGCCGAACTAATCAATGCAGAAGGATTAAATCAAGTTGTAGCAAGACACTATGCGATAAGAGATGGATTAAGACAAGCATTGAGAGCATTAGATTTGGAGTTATTGGTCCAAGATGCTTATGCATCTCCTACTGTCACTGCGTTTATTCCAAAATCTAAAGATGAACTGAACTATATTAAAAATGAATTAAAAAATAGATTTGCCATTACAATTGCTGGTGGTCAAGGTCATTTAAAAGGCCAAATATTACGTATCGGCCACATGGGTCAAATATCACCATTTGATATTTTACAAGTTGTATCAGCTTTAGAAATACTATTGTCAGAATTTAGAAATGAATCTTATGTTGGAAAAGCTATCACACAATATATGGAGGTCGTAAAAGCGTATGTATAAAATTTTAGTTTCAGATCCAATTTCACCAGATGGTTTAAAAAATTTAACAGATCATAGCGATTTTAATGTCGACATTCAAACTGATTTGAATGAAACAGAATTAGCTGAAATTATTCCTAACTATGAGGGGCTAATTGTACGAAGCCAAACCCAAGTTACATCTAATATCATTGCTGCTGCACCAAACTTAAAAGTCATCGCACGTGCAGGCGTTGGTGTGGATAATATTGATGTAGAAGCTGCTACTAAGCATGGTGTTATCGTTATTAATGCACCTGACGGGAATACAATTTCTGCTACAGAACATTCAATGGCAATGATTTTATCCATGGCACGTAACGTCCCTCAAGCCCACCAATCATTAAAAAACGGAAAATGGGATCGTAAAGCGTATAGAGGAACTGAACTTTATAACAAAACATTAGGTGTCATTGGTGCTGGGAGAATTGGAATTGGTGTAGCAAAACGTGCACAAAGTTTTGGCATGAACATACTTGCTTTTGATCCTTATCTGTCAGAAGACAAAGCTAAAGAACTTAATGTAACTCGTGCTACAGTTGATGAAATTGCTGAACAAGCAGATTTTGTAACAGTGCATACCCCACTAACACCAAAAACAAGAGGTATTGTAGATAAAGCATTTTTTGAAAAAGCAAAACCGACCCTTCAAATTATCAATGTTGCGCGCGGAGGTATCATTGATGAAGATGCGCTTGTCGAAGCATTAGATACTGATCAAATTCAAGGTGCTGCAATTGATGTATTTGAAAGCGGACCTGCAACTGAATCACCACTTGTTGCGCATGACAAAATAATTGTCACACCACACTTAGGTGCATCTACTGTTGAAGCACAAGAAAAAGTTGCAGTTTCTGTTGCCAATGAAATCATAGACATATTTGAACATGGTAATGTCGTTAATGCAATTAACGCACCAAAAATGTCCTTCAATGAAATTAATGATGAATTAAAGCCGTATATTGAATTAAGTAAATTAACTGGTGAAGTAGGTATTCAATTATTGGAAAAAGCCCCTCGTGAGTTACAAATTAAATATAAAGGGGATATCGCACTTGATGATACAAGTTTACTTACGAGAACTCTTGTATCAGGTGTATTACGCCAAGATTTAGCGGAACGTGTCAATTTAATAAATGCCTTAGTGTTACTAAATGAGCAAGGTGTATCATATAATATTGAAAAAGATACCAAACATCGTGGATTTAGTAATTATATTGAATTAACTTTAATTAATAAAGACACACAAATTAAAATTGGTGCCACTGTACTAAATGGCTATGGCCCAAGAATCGTACGTATTAATGAATACCCTGTTGATTTCAAACCCGAAAAGCATCAACTGGTTATCAATCATAACGATAGACCAGGTATCGTAGGACATACAGGTCAAATATTAGGCGAATACAATATTAATATCGCTTCTATGCATTTAGGACGCACAAACCAAGGTGGTAATGCGTTGATGATTTTATCGATTGATCATCCTGTAACACAAGATGTAATCGATGCTTTGTATGAAATTGAAGGATTTAATCTAATAAGAAGTGTAGAGTTAGATGTTGCAGTAAGTGAAAATTATAATATTTAACAATAATAAGCTGAAAGGACAACAAAACGATTGTTCTTTCAGCTTTATTTATCTAAATACTTTTAATCCAAACTTTTATTAACCGCCCTATTCATTTTAATATTAACGAGTTTAGGAGATAAATCCCCATTCTCAAAATTAGAGGACCAATCCTTAATATGAATTGGTCCTCTTTATATTTAAAATCTTACGATTTTGACTGTGCATGCTTGCCTGGGATATGGCTCGAGCCTGTAGTCTCTCGTTCATATCTTTCACCTAGGCGTCAGCACAATGCAAAATCGTTTGGAATATTTCTCAAGAAACTAAAACAAAGACTCATTTC
>NZ_PPQC01000069.1:38237-55478 GCF_002902365.1 Staphylococcus cohnii subsp. cohnii | reverse complement strand
AATGATGTTCTTATTTTATAAAGTTAATAACATAGTTAGTTTGAAATTATAAATAATAAAAATTTGGTCCTTTTTATATGGATTACTTACGATTTTGATTGTGCATGCTTGCCTGGGGATATGGCTCGAGCCTGTAGTCTCTCGCTCATATCATTTTCCCGGGCGTCAGCACAATGCAAAACCTCTATATATGATGTGTCACGACATGTGAATGAAAGCGTTGAAACAATCCTCGAAATTGTACTCGATAAATTCAAATTCATCGTGATGCTACTCACATCATCCAAAATGTTTATATATGCGTTTTAGTTCAGCTCAACCTTGTAACTCATTCATCGTAATCATCTTTATCAAGATGTAATTATATACGTTAATATTTTTATATTCCTCAATCGTCAACATTTGTATTATAATAAAATATCTCGAATTTCACCTACATGATTAACGATATATTCAGCATCATAACTTTCTAATTCCTCACGTGCATTTTGACCTTTCAAACCTGTTAAAGGACCGATAAAAGTTGCACCTATCTTTTTCGCACTTAATAAATCAGCTAATGAATCACCAACAATAAATACTTCATCTGGATTTACACGATTTTCTTGATTTGTCGCATATTTTTTATAATGTTCCAAAATATTACCATCAAGCGTAGCTAAATAGCTAAACGGATTTGGTTTCCCTAGCGGCTTTAATTCAGGAAAATGCTCTTCTGCATTCAATACGTCACTGGCTGTTACAATATGTAAATCATCAAACAAAGATTTAATGCCTAGTGTCTCAAATGGAACAATTGTCTCAGTTCGTGGTCGACCTGTTGCAATCGCAATTTGGTAACCAGCCTCTTTCAAATCTACCAACAATTGCTTGATTTCACTGACAGGTCTGAGCACTACCTCTTGATATATATAGCCCTTTTTAAAGTCAGTGCGTTGTTGTTTCTGTTCTACTTCATGATACAATTGGCAACCTAAATACCATTCCTGATAAATTTCTTGTGCTAGCGTCCAGAATGGACTTTTCAACTCAAATAATTCAGCATCTTCTGTATTTAACTGTACTTTTGCATGTTCAATTAACGCTTGATATATATTTTCTTTACCAGAACTTAAACCATCTAAAAATGAAAGTGGTAATTCAAAATTAAGCTCAATATTTGAAATATGATCAACGAGAAATTGTAGCGTTTGTTCACTAAAACTTTCACTATTCAATGCAATAGATAATTCCTCTTGAGAAAGTGATTTACATAAATCAATGTAATGTAATGCAATAACGATAAATAACATATCCCAGTTTGAATTCAAACCTAAAGATTTTAACTTTGTTAAAATTTCATCATGGTAGAAGACAATATCTCTTATTTCAGAAATTTGCTCATCATCCAGTTCATGAAAATCTATAGACGGGTCAATACCAATATAATCTTTACTCATTAACATTTCATAAACAGTTAATGCAGATACATCAAAGCACCTTTCTTCACTTAAAAACACACCATCAACATCAAATAATACCGACTTCATCTTAGTTCCTCTCCTTTAATCAGAAAATTCTGATACTAGTATATCGTACTATTTACATATGAAAAGAGCAATGTATTTCCAAAAGATATATATAGAAAAATATTATTAATTTCATAGAATTAATTTGAAAATAAAATCACGCTTGAAAATGAAACGATAACATGTACTTATCGCTTATTTCCAAACGTGATTTTATGAATTGTTATATTTTTATAGTAAATCTTTCAAAGGTTGCTATCTAATTATGATCTTCTAATTGTGTTTCCATTTCATCTGCTACTTGTTGTACTTGCGTACCAATAATAACTTGGGTGTTATGCTTACCACTTGTTGTAACACCTACTGCACCAGCAGCTTTTATCTTAGTTTCATCAATGATACTATTATCATTAAGTTCCATACGTAATCGTGTAGCACAGTTTGTTAAAGAAGTAATGTTTTCTTTGCCACCAAGACCTTCTAAAATTTGACTAGCCGTTTTTGAATACTTATTTGTCTGTAATTCCCTTTCAGACTCATCTGAATCTGCAGTGTCACCTGTTGTAGCTTCTTCTGATGTCGGATCAGGTAGTAAGTTATCGCCACGACCAGGTGTATTTAGTTTCAACCATTTTATCGCTAATCTAAATACAACATAATAAATAACAAAGAACACTACACCTTGAACCATCAACATCAGTGGATGATTTGCTACTGGATTAATCAGAGATAGTAAAAAGTCAATTAATCCTGCACTAAATGAGAACCCTGCTGTCCAGTGGAATAGCGCTGCAATAAACAGAGATAAACCAGTTAATAGTGCATGAATGACAAATAGTATTGGTGCTACAAACATAAATGAAAATTCGATTGGCTCAGTCACGCCAACGAAAAATGCTGATATCGCTCCACCAAACATTAAGCCATAAACTCTTTTTTTCTGTTTTGTCTCAGCAGTATGATACATCGCTAATGCTGCTGCTGGAATCCCAAACATCATTACTGGGAAGAAACCAGCCATATAGCGTCCTGTAATACCTTGAACGGCACCATCACCCGTTTGGAATTTAGCGATATCATTAATACCTGCTAAATCAAACCAGAACACTGTATTCAATGCATGGTGCAGTCCAGTAGGTATTAACAAACGGTTGAAAAAGCCATATAAAAATGCGCCACCAGGACCTAAATCTAATATCCATGTTCCAAATGCAACAATTGCTGAGTACACAATCGGCCAAACAAACAACATAATAACTGCTATAAATATACTAAAGAATGCAGTTAAAATAGGTACCAAACGTTTACCACTAAAGAACGATAACGCTGTTGGTAATTCTGTTTTACTAAATCTGTTATACGTATATGCAGCAACTAAACCAATAATCAAACCGATTAAGACGTTTTGATTATTCATTTGTTCGAACGCTTCATTTACTCCTGTTTCTTTTACACCCAATAATGGTGCTAATTTTTCAGGACTAAGCACGACGGTTGTTAAGAAGAAACCAACAGCTGCAGCAAGCGCCACTGCTCCGTCATTTTTTTCGCCATACCTAAAGCGACCCCAATTGCAAATAATATTCCTAGTTGTTCTAGAATCGTTGAGCCTGCTGTAGAAAAGAACGCAGCTATGGTTGGCAAGATACCGAGTGCTGTTAATGCATTACCAATACCAACGATAATTGCTGCTGCTGGCAACACAGCAACTGGCAACATGAGCGATCTTCCCAAACGTTGAAAGAAACTATACATAATCATTCCCCATTTCCCAATAAATTACCCAAAAAATCACCACATGTACAAAATGTCCACGTGGTGAATGAAAGCGTTATACTTGTTGTCATTGTACAATTCCATAATAACACAAGTTCTATAAAATTCGTATATAAAATAAGATTCAAAATGAGTAAAATTAACTATTTATGTGCTGCATACGTATTTAATTCATTTTGTAATTGAATTGTTCTTTTTTCCAATTCTTTTGTTAAATATTCTAATTTCTCGTTTCGCTTCATATCTTTAGGCAAATTTTTTGTTTCAATGGGTTCACCAAATTTAATAATTGATTTGCCTGTGATTAAGCCCTGAATTTTTTGGGGACCAATATATGCCGCTGGTAAAATGGGTGCTTGCGCCATCATAGCGATTGTAACTGCGCCACGTTTCATCGGTGAGCCTTCATCATATTTCATACGATGTCCAGTTGGAAAAATACCCACTGTTTTATTTTCTTTTAATAATTTAATTGGCTTTTTCAACGTGCTTGGTCCAGGGTTTTCTCTGTCAACTGGAAAAGCATTAAGTGAACTTAAAAATCCACCGAACCATTTATTATGAAACAACTCTTTTTTGGCCATATAATGAATTTGGTTGGGATAAATAGCCATACCTAGCATAATGACTTCATTGTAACTTTCGTGGGTACAAGTGACTACGTATCTATGTAATTGAGGGATGTTTTCTTTTCCTTGTACTTCTAATGATTTACTTATTTTACGTAAAATAAAATTTAATATACCACTAACTATTCTATACATTTTTCCACCTACTTTTTTTACCTTATATTACCCTATTGATTCTATCATTTAGTGCATTAATGAACAAGATAATTTATATTTCAGTCTAAAGTTGGATAGTGATATACTAGAAAAAGTTGGACAAACCTTTCATAATAGGTTTTATAGAATAAATCGGAGGTATAATATGTCAGAATTTAACAACGATCAAAATATAAATAATAAACAACCTGACGCGCAAACATCAAATAACACTCAGACGACATTTAGTAAACGAACAAAACCAAAATTCCCTTGGTTTAAAACTGTTCTTGTTGCACTCATAGCTGGTATCATAGGTGCACTCATCGTCTTAGGTATTGGCAAATTGATGGAGAATACTGTTTTAAATGATAATGGTTCAACCGTCAAAGAAGCAAATAATAACAGTAATGCTGGTAATTCATTAGATGGCAAAAATGATAAATATGATTCTGTCAATCAAATGATTACAGATGTATCACCTGCAATTGTCGGTGTCATCAATATGCAAAAAGCACAAAATTTAGATGATTTGCTTAAAGGGAAATCTGCTAAATCTGAAGAAGCTGGCGTAGGTTCTGGTGTGATTTATCAAAAGAATAATGGGTCAGCATATATTGTTACGAATAATCACGTAATTGATGGCGCAAGCGAAATTAAAGTACAATTACATAATTCAAAACAAGTAGATGCCAAATTAATAGGTAAAGATGCACTTACTGATATTGCTGTATTAAAAATTGATGATACCAAAGGTACAAAAGCGATAGATTTTGCCAACTCCTCTAAAGTGAAAACAGGTGACAGTGTATTTGCAATGGGCAACCCACTTGGTTTAGAATTCGCAAATTCTGTAACATCAGGTATCATTTCAGCAAGTGAACGTACAATTGATACGCAAACATCTGCAGGTGCGAACAAAGTAAATGTACTACAAACAGATGCAGCCATTAACCCTGGTAATTCTGGTGGTGCGTTAGTAGATTTAAATGGGAATTTAGTAGGTATAAATTCTATGAAAATAGCGAATGAACAAGTTGAAGGTATTGGTTTCGCTATACCTAGTAACGAAGTGAAAGTTACAATTAAGGAACTCGTTAAAAACGGAAAAATCGATCGCCCTTCTATTGGTATTGGTTTATTAAATTTAAGTGAAATACCAGATGAGTATAAAAAACAATTAAATACGGATAGAAAACAAGGTATATATGTAGCAAAAGTATATGCTGACAGTGGATTAAAAGAAGGTGACATTATTACAAAAATTGATGATGAAAAAGTCAAAGAAGATACAGAACTACGCTCTTATTTATATGAACATAAAAAACCGGGAGATAATGTTAATTTAACAATTGAAAGAAAAGGTAAAACACAAAGTATAGATGTCAAATTAACAGAACAAAAGTCTAATACGAATGACTCATCTAAAGAAGAAGCCGTCCCTTTTAATTAATAAAATGTGATAATATATTAACATAACATGAATCAAAACTTAATCTTAAAATAAAGTCCCACTGCTCAATTTATTGAGTAGTGGGACTTATGCATAAGCTTTAGCTCTAAATTTTTACAATTGGAGTTATCGCTACTAAGAATGGGACAACGAAATCATTTTAATAAAAATTAGATTTCAGTTCCACACCTTTTATATTTCAAAGCTTATGATTAAGTATAACCTTATTTATAATTGATCATAAAGTATTTTTTCTTACCTCTACGCACAATTGTAAATGCATTATCGATTTTATCATCCTCTGACAATTCATAATTTACATCTTGTTGTCTTTCCCCATTTATATAAATCGCACCATTATTTATATCTTCACGTGCTTGTCTCTTAGATGAAGATATGCCAGTTTCAACGATGGCTTCAACAAGGTTCGAAGTCGTGTGGTTTAAGTCAACTTGTGGTACATCTTTAAATCCTTCTTTTAATTCTTTAGCTGAAAGTGATTTCAAATCACCTGAAAATAAAGCTTGTGAAATTCTAATTGCATCATCTAATGCATCTTGGCCATGAATAAATCTAGTAACATTTTCGGCTAATGCTTTTTGTGCTTCTCGTAAATGTGGTGCTTCTTGCAGTGATTTTTCTAAATCATTTATTTCTGCTTTACTTAAAAATGTGAAGTATTTTAAAAATTTAATAACATCTTCATCTGTTGAATTAATCCAAAATTGGTAGAATTCATAAGGACTTGTTTTGTCAGCATCTAACCATACTGCGCCACCTTCTGTTTTACCAAATTTTTTACCATCAGATTTAACTACTAACGGAATCGTCAGACCAAATGCTTCATTTTCTCCATACATACGACGCATGAGTTCAATACCACTAGTGATATTGCCCCATTGGTCTGAACCACCTACTTGAATTTTACAATTGTATGTTTGATTAAGATGTCCGAAATCAATTGCTTGTAAAATTGTGTAAGTAAATTCTGTAAATGAAATGCCGTGTTCTAAACGGGTTTGTATAGAATCTTTGCCCAGCATGTAATTTACACCGACATGTTTACCATAATCACGTAAGAATTCAATCAGTGATATTTGTCCAAGCCAATCTTTATTATTAACTAGTTTTGCACCTTTATTTGTGTCAAATTCAAAAATTTTATGCATTTGTTTACTAATGCCTTGTACATTGGTTTCAACTTGTGCTTCAGTTTGTAATTTTCTTTCTTCTGATTTACCAGATGGGTCGCCTATCATCCCTGTACCGCCGCCAATTAATACAAGTGGTCGATGACCATGCTCTTGAAAGCGACGTAAAGTTAAGAATGGTAATAAATGACCAATGTGTAAACTATCTGCAGTTGGATCGGCACCACAGTATAACGTAACTTGTTCTTTATTTAATAAATTCTCGATACCTGTTTCATCCGTTTGTTGATAAATTAAGCCTCTCCATTTTAATTCTTCAATTAATGCATTTGTCATGATATCAACCTCCTAATTAAATATTGATAAAGTTTTGAATAGGCTTTATTTGCATTACTTATATATATTCAAGAAAAATAATATTAGAAAATGCAAAAAAGCGCCCTTACATATTTATGTAAGGGCGCAAGTGCACGGTACCACCATACTTTAAGTCAAACAACTTTATTAATGATACGTTCATTAACTAAAACGTTTGGATAATTGCGTTATAAAGGTGTATTCATATAAAGATCAACGTTAGTTCACAGCAACCACTAACTCTCTGAGGATGATACAATATATTACTTCTCCTCTATCCAAAAACGATATCGAATTGATATTTATTATATTTAATTCTATTTTAAAAGTCAATAGTCTATCTTATGTTATAATACTGTTTAGCTAAGGAGGACCACTATGGAAAAACAAACGTTTGATACCGACATTCGTGAAGATAAACAACTTACCAGACTGGAACAGTTTGAATTTATTTATAAAAAAATCAAACACTTTTTCGTAGGGTTGTTTTTCATATTTGGCTGTTCTTTGCTTATCTTACTCGCAATATCTGTACTTTATTTTCAAAATTTAACAAAAGAAGCAACACATATGTCAGATAATGAATTAAAACATAAATTATTAAATGTATCTGGTAATGAAGATATTGATTATAAAAGTGACAACATTTTATCAGAATATAACAATTCTATTAATACACTTATTGTTGGTCCAAAACATGTTGATAGCAATGTGATCAAAGCATTAACAGCTTCAGAAGACAGTTTGTTCTTTCGTCATAATGGTATATTACCTAAAGCCGTTTTAAGAGCAATTGGACAGGATATATTTAATTCAATTGATGCTACTGGTGGTAGTACAATTACGCAACAACTTGTTAAAAACCAAGTTTTAACCAATAAAAAAACATATAACCGAAAAGCAAATGAACTGGTACTCTCAATGCGCGCAGAAAAAATACTGACTAAAGACGAAATTTTATATACATATTTAAATATTGTTCCCTTTGGTCGTGATTATAATGGCACAAATATTTCTGGCATTGGTTCAGCTGCTTATAGTATTTTCGGCAAACCTGCCGAGGATTTGAATATTGCTGAATCTGCTTATTTAGTTGGGTTATTACAAAGCCCATACTATTACACACCCTATAATGAAGATGGTTCACTTAAATCTAGCGATCAAATTCAAGTCAGTTTAAATAGACAACATTATGTGTTAAAACGTATGTTAGTAGAAGATGAAATTACCCTTTATGATTATAGACGTGCAGAAAATTATGATATTAAAGCTCATTTAATGACTAAATAAAATTAATCATATACATGTTTTTAATTTCTATTAAGTTAGCAAGTCTATGCATAGAAAAACACTTTCGTATGATTCATTTTAAATGAACTCAACGAAAGTGTTTTTATTTTAATCTCACTAATTAGGATTAATTCTTATATGATTCGATAGAAATTGAAGATTGTATTAAAAAAGAGGTTATATCAAAGGCTCTTTTTTGTACAATTTTTTAGAATAAACCTACTGCATGTCCATCATCTGTAACATCCATATTTAATGCGGCAGGTTGTTTAGGTAATCCTGGCATTGTCATTATTGCACCAGTCAGTGCAACAATAAATCCAGCACCTGTTTTAGCTTCTAATTCACGGATTGTAATTTCAAAACCTTCAGGTGCACCTAACAATGTAGCATCATCTGAAAATGAATATTGTGTTTTGGCCATACATACAGGGTAATGATCCCAACCATTTTCCTTAAATTGTTTTAATTGTTTTTGAGCTTTACTACTAAATGTTACTTTGCTACCACCGTAAATTTCTTTTACGATTGTTTCAATTTTATCTTCTAATGGTTGCTCTAGTTCATATAAATGTTTGAAATCTTGTGGTTGTTCGATTACTTCTAACACTTCGTTAGCTAAATCGATACCACCTTTACCACCTTTTTCCCAAACTTCTGTTAAAGCTAGTCGAACACCATTTTCTTTTGCCCATTCTTGAACAAATTTAGTTTCTGCTTCTGTATCATGTATAAATGCATTTAATGCAATCACTGGTTCTAATCCATATTTTTTCACATTATTTACATGTCGCTCTAAGTTTACAATTCCTGCTTTTAACGCATCAACATTTTCTTCTTTAAGGTTATCTTTTGCAACGCCACCATGCATTTTAATCGCCCGAATTGTAGCTACTACTACAACTGCAGATGGTTCAAATCCTGCTTCACGCGCTTTGATATCAATAAATTTCTCAGCACCTAAATCCGAGCCAAATCCTGCTTCTGTTACGACAATATCAGCTAATTCTCTAGCAGTTTGTGTAGCAAGAATCGAGTTACAACCATGTGCAATATTTGCAAATGGACCACCATGTACTAATGCAGGCGTTCCTTCTATCGTTTGTACTAAATTCGGTTTGATTGCGTCTTTAAGTATCATCGCTAAAGCACCTTCAACTTTTAAATCCGCAACAGTGACTGGTTTACGATCTCTTGTATAACCTACTGTAATTTTGCTGATTTTAGATTTCAAATCTTGAATGTCGTTAGCTAAACATAAAATCGCCATAATTTCTGAAGCAACTGTAATATTGAAGCCATCTTCGCGAGGTACACCTTGTGTTGGTCCGCCTAATCCTACAATCATATTTCTTAGGGCACGGTCATTCATGTCTAAAACGCGTTTCCACTCAATTCTTCTTTGATCTATACCTAAGTCATTTCCTTGATGAATGTGGTTATCAATAAATGCTGATAAAGCATTGTTCGCGGTAGTAATCGCATGGAAGTCACCATTAAAATGCAAGTTAATATCTTCCATTGGTAATACTTGAGCATAACCACCACCTGTCGCCCCACCTTTAATACCAAACGTTGGTCCTAAAGCAGGTTCACGTAAAGCAACCATGACATTTTGTTTCAATTGGTTAAATGCATCTGACAATCCCACTGTAACTGTTGATTTCCCTTCACCAGCTGGTGTTGGGCTCATAGCTGTTACCAACACAACTTTCCCTTTGTTCTCTTTTTGTTTAACTTGGTTGATATCTATCTTAGCCTTATAGTGTCCATATGGTTCTAAAGCATCTGCAGGAATGCCCACTTTTTCAGCAATATCTCCAATTGGTTGTAATGTTGATTGATTAGCAATATCTAAGTCTGATAAATGTGCCAAATTAATTCGCCCCTTCTTATATAAATTTTTATCACTTTTTAAATTTAAAATTCAATCAGTGAGTCAAAATTCCTTACACATTCATAATAACTAAATAATGTTGTGTTGTCGATTAATAGAGATAACGCTTTCAAAATAATAAGCGTCTTTTGTAAAGATATGATATATATTTCTACTCATATTGTTTTATTACACTAAAAACTCCTTTATTTCAAAATTTTAAGCTACGTTAAAACTTATCAATAAAGGAGTGTTTTTAGCTAGTTTTGCTTACTGAATAATCATAAAATACTTTGTATTTAATTAATCTTCCATCGTACTTAAGTCACCTTCTGGCAAGTCAAGTTCCCATGCTTTTAATACGCGACGCATAATTTTACCTGAACGTGTTTTAGGTAATTTTTCTTTAAATTCTATTTCGCGTGGTGCAGCATGTGCAGCTAATCCTTCTTTTACAAATTTACGAATTTCTTCTTTCAACTCATCACTTTCTTCGAATTCAGGACGTAGGGCAACAAATGCCTTGATAATTTCACCACGTACAGGATCAGGTTTACCAATGACTCCTGCTTCTGCAACAGCCTCATGTTCTACTAATTTTGATTCTACTTCAAATGGACCTACACGTTCTCCTGCTGTCATGATTACATCATCAACACGACCTTGGAACCAGAAATATCCATCTTCATCTTTATAAGCTGAATCTCCAGAAACATACCAGTCGCCGATAAAATACGATTCATATTTTTCAGGATTATTCCAAATGGAAATCATCATGGATGGCCAACCTTTTTTAATTGCTAAATTACCCATGCGATTTGGAGGTAATTCATTACCTTGGTCATCTACGATTGATGCCTCAATGCCTGGTAAAGGTTTACCCATTGAGCCTAATTTCACATCCATCGAAGGATAATTTACAATCATATGACCGCCCGTTTCAGTCATCCACCAAGTGTCTAATACCCGCAATCCAAATACATCTTTTGCCCATTTTATGACTTCTGGGTTTAACGGTTCACCGACAGATAAAATGCTCTTCAAGGATGACAAGTCATACTTTTCGACGATATCGTCACCAGCACTCATTAACATTCTTAACGCTGTTGGTGCTGTATACCAGATAGTCACTTTAAATTCTTCTATCATGCCATACCATGCTTCAGGAGAAAATCTACCTCCCGCAATACAATTCGTAATGCCGTTTAACCAAGGACTAAATATACCATACGATGTCCCTGTGACCCATCCTGGATCTGCTGTACACCAGTACACATCATCATCTTTAAAATCAAGTACATATTTACCTGAAATATAATGTACTAACATTGATTTTTGTGCATGTAATACACCTTTAGGTTGACCAGTTGATCCTGATGTATAGTGTAAAATCAAACCATCATCTAGATCTAACCATTCCGTATCAAATTGATCACTTGCTTGTTCAAACTCACTATTGAAATCTACATATGCTTGATCGACATCATTATCAACTACTATGATTGTTTCTAAATTTGGTAACTTATCTACAGGTATTCTTGGTAATAAGCTATTTGTAGTAACAATTACTTTTGCCTCACTATTTTCTAGTCTATCTCCAACAGCTTTTTCCATAAATGCTTCAAATAATGGACCGACAATTGCACCGATTTTCAAAATACCAAATAATGCAAAATAAAGTTCAGGTGTTCGTGGCATGAAAATAAATACACGATCACCTTTTTCAACATTTGCCTTATCCTTTAAAACATTTGCAGCTTTATTCGATTTTAATTTCATTTCACTGAAAGTATAGCTTTCTTGTCGCTGATCATCTTTATAATGAAGTGCAACTTTTTCTCCTTTACCTTCATCCACATGGCGATCAATACATTCATGTGCCATATTCACTTTACCAGTGTCATACCATGAAAATGCTTTTTCGACCTCTTTCCAATCAAAGTTGTTGTATTGTTTCTCATAGTTTTGAAGGTTAAAATTTCCTTCTTCCCCTTTATATACTTCTACTTTCATTCTAAATCCCCCTCTTAATGAAATCGAATACTTAATGCATATTATAACTAACAAATTCGCAATTTTCAAAATAATTGGTGTAAACGAATACATTATCGTGTTAATTTTCTCTAAAATCCCTTATACTAAAACTATTAAAGGGTGAATATGATATTCATCTAAAGTCGTTTGGAGTGAAAAAATGGAACATATAAAAACGTATCAATTTCAATCATTTCATATGGACGAAGGTACATTTATTATAGAAGGTCCTGTTTCTAGAGAAAATCTTGAACTTATGACTTTTGATGATGGACTTTCTGCTTTTCGACAACCCGACGATCAATTTATAGCTATAAAAGAAATTAGTGAATTAGCAGAAGGCAGAATTTTTGTGATACGAAAGCATAAACATATAATAGGTTATGTCACTTATCATTATCCTGACCCACTAGAACGTTGGTCTGATGGTAAGCTTGAGTACTTAATAGAACTGGGTGCCATAGAAATCAGCTTACCTTATCGACATTTACATTTGGGCAGTAAACTCATTCGTTTAAGTTTGTCTGCTGATGAATATGAAGATTATATCGTATTAACCACTGAGTATTATTGGCATTGGGATTTAAAAAATGCAGGTCTTGATGTTTTTGCTTATAAAAAATTAATGCAAAAATTAATGGGTTATGGAGGCCTAGAAATTTTTGCTACAGATGATCCTGAAATCACTAGTCATCCAGCCAATTGTTTAATGGCAAGAATAGGTGCACGCATTTCCATTGATCAGTTACAAGCATTCGATGATTTAAGATACAAGAATCGCTTTTTCTTTTAAAGGGGAGTTAAATCAATATGAGCAATAACCAAAAAACTGGTTTTGTTTATTCAAACGAAATCTTACAATACCGTTTTAGTAATCAACATCCTTTCAATCAAATGAGATTGAAACTGACAACTGAATTATTAAGTGATTTAGGTTATTTAAAACCTGAACACATTGTTAAACCACGTATTGCAACAGATGACGAATTAAATTTGATTCATAGCTATGATTATATACAATCTATCAGACGTGCATCACATGGCATTTTAAATGACAATGAAGCTAAGAAATACGGCTTAGATGGAAGCGATACACTGCAATTTAGAATGATGCATAAACACAGTGCACGAATTGTGGGTGGTGCCCTTAATTTAGCTGATAAAATTATGGACGGTACGTTCACCAATGGTTGTCATTTAGGTGGTGGATTACATCATAGTTTGCCAGGTCGTGCAAATGGTTTCTGCATATACAATGATGTGGCAATTACCATTGCTTACCTCATCAAGCATTATGATTTACGTGTGATGTGTATAGATACAGATGCACATCATGGTGATGGAACACAATGGAGTTTTTATACTAACAACGATGCTTTAATTTATTCTATACATGAAACGGGTAAATTTTTATTCCCTGGGTCAGGAAACTATACAGAACGTGGCAATGAACAAGGCTTCGGTTATACCGTCAATATACCACTTGAACCGTACACAGAAGATGAATCATATCTCGAGGTCTTAAATGAAACATTAGAACCTGTTGTTGCCTCTTTCAAACCTGATATCATTGTGAGTGTACATGGTGTAGATATTCATTATTTAGATCCACTCACACATATGAGTTGTACCCTAAATGCACTATATGAAATCCCCTATAAAATTAAAGCATTAGCAGATAAATATACTGATGGAAAAGTGATTATGTTTGGAGGCGGTGGTTACAATATTTGGAAAGTTGTACCTCGTGCATGGACACATGTATTTTTGGCATTAATAGGTGAACAAAAACAACAAGGTGAATTACCTGAAAAATGGATAGCTAAGTGGACACCTTACGCTACTTGTGAACTACCAAAGACTTGGAAAGATCAAAAATTAGATTATCAATTGATACCCAGACGTAAAGAAATTACAGAGATCAATATGAAACATGCAACTCAAGTATTAAGTTGGTTTAAATAACACTTATTTTGATAGTTTTACTACATAAAAACACAGAGCATGATAAAGCCCCACTACTCAGTTCATTGAGATTAGTGGGGCTTATGCATTTCAGCTCAGGTAAAATTTAAAACCAGTGCATTCTTACTAAACTATAACCAAAAGCATAGTAAACATGCTTTTGGTTATACCATCTATGTTTTATTAAATTTATTTTGTTGTACCTCTATATTCAATTCTATGCGGTAAAATCACATTAGGTTCATCAATTTCTTCTTCGTTCATATATTTGGTTAATAATCTCATTCCCACTGCACCAATATCATACAATGGCTGAATCACACTTGATAATTGTGGTCTAACCATTTCTACTAATCGCGTATTATTAAAACTAACAATTTGTAAATCATCCGGAACAGTTACACCTTCATCTTGTGCTGCATGAACTAAACCAATTGCTTGTTCATCACTAATTGATAAAATAGCATCTGGTTTAGTAGATTTTAATGCACCAAATGCACGTAAACCATCTTTATATGTTTCATTACCATTGAAGATTAATTGTTCGTCCAATGTTAATTGATTTTCTGATAAAACTTCTTTTAATCCTTCTAACACATCATCTTGTGCCTTCTTAGAATAATCTCCACCTACAAAAGCAAAACGCTTTGCCCCTTTTTCGATCAAGTGTGCCGTTATTTCTTTTGCAGCAGTTTGGAAATCAATATTGACAGATGAAATTCCTTCATCTTTACCATTCGTACCTGATACAACCACTGGTACAGATGATTTATTAATCAACTCTTTAATTTCTTCTGATATGGTACCACCTAAAAAGATAATGCCATCTACTTGTTTGCTTAATAAATTATTAAAAATTTCTTTCTCTTTGCTCGGATCATTATCAGAATTAGAGATGATTGAGTGATATTTATACATCGTAGCAATGTCTTCTAAACCACGTGCAAGTTGTGAATAATACACATTTGAAATATCTGGGATAATTACCCCGACAGTCGTCGTACGTTTACTCGCTAATCCTCTTGCTACTGCGTTAGGACGATAACTCAATTTTTTTATTACTTCGTTCACTTTGTCTCGGGTTTCTGGTTTTACATTTTGGTTACCATTTACGACACGCGAAACAGTAGCCATAGATACTCTAGCTTCTCTAGCTACATCATAAATTGTTACAGTCATAAACTTCCTCCTTGAAAGCGATTTCTTTATCATTATACTCTGTTTTCATAACATTTTCAAAGTTTACCATATTTTTCGTAAATGTAAAATCATTTTGATTTGAATGTCATAATTATGTCAATTTCATAATAATTCATTAAATCTTATTTGAGTATTTTTTTTATTCCATTAACAATAAATTTTAAAAACAGTATCTATTTTCCGTATAAATAGTTATTATAAAGAAATATAAAAACCTCTATATGCACCTAAATAGTTAGTGTGCAAAATAGAGGTTATAAAATCATAATGACATATACTTTATTTTAATTGTTTGCTGTTATACATATCAGCTAATGGTTTTAATTCATTGTAGAATTTTTCAAATTCATTTAAATCCATTTGTTGCCCACTATCACTTAATGCAACGGAAGGATCTGGGTGAACTTCTGCCATAATGCCGTCAGCACCAACAGCTAAACCTGCTTTTGCAGTCGGTAACATGATATCTTTACGTCCAGTACTATGTGTAACATCTACTAAAACTGGTAAATGTGTCCCCTGTTTTAAAATCGGCACTGCGGAAATGTCTAATGTATTTCTAGTAGCTTTTTCATATGTACGTATACCACGTTCACATAAAATTATATTTTCATTACCTTGCGACGCAATATATTCAGCTGCAAAAATAAATTCTTCAATTGTAGCGGACAATCCACGTTTTAATAATACTGGTTTATTAGAACGCCCTGCTTCTTTTAATAATTCGAAATTTTGCATATTACGTGCACCAATTTGGAAGACATCTAAATATTGGTCAGCAATTTCAAAATCTGCTGGATTTACAATTTCACTTACAACATTTAAACCATATTTATCTTTTGTATTTTTAAGTATTTTAAGTCCTTCTTCACCTAACCCTTGGAAATCATAAGGTGATGTACGAGGTTTAAATGCACCACCTCTAATGAATTTCTCACCTTTAGCTTGTAAGTTTGCAGCAACTTCATCTACTTGTTCTTGTGACTCAACTGAGCATGGACCAAAAACAAATGATTTATTACCATCACCAATAATGCCTCCATTATCAAATTGAACAATCGTATCTTCTGGTTTCAATTTTCTAGACACATATAAGTGTTTTTCATTCTCTGATTTTTGCAAGTCAGTAGAGGCTTTAAAAATTTCTTTAAATAGTTGTTTAATCACATTATCATTAAACGGACCTTCATTTTTATCTAAAAGTTGATTAATCATTTCTTTTTCACGTTGAGGGTCATATACCATTGTACCCTGTTTGCGTTTTTCTTCACCTATTTTTTGTGCGATTTTCCCTCTTTTAGATAAAAGGTCTAATATTTGTTCATTAATTCCAACAATTTCATCTCTGTATTCTTGTAATTTGTCTGTCATTTTATTCACCTCTATGAAAATTTTACAGCGATATTTTATTCTGCTTTAAAGCGATAAAATATTTGTTAAACGTAATTCTAACAATAACTACACATAAGTTCAAGTCTCAAACGTAAAAAATCACTTTTAAAGTGAATACGTTTAATGATAACTGAATTTTCTGTTATTTACTAGCCGTATTTTTACACTATTACATAAAATATAATTTTATTTCAACAATTCGTTACATCGTATGCAAGTAAATGATATATATCACTTGATATAAATAACTATACCTATTTTATCTTACGTTTATTTTTTAATCGTTACTTTTGAATGCACAGATATTTGTGGAAATAAGAATTAAAGTTTCCATTGCTAGTGTATAAATTGAGTCACGTTATAACCTATATAAACAAAGCACTTAGTGAATTTATTTAAGTAGTGTTTATTAAAATATACGTAAGAGGCTTATTTTTGAATAACAAAATTTAAATTGTACCGATTTTGCATCGTG
>NZ_PPQC01000069.1:37905-38108 GCF_002902365.1 Staphylococcus cohnii subsp. cohnii | reverse complement strand
GACGCCCGGGGAAATGATATGAGCGAGAGACTACAGGCTCGAGCCATATCCCTAGGCAACCATGCGCAATCAAAATTGTAAGTTTTTTATATAAAATGGACTCATCCATCATGTGTTTTCATATTAAGTTATATCTTTTGGTTAATTTAAAATATGACTTGCTATTAGCTTTATAAGTTAAATAATACGAAGCTGTTTCTATA
>NZ_PPQC01000069.1:10608-37895 GCF_002902365.1 Staphylococcus cohnii subsp. cohnii | reverse complement strand
CGTAATATTTTAAATATAAAGAGGACCAATCCATATTAAGGATTGGCCCTCTAATTTTGAGAATGGGGATTTATATCCCAAACTCCATTTGATTATAGAATTTATTCCAAATTCAGATAACAGCTTTTAGTCATTAAATGTTCTTTTATCTATTTTACTTTTCGCTTTTTCAGACTTCTTGTTTTGTAATCTGTTTTTTGAATATGTTGGCACTTCTTGGTCAGAATTAGCTGAAACAGTACTATTATTACTAGAAGATTGCTTATTTATACCTTGTTCAGCATTATCATGAACAATTATACCATCTTTAAAAGACACACTTTTGTGTGTTTGTTTAACACGTTGTTCTGCAGCTTGAGGTGCATTATTAGTTGAAGCTTGACCATGTTTATCTGCAGAATTTTCTACTTTATTATTATTTTCTACTGCATTATCTAATTTCTTTGTAACTAAATTAGGTACCTTTTGATTAACTTTGGCTGTTAGCGTTTCAGGTTCTAATAAATCAACTGTCTTTTCAGCTACCTTAGGATCTTTAGACATTGCATCACGTTTTTGGTTAGCTGCTAATGCTAATCCTGTAGCAGTAATACTACCTGCAACTGTTGCTGATTTTAAACTATTTGTTGATTCAGCTTCAGTACTTTTAGTAACTAAATTAGGAACTGTCTTTTTAGAATTAGATTTTACATTTTCTTCAGCTACAAGTGCATTTGTGTTTTCCTTAACTGTCGCGTCATTTTTTAAAGCTTTATTTTTCTCTTCAGCAGCATTCGCTAATTTTGTAGCCGATACTGTACCATTTTTTGATGTTTCGTCAGAAGATGATGCAACTGTAGAATCAGATAAATGATGTGTTTCTGACTCTTGCTTAATTGCATTTTTTTGAGCATTTTTTTCACTTTCAGTTGGTTGTGCTTGTACATCAATATTGTTTAAATCATCATCTGATGCTTCACTTGATTTTTGTTCAGTTAATGTTTCTTGTGCTTGAGGTGACGTATTAGATAAGTTGTGTGTAGCCGTCTCTTGTTGAATAGCAACTTTTTGTGCATCTAATTCATTGTTTGTAATTGCTTTTTCTTTTATGTGCGCAACTTGACGTTCTGCTTCTGCTTTATCATTTTCAGTTTCTTTAACTACATTTGATTTGAATGCTTTTTTATTTTTAGGATCGGATTTATCACTTTGACGTGATTTACTAATAGAAACCAACCCTACAGCCGAACCTATCACTGCACCCACTATAAATCCATAAACAAACACATTTCTAGCGCCAGATGTAAAATATTTTGGAACTTCATAACTTTCTAAATTTCTTTCGAAATCATCTCGATTATAGTACTTCATAATTGAATGCCTCCTATAACAAATGCACTTAAATAAGTTTATACCTCATTTAAGTGCATTTGTTTTTTAAGTATATAAATGATTAATGGTCAACACGTGTAGTATAGCTATGATTTGCATCATCTGCTACGCTACTTGCTTTATAATTTGCACTTTCTCTACGATTTCTTCTGTTTTGCCATTTGTCAGCAACTTCCATTGCAACGTTTGACCATTGTACAACTTGAGAAATTTTATCTTCATTTTGAGAAATATTGTGCGTGATTGAGTTTGTAACTCGATCAACAGAACCATTTAATGTTTGAACTGAATCACCGATACCTTTCACAGCATCAACGACAGAGTTTAAACGTTCTGATTTATCTTGAATATCTTCAGTTAAGCGATTCGCTTTATGAAGTAAGTCAGTAGATTCACGTGTAATCCCTTGAATTTGTCCTTCAACTCCATCAAGAGTTTTAGCAACGTGATCTAAATTTTTCTTAACTGAAAGTAATACAACAACGATTCCTATACATAATACTAAAAAAGCAATCGCTGCAATTATTCCAGCTATAGGTAAAATCCATTCCATTTAAAACGCCTCCTAAAAAAACATATGTTGTTATTTAATATAAATACCCACATCATTTTAACATAAACATATTAAAATGAGGTAGTTACACCGATATTTTCCATATATGCACGTTGGATTTTTTGTATATCGCCTGCACCCATAAATAAGATAACTGCATCTTTATACTGTTCTAACGTATTTACACTTTGCTCATCAATAAGCGTGGAATCATCCACCCTTTTAACTAGGTCTTGAATAGTTAGTTCGCCATTATTTTCTCTTATTGATCCAAAAATTTCACATAAAAATGTTTTATCAGCAAGATTTAAACATTCAGCAAATTCTTCTAAAAAAGCCTGTGTTCTACTGAAAGTATGTGGTTGGAAAACAGCTATAACTTCTTTATTAGGATATTTTTTTCGTGCTGTCTCAATTGTAGCACTAATTTCTCTCGGATGGTGAGCATAATCATCCACTAATATTTGTTTACCCGCTTTTGTTTCATTAAATCTACGTTTTACACCACCAAATGTTTCTAACGCTTCTTTAATATTATCAACATTTAATCCTTCTAAATAACTTATTGCTATTACAGCAAGTCCATTTAAAATATTATGATCCCCAAATTGTGGAGATAAGAAAGTATCATAAAATTTATTATTAATATAAACATCAAATTGTGTACCTTTTTCACTAATTTGAATATTATCCGCATATATATCATCATTTTCAGAAAATCCATAATAATAAATAGGTACATCTGCTTTTAAATCACGAAGATATGGATCATCTCCCCAAGCTATAATTGCTTTTTTTACGTTATGTGCCATTTCTTGAAAAGCATTAAAAACGTCATGTACATCTTTAAAATAATCTGGATGATCAAAATCAATATTTGTCATAATTGTATAATCCGGATGATAACTTAAAAAATGTCTACGGTATTCACATGCTTCAAAAGCAAAGTAATCACTAGCAGGAATACCTAGACCTGTACCGTCTCCAATCAAGAAAGAAGTCTTTTTATCTCCGTTCATAACATGTGATAGTAAGCCAGTTGTAGACGTTTTACCATGTGCACCTGTTACCGCAACAGAAGTGTATTGATTAATAACATGACCTAAAAAATCATGATAGCGAATTACTTCTAAATTTAAATCGTGTGCGCGCACTACTTCTTCATGCGTATCAGGAAAGGCATTACCTTGAACAATGACCATATCTTCCTTTATATTATCTGCGTCAAAAGGTAGGATTTTTATACCTTTATTTTTTAATGCTACTTCTGTAAAAACATAATTCTTTATATCTGATCCTTGTACTTCATTTCCAAGATCATGCATGATTTGTGCTAATGAACTCATACCGGCACCTTTAATGCCGACAAAATGGTAATGTGTCATTGTAACACTCCTTTATCTCTATATTAATTATCATTCAAATCAGACTCAGTGATATACACATCTCTAGGTTTAGAACCGTTTGCTTCCGAAACATAACCTAACTGTTCTAGTTGGTCTACAATTCTAGCAGCGCGATTATAACCGATTTGGAAATGTCTTTGTATCAGTGAAGTAGAAATATGTCCTTCTTGTACCATAAATCGACATACGTCGTCGAATAAATCATCTTGCGGATGACTTTCTACTTTTTTCAACAATTCTTTTTCTTCAAAAAGATAATCAGGTTCACGTTGTTGTTTAATAAAATCAACTACATCATCAATTTCTTCATCAGAAACGAAAGTTCCTTGTACACGTATTGGTTTGTTCATTCCACTTCCTAGGTAGAGCATATCCCCATAACCTAATAAGCGTTCTGCCCCACCACTATCTAAAATCGTACGTGAATCTACACTTGAAGATACCATAAAGGCAATTCGCGTTGGTATATTCGCTTTGATTAATCCTGTAATTACGTTTACAGATGGTCTTTGTGTTGCAACTAACATATGAATCCCGCATGCGCGTGCTTTTTGTGCAATTCGTGCAATTGATTGTTCAACCTCTTGTGGTGCCATCATCATTAAATCAGCTAATTCATCTATTACTATAACAATTTTTGGCATTCTATCTTCATAATTTGCCTTTTTATTAAAAGCAGTTATATTTCTAACATGATATTTGGCAAATACTTTATATCGACGTTCCATTTCTTCAACTGCCCATTTTAAACTTTGTGTAGCAGCTTTAACATCAGTAATAACAGGGGATACCAAATGTGGCAAGCCATTATATGGTGCCAACTCAACCATCTTAGGATCGATAAGTAATAACCTTAGTTCTTCAGGATGATTTTTATACAATAATGACATTAAAATGCTGTTAATAGATACAGATTTACCTGAGCCTGTAGCACCAGCAATTAATGCATGAGGTGTTTTTGCTATATCCATTACCAACGGCTCATTATTAATTCTAAGTCCCATAGCAACTGTTAATTTAGATTCAGCATTTTTAAATGTATTATCTTCTATAATAGAACGTAAATTAACAGGTGTTGAAGACTGATTTGGCACTTCAATACCTACTAAACTCGTACCTGGAATAGGTGCTTCAATACGTATATCTTTTGCTGCCAATGCCATTTTAATATCATCTTGTAAGTTAGTAATTCTAGATACTTTCACACCTTTTTCAACAGACAATTCAAAACGAGTCACACTTGGTCCTTCCGTAACAGTTTGAACTTCCGCAGGTACATTGAAATAATAGAATGCTTCATTTAATTCTTGTTTCTTTTCTTCAATCCATTGATTATCTATTTCATGCACTTTAGGTTCATCAAGTAAATCAATACTTGGAAGTTTAATATTCGGACCTTTTCTTATTGTCGTTTTACTTTCTTGAGATGTTTGCGTATTTTGGCTTGGCTGACCCACAGAATTTGAATTCTGAGACTTCGTATCATCAACTGATTGATTGTCTAAATGTGTGGATTCAAGATTTTGTGTTTTTTCACCATGTTCGTTATCTATAGCTTCATCTTTCAGACCTTTATTGGACTGTACATCCTCAGTCAATATTTCAGATTGCGCATGCTTATCCGTAATTTTTGACTTATTATCGTCAGAAGCATTTACTTCCACATTATTTTCGGTATGCATTTGTTGATGATAAGAGGCAGTTGTTTCATCTTTTTTCGTTTGTGTTGATTTATCTATATTATCATCTGATTGTTGTAATTTAACCTCATTTGAGTTGACAGAAGTATTCGTGTTGTTAAGATTTTTTTTAGCATCAAGCATTCGTTTTTTATCAGATGGTGTCATCACTACATTGAAAGGTTTGCTCCCTTTCAATCTAGTTGCTTTTTTATGTTGTTGATTCCTTTGTTCATCACTATTAACCTTAGCTACTGGCTTATCATGAACTTGCTGCGCTTCATCATCTTTATTCTCTGAAATCTGTGCGTCGTTAACAAAAGTATTTTCACTAGTTCTATCCGCTTCAGTATTAACAGATGAATCTTTCTGATATCGTGAAACATTTTTATTTAAATCATCAGAGTCACCATCATTTTGCTCATCTTCTTTTTCAAAATGATGGTTTGTATACATTGATGTATCATCCACAGAATAATCATTTTCATTTTTTGATGTTTTCACTTCATTATTGTGCGTTTGTTGAGTTGAATCAAGCGTATTTTGTGACATATCATTTTGAACATCTGAAATTTCTCTATACGTTGCATCCGAAATTTCAGTATCACCGATAGATTCTGTTGCGTTTTCATCATTTTGTTGTTGAATGTTAGCTGTTTCTTCACGATTACTATCTTGATAAAGATTTGTATCTTCATTAGCTTGACTCGTTGATGTTTCTGTAATACTTGATTCATTTTCTACATTGACAGATTGTTTCTCACTTTCATCTGACTCAATATCTGATTGGTTATTGTCAATGTTATGTACATCACTTATATGATCTAAATTAATTTCTTGATACTTGTATTGTGACGTATCACTTTGGCCATCAGCATCATTTTTTTCATTTGTATCTTTATCAGACATTTTTTTTGCATAGTCTGTATTACTATTATTATTTTCTGCTCCGTCTAATGAACTTTCTCCAATATATTGTTTTGCTTGTTGTGCATACATTTCATCAATTGCTTTTTGAATTGTATCTTCGTCATCTTGTTGATTTTCTTGTCGCTTCTGTTGCAATGCTTTCTTAAACTGACGTTTTTGAAGCACTTTACGCTCACGTTCTCTACGAATTTCTTCAACAATTTGAGACGCGTAGATATTTTCTATATTGATTGTATTGTTCTTTTTAGGTGTAGTTGTTGATTGTGATACATGATCTTGTTGCATAGATTTATTTTGCGTTTGTTCTTTGCTCTTTTTAAATGATGGTTGTTCACTATCAACTTGAGAAGATTGATCAAACGTTGATTCATCAGTGACACTTTGATCATTGTTAGAATTTGGTTTTTGTTCTTCTTGCATTTCACTCTCATTATCATCTGTAAAACGATTATTAGGTTTTATCACACCGTTTTCTAAAGGATGTGGTTTTTTAGTTCCAAAAATAGCGGAAGGAACTTCGCTCGCTTTAAATTCGCTTTTATGATATTGAGGTGTAGTAGGCTCATGTTTTTTTGTACTATATCCACTTCCGTGTCCAGTACCGCCTAAAACATCTGTTTGAATTCTTGTTCTTTTTCCTTTGTGTTGTTTCTTTTCTTTACGAATTTCATTATCTAATGACGCATTTGTTTTACTACGTGATGATGGATAAGATTCTGTAGATGGTTGATTAAATTTATCTGTAGTTGTTTCATCAGCCATTTGTCTCCGTCTTCTATAGTGGTGATTCTCAGTATGATGATTAGATGACTTATGATTGGAATTTTTAAATTCATTTTCTGATGATGCTTTATTAGCGTCCTCAATGTCACTATTTTCTTCTAAAACACGCATTGGAAATCTAAATTTTCCTTTGGGTCTCTCATAAACATCGTTATTTTGAGGAAGTAATGTGTCTTGATGTTCTTGCTGCATATTCTTTTGGCGTCGTTGGTTTCTTTTATTTAGATAATCTTTATTAGGATCATTTTCTTCTCCAAATAATTTGTCGAACCAGCTCATTCGGACATTACCTCCTTCTATTCTTCAAAAAATGCCTGTCCAACTTTGTATTCATCAGACAATACCATAATACCTTTTTCCTGTGGAGCATTTGGTAAATTTAATTCTTTCATAGAACAAATCATTCCACTTGAATCTACACCACGTAATGCTGCATCTTTAATAACCATGCCACTTGGCATCACAGCTCCTACTTTTGCTACAACGACCTTTTGTCCTGCTTCAACATTCGGCGCTCCACAAACGATTTGTAGCTTTTCTGTTTCTACATCTACATTTAATACACTTAATTTATCTGCATCTGGGTGTTTGTCTTTAGTTTCAACATAACCGACAACAAATTTTGGTGATAAATCTGCGTTTAATTCAAATGTGAAACCAGCATTATTAATTGCTTTTTGTAAGTCATGAATCAAATTTTCATCCAATTTTATATGACCTTTTCCAGTAATATTAGAGACCTTTGATGCATTGAATATATTAAAACCTACAACCTTATTATCTTGACGAATTTCAACTACATCATTCTTTATTTCATAAGTAAATTCACCTGTTGTGGGTTCAATTTGTAAAAAAGCTACATCTCCTACAGCTTCTTTATTGTAAAATAAATTCATTTTTTTAACTCCTTATTTCTTATCTTTATTTTCATATTGTTTTCTAGTTGCTTCTAATCTTTGGATGACATCTGGGTTTCTTTTTTGTTTATTATTTTTACCTAGTATAAATATTGGTTCAAAATGTCCTTTATCATAAGCTAATGACAGTGATGTGATTGGAACTAAACCTTTAGTGAAGAATTCCATCGTTAAATGTGCCATGACATCAAAACCTGTTTTATTTCGTATATCAGCAATAATTAACACATCTTGATGTGGTACTGCTACCAACATTTCACCTTCACATTGAGCTTGTATGTCATTTAAAAAGGTATTATTTAAAATTCTACTTGCATCATAGCCATCATTTGAATTTACAAAATAGAAAATATTACCTTTAACTTCATCAGTTTTATATTTGTTTTCAAGTTTCCTAACATTAAATAATGCCATTTCTTTGACTTGTTGTTTAGTAAGATTTAATTTTTCTAACATTTGTTCATCTATTAATCGATAAGATTTTCCTAAATCTACTGCATAATAAATATTTGTTTCTGCAGTATGTTTATCTATAACAAAAGAATTACCTTCTTTGTCTTTTTTATCAAAACTAGGGGATCTTAGTACAGGCATTATCTCAATATTCTCTGCATCAGATAAAGCCTCCCCTTTCATTTGTTCAATCGCTTCTTCAACATAATATACAATTTCATCTACAATGTTTTCTTTTTGTTCTTTATATTTCGCTACAATTGTAGAAATTTTGACAGTAACACCTTTGCCATTATCATTTCTAGATACGCGTAGTGTTTCTTCATCACGATTAAAACTAAATTTAACATCTAAATGTTTCAATCTATCTTTTAATTTATCTCTCATTTGAAAGACATTCATCGTTAACACTCCTATTTACGTGTCTTTATACAGTTTACAATAAATATACCCTTAGGAACAGAAAAAAAGTAAGTTCTAAGGGTATATTTTTAGCGTACACATTTATACATTTAATTCACTTTGTTTTTATAAAGAAGCTAAAAATTCATCTATCTGTTCAATGGATTTACGTTCTTTGCCAATATAACTTCCAATTTGTTGTCCATTACTAAATACTAAAAAACTAGGAATGCCCATAATACCATGTTCAATACAAATATCTATAAATTTATCTCTATCCACTGATATGAATTTATAATTTGTATACTTTGCTTCAAGTTGTGGTAGGTCTGGTTCAATCACTTTACAATCCGGACACCAATCAGCAGTAAATAAAAATACTGTGTGTCCTTTTTTTAATTCTAAAAATTGTTGTTCATTTTCTAATTGTTCCATCTAATCACTCCAAAACATTATTTATACTGTAAAGTATTTATTACTTCATTATCTAAATTTTTAACTGATTGTAATATTAAGCTTCTTGCAGCATCATAATCGCGAAAATCAAATACTGCATTTGTACTGTGAATATAGCGTGCACAAACACCAATAACTGCAGTTGGTATACCTATGTTTGCTTTGTGAATTTCTCCCCCATCTGTACCACCTGGAGACATATAATATTGATGAGGAATTTTAAATTTGTTTGCTAAATCTAACAGCAAATCTCTAAACGTTGGTTTTAGTATCATTGTTCCATCTTTTATACGAATTAAAGTCCCTTTTCCCAGTTCACCGGAAAGATTTTGCTTTCCTTTCATATCATTTGCTGGTGAACAATCTACTATAAAAGCAACATCTGGATCAATTAATTCGGCAGAGGCTTTTGCACCTCTTAAACCAACCTCTTCTTGGACATTTGCACCAACATATAAATCAAAATCTAACTCTATATCTTTTAATAATTCTAATAATTCTATACCAATTAAACAACCATAGCGATTATCCCATGCTTTACTAGCAAACCTATGCTCTGATAATTGTGTAAATGGTGTGTCTGGAACTATAGTATCACCTATTTGAATGCCTCGATTTATGACATCTTGTTCGTTTTCACAGCCTATATCTAATAATAAATCCTCAATTTTTGGTGCGCCTTCGTTACCTGTTCTAAAATGTTTCGGTATATTTGCTACGACTCCAACAATTTCTTCGTTGCTTCTTGATTTTACCTTTAGCCTTTGACCTTGCCAAATATCAGTTGCTACTCCACCTAAATTAGTGAATTGTAAAAACCCATTATCTGTAATGTTCGTTATTAAAAAACCTACTTCATCCATATGAGCAGCAACCATTATTCTTTTAGGATCTTTAGATTTAGATCGTTTAACCCCATAAAAACCACCCATACGATTATAAACAAAATCATCTACATACGGTGACATCTCATCTTTCAAATATCCTTTAACCTCATCTTCAAATCCTGGCGCGCCATGTAATTCCGTTAATATTTTCATTCTTGATAGTGTTTTACTTTTGTCTATACTCAATGACATTCACTCCTTAATATTTATTATATCATCTTCATTATGTTAAACTATAAATATGAATTTATTGGGGGTAGATTGTAATATGTTGAATAAAAAAAGTTGGTTCTTCATCGGCTTAATCCTAATAACAACTATTGTTGGATCAATTTATTTTTATACTCGCCAAAAGCAACTACAAAATCGTAATCCTGAAATTATTATTTCAGATGTAAAAACTTATTTTATGAATGTTGTAGGTTCTTACATATTAAACGAAACGATAATGTATCAAAATGCTGGCGATCAATTAGAAGTCTTTCAAGGTGGTATCACTACCCTTCATAATGGCAAACGCACTTATTATGATTTTTATGCTAATGCTAAAAGCGGTGAAGTGATAAACATCGTTGAATGTAAATGATAAATGGTTAAAGTTATGAACATGTTTGTATCATGTAGTAATTGATTATTGACTACATTGAAAGAAATAAACTATATCACTGCTCAAGGCAAGAAGACATTGTTTGTATTTTTTGTTAAAGATATAGTGCTATTTCAAATGTTCAAAACTTTAACCTTTTACTTTATTTTCTAGTAATATAATGTTCGATTTCAGAGGGTTCTTTTGGGTTAAATTTTACAGCAAAGTAATTCACATCATGATAATATAAGAACCAGTAATTTTCTAAAATAAATCTAGGTATCATGCGTTCTTTTTCTCTTATAGACTGCATTGGATAATCATCGTAGGCAGTTACCCATAGCGGATTTTTGTGAGCGACTGTGGGAAAAATATCTCCCATATGCACTGCTTTTTCTCCTTCACTTTCAATTGTAATAATAGAATGGCCGTAACTATGACCTCCTGTATGGTACATATTAATCCCTTTGACTATTTCAATTTCATTTTCAAATAACAATAATTTATTGGAGAAATCACCATTATTTTTCTGCCAATACGTTGATTTACTACGTATATTAGGACTAATAAACTCTTGCCATTCATCTTGTTGAATAATATGAATCGCATTTTTAAAAACCGCACGTCCTTCACTATCAGTTAATCCTGACGCATGATCAAAATGTAGATGTGACATTAATACATAATCAATATCATTCGTCGTCAAATTAAATAATTTTAACTCTTCTTCTATGTTACTTTCATAATGCACACCAAATATTTTACGCTCTTTTTCCGTAAGCTTTTGATTACCTATACCAGTATCAATGATGAAGTTAAATTCTTCTGTTTGTATTAATATCGGATGTGTAGGTAATGGAATCCGATTGTCCTCACTCAGTTCATATTTTTTTGTCCATAAAACTTTGGGTACTACACCAAACATCGCTCCCCCATCAATGTTCGTAATACCGCCGTTAAGGTAATGTATCTTGAAATTTCCTAATTTCATAACCAATCCCCATTTCTTAATTTAATTACTAATCACTTAATATAGTAATATAATACTTGTTACACGTAAAATAACGAATTTATTAATCCTCCTGCTATAATCATTTCTTTGCGATTTTACAACACATTGACAATCATGAATTTGTATATGTGAAAGACTACAGGCTCGAGCCATATCCCCAGGCAAGCATGTACGGCCAAAATCACAATGTTGTTAAAACAACTAAAGGGGTAATCCGTCTTTCTTACGGATTACCCCTTTAGTTTGAACATAAGAGTTATAACAAATATTTAATTATTATGGAATTTGGCTTCCATTCTATAAATTCTTGAACCTCTGTCAGAAAACTTACGCTCATATTCTGTTTCAATATTATTCTCTTTCTCTTCTTGATGTAAATTTAAATTTATTTTTGTAAAATACATACCAAATTGAGACATACTTTCTAAGCTATAGGCAAATAATCCTCTATTATCAGTTTTAAAATGAATTTCTCCATCTGTTTTTAACACTTGTTTATACAAGGATAAAAACGTGTGATACGTTAATCTACGCTTAGTATGTCTTCTTTTCGGCCAAGGGTCAGAAAAATTTAAATAAATACGAGAAATTTCTCCATCTTTAAAGTATTCATTGAGTTCTATCGCATCATTACATATCAATTTAATATTCGTTAGATTTTGCTCTCTCACTTTATCTAACACTTTGACCATAACATTTTTTTCACGTTCCATAGATATAAAATTAATTTCTGGTCTTTGTGCAGCAAGTGTCGTTATAAATTGTCCCATGCCAGAACCAATTTCAATATAAATTGGTTGATCCTTGTCAAACCACTCACTAATATGTCCCGCATGGCTGCCATCCGTATCTACAATATCAGGATGCGATTTTAAATAATCTTCAGCCCATGGCTTGTAACGCATTCTCATTTTCTTGATAACTCCTTATATAAATGCATTGTTATTCATCACTTCATTTAAGAACTTCAGCCACATATTCATATCCTTATAGCGCTTTTGTTCTTCATACCACTGTATCATTCCAATAGACTGGACAGCAGTATACCACTTCATCCTCTTTTGCAAGTCTATAGAATCTTTCGTACCGTAATCATTTAACCACTGAGGCCATTTATTTTCAGGAACGTAATTGTATAGCAGCATGCCTAAATCAATTGCTGGATCCGCAATCATTGCACCTTCCCAATCCACTAAAAATAATTCATCATGGTCAGACAACAACCAATTATTGTGATTGACATCTCCATGGACAACTGTAAAAAATCTAGGGTCAAGACTTGGCATATGATCTTCTAAATAAGTTAATGCTTTTCGCACTACATGATGCGTTAACACTTCTCTAGATAATGAGGCGTTTATTTTATTTAACAAAATATCAGGCGTAATAGGATACATTTCCATACGTTTCAACATATTCAAAAGTGTTTTTGAACTATGTATTTTTTTCAATAAATTAGCCACTCGTTGTTCATACATTTCATCGAAAGTTAACTCTCTGCCATTTTTCCAATGTTGCGCTGTAACGACTTCACCAGTCTCTATTCGTTTTGTCCATACAAGTTTAGGTACAATACCTTCAGCAGATAGGGCTGCAATAAATGGGTTTGAATTTCGTTTTAAAAACAATTTCTGCCCATCTTGTTCAGCCATATATGCTTCTCCAGATGCACCACCTGCTGAATCAAGTGTCCATCCTAATTGATAAAACTGCTCCAACACGTTCACCTCACTTTCAATTAGAAAATGGCTCAAGAAAACAGATTTCGAGAGCCAAATATAATCATTTTCTAATACACTTATAAACTTTAAATTCTATATCACAGTCATTTAATCATGACTATCATTTTGTCCCATAGAATCAAGTTTTCATATTTAAATATGAAATACTGTATCGAGATTAATAATAACTTTAACATCATATCATACATGATCTCGTAACAGTATTTTTTTGAAAAATTCCTTTAGTTTTTTATGAAATTTCAAGTCTCAATTTCAAGTCTCAATTTCAAGTCTCATAGAAGATTTTATAATGTTTAGAGATTTATTTCAACCAATAATGAGAAACAAAAAGTCACATTTTACTACAGTATTTTTCTGTAATTTTTAAATCGGCTCAGTAAGCATTATAACATAATTTAGCTTTTATAGATGTTACATTTTATATCCTTTTATGGAAAATATTAACTATCTGTGTCAATATAACTATTAAATCCTTCTTGTAATGATTTCGTTATTGGACCGACTTCTCCGTCTCCTACTTGTTCACCATCTAATTTGACGACTGGCATCACTTCAATAGAAGTACTAGACACAATAATTTCGTCTGCGTTTCTTAAAAAGTCTACAGTATATGTACCTTCATTAAATGGTATACCCTTTTCTTCGGCAATATCTTTTATAACCATTCGTGTAATACCATTCAATATATAATTGTTTACTGGATGTGTATAGATTTCGCCTGCTTTAATAGCATATACATTGCTTGATGATCCTTCAGTAACAATGTCACCTCTGTGTTGAATAGCTTCTTGTGCATTATATTTTACTGCACGCTCTTTAGCCAACACATTTCCAAGTAAATTCAAGCTTTTAATATCACATCTTAACCAACGAATATCCTCAGTTGTTATCGCATTAATCCCTTCTTCTAATAATTTGTATGGACGTTCATAAGTTTTGGTAAATGCCATCACATTAGCTTCTACTGATGGTGTTGGAAAAGCATGGTCGCGAGGTGCTGCTCCACGCGTTACTTGAATGTAAACACCACCATTAACAACGCCATTCGCTGCTAATAATTCTTGAATTAATTCAGTAAGTTCGTCCACATTGTATTTCAATTCTAAACCTATTTCTTTAGCACTTCTTAAAAGTCTTTCAAAATGGGGTTTGGCAGTAAAAATATTATTATTATATGTTCTAATATATTCATATATCCCGTCACCAAATACGTAACCTCGATCATTGTATGGTACTTTTGCATCTTGTTCATCTACTAAATGTTCATTAATAAGTACTTTTGTCATCATCATTCCTCCACGCATAGTGCATATAAAGCTTCTAAATAAATACTAGTTGCATTAAATAATTGCTTTTTCGTAATATACTCATTTTTTTGATGCATTAAATCTTCGGAGTCATTAAACATAGCACCAAAGGCAACACCTTTATCTAAATTACGTGCGTATGTTCCACCGCCTATTGTGTAAGGTTCAGTTTGGTCACCAGTTTGATTACGATATGCTGTCACTAACGTTTGCACGAAAGGATCATTTTTATCCACATAATGAGGTGTTTGATTTTTACCTAATTCAATTGAAAATCCAAGTTGCTGAATCTCTCCTTTAAAACGTGTCATGGCTTCTTCAAATTCAAAACCTTGCGGGTACCTTAAGTTAATACCAAATCGGCCACCATTTTGATTATCGTATGAAATGACACCAATATTAGTAGTTACATCTCCCATGACATCTGTATGGAATTTCATTCCCATTTTTTCACCGAAATGAGAGTTGAATAAATACTGTTCACTAAATTGAGTGAAGTTTTCGGCAGTTTTATCTAAATTTAATTCAGCTAAGAAATTCAATAAGTACAACCCTGCATTCACACCAATAGATGGATCCATACCATGTACAGCTTTACCATAAACTTTAAGTACTAATACACCGCTATCAACAATACTTTCACCATCAATATTATTATCAGATAAGAACTGTTCAAATTTTTGAATGACGTCAGTCATATTTTCTTTAACTGCAAGCTTAGCGATTGCTTCATCAGGCACCATGTTATAGCGTTGACCTGATGCAAAAGAAATAAGTTCGTATTCTGGCTCATCTTTATCCTCTGCTTTGTCATTTTGAACCACATCAAATGTACTAATACCTTTTTCACCATGTATTGCTGGAAATTCAGCATCAGGTGCAAAGCCTAAAGTTGGCATTTCTTCAGTTTTAAAATAACGCTCTGTACATTGCCAATCTGACTCTTCATCAGTGCCTATAATGATATGTATACGTTTTTTCCAATTGACTTTCATATCGTTCAATATTTTCACTGCATAATATGCTGCTATTGTTGGTCCTTTATCATCAAGCGTACCTCTAGCAATAATCTTGTCTTCAGTTACAACAGGATCGAAAGGATTAGAATCCCAACCATCGCCAGCCGGCACTACATCAACATGACATAAAATGCCCATAACATCTTCGCCTTCACCAGCTTCAATACGCCCTGCAATATGTTCAACATCATGTGTGTTAAATCCATCACGTTCAGCAATGCCATACATATAATCTAATGCCTTACGTGGTCCAGGTCCAACCGGATTTTCTGAAGAAATTTTATTATCGTCTCTCACACTTTCAATAGATAATAAGCCATTTAAATCGTTTATTATATCTGTTTCGTATTCTTTCACTTTATCTTTCCACATTTAGCATCAACTTCCTTTTTAATACTTATATATTTAATATTTTACATGAAGTAGTACAGAAACTACAGTGAGATGTGAGTATTATTTTAAAAAATCCACTGTATAATTAATTGAAAAACAGATTGAAGCCTTTCACATACATGCCTTTCAAAATCTGTATTAATATAAAAAAACCTAGTTCAAAACTATGAACTAGGTTAAAAAACTAAATTAATCATTGCTTATTTGTTTTTATTGTTTTTGAGTTCTTCTTCAGTAACGACACGAAGATTATTTGAAGGATCAGCTGCACCTTCATCAGTAAATCTCGCTTCTTCAACATGTTCTTCTTCTTCAGATTCGCCTTTAAAACGATCTTTTTGTTCGTTAATGAAACCTTTAGGATCTTGTTTTACTTTTGAAGCATAACCTTTAGGGTCTTGTTTCACTTCATTATAAGTTTCATTTGCTTTTGAACTGATTTGACTAGCGATATCTTTTGCGTTTTGCTTATAGGATTCAGGATTTGATTTATATTTGCTATATTCATCCTTTAATTTATCTCTCTTCTCTTTTTTAGAAAGAACAACTGCAGCAGCTGCGCCTCCAACACCTATAATTGCTTTTAATAATTTTGACATATTAACACCTCTTTATTATTTTAATCCTAATTGTTTAAAATCTATTTGAGTTAAATGGCGATATTCACCTGGTTCTAAAGTCTCATCCAGTTTTAATTCACCAATGCTAATACGTTTCAATTCTAGAACTTCATTATCTATAGCATGAAACATACGCTTAACTTGATGATATCTTCCTTCATAAATTGTGATAAATGATTTATACGCCTCATCACTTTTTACTAAAGTTGCAGGTTTCGCCAAACCCTCATTCAATTCAATACCCATTTCAAATGATTTTATATCATTATTTGTAATATTTTTTTTAGAAATTACCTCATACGTTTTAGAAACATGCTTTGCGGGGCTCATTAGTTCGTGATTAAAAGTTCCATCATTCGTAATTAATAACAAACCCTCAGTGTCTTTATCTAATCGCCCTACTGGAAAAACTTCTAAAAACCGATATGGTTCGACCAAGTCTACAACTGTTTGATGTTGGTCATCCTCTGTTGCAGATACATAACCTTTAGGCTTATTTAACATTAAATAGACTTTATCTATATAATGAATTGTTTCATTGTTTTTTTGAACTACATCATTTTCTGGGTCTATTTGCTTTTTAGGAGATTTTTCTATTTTATTATTAACTGTAATAGTTCCCTTTTTCAATAACTGTTTAACTTCTGTACGCGTTCCGACACTCATATTAGCTAGGAATTTATCTAATCTCATTTTATAAGACCTAATTTACGTCTAAGTTTATTTGGAATATCTCCTAAAAACTGGTCGGCAAGTTTTGTCTTCATCGTAATACCACCGTAAACAATCATACCTATAATGACACTTATGATTAAAATTGCTAAAGCGCCAAATTTAGTTTGCGGTGAAATAACCATTTGTAATAAAAATGATGATAATTCAACTACGACCATCATTAGGAAGCCGTATAAGAAAATTTTACCAAAATGTAGACATGTTTCTGAGAAATCAAAATTAGCATATTTTTTAAGTATATAAAAATTACAGATAACAGCAAATAGTAATGCTATTGCCGTACTTAATATTGCTCCAGCAGTATGGAAAGCCAAAATCAATGGCGTGTTTAGTATTACTTTTAATACTACTGCCGCTAAAATTACAAATACTGTTAATTTTTGTTTATCAATGCCTTGTAGCATAGATGCTGTCACACTCAATAATCCAATTAAAATTGCCACAGGTGCATAATAAAATAACAATTGACTACCATCGACATTGTAACTATAAAAGACAGTATATAGTGGTAAAGCTAAGGCCATAATACCCAGACTTGCTGGAACGGTAATATACATTAGAACCCCTAATGATGTTCTGATTTGTCTGTGCATTTCTTTTAATTCACCTGATTCATACGTCTTAGTAATAAATGGGATTAAACTCACTGCAAAACCAGCAGATAAAGACGTTGGAATCATCACTATTTTATTTGTCGTCATGTTTAAAATGGTAAAGAAATAGTCATGTAATCGGCTTGGTACTCCAGCCAAATCTAGGGCACCATTATGTGTAAACTGATCTACTAAATTAAACAGCGGGAAATTCAAACTAACAATTACAAATGGGATACTATAAGAAATAATTTCTTTATACATTTTTCCATAAGAAACTGTGATATCTGAAGTATCCGTTGCTACCATTTTTTCAATGTTAGGTTTTCTCTTTCTCCAGTAATACCATAATGTAAATATCCCTGCTACTGCACCTACTGCAGCAGCAAATGTTGCTATACCGTTGGCTTGTAGCACACTTCCACCAAAGACATTAAGTACTAAATAACTTCCAACTAAAATAAATAATATACGTGCGATTTGTTCAATGACTTCTGAAACTGCAGTTGGCCCCATTGATTTATAACCTTGGAACACACCACGCCATGTAGCAAGTAATGGTATAAATATGACCACCATACTGATTATTCTAATAATCCATGTAATATCAGCTACTGACCAACCACCTTTAGTACCAGATTCATGTGCTAAAGTAATTGTAGCGATACTTGGTGCTAATAAATATAAAATGAAAAATCCAATAAATCCTGTTATAGTCATAACTATAAAGCTAGATTTATATAACTTTTCACTTACTTTATAAGCGCCTAAAGCGTTATATTTAGACACATATTTAGACGCCGCTAATGGCACCCCAGCAGTTGCGACTGCAATGGCAATATTATACGGCGTATATGCATAGTTAAAAGGTGCCAATTTTTCTTCTCCACCAATAATGGAGTAAAAAGGAATAATATATAAAACACCCAAGACTTTAGTAATCAATATACTAAGGGTGATTAAAAAGGTACCCCTAACTAATTCTTTACTTTCACTCATTCAGATCTTCCTATCTCAAATTAAATTTTTACAATCATAACTTTAATCATAACGTTATAAACACTTTTTTTCAAAACTATATTACTATAAACTATAAAATAACACTATTTAGTAAAGTGAGGCAATCAAATGTACCAAACAATTATTATTGGCGGTGGCCCTAGCGGTTTAATGGCGGCTGCTGCCGCAAGCCAACATAGCGATAAAGTCCTTCTCATAGAAAAGAAAAAGGGACTCGGTCGCAAATTAAAAATCTCTGGTGGCGGGCGTTGCAACGTCACAAACCGTTTACCATATGAAGAGATAATTAAAAATATACCAGGAAATGGAAAATTTTTATATAGTCCTTTTTCCGTATTTGATAATGAATCTATTATTCACTTTTTTGAATCACGTGGTGTTGCACTTAAAGAAGAAGATCATGGGCGTATGTTTCCTGTATCCAATAAAGCACAGGATGTTGTAGACGCATTAATTCGTACAATTGATGAGAATAATGTAACTGTAAAACAAGAAACCACAGTGCATGCTATTGAACATACGCCACAACAGACTTTTAAAGTATTTTTAGATAATCAACAAACTGTTGAAGGCAATAGTTTGATTATCGCTACAGGTGGTACGAGCGTGCCAAAGACTGGATCAACTGGTGATGGTTACAAATTCGCTGAACATTTGGGACATACAATCACAGAACTTTTCCCGACTGAAGTACCAATTACATCCTCCGAACCTTTTATAAATAATAAAAGGTTAAAAGGATTGAGCTTAAAAAATGTTGCATTATCAGTATTAAAGAAAAATGGTAAAAAACGTGTGACACATCAAATGGATATGATATTCACTCATTTCGGAATCAGTGGCCCTGCCGCTTTAAGATGCAGCCAATTTGTATATAAAGAACAAAAAAATCAAAAACGCCAAGATATTGATATGCAATTAGATGCTTTTCCAAAACTAAGCTTTGCACAATTAGAAGATAAAGTAAGTGAATTATTAAGAACTACTCCAGATAAATATGTGAAAAATAGCTTACATGGTTTAATCGAAGAACGTTACTTATTATATATGCTAGAACTAGCAAATATTTCAGAAACATTAACAGCACATCATATATCTAATGAACAATTTAATAAATTGATTACTTTATTTAAAG
Organism: Staphylococcus cohnii subsp. cohnii; assembly: GCF_002902365.1. Taxonomy (GTDB): domain Bacteria; phylum Bacillota; class Bacilli; order Staphylococcales; family Staphylococcaceae; genus Staphylococcus; species Staphylococcus cohnii. Next base: position 17,896 of record NZ_PPQC01000069.1, on the reverse strand, counting down.
GCTTTACGTTTACAGTTAATGGAACTCTATCAATTGAAAAAGCTTTCGTAACTGGAGGGGGCGTTTCACTTAAAGAAATCGAACCCAAAACGATGATGTCAAAATTAAGTCCCGGATTATTTATGTGTGGCGAATTACTAGATATCCATGGTTATACTGGCGGCTATAATATTACTAGTGCTTTAGTTACAGGTCACATATCAGGAACAAATGCAAGTAAATTTCAACGTTAAACATATCAATTTATATAATTTGTCACCTATTAGAGCCACTAGTTATATTTAAAACAAATTCACTATTTATCCATTTTAATGATTGATACTTTTCTATGCGGGTGACACATGCAATGTTATAATACTTAAGTCGCCTACTCTCAGGCGTCAATAGACGTAGAGAGGAGGTGTATTTTGTGATTGATATCTTTGTTCATATTATGACTACTGTCATCAGTGGTTGTATCGTTACGTTATTTGCGTACTGGCTGCGCAATCGTAATGACAAGTAAATAGGCGACACTTAGCTAACACCAAAAAACCCCCTCACTACTCGCAATAGTGAGGGGGTTGGTGTATCTGTATTGATATCTTTGTTAAATGCATTATAACACTATATTTGCATAAAATGCAAAATCATTGTCTTATTTTCACTCTATCTAAAGACTAAATACTTTTAATTTCTAAGCCTTCATCTCCCCATGCATCCATGCCACCTTCAACATTGACTGCATGAACGCCATTACGCTCTAAATATTGAACGACCTGTGCACTTCTGCCACCAACTTTACAAATGATATAATACGTATCTTCTGAATTGAAGTGATTTAAATTATCAGGAATTTTATCCATTGGTATCGTTTCCGCTTCTGGTATTACGCCCATCGCTGTTTCTTCATCAGTTCTCACATCTACGATATGAATAGGATTAGAATTTAAAATTTTTGATTTCAATTCATCTATAGTAATAGTTTCCATAATATATACGCCCCTTTTGTGTTATTTGGCAACAATATTAACAAGTTTTTGAGGCACCGCAATCACTTTTTTAATATCTTTGCCTTCTATTTCAGCTTTAATATTTTCGTTACCTAATGCTGCTGTTTCCATTTCTTCTTTTGAAATATCTTTAGAAACATTGATTTTGGCACGAACTTTGCCATTTACTTGAACGACAATTTCCACTTCATCATCGACTAATAATGTTTCATCAAATGATGGCCAAGGTTGATAAGTAATTGTTTCTTCATGTCCTAAGCGCGCCCATAATTCTTCACCCATATGCGGTGCAATCGGTGCTAACATTTTAATAAACCCTTCAATATATGGTTTATAAATCTCATCAACTTTATAGCAATCATTAATGAAGACCATCAATTGACTAATTGCCGTATTGAAGTTTAATGTTTCAAAGTCTTCCGAAACTTTTTTCACAGTTTGGTGGTAACTTTTATCTAAAGCTTTATTATTAGTATTGACTACTTTATCTGTGATTAAACCGTCTTCTGTAATTAAAAGTCTCCAAATTCTATCTAAGAAACGTCTTGAACCATCTAATCCTTTATCACTCCAGGCAATTGCAGCATCTAGAGGCCCCATGAACATTTCATATAGTCTCAACGTGTCAGCACCATGCGATTTGATAATATCGTCTGGATTGATTACATTACCTTTAGATTTACTCATTTTTTCATTACCTTCACCTAAAATCATACCTTGGTTAAATAATTTTTGGAATGGTTCTTTAGTAGGTACTACACCTAAATCATACAAGACTTTGTGCCAAAATCTAGCGTATAATAAGTGTAACACTGCATGTTCAACACCACCAATATATAAATCTACAGGCAACCAATGTTTTAACTTTTCTGGGTCAGCTAACATCTGTTCATTATCTGGATCAATAAAGCGTAAATAATACCAACAACTACCTGCCCATTGTGGCATTGTATTTGTTTCACGACGACCTTTCATCCCAGTTTCTTTATCCACGACATTAACAAATGCATCTATATTAGCTAATGGGGATTCACCTGTACCTGAAGGCTTAATTTCGTCAGTTTCCGGTAGGAGTAATGGCAATTCATCTTCAGGAACAGTCGACATAGTACCATCTTCCCAATGAATAACAGGAATAGGTTCACCCCAATAACGTTGGCGACTAAATAGCCAATCTCTCAGTTTATAATTAACTTTTCTAGTTCCAGCATTGTTTTGTTCTAATAATGTAATTGCTTTTTCAATCGCTTCATTATTATATAGACCATTTAACTCTCCTGAATTAATATGAGGTCCATCGCCATCATAAGCTGCTTCAGATATGTCTCCATCTTCAATGATTTCTGTAATTGGTAAATCAAAAGTTTTGGCAAATTCATAGTCTCTTTGGTCTCCACTAGGGACAGCCATAACTGCTCCTGTACCATAAGAAGATAAGACATAATCTGCTATCCAAATTGGCGTTTTCTCACCAGATAAAGGATTAATTGCATACGCTCCAGTAAAAACTCCAGATTTTTCTTTAGCTAGTCCAGTACGTTCTAAATCTGATTTCATCGCCACTTCTTGTTGGTATTTCTCAACACTTTCTTGATGTTCTGATGTAGTAATTTTGTTAACGAGCTCATGTTCAGGACTCAACACTAGGAATGTAGCACCATAAATAGTATCTGGACGTGTTGTAAACACTTCTATTTGATCATTAATATCTTCTACATTAAATGTTATAGATGCACCTTCTGAACGTCCAATCCAATTTCGTTGCATATCTTTTAAAGATTCAGGCCAATCTAAGTCATCTAAATCTTCAAGTAATCTGTCTGCATATTCAGTAATTCTAAGCACCCATTGTTTCATCGGTCTTCTATAAACAGGGTGTCCACCACGTTCAGAAACACCGTCGACAACTTCTTCATTTGACAATACAGTACCTAAGGCAGGACACCAGTTCACTGCTACTTCATCTATATAAGCAAGACCTTTATTATATAATTGAATAAATATCCATTGTGTCCATTTATAATATTCTGGGTCTGTTGTATTAACTTCTCGATCCCAATCATAACTAAATCCTAACTCTTTAATTTGACGTTTAAACGTTTGGATATTTTGTTTAGTGAATTCACGAGGATCATTTCCGGTATCTAGCGCATATTGTTCAGCTGGTAAACCAAATGCGTCCCAACCCATAGGATGTAATACGTTATATCCTTGCATACGTTTGTATCTTGAAATAATATCAGTAGCAGTATAACCCTCAGGATGTCCTACATGTAATCCTGCTCCAGATGGGTAAGGGAACATATCAAGTGCATAAAATTTTTTTTGGCCTAAATTATCTTCGGTTTTAAATGTTTTATACTCTTCCCAATAATCCTGCCATTTTTTTTCAACTTCATTATGATTGTAATTCACTTCATTTCCTCCTGTTCAATAATAAAAAGACACCTCAAACTATTATATAATAGGGACGATTTTTCACCGCGGTACCACCCTGTTTCACTTAATGTGCGCTCATTTTAATTAATAGTAAGAGATGTCATTCATTCATTTTAAGTCCTGGTAAGTTCACTAGATGCTTTACGCTAAGTTCCACCAACCTTAGCTCTCTGTGGAAAAGCTTTCAAGTTACTACTCCTATACTCTTCTTATGATATTTGAAAAAGCCCTTTATTTCAAGTATAAAGTTGATTTTCAAGTTTCATCTTAATGCATAAATAAATTTATAAAAATAATACTTAAAAATATTGTTAATTCAATAAGCATTACTTGCTGAATTAACAATATTCATCCTTTTTTCATATAACAACAATCATCAGGGTTTAAAAGTTAACTAAATCTACTATTGTTGACTACAATATTGACACACTTTTTTGCTAAATATCTTTTGGTAGTTTGTGGTCATAGAATGTTAAAAATATGAGTGATAAGACTAACAATGAAATCATGCTTAAAAACATAATTTGCATGTTAAACATATCAACAACTACACCACCAATAAGTGGTCCGAATGCCTTACCTACTGTCGCTGCAGAATTAACGTAACCTTGAAATGAACCTTCTTTCCCATTAGGTGCAAGTTGATTTGCGATAGTTGGAACAGCTGGCCAAACAAACATTTCTCCCAATGTTAATATAATCATACCTACCATAAATACAGAAAATTGTTCAGCAAAACTTGTGACAAAAAAAGATATGATAAAAATTCCTATTCCAACATACATTTGATGTTTCAGATTACCTTTCAATAATCTGATTATCGGAATGATTAATGGTTGAGCTACTAATATCATGATACCATTGACTGTCCATAATAAACTGTATTGGCTCATAGAGATATTTAGCTCTTGTGTAAATGAGGCTATAGTACTTTCCCATTGAATATAAGCAATCCAGCAAATACTAAACATTACGCATAACAATGTTAATGCGATGAATTGAGGTCTATACGCTTTATCTAATAAACTCATGGCATCATTTGATTTTACTTTAACGTCCAATTTAATATTAAATTGACTAATTGCCACTACGCCAAACGCAATATACATGAGCAAATTAGCAATAAATATATAATTAAAACTTAATTCTGCCACAAAACCACCAGAAGCTGCGCCAATCGCCACACCAAGATTTTGCGCTAAATATATCGCATTAAAAGTTTGTCTACCACCCTGCGGCCAAATTGCACCGGCTAGTGCGTAAATTGCTGGTACAATCATGCCACCACCAAAGCCAAGACAAACTAACCAAACTGCATACCATGGCCATCCGTGAAAAAAATTCAACAAAGTAGTGCTGCTTAAACAGATCACTGTACCAATCATAATTGTCCGATAGCCACCCAATTTATCAAATAGATTACCACCTAGTAAATTTCCAATGACCATGCCAAATGAATTAATCATCAAAACTAACCCTGCCATGGTTAAACTTTTATCTAATTCTTCATTCATATATATTGTATTTAGTGGCCATAAAAAACTTGAGCCTGTGATATTTAATGCCATACCAATCACCAACCACCACACTGATTTTGGCATATTCATAACCATAAGCTCCTTTCTTTTTTAAAATTTCTGTTTTTACTCTAAACACTATATCATTAAAATATGTTAAAATCTTTAACTAGAATGAATTTAGAAAGGAAAATGTTATATGGGACAATTCTTCCCTTACGCATTCGAGAATAAACGATATCATACTTGGAATTATCATTTAAAAAATAAATTTGGGCAAAAAATCTTTAAAGTTGCAATTGACGGAGGCTTTGATTGTCCAAATAGAGATGGCACGGTTGCACATGGCGGCTGTACATTTTGTTCTGCAGCTGGAAGTGGAGATTTTGCAGGAAATCGTGTAGATCCGATAGATGTTCAATTTCAACAAATCAAAGATAGAATGCATGAAAAATGGCATGAAGGTCAGTATATTGCTTATTTCCAAGCATTTACTAATACACATGCACCAGTAGAAGTATTAAGAGAAAAATATGAAACTGCATTAAAAGAACCCGGTGTTGTCGGATTATCTATTGGAACGCGTCCTGATTGCTTACCGGATGATGTTGTAGAATATTTAGCTGAATTAAACGAACGTACTTATTTATGGGTTGAATTAGGTCTACAGACAGTACACCAAAAAACTTCAGATTTGATTAATCGTGCACATGACATGAAAACGTATTATGAAGGAGTAGCTAAGCTACGTAAACATAATATAAATGTCTGTACACATATTATAAATGGTCTTCCTGAAGAAGATTATGACATGATGATAGAAACAGCTAAAGAAGTAGCACAAATGGACGTCCAAGGTATTAAAATACACTTGTTGCATCTCCTTAAAGGTACACCAATGGTAAAACAATACGAAAAAGGTATGCTAGAATTCATGTCACAAGATGATTATACAAATTTAGTTTGTGATCAGCTGGAAATTTTACCAAAAGAAATGATTGTCCATCGAATTACTGGCGATGGTCCGATTGACTTGATGGTTGGACCAATGTGGAGTGTCAACAAATGGGAAGTGCTTAACGAAATTGATGAGGAATTAGCACGAAGAAATTCTTATCAAGGAAAATACTATGAAACGACGGTTAAATCATGAAACTAGAACGTATTTTACCATTTTCCAAAACACTACTACAACAACACATCAACAAGGATAGTATTGTTATTGATGCCACTTGTGGTAATGGTAATGATACCGAATTTCTAGCACAACAAGTACCAAATGGTAAAGTCTACGCTTTTGATATTCAAAAAATTGCAATTCAAAATACGAGCAACAAGACAAACGCATTTAAAAATGTACACTTAATTCAAGATAGTCATGCTAAAGTAAAGCAATATATACAAAGTAATGAAATTGGACAAATTGATGCAGCCATTTTTAATTTAGGGTATTTGCCTAAAGGCGACAAATCAATTGTAACAAACTCTAGTAGTACATTAGCAGCGATAAACGAAATATTTAATATATTAGCGACAGAAGGTATTATAGTACTAGTTATATATCATGGGCACGATGAAGGTAAAATCGAACGCGATGCATTATTAAATTATCTACAACATTTTGACCAAAACAAAGCTCACATATTACAATATCAATTTATTAATCAAAAAAACAATGCACCATTTATCTGTGCAATTGAAAAAAGATAATATATAAAATAACAATAAAAATGCATCTCCGCTTAAAAGGAGATGCATTTTTATTTTAGTATAGATAGTGATTACCTATTACTTTTTGAGTCTAACTCATCATTTTGTAACTATAATTATTCCCTATAATTTTAAGATAGATTTAAGACTAGATTGTATAGTAGATGATTTTTCGTTTATTTCCGCTTTAAAACAATTTAAAAGTTCTTCCCTTTGATCTTTTAAATCCTCATTGAAATGTATAATTACTGTACGTTCGTCATTAACGGGTCTTTCTTTAATAATCCATGCTTTCTCAACTAAATCGTTATACGTTCTTGTACGTTTATATGATTTAATTTTCACATAATTATCCATTTCTTTAAGCGTCATTGATCCTTCTTCCCAAAGTGTTAAAAGAATTAATATTTCTTCTTTTGACATTTTATATTGTTTCTGTACCTTTCCAAAGATGTCTTCAATATCTTTAAGTACATGTTCCAATCTAAGGACACTATCTACCATATCAGCAATTGTCTTCCCCATAGAAATATCCCCCAATCATAATATAAAGTTAAACATGTAAAATTAATTTACCAAAAAATCATTCAAAGCAAAATTTATTCATATCAGAATAAATTTTGATATTTT
>NZ_PPQC01000069.1:0-10598 GCF_002902365.1 Staphylococcus cohnii subsp. cohnii | reverse complement strand
CAATAAAATTAATCTTATATACAGTTTAAAATTAAATTATGAATTATGCAATTAGTTGTTTGATTTTATTTTGCATATCTTTCAAAATTATGGCAGAATTTTCAAACTTTTCACTTTCTTCACTATTTAATTGTGTTTCATATACTTTAATTGCACCATTTCTATTAATTAATGTTGGAACTCCAATATAAATATCATTTTGATTATATTCACCTTCTAAGTAGCTAGAAACTGGTAATACTACATTTTGATTTTTTAAAATTGCTTGTGTTATACGAACCAAGCCCATTGCTATACCATAATAAGTTGCACCTTTTGATTGGATAATGTCATATGCAGCATCTCTTGTATTCATAAATATTTCATCTATTCTATGTTGTTTATCAGGGTTATCTTTCAATGCTTGGTATATTGGTTTACCAGCAATATTAGCTTGTGACCACACTGCTAATTCAGAGTCACCATGTTCACCAATAATTTGTGCGTCCACACTCCATGGTGACACACCAAATTCTTGTGCTAGTTCAAATTTAAATCGTGCAGTATCTAGTATCGTACCAGACCCAATAACTTGTGATTTCGGTAAGCCTGAAACTTTTTGTGTTACATATGATAATACATCTACAGGATTAGTTGCTATAAGAAAAATACCATTAAATCCTGTGTTCATAATTTTTGTGACAATCTCTTTAAATATTTTTGTGTTTTTTTCTATTAAATCTAATCTAGTTTCACCTGGCTTTTGCGCAGCTCCTGCAGTAATAACAATTAAATCAGCATTACCACAATCTTCATAATTACCAGCTTTTACTTTAACAGGTGAATCACCATATGGTGCGCTGTGATTTAAATCTGCAACATCGCCTTTAACTTTCGCTTCATCTAAATCAATAATTACTAATTCATCAGCTAAGCCTTGTGCAACTAATGCAAATGCATAACTTGATCCAACTGCACCATCACCAATTAAAACTACTTTATTCCCTTTTTCAAATTTCATGTTCAATCGCTCCTTTTATTTCAAAGTAAATATTTCTAAAATTTAATGTGATTTTTTTCACAATATAAATATAACAATTATTATTTTAAAAATCAATGTTTATTGTGATTTTTTTCACATTATTTCTCATAAATAAAAAGAGCGTGAATAAAATCAACGTTAAATTACATTTATACACTCTTTTTATACGCAATTATTTAGTCATAACTTGAATAAATTGGATTTTAGTTAAATTACTTACTTCCATAAAACGATATTCATCATTTACTAAACGAACTATGACAGTTCATTTTCATCATGTACAATAAAACCAATGTTACTAGCACTATTATTAAGAAATGCTAGAATATAACGCATTACTTCATCTCTTTCAGGTTCATTATGTATTTCATGATTTAACCCTTTCCAAGCTTTAAAATACAGTTCTTCTGTTGCAATTTTTTCTTTAATTAAATACATCGTAGAAATATCTGAAACTTTATCTTCAAGTCCATACATTAATAATAAAGGAAGTGGTTTAATATCTTTTAAATGTGTAACGGTCTCTTTCATGATTTCTATGACTTGTTTATACCAATGATAAGTCACTTTCTGCAACATCAGTTGATCCTCTTTTGCTTCTTCAATAACTTCTTCATTTCGTGTTAAATCTTCAATCGTAATACCTATTTTAAACCTCGTATCTTTTGTTAATTTCCCCACATTCGATACAATTTTATCTTTTCTAGTTTTATTACTTTTCTTAAATTCTAACAATGGAGAAATCAACATTAGTCCTTCAATAGGCACATCCACTTTTTCAAGTAAATTTAAAATGATAAGTCCACCAAGGCCCACACCTAAAACATAAGTCGGCAGTTTATACTCATTAGCTATTCTAATCCACTCAAGGACATGCTCATGATATACTTCAAAGTTTGCTATTTGCCCTTTATTCGCACGCGTCGTTTGACCTTGACCAGGCAAATCACCCATGATTACATGGTAACCATTTCTACGTAGCATAGTTATAACATATGCATACCTACCTGTATGTTCGAGCATGTTATGGGCAATTACAATGACACCCTTAGCTTCATTTTCTGTTTCCCATTTCCACATATTCCATACTTCCCCTTCTACAATAATTTCAATAACTACATTGTATCAAAATATGATGTACTTTTTCCATTTTTAACGCATAAATTTTACCGTTATATGCTACTTCAACTTTATCATTAAATGTCATATTTAAAGCGTGAGTCAATGTTATCGTGTAGTATATAATATTTAGTGTAATAAATTTTATTGTAAACGATTTCATTACTATTCGATTCATGCTACACTATTATTGAAAGAACAGCTATTAGCAGAATGGGAGGAATTAATATGCCAATTGTGAAAAATTTTTTTATAGGATTATCTAACAATCCATTTTTAAATAAAGCAGCTAAGGAAATTGGTCCTATGTTCGGTGCCAAGAAAGTAGTTGCAGGGAATACTATTCCAGAATTAGTGGACACAATTGAACGTTTAAATAACAAAGGGATTACTGTCACAGTAGATTGTCTTGGTGAATTTGTTTTAAATGAAGGTGAGGCAATACAAGCAAAAGACCAAATATTAGAAGTGATGTACTCTATCTACAATCATAATTTAGATGGTCACATGTCTATCAAAATCAGCCATCTAGGTTCTGAATTTGACCTTGATCTTGCTTATCGCAATTTACGTGAAATATTACTTAAAGCTAACGAATTTGGTAATATGCATATTAATATAGACACTGAAAAATATAATAGCTTATTTGATATTACTCAAGTTTTAGACCGATTAAAAGGCGAATTTAAAAACGTGGGAACTGTTATACAAGGATATTTATATAAAGCGGATGCACTCGTTGATAAATATCCAGAATTACGATTACGTATGGTTAAAGGTGCGTACAAAGAAAATGAAAACATCGCGTATCAAACTAAAGAAGAAATTGACGATAATTACATACGCTTAATTAAAAAGCGACTGTTAAATGCGAAAAATGTCACTTCTATTGCTACACATGATGATGCTATCATCACACATATTAAACAATTCATTAAAGACAACAATATTGAAAAGGATAGCTATGAATTTCAAATGCTATATGGTTTCCGCTCAGAATTAGCAGAATCACTAGCGCGAGAAGGCAATCATTTCTGTATCTATGTGCCATATGGTGATGATTGGTTTAGTTATTTTATGAGAAGATTAGCAGAGCGTCCTCAAAATTTAAATCTGATGTTTTTAGAAATTATGAAACCAGAAGTGCTGAAAAAAACTGGGATAGTAGTTGGAGCATTATCAACCATTGGAGCAATTAGTGGATTGTTATACAAAAAATTTAAAAACTAGCAAACTTTCAAATTAAAAGTATGTAATTAAAATCGTTTTAAACATTATTTTAGATTAAAGAAATATAATACCAAAACTGTGAATGAAAGATTACAAACACGTACTAAGTAAATCATATTCGCAGGTATGCAAGAACAAAAATATAAAACATTAAGCTAAAAGAGAGCTCACCCATAGAGGTAAGCTCTCTTATTTTGAGCATAAGTAATTATATTACATACTACGTCATACTTTTAAAATTTTAAATTGTATGATTTCTATAACTACTCAATATTAAATTTCTTTAAATAAATTCGCCATTTCTATAGCACTTACTGCTGCTTCAGATCCTTTATTGCCTGCTTTTGTACCTGCACGTTCTACAGCTTGCTCGATATTCTCAGTAGTTAAAATTCCAAAAATAACTGGTGTATCCGAAACATCATTCGCTTTTGAAACACCCTTTGCCACTTCATTACATACATAATCATAATGTGACGTTGAACCTCTTATCACACATCCTAAAGTGATGACTGCATCATAATCACTTTTTTGAGCTAATTTTTTAGCTACTAATGGAATTTCAAAAGCACCAGGAACATATGCAACATCAATATTTTCTGCTGGTACCTCATGTCTAACTAAGGTATCTTTAACACCGTCTAACAAACGATTCGTAATGAAATCGTTAAATCTACTTACTACAATTGCTACTTTTAAATCTGATCCTATTAATTTACCTTCAAAATTCATGTTTTTTCCTCCTATATTAAATGACCCATTTTCTCTTTTTTTGTTTGCATATACGCTTGATTATATTGATTTGTAGGTATTACTAATTCAATTCTTTTAGCGATATCAATACCGTAATTTTCTAAACTTCCAAATTTTTTAGGATTATTACTTAATAAATTCACACGTTTAATACCTAAATATTTTAAAATTTCTGCAGCATATCGGTACTCTCTCAAGTCTTCATCAAATCCGAGCGCAATATTTGCAGTAACAGTATCGTAACCTTGTTCTATCAGTTCATAGGCTTTTAATTTATTAATTAAACCGATTCCTCTGCCTTCTTGAGGTAAATAAAGGATAACGCCTCCATGTTCATTAATATATTCCATAGAAGCAGCAAGCTGTTCACCGCAATCACATCTTTGACTATGGAATATATCCCCTGTTAAACAAGCAGAATGTATGCGCACATTCTCAGTTTCATTAATTTCACCATTCGCGATTGCTACAATCTCCTCGTTATCATTCGTGCTAAAACCATACATGTCAAAATCGCCAAATTCAGTAGGCATCTTTACTTTTGCTTTAGCTTCAATAGACGAAACAGATTGCTTTCTATATTTTTCTAAATCTTCGATAGAAATCATTACCAAATTATGTTTCTTTTTAAATGCTTCTAAATCGTCGCCTTTTGCCATTGTGCCATCGTCATTCATTATTTCACAAATGAGTGCTGCAGGTTTTGCACCAGTTAGTTTAGCTAAATCGACAGAGGCTTCAGTATGACCACGTCTAACCAACACACCATCATCTTGAGCTATTAATGGAAATAGATGGCCTGGTTTATTAAAATCTTCAGCTGTTGTACTATTATCGACTAATGCCTTCGCGGTGAGCATTCTTTCATCTGCACTGATACCTGTTGTTGTTTTAACATGATCGATACTTACAGTAAATTGCGTACCATAAACATCTGAATTATGGTTAACCATTGAATGAAGTTCTAAATCTTCAGCTATTTTTTTACTAATAGGCGCACAAATTAATCCTCTACCATATTTAGCCATAAAATTGACTGTATTATCATACATCCATTCTGTCACTGCTACTAAATCGCCTTCATTTTCTCTATTTTCATCATCTACTACAATGATACTTTTACCTTCTTTAAGTGATTCAAGTGCTAATTCTATACTGTCTAATTGCATTTTACCCCTCCTAGAATCCAAAAGCGCTTAGTTTTTCTAAAGTTAAACCTTTTTCACTATTGCCAACTATTTTTTCCACATATTTAAACAACATGTCTGTCTCAATATGTACAGGGTCTCCTATACGTTTTTGATTTAAAATAGTTGATCTTCTTGTTTCTGGTATAAGATGAATATCAAATTCTGTATCTCTTAATTGAAACACTGTCAAACTTACGCCATCTACAGTGATTGAACCTTGTTGTACCATTTGATTTATAATAGAAGTAGATGGTTTAATCGTTACAATTTTAGAATTATCTGAGTTTTGTATTCTAGTGATTTTAGCTACTTCATCTGTGTGGCCAAGTACAAAATGGCCACCAAATCTTCCCGTACCACTCATTGCTCGTTCTAAATTTACCTCAGTAGCTTGATTTAATTGATTTAGATAGGTTTTATTCTCAGTGCCTTTGATTACTTGGACTGAAAATGACTGATTATCAAATTGTATTACAGTTAAACATACACCGTTTACACTAATAGAATCACCAATATGCATGTCAGCTAAAATTGTCTTACAATCAATTGTTAAATTAACAACGGATTGTTGTGTTGTAACTTTTTTTATAGTGCCTATTTCTTCAACAATACCAGTAAACATAATTATTCACTTCTTTCGCAATTCTAATTTAATATTTTGCTCAAGCATTTTGGAATTTACAATTTCAAATTGAGGTACGTCTGATAAATTAAAGACATTTTCTGTTTTGAAAAATTGATAATCACCAGAACCACCTATTATTTTCGGGGCATAATATAAGATGAGCTCATTCGTATAGTTAGATTGAAGAAATTCTGAAGTAATCGTAGGGCCTGCTTCAACCAAAGCACTTCCAATCCCATATTGATATAACTGCTTTAAAATATTTTCAATCGTGCAATTCGAACAATATATAATTTCTATATTTGTATCTTCACTTTTTAAATTTTTATTTTCCGTAAAAATCCATATTGGTGTCATCGGTTGTTTAAATATGTCTAAGGTAAAATCTACTTGGCCAGATTTTGAAAGTATCACACGTATCGGTTGCTTACCTTCTTCAATCCTAGTAGTATATTGTGGATTGTCTGCATTTAATGTGCCAGTACCAGTGATAACTGCATCATGTTTATGTCTGAGCATAAATACATCTTGTTTAACAGTTTTATTAGTAATCCATTTACTTTCACCATGGTCAGTAGCTTGTTTACCATCTAAACTACAAGAGACTTTTACAGTAATTTCAGGGACGCCTTGTCGTTTAGTAATAAAAAAGTCTTTGTACAATGCTTCAGCCTCTGGCTTATGATGAAACTCAACTTTTATTCCAGCATTGTGCAAAATATCGTCACCTTTAGTCGATAATGTCGTATCTTTAACTGCATAAACAACTTTTGAAATACCAAATTCAATAATTTTGTTTACACATGGTGGTGTTGAACCATAGTGTGAGCAAGGTTCTAAAGATATATAAATTGTTGCTCCATTTGCAGCTTCTTTAGCCATATCTAAAGCTTGCACTTCAGCATGTTTATCACCTTTTCGTAAATGTGCACCGATGCCAACGATTCTACCTTGATTTACTACAACTGCACCTACTGGTGGATTTACGCCTGTCTGGCCATCAACCATTTGTGCCAATTGGATTGCGTAGTTTAAATATTGACTCATATAATCACCTCTTAATAATAAAAAAACACCTGAAATTGATTTCAGGTGTGGGATGTATTTAGATATAACATAATTTACTTAAATTTGAATACACTTCTCCAATTTTTAGAAAAATGTATGTTAAATAAACACTAAAAAAAGTGCTTTTTTGTTATACTTCATTCTTTCTCCCATCCAGACTATACTGTCGGCTCTAGAATTTCACTAGATCAGCCACACTTGTCAAAAACAAATGCAGGTCGCAGGCTTAATTTACTGCCGGTTGGGAATTTCACCCTGCCCCGAAAGAATATTTATGAAATTGTAATTGATGATTGAGTCAAAGTAACTTTATGAAAGCTACATCGTTATGTTACTATATATTTCAACAAAAAACAATTCATATTATCTAAGTCGGCTTTATTTATAAACAACCACTTTCCTATATCCTTAGACCAGCAGTGCGTATAAGCAATTTTTACAAAATCATTTTCAAAATATATTTTTCTAAATAATTACATAAGTAATTAAGCATTAAAACAATTTAAATATTTTTGCGTGTCTAGTTTAAATTAAAAAACAACTGTTATCCACCTTTATAAAATTGATAGCCTTATTCCATAATGTATACATATTTATATTCATTTACAAACATATTTCACTTACTGCTTAATTATATGAGCAATGTTCGTTTGAATGCTTCACTACAAATTTAATCATGCTTAGTGTCTAATAATTTTTCTACCACACTTACAGCTTGTTTTACTATCATCATAACGCCGTTACGTGATTGGTTAATCCCATTTGTAACTTGGCCTAAGGCAAACATGTTCTGTAGAGTACCGTAACGCGGACTTATAATTTGATTTGTTTCTGGAATGATTTGAATACCACCCAGTGGATGTGCTTGGACAACTTGTCTATTTTCTAAGTTTAGAATTAGTTGATCATCTTGGTCTAATTCTGATAAATGTGATTTTGAACCAGTAGCATTAATAACAATATCAAATTTATCAATCGCTTTAAAATCATCTTCATATTTAAAACAAAACTGCTGTCCGTCATATGTTACATCTTCCAACCCTTTTTTGATTTCGATTTGCCCATTTTCAATGTGGTCAATAATTAATTTTGCTGTACGCGGGGGCATTGGATTTGAATTTTCTTTTAATATTGATTGGTATTTTTCTAAAAATATCTTCTGGTCCTGTCTACTGAAACTATTCCAAATCCAATTTAGATTTTCTTTTGTTAATTCTAAAATACTTTGAAATCTCCCTAGCACATCGGCATGTTGTAAATCATATGTTAAATCTAAAATTGGATCTCCTTGTCTTCTGTGGACTAATTTCTCCACTGGAATATCATAATATTCACAGTCCTTTTTAAATAATGTTAATGCTTCCTCCAAAGGTACATTCCCAAAATATGCTTTTTTGATTTCATTAAAATTTTCTGGTGTAAGATATTTAAATTGAATTTCTGGCATATCTCCCCTAACACTAGGTAAATGACCTTTACGACTCGTCACAGTAATAGGTAAATTGGGATGATGTGCCGTTACAAATCGAATTACATCTAAACTTGCTAGTCCTGTTCCAATGATAGCAATTCTATCAGTACTATCAACCTCATTTAATGTGTCATATGTTGGGTAAGGTGTTTTTATGTAACCTGGTGTCCCTTTTAAATGATATGGGTCATGATAGGACATCGTACCGATCGTTAAAAATACGATATCATAACGTCGGCGTTTCTCTAGATTTTCAGAAGTACAAACAACATATTTAACATGCGTATCACCAATATTAGATTCTATAAAAACTTCCAAAACCTCTTCTTTGATCATATGAATATTACTATAGTGATTATGATATGTTTCCAAATAGTCTTTCATATAATGTCCAAAAATAAATCTAGGTAGATACTCAGGGTTAGAAAATTTAAATACGGATTGTTCTTGATACCATTCATAAAATTCCCGTTCATTATTCAAATTTAAGGACATTTGACTTGCAGGTAAATTGATTAATAATTGGTCGCTGTCATTTTGAAACGGCACGCCTTGTCCCATATTTTTAGGATTATCGTAAACGTCTATTTCCATTTGCTTGAATTCCTTATATTTTACCAATTCTTTCAACAAACTAACACCTGCTGTGCCCATACCAATGATAGCTAAACGCATTTCACTCATCCTTACTTTAATTAATTTATACATAGTATATCAATTATCGAATTAACATTACATATTAATGAATTATGCCACCATTATACAAAATTAATAAATATGTTAATATAAAAATGGTGTATCAAAAAATATTTCTAAAACATATAAGGGGTTAAAATATGAATTTTTTTTAAAGAATAATCTTTTTATTGATTGCAAGTTCACTTTTATTAGCAAGTTGTGATTTACCTGGTTTAGGTGGCGGTCAATCTAAAAACTCAGTTAAAATTTCTGCTTTAGCTACGAGTGAATCTCAAATCATGGCTTATATGCTCAAAGATTTAATTGAACATGATACAAACGGGAAAACTACTGGATCTATTATTAACAATTTAGGTTCAGCTACAATTCAACATAATGCATTGCTCCGTGGAGATGCTGATATATCAAGCACACGCTATACTGGCACTGATTTGGTTGGAGCTTTAGAACAACAACCCATTACAGATACTAAAAAAGCAATGTCTGTTACTCAAAAATTATTCAACCAAAAATTTAACCAAACGTTTTTCGACTCTTACGGATTTGAAAATACCTTTGCTTTTATGGTTACTAAAGAAACCGCAAAAAAATATGATTTACATACTGTTTCAGATTTAAAAAAGGTCAAAGACAAAGTTAGAGTTGGTACGGATACTACATGGATTAAGCGAGGCGGCGATGGTTATGCACCATTCCGTGAACATTATGGTTTTGGATTCAATGATTTAAAACCTATGCAAATTGGACTTGTTTATGATGCATTAAAAAATAACAAACTTGATGTTGCACTTGGTTATACAACAGATGGAAGAATTGCAGCCTATGATTTAGTAGTTCTTAAAGATGATAAAAACTTTTTTCCACCATATGATGCTAGTGCCGTTGCACCAAATGAATTACTACAAGAAAATCCACAAATTAAAAAATCCATTGCAAAATTAAATGATAAAATTAGTACTGAACAAATGCAAAAGCTTAATTATGAAGCAGATGGTGAGGGTAAAGAACCAGCAATTGTAGCCAAAAGTTTTTTAGAAAAACATAATTATTTCGAAGATGAAAACTAAATTTCAACATTACTTTATATGTGATATTAATCAATTAATGTTACTATAGTTACATAGTTAAGGAAGTGATTAAATGAAATTCATTTTAAAAGTCATATTATCGACGATCTTACTTTTTATATTATTTGGGCAAAAAAACAAAGCAAAATGAAATTAAACACTCAAGTAGCCTATGTCCTAAATGAATAATGCATTCACATTGTGCGTAAGTAAGTATACTTATATATTTATAAAACATAACTACGCTATTAATCCAATATCTAAATCAATAATTAAAGCATTCAAAAAGGACTAATCCACTTTCCTGATATGCTCCCTTCAAAGTAGACACTTAAAAATGTAAACTTTGAAGGGA
>NZ_PPQC01000068.1:43931-97074 GCF_002902365.1 Staphylococcus cohnii subsp. cohnii | reverse complement strand
CCCTTCAAAGTTTACATTTTTAAGTGTCTACTTTGAAGGGAGCATATCACTTATGGATTAGCTCTCCTTTTTTTTGAGAATGAATATTTATGTACCAGTCATTTTTGTGCTAAATGATTTTAAATTTTTAACTCCAAATATTTTCGTTATTGCTTTTAGCTGTCTGTTCTGCTTTTTCGAACTTTTCTCTATATTTACCGTTTGGAGAAAAATATTTTTCTCTAGCCAATCCTTTTTTTACTAACAGTTCATTAAACATCGTATCTTTATCCAGCCAAACATATGCCAGTGTACGACCATAACGATCTTCTTTTTCTTTATCATATTCTAAAAAGACATCTTTATCGGTTAAATGTTCTTTTGAAAAATCAGATGCTTCCTTACCATATGGTTGTACTGGCGTATTTGGTTTAACAGTTTCAGGCGTATCTACACCTATCAACCTCACTTTAATTTGTTCATGTTGACTATTATTTGCTACTAATGTATCACCATCAACTACACGCGCTACATGTACTTTCTCAGTTTCCTTTGGTCCATCATTATTATTTTTATCATTGGATGAAAAAGGCCCAGTTCCATTTATAAACTGAAATGCAAGTACGCCTAGTACAACTATACTTATAATTAATGTAGTCATTTTCTTTGTTGATTTCATTGTTGCACCCACTTTTTATGAATATACCAAATTATCATATAGAAAATTAAAGTTTACGTCAAGACGCTTATTTTAAATAAAAGCTAATCTTTTACATTAAATGAAACTTTAATAAGTCATAATTTTATTTTAACGTACTTAAGCAATCGTGATATAATACATAGACGATAGGAGTGAATAGTTTGAGTATATTTAAGGAGAACATGATTACAGTTATTGCGATTGTTATAGCAATCATTATAGGCTTAATATTACAATATCAATATCAATTTCCACCGCTTGTATCTGCAGTTGTGGCAATATTTTTAGGCATTTTCATTGGATTTATTGTTTTTATTATTCAAGTCATTGTAACTAAAAATAAGAAAAAATAGTGTCTTCTGCCGAGTGTTTAAACCGGCAGTTTTTTATTTAAGTTAACATAATATTATTATTGGAATGTACTAATAAACATGTTTTCCTTTTAAATATATATCTATAAAATCCTCCGATTTAATGCTTTTTCCAATAAAGTCCATGCTTCATGATCATATGCATCAGCATGAACTGGTCTGAATCCAAAATTAAGATACATATTGATTGCTTGGAAACTTGTTGTTTGAGAGGTTAAATATGCTTCATTATGATATTTAGCCAAAATTTTCATTGCTGCCGATAATAAAGGTTTAGATAATTGCTTGCCTTGATACTCCGGAATAATCGCAACCCAATGGATTCGTCCAGATATTTTGCTATCTTTTGTTAAATGGCCACACCAACCAGTTGCGGTACCAATCACTTCTCCTTTAGGATTCTCAAGAAACAAACATCTTTGTTCCATTTCATTAATATACGGTCCAAATTCTGTGTTAAAATGTGTCAGTGCTTGAATTGTGGTAGCAAATTCATTAACTTTCATTTCTAAATTTGCCCATTTTACTTCTTCTCCTATTTTAAAGTTACGAATTTTATATCCAACAGGTAATTCATACTGTGGAATACTTTCTAAATTTTCTCTTGTCATCTGTACTTTTAAATACTTCATTACATTCAACCTGCCATTCATAAATCAATTTTCATTAAAAAAGGTTGAGACGTGATGATTGTCTCAACCTCATATTGTATATTTTGTAATTCCCTAAAATTTAGTCGTCATTACAATCAATTACGCTTGTTCTTATTCTACTTCTTTTATAAATGTTAATATAGCGTGAAATTCTTCTTCATTTGCTGAAAAAGCACGCTCTTCTATTTCACGAACAGTTGAATTGAGTAATTGATAATCAGCTACTTCTTCATCTTTTAAATATGCATTTATGCTACTTTCTAATTCTTTTAAAGAACCCGCTTTTAATGTACTTAATTTTACTTCTTGCATTTAACTCCAACCCCTTTTAAATTAGTTTAAATCATTTCAATAAGACTAAAAGTTATTTTTCCTTTAACTTAAAAACCTATAAATATAATACACTATATTAAAAAATCTAATCTTATTTTAAAAAATTATATCACTTCGTACAAATTTTACATAACTTTTTCACTTTCTAATAGTTAAAAATAGGCTGAGTCGTCCCTAATTTGCATCCAAAAGTCACTAATAAAAACGAGCGGGTGCAAAAAAAGCAACCCGAATCACTTATAAATAAGTGACCCAGATTGCTTATATACCTAGTGTTTGCCCCTTTTGCTTAGCACCTAGTATTGTTTTAAATATTGTTCTCTTTCCCATTCAGAAACTTGAGTTCTATAGTAATCCCATTCAATTGATTTAGAGTTTATAAATTGATTATAAATGTGATTACCTAAAGCTTCTTTAATAGAATCGTTATCTTTCATTGCTTTAATAGCTGTATATAATGTTGATGGTAAATCTTGAATACCAACGGCTTCACGTTCTTCACGATTCATTTCATATATATTTTGATTTACTGGTTCAGGTACTTCTAATTTATTTTCAATACCGTCTAAGCCCGCTTGTAAAATAGCTGCTAATGCTAAGTAAGGATTGGCTGCTGGATCTACTGAACGAACTTCTACACGCGTTGATAAACCACGTGAAGTTGGTACACGGATTAATGGTGAACGGTTTTTACCACTCCAAGCAATATAGCATGGCGCTTCATAACCTGGAACTAAACGTTTATAAGAATTTACTAATGGGTTACATACACCAGTTAAACCACGTGCATTTTTCAGAATCCCCGCGATAAAATGATAAGCATCTTTAGTCATTTCCATATCGCCTTCTGGATCGTAAAATGCATTTTCTTTACCTTTGAAAAGTGACATATTGAAGTGCATGCCGCTTCCGTTGACACCAAATAATGGCTTAGGCATAAATGTTGCATGAAGATTGTGTTGACGTGCGATTGTTTTAACAACTAACTTAAATGTTTGGATATTATCACACGCAGTGATAGCATCTGCATATTTAAAATCAATTTCATGTTGGCCTGGTGCCACTTCGTGGTGACTAGCTTCAATATCAAAGCCCATATCCTCTAATTCTAAAACAATATCACGACGACAATTTTCACCTAAATCTGTAGGTGCAAGGTCAAAGTAACCACCATTATCATTTAGTTCTAATGTTGGTTCACCTTTTTCATCTAATTTAAACAAGAAGAATTCAGGTTCTGGCCCTAAATTAAGTTCACTAAATCCTAAATCTTGCATGTTTTTTAATACACGTTTTAAGTTTGCGCGTGGATCACCTTCAAACGGTGTGCCATCTGTTTTATAGACATCACAGATTAAACGAGCTACTTTACCTTGACCAGCCGTCCATGGGAAAATAACCCATGTATCTAAATCTGGATATAAATACATGTCTGATTCTTCAATACGTACGAAACCTTCAATTGAAGATCCGTCAAACATCATTTCGTTATCTAAAACTTTTTCTAATTGGCTTACTGGTACTTCCACGTTTTTAATTACACCTAAAATATCAGTGAATTGCAAACGTAAGTATCTGACATTTTCTTCCTTAGCGAACTTGTGTATGTCTTCCTTGGTAAATGTACGTTTTGCCATTATAAATGTCCCCCATTAATTTTATTTGATAAATCGAGATAAGTCCCCACGATTTATCGGAATCGCTTCTCGTTGTGGTTTCTGTGTAGCATCAACAATCATTTGTTTTCTCGTTTCTTGTGCATCATCAGAAAGGTGATCTTGTTCGTCATTTAAAATCTGTTTAATACCTTTTAAATTAAAGCCTTTTTCTATCAATCTTTTTATCTCTAAAAGGCGTTCCAAATCGTTTAACGAAAAAAGTCGTTTATTTCCTTCTGACCTATGTGGTTTAATCAGTTCATGTGTCTCATAATAGCGAACTTGTCTAGCAGTTAGTTCACTTAATTTCGTAACAACACTCATAGAGAAGACCGGCATGCTTCGTCGTATCGTATCTTTTGACTCCAATCCAATCACCTCTATTTTTGAACTTGTATTTAATTTAGCATAATTACTAAAGTAATTCAAAAATATGTCAGGTTTTCTAACATACACTTCAAAACATTGATTTAACTGGCTTTATGACAGTTTTGTTCAATTTAATCGCTGAATTTTCCGAAATTTTTTTAATTTAATAAAAAAAAGCCACATATACATTACAATTTGCTATTTGTCATAGCAATAAATGCAATTCAATGTGACATTTCTCTCAGGATATTAAAATAACTTTTCAACAGCTCTTGTTACTGCTAACTTAATGTGTTCATACGTTAAGCCGCCTTGTATATATGCTTCATATGGAGGTCTAATTGGACCATCCGCTGATAATTCAATTGAAGAACCTTGAATAAAGGTACCCGCAGCCATAATGACATCATCTTCATAACCTGGCATATAAGATGGTTCAGGACTAAAATGTGCGTTGATTGGGGAAGCTGCTTGAATACTTTGACAAAATTGAATCATCTGTTCCTTCGTATCAAAAGTGACCGTTTGAATCAAATCTGTTCTAGGCACATCAAATCTAGGTGAAGTGTGCATATTCATTTTTTCTAATAATAAACTCGTAAATAATGCACCTTTCAAACTCTGACTAACCACATGAGGCGCTAAGAAAAAGCCTTGGTACATTTCTTGCAATGAATATAGAGAGGCACCGGCTTCTTTACCAATTCCTGGCGCGGTTAAACGGTAACCACATCTTTCTACTAATGTTTCATTACCTACGATATAACCACCAATTTTAGCTAAACCGCCACCTGGGTTTTTAATTAATGAACCTGCCATTAAATCAGCGCCACATTCTATAGGTTCACGTTCTTCAACAAATTCACCATAGCAATTATCTACAAAAATGATGATTTCAGGGTATTTGGCCTTTATTTGTTGAATCGTATTTTCTATGTTTGTTAAATCTATGGATGGCCGTTGATCATAACCTTTCGAACGCTGAATAGCAATCACCTTAGTTTGCGTTGATATTTTAGTTAATACTTTATCAATATCAATTTCACCCTGCTTTAAGTCAACCTTATTATATAGTATCCCGTGTTCTTTTAAACTTTCTATGCCATTACCATTGATACCTATCACTTCTAATAACGTATCGTAAGGATCACCAGTGATATATAATAACTCATCCCCATATTTCAAAGTACTTTGTAATGCAA
This sequence comes from Staphylococcus cohnii subsp. cohnii, assembly GCF_002902365.1. GTDB lineage: Bacteria > Bacillota > Bacilli > Staphylococcales > Staphylococcaceae > Staphylococcus > Staphylococcus cohnii. Next base: position 91,809 of record NZ_PPQC01000068.1, on the reverse strand, counting down.
TCGTGATCGCATGTGTGCCAGAAATAATTTGCGGACGTACTAATGCGTCTTCTGCCTTAAATGCATGTGCATAAACCGCTTCTAAATGATCTCGACCTATATCATCATAACCATAACCCGTTGTTCCCAGTAAGTCACTTTCAGATACTTTAACAGCATGGAATGCATCTAACACTTTTTCTTGATTAATATAAGCGATTTCTTCTATTTTTTTAAAATATGGTTCTAGTTTTGCTTCTGTTTCAGCTATTAATTGCTTCGTATTTTTCATCGTAATTCTTCTTCCTATTCTTTTTTAAAACCTTTTATAGTATAAGTTGCATCTGTTTCATTAAATTTAATTTCAGTGACAAGTGTATGCTGTTTTAAAAAATATAATCTGTCTGCATCAGCACTTGGTACCTTTTCTTCATAAGTAGTTAAAGCTGATTTTACTTGCTCAATAAGTAGTTGTTTCACTTTTTCTTCATCTGCTTCATTTTTACTTGACACAAATATTGATGGTAAATTAGTAGTCGGGACAGCACCTTCATGTAAATCTTTTTTATTAAAAATAATAGCTTGTGGAATATGCCCCATGTCTAAATCACCTATAATTTGGTTAACTGTATCATACTGAACACGATATTCAGGATGACTCGCATCTACGACATGTAACAACAAATCTGCACCTTTTGCTTCTTCTAAAGTCGATTTAAACGCAGCGATAAGTGTAGTTGGTAGTTTTTGAATAAAACCAACCGTATCAGATATGATTAAATTAAATCCATCATTAATTTGAATTTGTCTTGTCTTAGGATCTAACGTAGCAAAAAGCAAATTCTTTTCATAGGTTGCTTCATTAGCTAATGCATTAAACCAAGATGATTTACCTGCGTTTGTATAACCAATCAGCGCTACTTGAAACACATTATTTTGTTCACGTTTATTACGATAACGCTCACGATGTTCAACCACTGTTTCTAATTGATGTTTGATTTCATTCATGCGTGTTCTAATATGACGACGGTCCATTTCTAATTTAGTTTCCCCAGGACCTCTCGTTCCAATGCCTCCACCTAATCTTGATAAACTACGCCCATGACCTTGGAGTCTTGGTAATAAGTAATCTAATTGCGCCAATTCTACTTGTAACTTACCTTCTTTACTTCGTGCTCGAAGTGCAAAAATTTCTAAAATCAGTTGCGTTCTATCGATTATTTTAACATTCAAATTACCATTTAATGTTTTTGACTGTGCCGTTGTCAATTCATCATTAGCAACTACTACATCTATTTCATTCATTTCTACGTATGCTTTAATTTCTTCTAACTTACCTTTTCCAACGTAGTATTTATTATCAAAATGCTGTCTGTTCTGAGTAAATTCAGCTTGTACATTTAATTGGCATGTTTCAGACAATGAAGCTAATTCTTCCATTGTTGATTCAAAATCAAACACTTCATCGGTTTGAGCTTGTACTCCAACTAAAATTGCTGATTCTAATTTCTTTTTAGTCGTATGTGTTTGTTGGCTCATAACATGCACCTCTTTCAAAGTTTTCTTTGTCATTTTATCATAGTGTTTATATAAAGACTATCTTCTCAAATTATGTTAAATTATTAATAAGAGGTGACGCTATATGACTATATACGATATAGAAGTTCAAAAATCAAATGGTGAAACATACAAATTAGAAGAATATAAAAACAAAGTGTTGCTAATTGTTAATACTGCTAGTGAATGTGGCTTCACACCACAATTTGAAGGATTACAACATTTATACGACAATTATAAAGATCAAGGATTTGTTGTATTAGGTTTTCCATGTAATCAATTTGGAGGTCAAGAACCAGGCACTGGTGAAGAAGCTACGCAAAACTGTAAAATTAACTATGGCGTGTCTTTTCCAATGCACGAAAAGATTGATGTCAAAGGAGAAAATCAACACCCATTATATCAATTCCTAACAGAACAACAAAATGGATTTTTCAATGAAAAAATCAAATGGAATTTCACTAAATTTTTAATTGATAGAGAAGGTAAAGTAACCAATCGTTACGCACCACAAAAAAAACCAAGTCAAATTGAAGCAGATATTGAAGCGCTATTATAAATAAAACAATAATACAATAAGAAAGCTACACTTGATTATTTATATCAAAATGTAGCTTTATACCGTAGGCAAACTTTGCGCAAATTAATGCGTAGGGTTTGTCTATTTTTATTTATATCGTTGGTTTTGCCAGCTATCTCGAGTATTTTCTCAAGCATTTGTTCAAATAATTCTATATCATGAAAACGACTTGTATAATTTTTACTAAAATGACTGAATCTATTGATGGTTTACCATTATCAAGACAATATTTGCCTTCGACAAGTTTATATACAAAATTTAAATCTAATATCGTCCCGACTCTATGTAATCAATAATTATTAAGGACTAATTCATAATAAAAATCATTTCATATTGAGCTCTTTTATCAATCGATTTATTCATCAAAATAAACACCACTATTGCTTAATTTACATATATTATAATATTTTAGTGTAATATTGGCAGTGATGTATGCCGACTCCTGCGGGAATAGTACTAGCCGAAGAATACAGGCTAAGGCAGTGCCCACGGAAAGCGTGCACAAAAAAACTGCCAACAAAGTCAGAGACTTTGTCGACAGTCCGAAGCTACACTTGATTATTTATATCAAAGTGTAGTTTTTTTCATTTAAAGTATGCAAAAATAAATTGTTTTTTATATTATGCTTCTTCTACTGCATCATCAAGCGTGAATGTACTGATAGCATGTTTATAAATAAGATGTTGCTTTCCTTGTGTTAATAAACAAACTAAATTGTCATCATAATCTTCAATAATACCTTTCATTTGAAAACCGTTTACTAAAAATACGATAACTTTCGTTTGATCAGCCTTAAATTGTCCTAGGAATTTATCTTGGATGTTTTCTGTTGTATTCATGTTATGTTCTCCTTTTCTTTATTTGAACTGAAACTTCATCTAACATCAATGAAAGTGACATTTTCTCTCTATCTAACCATACTACGTCGAGCTTGTTTTTGAACCAAGTCATTTGTCTTTTAGCATAATTTCTAGAATGCTTTTTCAATTTATTTGTTGCTTCGGCTAGACTAGCCTCATTTTTAATTACAGGTAACATCTCTTTATATCCGATAGCTTGCATACTTTGACAAGTTTCAAAACCATCTTCAACGAGTTGTTTCACTTCATTTAGTAATCCGCGTTCCAACATTATATCTACACGTTTATTAATTCTTTGATATAAAGTTTCGCGTGACATTTCTATCCCTATTAATAATGTATCATAATTTTCTGTATATTGTTGGTTTTTCTTGCGTGAACTTAAAAGTTTTTTTGTTTTTAAATAATATTCAATAGCTCTTCGAACTCTTTTTCGGTTATTTGGGTGTATATTATCAGCTGAAACCTTATCTATAGACGCTAAATAATTATGCAACGCTTCATTTGTAAATGAATCTAGTTCGTTTAACTTATAGTCGACTTTAATTTGTTGTGCCTCAGATATCGTTTCATCCTCGAAGGCATAATTATAGATTAATGATTGGATATACAGACCTGTGCCACCAACTATGATAGGTACATGATTTCTATCCGTGATTTCAGTAATTAAATTTTGAGCTCTATTTTTAAAATCATATGCAGAAAAAGTTTCATCAGGTTCCAAAATATCTATCATATGATGAGGTATATCAGCCATCTCTTCTTGTTTTATTTTTGCTGTTCCAATATCCATATATTTATATACTTGCATGGAATCTCCACTAATTATTTCACCATTAAATTTTTTAGCCAATTCAATACTCAATTCTGTTTTACCAACAGCTGTTGGACCAACTAATGCAATGATGAATGGTTTATCGCTCTGCACTTATATCAACTCTCTCTATGCTTTATCTGCTCTGTTATATTTTTTTAAAATTTGTCTTTCTATCCAATCGTACATATGCTGCCATGTAGTCGTCGCATCTTTTTCAAATAACACTTCGTGTCTTTTATTTTTATATAAATGTACTGTGATATGTTGAATATTACCTTTTTTATATAGTTTCCCTAAATGTCTAATCCCTTTGCCATAATTACCTATCGCATCATCTTTGCCAGAAATTAGTAAAATGGGTAAGCCTGATTTCATTTTCTTTATATTTTTTAATTTACTTGTCTGTAACATATATTTTACTGTTTCAAAAATCAATTGATTTGAGACTAAAAATCCAGTATAAGGGTCTTTTTCAAATTTTTCTACTTCTTGCTCATCACTGGATAACCAATCATTTTTCGATTTACTATTTTTTATATTCTTATTAAAGGTTTTATACATTATTTGGTTTAACCATTTTAAACACCGTCTTTTTCCAGTTATTAAAGTGATAAGTTTTAAAACTATTTGTACGAGTTTCCCTAGGTATTTAGGGTACTGCATTGTTCCTGATAAAATCATGCCTTGTGCAACATCAGGATATTTTTGTGTGAAAATTCTAGCGATAATAGAACCCATAGAGTGCCCTAAAATAATATATGGCGTGTGCATAGAATCAGAATACAATGTCTGTGCAATTTCAAAAGTATCATCAGCTACTTGCTCCATACTATCAATATGACCACGTTCGTATGATTCTATATCTTTACCATGCCCTCTATGGTTGTGTCGCAGTACGTCATATCCTTGTTGATTTAATGATTCAACAAGCGCATCATATCTATCCATATGTTCCGCCATACCATGAAGTAAGTGAATAATACCAATCGTATCTTTTTTTGCCTTATTCAATTTCACCTCTAAAGTTGTCCCATCTGCAACAGTGATTTTAAACTCATTTCCACTCATGTTTTACCCCCAAATCACGTTTCGTTTCATTCATCATACATTATACAATATACCTTCAAAATACACTGTTTTCAAATACAATGCTATTAAGCTTTATTACATTTTACAACGCTATTATTAGTAAAATGTAATGCATTATATCTTAAAACTTACTAAAAAACACTGTGCCACTTTATAAATTTCAGATATAAAAACCCCTTCAAAGCTTACATTTTTTAATGTCTACTTTGAAGGGGAGAAATTATTATTCATAGTTTGAATCCACGAACCCATATATATGAGTATTCAATGATAAATTCTTACAATATTTAAATTTATTCTTTAACTACAGGTTGATTATTACCTGTTTGAGCTTCATCAATTGCAGTTTGAAGTTCTTTTGTAAACAAGTCTTTTTGAATATCTGTGTAGCCAAGTAACTCAGCCATTACATCAATCACTTGCTCTTTATAATTTAGAACATCATCTATTTTGAAATAAAGTTTACCAGTACGACGAATAAAGAAATCTGTTGGGCGATGAACCATTTCGTTTTGGATAGAATAAATCAATTCTGTATAAATATCTAATGGTAAACCAGACTCTTGATATTGAGCTGTTTGAGTAATTTTGAATAATTCTTCTACATTCGAACCATATTTCGTTGCAAAATGACGTGCTGTCGCATCATCTATTTGATAAGCTTTGGCATCTTCAACTTTTTTATCAATAAAGTTATCAAAGTTTGCACTGCCACCAACATCTCCACCAGAAATTGGTAAGTGTTTTGTAGCACATTTATCAAATTTCAAACCGTACTCTGATTTTAAGCGTTTTGATAATAAGTCCACAATTTCTAATGCCATATGGCGATAACCGGTTAATTTACCACCAGCAATCGTGAGTAAACCAGATTTACCTTCCCATACTTCATCTTTACGAGAAATTTCTGAAGGATCTTTACCTTCTTCTAAAATTAATGGTCTCACGCCAGCCCATGATGATTCAATGTCTTCATCTGCTACATTTACATCTGGGAACATATAGTTGATTGCGTCGATTAAATAATCTCTATCTTCTTGTGTTGCTAATGGTGACGTTTTATCATTATCATAAAACGTATCTGTTGTACCTACATATGCTTTGCCTTCACGAGGAATCGCAAAAATCATACGTCCATCTTTTTCAGTATCAAAATATACTGCTTGTCCTAATGGGAATTTCGATTGATCTATAACAATATGAACACCTTTTGTTAAGCGCAATTGTTTGTTATTACGTGCATAATCGCCACTGCGCACTTCGTCTACCCATGGTCCACTCGCATTGATTACTTTTTTAGCCTTAATTGGGTAAGTTTCACCAGTAATTTGATCTTCAGCTTGAATACCATTTACCTTTTCATTTGAGTCATATGTGAAATGTACTGATTTCGTGTGGTTAATTACTGTTGCGCCTTTTTCAGCTGCACGTTTCATAACTTCAATTGTTAAACGCGCATCGTCGGTACGATATTCAACGTAAGATCCGCCACCTTTTAAACCTGATTTTTTAACAAGTGGCTCTTTTGCTAACGTTTCTTTAGCATTTAACATTGTTTTACGTTCTGATTTTTTCACGCCTGCCAGTCTGTCATACATTGTTAAACCAATAGCTGTGGTGAATTTACCCATTGAACCACCTTTATGCATTGGCAATAGCATGCGTTCTGGTGTCGTTACATGAGGCCCATTTTCATATACAATCGCACGCTCACGACCAGTTTCTGCTACGACGCCCACTTGCAATTGTTTCAAATAACGTAAACCACCATGGACTAATTTTGTTGAACGTGAACTTGTACCTTGTGCAAAGTCTTGCATTTCTACTAACGCGACCTTCATACCTCTTTGTGTTGCATCTAATGCAATACCTGCACCAGTAATACCTCCACCGATAATGACAACATCAAAAGTATCATTTTTTAAATCTTTCTTAATCTGTTCTCTTTTCAAAGTTGATAAACTCATAAAATCTAGCGCCTCCTAGTAGTAATAAAAAAAGAGAGACCTATCCCATACATATATAATTGTACGAACAGTGTCTCTCAATTCTCATCTCGATAATATTAACTTACCCTTATTATAGCATAAGAAACTTAGATAAGTCTAATTCTTTTATTCATCGTCTAACTTAAAGACTTGCGTTGCTTCTACAGCTTTTTTCCAGCCTTTGTATAATTTATTTCTTTCTTTTTCTTCCATATCTGGATTAAATTCTTTTTCTAGTTTCCAACGGTTAGCAATTTCATCTTTATTATCCCAGAAACCTACAGCTAAACCAGCTAAATAAGCAGCTCCTAATGCTGTTGTTTCATTAATTTCCGGACGTTCAACACTCACGTTTAATAAATCAGATTGGAATTGCATAATAAAGTTATTTTTAACAGCACCACCGTCAACACGCAAGTTATTCACTGTAATATCAGAATCTTTTTCCATTGCTTCAAGTACATCACGCGTTTGATAACACAGTGATTCTAATGTAGCACGGATAAAGTGTTCTTTTTCAGTACCACGCGTTAAACCAAAGATTGCTCCACGTGCATCTGCATCCCAATATGGTGTTCCTAAACCTACGAATGCAGGCACAACATAAACACCTTCTGTAGATTCTACACGTTCTGCGTAGTTTTCTGATTGTGGTGCAGAATTAATCATTCTTAGTCCATCTCGTAACCATTGAATAGCTGAACCTGAAACAAAAATAGAACCTTCAAGTGCATAATTAACTTTTCCATCTAACCCATAAGCGATTGTTGTTAACAAGCCACTTTTAGATGCTACAGCTTCTTCACCTGTATTCATCAACATAAAGCCACCTGTACCGTAAGTGTTTTTGACATCTCCACGTTCAAAACAAGCTTGACCAAATAATGCTGCTTGTTGGTCACCTGCAATACCAGCAATTGGTACTTCTTGTCCAAAGAAATGATAATCAATGGTATTTGCATAAACTTCACTAGATTCTTTAACTTCAGGTAACATAGTGTTTGGAATTTCTAATATATCCAATAATTCTTGATCCCATTCTAAATCATGGATATTATAAATCAATGTACGGCTAGCATTTGTATAATCTGTAATATGTGCTTTGCCACCAGATAATTTCCAAACTAACCATGAATCAATGGTACCGAATAATAAATCTCCATTATCAGCTTTTTCTCTTGCACCTTCTACATTATCAAGAATCCATTTAACTTTTGTCCCAGCGAAATACGGATCTAATAAGAGACCTGTTTTTTCTCTGAATTTATCTTCTAAACCTTGTTCTTTTAACTCTTGACAGATGCCTTGTGTTTGACGTGATTGCCAAACAATTGCATGATATACCGGTCTTGATGTTTTCTTATCCCACACTACCGTAGTTTCACGTTGGTTTGTAATACCAATACCAGCAATTTGATCTGCACCAACGTTTTCTTCATTTAAAACTTCAGCCATAACAGCTAAAACAGACGTCCAAATTTCATTAGCATCATGTTCTACCCAGCCTGATTTTGGAAAATATTGTTTGAATTCACGTTGTGCAACGCCTTTGATTTTTCCGTCTTGATCAAACAGAATTGCTCTAGAACTCGTAGTGCCTTGGTCGATTGACAAAATATATTTTTCCATAATTATTAGCTCCCTCTTCTAATGTTCATAACACGAATTACATATGTAATTCACATTGATATACATACTTTTCTGTACCCTTTTTTTATTAGTTCACTCAACTAATAATTTTATATTAATCCAATGATAATAATATCTAGTTATATTTTAACGTAAATACAAATAAATTAAACGTAATTAATATATCGATTCAATACCTTTAGCATTTTTCGCTTTATTTAATACGACACCTAAAATAAGTGTGATGATTAATAATACGATTGCAACCACTGACATTGTATCAAATGCACCTTTATAAAATAATCTATAAATTACCGCACCAATCATACCACCAGTTACAGGGCCTAACACTGGTACAATTGCATAGGACCAATTAGAATCGCCTTTGCCTGAGATTGGTAGAATGGCATGCGCAATACGCGGACCTAAATCACGCGCTGGGTTAATTGCATAGCCTGTTGGACCACCTAGACTTAAACCAATTGCAACGATTAAACTACCGACAATTAATGGATTTAGCCCATCAGCAATTTTATTCATACCGATGAATAAAAGTCCCATTGTTAAAATAGCTGTGCCAATAATTTCACTCATAAAGTTTGCAAAATAGTTCTTAATGGCAGGAGCTGTAGAAAATACAGCTAATTTTGTACCTTGATCTTCTGTTGCTTTCCATTGAGCTAAATACATTAGCCAAACTAATGCACCACCAACAATACCACCAAGGATTTGACAGATGATATAACCAGGTACCATAGACCAATTAATCGCGCCATCCATTGCAAACGCTAAAGTCACTGCAGGATTTAAATGTGCACCTGATATATTACCTACAGCGTACACTCCCATAGAAACTGCTAATCCCCAACCTGTAGCAATAACGATCCAATCTGCGCCATTCCCATTACTTCTTTTTAAGTTGACGTTTGCAACAACGCCTCCCCCAAATAGTACAAGTATTGCTGTTCCCAAAAATTCAGCAAAATATTCACTCATAAAGACTCCTCCTAAAATAAGACAGGGAGACCCCTACAATTATATCCAGTTGTGAACCACCGGTTTAATTACTGTAGAAATCTCCCATCTCTGTTCTAAATATTAACTTGAGTTTATCTTACACCGTTGTTGTAAGCGTTGTCAAATGTTTTTGTAGAAAAGTTGTCACAACTTAAGTGAATACTACACTGTTTTCATCGATACTAAACTGACCGGTTAATGGATCAATTTGTGCCATCAACCCATAAGGAATGGCATGTTTGGGTTCATTGTGACCAAATGATAAATTATAAAAAACAACCATTTTAGGATTATTGCATTTTTTAATTATTTTTAATATTTCTTTTTTATAATTTTCATAATATACATTGTTAAAAGGCTTGCCAAAAATCATGCCATTCAGACGATTTAAAATACCATGCTCCAGCAATTGCTCTAAATATTCAGCAAACATTTCCGGTGTCGGTGTGTCTTCTGATGTTTCTAAAAATAATATCGCTCCATTAAAAGCCTCAATTTCAGGAAATATTGAAGTATGACGTAAGTCAACAAAAGTTTCTAGATTCCCGCCTAAAAGATGGCCTCTTACTTTTTTATTACCTTTTAAAATTTCGTATCCATTTTGCATTATTTCAAGTCTACACCTGTTTTTATTTTTTATATCCCACTTTAATCCGTATGGTCGTATATAAAATGCTGGTGCTATTGTTCCAATTTTATTTGTATTAAACCAACACTTGTTAATATTCTCTACAGTATATGTATCCATTGCAATATTTTCTGCAAAATCAGTAAGTAATGCCTGCCCATAAAAACTAACTATCCCCATTTTATAAAACATCAAATGTACAGTAGTTGTATCTGAATAACCACTGAATATTTTAGGATTTGTTGCAATTGCCTGCAAATCTACATAAGGTAAAATGCGTATCGCATCTTCTCCACCAATACAACTAATAATCGCTTTAACTTCTGGATCTTTTACTGCTTCATTTAAATCTTTTGCTCTACATTCTGGGTGATTGTGAATAAACGTTACACCTTTGAGTGCATGGGGCATTACTTTGACCTTTAAACCAAACTCACTTTCCAAACGATGAATGCCTTGTCGCGTTCGCCATAATATATCACTTTCACCTGCTAAACCAGAAGAAAGAGACACAATCGCAACAGTGTCTCCTTCTTTTAATTGCATTGGTTTTCTCATTATCAACAACTCCCTATACTCGTACACAGCAGTCTCTCGCAAATATATTGATGATATCAAAATACTTAACTTTTATTGTTTTAGTTATATCATCTGATTAGATTACCATAACGATCGATCACTAGTTGTAATGTATTTTGCACCATTTGAAACTGCAATGTCTACTTCTTCTTTGCTGTTAATGAGTCCACCAGCAATTACAGCAGTATTCGTTTCTTCGTTAATGATACGTATGGCTTTTGTAGCAACTCCTGGTAAAACTTCCACAAAATCTGGTTCTACACGCTTAATTAATTCAATACTTCTAGATAATGCATGGCTATCTAATACAAATACTCTGAACACAGTTGTCGTATTTAATGATTTTGCTTTGTTAATTACTTTTGTCTTGGTTGAAACGATGCCTTTAGGATGATAATTTTGAATAATATATTCACACGCGAATTCATCATGGCTCATACCTTTGATTAAATCGATATGCATGTATGTTTCAATATTATTCTTGTTTAATAGACCCATGATACTTTTAACATGCCCAATATGCGCATCTAACATGACACATTCCTTATAATCTGTCATGGTTAATTTTTCTAAATCTTTCATTGAGCGAACTGCAGGTAAAATATGCGGTTTCAACATGAATTCCTCCTTAGACAATACGTTTAAATAGACGTTCTAATTCATAATTTGAGAAATTAATAATAATGGGTCTTCCATGCGGACAGGTGAATGGATCTTCAGTCTCTCTCAACTGATTGACTAAATCTGCCATTTCATTATTTTTTAGATAGTGGTTAGCCTTAATTGATTTTTTACAACTCATCATAATCGCAGCTTCTTCACGAATTTTTCTAACATCGACTTTTTTATGTTCTAGTACATATTCAATCATATCTTTGATGATTTCTTCTGCTTCTTCTTGCGGAAACCATACAGGATAGCTATCTACAATATAATCATGCCCACCAAATGGTTCTAAATGCACCCCTACCTTATCTAATTCATCTTTGTACTGATTAATAATCATTAATTCATCTTTTGAGAAATGGAAAGTTAACGGGATTAATAAATTTTGACTTTCATTTACAACATCACCAATTTTTTCTCTGAAATATTCATACTTTATTCTTTCTTGAGCTGCGTGTTGGTCAATCATAAACATACCATTTTCATTTTGAGCGATAATGTAGGTACCGTGCACTTGTCCAACAATTTCCATGTAGGGTATTCGACGAGTTGGTGAAGCACTCACATGACCTTTAATATCATTATCACTATTATCTTCAACTGAGACTTCATTATCAGTAGCATCATTATTGGTTGTTTCTAAATCATAAAGTAGTTCATTTTGTATTTTCTTATAATCATTTTGTGATTCTTGAATACGATTTTGTTCATCATTGTGTTGATTTATATAAGATGCTTCATTTCCTACACTTGTGTCATTTTCATTATGCATGTTTGAATCAGCTGTTTGCTCAATATTTTGCTCAAAGTTATTTTGTTGTTGGCGTTTTTCAAAATCCATTTTCTGTTGCTCAAATTGGTTTAATACCTTGTTTTTCTTCGTCATTTTATCCATATCATTTTGAGGAATTAAAATGCGATCTTTAAAAGCTTCACGAATTTTGTTTACGATTAATTCATAGAGCTGGTCTTCTTTTGATAACCTTACCTCTAATTTAGTTGGATGAACATTGACATCGACCAATATCGGATCCATTTCAATATTGATATAGCAAATTGGGTAACGACCAACCATTAATAAAGTATGATAACCTTCTAAAATCGCTTTATTTAACAAGAAATTCTTAATATATCTTCCGTTAATAAAGATAGAGATATAATGCTTATTGCTTCTAGAATGTTCAGGTTTCGCAAAATAAGCCTCTAAATGATAATCACTTGTATCCCCAGTAACATGCACTAAGTCTTTAGCAATTTTCATACCATAAATTTCAGCCATCACTTCGTTTGTTCTACCAGATCCATTTGTTTTTATTATTGTTTTACCATCAGATACAAGCGAAATACGTATATCAGGATGACTCATGGCCATACGATTTACTATATCTGTTATCTTACCTAGTTCGGTATATAGACTTTTAATATATTTTAATCGTGCTGGCGTATTATAAAATAGTGACTCCACTAAAATATCTGTGCCTCTTTTTGCTTTAGCTGGTTTTCGATTTAAAACCTCGCCATTTTCTACATATATTTCTTGGCCTTCTTGATTATCTGTGCATGTTTTCAAGGTCACCTTAGAAACTGATGAAATACTAGCTAATGCCTCGCCACGAAAGCCTAATGTACGAATATGAAACAGATCATCATCTGCATCCAATTTGCTTGTTGCGTGACGATGGAATACTAAATCTAAATCATCGATTTCAATACCAGTACCGTTGTCAACAACACGTATAGAAGCGACGCCTGATTGTTCAACCTCTATATTTATTTCTGTTGCTTGTGCATCAATTGCATTTTCTAATAGTTCTTTTACAACTGATCCAGGTCTTTCCACTACTTCACCAGCTGCTATTTTATTTGCTAAGGATGTCTGTAATTCTTTTATTTTACCCATTAAATGACCTCACCTCTACTTTAACTGATTCTGTAATTCACTAAGTTTTACTAGGGCTTCTATCGGTGTCATATTCGATAAATTTAATTGCTTAATTTCATTCTCTATTTCACTTTGTGCTGCTGGATAATCAAACAAATCAAAAGCTGCTTGTTCAAACTGGTTGCTATTATGTTTTTGTTTGTCATTGCTATAGTTGTAATCATTTTCTGCTACAATTGGTTTTTCTAAAGATTGTGCTTCCACACCTGCTTTAATAACGTTAACATCTTCATTTGTCGTTTGTTCTTGATTATTATTTTGTTCAAATGCATCTAGAATTACTTGTGCGCGTGAGATAACTGCTTCTGGTAAATGTGCTAACTTCGCAACTTGGATACCATAGCTATCATCGACAGCTCCATCTTTAACTTTATGCAAGAAGATAAGCTCACCTTTGTATTCATTTGCTGCAACATGAACATTTTTCAACGAAGGCAACGACTGATCTAATGTAGTTAATTCGTGATAATGCGTAGAGAATAATGTCTTGGCATGAGAAGTATGTGCAACGAATTCAATCATAGCTTGTGCCAAAGCCAATCCATCATAAGTAGAAGTACCTCTACCTATTTCATCAAAAATGATTAAACTATCTGCTGTAGCATTAGCAAGTGCTTTTTGTGCCTCCAACATCTCAACCATAAATGTACTTTTACCAGAAACTAAATCATCTGCAGCACCAATTCTTGTAAATATTTGGTCAAAGATTGGTAATACAGCTGCTTCACAAGGTACGTATGCGCCCATTTGTGCCATAATACTTATAATTGCAACTTGTCTCATATAAGTAGATTTCCCTGACATATTAGGTCCTGTAATTAAATAAATAAACGTATCTTGATCTAATTTACAATCATTTGGCACGTAGTCGTTGTGATCCATGACACGTTCTACAACTGGATGTCTCGAATTTGTTAATTTAAGTGTTTTGTCTTCACTAAACGCAGGTCTTGCATAATTGTATTTTTGAGCTATTTCTGCAAAACTTTGTAAACAATCCAATTCAGAAATGTTTTTCGCTTGTTTTTGCAAGCGCTCCGTATATGTTTTTATTTGCTCTCTTAATTGAACAAATAATTGATATTCTAATTCAATCGCTTTATCTTCAGCACCTAAAATAATATCTTCTTTTTCTTTTAATTCATCCGTAATAAATCGTTCTGCATTTGATAAAGTTTGTTTACGATGATAACCATATGCAGAAGGATCAAAACCTTGCAAGTTGGCTCTTGTAATTTCAATAAAATATCCAAAGACTTTGTTAAAACTAATCTTCAGTGATTTAATACCAGTGCGTTGACGTTCCTTTGTCTGCAGTTCAGCCAACCAAGATTTACCATTCTTCGATGCTTCTAAATATTCATCAAGCTCCTGATTAAATCCTTTTTTGAATAATCCACCTTCTTTAACAGAGATGGGTGGTTCTTCTTTCAAACTATTTTCTAATAATGTTAGTAATTCATCTAAAGGTTCAAGTGCTTTAAATTGTTCAGTAGTTTCTGTATCTAAACCATCTAATAATTGTTTAATATTGGGTATCTCAGAAATGGAATGTTTTAACTGAATTAAATCTCTAGCATTTACATTCCCATAACTTACACGACCGACTAGTCGCTCGATGTCATATACTTGATTAAGATGTTCTCTCAAAGTATCTCTCTCTATAAAAAAGTCAATAAATTGCTCAACTGTATCTAATCGAGATTCAATTTGATTTTTATGGATTAACGGTCTATCAATCCACTGTTTTAATCTTCTTGCACCCATTGGGGTTTTAGTTTCATCCATCAACCATAGCAATGTTCCTTTTTTACTTTTTAGGCGTATGCTTTCTGTCAGTTCTAAATTACGTTTTGCATAAAAGTCCATTTTCATAAAATCTACTGCTTCGTATTTTACAACAGTTTCTATATGAGATAGATCTCGTTTTTGCGTATGGAAAATATAATCAAGTAATAACTGAGTTGCATTATATAATGATTGATCATTACTTGTATTAACTGCATATTCTGCATTTGATATTTCATTCAATACTGTAATTGTTTCAGTTGTCAAACTAATTTGACGTTTTAATTCCTCATCTATATGTGTATTTACCACAATTTCATTTGGATTAATTGTTGTTATTTCATTAATTAATGTAGCTTGATCGTTAAAAGATGTTACTTTAAGTTCTCCTGTAGACACATCACAATAACTTAGTGCATAACAATCATTTATTTGTACAAAGCTCAAAATATAATTGTTTTGTTTTTCATCTACGCCTCCCTGATCCATAACCGTACCTGGCGTAACGATTCTAACTACCTCACGTTTTACCATTCCCTTTGTTTGTCTAGGGTCTTCCATTTGCTCGCAAATAGCAACTTTATATCCATTATTAATTAATGTTTCGATATAGCCATCTGCTGAATGGTAAGGTACACCACACATAGGAATGGGGTTTTCTTTTTTAGCGTCTCGTTTCGTTAATGTTATTTCTAGAACTCTAGATGCTTCTTTTGCATCTTCAAAAAACATTTCATAAAAATCGCCTAATCTAAAAAATAATAAACAATCTTGATATTGTGATTTTATTTTTAAATACTGCTGCATCATTGGCGTTTGGTTAGTCATTTAATCTTTCACAATCCTTCTATTAGTTTCTCACTATAATTTAAAATATATTAAATAAATCTTCACTTATGTATGGTGAATCATTAAATCAGATGACTCCTCAATTGTTCACCTGATTGATATCTATGCTTTATATCAGGGGTTTTACCACTATATCGTTTTGTACTGTCAAACCATATTCTCGAGATTTTATTGTCCATTTAACTCTTAAATTTTAACATAACTTTAGTTTTTACGCTTATGCTTACAGGGGCAGATTGATATAAAAACTTCATGAATTTGCTGATTGATAAATGATATTTATAAAATAAAAAAGATTAAGTCTCATATGCACATACAAATAGTTAATTACAAATCTACATTATAATTAATTCTTTTATATGTTAAAAGTAATGAAACTTAACCTTTTCATATTTACATATTTATAAGAAGCGTTTTAAAATACCTTTTCTTTTCAAAATCATTAAAATGATGTAACTAATCATTGCACCAATCACACTTGATGCAATAAAAGCTATCATTAAAGGCTTTACAGCAAAGTTAGCGAAACCTAATACCCATGCTAGTGGTATACACATGGTACTACCTATGATACCTGTACCTATAACTTCACCTACTGCTGCCATAAAAATATGTTTTCGATAATAGTAAAAACCACTTGCTAATAATACGCCAACCATACTTCCAGGAAATGCAAAGAAACTACCTGTGCCAAATAGCATTCTTAACAACGAAGATATAAACGCTTGTGCCAAACCAAACCAAGGTCCCACAAATACCGCGCATATAACATTGATTAGATGTTGAATAGGTGCCGCTTTAATAGGCCCTAAAGGTATAACAACAATGCTACTTAACACTACATTAATAGCAATCAATATCGCAGTCAGTGTTAATTTTCTTGTTTTCATATTGCTCATTTCCTTTCTACAAGTGTATTACGTATTAATCTTTATCTTGTTGAATTTCATTTAAACGGTTTGACATCGTACTAATCATCATTTGCAATAAGTCATTTGCTTCTGCTTGTGATTCTCTAAATTCTTCAACAATAGGTATAACATTAATATTTTGCTCAATGTCTTGAATTTTATTTTCAGATTGACGTAACGCCTGATGTTTACCATAATTTTGTAAATTAACAGACTGTTTCTGTGTTTTTTTCAAGTCTTTCATGCGTGTCTCAATATTTTTATTATGATGAATTTGCTGTTCAATCGCTTGATATTCTTTGACAGTGTCTAATGATTGAATACGTTGGCTGAGTTTATCTGCTTCAGCTAATATTTCATCTTTTTCATACATTATTGTGTCACCACTGCTTTTTCACTAGCTCCTAAAAATGTACCATTTAACGAAAATTGTTTTGCTTCATCAACTTTTACATCTACAATTTTTCCAATCATCTCTTTAGGTGCCTTAAAGTTAACGAGTTTATTTTTATTTGTATAACCTGCAAGTACAGTATCATCCTTCTTACTAGCACCTTCACATAGAACTTGAACCGTTTGTCCTTCATATTGTGTCATAGCTTGTTCAGAGTAATAAGCTACCTTTTTATTTAACTGTTGTAGTCTGGCCTTTTTTTCCTCTAAAGGTACATTATCTTGCATTTTTGCTGCTGGCGTGCCATCTCTTTGTGAATAGATATACGTATATGCATGCTCAAATGCTACTTCATCGTATAGTGTTAATGTTTCTTCAAATTGTTCTGCTGTTTCGTTTGGATAACCTACAATAATATCTGTTGTTAAAGCAACATCAGGTATTTTAGACTTAATACGATCTACTAAATCTAAATAGCTTTCTCTTGTATATTTTCGTCCCATAATTTTAAGTACAGCATTATTTCCTGATTGTACAGGTAGATGAACATGCGGCACAATGTTTCCACCGTTAGCAATCACTTCTATCATACGATCAGTAAAATCCCATGGGTGACTCGTAGTGAAACGTACTCTCGGAATATCTATTTTTGAAATATCTTCAAGTAAATCACCAAGTCCATATTCCAATCCATCAATATCTTTACCATATGAATTAACGTTTTGACCTAATAATGTAACTTCTTGATATCCTTGACGTGCTAAATCTCTAACTTCATCAATAATATCTTGTGGCCTTCTACTCCGCTCTTTTCCTCGTGTAAATGGCACAATACAGTATGTACAGAATTTGTCGCAACCATACATGATATTAACCCATGCTTTTATATTACCTTTTCTAACCTTAGGTAAATTTTCAATTACATCGCCTTCTTTAGACCAAACTTCCACTACCATTGCTTTCGATAAATAAGCTTCTTCAAGAATTTCAGGCAATCTGTGTATATTATGTGTACCGAAAATCATATCCACATTTTGGTATGATTTTAATATTTTATTGACGACTGATTCTTCTTGTGACATACAACCACAAACACCAATGACTGTTTCAGGTTTTTCTTTTTTTAAGTGTTTTAAATTTCCAATCTCACTAAACACTTTATTTTCTGCATTTTCACGAATTGCACAAGTATTAATTAATATAACATCCGCTTCATTTATTTCTTCCGTTGCTTGATAACCTAAAGCACTTAAAATACCTGCCATGACTTCTGTATCATGTGCATTCATTTGACAACCATACGTTTTTATTAAAAACGTCTTCCCTTTACCCATATCACGATATTTTTCATCAATTTGAAAATCGGTATTATAATGTATTTCTTCTTTACCACGTTTACGTGCTTCTTTTAAACTTGGTGGTTGGTATACATGCTCAAAATACTTACTATAATCTTTTGTCTTCTTATCGCGTTCGGCCAACACATCTATAGAAGTTTGCTTTCTTTGTTCTTCATTCACGCTAACAAAACCCTTTCTATATCATAAAAACTAAGAACAAACGCTTTAAAATAGATTCTATCTCGCTGTTTAACAATCGAGTCGTTCAAAGTTCTATAACTTTATCTATAATCATTATTTCATTATATTAAATTTAGCACTAAAGTGCAAAAGTCATATACAATAATCAACTTTGATTTAACAATTTATATAACAATAACTCTTTTTACTTAAATATATATTAGCCAATAACAGAAATTTGTAATTAATCATCACGAAAAATTGTAATTACCTTTAAAAGTATCTCTAGTATTATAAAATTGTCGTATAAAATTAGCCTTAGTTTCACCCACAAAAAATAAGGTACTTACGTATTATTTAGTAACTTCAACTAAATTAACGATGCACCTTATAGAGTTAATAATTTAATCTTATCTTTATATCATCAATCGTCAATATCTATCTAACATGAAAATCACTTAGATTTCATCGTATTTTCCAGTTAATGTTTCAATCGTGATACCTTCAGGAACATGATAAAATTTCACTTGACTGATGGTACTTGGTATTTCTAGTTCTACCATTCGCTCATTAAGCTTTTGAATCAATATTAAGCATTCATTCATCTCACCTTGCACAGTTGTTTCTAGTGGTCCAACACGATATTCTAAACCGGAATCATCTATCATTTTAATTGCTTCATCTACGTAAGGTATTACGTCTTCACCATTAGTCGTTTTAGGAATAATTTGTACGCTCATTAAAGTATCGTTCATGCCTATTCAACCCCTTAAATTTTACTTATCTTCAGTTTACCAAAACATTAACTTAAGGTATAGAATTCTAAATCTTTGTTTATTGATAATTTTTATCTATAAGAGCCATCATCTTATTTTTGGCAATGTTCTTCGCCAATCTAAGGCACATCGAATAATTGACTAAGAAAGTTATCATTACTCTCTCCTACTACATACTACCCATTAATACTGATTTTCCAGAAAATGTCAATTTGATTTTTCCTTGTTCTTCATGTTGTAGCTCTATATTATTTAAAAAGCGGACTTATGTATCAAACATCATTTGAGTAGATGTACCTCTATTTGTATAACACTACCATCTTCAAATTCCATTCCTTTTATTTATACATAGATTAAAGATTTTAATATCTATAATAAATTTAAAATAATATATAGAAATAGTTTGTCATTTCTTATTTCCATACTATAAAATCATTTATCTGATGCTTTTTTATCCAAACTTATTAATTTCTTTTGTTTCAATGTTGTTATCAAAGTTGTTTCAGCGTCTTCCATTATAGCTTTAACGGGGCAACCTTCATCATGATTAAAAGAGTCCTCTAATAAACTTTGTTTCCCATCAATTGTAATAATGACATCATATATGGATACTGAATCCCAACCATTTTTTAATTGATACCCACCTTTAGCACCACTACTAGCAGAAATGATATTGCTTTTTACTAGACGTGTCAGTACTTTAGATAAGTAAGTTGTAGAAACACCTAAAACAGATGCTAAATCTTGTACAGGAATCTTTTTTTGGTCCCCTTGGTTATTGATCATAAATAACAATGCATGTAAAGCATAATCAGTCGCTTTTGAAAATTTCATAAATTCATCATCTTCCTATTATAGATATAATAAATCTATAATAACTCGTTTCTTTTCCCTTTTCAATATTATGCAATATTTTTGGTCGCATTAATGATTGCTTGTGCAAAATCATACATAAACTGAGACCAATTACTGCTGTTTTCTCTACTTTTTTTATTATAGCGTTCATTTTCAAACAATTTTTTTCTTATTCCTGAGGTTAATTCGAGTTGTACACCTTTTTCAGTTTTACAGCAATTAATAATATTGTCATCATGTGCACCAGACATATGTGATGGCGCTTGTCTGACATCTATCCCTAGTTTTTCAAATTCTTCCGTCATTGCATCCATTAATTGCTCGTCTTTACCACCCATATAAATAATTTCATCTTCACCTTTACAACCATGTATAGCGATAGCATATGGATTATTAGCAATCATTTTCATCAATTTAGGTTCATCATAGCGCCTGGAGGTCACATGTAATTCTGAATTAGCTTTTGTTCTAATTGCTTTAAAAGTAAAGTAGTCAAAACTACCTTTCTCAGCTGTCAATTCCGCCAATTCCGTAGTAGCCGGTTCAATAGCTCCCCCATGAATTGCAGTTATTATAATATTACTATTTCGCTTAATAGAATGAATGACCCAATCCGTATTTTCCTCTGTATAATCCATTAATTCTGTCATAGACTTAAATCGATCAGACATATTTCCCCCTCCTTTATAAATGTACCTTTTTTATTTACCACACTTTAGCGTCTACTATCTTAAATCACTGTTAAGTTTTCACTAGTTTATTAACAATATTTTTACAATTGCTTCTGAGCAATTTGCGGTTAACTATTTATGGTAGGTGATCGCATTAACCATTGCTTTCGAAAATTCTTTTAAATAAGTTGACCAATTTGAACGATCTTCTCTATCCTTTAGATTAAATTTTTTATTAACAAAACAATGTTTCCTAAAGTTAACGGTCAATTCTAACTGTACGCCCATTCCTTTCTTGCCACAATTGACAAAGTTATCTTGTTGTTTACCAGCAATATGAGATGGTGCATCCTTTATAATGATTCCTGCCTCATTTAATACTTGTTTTATGCGCGTAATTAACGCTTCATCTCTACCACCAATATACACTTCATTTTTCTCACCCATACAACCATGAATCGATATAACTTGGGCATGTTCGCTCACAATTTTTTTTAAGTTTGGTTCATCAAAATGAGTTGACGTAACATGAAGTTCATTATTTTTATTTTTTCTTACACCTTTAAAACTATAAAAACTGAAATCTCCTATTTCACTTAAATATTGTGCAATTTCAGTTGTACCTCTTTCTATAGCCCCTCCATGTACAGCAGTAATGAGTACAGGTGAATCCCTTTCACACATTTGAATTTCCCAATCTTCACCTTCGTGTGTGTATGTTAGTAATTCCTTCATTGTCGCAAAATGATCAACCATCTTTCTCTATGCCTCCACTTTTAATGTTTATGTATAAAAATAGCTGATCCACAAATATAAAACAATGATTTTTCTATGAAAATCATCTTTTTGTGATCAGCTAGTTATTTTACGCTTTTGGTTACTATTTAAGTAGATAAGCTACTATACAAATTGTTTTGTTAAGTCTTTGAATTGTTGTTCATCAAGGTGAATATCTTTTTTGGCTAGTGCTGTGCCTTCTATTTCTTCAATTTGAGATTCATAAGAAGGTGTTTCTGTGTCTTGATATACGATGCCTTTAAGTAATGAATTATATTCTAAAACTTTTTGAGTCGCTTTTTGTTTGTCGGTCGTATCAAAATCTTCAATTTCATCAATATTGGTAAGATTTTCTTTAAACCAATCATAAGTGTTTACTTTATTGTATGTTACACATGGAGAGAATACGTTAACGAATGAAAAACCATCATGATTAATTGCATCTTCCAACATTTTAGTTAAACCTTTGATATCACTAGAAAAGCCTTGAGCAACAAATGTTGCACCTGATGACAATGCAAGCTCTAGTGGCGCAACATTTTTCTCAATATTGCCTTTAGGTGTAGATTTAGTCACAAAACCTTGTGCTGAAGATGGTGATGTTTGTCCTTTTGTTAAACCATAGATTTGGTTATCCATAACTATATATGTCATATTCATATTTCTACGTAGCGCATGAATCGTGTGTCCCATTCCAATGGCATAACCGTCACCATCACCACCGGAAGCAATAACTGTCAAGTCTTTATTAGCCATTTTCACGCCTTGTGCTAATGGTAATGAACGACCGTGAATGCCATGAACACCATATGAATTAACGTAACCAGATAAGCGGCCTGAGCACCCGATACCTGTTATAATTGCAACTTCTTCAGGTTCTAGTCCAACATTTGCAGCTGCTTTTTGAATCGCTGCTTGAACAGAAAAATCTCCACAACCAGGGCACCAATTGGGCTTCACATTATTTCTAAAATCTTTAAATGTTGCCACTTATACCAACTCCTTTAAATTTTTGGCAATCTCTAATCCTTTGGATTCTATTTCATTTGGTAAGAATGGCGTACCATCATATTTCGTTTGATTAATTAACTTATCTCCAACGTTCACATTCATTTTTAATATATTTGAAAGTTGACCTTGATAATTATGTTCAACAACTACAACTTTTGAAGCTTTATCAACCGCTTCTTGTATCGTTTTGCTTGGGAATGGATGTAACTGTCGAATTTGTAAATGGTTAATTTTCAAACCTTGTTGCTCTAATCTTTCTTTACCTTCTTGGATCGCGCCTTTAGTAGAAATGAAACCTAAATAAAGAATATCGGCTGCTTCATGAGACGCATCATTTTCTACAGGATCATTAATCAATAGATGTTCTGTTTTTCGCATACGTTTATCCATTTGTTGTTGTCTGTTATCAGCTGCTTCACTTGTCTTACCTTCTTCATTATGTTCCACACCCGTAACATGATGTATGCCTCCTTTAACTCCAGGAATCGGTCTAGGAGAGACACCGCTTTCAGTCAACGCATAACGTTTGAAGTATGCTTTATCAGCTTCATCTCTTTCTATATCTGATTGAATCGTTTCCCCACGATTTATTTCGATTTTATTATAGTCTAATGATTCTACAGTTTGTTTTCCTAATGACAATTGTAAATCACTTAAAATGATTACAGGGCATTGATACATTTCAGCAAGATTGAAAGCTTCTATCGTAAGATAAAATGCATCTTCGGCATCAGTAGGTGCTACAACTATTTTAGGTATATCACCATGCGTACCGTAAATCATTTGCATAAGGTCTGACTGTTCTTGCTTGGTAGGTAATCCAGTGGATGGACCTCCGCGTTGTGTATTAATAACAACAAATGGTGTTTCAGTCATACCAGATAGGCCAATAGCTTCCATCATGAGTGAAAGACCAGGTCCAGCGCTTGCTGTAAATGCACGTACGCCAGCATAGTTGGAGCCAATTGCCATATTTGCTGCAGCGATTTCATCTTCAGTTTGTACGACAGTACCCCCAACTTTAGGTAAGTTTTCAATCATATATTCCATAATTTCAGATGCTGGTGTAATAGGATATGCTGCCATAAATCTTGATCCGGCAGACAACGCACCTAAACCTATCGCATCATTGCCTATCATATATAGATGTGGTGTACCTTCTGTTGTTTCTAAAACAAAATCACCATCAATAGTACTTAATTGCTCGTTCATTAATCGATAACCTTCATTCAATGCTTCAATATTCATTTCTACAACTTTATCACCTTTTTTAGTAAACATATTGGTGATAAGTGTTTCGAAATCTGAAATGTCTAAGTTCATTACGGCACATGTTGCACCAACAGCGACCATATTTTTCATTAAAGTCGTGCCTAATTCTTTCGCAGTAGCAGTAAAAGGTAGCGCAACCAATTGTGCTTCACAATGTTCAGGCTTTTCTGGTTTAGCTTTACTATCAGCAATAATCACGCTATCTTTACGCATTTCTTGGTGATTCAATTCGATAGTTTCTTGATCGAATGCGATTAATATATCTAAATCATCACTAATTGCATGTACTGGTGATGTTGATACTCTAATTTTGTTATTTGTATGACCGCCTTTGATTCTACTTGAAAAATGACGATATCCGTATAAATAGTATCCTTTACGGTTCATAGCAGTGGCAAAGATTTCACCTGTTGATTCAATACCTTCACCTTGTTGTCCGCCCACTTTCCATGATACTTGAGATTTCATATCATCTAGCCTCCTAGTGGTTATAATAATTCATATTTCATCATACCAAAACAAACCACGCTTTTACTATGAAAAGAGCGGTTTAATTAAAAATTCATACTAATGGACGATTATTTAAATGGATGGTCATCATTAATAAGAATACGTTCTATACGTTTTGTTTTACCATCTTTATTTAAATCTATAATTACACCCGATAATACACTGCGACCTTCATCAGGAACGACATGTCTTTGTGGTAAGCTCGTGATAAAGCGAGTAATCACCTCTTCACGATTAATACCAAGTATACCATCGTAGTAACCAGTCATGCCTACATCTGTAATATATCCTGTGCCTCCAGGTAATATCCTTTCATCTGAAGTTTGGATATGTGTGTGTGTACCAACAACAGCACTAACTCTATTATCTAAATACCATCCCATTGCATTTTTTTCTGAAGTAGTCTCTGCATGGAAGTCAACAAAGATATAATCTGTTTCTTTTTGTGCTTCAGCTATTAAGGCATCTGCTTTTTTAAAAGGATCATCAATATCTTGCATAAATGCACGTCCTTGTAAATTAATGATAGCCAATTTGATTTCATTAATTTGAATGAAGCGCATACCAACACCAGGTGCTTCATCTGGAAAATTAGCTGGACGAACCATCCGATTGGCATTCTCTATAAAATCATATATTTGACGTTGACCATATGTATGATTTCCCATTGTCATAAAATCAACGCCTTCTCTTAGTAAAGATTTATATATTTTTTCGGTCAAACCTTTACCATGAGCTGCATTTTCTGCGTTTACTATTGTAACGGTAGGTTTATAAGTTTGTTTCAACTTGGGTAAATAGTTTGAAATAGCTTCTCTACCTAATTTACCAACAATATCCCCAATAAATAAAATTCTCATTTACGTGTCATCCTCTCTTACTGTTAGTTTAATTGAAATTATCTATGATGAAAAGGCTCTTTAATAAATATTCATAAACATTACTTTGTTTTAAATTTCAGATTGGTGGTAATATTTATATTATAGTTAAGTATCATTTCAAAAAAATAGGAGTTGTATGTAAGAAATGTCAATTAATATTGATCCACAACATTTTGCTGATTTAGTTGTCTCTGCAAACCCTGCAAATAGTGACAATCCGGAAGATATTGCTAAGGATAGCTTAGAGTTATATATCAATGCTTATAGACTTGCTGAAAGGTATGCCAATATCTCCACAAGTTGTTATGACACTGCTGAAGTAATCAAAGAATTACAGAAAGTAGACTTAGAGTTAAAATAACTAAACATAGCACATAACAATAACAGAAACTAAGATATAATGCTTAGTTTTTAAACAATGAGTCTGAGACATCAATGATGCCCCAGACTCATTTATATTGTCAGTAGATTTCTTCCTCACAATATATTGATACTTGCTCAATATGTCAAAAATTGTATTATTTTTAACAAACTAAAAATAACTGCCAACAAAGTTTTACTTTTTGCTAGCAGTTATTTCATAACTTAATTATGTTTTTATTTATTATTTTGCGTATTCAATTGCTCTAGTCTCACGAACAACTGTCACTTTTATATGACCAGGATATTGAAGTTCGTCTTCAATTTGGCTCTTAATATCTCTTGCTAAGCGATGTGACTTTAAGTCGTCGATAGTTTCTGGTGATACAATAACCCGGATTTCTCTACCAGCTTGGATTGCAAATGCTTTTTCAACACCATCATAGCTTTCTGAAAGTGTTTCTAGTCTTTCCAATCTTCTAATATAATTTTCTAAAGTCTCTTTACGAGCACCTGGTCTAGCAGCTGATAGAGCATCCGCTGCTGCAACCAATATAGAAATAATAGAAGTTGGTTCTACATCACCGTGATGTGAGTGTATAGCATTTAATACTGTTTCACTTTCAGCGTATTTTTTAGCTAATTCCACACCAATTTCAACGTGACTTCCTTCAACTTCATGATCGATAGCTTTACCAACATCATGAAGTAATCCAGCACGTTTGGCTAATGTAACATCTTCTCCTAATTCAGCTGCTAACATGCCACTTAAGTGGGCAACCTCTATAGAATGTTTTAACACATTTTGACCATAGCTAGTACGATATTGTAAACGACCTAGAATTTTAACTAAATCTGGATGCATATTATGCACATTAATTTCAAATGTTGCTTGTTCACCCGCATCCCTTATAATATCGTCTACTTCTTTTCGAGCTTTTTCAACCATATCTTCAATTCTTCCAGGATGGATTCGTCCATCTGAAACAAGATTTACTAATGCAGTTCTTGCAATTTCGCGTCTAATTGGGTCAAAACCTGATAGAATAACTGCTTCTGGTGTATCATCTATAATTAAATCAATACCAGTTAACGTTTCTAACGTTCTTATATTTCTACCTTCTCTACCAATGATTCGACCTTTCATTTCGTCATTTGGTAAATTAACAACTGATACTGTAGATTCTGAAGTATGCTCTGCAGCTAACCGTTGTACAGTAGTTGCTAATAACTCTTTTGCATTTTTATCGACTGCTTCTTTTGCTTCTTTCTCTTTTTCCTTAACAAGTATTGCAATATCATGTGACAATTCTTCCTCGACTCTTTGAAGTTGTTCATTGGCAGCTTCTTCTTGAGTGAGACCAGAGATGCGTTCTAATTCTTGTTCATGCTTATTTATTAATGACTGAACACTACTCTCTTTTGCATCTACTTGTTGTTGTCGTTCTTCAAGTTTAGACTCTTTTTGCTCTAAAATCTCATCCTTTTTATCTAAA
The DNA here is from genome assembly GCF_002902365.1 of Staphylococcus cohnii subsp. cohnii. Taxonomy (GTDB): domain Bacteria; phylum Bacillota; class Bacilli; order Staphylococcales; family Staphylococcaceae; genus Staphylococcus; species Staphylococcus cohnii. Next base: position 64,407 of record NZ_PPQC01000068.1, on the reverse strand, counting down.
AGATCAGATTTTCGCTCTAAGTTTTCTTCTTTTTGAAGAAGTCGTGCTTCTTGCCTTTGAAGATCACCACGTCTTTCACGAAGTTCATTTTCACTTTGCTCTTTTAAGATTTGATTCTCTTCTTTAGCTTCAAGGAGCTTTTCCTTCTTGATATTTTCTGCTTCTTTATTACCATGTTCGATAATATCTTCAGCAGTCTGTCTTGCTTGTAATTGCTTTTGATGCAATATATTTCGGGCAATAATATACCCTACAACAACTCCGAGAATAATACCTAGCAAAATGAGTAGGAGGTTTAATAAATTCACACAAACACCCCCTTTTTTCTAGGATTTTGCTCTGTATATCAAATTCAATATGATTATATGAAGTTATATAAGAATCATACAATGTAATTGTACGGTTTCAAACTAAGAAGTGTCAAGGTGTGCAACTACATTAATTCATTATTTGAATAGCTCATTTTACATTAAATTAGTTATAGTTACTGCTATTGTCTATTTCTTGTTGTATTTTCATCATAAAATATTCTTATTTAATAATTTTTAAACCTATATATTATAACAAAAAATAAGCTTATATCTTAAAATACAAGCTTATTTTATAAAAGAAAAAATTTTTATTTTACATTAAAATATAATTTATTCATCTTTTTCATCAAAAAGTGTAGCAGGTGCTTCTTCTTCTTTTTCATCAACGTCACCATCGAAAATACCAAGTTTTTCTCGTAATTTTTGATCGATTTCTTGTTTAACTTTTGGATTTTCTTTTAAATATAATTTAACGTTTTCTTTACCTTGACCCATACGTTCACCATTGTAAGAATACCAAGCACCCGATTTATTGACGATTTCATTTTCTACACCAAGATCAATGAGCTCTCCTTCTTTGGAGATGCCTTTACCGTACATCATATCAACTTCTGCCACTCTAAATGGAGGAGCTACTTTGTTTTTTACCACTTTAATTTTTGTTCTGTTACCAACAATTTCTTGGCCTTGTTTCAACTGTTCTGCACGACGAACTTCTAAACGCACTGAACTATAGAATTTCAATGCACGTCCACCTGGTGTCGTTTCAGGATTCCCAAACATAACACCAACTTTTTCACGAATTTGATTTATAAATACAGCAGTTGTATTTGATTTAGAAATAGCGCCAGACAATTTACGTAGTGCTTGTGACATTAAACGCGCTTGTAAACCGACATGTGTATCGCCCATTTCACCTTCAATTTCAGCTTTCGGTGTTAACGCAGCTACTGAGTCGACAACAACAATATCTACCGCACCACTTCTAACAAATGCTTCAGCAATTTCTAAGCCTTGTTCACCATGATCTGGTTGAGACAAATATAAATTTTGAATATCAACACCTAATGCTTCAGCATAAACTGGGTCTAAAGCATGTTCAGCATCAATAAATGCAGCAATGCCACCATTTTTTTGTACTTCAGCTATGGCATGTAATGCAACAGTTGTTTTACCGGAACTTTCTGGTCCGTATATTTCTATAATTCTACCTTTAGGGTAACCACCAACCCCTAATGCGTTATCTAGAGTTACTGAACCACTTGATACACTAGAAACTTTGCGTGCTTCATTATCACCAAGTTTCATTACTGCACCTTTACCAAATGATTTTTCCATATTTTTAATTACTGTATCTAAAGCTTTTTGACGATCATTATCCAAAACGCTGGACCTCCTAAGTGAGATTTATCTCTGAAAAATATCTTAACCATACTATACATTGATTTAAAGTATTCTGCAAGCATTTTGCGAATATTTGTTCGCTAGTAGTAGAACATTTTTTGCAAAAAGGGAACGTACGTACTAATCATTATTTGTTTTTGGTCTAATCATTTATGCTTTAAAATAGTTTAATAATCGGATTAATGCATAGTTTTGTGCTCTTTTTTTTATTAAATTTCTCTTTTTCGTCATTTTAAATGATTTAATTGTTAGATATTCATTTTCTAAAATACCTAAGTATACTGTACCATTTTCGTATAATAATGAAATACCTATCTCCGCATTATATAAATCTTTAACGATACGACATGATATTGACAGTTGACGCTCAATACTTTCTTTAAGATTGATAAATTGTTGGTGGTGCGGTAACATACCCAAAATTTTATTTGAATCATCATTATTTTTCATTCTCGAGTATAATTCACCATCTGTAACACCATCATAGATTGCAATTGACTGCTTTATATGTTTTAAAAACGCTGCTTCTATGGAAATGTCATCAGATCCATAATAATAATTACCAATACGTGACAGTATTTCTTTTTTTACTGGCGCTATTAATGCTTCACATTCTTGTTTTGAATCACCATTCGCCGTCAATCTTATATTCACTTCATGTGTACCTGCTAAAGGGGCAATCGTAGGATTCGTTTGATTATCTATTAAGTCCATTAAAATAGTTTCAATTTTTGATTCACCTATGCCTGCAAAACGCAATAATTCCGAAAAAATAATGCTTTCTCCATTTAAAAAATAAGGTAATAAACCGTCTTTTGCCATCGGTTGCATTTCTTTAGGTGGACCAGGTAATAAAGCAATATGTTTATCGTTATGTTCAATTAACATGCCTGGTGCCATACCTACTTTATTATCTAAAACTATTGCACCTTCTATGACTAATGCTTGTTGTTTATTGTTCGGTGTCATTTCAACATTTTGATCTTTAAAATATTGCTCTATATACTCCAATGATTTTTCATCCGTGACCAAATTGCGATCTAATATCTGAGCTATCGTATGCTTCGTTAAATCATCTTTAGTAGGTCCTAATCCACCAGTAAGAATAACAGCATCATATTGCTCTAAAGATGAATGTATCGCTCGTTCAAGCCTTTCAGGATTATCTCCTACTACAATATGTTCTACAACACTGTGTCCTATATCATTAAATAATTTTGACAGATATTGACCATTGGTATTTGCAATTTGACCCAGTAATAATTCAGACCCAACCGCTATAATTGACACATTCACATTTTTTCCTCCTCGTTCACAAATAACCTTTTCGCTATTTAACATGTTAAATTTCTTATTTTTATTATAAATCTAACTCTATCTAAAAACTAAAATTCCGTTTGTAAATTGTTCTGTTTTGATTAATCATCATTCTGTTATAAAACATATTATTTCAATAAAAAAACTGGAAATGTGCTTTAAAAAACACTTTCCAGTTGAATTCAAGATTGTCAGAATTAAACACATATTATTTGGCTTTGAATACATCTCTACCTTTATAGAAATATTCAATACCAGAAAGAACAGTAAAGAATACTCCAATGTATAAAAGCACCTGACCTATTGGAAAACCAATCCACGTTGCTAATGGGTCACCAAGTAAAATCCATACTAGCGCTATCATCGTAACGGCCGTTTTAATTTTACCTAATTGCCCAGCTGCACTTACAAAACCTTGTTCGATTTGTAATAATCGTAATCCTGTGACCGCAAATTCACGCGCAATGATGATAATCGCTACCCAAGAGTTTGTTAATCCAATTTCAACTAATGCTATCAAAGCACTTGAAACAAGTAGTTTATCTGCTAATGGGTCTAAAAATTTCCCCATATTTGTAACGAGTTGCCATTTTCTTGCTAAATAACCATCTACAAAGTCACTTAACGAAGCAATAATAAAGATAATGCCACTAATTAATAATTCGATTCTAATTTCATATCCACCAATAAAAGTTACATTTCCAAAACCAAAATCTACTAAAGCGAATAATAGAAATACTGGAATTAATATAACTCTAAAAACAGTTATCCAATTCGGAATATTCATTTCAAATCCTCATTTCTATATATATAACTTACTACAATGCACGAAAACATTTTTATAAAAATAATACTGCTAATATCCACAGTATAGCAGTGATAATAATCACCAGACTTATTACTACTGCTAACTGCAAAGGTTCTTTGTTTTTACTACGATAAGTAGGTTGATGATCAGAAGAAAAAGCGTCAATTGTATCTTTCAGGTTATTATCATGATTAGGAATTTCATCTCTATGTGCATGAATAAGCTGTTCAGCATCAATATTTACAGCCTTTGCATATTTTCGGATAAAGCCTTCTACATAATCTGCATTTTTAAGTGACTCAAAATCATTTTTTTCAATGAGTGTCAAAGTTTGACGTTTAATTTCTGTTCGATTTTCTAATTCTGTTAATGTCATACCTAATCTTTCACGACGTCCTTTTAAAGTTTGACCAACTAAACTCACGATGTTAGTCCTCCTCATCCATTATCTTTTGCTATTCAAAAAATCCAAAACCTCCACCGAAAACATCGTCACCGAAATCAAGATTATTTTTACTTTTCACGGTGTGTTTTTTCATTTCTTCATAATGGATTTCTTGATTTTTATTTTCTCTTAGTTCAATGATGTAATCAAAATCACTCATCTCATAATCACTGGTTTCCACAAATAAATCAGGATGCTCTACAACTTTAATTGCTGGTAAGCTCATAACCTCTTTCACTAATTCTTGATGTTTTTGGTTGGATTCTCTTGCCGTAACCGCACCATCAATAATATAGACGTGATCAGAATCATACTCACCTTTTATGAGTGAACTACGAACAGTTTGCTTAATTAAAGTAGAACTAATAAATAACCAACGCTTGTGTGCACAGACACTACCGGCTACAATTGATTCAGTTTTACCTACTCTTGGCATACCTCTAATACCAATCAATTTATGACCTTTTTCTTTAAATAATTCGGCCATAAAATCTACTAATAAACCCAAATCTTCTCTTTCAAAACGAAATGTTTTTTTATCAGCAGCATCTTGTTCTATGTATCTGCCATGTCGCACTGCCAATCGATCTCGCAATTCTGGTTTACGTAATTTGGTAATAGAGATATCATCAATTTCACTAACGATATTTTCAAATCTACTAACTTTTTCAAGATTATCAGATTTAATTAACAGACCTCTTCTACCTTCATCAATACCATTTATTGTAACAATACTTATACCCATCATACCTAACAAACTGGAAACATCACCTAGCAGTCCAGCTCTGTTCATTGTTATTTCATATTCTAAATACCATTCTTTTTTTGCAGCAACTGTCATGGCATATACACCCCTTAGTTTATAAATCACAGCAATTAGCTTTGACTAAAATCTATCACATTTCTAGTTATCTATTAAATGAAAAAAGCATGGTACAGCATAAATAACTTTAAAATGTAATGTAATGTAATGAATGATATTGATATTATATCATTGAATGTTTCACAAGTGGTTTATTTTTTCAATTATATCAAAAATTATAAATACCAAGCGCCATTCACTTTTTGTATTGTACCAGTCACACTTTTAGCTAATGGATTGCAAAGGTAACTACAGGTATGCGCAACTTCTTCAGGCTCAATAAACCTTTGTTGTGGTAAATCCTGGGTCAAAGTTTCAAGTTCACTTTCTCCCCAAGCTTTTAACATATTACCACTCACAAAACCAGGTGCGATGGCATTCACAGTGACTGAAGTCATTGATAGTTCTTGACTCAATGCTTTTACGAAACCAATTTGAGCTGATTTCATCGCCGAATAGATCGTTTCCATACTTGCACCTGTTTCTCCCCAAATTGATGAAATAACTACAATTCGACCATTATGACTTTGTCGTAACTGATCTACAAAATATCTACATATTCTAATTAATTGACGCACATGAATTTGATAATGCTCATCAATCATCGCATCTGTCATATCTTGCAACTGACCATACAACGCGGTTCCACTTGCATAAATAAGACAATCTAAATTTTTTATAAAATGAAAATATTGATTAAAGTCTTTTACATTGCGCAAATCGCATTGTATAAATTGTACTGAACTATGGTTGAACTGAACATTTAGTTGATTGATATCAGCGTTATTGTAATGGACGATGACCTCATATCCATCAGACAACAAACGATTAACGATTGCAGAACCTATAGATCCTGAACCACCTATAACCAAAGCCTTCATTGTTTATTTCATCTCCAAACGACTATCAACAATTTGGGATAAATTCAAACACGTTTGCGCTGTTTCATTTACACTCTCTAACGTAATACTTTCTACAATATCTAATAAATCAAATAAACTTACACCTTCAAAATAAAGTTTTGTATATTGATTTGCTATATATTCAGGGGAATTTAAACCGGATATAAACTCTCCAATAAATTGCTTTTTCAATAAATTAAACGCTTCTGCATCAGTTAAATTACCCTGTTTTGCTTCTAGTTCATCTAATAATAATTTTTTTAATTTGTCTGGATGTTGTGTTGCGCTAGTAATCATAGAAAAGCTATATGTAGGTTCTAATACAAATTGATAACCAAATGTTTCATCTATCAACTCTTCATTAAGTAACATTTGATAAAAATCAGTTTCTTCACCAAATAATAATTCAAAAAACAAAGTCATTTCTAAATCTTTTTTTACTAATAATTTATCTGGCACATCAGCTAATGGTGTATTTTTAAAGCCAAGCATAATTCTAGGTGATTGTAACTTCATCTTTTCAGTTACTGTGTTTTCTCTTACACTATCTTGTTCTATTAACGGATCCCTTACTATTTGAGATTGATTCGTTTTATCTCTTTGATTTTCATGTTCTGCAACAACATTGTAAATATGATCTACATCTACATCTCCAACAACAAATAAAACCATATTAGAAGGATGATAAAATGTTTCATAGCAAAGATATAAATCTTCTTTGGTAATGTCATAAATACTTTCTACACTACCCGCTATATCAACTCGAATCGGATGTGATTCATACATAGCTCTCAGCGTATTAAACATCAATTTATAGCCAGGCTGCTCTTGATACATTTTAATTTCTTCAGCAATAATACCTTTTTCTTTATTTACAGATGCTTCAGTAAAGTAAGGTGTTTCGACCATCGTTAACAAGCGTTTTATATTATTTTCAACATTATCTGTTGCACTAAATAAATAACTTGTTCGATCAAAACTAGTAAATGCATTTACTTGTGCATTATCTTCTGCAAATGCTGTGAATAAGTCTTCTTCTTCATTTTCAAATAGTTTATGTTCTAAAAAGTGTGCAACACCATCTGGTACAGTAACATAACCTTCACTACCATGTGGTTTGAATTTACGGTCTAAAGAACCAAATTGCGTTGTATATGTAACAAATGTTTTCTGAAAGCCTGTTTTAGGTATCACAAACAGTTTCAATCCATTATTCAACTCAGTTTCATAAACAGTTTCATCTATTTGGTCATAATATGTGCTTTGCATTAATGTTGGCCTCCTTTCGTTAATATATAAATGGTATTGAGTTCTATATTTTTAACTAATTCTATGATTTCAGATTTATTAACATCTTGAATATGTTTAATGTAATCTTCCTCTGATATATCATGCTCTAATAAAATATTATTATTTAATATCTCTATGATACGTTTAGGACGATCATACGACTCTTGACGTTGAGAAATGATAATTTTCTTAGCCAGTTCCAGTTTTTCTTCGCTAAATTGACCCTGCTGGAACTTTTCAAATTCCGCAATAATTGTATCTTTTGCTACGCTATATTTATCAGATGAAACACCACTAAGTACAAACATAAAACCATTTTTTGCATCTATTTGCGAATGTATTGAATACGCTAAACTTTGTTTTTCTCGAACTTCATTAAACAAAACGGAAGAGGGATCTCCACCAAACATGGTATTAAAAACAACACTAGCAAAATATTGTTTATCTCCAAATTGTACTGGCAGTTTAAATCCAATATTTAATTTAGCTTGGTCCACTTCATCTGTTTCTACGATTTCTTGTGGCACTTTATCTGCTTGTGGTACTGGCGTCGCATGAGATTGTTTGAATTGGAATGGTTTTATATCAAAATAAGTTTTGATTTGAGATTTTACTTCTTGTTCATCTACATTTCCTACGACATAAACAGCACAATAGTCATTCTTGAGCATAGATTGATATGTATGATATAAAGTTTCGGGTGTTATATTTGCTATGTAACCTACTTGCCCTGATGCTAGGTGACGATACGGCTGTTCACCAAACATATACTTCAATAAATTTAAAAAAGATATTTGAGATTTATTATCAACCATTGCTTCTAATTTTTTAGTAAGTAAAGCTTTTTCTTGTGAAACAAAGTTTTCATCAAAACTATCATTAGAAACTAGAGGATGCCAAACCATTTCTGTTAACAAATCTAAACCCTTTTCAAATAATGGTGTTTGGTCCGTAAGATAACGTTCGTTGACTAACTCCAATGATATCGTTATGACATGTTTGTCTTTAAATTTTGAGACAAAACTATTAACATACGCACCATACAATTCTGAAAGATGACGGTTAAACGCCTTGTCTGTCGGCCATTTTTTAGTAGCACGCACGAGTAACTTACTGAGTATTGATCGAGCTGTCATGGTTTCACTATCTAATGGAGCCATAAATTTTAAAGTAATTGTGGTTGTTTTGAACTTTGTTGTTGGTAACACATTAATATGCAAATCATTTTGCTGTTCATTTATTTTCAAATTGTCAAACCTCACTTTCATAATTTTGTTATTATATACTATTTCTAACCGTTTTAAATTTTACTAAACTACTTTTGAAATAATTAAAAGAATAAAGTATTGGCTGATCATTTTTATCATAATGAATTAATTTCAACAACATAAGCCCTTCATGTGGTGAGGCATCCAATATGTCTGATATATGTGGTTCATAACCAATAGCCTCTATCTCAGTTTCTGCGTATGCAACTTTTTTCGAAGCATAATATTCAATTGCGTTTAACAACGATTCATCACTATTTTGATACTGTGCACATGTTAAATCTTCTGCTGGCAGCTTATCTAAGCAATAAACAACTGGCATTCGGTCGGCCATTCTCACGCGTTCAATAATTGTTACTAACGCTTTTTCAGGAAGATTTAATCTCTGAGCATCTAAAGATGTCGCAGGTTTTTCGTCTAAACTGATATACTCCGTACTCGCATGGTAACCTTGATTTTCAATCATTTTACTAATACTAACCAATTCATCTAACGGATAGAAGAACGGGTGCAGCGTTTTAACACTTGCACCTTCTTCTAAATTGTTAGATAACACTTGTTCAGTAATTAGTTCGTCAACTGCATCATATACATCATCTGTTTTAACATTTAATTTTCTAGCAACAGCAAGATTACTAGGTAAAGCATCTCCTGGTTTCAATGCTCTCGCATTTATCTCTTGTATCAGCCATTCTTTTACTTTATAAACAGAAGTTAATTCCATATTTACACCTCATCACTATCTAAATCCACAAGTATTTGTCTAGGTTTACTACCTTTTTGTGGTCCAATCACTTGATTACGTTCTAAATCATCCATCAATCTGGAAGCACGGTTGTAACCAATTCTAAATTGTCTTTGTAATAACGATGTACTTGCTTTTTGTTGTTCAATTACAAATAAATACGCTTCATCATACAAGGCATCTTCACTCTTCATTTCTGATTTTTCAACGGGAGCATCTGGTTCCATTTCTTTTACATAATTCGCTTTTTGTTGCTCTACGACATAATTTACGATGTCTTGAACCTCTTGGTCACTTAAAAACGCCCCTTGAACTCTAGTTCTAGTGGATCCACCATTAGCAACATAAAGCATGTCACCTTTACCAAGTAATTTATCTGCACCGCCGCTATCAATAATCGTTCTAGAATCTGTTTGTGAACTCACAGCAAAAGCAATTCTAGATGGTATATTATTTTTTATTAAACCAGTAATTACATCTACGGAAGGACGTTGCGTTGCGATTATTAGGTGAATACCTGCTGCACGAGCCATTTGTGTGATTCTTTGTATTGCGTTTTCTACTTCTTTACCAGCAACCATCATTAAATCTGCTAACTCATCTACAATAACAACAATATATGGTAACTCAGATTGTTTTTCATCTAACTCTTCATTTTGCTTTCTAATTGCTTCATTATACCCCTCAATATTTCTAGTTGAAGAATGTTGAAACAAGTCATAACGTCTTTCCATTTCTGCCACTACTTTTTCTAAAGCTTGTGATGCTTTATGCGGATTGGTTACAACAGGTATGAGTAAATGAGGGATACCATTGTATATATTTAATTCTACCATTTTCGGATCAATTAACATAAGTTTAACTTCGTGTGGCTTTGCATTTAATAGGATACTTGTAATAATACCATTGATACAAACAGATTTCCCACTTCCTGTAGAACCTGCTACAAGTAAATGAGGCATTTTGTTAAGTTCTACTGTGATTGGGTCACCTGAAATATCCCTACCTAGTCCTACTTCTAACTTATTAGAAGCAGGGAATTTTTCATCTAATACTTCTTTTAAAGAAACAAGTGAAATCTTATCATTTGGTACTTCTATACCTACAGCAGATCGTCCAGGTATTGGTGCTTCGATACGTATGTCCTTAGCTGCTAAGGCTAACGCAATATCGTTATGCAGATTAACAATCTTACTCACTTTAACCCCTTGAGCAGGTTGTATTTCATATTGTGTCACTGCTGGGCCTATTTTAATCTGAGTCACTTTAGCATCTACACCAAAGTTTTTCAATGTGTTTTCTAACAACTGCCCCTTTTTCTGCACCTCTGCTTTAGAAGTCGATTTCTGTTTAGTTGGTTGTTTCAATAATGTTAATGGTGGTATTTTATATGCTTCGTTTTCTACTTCTCCAGCTTCAGATATGGAATTTGAAGCCGCATCTTCATCTTGTGCTTCACCTTCTTCCAATTCATTAATTGGTTGATCAATGATTGCGTTATCTTCTGGATTTGCTTCTTGGATTGTACTTTGATTATTTTGATCAAATACGCGTTTCGATCTCTTGTTTTGAGTTTGTGTTTGTTTAATTTCCTCATCTTTATAATCGTTATGTCCATAAATTGGAATTGATTGTTGTTCAGGCGTATTGTTACTTATCTCTGGTAGATCAGTTACATCCTTAACATTATTTTGAGTTTGTGCTTGTTCCGTAGCCTTTTCTGCTTTTTTTTCAGCTTTTATACGTGCTTTAGCATCTTTTTTAACTTTATTTTCTTTACGGCGTTCTTTAAGATTTGCAGAAGCATCTTGACTTTTTACTTTCATCTTTTCAAAAGCAACTTTTGACACATCTCTATGTCTTTGTTTTGTCAATAAGATAAAACTAGAAGCTATTAATAATAACGTTACAATAATTACACCGACAATTGAAATGAGTGGTATAAATAACGCCAATAAGTAATGCCCAAATAATCCTCCACCGAAATTTGGAAATGTATTATGTTCATAAGATTTATAAACATATGATAACACTGGCTCTCTTAATGATTGAGCTCTATGCATGAAGTAGTACACTGTTTGAGTCACAAGTAATAATGCAATTTGTAAAACAAATGCACCTGTAGTACGTCTCGTCTTCGGCAATGACTTATAGTAAGTAATAAATACAGTACTTATCAAAATTAAGATATAAGTTAAGTATCTACTTGTGCCAAATAAGTAATTAAAAAAACTATCTATCATTGTGCCTATAATACCCAATTGAAAAACACCAAGAATGATAGCAATAAAAATTACTATCGCAAGAATATATCTTAATGGACTCTCACTTTTCTTTTTTTTATTATTTGCAGTTTTCTTTCTCGTATTCGATGTTTTTTTCTTTGTTGTTGAGCTCTTTCTCGTTTGCGCCAACATTCACACCTTCTTTTCAACTCTGTTTTTCGATATGTATATGAATCATATTTGTGTATTTTAATATCAAGTGATAATACAAATTATAAATATGATTTTAAATTCTATAAAAATCATTTTATTATATACTTATAATAACATAAAAGAGGTAAGACATTATTCGCTCCAGTATATTTAAAGGTTGTATATATCTTGTTTAGATATAACATATATACAATTTACTTTTAAATAATCTTACCAAAGCGTCTGTCTTAACCTCTTTATTTTAGAATAGAAATTATTAAATTTCAGATATTACCGGTATAATCATTGGACGGCGTTTTGTATTTTCAAAAAGCAATTTGCTTACTTGATCACGCATATTTTGTTTAATTTCTGACCATTCAATACGTTTTTCTTGTAAACCTAATTCAACGATTTCACGCACTTTTTCTTCAGCTTCATTTAATAAAGCTTCACTTTCCCTTACATAAACAAAACCACGTGATTGAATTTCAGGACCAGCGGCAATTCTACGATTCTTAGGATCTAACGTTACAACTGCGATAAAGATGCCATCTTCAGCAAGTAAATGACGATCACGTAACACGATGTTACCAACATCACCTACACCAATACCATCAATGAGCACATTGCCGGAATTGACTTTCTCATTTAAAATCATTTCTTCACCATCATAGTTTACTACATCGCCTTTTTCCACTAGGAATATTTTCTCAGGTTGGACGCCAGCTTCATTAGCTAACTTAGCATGCGCAATTTGCATTTTAAATTCACCATTTACAGGAATGAAATACTCAGGCTTCATGATATTAATCATCATTTTTAATTCTTCCATGCAACCATGACTTGAAGTATGAATTTTTTTACTGTTAGGAATGATTTCTGCTCCTGCACGAACGAGTTCATTAAGCGTATTTCCAACAATCACTTCCATATTAGCAGACGCAGTAATTGCTAAGAAGACCGAATCTCCTTCTTCAATATTCATTATTTTATGTTTCTTTTGTGCCATTTGACTTAAAGCTTCAACTGGTTCTCCTTGCATACCAGTTGCAATAATTATCACTTCATTTTTTGGATAATTTTCAACCTCATTAATTGGTATGAGCAAATCTTTAGAAATATCAAAATAGCCAAGTTTTCTAGCGATATTAAATGAACTTTCTAATGAACGCCCTAGGAAAGATACTTTTCTATTTAATCTTTGCGCAATGTTTAAAACTTGTTGAATACGAATAAAATTAGATGCATAACATGAAACAATTAATCTACCTTTCACCTTCGTAAACGCATCATACATATGAGATTCTATCACGTTTTCTGGCGTGTTATAACCTGGCTTTTCTGCTTCAGTCGAGTCACTGATTAAAGCAAACACACCATCTTGTCCAACTTCAGTCATTTTTTTCAAATCCGGAGCATAATGCCCTTGTAAACTTTGATCGAACTTGAATTCGCCAGTGTATACAATAGCGCCATAAGAAGTGTGTATACATACGCCTAAACTATCTGGAATACTATGTGTAGTGTTAAAGAATGTGACATTAACACCCTTAAAGCGCATAATTGATTCATTATTAACAGTATAATATCTAACTTTCTTATTTACATTGCGAGCTTTCATATTTTCTTTGATTAATGCAATTGTTAATTTAGAACCATAAACAGGCGCATCAACTTGCTCAAGCACATAAGTAACAGCACCTATCGCGTGTTCATGGCCGTGCGTTAGGAATATACCTTTTAATCTGTCTTTATTTTCTATCACATATTGAATATCAGGAATAACGATATCTACACCCAACATTTCATCTTCTGGAAACATCAGTCCCGCATCTAACATAAACATTTCATCGTCTACTTCAACGATATACATATTTTTCGCAATTTCCCCAACGCCTCCGAGAGGGATAATACGAATATTTTTATTTTTTTTCTTAATTAAACTCAAAATGTTACCTCCTATTTAAATTACCCGTCCATATATAAACTCATAGTTTATTATAAGTTAAAATAGGCCTTATGTACACTATTAAAGTAGCTACTTTAGTTGTTTTAAAATATATTATTGGATGATTTATTTTTATGTAAAAATGATTCTAAGGTATGCAATGATGTATTTGTCGCACTTTTTATGTATATATTCACATTTATTTTCAGCTTTTGGCTTAATCTTATTTAATTATGAATGCTGAAATATTAAAAAAAGAAACTAGTGATATGACTTGAACTTTTCTACAATAGAATTAAAATAATTCTATTGTAAGCAGTTCTCATCATTTTACCAGTCTCTAGTAATAAACATTATTTAGTATTATTTGATAACAATGCTTTATGTGAAGCATTGACTCTACCTTGTTTATCAATTTCTGTAACTTTAATTTTAAATGTGTCTCCTACTTTCAACACATCTTCTACTTTATCAATGCGCTCATTAGCAATTTGAGAAATGTGTACAAGTGCGTCTTTACCTGGGAATAATTCAACAAACGCACCATATTTTTCAATACGTTTAACTGTACCGTTGTATACTTCTCCAACTACTGCCTCTCTTGTAATTTCATCAATGATACTTCGCGCTTTTTCAATAGCATCTTTATCTACTGCACCAATAAATATCGTTCCATCTTGTTCGATATCTAACTTAACGCCCGTTTCATCAATGATTTCATTGATTTTTTTACCACCCGGACCAATGACATCTCTAATTTTTTCAGGTTTTATAGACATCGTAACAACTTTAGGTGCAAAGGCACTTAGTTCACCACGTGGTGTATCAATTGTTTGTAGCATATGATCTAATATAGCCAAACGACCTTCTCGAGCTTGATCTAATGCTTCTTTAATAATTTCCTTGGTTAAACCATCAATTTTGATGTCCATTTGTATAGCTGTAATACCTTCAGATGTACCAGCTACTTTAAAGTCCATATCACCAAGTGCATCTTCCATACCTTGTATATCAGTTAATATGGTATAACTATCGTCACGTGTAACTAATCCCATAGCGATACCAGCAACTGGGGCTTTGATTGGAACACCCGCGTCCATCAATGCTAAGGTTGAGCCACAAATAGAAGCTTGTGATGATGAACCGTTTGATTCTAATACTTCACTCACTATTCTCACAGTATATGGGAAGTCTTTAACATCTGGAATGATGTGGCTAAGCGCGCGTTCTCCCAATGCACCATGTCCAATTTCACGACGACCAGGTGAACGAACTGGTCCAGTTTCACCAACTGAATAATTTGGGAAGTTATAGTGATGCATAAAACGTTTTTGTTCTTCTTCACCAAGGCCATCTAAGATTTGATATTCACTCATTGAGCCTAATGTTAATACTGAAAGTGCTTGTGTTTGTCCTCTTGTAAATAAACCTGAACCATGTGCTCTTGGTAAAATACCAACTTCAGATTCTAATGGGCGAATTTCATCTGTTTTACGACCATCTGGTCTAATTTTTTCTTCTGCTATCAGACGTCTTACTTCTTCTTTAACCAAGTCATCTAATATACTATATACTTCTTTGATTAAATCTTCATTCTCATCATCATTTTCATCAACAAATTCTGATGCAACTTTTTCTTTAAGTTCATCTAAGTTAATATCTCGTTGTTGCTTATCAAATGTTAACACGGCATCTTTCAAACCATGTGATGCAGTTAATGATTTTACTTTTTCAACAAGTGTTTCATCTTTTTCAACAGGAACAAATGCCTTTTTCTCTGGTTGAATATGATCGAGGATTTCTTCTTGGAAGCTAACTAGACGCTGAATTTCTTGGTGTCCAAAGAAAATAGCTTCAAGCATTTCATTTTCTGTAATTTCACTTGCACCTGCTTCTACCATATTTACAGCATCTTTATGACCAGCTACTTCTAAATCAAGTCTAGATACTTCTTTTTGTGCAACGGTAGGGTTAATCACATATTCTCCATCTATATAACCAACGTTCACGCCTGCTATTGGACCTTGAAAAGGTATATCAGAAACACTTAATGCCATTGACGAACCTATCATTGCTGCCATTTCAGGGGAGCAATCAGGATCAGCACTTAAGACTGTATTCATTATTTGTACGTCATATCTATAACCTTTAGGAAACAATGGACGAATGGGTCTATCAATTAATCGTGCAGTTAATGTAGCTTCATCACTCGGACGGCCTTCACGTTTTTTAAAACCACCAGGTATTTTACCTGCAGCATACATTTTTTCTTCGTAGTTAACCATTAATGGGAAAAAGTCACCATCACGTGGTTCTTTTGACGCTACTGCAGTAGATAAAACGACTGTATCACCATATCTAACAAGTACTGCGCCGTTAGCTTGTTTAGCTAATTGTCCAGTTTCAATCGTTAAAGATCTATTTGCCCACTCAGTTTTGAAAACTTTTTTTTCTTGAGACATTACGAATCTCCTCTCATTTATCTGTTAATCCTATCATATCATTTATTAATAATGATTTATATTAGTATATAGTTTAATGTATAATTATAAATGCTAAAATTATAAAAAAGGGAAAGACCCCAAAGGTTCTTTCCCGATAAATATACGTCTAAAGATTAACGACGGATACCTAATGATTTAATTAATTCACGGTAACGTTGAATATCTTTGCTACGTAAGTAGTTTAATAAGTGTCTACGACGACCTACCATTTTTAATAATCCACGACGTGAATGGTGATCTTTCGTATGTTCACGTAAATGAGTGTTTAATGCAGTGATTTCTGCAGTTAACACAGCGATTTGTACTTCTGGAGAACCAGTGTCCGCTTCGTGTGTACGATATTCTTTAATTAATTCATTTTTACGTTCTTGTGAAATTGCCATAGTCAATTTCCTCCTTTTTATTTTTATGCGCCTTTATCCGAGCAATCGTCGGAGTCTCGAACTGCCAAGATAAAGGTGCCTTGTATGTGTGTAACACATCAGACTTAAATATTATATGATATTTCGTCACCAAAATCAACAGAAAGTAAATATTTCGCTTTTTCTTTATCCTTATTCATTTGTTCAACTAAAGGATCTATACCATCAAATTTAACTTCTGGTCTTAAATAATGATGCCAATAAACGATAACACGTTCACCGTATATGTTTTCATGGAAGTCAAACAGATTCACCTCTATGACAACTTGTGCTTTAGAAGGATCATGAAATGTTGGTTTGACACCAACGTTGGCAGCTCCACGATAAATTTTATCATTTGCACCTATTTTCATACTCACGGCATAAACACCATTTTTAGGCAATACGTAATCTCCACTCGGCTCTACATTCGCTGTAGGAAAACCAATTGTTCTTCCTCGTTTTTCTCCTTGTACAACCATACCTTTGATACGATACCGATATCCAAGCTCATCGTTTGCCTTTTGTAAGTCACCTGTTTTCAGTGATTTTCTAATATCTGTTGTAGATATTTTCTCCGATTCAATTTCTTGTTTACTTACGATAGTCGTATTAAAATCTGACATTTCATCTAAAATCATCATGTTGCCTTTACCAAATTTGCCAAACGTAAAATCAAAACCTGCAATTACTTCTTTTACATGGTTATTAATGATGTATTCCTGTATAAATTCTTCTGCACTTACATTGGCAAATTTAGAAGAAAAGTTAATAACAATGCAATAGTCAATCCCGTAAGATTCTAATATTTCTATTTTATCTTGAATCGGTGTTAAGTAATCCGTACGTTTAAGTTCAGGATTTAAAACAACAGAAGGATGCGGATCAAATGTCATCACAGCTTTCTTTAAATTCGATGCCTCTGCCTTTTTTTCTAAAGTATCAAATACCTCTGCATGACCTTTATGCATGCCATCAAAAAAACCAAATGCCATTGCTACATCTTCTGCTATATACTGATTTTCTTGAATCGGATGAGTTACTTCAATTACTTTCATGGCTATTTCTCCTTTAGTTAAATACCTTCTTCGGTTTTATTTCATAAGGTTTCTCAGGATGCGGTGTATAAATTGCTAATGCCTTATTATTTAGTGTATCAAACATCACAACCAACGTATCTATGGATTGATCAAATTCATTTGTATTAAATTTTTGACCATTCAATATTTTAAATCTTTGACTTTCATTTGATATGTTGATTTTTTTCAAACCTCTCAGACCATATTCTATCGGAAAAAGTTTTTCCTGTAATGTTTCATGCTCATGTAGTGATTGTATATCTTCGATTGTAAGACTATTTTCAATATCAAAACCACCACTTTGTATTCTTGTTAACTTTGACATATGTGCTGGTAATTCAAGCGCTTTTCCTATATCTGTTGCCAACGTTCTAATATAAGTACCTTTACCGCATTTTACTTTGATATCAAACTGGCAACCTTGATTTTCAAATCGTAGTTCAGACGCTCGTTTAATGTCGAAAATCTCGACTTCTCTTGAAGGTCTTTCGACAGTTTCATTTTTTCTTGCATATTCATAAAGCTTTTTACCGTTAACCTTCACTGATGAATACATCGGAGGGATTTGCGTAATTATACCTTCAAAATGTGCTAATGCGCTATCTATTTGTTCCCCATTAAGTGCGTCTTCACCAATGGGTTTTTTTTCTAAAATTTCACCTGTCTGATCTTCTGTAGTGGTACTAAAGCCTAAGTATACAGTTGCAAAATAGGTCTTTCCCATTTCCATAATATAATCGCTTACCTTAGTCGCTGGACCTATACATATGGGTAATACACCTGAAACTTCAGGATCTAATGTACCAGTATGCCCCACCTTTTTGGTTTTTAAAATTTTCCTTAATTTAAATACAACGTCATGGCTTGTTAAGCCACGTTCTTTGTACACAGGTAAAATACCGTTATACATTTTAATGTCACCTTCAATCGTCCTTTTATTATCATTCCTTACTTATATTAACACGTCTCAATAAAGAAATGGTTATAAAAAAGCTGAAACAACAATCCCAGTGAATGTTTGTTTCAGCTTTTAAAATTAATCATTTTTGTGTAAATCTTGTATCATTTTTTCGATTTTATTTCCGTAGTCAATAGACTCATCGTATTCAAACTTTAAATCTGGTACAATTCTTAAGCGCATTCTTGAACCAATTTCAGATTTGATAAATCCTTTTGCTTTCTCTAAACCTTTAAACGTATCATCAATCTGTTTATCATTACCAAGTACAGTTAAATAAATTGTTGCAATAGATAAATCATTCGTTAATTGAACTTCTGTTATTGTTAAGAAACCAATTCTAGGGTCTTTTACTTTATTGTTAACGATGTCCATGATTTCTTGTTTCATTTGTTCGCCAACACGTTCAGCTCTCATATTCATATATTTCACCTCACAAATATCATTCATACATGTATATTTATCTTACTTAAAGATTATATGACAGTTCATTTCACAACGTCAAACAAACTTCATTCTTTTTTTTACTCAAAAAAATTTAATTACTAAATCATTATAACTTAAAAAGGTAATTGTTATGAAACGATAAAACATTATTTTTATTACAGTTAGGCACAATTATATTTCCTAAGTGTTAGAGCTTGAAACTTTATTACATTTTTATTTTTAAATACTGCTATAGTTTATAAAATTTACATTGAATTTTATAAATGATTACTATTTAAGAAACAACTAAGTTTCTAAATTATTTTATATTGTTTTACACATTATAGAAGGTATCATGCTATAATTCAAACTAATAAAAAAATGAATTTTTCTATTGAAATTGTTAGGAGCGTGTATACTTGGATAAATCAGAAAGACTACTTTATATTTTCACTCGTCTATTTAATGGAAAAAAATTAAGCAAAGAAGAACTCGCAGAACAATTAAATGTTAATGTAAGATCAATACAGCGAGATTTTAGTGATATAAACAATTTTTTATATGAAGACCATGAATGGGAAGGACTCAATGCGAGAATTGTTTATGAAAACAATATAGGCCGCCATCGCATAAGAATAGATCGCTATAAATTTAAAAATAATCGATTACTTAATCTGCTATTTAGAATGAAAAATTTCACGCCCAACATTCATATTGACACTTATAATTTAATTAGAGGGCTAAACAGTAATTCGAATCTAGCTGAAAAATTTTTATCTAATACATTACTCAATCAATTTACAATCAATCACGAATTAACAGAATCAACACTTATTTATAAAATACAACTTGCTATACAAAATAAACAGATAATTTCACTAAATGATGTTGATCATCAAACATATAAAGTTGTACCAGTATATACAAGACATTACAAAAATAAATATTGGATTACTTATATATATCAGAACAAAATTTATACACAAGATTTAAATTCAATCCTTGATATTTATCAATTTGATGAGGCATTTGACGAAAATATTTTTCTACAGGTCCCAACTGTCACTATGAAATTCTGTTCATCTATATGGGAACAAATTCAACGTCAATTTATAGTCCTGAATGTCCAAAATAACGAAGCATTTATTGAAGCTGAACTCATTATTTCAAAAAGCGAATGCCTACACTTAGCATATGAATATCCACAAGAAATCATTTTATTAAAACCAGATCATTATGTGGAGGATTTCAAAAATAAAATCAAATCGTTATTTAAACATTATCTTATTTAACGACATACTAAAGAGGCTGGGACATAAATCCCCCTTCTCAAAATAAGAGGGCAAATCCTTAACAATGGATTTGTCCTCTTTAAATTTTAAATCTTC
>NZ_PPQC01000068.1:43574-43921 GCF_002902365.1 Staphylococcus cohnii subsp. cohnii | reverse complement strand
GATATGGCTCGAGCCTGTAGTCTCTCGCTCATATCATTTCCCCGGGCGTCAGTACGATGCAAAATCTTTATAAGAGATGTGTTTTAATACAATAGAAAAAAGCTTCGTATTATTTAACTGATACATCAAATAGAAAGTCATATTTTTAATCAACCAAAAGATATAACTTAATATGAGTACACATGATGGATGCGTCATTTCCATTTGAAAATTTACAATTTTGATCGTGCATGCTTGCCTGGGGATACGGTTCGAGCCAGTAGTCTCTCGCTCATATCATTTCCCCGGGCGTCAGCACGATGCAAAATCGTTTGGAATATTTGTCAAGATACAAAAGCAAAAGCTCA
>NZ_PPQC01000068.1:0-43564 GCF_002902365.1 Staphylococcus cohnii subsp. cohnii | reverse complement strand
ATTACCTCTAATATATTGATGAAGTTCTTATTTTATAAAATTAATAACATGACTCAAATGATACGCATGTGATGATTGTTTAAAATATCCATTTAATAATTTATGAATGAAAAACAATTCAAAAACTAATAAGATGATAATAAAGCATTTTAATTGGGAGTATTTTAAATCTCAAATGAATCAGCAGTTTTCAGAAACAGAAACTTAAAAATCTACAGTCAAAGAAAAATTGATGTAGAACCAGTTTTTGGAGTTATGAAGGCTATTTTAGGTTTCACTCGAATGCCAGTTCGAGGGATAGACAAAGTCAAAAGAGAATTATGGTTTGTCTTTATGGCATTGAATGTAAGGAAAATAGCAGCTCAACGAACTACACTATTTGATAGAAATAAAGAAAACGACAATTTCTACATTATTTCAATAGAAATTATCGTTTTCTGTTTAGTCAGAGACATTTATGTCCCGAACCTTTTTAGTCATTTTCAATTTTACTAACGTGGTAAGGCTTCTTTATATTGGATTGCTTTAAGTTTTCTTATAAAATCCGAATTCCCTAACTCTCGCTCTTTTTTTTGTTGTTGATTCCACTTATAATAATCTATTTTATTTAATGATTCTTTCTTTTTTAAACGCTTAACATGCTCTTTATAACTCAATACATTACATGCAGTGATGTGTCTATTCTGTTTAGATGAAAGTACAAACAAATTGTCAACAAGGTATTGATGTAATTCACTATTGGTAAAATTTTTAAAGATTGAAATAAAGAGTTCTTCTTCACTTACAATATAAATCCTCCGCTTATCATCATTTATAATTTTTAATAATAGTTCAAAATTCATAACTTGTGATGGTAGATAATGATTAAATGTTAAAAAATCTTTTGGTATACCTGCTGTATGGCCAGTTTGATATGGAAAGAAATTCATAACCATCACTCTATTTGGATTAATATTAAATTGTTTTAATATAGACCCATTACTATAGATATATTTCTTAAACCAACAATGATGATCTATATACGGAAGAAATACTTTTTGTCCGTTTAAATTCAACTTACCTTGGATATCTTGCAATATTCTATTACGATAATGTACTATCATTTCTTCTGGTAATGAAGGATCATTAATTATAAAATCGTTCTCAGCCTTTTTTTTCAAAATTACTATATCTGCTATTTCAGGATTTCCAAAATATGGTCTTGCTATGGCTGGGCTTAATACTGCATCATTTTGTACAATTCGTTGTCTATGCTTATTAATTTTCACTTTCCCATTTGCAAAATCAATCAACTTTTTAAATCTTGGGATATTACTAAAATCTTCACCGAAATTTTTTTTGAAGTATGCTAAATCTTGTGGGTGTAAGAAAGCAGTTGTGTCATGTCTTTTTATTATTTCATTTAACGTATCTAAGTCATAAATAGAGTTATATTGATCCAAGTATTCTTGCCAAAATTCATTTATTTCTTTTAAATATTCACTCATCACTTATAACCTCCTATTTATGCTAAGTTTAATTAAGTACATAGACAGTTAGTGTCCAGATTAAGGTAACAAGCAATTTTACTTAAAATTTTTTAACTCGTTCACAATGCTTAATAAATGGTTAAATATTCAAGTAACTATGCACTTAAAGCAAAACATTAAAATAAATTATAAAAGTAAACAATTATTTTAAATGATTCAAAGGTATACATGCTATTACCCAAAAGATAACATATTTAAAAGAAAAAAACCGTAAGCTAACACTATAAATTAGCCTACGGTTTATTTTTCTTATTTATTTAAGATAACTGACTTTATCTTTTAATTTCAACCATTTCGAAAGCTTCTATAATGTCGCCTTCTTTTAAATCGTTATATTTCTCAATTGTGATACCACATTCATAGCCTTGAGCTACTTCTTTAGCATCATCTTTATAACGTTTTAACGTGTCTAATTCACCTTCAAATTGTACAATACCATCTCTGATAACACGGACACCCGCATTTCTAGTAATCTTACCATCTGTAACATAACTACCAGCAATTGTACCTACTTTTGAAACTTTAAATGTTTGACGTACTTCTGCTTGACCAATCACTTGTTCTTCATATTCTGGATCTAGCAAGCCTTTCATTGCAGCCTCTATTTCTTCAATAACGCTATAAATGACACGGTGTAATCTCATGTCTACACCTTCTGTTTCAGCTGCACGTTTGGCACCCGTATCCGGTCTTACATTGAAACCAATGATAATACCATTTGACGCATTCGCTAAGGTCACATCGGATTCGTTTATCGCACCTACTGCAGTGTGAATAATACGAACATTAACACCTTCTACTTCAATTTTCATTAATGAAGCTGCAAGTGCTTCTACAGAACCTTGGACATCACCTTTAATGATGACATTTAAATCTTTCATTTCACCTTGTTTCATTTGTTCAAATAAATTATCTAGTGAAACGCTCTTACTTTCTTGACGTTGTTGTAAAACATTGGCTTCATGACGTGCTTCTCCAATACGTCTTGCTTGTTTCTCATCTTTAAACACAACAAAACGATCCCCAGCTTGTGGTACATCATGAATACCTGTAATTTCAACAGGAGTAGATGGCTCTGCAGATTTAATTCTTTGTCCTAAATCGTTAACCATCGCACGAATTCTACCGTACGTATTACCAACAACCAATGCATCTCCGACATGTAACGTACCATTTTGCACTAGAAGTGATGCAGATGGACCACGTGATTTATCTAATTCTGCTTCTATCACTGTACCTACTGCTTTTTTCTCAGGATTAGCTTTTAGTTCTTGTATTTCAGATGTAAGGCCAATCATTTCTATTAAATCTTCAATACCATCACCGCTTAAAGCAGAAAGTGGTACGAAAATTGTATCGCCGCCCCAAGCTTCAGGAATCAAACCATATTCAGTCAATTCTTGCATTACTCTGTCCGGGTTAGCAGTTGGTTTATCAACTTTATTGACAGCTACAATTGTTGGTACATTCGCCTCTTTGGCGTGATTAATAGCTTCTATCGTTTGAGGCATTACGCCATCATCTGCTGCTACTACCAAAATTGTAATATCAGTTACTTGTGCACCACGTGCACGCATCGTTGTGAATGCAGCATGTCCTGGTGTATCAAGGAAAGTAATTTTTTTGCCATCATTTTCAATTTGATAAGCACCGATATGTTGTGTAATACCACCAGCTTCACCTGCTGTTACTTGTGTGTGACGGATAGAATCCAATAATGTTGTTTTACCATGGTCAACATGTCCCATAATAGTAACGACTGCTGGTCTTTCTACTGCATCTTCATCTTCAGATTCATCATCAAAATAAATTGATAAATCTTCTTCATCAATAACAACTTCTTTTTCCACTTCTACACCATAATCATCAGCAATCAATTCTAATGTTTCATCATCTAATGCTTGATTAATGTTAGCCATTATTCCTAATAAGAATAGCTTTTTAATAATTTCTGAAGAATCAACATTAATTTTTTCAGCAAGTTCTCCAACAGTTATACCTTCTTGATAAATGATGTGTGAAGGTATTTCTTTTGGTTCTTCCTGTTTCGTTTGTTTGTTTTTATTATTATTTTTGTTGTTCTTATTGTTCTTCTTATTTTTGTTATTATTCTTATTATTTTGTTTGTGATTTTGATTATTATTATCTTTTTTATTAGCATTAGACTTGCTATTTGATGATTTTTGTTGATTTTGACCTTGTTGTTTTTGTTCTGCTTGATTGGATTTTTCCGGTTTATAAACTTTATCTAATGCTTTTATTTGGTCGTCTTCTAACGTTTGCATATGGCTCGTTACCTCAACGTCCATCTTCTTTAACTCATCTATAATATCTTTACTTTTTAATTTTAAACCTTTGGCGTATTCGTAAATTCTTATTTTACTCATATAGTCACTCCTTACGATATTCATCTATCATTGACACTAACTTTTTAGCAAAGCCTTGATCAGTGATTCCAATGTTAACTCGTTCTGCTTTACCTAAAGCTTGTCCTAATTCAGCTCTCGTTCCAAATATGCGAAATGATATATGGTAACTTTCACACTTGTTCTGAAACATTGTCATTGTATTTTCAGAAGCATCAGTTGCAATAATTACGAGCTTCAATCTATTTTTTTTAATGTCATTTAAAATGACTGATTCACCTGTTTTAACTTTTCCAGCACGCATTGCTAACCCTAAAAAATTCACAATTTTCTCTATAGTCATTTAGGTATCTCTTCACGATAAATAAGACGTATAATTTCCTTATATACAGGATTTAGAGTTTCTGCATCAACTTTAAAGTATTTTTCTAATACACCTTTTTTTTGTGCATCTTCTACTAATTTAACATCTTTTGATACATATGCACCACGACCTTGCTGCTTTCCAGTTGCATCAGCAAAAATTTCGCCTTCTTTATTAATAACAACTCGAATCATATCTTTTTTAGGATGCATGTCGTTTGAAAGTATACATTTACGCATTGGAATTTTTTTCTTTTTCATAAAGCTCACTCCAAATTATTTTTCAGCGTCTTCTTCATCTAAGCTATCTGTTTCTTCATCTTTTTTGAAGTCATTAATTTCTGTATTAACTTCTTCTAAATCAATGTCTGTGTTTTGCTCAATATTTTCAACATCCTCAGTTTCAATCGCCTCATCTGTAGGATAAACGCCTTCAGCTCTAGCATCACTTTCTGATTTTATATCAATTTTCCAACCAGTTAATTTGGCAGCTAAACGTGCGTTTTGTCCACGCTTACCGATTGCTAAAGATAATTGATAGTCAGGCACAACAACAACCGTTGATTGGTTTTCTTCATCAACAATGACTTGTAGTACTTGAGAAGGGCTTAAAGCATTTTTAACAAATACCTTCGGATCTTCATTCCATTGAACGATGTCAATTTTTTCGCCGCCTAATTCTTCTACAACCGCTTCAACACGGGAACCTTTAGCGCCTACACATGCACCTACAGCATCGATATCTGGATTATCTGAATGAACGCTGATTTTAGAACGATCTCCAGCTTCGCGAGCAACTGATTTTACAATTACTGTACCGTCAAAAATTTCTGGTACTTCTTGTTCAAATAAGCGTTTTAATAATCCAGGATGACTACGTGAAACGTAAATTTGAGGCCCTTTTGTAGTTTGCTCTACTTTATTGACATACACTCTAATTCTCTCATTAGGAATGTAGCTATCATTAGGGCTTCTTTCAGCTTCAGATAATACAGCTTCTGTGCGTCCTAAATTAACATAAACATAACGATGATCGACTCTATCAATAAGACCATTAACAATATCATCTTCTTTATCAATAAATTCATCATATAATATTTCACGCTCAGCATCGCGTAAACGTTGCATTACAGCTTGTTTCGCAGCTTGTGCACCTACACGTCCAAAATCACTTGGCGTTACGTCTTCTTCGTAGATATCACCAACTTCATATGCTGGATTTTTAACTAGTGCTGTACTTAAGTCGATCTCTTCTCTATTATCCATTACTTCTTCCACGACTTGTTTACGCGCAATTACATGAAATGTACCTTCATCCATGTTTAACTCAACGCGTACACTTCTTGCACTGTCATAGTTCTTTTTATATGCAGTAATCAACGCTGCTTCAATTGCATCAATTAAAACTTCTCTTGGAATCTTTTTTTCTTTTTCTAAATATTCAGTTGCTAATAGTAATTCATTACTTGACACGATTTATCATCCTCCTCATCACATTAAAGCATTACAGCATGACGTGCTTTAGCGATTTTATTTCTTGGAATTTCAACTTGTTTCTTCTTTGATTTTTCTTTTACTTCCATAATAATCGTTTCACTAGTTACTTCTTTTAAGATACCTAACCATTCTTTTCCACCTTCAATAGGCGCATATAAAGAAACGTATATCGGTTTTGAAACAGCATTTTGGAAATCTTTTTCTTTTTTTATAGGTCTTTCAGCACCTGGAGAAGCTACATCTAAATAATACATTTCTTGAATAGGATCTTCTTCATCCATAACCTCACTAATCTTTTCAGAAGCTAGGGCACAATCGTTTAAATCGACGCCACCTTCTTTATCAATGGATACTCTTAAGAAGTAATCTTTTCCTTCTTTTGTGTATTCGACTTCAACTAATTCGAAATTTAAGTCGTCAAGGACGGGTTGAATAATTGATTCAACTTGCTCAGTTACTTTACTCATACTGACCTCCTTTTTTGGCAAATAGAAAAGAGCGGGTATAACGCCCACTCTTCCTGCCTGAGTCTAATTTTTTAAGCAATATTATTATACCATATGTTTATTTCCTATACAAACAACTATATCTTTCATATAGTATGACATTAACTAATATCAAATTTTTATACATTTGGCATTTTGACATTCAATTTTAATCAATATATTGACAGATTACATATCAAATATTGATAATTGTGCTTTATCTGGCAAGTTAGGTAATGAACCAAGTTCGTCTAAATATTCAATGACTTTTTGTGACAAACCTGCTTTTTTATTTAAATCTTCTTTAGATAAAAACGGCCCTTCTTCACGTGCCTCAACTATACGTTGTGCAACGTTTTCTCCTAATCCAGGAACAGCAATAAATGGCGGAATCAAACTATCATCTTCAATGATAAAATCAAATGCTTTACTCTTCTCTAAACTAATCGGTTGCATACGATAACCACGTTGCGCCATTTCATTCATGATTTCTAATACAGTTAATGTATCTTTTTCTTTTTTTGCTAAATCCATGTAGCGTGAATACATATCGTTTACTGTATTTCGAATACCTTCTTTATCTTTAATCATTGAGATTAAATCAAAATCAGATGCACGCACTGTAAAGTAACTTGCATAGTAGTAAAGTGGATAATGGACTTTGAAATATGCAATACGTACCGCCATCAACACATATGCTGCAGCATGCGCTTTAGGGAACATATATTTAATTTTTCTACATGAGTCCAAATACCAATCGGGCACTTCATTGTCTACCATTGCTTCAACCATATCATCCGTAAGTCCTTTACCTTTACGCACAAATTCCATTGTCTTAAAGGCTAGTGATGGTTCTAATCCGTTATACATTAAATAAACCATAATATCATCACGACAACAAATGACACTTGATAAATCACAAGTTCCTGAACGTATTAAATCTTGTGCGTTACCTAGCCAAACATCTGTACCATGTGATAATCCAGATATTCTAACTAATTCTGAAAATGTAGTTGGCTTGGTATCTTCTAACATTTGACGAACAAATCCTGTACCAAATTCAGGCACACCAAATGTTCCAGTTTTACATAAAATTTGCTCGGATGTTACACCTAATGGTTCTGGTGAACTAAAAATACCCATGGTCTCCTTATCATCAACAGGTATCGTTTTAGGATCAATACCTGATAAATCCTGTAACATACGGATCATCGTCGGGTCATCGTGTCCTAATATATCCAGTTTCAATACGTTATCATGTATTGAGTGGAAATCGAAATGTGTTGTCATCCAAGCTGATGATTGATCATCTGCCGGAAATTGAACCGGTGTAAAATCGTAGATATCCATATAATCTGGGACAACGATGATACCACCTGGATGTTGTCCTGTTGTACGTTTTACGCCCGTGCAACCTTTTACGAGTCTATCAACTTCAGCACCTCTTTTGTGGATGCCTTGGTCGTTTAAAAATCCTTTTACAAAACCGAAAGCTGTTTTTTCTGCCACCGTACCAATTGTACCGGCACGAAAGACTTTGTCTTCACCAAACAATTCTTTTGTGTAATTATGAGCTTGAGGTTGATACTCACCACTAAAGTTCAAATCAATATCGGGTACTTTATCACCTTTGAAGCCTAAGAAAGTTTCAAAAGGAATATCTTGCCCTTCTTTAATCAATTCACAACCACATGTGCCACATTTTTTATCTGGCAAATCAAAACCAGAGCCAATAGATCCATCATTAAAGAACTCACTTTCTTTACATTGTGGACAAATATAATGCGGTGGTAATGGATTAACTTCTGTAATTTCAGTCATTGTCGCTACAAAACTCGAACCTACAGAGCCACGTGAACCTACTAGGTAACCGTCATCCAGTGATTTTTTAACAAGTCTTTGCGAAATTAAATATATAACGGAGAATCCATTCCCAATAATACTTTCAAGTTCTTTCTCTAATCGGTCGATTACAATTTGTGGTAAATCTTCGCCATACAATGCTCTAGCATTGGCATAGCTCATATCTCGTATTTCATCATTAGCACCTTCCATACGCGGCGTATACAATTCATCTTTTATCGGAACTACACGTTCGATACGGTCTGCTAATTCATTCGTGTTTTTAACAACTAGTTCATGTGCTTTTGCTTCACCTAAGAAATGTAATTCGTCTAACATTTCATCTGTTGTTCTAAAATGTGCCTCAGGTAAAGTACTACGATTTAACGGGTTACCTGGCTGTGATGCAATTAAAATTTTACGTGCAATACCATCATGTTCGTTTAGATAATGCGCGTTTCCTGTCGCAATAACAGGAATATCATTTACATCTCCAGCTTGAATAAGACGTTGATAAATTTCATGCAATGTCTCATTATCTCTCACAAGTTCTCTATCTATTAAATCTTGATATAATGCAGGTGGCTGTACTTCAATGAAATCATAGTATTTTGCTATTCTTTCCACTTGCGATTGATCTTTTTGCATTACTGCAGTAAATACTTCACCTTCATCACATGCAGAACCAACAAGAATACCTTCTCGATATTCATCTAATAATGATCGTGGAATTCTAGGTGTTCTATAATAATATTTAACTAAAGATGCACTTACTATTTTAAATAAATTTTTCAAGCCTTGTTGATTTTGCACTATAAGTGTTACGTGATTTGGACGTGCACGTTTATACGCATCTTCATTAGATAACGATTTATTAATATCTTGATGATTATAAACTTCCGCTTCTTCTAATTGTTTTAACATTTTTATAAAAATATAAGCTGTTGCTTCAGTATCATAAATCGCTCTGTGATGCTGTGTTAAATCTACACCATATTTTTTAGCTAAGAAATTCAGACCATGCTTACCATATTCTGTGTTGATAGTTCTGGAAAGTTCAAGTGTATCTATCACACCATTCGTTGATGCACCTAGCCCAATTTTTTCATAACCGGTGTCAATGAATCCCATGTCAAATGATGCATTGTGTGCTACAAATATCGCATCACCGACCCACGCTTTAAACTCTGTTAATACTGTTTCAATTTCAGGCGCATTGACGAGCATATCATCTGTGATATGCGTTAAATTCTTGATTGTTTCAGATAAACGTTCATGTGGATTACTAAAACGTTCAAACTTATCAATGATTTCTCCTTCTCTTACTTTTACAGCTGCGAGTTCGATAATTTTATCATATTGATTAGATAAACCTGTTGTTTCAACGTCAAAAACAACATATGTTGCAGTTTTTAAATCAATATCTTGTGGCTTATAAGCTATGGGCACACCATCATCAACCAACATGCCTTCCATACCATATATCATTTTAATATTATTTTTTTCAGCTGCAGCATGCGCATCTGGAAATGCTTGAACCACATTATGATCAGTAATTGCAATCGCTTTATGGCCCCATTTGGCTGCTTGATCTACATATGCACTTATATTTGGAATGCCATCCATCTGACTCATGGATGAATGCAAGTGAAATTCTACGCGTTTCTCATCTGCTTTGTCTTGTTTAACTGCTTTTTTTATTTCTTCAATATCAGACATCATCATTACTAAGTCACGTACGAATGTGTCTTCTTCTATTCGACCTTGTGCTCGCACCCATTTACCAACACTGAGCGCTTTAAAATGAGCTAAATCATCTTTATTTTTTCTAGTGAACATTTTCAGCACTAATGAATCAGTATAATCTGTAACTTTTAATTCAACAATATGGCGTCCACTTTTCAATTCTTTTAAATTAATATCAAAGATAACACCTTCTACCGCAACTTTAAATTCTTCTTCGATAATCGATTCTATAGGTTTTACATTTTCTATTTGAATCGGTTTACCGATTTGACATTTTGCTACAGCACTTTCGTTATTATCTTGTTGCTTGGCTTTTTCAGCGCGCATCTTTTCTAATTTTTCAGTAGCTTCACGAGCACTTTTTTCATCTTCTTGTTGAATATGTGCCTCTAATGAGGCTAAATCGTCCCCATTTGAAGTGTGATCAGTTTCAAAAATGATACTACTGATTGCAAATCCACATTGTTGAAATGCTTTAATCAAACTCCCATTGCAAGCTTTATCAAAATGATCACGTTCTATATCATTCTGACACATGACTTTGAGAACATCACCTGACATAATTAAGCGCTTTTGCTTCAACTGACCTTTTACTTTTGGTGATAATTGCATTTGATCAATACAATAACTAAAGTATTTCAAGGCATATTCATCTTGATTCACTTTATTCGTAATTGTAAAATTGCAATCAACTTTGGCAATTGTTTTAAATTCTTCAGTAATTGCATTCATAAATAACAGATAATCTTCTATAGGTAAAAAATATGGAAATGTTATCTGAAATACCCAAATACGATCAGTTGTTTTAACATCTACACGCGTTAATTCACTTTGTGCTAAAATTTCTGAATCCAAATGATCTGCAATTTTAATTTGATCAGCTAAGACCTTAAATTTTTCTTGATTTGTCATTGACATGACGATAACCACCTTACTATTAATTACACTACGTTACTATTTCAAATCATTGCTTTAACTGTCGCGTATGTATTTTTTACATTATCTATCTTATAACGGAAAAGCATTAATTTCTAATACTTAAACTCTACTACTTTTACAATATGGTTACTAATAATAAATAAGAGCGGAAATGAAATCAAATATGACTCATTCGATTTCGCTTTCCCGCTCCCCTATATAAGGCGATTATTTACCAAATTACAGGTTAATTTTAAACATTCAACAATACCTGTATACAAACATATTTATTGTTATAAATTATCTTTGCTATTAATTGTTTAACATACATATCATTTTTAACATCATATGTCATAGCAATTACTTTTTTAAAGTAAATTGCTGACTTATATACTTAGGTATAAGTCATTAATATAACGATTTAAGTTATCAATTTGAACATCTTCACTTTTACCTGTATCACGTCGTTTAACTTCTACGATACCTTCTGCAGCATTTTTACCAACCACTACTCTAATTGGTAACCCAATTAAATCAGCATCATTAAATTTAACACCTGCACGTTCCTTACGGTCATCATAGAGTACATCGTATGTTTCTTTTAATTGTGTATATAGTTGATCGGCCAATTCGCGTTGTTCTTCTTTTTTAGGGTTGATTGTAATTAAGTGTAAATCAAATGGCGTTACTGATTTAGGCCATATAATACCATTTTCATCGTTATTTTGTTCAACAATCGCACTTAAAGTTCTAGAAACACCTATACCATAACATCCCATTAATAAAGGTTTAGCCTTGCCTTGATTATCTAAAAATGTTGCATTCATTGCTTCTGAATATTTTGTACCCAGTTTAAATACTTGCCCGACTTCAATTCCTTCAGCAAATTTAGCGACACCTGATCCATCAGCTAAAGCTTCACCTTCTAAAATAAATCTAAAGTCACCATACGCTTCTATTTCAAAGTCACGCCCTACATTTGCATTCAATAAATGGTAACCATCTTCGTTAGCACCTACAACAATGTTATTTAAATCTTTTATAAAGTTATCTGCATATACTTTGATGTTTTTATCAAAAATTGGTCCAAGTGAACCAGGAGATGCACCTAATAAATTTTTAATTTCATCTTCTGTTGCTAATTCGATGTGATCAGTACCAAAGAATGCTTTTAATTTCACATCATTAATTTCATGGTGACCGCGTACAAGTACCATAATAAATTCACCATCGACATTAAATACCATAGATTTTGTAATTTCATCTAATGGCTTTTCTAAAAATGTTGCTAATGCTTGTGCTGTATGTACTTGAGGTATTTCTATTTTTGTTAATGGCGCTACATCATCATGTTTTTCATTAGGATGATATACAACCTCAGCTTTTTCAATATTGGCAGCATAATCACTATTTTCACTATACACAATTGTGTCTTCACCAATTTCACTTAAAGCCATAAATTCGTGTGTATGGCTTCCACCAATAGCACCTGAATCTGCAACTACTGGTCGTGCATTAATTCCGACACGTTTAAATATGCGATCATATGCGTGATACATATCTTGGTATGTTTCATCTAAAGAAGCTTCATCTGCATGAAACGAATATGCGTCTTTCATAATAAATTCACGACCACGTAACAGTCCAAAACGCGGACGTTTTTCATCTCTAAACTTAGATTGTATTTGGAATAAAGTAAGTGGTAATTGTTTATATGATTTAAGCTCATCTCTTATCACAGACGTTATAAGCTCTTCATGTGTTGGCCCAAGTGCAAACTCACGGCCATGTCTATCTTTTAAACGCATTAGTTCTGGACCATATGCATTCCAACGACCTGATTCTTCCCATA
The DNA here is from genome assembly GCF_002902365.1 of Staphylococcus cohnii subsp. cohnii. Lineage (GTDB taxonomy): Bacteria > Bacillota > Bacilli > Staphylococcales > Staphylococcaceae > Staphylococcus > Staphylococcus cohnii. The sequence continues at coordinate 30,966 of NZ_PPQC01000068.1, read as the reverse complement.
GTTCTGCTTTTTGTAACGCTGGCATTAAAATTTCCACAGCCTCGATACGTTCCATTTCTTGTCTTACAATTGTTTCAATGTTATTCAAAACTTTTGCAGCTAACGGTAAATAGCTATATATGCCACTCGTACTTTGTTTAATTAATCCTGCTTTTAGCAAAAGTCTATGACTTAAAGCTTCGGCTGCAGCCGGTACTTCTTTCATCGTTGGTATAAATACTTTAGATTGTTTCATTTACATGCTCTCTCCTTTTATAAGAAATAACGTTGAATGTCATTCCATGTCACTAAGACCATAACAATTAAGACAAATACTGCACCAATCGCAATAATGGTAGTTTCTGCTTTTTTGTTTAATGGCTTTCTGAAAATCGCTTCATATATAACGAATAAGATACGTCCGCCATCAAGTGCTGGAACTGGTAATAAATTCATCAAACCTAAATTGACACTGAGCAATGCTGTCCAAGAAATTAAATTGATGATGCCTGTTTTAACAACAGAATCAACCGTATGGTAAATACCGACAGGACCATTTAACATATCAAATGAAAATTGACCTGTAAAAATGCTCGCAATCATACTTAAAATCGCAGTAAAAATCAGTTTTCCAGCTACTAATGAACGTTCTACACCAGATACAATTGGTTTAAATAAAGTATGTTCAATAGAAGGAGTATAACCTAATAAATATTTAGTTTCTGAATGTGTTTTAGTTACTTTTTGTTCATATTTTTTAGGTTTTACTTGTAAGTTTTCTGTTTTGCCATCCCGTTCTACTTTAATTTGCGTCTTTTTGTCTTTAACCTGCGACATCGCTTGATCTATATCAGATTTACTATCGATAGATTGGTCATCAATTTTCACGATAGTATCACCTGTTTTTAAGCCAGCGTGTGCTGCTGGACTATCTTGCGCAACTTTATCAACTGTATTTGTTGGAGTACCTTGATAATAAGCCAAGCCAATAAATAATACTAATGTAAGTAAGAAGTTAGATAATGGACCCGCAAACAGTGTTAAGAATTTTTGATAAGGTTTTTTGTGTGTGAATTGTCGGTTTTTAGGAGCAATTTGAATTAAACTACCATTTTCAACAAAGTAAGCTTTGTCAGCAATCTGATAATGATGTCTTTGCTGATCATATGCAGTTACACCTTCTATATATAAATCTTCTTTAAAATCACATTGCTTAACTTCCATTGCTTCAATTTGTTGGAATTTATGTTGATCATCTAAAATGATGTGTGTGATTTCATCTTTATCATTTAATTTTATCTTTACATGCATACCTGGTTGAACGGGAGGTTCTTCCAACCCGTCACCTGCCATTCTTACATACCCTCCAACTGGCAATAAACGAATGGTATATAAAGTTTCATTTTTTCTGAAACTGAAAATTTTTGGCCCCATTCCAATTGCAAATTCTGGACACATAATGCCAGCTCTTTTTGCAAAAAACATATGACCGTATTCATGAACTGTTACAAGAACACCAAATACGATTATAAAAGAAATAATTGTCACTAGAAAACTCAAATTGATACACCTCATATTTTCCGTAAGATTGTTCCATTATTTTATATTATTATAATATACAAGAAATTTAATGCTTTTGATTATAAAATTATAACATAACACTACCGACTGATACACGTAACTTTATACAGTATAATAAATTTTCACGACTTACCTCTTAAAATATATACGATTCATTTTATAAACTTATGAAAAGGAGTTAAAAATTTAAATGTCTCATATGATCAATCATCAGCATTTAAATTAATAACTCCTTTTATTTTTCAATTATACAATTTTAAAAGCATATCATTTCTTTCAAAATCACTTAAATTAAGAATATATTTAATAATGGTAAAACAAACATAAAACTATCGAATCGGTCTAATATACCGCCATGACCAGGTAAAATGCGTCCAGAATCCTTCACACCAAAATGGCGTTTAAAACCTGACTCCACTAAATCTCCTAGTTGCCCAAACATACTCAAAATAACTGTACATAATAGCAATAACCATATTGCAATGTTAAAGTCTATAAACATCATCATTATAAGTGGAACGATCAAACTACAAATAATACCACCTATAAATCCTTCAATTGTTTTATTAGGACTGATTACAGGCCATAATTTATGTTTGCCCATTAATCTACCAAAAATGTATGCACCAGTATCAGTAGACCACACAATTAAGAAAGCTAACAATATGTAATGTAATCCCTCTGATCTTGTTTCATAAAGATACATAAAACCTATGCCTACATAAGCTATAGACATTAAGCAAAAAGCAGCATCCATAAAACTAAATCTATTTTTAGATAGCACAGTATAACTTAATAAAATAAAACTCATTGCTATCAAAGATTTTAATTGTAAATCATTTACCCATGTACCTGCCTCTTGCGGTATCATAATAATTAAAATTCCTAATGCACTTATAATTCCTGGGATGGATAAGAACTTTATCATATTCATATTCAACAATTCTTTGAGACCTATAAACGCTAATAAATATGAAAAAAGCATTAGTACAAGGCCACCCTTTAATAATACAGGTAGAAAAACAATAAGTGCTATTATTGCTGTTAAAGTTCTAACTTTCATACTATTCTCCTAACTATCTATAATCCCCCAAAACGTCTTTGACGAGATTGATAAATTTTAATACAGTTTATTAATTCTTCTTTGTCAAAATCTGGCCAAAATTTTTCATTGAATATAAATTCACTGTAAGATACTTGCCAGATAAGAAAGTTACTAATTCGTTGTTCACCTGAGGTTCTAATTAAAAGGTCTGGATCAGGATAATGGTGGGTCATTAAATGTTCGTTAATCAGTTGTTCTGTAATATGTTCACTGGATAACCCTTCAGAAGATAATTTTTCATAAATTGACTTTAAACTATGGACAATTTCAGCACGTCCGCCATAATTAATTGCAAAAATCAGTTTTAAACCCGTATTATCTTTGGTTTGGTCTTTTGCTTTATTTATAGCTTCAAGTGTTGCAGTTGGTAAATCATTTAAAAAACCAATGGTTTCTACTTTAACATTATTTTCTATTAATTCTGGTAAAAAGGTTTTTAAGAAATTAACTGGTAGGTTCATAATATAATTAACTTCATTTTTAGGTCTAGTCCAATTTTCAGTTGAAAATGCATACAACGTTAAATATTTAATACCTAAATCACTAGCTTCTTTAGTTATTTTTTTGATTGTTTGCATACCTTGGTAATGTCCTTTTATTCTAGGCAGCTTTCTTTGTTTAGCCCAGCGTCCATTGCCATCCATAATAATTGCTATATGATTAGGTACACTATGTAAATCCAAGTCAATGTTGGATGCGTTAGGCTGGTTTTTTTTCTTGTTTAGCTTTTTAAACATGGTATTTCCTCCGAGCGTTATCATCTCTGCTTTTTATATTAGCTTCTAAATGCAATTATCTATCATTTTATCATACTAGATAAGCGCAATGAATAAACAAATAAAAAAACTGTACCAAAGTCTGATTTGATACAGTTCAGATAAATTTATAATATGCTTTATTTTCAATATCAAACAACTAAAAGATAGCTATTTACTCACAAAAATTCATATCATAATTACCATGCTTATACTGACATAATATCTTGTTCTTTTTCTTCTAATAATTTATCAATGTCATTGATAGAATCGTCAGTTATTTTTTGAACTTCATTTGTTTGAGTTCTTAGGTCATCTTCAGTGATGTCACCATTTTTCTCTTGCTTTTTAAGCTCGTCATTAGAATCGCGACGCACATTTCTAACTGCAACTTTAGAATCTTCGCCAATTTTTTTAACTTCTTTTACAAGTTCTTTACGACGTTCTTCTGTTAATGCAGGCACGCTGATACGGATTACTTCACCATCACTAGATGGATTCACACCTAAGTTTGCTGCATTAATTGCTTTTTCAACATTAGCCACTGATGATTTATCGTATGGTGAAATGACTAAAAGACGTGCTTCTGGCACACTGATACTAGCAAGTTGTTGTATAGGTGTTGGTGCCCCATAATAATCAACCGTAACACCGTTTAAAAGGTTTGAATTTGCTCTACCAGCACTAATGTTGGCTAATTCTCTTGAAAGACTATCAATTGATTTTCTCATCTTTGTTTTCGTGTCATTAATTATGTCACTCATATTATACACCTCTAAATTATTTTGTAATTAATGTTCCTATTTTTTCACCCATTACAGCACGTTTAATATTTCCTTCTTCTGTAATAGAGAACACATTCAATGGAATATTGTTATCCATACAGAAAGAAGATGCTGTTGAGTCCATGACTTGTAATCCTTCTTGTAACATTTGAATATGTGTTAAATGTTCATATTTAACTGCATTTTCATCTTTTTTAGGATCTGCAGAATAAACACCATCAACATTATTTTTGCCCATTAAGATAACATCAGCTTCTACTTCAGCAGCACGCAGAGCTGCAGTTGTGTCAGTTGAGAAGTATGGATTACCTATGCCAGCTGCAAATATCACAACTCGTTTTTTCTCTAAGTGTCTAATTGCACGACGACGAATATAAGGTTCTGCAACTTGTTTCATCTCTATAGAAGTTAACACACGTGTATCACACTCTAATTGTTCTAAGCTATCTTGAAGTGCTAAAGCGTTCATAACAGTAGCCAACATGCCCATATAATCGGCTGTGCCACGATCCATACCAAGGTCACTACCAGTTTTACCTCTCCAGATATTACCTCCGCCAACAATCACTGCAATTTCACAATCCATTTTTGCTACCTCAGCTACTTGTTGAGCAACACTTTTAATAATTATCGGATTAATGCCGAATCCGTCTTCACCTGCTAGTGCTTCACCACTTAATTTTAAAACGACACGTTTATATTTAGAAGTTTGAGCCATTGTCTTATCCTCTCTATTGTGAAAATATGTATTTGATACAAGTAAAGAAGACACAGTAGAACTTCCAATATAAAAGTAAGTCTTTCATATGGAGCACAAAAAGGTGTCTTCTTTCTTGTTCAAACTATGAAAAATTATTTCATTTGTCCTTTTACTTCGTCAGCAAAGTTTTCTTCACGTTTTTCCATACCTTCGCCTACTTCATAACGTACGAAGTCAACTAGTTTTCCACCTTTTGATTTTAAGAAAGCTTCAACTGTTTGATCAGGATCTTTAACAAAGTTTTGGTCAACTGCACAAATTTCTTGTAAATATTTACGTAAACGACCTTCAACCATTTTCTCAACGATTTTTTCTGGTTTTCCTTCGTTTAAAGCTTGTTGTTTCAATACTTCTTTTTCATGAGCTATTTCATCTTCACTTACTTGTTCAGATGAAACATATTTAGGGTTAATCGCAGCAATATGCATAGCTACATCTTTAGCAGCATCACTATCAGTAGTACCTTCAACAACTGTTAATACACCGATACGTCCACCCATGTGTAAATATGAACCAAATGCATCATTATCTGATTTTGTTCTAACTGCAAAACGACGGATACTTAATTTTTCACCGATTGTAGAGATTGCTTCTTTCATGCGTTGATCTACAGTTTTACCGTCAGCTAATTCAGATTCTAATAAAGCTTCAACAGTATCTACTTTACTATCTAACACTTGGATAGCAATTTCTTTTACTAATTCTTGGAAACCTTCGTTACGTGCTACGAAGTCAGTTTCTGAATTAATTTCTACGATTGCTGCTTCATTTCCTCTTTCTTCTACATGTACTAGTCCTTCTGCAGCGATACGGTCAGCTTTTTTAGCTGCTTTTGCAATACCTTTTTCACGTAGGTAATCAATAGCTTTATCAATATCACCATCAGTTTCTGTCAACGCTTTTTTACAATCCATCATACCAGCGCCAGTTTTTTCACGTAATTCTTTTACAAGTTTAGCTGAAATTGCCATTTCATATTCCTCCATTATTTAATGAATTTTAATATATTTATTTTAAAAAAAGGTGATAAGCTTATATATCTTATCACCCATTTTACATTATTCTTAGTTTGATTCAACAGAAGTGTTTTCTTCAGTTGTTTCTGCTTCAGTAGCTTCTTCTTTTGATTCATTTAAATCAATGTTTTGTTCAGCTGCTACTTCTTCATTTGATACACCTTGTTGACCTTCTAAGATTGCATCTGCCATTTTACCAGTTAATAATTTAACGGCACGGATAGCATCATCGTTTGCAGGGATAACATAATCGATCTCATCTGGATCACAGTTAGTATCCACAATACCAACGATTGGGATGTGTAATTTACGTGCTTCAGCAATTGCGTTGCGCTCTTTACGAGGGTCAACTACAAATAATGCTTGAGGCATAGATTTCATATCACGAATTCCGCCTAAGAATTTAATTAAACGGTCATATTCTTTTCTAAGTTCTACTACTTCTTTTTTAGGTAATACTTCGAATAAGCCATCTTCTTCCATTTTTTCAATTTCAGAAATACGTTTGATACGTTTTGAAATTGTTTTATAGTTAGTTAAAATTCCACCTAACCATCTTTGGTTAACATAGAATTGACCAGCACGTTCTGCTTCAGCTTTCACTGATTCTTGTGCTTGTTTTTTCGTACCAACGAATAAAACTTTTCCGCCATCTTCTGAAATTTGTTTAATAAAGTTGTAAGCTTCTTCTACTTTCTTCACTGTTTTTTGTAAATCGATAATGTAGATACCGTTTCTTTCAGTGAAGATGTATCTTTTCATTTTTGGGTTCCAACGGCGTGTTTGGTGACCGAAGTGAACACCTGCTTCTAGTAATTGTTTCATTGAAATTACTGCCATAAATAAAATCCTCCTATTGGTTTTTTACCTCCATAAAAAGCTCATATAAACACGATAATAAGTTATCGCACCCTTTATACTTCCACTCTTTATGTGCGTATTGGCTTAATAGCCGTGAATAAATATATCATATTCATACATATAAAGCAATAGTTCTGCTTATAATTTCTCATTCATAATGGCATGGTCTGAATTTGTATTTTTACAAATTCAGATAACACGATTCCACTACAGTATGAGATGCTTAAGTTTAAAAATGACATTGTATTTATTTTTTACATATTTATCTAATCAACGCATATCGCATGGATATACAAAGTGATGTGAATAGTGTAAATACCAAATGCATAAATTAGTTATTATACGTTTTATTTTATTCTATCTAATTCATCTAAGAATTTTTCTTTTTTAACTTTAATAAACGTACCTTTCATGCCTAATGAACGTGATTCAATAACTCCTGCACTTTCTAACTTACGCAATGCATTAACAATCACAGAACGTGTAATACCAACTCTGTCAGCTACTTTAGACGCAATTAGCAAGCCTTCTTTACCACCTAGCTCTTCAAAAATATGTTCAATGGCTTCGCTTTCTGAGTATGATAACGAATTGATTGCCATATTAATTGCAGCTTTATCTCTTGCTTCTTGTTCAACTTCATTATGTTTTTCACGCAGAATTTCCATACCAATAACTGTAGCTGCGTACTCACCTAAAACGAGATCATTTTCAGAAAAATCGTCTTGTACACGCCCAAGCACTAACGTACCTAGTCTTTCTCCTCCACCTAGTATTGGAAAGATAGTTGACTTACTATCTTTAAATACATCTTCATTTTCAGGTGGGAAAACTGAAAGTACATTATCAATACCAATGTTAGATTTCGTTTCTTTTACATCCATTAACTTGTCTGTATATTCTACAGGTATATGTCTATTTTCTAACATTTGAATAATACGTTCGTTTTTTAACAATTCATTTAAACTTGATCCTAAAATTTTACCTTTTCTTGACACAATAAAAACATTTGTCACTGTTACACTACTTATTGTTTGTGCGACGTCTTTAAAGTCTACAGCGATTCCTTTGTGCTTTTGCAAAAGTGTATTTAATTCTCTTGTTTTTGATAATAAGCTCATATTACTTCTCCTTTTTGTTTATATTATAAAATAAATGCACTTAAATCTTTATTTGTTGAAATAGATTTCAACTTATCATCAACATATTGAGGTGTGATATCTACAACGGCATGTGGCATGCTCGGTGCTTCAAACGATAAATCTTCTAACATTTTTTCAAGTATTGTGTACAATCTACGCGCGCCAATATTATCTGTATCCTGATTAACTTGAAAAGCAATTTCTGCCAGACGTTTAATCGCATCTTCAGTGAAATTAACTGTTACTTGTTCTGTTTGAAGTAGCGCTTCATACTGTTTAATTAATGATAATTTAGGTTCTGTTAAAATGCTTACAAAGTCTTCCACAGATAGGCTTTCTAATTCAACACGAATTGGGAAACGACCTTGTAATTCAGGTATTAAATCACTTGGTTTTGAAACATGAAATGCTCCTGCGCCAATGAATAGCATATGTTCAGTATTAACAGTACCATATTTGGTTTGAACCATGCTACCTTCAAGTATAGGTAAAATGTCTCTTTGAACACCTTGCCGTGATACGTCTTGACCTGAATTTTGATTGTTTGTAGCCACTTTATCTATTTCATCAATAAAAATGATTCCCATTTGTTCAGCTAGCTCAATCGCTTCTTGGTTGGCAGTTTCTTGATCAATCAGTTCATCAGCATATTTATCTGTCAAAATATTTCGAGCTGTTTTGACTGGTACTTCTCTTTCCACTTTTTTCTTAGGCATAAGTTGGTTCATCATATCTTGCATTTGTTGATTTTGATTTGTTCCTAACATACCTAAGGCACCTGGGTCTTGCTCGACTTTTAATCTCACTTTTTCTTCTTCAAGTTCACCATTTAATAATTGTTGTTTGATTTCAGAACGCTTTGTTTTGATTTCTTCTGTTGGTGTATCTTCTTCATCATCTTCATTATTTTGACCAAAATTTGGTATTGCTCCACCAAAAAGAGACTCTAAGGGATTATTACTATTACTGCTATTCGCTTTTTTCTTCATACTTGGTACTAAAAGTTTAATTAATTTTTCGTTTGCTTTATTTCTCGCTTCATCTTTAACTAACGCTTTCTTTTGATCTTTAACTAATCTAACAGCAATGTCAACTAAGTCTCTAACCATACTCTCAACATCACGACCAACATAACCTACTTCTGTAAATTTCGTGGCTTCTACTTTAATAAAAGGAGCGCCAACCACTTTAGCCATACGTCTCGCAATTTCTGTTTTCCCTACACCAGTTGGTCCAATCATTAAAATATTTTTAGGTGCAATTTCTTGTTTCTCTTCATCAGAAAGCAAGCTACGTCTATATCTATTTCTTAATGCTACTGCTACCTTACGTTTAGCGTCATCTTGACCGACTATATATTCGTTAAGTTTTGAAACGATATCTTTTGGCGTTAATTTAATACCATTCGACTCCATAAGATAAATACCTCCGTTACTATATTTTCTTCAAAAACTTGTCATTTATTATATATTTATTTCATAAATTTTCAGTTTTTGTTATTTCTACTTACTTTAAAACATGAATTTTTAAAGTTCTTCTACTACGATTTGGTCATTCGTAAATACGCAAATATCTGATGCAACTTTCAAACTTTCATAAGCCATTTCACGTGCGCTTAAATCAGTCGCATGACGTTTTAATGCTCTACCTGCACTTAGTGCATAATTACCACCTGATCCAATTGCAATCAAATCATCATCTGGTGCGATCACTTCTCCTGTACCACTCACGACAAGGATGGACTCTTTATCCATAACAATAAGCATTGCTTCCAGTTGTCTTAGCTGTTTATCGCCTCTCCATTCTTGTGCTAATTCGACAGCGGCTCTTTCCAAATTACCACTAAACTGTTGTAATTTTGTCTCAAATTTTTCAAACAATGTAAATGCATCTGCCACACTGCCTGCGAATCCAGCTAACACTTTATCATTATATAAGCGTCGAACTTTTCTAGCAGTTTTTTTCATAATAACTTGTTCTCCAAGTGTTACTTGACCATCACCAGCCATTGCCGAATGTCCATTATGTTGTACTGCGAAAATAGTTGTCGCATGAATAGATGTACTCATATATTAATTCTCCTTCTTTGCACGAGGATGTGCATTTAAATATACTTTTTTAAGCTGCTCATTCGTAACATGTGTATAACGACCTGTCGTCGATAAATTGACATGTCCTAATAACGATTGCACTGTTCTTAAGTCAGCGCCTTGATTTAACATATGTGTAGCAAACGTATGTCTTAATTTATGCGGGTGTATATCTGTCACGCCTGCAGTTCGTTTCACTACATCATTCAACACATAACGAACGCCACGCTCAGTGATAGGCGCACCGTTCATATTAACTAACAAATAATCGTGTTCGGTATTTTTTTTGGGACTAAATGTTTCTAAGTAATGTTCAATGCTCTGTTTACAAAATTCGCCGAAAGGAATAAACCTTTCTTTACCACCCTTACCTAGAACTTTAACACCTGGTAAATTCATGTCCAAATCTTGTTCTTTGATATTTACTAACTCTGAAACTCTAATGCCAGTTGCATATAAAAGTTCCAAAATAACACGATCTCTTAAACCTTTTTTTAAATCTTGCTCTACTGTTTTAAATAATGCTTCCATTTCTTCTTCATAAAAGAAATGTGGCAAATACTGTTCTTTTTTTGGATGAACTAATTGTATAAATGGATTTATGACACTTTTATCTTGTACCATCCAATATTCATAAAAACTTCTCAGCGTAGAAATTTTACGAGAAACTGATGTTCTTTTCAAGTTTTTTGAATATAAAAAGCTCAGGTAATTTCTCGCATCTTTATATTCAAAATTAGCTAAGCTTAAATACTCTTGATTTAAAAAATCATTAAATTGTTCTAAATCATCATGATATGACTTCAATGTATGATCTGAAAAATGCCGTTCTACTTTAAGCATATATAAATAAGCTTGTTGGATTTCTTCCAATAAAAACCCCTCCATCGATATAAATTGTAGCATATCGGTGGAGGGAACTGCGAAACATAACTATTAAATTGAGAAAAACTTTTTTTAATTTTCTGAATCACTTTTTCATTATATTAAAATCATAATGTTTCTTTAAAGTTGTCCAAATATGATAAAGCTCTATGAGCGAGTTGTTCATATCTTATTTTTTTATCTTTAATTTTTTCATCTAAAACTGGTAGCAAACCAAAATTAGCATTCATCGGCTGGAAGTTTTTTTCATTTTTTGCATGAGCAATATAATAAGCCATGCTACCTAACATCGTTTCTCTTGGGAAAATAACCTTTCCTCTATTTTTAATTTTATGTGCTACGTTGATACCAGCAATCAAACCACTTGCCGCACTTTCTACATAACCCTCTACACCAGTCATTTGGCCAGCAAAGTGAAGTGTTTCTTTTCCTTTTAATTCATAAGTCTCTGTAAGTACATCAGGAGAATTAATAAATGTGTTTCTATGCATGACACCATATCTAACGATTTCTACATTTTCTAAACCCGGTATCAATCTAAGCACTTCTTTTTGTGCACCCCATTTTAGATGAGTTTGAAACCCTACTAAATTATACAAAGTACCAGCAGCATCGTCTTGACGTAATTGTACAACAGCATAAGGCATTTCACCAGTCTTAGGATCTTCCAAGCCAACTGGTTTCATCGGACCAAACAATAACGTTTTACGGCCACGTGCTGCCATTACTTCAAATGGCATACAACCCTCAAAATATTTTTCTTTTTCGAATTCATTCACAGGTGCGACCTCTGCTGCTAATATAGCATCATAAAATCTATTAAACTCTTCTTCGGTCATTGGACAATTTAAATAAGCCGCTTCACCCTTATCATAACGTGACTTTAGATAAACTTTATTCATGTCAATACTGTCTTTTTCAACAATCGGTGCTGCAGCATCATAAAAATATAGCTGATTTTTACCTGTTACATCAACAATTTCTTGTGCTAATTGATCTGTCGTAAGCGGACCAGTAGCAATAATCGTATATCCATCAGGTATAGTGTTAATTTCTTCATTCATTACAGTTACGTTCGGGTGATTTTTCAACGTTTCTGTAATATAACCTGCAAAATCATGTCTATCTACAGCAAGTGCTCCACCAGCGGGAACACGTGCTTTATCTGCTGCAGTTATAATGAGTGAATCCATTCGGCGCATTTCTTCTTTCAATACACCCACGGCATTAGTTAGCGCATTGCCACGTAATGAATTGGAACATACTAATTCAGCAAATTTATCTGTATGATGTGCTGGAGTTTGTTTAACCGGCCTCATTTCAATTAAATTTACTTTTATGCCTCTTTGCGCTAATTGATAAGCGGCTTCTGAGCCAGCTAAACCAGCTCCTACAACATTGACAATTTGAATCATATATTATCCTCCTATACAAAAAAATAGCAACTACGATACTAATTTATAAGTTTAATAACATATTTCTACATTATAAATATGAATCATAAGTTGCTAAATATTATTAAAAAAATACTTTCTTTTCCTAATAATCAATTTATATATAATTGTTATTTTTGTTCTTCTTCTTTGTAATCACAGTTTGAGCAAATAACCTGACTTTTACGCCCTTGTTTTTTCTCAACTAAATAGTGTTCACATTTTGGACAATCACGTCCGATTGGTTTATCCCAAGTTACAAAATCACATTCAGGATATTTAGAACAACCATAGAAGATACGATTTTTCTTAGACTTACGTTCAACGACATCGCCCTCTTTACATTTAGGGCAAGTCACACCAATAGTTTTGACGATTGCTTTAGTATTTCTACAATCAGGGAAGTTAGAACATGCCATAAATTTACCATATCGACCCATTTTGATAACCATAGGTGCACCGCAAACTTCACAATCTTCTCCAGCAGGTTCGTCCTTAATTTCTATTTTTTCCATTTCTTCTTCTGCACGTTCAACATCTTGCTTAAAGCTATTATAGAAATCTGAAATAACTTTTTTCCATGCTATCTCACCTTCTGCAACTTTATCGAGTAATGTCTCCATATTAACTGTAAAGTCTACATCAATAATTTCAGGGAAGTATTCTTTAACTTGTTCATGAACAATTTCACCTAATTCGGTAGGAACAAAGCGCTTACTTTCATTTTTTACGTAGTTCCTTTTTTGAATTGTATCAATTGTAGGTGCATAAGTTGATGGACGCCCTATTTTCATTTCTTCCAAGGTTTTTACTAATCTTGCTTCGGTATAACGTGGTGGAGGTTGTGTAAAATGTTGTGAAGGTTCAATATTTGTTGCTGTAACCATTTCACCTTCTTTTATATTAGGCAATTTATTTTCTTTACCTTCATCTCCATCATCTTTTGTTTCTACATATAAAGTCATAAAACCTTTGAACTTAATCGTTTGTCCATTTGCTCTAAATTTCAAATCATTTTGTGTTAAGTCTAATGCTACCGTATCTAAAATAGCTGGTGCCATTTGACTTGCAACAAAACGCTCCCAAATTAATTTATATAATCTATATTGATCCCTAGTTAAATAATTTTTCATTTCGCTAGGTGTACGCAAAGTACTAGATGGTCTAATAGCTTCGTGGGCATCTTGGTCTCCTTGACCTTTAGATTTACGATTTGAAGTATATTCATCACCATAAGTATCTTGAATATAACCCTTAGCTTCACTCTTGGCTTGTTCAGAAATTCTTGTAGAATCTGTACGCATATAAGTGATTAAACCAACTGTGCCTTGTTTTTTCAAGTCGATACCTTCATATAATTGTTGAGCAAGCATCATTGTTTTACGCGCTTTGAAATTCAATTTTCTTGCAGCTTCTTGTTGTAGTGTTGAAGTCGTAAATGGATTTGCAGGATAACGTGTCTTTTCTTTTTTCGTTACTTTTGTAACTTCAAATTGATCTCCGTCAAGCTGTGATGTAATCGTCTCAACTTCATTTTTATTAGTTAATTTATATGGTTTGTTTTTATAATGTAAGAATTTAGCGCTAAATTTTGATTTTTTATATCTAAATTCCCCTTCTATTTTCCAATATTCTTCTGGCTTGAAATTTCTGATTTCGTTTTCACGATCTATGACTAATCTTAAAGCGACTGATTGTACGCGACCCGCAGAAAGTCCTTTTTTAACTTTCTTCCATAAAACAGGAGAAATATTATAACCTACTAAACGGTCTAAAATTCTTCTAGCCTGTTGTGCATCCACGAGTTCCATTTCTATACCTCTTGGATGTTTAAAACTTTGTTTTACTGCATCTTTTGTTATTTCATTAAATACTACTCTATTTTCAGTTGAGTCTTCTAAATTTAATATATTCGCTAAATGCCAAGCAATTGCCTCACCTTCACGATCGGGGTCACTTGCTAAGAATATATTTTTTGCTTTCTTAGCATGTTTTTTTAATTCCTTAACAACAGGACCCTTGCCGCGTATAGTAATATATTTGGGTTCATAGTCATTTTCTACATCTACGCCCATTTGGCTTCTTGGCAAATCTCTTACATGCCCCATAGATGCGATAACTTTATATTTTTTACCTAAATATTTTTCAATGGTTTTAGCTTTTGCAGGCGATTCAACTATGACTAAATTTTCTGCCAAAGTAGTTACCCCCTTGCATTTCTAATTACAAAGATAAATGATAAACGGTCTATTTTGTTTTTGTCAATGTTTTTAATTTTAAATTCATTTAAACAAAGGCATATTTAGGTTTAAATATTGGAAAAGACACCGATTATTCACATCTTTTTTCAAATCAAAAGTGTTCTCGTACAAATTTATTGATATCAATTTTAGCCAAAATCATCTATGATATCTTTCGGTGATATTACAATTTTCGCGCCATCTTGTGCACTCATTAGGTTGCCCATTGTCATATCATTAAACATTGACCCTGGTAAAACATATACCTCTCTGTTTTGTTCTAAAGCGCAATTTGTTGTAATTAAAGTACCACTTTTAATTGTAGACTCTGTTATCAATACACCTTTTGAAAGACCACTAATCAATCTATTTCTTTCTGGAAAATGGTGTTTAAGCGGTTTTTGATAAGGCAGATATTCACTGATGACTAACCCTGTTTGTTCTAACTGTTCCCTTATTTTTTGTGTTGATTTTGGATAATGATTAAGGTGGCCAAAGGCTAACACTGCAATAGCTGCCATATGATTTTCTATAGCGTATTGATGTGCTACTTGGTCTGCACCTTCTGCTAATCCAGAAACGATAGTTAAATTCTTCTTTTTAAATGAAGGAAAAAGGAATTTCAGAGCATCCCTTGTATAATCAGTAGCATGTCTAGAGCCAACAATTGCAAGGGTTTGGTCACGTGCAGTTAACGCGATATTTCCTTTATAAAAAAGTATGAATGGGGGATCATGTATTTCACGAAGTAAATTTGGATAAGATGGATGGTTAATTCCAATAAAATTAATATTCCATTTATATAATTGCATCAGTATAGCATCAATGTGATAGTTAACAAAATCATGATATATTTGATATTTCTTTTGAGATTTGGTAGTTGATAAATATAGTTTTAGTATCTTTTGTTGTTCACGCTTAGTATATGACAGAAAATTGCTTTTAAATTTAAATAACCGATGTATTTGCTGTGTGGACAGTCCTGAGAAACGTAATTTTAAAAATAGATAATCTGTGTTCATATATCGTACTCCTTTATAAAATCATTATAAAGTAAATCGATATAAAGTCAGTTTACAAATTAAATTCATTTAGGCTACATTTGTAATCTATTTTTAAAAAGAAATTTAAATGAGTACAGTACATGACCTACATATCATACAAAATTCGTACACTTAAAATAGCACAAACTCCAACATATTTTGGGAGTTTGTGCTCATTTTAATACTATTGCATTGTTAATTTATACTATTTAACAGTAAGTAACTGTTCATAGATACCTGCTTCTTTTGCAGCATCAATTAACGTTGTACCAATTTCTGATGGTGTATCTGCGGTCTTCACACCACAACTATTTAATGTTTTGATTTTCTCATCTGCAGTACCTTTACCACCAGAAACAATTGCGCCAGCATGACCCATACGTTTTCCTGGAGGTGCTGTTTGGCCACCAACGAAACCTACTACAGGTTTGTTCATATTAGCTTTAATCCACTCAGCAGCTTCTTCTTCTGCTGTACCGCCAATTTCACCAATCATAACAACTGCTTTCGTTTCATCATCTTCATTAAATTGTTTTAATACGTCGATGAAGTTAGTACCGTTAACTGGATCTCCTCCGATACCTACTGCAGTAGTTTGACCAATGCCCTCTTCAGTCAACTGATGTACAGCTTCATAAGTCAATGTACCTGAACGTGAAACTACGCCCACATGACCTTTTTTGTGTATATAACCAGGCATGATACCAATCTTACATTCGTCTGCAGTAATAACACCTGGACAGTTTGGTCCAATCACACGTGTTTTCTTACCTTCTGAATAACGTTTCACTTTAACCATGTCGATAACTGGAATATGTTCTGTGATACATATCGCTAAATCTAACTCAGCTTCGATACATTCTAAAATAGCATCTGCTGCAAATGGAGCAGGTACATAGATTACTGAAACAGTTGCACCAGTTTCTTTTTTAGCTTCTTCAACAGTATTGAAAACTGGTACGCCTTCAACTACTTGTCCACCTTTACCTGGAGTTACCCCTGCAACAATTTGCGTACCATATTCAAGCATTTGTTTTGTATGGAAAAGTGCAGTAGACCCTGTGATACCTTGTACAATTACTTTTGTATTTTTATCTATCATTACGCTCATCTTAGCGTTCCCATCCTTTCCTTACGCTTCTTTTACAAGTTTTACGATTTTTTGTGCGCCTTCTGCCATTGTTGCAGCTGGTTCAATAGCTAACCCTGATTCTTTCAGAATTTCTTTACCTCTTTCAACATTTGTACCTTCTAAACGTACAACTAACGGTAAAGTTAATTCAACTTCTTTAACTGCAGCAACAATACCTTCAGCAATAATGTCGCATTTCATAATGCCACCAAAGATATTAACAAAGATACCTTTTACATTTTCATCACCTAATATGATTTTAAACGCTTCAGTAACTTTTTCTTTCGTTGCGCCGCCCCCTACGTCAAGGAAGTTCGCCGGATTACCACCAAAGTGATTGATTGTATCCATTGTCGCCATTGCAAGACCAGCACCATTTACCATACAGCCAATGTCGCCATCTAATGCAATGTATGATAGATCATATTTAGAAGCTTCGATTTCTTTTGGATCTTCTTCTTCTAAATCACGTAATTCTTGGATATCTTTATGTTTAAATAACGCATTGTCATCAAAGTTGAGTTTTGCATCTAATGCAAGTACTTGTCCATCACCTGTAGTTACAAGTGGGTTAATCTCAACAATTGAACAATCTTTTTCAATAAATACGTTATAAAGTGATACTAAAAACTTAGCTGCTTTATTAATAGATTCTTTAGGAATATTAATATTGAAAGCAATTCTTCTGGCTTGATAAGGTGCTAATCCAACAACTGGATCAATTGTTTCTTTGAAGATTTTTTCAGGTGTTTCAGCAGCAACCTTTTCAATTTCAGTACCGCCTTCTTCTGATGCCATCAAAGTAACTCTATCAGTTGCACGATCAATTACAAATCCAACATAATATTCTTTTTGAATATCGCAGCCTTCTTCTATGTAAAGGCGCTTAATCTCTTTACCTTCTGGTCCAGTTTGATGTGTTACTAATGTTTTTCCTAACAATTCTTTTGCATATGTTTCCACTTCAGATAGTGATTTTGCAATTTTAACACCGCCTGCATTGCCTCTACCCCCGGCGTGAATTTGCGCTTTTACAACATATACATTTGAATCTAATTCTTTTGCCTTTTCAACTGCTTCTTCAACAGTAAATGCTACACGTCCTTCTGGGACAGCAACGCCCATTGAACGAAATATTGCTTTACCTTGATACTCGTGGATATTCATTCTCCATCCTCCTGTTTCTTAGGTTAAGTTCATATTTAATTATA
This sequence comes from Staphylococcus cohnii subsp. cohnii, assembly GCF_002902365.1. Taxonomy (GTDB): domain Bacteria; phylum Bacillota; class Bacilli; order Staphylococcales; family Staphylococcaceae; genus Staphylococcus; species Staphylococcus cohnii. The sequence continues at coordinate 12,948 of NZ_PPQC01000068.1, read as the reverse complement.
GGAAATGAAAGCGCTATTGTAAACTGATTTAAACTACTTATTTCAATTCTTTTAATTTTTAGATTATTTATAAAGAGATTTAATTGGTTGAAATGTTTTTCTGTGGGCATTTAAAATGCCGTGATTTTTAATTGCATCTAAGTGTTGCTGAGTCCCATAGCCAACGTTTTTTTCAAACCCATACTCTGGAAATTTTTGGGCAAGCTGCTTCATATACCTGTCTCTATTTTCTTTGGCTAAGACACTTGCTGCAGCAATCGATACACTTTTAGCATCGCCTTTCACAAGAGATGTTTGATCGATATCTGTTTCTAAAGTCATCGCATCAATGAGTAAATGCGTTGGCTGAACTGACAGCCCATTAATAGCACGTTTCATTGCTAATTTTGTCGCTTCGTAAATATTGATTTCATCAATTTCCTCTACGGTGGCATAGCCGAATGCATAAGCATGTAATTCCTCTAATAATTGACGTTCTAATATTTTTCTTTTTTTGGCAGTAAGTTGTTTCGAATCATTAAGACCTGTAAAGTGATGATCATGATTTAATATCACTGCACAAGCAACAACTGGTCCTACAAGTGGACCTCTTCCCACTTCATCAATACCACAAATTATCGCACTTTCATCATTTGCTAATATTTGATTTTCATAAAAAGTCATGGCTTGATATTGATTTAATAATTGTTGTTCTTTATCTAGTTGTTTTATTCTTGTTGCTATTGCTTTTTGAACTCCAATACGTTCATCCTTATAAAATGGTAGATGTTGAATGTCGTCCATGTTATCTATCGTTGCTAATTGGTCTTTAATTTCTTTTATCGTTTGTTTCATAAATTTACGCTACACATCCATTTCTTTAATAACATCAAACGTATATGTTCCGATTTTCGCATTTCTAATTTCATGGATGATTAATTCAATGACCGCTTCATAGTCAACCTCATTACCGCTACGCAACAATCCTCTACGACGTCCTATAGCATCAAACCATTCTAAATTTTCAGCTTCTATTGGCACATCGACCTTATAGTGATTTTTCAATCCTTCATAATCATGAGCTTTTAAAAATTCAAGACCATAAATCGCAACTTCATCCAAATGTACAATACTATCTTTAATCGCTCCGGTAATACTTAATTTTTTTCCTACAAGTTGATCTTCAAATTTAGGCCAAAGTATACCTGGCGTATCTAATAATTGAAGTGAATTTCCAACTTTGATCCATTGTTGTTGCTTTGTAACACCAGGTGTATTTCCAGTTTTAGCAATGGATTTGTGTGCTAACTTATTAATGAGTGTAGATTTTCCAACATTAGGAATGCCGACGATCATCGCACGTATCGCACGTGGTTTTAGTCCTTTTTTCTTTTCACGGTCAAATTTTTCTTGTGTTGCTTTAATAGCTGTTTGCTCTACTAATTTTAGTCCTTTTCCATGTTTAGCATCGATTGCCACTGGATAATAGCCTTTTTCTTTAAAATAAGACTCCCATTTTTCTAATTCTTTTAAATTCGCCATGTCTTTTTTATTCAAAATGACTACTCTCGGTTTTTGTTGTATCACGTCATCAATCATTGGGTTTCTTGAACTATAAGGAATACGGGCGTCAACAAGTTCAAAAACAACATCTACTTTCTTTAATTGTTCAGCAACTTCGCGTTTTGCTTTTGCCATATGTCCTGGATACCATTGGATTACCATTTACTTCACCTTTCTTTTTACGTTTATTCATTTGTTTTCAAAATTTTATATTTTATTCATACCATTCATTGACCTTAAAATCATAACACGAGCGGTGAATAGAGATAAATAAAAACTTGTATTTACTTTATTTAAAAAACTAATTTCCACTATTTTCCTATAATAAATGCCCAATTGTCTAGAACAGACCTTAAATTAAGCAAATTTGTGCCCTTCAATACTAAACACCAAAATAAATATAATCTTGTGATTAATTTTTTTGAAATAAAATAATAGTAATTTTTATCAATAAATCTAAAAAATCGTTACAATAGAATTAAAATATTTCAATTACAGGAGACTACTCATGAAAAGGATGCTTTTTTACATATTATTATGCTTTATATTAGCAATCATTGGTCATGGATATGTCATCTATAGATTTATAAATGATGGTGTTTTATTTACAGGGCCCAACGATGGCATGGAACAAATGATTCCAATGCAAATGTACTTGTATGATAAATGGAGTCATGGACAATGGTTTTACGCCACTGATTTTGGATTAGGTGGAGATTTTTTTACTGATTTAAGTTATTATTTTTCAACTAATATTTTATTTATAATTAATGTGTTTTTTATCTTTATCATTAAATTAGTGGTCAATTTAAATACGCAAGACATCATGTTTTGGATGACAAATGCTATTGTAATATCAGTATTTAAATCAACATTAGCGATGTTAGCAACTTTTGGTTTTGTACGTTACATTACACATAGTAGAAGCATTGCACTACTATCGTCATATCTTTTTGTAATATCACCACTCTATTTTAGGTTTACTGTATATTGGCCTTTTTTCAGTGATATTTTTATATTATTACCGCTACTCTTATGGTCTATTGAATTATTTTTGCAAAAAGAAAAAAAAGCTATGTTTATTATAGTAGTCACAGTTTCATTAATTAATAACTTTTATTTTGCATATTATCAATTAATCGTAGGCCTAATCTATTTCACGGTTAGATTAATATATAAGCATAAACATGATATCGTTCCTAGATTTAAAGCAATATACACAATCCTCATTGCTGCAATTTTAGCACTTGGTTGTAGTCTTTTCTTTTTTTATCATGGCTTACGTGCTTATACCAATAATAGACGTATACCTTTTAATGGAGACGTAGATGCTTTTGAACCCTTCAACCAAAATACGAATTTATTTTATGACAATTACTTAATAGTGATTTTATTTATAGTGATACAAGCACTGTTATCATTTAAACTGTACAAACATTTTTATTTTAAGTTATTCGCTATCTTTATGATCCTTACGATAGGTGCTAATTATTTACCATTTGTCGATCAGCTCTTTAACGGCTTTTCTGCTCCACAAAAAAGATGGCATTACTTAATAGCTTTTAACGCTGCATTGCTCATTGGACTATATGCAAAATACTTTAGCACTTTAACGGTTAAAAACTATCTTTTTTCATCAATCATAAGTTTAAGTTTTATCTTTATAAGCGCTTGGGTTTATGATGATTTCGTTTCTTGGCTTTGGTTTACACCTATTGTTAGTTTAATAGGCTTATTAGTATTATGTATTCAAGTCCCAACTTATCGTAAACGTTTAGCTTATTTTTACTATACTGCCATATTGATATTAGCAACACTCGTTGTAGCTGTTTTTATACGCAATCAAATTTATTTTGAAGATCATGTTGAACGCGCAAATCGTTATTATGTCAATGCAAGTCTTTTTAACACACCGTTACAAAGACAGTTAGTCTCTGAAATGAAACATGCTAAGACCGAAGACGAACGTATCGATTGGCGTGTTAATGAACAAGATAACACACCTATGTATCAATTTTTTAAAGGTTCAAGTATATACTCAAGTATCTTTCACCATAATATTTTAGACTATTACTACGATGATTTAAAAATTAACCTGCAGTCTGAATCAGTGAGTAGATACCAAAGTACTAATGGGCGACAAAATATTAGCAGTTTATTTTCAATGAAATATTTAATGTTAAAAAATTATGAAAACAATGTTCCTAGTTATTTTAAAAAAGTAAAAAGTGAAGGACAATATCACATTTATGAGAATACTTTAAACTTACCTTCCGTAAAAGTGACTGATCAAATCTATAATACCGACGCTTTAAAAACACCTATCGATCGAGAACATGCGATGTTAGATGGTGTTGTTATAAAAAATAAAGGTGAGACTTATACGGATAATGCACAAAACCTTATCAATTCAACTAAAATAGTTTATAAAAATATAAAAGTGAAAAATCATAATCAAATCTATCTGCCCAAAAACCAAGGTCAGATTAAAATTCATATTCCAAATCACTTAAGAAAACGTTATTCAGACTTTTATTTAAGTTTAAAAGTTCAACGTGGCCAACCCGATAGCAACTACACAATTAATATCAATAATTATGCTAACCACCGTTTATATAACAATTCAACCTATAAAACTGGCGTTGAAAACCAATTATATAGGACGCAACCAGATAAAGATGGTAATATTAACATAGCTATTAATCCTAGAGGTAATTATTATTTTGAAATTCAAAGTCTTCATGGAGAAAACTATAATAAACTTAAAAAAGCCTATAACACAAAACAAAATCATTATTATAATGATATTAACAATGGAGTTAAAGTGAAGTTAGCGCCACACTCTAAGGGTATCGCAACGATTAACATTCCTTATCGTGACGGTATGATGGCCTACATAGATCATAAAAAAGTAAAACCTAAAAAAGTAAATTATATGATGACTGGTGTGCCAGTCTCAGAACAAGATCGTGAAATTGTCATTAAATATCGACCGAAATATTGGTTTACGATGATTATCATTTCAAGTATAAGTATCTTAATAAGTGCTTTTTGGTGTCTAAAACAAAAATCTAAATTTAAATAAAGGAGTTTATCTGAGATGAGGTATGACCGTGTTTCATAGAATTTGGTCCCACAAACTAACAAGATTTTTAACGATCCTTTTAATGGGCGTTGGCGTAGCTTTATTAACGTTCACACCATATATTTATCGCTATTTAACTGACGGTGTCGTATTCAGTGGTCATGGTGATGGGTTTAGGCAAATGATGCCTTTCCAAATGTATCTTTACGAACACTTTAGCCAATTCAAAAGTTTTTATGATCATTCTTTTGGTTTAGGTGGAGATTATGTTAAAGATTTATCCTATTACTATGCAACCTCACCTTTTGTAATAATTAATTTTTTATTCGTGTGGTTATCTGAAGTAATATTTAATAGCAACCCTAGCAATATCACATATTGGGCAAGTAACCAATTGATTGTAGCTTTTGTCAAAGGTATTGCTACATTTATCCTTGCGTTCTATTTCTTTAATTATATCAAGCTCAAAAACTACATAGTATTTTTGGCTTCAATGTTATATGCAGCTTCAACAACCGTCATTTATTTTAATTTTACTTGGTCATATTATGGAGATTTATTAATTTTTCTCCCACTATCTTTGCTTGGTATTGAACGGTTTTATAAAGAAAGAAAAATTGGATTATTTATTTTTGCTATTGCTTTAACATTATTTTCTAATTTTTATTTTAGTTATTACGAAGCTATTGTCATTTTGAGTTACTTTATCTACAGATGTATCTTCCCACATGCAAAAGATATCGTCACAAGGAAACAACAACTTTGGATGATACCTATAACAGTTATATTAAGTACCTTAATTGCTATATGGGGTTTTTATACTGGAGTTTCTTCTTTTTTAAATAATGATAGAGTAAGTAATCCTTATTTTAATTTTGGTATCATTACAGATTTCGCACGACAAAAACATTTTTTCACAAATGGATTTTATATCACTGTTACTATCATTGCACTCATTGCTTTACTATCTTTTAAATTATATCGACATTATTATTATAGACTTTTCGCTATCGCAACTTGGGTGATGCTAATAGGATCTCTAACTCCCCTTTTCGATAGTATGTTCAATGGGTTCTCAACACCTGAGCGCCGCTGGGTTTATATATTTGCGCTAACTACTGCTGGATTAATTGCATTATTTATTCAGCATTTATCTGAATTATCATTGAAGTCGTATATATTCGCTTGCTTACCCGTATTAATGATTATGGGTATTATGCAAATTATAGTTAAAGAACAAAGAATGTCATGGATGGGCGTCTGCCTTGTAATTATGATTTTTATCGGTATATTGCTTTATAAAAAATCACTATTCAAATTAAAATGGCCATCTGTTGTACTTGTAATATTATTCATTATTCAACAAGCAATTATTTTAGAGAACGACCATGTCAATAATGTTCAAAAATACGAATCGACAGTTTCGTCAATGCATGATTCAAAATATAAAAGTCCTGCATTAGCCAAAAAAATTGATAAGATTAAACAGAGTCAAGATAATCCATTCAGTAGAATCGATTACATGTCACAATACGGTTTGAATTCACCAATGATATATCATTTCAACGGCATTGCATTATATTCAAGTATTCTTGATGGTGATATTTTAAAATATTATGATAAAACATTACAAATCAATATGCATACGGATAAAAACAGCACTTACCGTTTACTTTCAAATAGAGCTAATTTGATGGCACTTTGGGATGTCAATGATCGTATACGACGTCCAGAAGACAAAAACATGCCTTACGGTTTTTCTAAGCATAGTACAATCAAACATTCTAATGATGAATCCTTTATACACTCAAAAAATAAAATCGATTACCCAAGTGCACATATTACAAATAAAGTATTTAATAAAAAAGATCTTAAATCACCTTTGGATAAAGAACAAGCAATGTTACAAGGGGTCGTTTTTGACCAGACAGACGCATACCCTACCAATCAACAGTTCACACCGAATAAAAACTTACTTGCAGAAACTTCAACTCATTTAGTTAATGCAAAACGTACACATAAAAATAAATTATCCGTTTCTAAGGACGGCGGTGGTATCCAGTATAAGTTACCACCATCTATTGCCAATCAATATGAAGACCTTTATGTAGAGATGGATGTTGAATTGTTGGGACCAGATAAAGAACACAATGTTGGCGTAAATGAATATAATCAACATCGTAATAACTTATCTTATAAGTACAGACGTTTCGTCACTCCTATAACAATGCGCATAAAATCTGCTCAAGATTTGAATATAAAATTATCTAAAGGTACTTATCGTTTTAATATTAAAGGCATTTACGGAGAAAACTACGACGTATTAAATAAAGCGCATAAACAACTACATTCAGTGAAAGTTTCACAAAATGCCCGTAATTATACAATTGAAAAAAATAAAAATGATGAAGGTTATCTCGTGTTGCCAATGCCATATAGAGATGGAATGAAAGCTTATACAGACAAAGGCAAAACGTTACTAGTTAAACAAGGAAATGGCATCATGACAATCATCCCTGTAGAACAAGGACAAAAGACAATTACGCTTAAATATACACCACCCTATACATGGTTATTGATCGTAATTAGTGTTATTGGCGTCGTTTTAAGTTTCATATATACAAAATGGATTTATGCTAAAAAATCAAAATAATATCTTTATCACCTTCGTCAAATTGTTGCAAAGCAAAAAAGAAGCAGTTCCTAATAGGAACTGCTTCTTTTTTATGACTTTTATGCTGATTAACGAATTTCTTTGATTCTAGCAGCTTTACCACGTAATTCACGTAAGTAATATAATTTAGCACGACGTACTTTACCGCGACGTTTAACTTCGATTTTTTCGATTTTTGGAGTGTGTAATGGGAATGTACGTTCCACACCTACACCTGAAGAAATCTTACGTACTGTGAAAGTTTCTGAAATACCTCCACCACGACGTTTGATTACAACACCTTCGAATACTTGGATACGTTCGCGAGTACCTTCAATAATACGTACGTGAACTCTTAAAGTGTCACCTGGACGGAATGAAGGTAAATCTGTGCGTAATTGTGATTGTGTTACTGCTTCGATTAATTTGTGATTACTCATTATTTTTTCTCTCCTTCAACCTATGTTCTTGCCTAGACAAATATATAGCAGCGGATCATAGTGATTTTCGTGTGTCGCACACTTAAATTATGTTAGCACACTGTCATTCATTTTTCAATTGCTTTTTATATCTTTCTAAAATATCTTTATCTTTATCCGTAAGTGGATAATTTTCTAATAAATCTGGACGCTTTTCCCACGTACGTATCAGTTTTTGCTCATGACGCCATTGATCAATATGCGCATGATTACCTGACAATAATACATCTGGCACGTTCATATCTTGGTATGAACGTGGTCTTGTATATTGTGGAAATTCTAACAAACCATCCTGAAAGGAATCATCCTCGTGCGATTGTTGATTGCCTAAAACACCTGGTATTAACCTTATAATTGCATCAGTCATTACCATAGCAGGCAATTCTCCACCTGTTAAAACATAATCTCCCATAGAAATTTCATCAGTAACTAGATGCTGTCGAATTCGTTCATCATACCCCTCATAATGTCCACAAATAAAAACCAAATGTTTTGAATGACTGAGTTCCTGTGCAATTTCCTGATTAAATGGCCGACCTTGTGGACACATTAAAATCACTCGTGTATCTTCTGTTTTTTCAATGCACTTCATTGCATTAAATATAGGTTCTGGTTTGAGCACCATGCCTTGTCCACCGCCAAATGGATAGTCATCTACTTGATTATGTTTATTTTCAGCGAAACTTCTAAAATCGACAGTATTGACTTGTAGCATTTCCTTATCTTGCGCTCTTTTTAAAATCGATTGATTTAATACGCCATCAAACATTTGAGGGAACAAAGTTAAATAATCTATCTTCATTATTCCAACAATCCTTCCATAGGCGTAATATCAATACGTCTACCTTCAACATCTATATCTTTAACAACATCTTCTATATATGGTATGAGATATTCTTTATCACCTTTGACAACCCATACATCATTCGCACCCGTTTCAAAAATTTCTATCACGCGTCCAATAGGCGTTTCTTTGTCATCGAATACGGTACAACCAATAATATCTGAGTAATAATATTCATGTTCACCTAATTCAATTTCTTCATGGTCGCGTTCTTGTAAAAGTATTTCCCCTTTTAAATGCTCAATATCATTAATATTATTGATTCCTTCAAAAGTCAACATGTGTAACCCTTTATGCATGCGATATGTCGCAACTTTCAATTCTATTGTTGGTTCATTTTGACGTTCTATCAACACAACTTCACCTGGTTGAAAGCGGATATCTGTAAAATCTGAGTGAGATTGGACTTTGATTTCGCCTTTTATACCATGTGTATTGATAATTTTACCTATTTCTACTTTCATTTAAGCTCCTCCGATAATGTATAAATATATCATTGAAATTCGTTTTTTCATTTTTTGACTAAAATAATTATAACATGAATTGTCATAATTATTTTAAGCCTTCACTATACTTCCACGTGGTAAAATGTGTATTGATTATTTTAATTATTCCTTTAAACAATCTTATTAACTAGTGAACGTGCACTAAATGCTGGTGAAAATTTATATAAATTTTCACTAATATGGTAATTTAAAAGGCTGGGACAAATGTATTGTCTCAGCCTTTTATCATTATATTGGCATGGACTATGGTAAACATTTCACCTTAGTCATCCATGCGGAGATAAGACGACGAAATCATTTTAAATCACTGAGATTTCTACGCCTCTCCTTTTATAAATTTAATATGTGTAAATGATGACAATTATTTTTGATCGTCAAATTTTTTCAAGATACCTTCTCTTGATAAGATATTGTGTACAGTATCTGTTGGTTTAGCACCATTTTTTAACCATTTTAATGCTAATTCTTCGTCAATTTTAACTTCTGGAGCATTTACATTATTTGGATTATAAGTTCCAATTTGTTCGATGTTACGACCATCACGTGGCGCACGAGCATCTGCTGCTACGATACGATAGAATGGATTTCTTTTTGAGCCTAAACGTGTTAAACGTAATTTAACTGCCATTTATATTCTCTCCTTTGATTGTTCTAATTTTTATTTTCTACAAGAAATAATATTAACAGTTATTTAGAACTTTGTAAAGAGTTTCTTCTTTACCATTTTATATTTTTACTTTTAGACAATTAATTATATCAATATAGCTTACGATTTCGACATAAACTTGACATAGATCATTAAACACTATAAATTGAGAATAAATTAAATATGAAATGCACTAGGGGTGTTTTTTAACTGAGATGAGTTTACTCAAATCCTTTGAACCTGATCTAGTCCATACTAGCGGAGGGAAGTGTTACAAAAATGACAAAACTATTTTAATGTCTTAACTATAGATTGTAGATTTTTAGTACACAACTTCTCTCACGGAGGTTGTGTATTTTTTATTTAATAAATAATTCTAGGAGTGAAATGATGACTAAAACAATACTTATAACTGGTAGCAGTAGAGGGTTAGGTGCATCAATAGCAAAAACTTTAGCTAAGAAAGGACATAATGTAATTATCAATTATTTTCAAAATAAAGCATTAGCAGAAAAAGTTGTGGCCGAAATTGGTCACGATCAAGCAATTGCGATATGTGCTGATGTCACAGATAGAACACAAGTTGATCAATTAATCACGGAAGCTACTAATTATTTTGGAAAAATAGATGCCGTTGTGAATAATGCGCTTATAGGTTTTAAATTTGATCCTTCTAGTCAAAAATCATTTAAAGACTTAAGCTGGTCAGATTACCAACAACAAATTGACGGTACGCTCAAAGGTGCTTTTAATGTAACCCAAAGTGTTATCGATCAATTTATTAAGCACAAATCAGGTAACATTATATCTATCGGAACGAATTTATACCAAAATCCTGTCGTACCCTATCATGAATATACTACCGCTAAATCAAGTTTAATCGGTTTTACAAGAAATATTGCTGCTGAACTTGGTCAGTATGGCATCAAAGCTAATGTCGTTTCTGGTGGTTTATTAAAAACCACAGACGCCAGTGCTGCCACTTCAGATGAAGTATTTGATTTAATTGAACAGACTACACCATTACATAAAGTAACAACACCACAAGATGTAGCAAATATGGTGGCATTTCTAGTTAGCGATCAAGCTAATGGTATCACTGGTCAAAATATTACCGTAGATGGCGGTTTAACAATGAACTAAAATATGGAGGGCATCAATTATGACGCACGATCAACATCTCAATATAGGTGTATTAATTTACGGTTGTGGCCATCACCAAGCTGCATGGCGTATGCAAGATTCTAGTATTGATCGAATTGGCGATATCAATTATTATCAATCGTTAGCTCGACTATCAGAACGAGGCTTGCTAGATGCTATATTTTTTGCTGATAATCAATCTTTTCCTGCAAAAACGGATAATGATATGCCAGCTTTTTGGTTTGATCCATTAATGAATTTAGCAGCAATAGCACAAGTAACACAAAATATAGGTCTTGTTGCGACTATCTCAAGTACATTTTCGAATCCTTTTACTGCTGCAAGACAATTATTGAGTCTTGATCATATGAGTCAAGGACGTGCAGGTTGGAATTTAGTAACCTCTATGACAGATTTAGAAGCTGCAAATCATAGCATGTCTCGTTTACCTGCACATCAAGAACGTTATAAAAAAGCAGATGAATTTGCCTGTGTTATGAATCAACTATTAACATCTTGGAGCTTAGAAGATTTTGTACATGACAAGGCACAAGATATTCTAATCAATGCAAACCATATCCATGCGATCAATCATGTAGGAGAACACTTCAAAGTACAAGGGCCTTTAACAACACCAAGCAGCCTACAAGGTAAACCTGTTGCTATGCAAGCAGGCGCATCAGATCCTGGCATTGCATTAGCTACTAAATACGCAGATGCCGTTTATGCAGTAGCTTGGAACATACAGCAGGCTACTGCATTTAAAAAAAGATTAAATCATCAACTAAAATTAGCAGGTAAATCAGAAGACAGTTTAAAAGTCTTTCCGGGGTTAGTCACATATGTCGCCCCAACATACGAAGAAGCTTATGCTAAAAAGCAAAAACTAGATGCAAACTTAGCAATTGAAACAGCATTAAATCAATTAGAATTTTTCATCCATCAAGATTGTCATAATTGGGATTTGGATGAACCAGTGCCACCTTTACCACCATTAGAAGCTTTTAAAGGTCCTAAAGGTCGTTATCAAACTGTATTAGAAATTATAAAAGACAAAAATCCAACTTTAAGACAATTGTTAGGATATCTTAGTGCAGGTGGTGGACATTTAACGCTTATCGGAACCCCGGAACAAATTGTTGATGAAATGGAACATTGGTTTAATGAGGGGGTAGCCGACGGATTTAATTTAATGCCGCCAACTTTTCCTAATAGCTTAGAAGATTTTGTAGATTACATCATTCCAGAATTACAAAAAAGAAATCTTTTTAGAACAGAATATGAAGGTACGACATTTAGGGAAAATATGAATTTACCTAAGTCAAATTAAATAACACGTCATTCACAAATGAAAATTCATAATTTTATATTTCCTACGATTTTGCATCGTGCTGACGCCCGGGGAAATGATATGGACGAGAGACTACAGTCTAGAGCCATATCCCCAGGCAAGCATACACGATCAAAATCGCAAGTTAGTCTCATATAAAAAGAACCAATCCATCATGTGTATTCATATTTAGTTATATCTTTTGGTTAATTAAAAACATGACTTTTTATTAGTTGTATGAGTTAAATAATACGAAGCTTTTTTCTATTGTATTAAAACACATCACTTATAGAGATTTTGCATCGTGCTGACGCCCAGGGAATTGATATGGACGAGAGACAATAGGCTCGAGCCATATCCCTAGGCAAGCATGCACGATCAAAATCGCAAGTTATCCATATAAAAAGGACTAATTCTTTATTACTTATGATTTCAATTCATGTTATTAACTTTATAAAATAAGAACATCATTAATTTATTAGGATTACTGAATTGTTTTAAATGAGCCTTTGCTTTTATATCTTGAGAAATATTTCAAACGATTTTGCATCGTGCTGACGCCCGGGGAAATGATATGGACGAGAGACAATAGGCTCGAGCCATATCCCTAGGCAAGCATGCACGATCAAAATCGCAAGTTATCCATATAAAAAGGACTAATCCATTTCTTGATATGCTCCCTTCAAAGTAGACACTTAAAAATGTAAACTTTGAAGGGAG
>NZ_PPQC01000067.1:168982-185376 GCF_002902365.1 Staphylococcus cohnii subsp. cohnii | reverse complement strand
GCCATAAACATTTTGTTTTTTTCACTGTCTACTTGACAGGGTGCAGTTCATCTTTCATATGGATTAGTCCTTTATTTTGTGAATGAGACTTGTATCCCGTTCACTTCTTTAAAAAATTATTTTATAGACAATTGTTAAAATGGTAAATTCATACCATTTAACATATTCTCCATTTGTTTACGTTTACCTTTTTTGCCTTTGCCGCCACCAGAAAATTGTTTCATCATTTTCTTCATTTCATTAAATTGCTTCATCAATCTGTTAACTTCTTGAACAGTACGTCCTGAACCCTTAGCAATACGTTTTTTACGTGATACATTTAGTGTTTCAGGGTTATTACGTTCATTAGGTGTCATAGATTGAATAATGGCTTTAATATGGTCGATTTGTTTTTCATCCATATTAAGATTATTCATCCCTTTCATTTTGTTCATTCCAGGGATCATTTTCATAATGTCATCTAATGGACCAAGGTTTTTAACTTGATCTAATTGTTCTAAGAAATCTTCCAAAGTAAATGATGACGTACGCATTTTCTTTTCTAAATCTTTAGCTTTATCTTCATCTACATCTTGTTGTGCTTTTTCTATTAAACTTAACACATCACCCATACCTAATATTCGAGAAGCCATACGTTCTGGATGGAATGGTTCTAAGCCATCTAATTTTTCACTCATACCAACAAATTTAATTGGCTTTTGTGTCACTGCTCTAATTGATAAAGCAGCACCACCACGTGTATCACCATCTAGTTTAGTCAAGGTAACACCTGAAACTTCTAATTGCTCATCAAACGATTGTGCTACATTTACTGCATCTTGACCAGTCATGGCATCAACAACAAGCATAATCTCATCTGGTTTAGTGATTTCTTTTACATCACTTAATTCTTCCATTAATGCTTCATCAACGTGCAAACGACCTGCCGTATCAATAATGACAAAATCTAAATGTTCTTCTTTTGCATGTTTAATTGCATTTTCTACGATTTGCTGCGGCTTAACTTGGTCCCCTTCACTGTATACAGGAATATCAATTTGCTTGCCTACAGTTTGTAATTGATCAATCGCGGCTGGTCTATAAATATCAGCTGCAACTAATAATGGTTTTTTGTTATATTTTTTACGCATAAGTAATGCTAACTTACCTGCAGTCGTAGTTTTACCTGCACCTTGTAAACCAACCATCATTACAACTGTTGGCGGTTTGTTGGCCATTTGGATGGTTGAATTTTCGCCACCCATGAGTTGTGTAAGTTCTTCTTGTACTATCTTAATGACTTGTTGTCCAGGTGTTAAAGACTTCATTACATCTGAACCTAAAGCTCGTTCTGATACGGTTTTGACAAAATCCTTTACGACTTTAAAGTTAACGTCTGCTTCAAGTAATGCGAGTCGGACCTCTCGCATCATTAATTTAATATCTGCTTCAGTAACTTTCCCTTTGCCACGGATTTTTTGCATCGTCCCTTGGAGACGATCGGATAACCCTTCAAATGCCATATCAATACCCTCCTTTATACTCTCAATTATTCTAAATCTTCAAGTGCTTGAAGATACTGTTTAATTTTTTCTGGCTCATCAATATGCTTTTTTATTGCTTCATATATATTTTGTCGTTTTTCAAAATTTTGATAAAGACCTAGTTTCTCTTCATAATCTTCTACTAAATCACCAGTTCTTCTTATGTTATCATACACTGCTTGGCGGCTCACATCAAACGTATCTGCAATCTCACTTAAAGAATAATCTTGTAGATAAAATAGTTCTAGATAGTTTCGTTGTTTTTCCGTTAATAATGATTGATAAAAATCAAATAAATAATTCATACGTATTGTCTTAATTAAATCATTTTGGCTCATCTTTATTGCCTTCATTCCGTACATCCATGTTATCTGTATGATCATCAGATGCCTCTGTTTCATCAACATTTTGTTCAATCATATCAGCAAATAGTCCATATACATAACTTTCTGGATTAAATGGTTGTAAATCATCTAATTTTTCACCTAAGCCAACATATTTAACTGGTATTTTTAGTTCATTACGTATTGCTAAAACGATACCACCTTTTGCAGTACCATCCAGTTTAGTTAATACAATACCAGTCACATTCGTAACATCTTTGAATGATTTAGCTTGGGACAATGCATTTTGTCCAGTAGTAGCATCTAAACAAAGCAGTACTTCATGAGGTGCTTCAGGCACTGCTCTACCTATCACACGTTTTACTTTTTCTAATTCATTCATCAAATTAGATTTGTTTTGTAAGCGACCTGCAGTGTCACAAATTAAAATATCAACACCCTTACTTTTAGCTGCATTAATGGCATCATACATAACAGCAGCTGGGTCTGAACCTTCTTTTTGGCTCATTACTTCTACACCAACACGTTCTCCCCATAATTTGAGTTGTTCAATAGCGCCGGCTCTAAAAGTATCACCAGCTGCTAGCATCACTTTCTTACCTTCAGCTTGATAACGATGCGCTAATTTACCGATTGTTGTCGTTTTGCCAACACCGTTCACACCCACCATTAAAATGACATTTAATCCTTCATTTTCAATGTTCATTATTTCTGAATGTTCGTCGTCTTGATGATAGATATCTACAATTTTTTCTACGATAACTTCACGTAAATCTTCAGTTTCTGAAATATTACGTCGCTGTGCTTCGTTACGTAATTCTTCTACGAGTTCCATCACTGTGTTAAAGCCAACATCTGCAGTTATTAACATTTCTTCCAGCGCTTCAAAGAAATCTTCATCAACTTTACGATAACGTGCAATTAAGTTGTTTAACTGTTCTTGGAAATTTTCGCGAGATTTTTCTAATCCTGCTCTAAATTTTGCACCTAATTGCTGTGCTTCAATTTCTTCAAAGTCTTCAATTGAAATTAATCCATCATCATCAAAATCAGCTTCTTTTAATTTTTTTGGCTGTTTTACTTTTTCTTGAGGTTCTTCAGATGTTTGAGATTGTTCTACATCTAATTCAGATTGTTGCTCTTGCTCTAATTCTTCTGTCTTTTGATTTTCTGTAGACGTTGTGAATTTATCTTTTAGTCGTTTGAAAAAGCTCATACTTGTTCCTCCTTAATGACTTCATCAATCGTATTTAAATTGACACTTACTAATTTTGATACACCTGATTCTTGCATCGTTACACCGTATAAGCGGTCTGAAAATTCCATCGTACCTTTACGATGTGTTATGACAATAAACTGAGTTTGACTTGATAAAGCTTTTAAATATTGCGCATAACGTATAACATTGGCTTCATCTAAGGCGGCTTCTACTTCATCTAAGATCACAAATGGTGCTGATCTCACTTTTAAAATAGCGAATAACAAAGCAATTGCACTTAAAGCACGCTCTCCACCACTTAATAATGATAGATTTTGTAGTTTTTTACCTGGTGGTTGGACGATAATATCTACTCCTGCTGATAAATAATCATCATCTGTCAAGCGCAGCTCTGCTTGTCCTCCACCAAATAATGACTTAAACACTTCAGAAAAATGACCTTGTACGGAATGAAAAGTCTCTTTAAATCGTTCTTTAACTTCTTTATCCATTTCTTCAATTAATTGTTCTAACGTCGCTTTTGCTGCTCTTAAATCTGCACGTTGCTCATTCAAGAAAGTATATCGTTCATTGATTTCTTCAAATTGTTCAATCGCATTTAAGTTTACAGGTCCTAATTCTTCTATAGACATCTTGGTTAATTTTACTTTTTTACGCAAACTCTCAATATCTTCTTCTAATGTATATAATTCACTCGCTCGTTCAAAGGTAAGATGATACTGCTCACTTAAATGATCTATCGCATGGTTAATGAGTACATCTAAACGAGACTGTTCTGCTTTAATATCTTGGTAACGATTTTCAATTGATAAAATATCTTGATTTGCTTCTTCCAACTTACGTTCTGTTGTCTCAATTGTATCATTCAATGTTTGACGTTGTGATTTAATAGTAGCTAAATCTTCAGTTAATTTTACTTTATTATTTTTACTTTGTTCAATATTATTTTGAATTGTTTCGAAAGCTTTTTCGCCAGTTATTTCATCTGAATTAAATAATTCAATTTGTTCACTCAATTTTTGCTTTTGCTCTTTTAATTGTTTAAATTGATGATTTAATCTTGATTCAGTTTGCTTTTGAGTATTTAGTCTTTCTTTAATTACTGCTAAATCAGATTGTTTTTGATGTAATTTTTGTTGTATTAACGTTGTACTCTCTTTACCTTCTTTTGATAATTTTGTATAGATATTAATATCTTCTTCTAATGTTTGCAATTGCGCTTGAATTGTTGCTAATTGTTCCTTTTTGTCGTTTAAGGTTTGTTTACTAGTTTCGCTTTGATAACCATCATTTTTCTCAAATTCAAATTCTTCATGCTCATTTTTTAAATGTGTTTCTTGCTTTCGTAACCTATCCAATTCTAAGTCAAATTCATGTACGTTTTGTTTTATCGTATTATAGTTTTGACTCGTATCAAAATAAGTATTACTTAACGCATCGGCTTCTTCTTTAATTGCTTGGAACTGTTTTTCAAATGTAACAGTTTGTTGCTGATAATCTTCTAATTGTGCGCGCATTGTTGAGAGCTCATCTTTTTGAGATAAAATACTTTTAGTTTTACGATCACCACCACCAGTCATGGAACCACCTGGGTTTACAATATCTCCTTCTAACGTTACGATACGTGTTCTATAACGAATTTTTCTAGCTAATTCGTTAGCATTTTTCAAATTGTCTACAATTATTGTATTACCTAATAAATTTTGAATCACATGTTTATAATCATTTTCAACTTGTATCGCATTTGAAGCAACATTTACAAAGCCAGTTGAGCTATCTGCTATATTCAAAATATCGTTTGCAACATTACGAGGTTGAATGACATTTAATGGTAAAAATGTAGCTCTTCCAAGACCATTTTGTTTTAAATATTGTATTGCTTGACGACCATCTTTTTCAGAATCCACAATGATATGTTGCAGTGAAGCACCTAATGCCGTTTCAATCGCTTTCGTTAAATTCGAAGGCACTTGGATGACTTCTGCGACTGCACCACGGATACCAGAAAGTTTATTATCCTTCATTTTCAGTATATGTTTAACACCATTGAAAAAATAACTATATTCCTCTTGCTGTGTCGCTAAACTGTCAATACGTGATTTTAATTTTTCATTAAATCTGTATGCTTGGTGTAATTTCTCTTCGTATTCATTTTGTTGATTTTTAAGTTGTGTTAATTTTTTCTCATAAGATGCTAAATCACTTTCCGCTTTTTTCAATTCTTTTTTCGCGTTGGTACTTTGTTTCTCAGTTTCAGTAATTTGATTTTGAATATTTTTCAAATCTTTATAAGCATCTAACAAGCGTGAATCTAATCGTGATTGTTTCGTTTCATTTTCTTGAATCGTGTGCTCTAAAAAGCGAATATCATTATTGACATCTGACTGTTCTGACATAAGTTGATAGTATTTATCTTTTATTGATTCTAACTTTTCATCATGTTGTTCATCGGATACATATAATTGAGATTCATATTGTTGTATCTCTTCATTTAAATCTGTTTGTTTAGATTTTAAATGTTTTATTTGGTCTTTCACTTCTGATTGCTCTTGTTTTATATTTGTGATTTGTGTCGCTAGGTTTTCCTGTTCTTCTTCAAATCGTGCATTAGTTTGTGATTGGTTTTTTTTACGTTCCTCTAACACATTCAACTGTCCAGCAAATTTTTCAACTTCTTCAGTTGCTTTAACAAGTTTAAAATTTAAAGATTCGATTGTTTCGTCTAGTTGTTGACGTTCAGATTTATATTGATTCAATGATTGTGTATGTTGTACCTTTTCTGCATCTTTTGAAGCTTGTTGGCTTTTTAAGCGATTGAGATTTTCGTCTAGTTCATAAATATTTTGATTATATTGCTCAATATCATAAACAGTGACTAGCACATCACTTTTTTCCATCTCACTAGATAAATGTTTATATTCTTTTGCTATTGCAGCTTCTTCTCGTAGTGGTTCGACACGACCTTCTAAATCAAATAAAATATCTTCTACACGTGTCAGGTTGTCTTCTGTTTGATCTAATTTTTGCACAGAAGTTGCCTTTCTTTTTTTATATTTTAATACACCGGCAGATTCTTCTAATATTTGTCTTCTATCAATTGGCTTTGCATTAAGAATTTCATCAACACGACCTTGAGATATTATACTGAATGCTTCTTTTCCTAATCCTGAATCTAAAAATAATTCTATAATATCTTTAAGTCGTGACCGGTCATTATTTAAATAATATTCACTTTCCCCACTTCTATATAAGCGGCGAGTGACTACGAGTTCTTCTGTATCAACATTTAATTTACCTGTACTGTTATCTAATTTTAATTTTACTTCAGCAAAATTTTGAGCTTTTCTATGCTCTGCACCAGAAAAAATAATATCTTCCATTTTAGCGCCACGCAATGATTTCGCGGATTGTTCGCCCAATACCCACTTTATTGCATCTGTAATATTACTCTTACCACTACCATTAGGTCCAACTATTGCCGTGACACCTTCATCAAACTGTACATTTGTATGTTCAGCAAATGATTTAAATCCAAAGGCATCAATAGATTTCAAATATACCATGCTATTCTCCTTTAAAGTGTTTCTCAGATGCGAGATAAAAACTACGCAATACAGATACGTTCATGCTCTCGCTTCTATATGATTAGTGCATCAATAAATTTGGCACAGCGACTTGCAATTATTACATTTTCACCAAATAATATCTATAATTAAAGACATGTAATAAATGCATTATAGACTAATCTATTAGAAATACTTTTACATCAGTGCTTAACTCATGCTACTTTAATTACAATTTTGTACAATATTCGATATATCGCGTGTGAGCTATATCTCACTAAACAATTGTACTGGTATTAAGTTTCTTTATTTTTCAAAAGTTTATATGCACTTTCTGCTGCTTGTTGTTCCGATTCTTTTTTCGTTTTGCCTTTGCCAATCGCAACTGGCTTATTTTCTAAGATGACTTCCGACGTAAATAAACGATGATGTGCAGGACCTTCTTCATTTATTAAACGATAAGTAACGTCACCTTTGTTTTGTTGATGCACATATTCTTGAAACTGTGTTTTAAAATCAACGACGCCATCCAGTTTATCGCCTTCAACAAATGGAAAAATCACATTTTCAGCAAACTTCCAAACAGCGGCTAGTCCTTGGTCTAAATATAATGCACCTACAAAAGCTTCAAATGCATCTGATACGAGTGAAGGTCTTGTTCTACCACCTGTTTTTTCTTCTCCTTTACCTAATAAGATAAGGTCGTGTAATGCAATTTTATTCGCGAATATTACAAGTGAAGGCTCACAAACAATTGTCGCACGCATTTTCGTTAAATTACCTTCAGGTAACTCTGGATATTTATCAAACAAATAGCGTGAAACCGTCAATTCTAATACCGCATCTCCTAAAAACTCTAAACGTTCATTATGATCTAATCTGTCCATATTAAAGTCATTAATGAAGCTCGAATGCGAAAATGCTTGTTGGTATAAATTTACCTGATTAAAATTCAAATTTAATTCTTGCATTTTTTTTGAAAACTTTTCTTGGAATGCATTAACCATTTCTTTCTTTTTATGATTCGTCAATACTTTTCCACCTCAATCTAAAGTAATTTTGTATATACTTATGCCTTTATATTTTACGTGAATTTATTATAAAACAAAAGGGAAAACTGCTAATAATACGTTCATTTTATCATATATCGTACACTTAACATTTTTAACGAACACTAATAATATTATGGCTAAAAATAAACCTTTTTAATAGAAAAAATCTGAGCCGTAAAATCCACGACTCAGATATTGGTTTATTATTTTTCCATACTATTGATAAAGTTAACTGCGTCACCAACTGTGTTGATTTTTTCAGCTTCTTCATCTGGAATTTCAGTACCAAATTCGTCTTCTAATTCCATAACTAATTCAGCAATATCAAGTGAGTCAGCGCCTAAATCATCTTTGAAAGATGCATCTTGAGTTACTTTTTCAGCGTCAACACCTAAACGGTCAACGATGATATCTTTTACTTTGTCGAAGTTTTCCACGTCGATTCACCTCCTTTTAAAAGTCTATAATAGACTTTTATATTTTCCCATTTTATCCATTGAAATACAAGTAGTATTTCGATGAATTACATACTTAAAGCATGACATACATATATAAGACACATCAAGTAATGTTAAAATGGCGTTTTTTACTGTTAACACTATTCCATGAACATGCCACCATTAACATGTATTGTTTGACCAGTAATATATTTTGCTTTGTCTGAAGCTAAAAACGCTACTGTATTTGCAATATCAGTGTCTTCACCGAATCTTGATAATGGAATTTGTTGAAGCATTTGATCTTTTAAATCATCTGTTAACGCATCAGTCATGTCAGAAACAATAAATCCTGGCGCAACAGCGTTAACTGTAATATTTCTTGAAGCTAATTCCTTCGCAGCAGATTTAGTCAATCCAATAACGCCTGCTTTTGTCGCCACATAATTGGCTTGACCAGGATTACCGACTGCACCAACTACACTAGATAAATTGATAATTGAACCACTTCTTTGTCGTAACATTTGTGGTGTTACTTTTTGAATACAGTTAAATACACCTTTTAAATTAGTGTCGATAACGTCATCCCATTCACTTTCTTTCATGCGCATCAATAAGTTATCTCTAGTTATACCTGCATTGTTGACTAATACATCGACTGTACCAAATTGGCTTACAACTTCTTTAATCATCGCTTTTACTTCATCACCATTGGCAACATTAGCTTGAATTGCAAAACTTTCTACACCTTTAGCTTTGATTTCTTCTACTACAGCTTCTGCTTTTTCTTTATTGCCTGCAAAATTTACTGCTACGTTATAACCTTCCTCAGCTAATTGAATTGCTATACTACGACCGATACCTCTAGATGCTCCAGTTACTAATGCATTTTTAGTCATTTTCATTCCACCCTTTTACATCTTCTAATGTTTGAATTGAAGTGAGTTTAACATCTCTATTTATTTTTTTAATTAAACCTGAAAGTACTTTACCTGGTCCAATTTCTATAAAATGATCTACACCTTGGTCGAGTAACCATTTCGTAGAATCTATAAATTGAACCGGAGAATATAATTGTTTAATCATATTTTCTTTTATTATTTTAGCGTCTGTTTCACCTTTAGCATTTACATTTTGGACAACTGGATAATATGCATCGTTCCACTCAAATTGTTCGATATAATTTGCAAAATCTGATTCAATAACTTGCATCATCGATGAATGGAATGGCCCAGAAACTGCTAAAGGCATGACACGTTTAGCACCCCTAGATTTCCCTTCTGCAACGAGTTGATCTATCAACGTCTTATGCCCTGAAACCACAATTTGTCCAGGTGCATTTATATTAGCAGGTTCTATGATTTCGTCTTCTGTTGACAGTTGTTTACAAATATCATCAACTTCACTGTAATTTAAACCTAGTACAGCCGCCATACTACCAACACCATCAGGAAAAGCTGCTGACATTAATTGTCCACGTTTACGTACTATTTTTACCGCATCTTCAAATTTTAGTACACCGCTTGCTACTAAACTTGCGTATTCACCTAAGCTATGCCCCATTGTATAATCTGCATTAATCTGATTTAACGCCTTTAATAATGCAGTGCTATGCGTTAATAATGCTGGTTGTGTATTTTCAGTTTGGCCTAACTTATCTTCAGCATCTTCAAACATTGTTTCTAAAATATCAAAATCTAATTGTGCTTGCGCTTCATTTAGAATTGATGTAGCTGCATCATTTTCATTAAACAAATCACTAGCCATACCAACTTTTTGTGACCCTTGTCCAGGAAAAATAATCGCTGTTTTACCCATTTTTTGACCCCACCGTTTCTCTCATTGTATCTACTATATTTAATTCTCCTGCAACCTTGGCTTGACGAATTGCTGAATAAAATGCCTTAGCATTAGAACTACCATGTGCTTTAACAACAATACCATTCAATCCTAGTAAAACTGAGCCACCGTATTCTGCATAGTCCATTTTGGTAGTTAGCTCATTTAAATCTTTACGCAAGACTAATGCTGCCAACTTATTTTTGAAATTACTTAAAAGTGTAGTTTTCAACATTTTCCCTATAGATTTTGCTACACCTTCTAGATTTTTTAGAATCATGTTACCAGTATAGCCATCCGTAACAACGACATCTGCAGCATCATCCATTAATACTTTAGCTTCAACATTACCAGCAAAATGAAATTCTTGTTGTTCTTCCATTAAATTGAATGCTTTTTTAGTTAATGTATTCCCTTTAGCAGCTTCCGTTCCTATATTAAGTAATGCTACAGAAGGTTGTTCAATGTTACGTATTTTTTGTGCATAAATATTGCCTAATTGCGCATATTGCAATAAATGTTCGGCTTTAGCATCCGCATTGGCACCAACATCCATAAATACAAAACCTTTACCTGAGACAGTCGGTAAAGTAAGCACTAATGCTGGTCTTTCAACACCTTTAATCCTACCAACTATAAATAATCCTGCTGACATTAAAGCACCTGTATTACCAGCTGATACACAACCATCCGCTTCTCCAGATTTTACAGCTTCAGCCATGCGCACCATGGAACTATTTTTTTTTCGTTTAATTGCTCTTACAGGTTCATCTTCCATTGTTATTGCTTCTGTACAGTGTCGCACTTCCACTCGACCGTGGTTAATATTACATTTATTTTGATCACCAAATAATATAATTTCTAAATCTTTAAAATCATTGACCGCTTTTTCAACAGCTTCTAAAACGATGCCAGGTGCATCATCGCCACCCATCATGTCGATAGCTATTTTAACCATTTTGTTCATCCTCACTTGTATAATACATTTTAAACGTACCTCTAAATACTAAAGTATCTTTGACATACGAACTTACTTTTATCTTAAAATATTTATTAGTTATTTCAACAGCTTGTGCTTCAGCACGTACCGTATCATTTAATTTAACTTGTTTTAAAAATGTAACGTTACTTTCTTTAGTTAAAACGATTGGTTTATGTATAAGTGCCACACATAATGAATTGGCCTGTGCAAACAACACATGACCTCTGGCAATTTTATTTCTTGTAAATACTGAATCTTCATCAATATTAATCAGAGATGTTGCTTCATGATCAGGTTCTACGTTAATCACATCACCTATGATTTCACTTCCATCAATAGACCGAATACTTTCGTAATTTTTTCGAGCAACAGATTTTATTCTTTTTCTCAACTCAGGAATATTTAAGTGTGTACGGTCCAATCTTATTGTTTGGATACTGACTGAAAAAAGACTACTTAAATCAAGATCAGTAATAAAGGGATTTTTTTCTATTTCTTTTTTAATTGCTTCGCGACGTTCTTGTTTTTTTAATTTCATAGTTTACTACTCCCGAATTTTAGTACCAAGTCTTAAACATTCCTCACATATCATAACACTTTCTATTTCAATTGCTCAACTAAAAACATAAGACTTTCTACATTAAATCGAGTTAATACCGATCACTTTTATTGTTAAAAAAAGTTTTTTGTGGTTAATATATAATTCGAAATAATAATATGTTAAATTATATAAAAATAATATGTATAATTTTTAAATTTCGTAACCATTAAGAAATTTTTAAGAAATAAATAGATCATACATTCCAATTCAAAGGGGTTGAAAACAATGAAAAAAGTAGTGACCAATGTATTACTATCAGCAACATTTTTTGCAACTATCTCTACGCAGTCCAACGCAAAAGAACTAAATAGTATCATTCCTGAACGCTTGGAAAGTTCAAGTGAAACAAAAATATCCAATAAAATAGATGTAGAAAATTATCTTCAAAACAACGCTACGTCTATGCTTAACAATAATGATAAAACTAAAACGGAATCAATTAATAAAAATGCTTTTAAACAATATAAAGTAATCAATAGCAATACTGATTCAACTGGCGTTTCGCATTATGAATTAAAGCCAAAAATCAATAATGTATTAGCAGATGATAGTACGATAAAAGTCCATGTCAATCGAGATGGAAAGGTATCACTCATTAATGGACATATACACAGACAACATATCGACGTTAAAAACAAAGTAAACGTTTCATCTTCTCAAGCAGAAAAGTTAGCCTTTAAAGCGATTGGTAAAAAAAGTAATGACGTTGCAAACATAGATGGTTTTAAAATAGTGTCTAAAAACAAATTAGATATTAATAGCGAAAAGGAAAGATTCATACATAATATCGAATTAAATTACGTATCTCCAAAACTTGCGCATTGGCAAATACAAGTGGATGCTAGTACTGGGGAAATATTAAAAAAGCAAAATGTGATTGAACATGCTTCAGAAGAAGGTTCTGGTATCGGAGTGAACGGGGATAAAAAATCACCACTTAACGTATCTAGTAACAGTGGACAATATACTTTAAATGATACAACTACAGATGCACATATTAATACTAAAAGTGCCAATGAAACCATGGATCAATTTTCTCCTATCACTCACGATTCAAAACATTTTGATGAAAAGCAACAACGTCCCGGTGTCGATGCACACTATTACGCAAAAGCAGTTTATGATTACTATTTAAATAAGCACGGCAGAAATAGTTATGACGATAAGGCTGCTGACATTAATTCTGTCGTACACTTTGATAAGAACTATAATAACGCTGCATGGACTGGACAATATATGGTTTACAGTGATGGTGATGGTCAAACATTCAATCCTTTATCAGGTACTAAAGATATTGTCGCTCATGAATTGACACACGCAGTGACAGAAAGAACTGCTAATTTAGAATATGAAAACCAATCTGGTGCGCTCAACGAATCTTTTTCAGATGTTTTTGGATATTTTATAGATCCTGATAACTGGTTAATGGGTGAAGATGTATATACACCCAAACAAGATGGTGATGCGTTAAGAAGTTTAAAAAATCCAGAAAAATATGATCAACCAGCACATATGGACCAATTTTATACTGGCTCTGAAGATAATGGTGGTGTCCATATTAATAGTGGCATTCCAAACCAAGCAGCATATCTTACCATACAATCTATTGGTAAAGATAAGGCTGAACAAATATACTATCTAGCATTAACGCAATATTTGACATCTAACGCTGAATTTTCTGATGCTAAAATCGCTTTAAAACAAGCTGCAGATGAATTATACGGTCATGATAGTACCGAATCAAAATCCATAGAGCAAGCATGGACTGAAGTAGGGGTTGATTAGTAAATATTAAAAAAACAGCTATTTAGCGAAACTCAAACTAAATTGCTGTTTTTTTATATTATTTGGTTAATCAAAGCTAGTATATAGTAAATTATCTTCAACAAAAGTTCTTAGCCTTTGATACTCATCTTCAAAAAATGCACCAGATTGTATTAATTCTGCTGCCTCATCTCTTGCTACTTCTAACATTTTGTAATCTTCAACTACATTGGCTACTAAGAAATCAGGTAATCCACTTTGTTTTACACCAAAGAAATCACCAGGTCCCCTCATCTCTAAGTCGCGTTCGCTTAATTCAAAACCATCTGTCGTTTGGGTCATTACATTCATACGTTCTATCCCTGTTTCTGTTTTAGGAGAAGCGATTAATACACAATAACTTTGATGCTCACTTCTACCAACGCGTCCTCTTAATTGGTGCAAAGTCGATAATCCAAAACGATCCGCATCGTAAATCATCATAAACGTTGCATTTGGTACATTAACCCCCACTTCTACAACAGTTGTAGACACTAATATATCAATTTCATGCTTACTAAATTGTTGCATCACTTGATCTTTTTCTTCAGAAGTTAATTTAC
This sequence comes from Staphylococcus cohnii subsp. cohnii, assembly GCF_002902365.1. GTDB lineage: Bacteria > Bacillota > Bacilli > Staphylococcales > Staphylococcaceae > Staphylococcus > Staphylococcus cohnii. The sequence goes on along the minus strand of NZ_PPQC01000067.1, from coordinate 171,450 downwards.
CATGAAGTAATCCAACTTTTTCAGTACCATAATAAACTTGTAAAGACTCAAATAATTCAACAACATTTTGTACATCTTCTAAATGCTCTGAACTTTCTATCAATGGACAAATCACATATGCTTGTCTACCTTTTTTTAATTCAGCGGACATTTGTTTTAATACGCTTTCATACGCTTCATGCTTAGACCAAGAAGTTATAATAGGTTTCCTACCTTTTGGTAACTGTTTGATTGAAGATACATCCATCTCTCCAAAAACTGAAATCGCTAAAGTACGTGGAATAGGTGTCGCTGTCATAAACAAAACATTTGTCATAGCACCTTTTTCTCTCAACAATTGTCGTTGATTGACACCAAAACGATGCTGTTCATCTGTAATTACAAGACCGACATTATTAAATACAACATCATCTTGAATAAGCGCATGTGTTCCAATAATACAATCTATCTCATTTTGCTCAAGTTGTTCCAACAAAATTCTGCGCTTTTTCCCTTTAACAGAACCTGTTAGTAAAGCAATATTCATTCTGTCACCAAATAACTCCGCAAGACTTTCAGCGTGCTGCTCGGCAAGTATTTCTGTAGGTACCATTAAAGCAGATTGATAACCTGCCGTTTTTAATGCATACATACAAATTGCAGCTACTACTGTTTTCCCTGAACCAACATCACCTTGTAATAATCTATGCATACGGATGGGTGCTTTTAAATCTCTAAATACCTCATTGACACTTTGCTTTTGTGCGTCGGTTAATTCAAATGGTAAACTTGCTATAAAATTTCTAACTAATTGAATATCATAATCAATTTCGATTGCCTCATCTGATATTTTTTCCAATCTATTTAGCCATTGCATTCTTAGTTCAAACATAAATAATTCAATAAATGCGTATGTTCTTCTAGCTTTGAGTAATGAGGTTTTATCAGGCGCAAGGTGCAATGTTTTGATTGTATCTTCTAGCGTTTCTAATTTATATTTTGCTCTTAACGCATCTGATATCCATTCATGAATCGTGACATGTCCTAATACTTGCCTAATCATATCACGTAGTGGTTTTTGCTTTATCCCCTCTTTAATTCGATAAATGGGTTCAAATTGTACATCATCCATCGCTGATTGATTAAAAAACATTCGATTTCCGTTAATTTCTTGCTTGTTTCTATTCCATTTACCTTTAATCGTAATCGTTTGGTGTAATTCTAGTTTGTTTTTCAGATAAGGTTGGTTAAAAAACACACATTTTACAGCAATGTTGTTAACCATTAAATGAACTGTAAGCTTAGATTTATTCCTACCAAAAAAAGCGACAGTGGGTGTTGAGTATACTTCCCCAACAACAGTCACCATCGCTTGATCTTCTGCTTCATTTAAGTCAATTACAGTATTGTCTTCATAACGCGTTGGTAGATATAAAATTAAATCCTCTACTGTATAAATGTTCAATTCATTTAATACCGCTAACCGTTTCGGACCTAAACCCTTAATTTGAGATAAAGGAAATGTACTTTCTATTAAATTGACTTTTGACATTTTAATCACCAAATATTTCTTGTTTTAAACGCTGTCCTGTCGGTGTACCTGCTAAACCTCCACGACCAGTTTCACGCAATGCTGAAGGCATCGTTTGCCCTATTTTATACATCGCTTCTATAACTTCATCTGTCGGTATTCTAGAAGTTACACCTGCTAATGCCATATCTGCTGATACGATTGCATTAGATGCTCCAGCTGCATTTCTTTTTACACAAGGTACTTCTACTAAACCAGCTACTGGGTCACATACTAAACCTAGCATATTTTTCAAACAAATTGCAAAAGCTTCAGAAGATTGTTGAGGTGTACCACCTGCAAGTTCAACTGTTGCACCTGCTGCCATAGCCGCAGCAGAGCCAACTTCAGCCTGACAACCTCCTGCCGCACCTGATATCGATGCATTATTTGCTACAACAAATCCAAATGCGCCTGAAGTAAGTAAGAAATTCAACATATCTTTACGCGTAGGCTCAAGTCGTGGTTTCAAACCAAACAAAACGCCGGGAACTACCCCAGCTGAACCAGCTGTTGGTGTAGCACAAATTTTCCCCATTGCAGCATTTACTTCATTTGTTGCTACTGCTTTACTAACAGCGTCTAATAAAGTTGCACCAGATAAAGATTTACCTGTTTTTAAGTATTCTTTGATTAAAACAGCATCTCCACCTGTTAAACCAGTCGTTGAAGTAACACCTTCTAAGCCTTCATCTAAAGCATTTTCCATAGTTTGTAAATTCTTATCCATATGTGCATATACTTCTTCTTCTGATAGACCCGTAACTTCCATTTCTTGCTCGAGCATCACTTCATATATTTTTTTATTTTCTGTCTCACATTTTTCAATGAGTTCTTTCACACTTTTAAACATTGATAACCCTCCATTAGGCGTCGCCCATGAGTGAGACTGTCACTACACCATCGACGTTTTTTATTT
>NZ_PPQC01000067.1:39543-168964 GCF_002902365.1 Staphylococcus cohnii subsp. cohnii | reverse complement strand
TTATTTCATTATTGATAGCATCATCTAATTCACAAGTCATTAATGCTTGGTCGCCTTTTTCTTTTCTTGAAACTTGCATGCTGCCAACATTAATACTGGAATCACCTAAAATATTAGCGACGCGTCCAATCGTACCGAATGTATCTTTATGGAATACTAAAAGTGCTGGATAATTGCCACTAATTGCAATACTAAAACCATTGATTGCAACAACTTCTATTTTACCACCACCGATAGATACACCTTCAACAGAAATTTCTTTTTCTCCGTCTCTCATATTAATAATTGCAGTATTTGGGTGAGAGCGTTCTTCTGCCATTTCAATAAAATTTACTTTCATCCCAATTTCTTCAGCAGTTTCCAAACTTTTTTGGATTCGATCATCGTCTGTATCATATCCTAATAAACCACCTACAAGTGCGACATCAGTACCATGACCCTTATATGTTTCCATAAATGAGCCATACAAATATATATCAACTTGTTTTGGTATTTCATTAAATAAATCTTTAGCTACTAACCCAATTCTGACTGCACCTGCTGTATGTGAAGATGATGGACCAACCATTGTTGGGCCAATTATATCGAAAACTGTTTTATATTTCATAATGGATACCCCACCCTTATTTTTAATCATTCTAAAGTGTTGCGCTTACATTTCATTTGCACCTTTATTATTATAACAATTTAAGTAAACATTATAAACTAATTTTGGTTGTACTGCTTTTAATTTAAAGTTGTTACAAATTGCACACTATTGTGAATTGAATATACATATAAAAGTAGCAAAAATAAAAATTTTTTCACAATAAATATTAATAAATAAAACACAATAACCTTGTATATACTTTTTAAAGATTTTATATCTACCAAATGTTTTATTTTACTTCAAAAATAAATATACGTAACTAGATATGAAACATACCTAATTACGTATATTAATAGAATTTTTGTCGTTATCAACAAACTAAAATTATTCAACAGAGAACAGATATTGATATACTGGTTGATCACCTTGATGTTGATCTAGTTCAATGTCTGGATATGTTGCTTCAATCCAAGATTCAACATTAGATGTTATCTCACCGTTGGCATCTTCACCAATAATCATAGTAATTATTTCACTTTCGTCAGTAATCATTTGAGATAATAGTTGTTTTACTGTCTCAAATTCGTCTTCATTACTTGTGATAATTTTATCTTCGATTAATCCCATAAATGCGTCTTTTTTAATTTCCACGCCATCAACTTTAGTATCTCTCACCGCATAGGTAACAGATCCAGACGCTACCACTTCTAATGATTCAACCATACGTGCTTTATTGTCAGTCAGCTCGTCGGATTCATCAAAGTTAAATAATGCAGCTATTCCCTGTGGTATAGATTTCGTAGGAATGACAACAGCTTCAGCATCTACAATTGTTGCAGCCTGTTCACTCGCCATCATAATATTTTTATTATTTGGCAAGATGATTGCTCGTTTACATTGTGATTGTTCAATCACTTTCACAATATCTTCTGTAGACGGATTCATTGTCTGGCCACCACTTATTAAATGTGTCGCACCCATGGATTTAAACAATTCAGATATGCCTTCTCCCATAGAAATAGCGATAACTGCAGTGTCTACTGTTGAAGTTTCTTGATTAGATTGCTGTGCATTAGAACCTTTTTGTTCTTTTTTTACGACTTCACGATGTTGTTCACGCATATTCTCAACTTTTAGTTTAATTAATTCACCGTATTGCTGACCGTAATTAAAAACATCGCCGGGTTTTTCAGTATGTACATGAACTTTTACAATTTCATCATCATTAATAACTAATAATGAATCACCAAATTGGCTCATCTCTTCTCTAAAAGTATTTTCATCGAACATTTTTTTATTAACTCCAAAACGAACCATCATTTCGGTACAATACCCATAAACAATATCTTCAGTATTTATCACACCGTGGAAATCATGTTCTTCATTTACTAAAGTTTCTGTATTTAATTTTGGAGTTTCTGCAGTTACAGTTTCACCTTTTAACGCTTTTAGAAAACCTTCATAAACGATGACTAATCCTTTACCACCACTGTCAACTACGCCAACTTCTTTTAATACAGGTAATAAATTAGGCGTATTTTCTAAAGAAATATGAGCTTGTTCTATAATATATGTCACAAGTTCAATGCAATCTTCTGTTTCTTGTGCCTTTTGTAAACCTGCATCCGCAGCATCTCTAGCGACAGTTAAAATTGTACCTTCTACGGGTTTCATAATTGCTTTGTATGCAGTGTCAACACCAGCTTTAAAACTATCTGCTAATTGTTGTGCATTAATTTCACTAAAATCTTCTAAATTTTTACTAAAGCCTCTAAAAAGTTGTGATAAAATAACACCAGAATTACCTCGTGCACCCATTAATAAACCTTTTGAAAAGGTTTTACCTAACTCACCTATATGTTGAGATAAATTCTCTTCTACAGCTTCTCTACCTGATGTCATAGTTAAGTTCATATTTGTCCCTGTATCACCATCTGGAACCGGGTATACATTTAATGAATCTACTAAATCTGAATGATTAGATAAATTTTGTGCCCCTTGAATAATCATTTCAGCAAATAATTTACCATTTATTTTACTAACCATCTCGTTATGTCCTCCTAGTTTTTCTTGCCATTATCCACTCGTACGCCTTGTACAAATATATTAATTGAATTTACTTTAACTTTTAATGTTTGTTCTAATGTATATTTGACAGTTGATTGAACATTGCTTGCAACTTCTGATATTTTCGTACCATAACTTACAATGATGTACATATCAACATCCAATACACTATTTTCTTCTCTCACAACAATGCCTTTTGCATAATTTTCATAGCCTAATATTTCAGCAATTCCATCTCTTACTTGTTGTCTAGAAGCCATTCCTACAATGCCATAACATTCTACTGCTTTACTACCCACAACTGAAGCTATTACTTCGTTTGAAATGTCTATGCTACCATAATCATTTGTAATTTCTAATGTCATTTTATTGGGCCTCCTAGTTTATGGTTCTCACTTTATTTTTGATACTTTAAAACTTTTTATTAAGATTAAAAAATACAATATTATCCATAGTTTACAATTATATCATAAAATGAGTGTAACAAAAGTAGAAGCTATGTAAAGAAATTTTTTTCATTTTATTGCCATTATTTTTTTAATGTGGTACATTATTCAAGTATGTAGTAGATATGTGTATTTATATTTATTAAAGGAGGTACTTTCATGGGCAAACAATGTTTCGTAACAGGTCGTAAAGCTTCAACTGGAAACAATCGTTCACACGCTTTAAATTCTTCTAAAAGAAGATGGAATGCTAACCTTCAAAAAGTTAGAATTCTTGTAGACGGAAAACCTAAAAAAGTTTGGGTTTCTGCACGTGCTTTAAAATCTGGTAAAGTAACTAGAGTTTAATAAATATAATGCACGAAAAAGACCAATCCTTATGTGGAGGATTGGTCTTTTTTTTGTTTAAATTTACTACGATATATCAGTCTTTACTTTTAATCATTAACACGCTACCTGAATGAATAGAAACAATGCCTTGTGGTTTTATTAATTCATTAGATATTGTCAATGTAGAACCTAACTGTAAAGATGCTTGTTTCAATTCATATTTAAAATTGATTAATGAAATAACTGTGGGATAAGCAATAGGAATAAATGATATATACGGGTAATTTAAATCCCTTTCGATATTATAGTCTTTAGCAGATAGATATGAAATTTCATTTTGTTGATCAATGATTTTAATATTAATTTGTTTTTTTGTATATTCTGGCTTTTCTAATATTTGCAATGCACCCATAAAATGGTCTAAACGCCCCCCGGTTGCACCGTAAACACATATTTCACTATAACCTGAACTTATAGCTTGTTCGATACCTAATGCTAAATCAGTGTCATCTTTTTCGGAATTATATGGATTAATTGCTAATTTTTCAGTCAAATAATCCTTTTCTTCTTTAGTTATTGAATCAAAATCACCGACTGCAAATTGTGGCATAATCCCCGATTCAATCAAGATTAATGCACCTCGATCAATCCCTATCCATGCCTCGTTTGTTTTATTTTGTAAAATGCTTTCTGGTAAATTTCTTGCACCGCATAATAAATTGACTTTCATTGACTTCAACCTTTCAATGTTTGCGTCACTTGTTTATAATCCTTTTGTTTAAAGAAATATGAACCAGCTACTAACATAGTAGCACCGTGTTCGACTACAGTTGAAACTGTTTCGTCGTTAATACCACCATCAACTTCGATTTCAAATGACAAATTTAATTCTTTCTTCATCTTGTCAAGTTGGTCTAATTTATCAATACTTTCTTGAATGAAAGTTTGACCCCCAAATCCAGGATTGACTGTCATGACAAGTACATAATCCACCATTTTCAGCACTGGAATAATCGCATCTACTGATGTGCCTGGGTTAATGACTACACCAGCTTGTACATTTGCCTTTTTAATTTGTTGTATCACTCTGTGAATATGTGGTGTTGCTTCTACATGTACTGAAATCATATCTGCTCCTTGCGTTGCAAAAAGCTCTACATACTTTTCAGGTTCTTCTATCATTAAATGTACATCTATTGGTAAATCAGTACCTTTCCTAACTGCTTCTAATATAGGTAATCCAATTGAAATGTTTGGAACAAATTGACCGTCCATCACATCAAAGTGCACACCATCAACACCCGCATCTTCCAAAGCCTTTAATTCCTCTTGTAATTGTAAAAAATCAGCTGATAATAATGATGGATATAATTTTGCCACTTAATATCTTTCCTTTCTGTTTGCAATTTCTTTAAATAATTGTAAATAATGTTCATATCTAAAACGAGCTATATTTCCTTTTTCTATTTCATTTTTAACGTTACATTTGGGTTCGTTTATATGGTTGCAGTCTCTAAATTTACATTGTTCACCATATTCATTGATTTCCATGAAATAATGTTTCACTTCATCTTTTTGAATATGATTAAAATCCAACGCGCTAAATCCAGGCGTATCAGCTATAAAGCCATTTTCTCTTTCAAATAACTCTACATGTCTTGTAGTATGTCTCCCTCTATTTAGGGCTTTAGATATATGTTGTGTTTCAATATCCAATTCAGGAAAATATTTATTTAATAAGGTAGATTTCCCAACACCTGACTGACCGCTTAATACCACTAGTCCTTCACCCCATTGTGTGAAAACCTCACCGATATGGTCTTCAACACTTATAAATTGTGTATTATATCCCATCTTTTCATAAACTTTTAGTGTCTGTAATATTGTGTTTTGCATGTTAGGTGAAGTAATATCACGTTTGGTTACTAATATGCGAGGTCTCATATGATAAGAATGTGCGATTACTAAAAACCTATCCAATAACTGAGTTGAAAATTCAGGCTCTACTGCACTCATAACTAATACAAGATGATCAACATTGCTAACTGGTGGTCTTTTTAATTCATTTTTTCGTTCATGAACATGGTGAATATAACCTTCTGTAATATTTTCAACTTCAAAATCTACAACATCACCAACGATAGGCGAAAATTTATTTTTTCTAAATAATCCACGTGGTTTTGTGTCATACATTTGTCCATTTACATCTACACGATATACACCACTTAATGATTTTATGATGCGTCCTGTTTTCACTTAGGCACCCCTCTTTTTAAAGCTTTACATACTATATTATAGCAAAGGCTTTTTAATTTAAATATGATTTGAGACTATTTCAGTTAAAAATAAATAACAGAGCATTATAACTACGAGCAACCGTAGAAATAATACTCTGTTATAAACGTTTTTTAAAAGAAGTTCTCTGAAGCCTTTGGCTTCTGCATAAGCGCAACTATACTCTCTTCGCTTTGCTTCGTTCGCCTTTCGGTTCGCTGAAGCCTTGGCTTCTGCATAAGCGCAACTATACTCTCTTCGCTTTGCTTCGTTCGCCTTCGGTTCGCCGAAGCCTTGGCTTCTGCATAAGCGCAACTAAACTCTCTTCGCTTTGCTTCGTTCGTTAAGTTGCGCTAAAAATCGTAAGGAATATCTTTATCAGCTACAACCTTACCATCAACTCGAATGGTATAACCAGCCGTCTCTCCTTTTTCAATAGTCATCGGAATGGTTACAGTTTTGTCATCTTTAATTTTAAAGCTTTGTGCAGCTGATGATCCTTTGTCATCTTTGTCTCTCACATATACCTTCACTTCTTGACTTTCATCATCATCGCCCGTATAGGGAACTTGATAAGTTTCTGTATAAGTTTTAGTTTGTGATTTTTCATCTTCTTTAGATGACTTGTCTTCTTGCTCATCAGAATCTTTATCATCTTTTTTCTCTGATGCTTTAGGTTCACCTGTGGATACCACAAATTCTATGGTAGAACCTTCGTCTACTTCTTCGCCTTTAGGTGATTGACTAATAACATTATCCTTTTTAACTGTTTTATCAGAACGTTTTTCTACAGTAACGACTTTAAATCCTTTAGATTCCAGTTCTGATTTAGCAGTCTTAAACGATTTTTTCTCATAATCATCCACATAAACTTGTTTAACACCTAACGATTCAGTCAATTTAATGTCACTATCATTTATTTTCACTCTATCGCCTGGTGAAATACTTTGTGCTTCAATTAAACCCTTAGCAACATTTTGTTTTGTATAAGATTGATCAACTTTAGCATCATCAATTCCTAGTTTTTTTAATTTATTTAACGCTTCTGATTTTGGTAAACCATATAAATTTGGCATTTCTGCAGTTTTAGGACCTTTTGATAACACAATATCTACTTTACTTTGTTGTTCTAAACGCTCACCTTTTCCTGGTGATGTTTTAATAATTTTATTCTCTGGATACTTATCACTGTATGCTCTTGTAGTTTTGCCTAATTCTAGTTTATTATCTTTTAAAATACCTTCTGCTTCTTTTTCAGTTTTACCTATTAAATTAGGTGTTTCTAAATATTTATTACCGAACATTCCCATAGCCATGAAACCAAAGAGTCCAAATAAAAGTAGTACGATGATTAAACCATAGAAAAACTTTTTCTTTTTCGATCTTTTTTTCGGAGGCATCGCATATAATTGTTCCTCATTCGATTGAAAATATTGTTGATTAACAATTGGAATTTGCATGGTTTGATTCATGCTTTTTGATTTATCTTCATCACGTGTCTGATTAGCTATTTCATTTTTATCAATAGGAACCGTTTTAGTGTCTGCATCAACAGAATGATATGGTGATTCATTCTCTCGCTCTTTTGACAGCACAGTAGACAAGTCATCTTGCATTTCTTGTACTGTTTGATAACGATCATTCTTATCTTTTTCAGTAGCTTTTAGCACGACATTGCTCAGTGATTGTGGTACTTCAGAACGTTTATTAGAAACATTAGGCATCGGATCTTGAATATGCTTTATAGCAATACTTACTGCTGTTTCACCTGAAAATGGAGGTTGCCCTACTAACATTTCATAAAGCACAACACCAATTGAATATATATCAGTACCGTTATCTGTTGCATCACCGCGAGCTTGTTCAGGAGAAAGGTATTGAACCGTACCTAAAACATGATTTGTTTGCGTCATCGTTGTTTCACTTAATGCTTTTGCAATACCAAAATCTAATATTTTTAATGTTTGATCATGATTCACCAAAATATTTTGAGGCTTTACATCACGATGAACAATTTTTGTATCATGTGCATGCTTTATTCCTTCAATAATTTGTTCAGTAAATTTGATTACAGTTTTGATGTCTAAAGGTCGATGTTGTTGAATATATTCTGATAAAGTGGGACCTTCTATGTATTCCATCACTAAAAAGAAATTTTCATCATTTTCAGTAACATCAAAAACATTTACGATATGTTGATGAGAAAGCTGTGTTAAGTTGTGAACTTCACGCTCAAAACGCTTAATTGTTTCTTCTTTTTCACCAGAAGGTATCCTAATAGCTTTGATTGCTACATTGCGATTCAAAATAGTGTCATCAGCCAAATAAACCGTGCTCATGCCACCGCCGCCAAGCTTTTTTATCACTTTATAACGTTCGCTTATTAATTTTCCAATCATACCTTATCTCCTTCAATTTCTGCTAAAACAATGCTTACATTATCATTTGTTTCTTGGGATAATGCTAATTCAATAAGATTCCGACCATGTGTTTCTAAATCATTTTCTTGCATTAATTCTTCTTGAATCATATGATTTCTTGCAAAATCTGTTAATCCATCCGAATTTAATAATAGAAAATCATAAAAATTGGTTCTTTTTACAAAAATATCTGGTGTTACCACTTTATCCGTACCCATGACTTTTGTAATAATATTCTTTTGAGGATGATTAAAAGCTTCTTCGACACTAATTTGCCCAATCATTACTAAGTGATTAACGAAAGAATGATCATTTGTAATTTGTTCAATTTCTCTACTATTAATCAAATATCCTCTTGAATCACCAATATTTGCGACAACGACATAATCATCAAATACAAGTGCACAAACACAAGTTGTTCCCATGCCTTGATAGTCTGCATTGTCAACTGAGAGTTGATATAATTCACGGTTAATCGTTTTTAGTGTGGTTCTCAGCCAATCTTCCGCTTGGTTAGGTTCAATTAAATTTTCTTCTTCAAAACGACGTTGCAACTCATCTGTCACAAATTGACTTGCTACTTCTCCTGCTAAATGTCCACCCATACCATCACAGAGTACAAGTAACTGTTGTTCTGTTTGATTATAGAACACACCACCTGCATCTTCGTTCTTTTCACGATATTGACCTGTGTCAGTAAAAAATTGTGCTTTTAGCATACTATTACCTCGTTTCTACTTTTCGTTCCTTAGCTCTTAATTGACCACATGCTGCATCAATATCAGCACCTTGTTCTCTTCTTATTGTTGCATTAATACCTAATCTCTTTAATTCTTTTTCAAATTTAAAGATATCCTCTTTAGGTGTCTTAACGTAATTTCTTTCCGGCACATGATTTACAGGTATTAAATTCACATGACAGTTTAATTTTTGGATTAAATGTGCTAACTCTCTCGCATGTTCAACTTGGTCGTTGACGCCTCCAAACAGTCCGTATTCAAATGTAATACGTCTATTTGTTGTTTCTTGATAATATTTAATGGCTTCCATTAATTTTTCAACGTTATACGCGCGATTAATAGGCATTAAACGAGAACGAATTTCGTCATTAGCACCATGTAAACTTACTGCAAAATTTATTTGAATATCTTCGTCAGCAAAATCATAAATTCTAGGTATAATACCAGAAGTAGAAACAGTAATATGACGGGCACCTATATTTAAACCATTATCATGGTTAACAATCTTTAAAAAGTCCATCATTTCATCATAGTTTTCAAATGGCTCACCAATTCCCATGATTACAATTTGAGATACACGTTCATCAGTTTCATCCAAGGCTTTTTGAACAGTGAGTACCTGAGATACAATTTCTCCCGCTTCTAAATTTCGCTTTAGGCCACCTAATGTAGATGCACAGAATGTACAACCTATACGGCAACCCACTTGAGTAGTGACACATACAGAGTTCCCATATTCATGTCTCATTAATACTGTTTCAATCGTGTAACCATCTTGTAATTCAAATAAAAACTTAATCGTACCATCTCTACTTTCTTGTTTGACTACTGTAGTCATCACTGTCATTGCAAAATGGTCTTTTAAAAGTGCTCTTAGCTCTTTAGACAGATTTGTCATTTCATCAATGCTATCTACTCGTTTTTCATATAACCATTCAAAGATTTGTTTCGCTCTGAATTTTTGTTGTCCATTTTCTTTTAACCAATTTTCCATTTCATCATATCTCAAAGAGTAAATAGATTGCTTTTCGAAATTGGGAAGAAATTTATTTTTTTTCTTCTTTTCTGCAGTTATCATTATTTATTGTTCCTTTCTTTTTATCCTAGTAATGAAAAAGCCATCAGAATTAAAATGCTGAGGTAGCACCTGTAACGTTTTTACTTTTTCTCCACTGATTGGATGTTCAAATAAATCAAATTCAAAATCTTTATTTTCTTTTAAAAATGTATATATAACATTTTCATTTTCTAACTGTTCTATCGTACAAGTTGAATAAACTAATGTGCCGCCAGGTCGTAAATGATTTTTCACGTTATTTAAAATTTCTAGTTGAATATTCACTAAAGATTGTATGCTTTGTTGACTTTGTTCATATTTGATTTCTGGCTTATGTCTAAGTACACCCAAACCACTACAAGGTGCATCTACCAAAATCTTATCATACACTTTATCATAATTTTTCGTCGCATCGTGACTAAAAGCAGAAATGTTAGATAATCGTAATTTACGAATATTAAAATCAATCAAATCAATTTTATGTTCATGGATATCTGTCGCATCTACATGTCCAGTACCGTGAAGTCTTTCTGCTATATGGCATGCCTTTCCACCAGGTGCACTACAAGCATCTAATACAATGTCGCCATCTTGGAGATCCATTACATCAGCTACAAACATAGAGCTCTTATCTTGGATAGAGACTAGACCATCTTTAAATACACGTGACTCTATAATCGGTTTACCACTAATATGTAAACAAATTGTAATGTCATTATCTTGCGTTACAGTATAACCTTCGTCTTCTAAACGTTGCATCACATTTTCAACTGAAATTCTTGTCAAATTGACCCTTACAGTTGTTGTCACTTTTGTTAAAAATGATTGTGCAATTGCTTCAGTTTCTTCTATTCCAAAGTGTGTAACCCAGTGATCAACAAGCCATTTGGGCAAACTATATTGAATAGCAATGCGCTTCTTATCGTCCGTAATTTCATTAAAATTTGGTAATTCACTGCGCATAAGGTTTCTCAAAATCCCATTAACCACATTACCATTATGTGGGCCACCTTTATATTTTGCTATATTAACAGCTTCATTAATAATTGCATGTTCAGGGACTTTATCCAAGTAAATATATTGATAGATACTCATCCACAGTAATTGTCTGACCCAACCTTTAAGTTTAGTTTGCACGAAAGGTTTCAAATAATAATCAAGTGTATATTTTCTTTTTAATGTACCATACACTAATTCGGTTAATAAATTCTTATCTGCCCGACTTAAATCATTATTGGTTAATACCTCGTTAATAATAATATTACTATATGCCTTATCATTAATAATATCTTGTAATGTTTCAAAAGCTAATAATCTTACATTAGTTTCAATTGTCATTTTAATACCTTCCCAACGAGTGTTGATTGCACACCACTTAAGTAATTAGCTGTAGGCATTCTTTTTTTACCCGCAACTTGAATCTCTGTTAATGCAATCGCATCGTTAGAACCTGTAGCCACAACAATTGCTTTCTTAGTTGTCTCTATTATTGTACCCGGTTCACCATCTTTATCTTTTTCAATGCGAGAAGCATAGACCTTTAAATTTTCTTCATCCATTATTGTGTAAGCAACCGGCCATGGAGACAAGCCTCTAATATGGTTATAAATTACTTCAGCAGGTTTTGACCAATCAATTTTTTCATCTTCACGACGAATGTTACATGCAAATGTTGCTTCATCTTCATTTTGAACAATACTTTCATTCGTACCATTAATAATAGAAGGAAGCGTTTCTTTTAATAATTCAGCACCTAAGAAGCTTAATTTATCATGCATCACACCAACATCATCTTGCGGTTCAATATCGATTGCTTTTTGAGATATAATATTTCCAGCATCCAATTTCTTAGCCATATACATGATAGAAATACCAGTTTGTGTTTCTCCATCTATAATCGCTTGATGTATGGGCGCGCCACCTCTATATTTAGGCAGTAATGATGCATGCACATTGATAGCACCTAACTTTGGTGAATCCAATAAAGTTTGTGGTAATAATTGACCAAATGCTGCAGTAACGATTAAATCCGCGTTCAAATCAATCAACATCTGTAATTCTTCTGATTGTGACAGTTTTTCCGGTTGATATACAGGGATTGCATGTTCTATCGCAACTTGTTTCACTGGTGGTGGTGTTAATTTTCGCTTTCTGCCAACTGGTCGATCAGGTTGTGTAACTACTGCTATGACATTATGTTCTGCAATTAACATTTCTAACACTTTTGTCGAAAAATCAGGTGTTCCCATAAAAATTATTCTACTCATTTTCAAAATACGCCTCCACTTCTGCTTCAGTCAAAATTTTATCCGCACGTTCTGTAAAAAGTTTCCCTTCAAAATGATCAATCATATGTAATATCATACGCGCAATATCATCATATGCTGTCATTTCTACTTCATTTCCATTTTTATCATTACTTTTAACAACAATCATTTTACTTCTTTCAACTTCACCATAAATGTCAGGTAATGAAATAGATCCTTCTATGTCAGTTACTTTTTGGTCTGATTCGCGAATAATTTTTGGATTGATAAGTTGTAACAATCCATCTATTTCCATATCGATAATAGCTACTTTTTGTAAGATGCCAATTTGTGGCGCACATATGGCAGAAGCTTCAACTTCATACATAGTGTCTTCTAAATCGAGCAATAATTGAGCTAAGTTTTCATCAAATCGCGTTACATCAGGAACGTTTTTATGTAAAATTGGATTTTCTGCTGCAACAAGTTGCTTTATTGTCATACAAATTACTCCTCATAAAAATTCATCATATCATTATAACTTATTTTAGTTAAATTTGCACCAAGCTTAGATGAAATGCAAGCGTTGAAACAATACATATTTTCTTTTTTACACTTTTGCTTTATCACAAAATATAACCGCAAGCTCTCACTTACAAGCTTACGGTGTAATATATCTTTATGCTCCAGTTAACTTTTGTGATATCATAGCGATAACTTATTGATTTGATTACCAAATTCATCAAAATTGTTTTCGTTCAACCAATTTTCAAACTTACTTTTATATTGTGACCACTCATCTGCTAACATAGCAAGCCAGTATGTATCTCTACTTCGTTGTTTATAAATAGTATGATGTTTAAATAAACCCTCATATTTGAACCCAAGTCGTTTTGCCGCCTTTATAGATGGTTCGTTGAATGCATCACACTTCCATTCATATCTTCTATAGCCCAACGTGTCAAAAATATATTTTGCTAATAAGTAGTGCGTCTCTGTAGCTATACGTGTTTGTTTCATTTTATTAGCATAGTGAATATGCCCAACTTCAATCGTTGCATTTTGTTCATTTATTCTCAGTAATGATAAAATGCCTACCACGTCATTATCTAATCGATCAATGATAGCAAAAAAGTATGGATCTTTTGTTTGTCTTTTATTATTTATATATGCTGCAAAATCATCATAACTTTTAGGCTGCTCATCCGGTAAATAAGTCCAATTAGGTGCATCATCTTGTGCTTTGAAATGATTAAATAAAGGATTAATATGTTGCGTTGCTAATTTTTCTAACCTACAGTACTTCCCTTCTAACACATCAACGGTTGGTGCTTTGGGTTGATTGAAATTGATTAATGACTTACCGATGGGTTGTTTAAACTGATTATATTCCATATATTTCCTCCCTTTTAAAATCAATAAGTATATAGCATTATCATATAATATTGCCATTAATGATTAAGCATTAAAATGTTAGCGATTGCGTATAATACATTTATACCAACCAATTCTTATAAATTAATAATATGCTATCATTATTATTTATATTGCGAAAGCATTTTTATTAATCGATTTACATAATTTAATATATGAATTAATTAAAAAAAGTAGAAGTAAAAAGAAATCAATAATAGTTTAATTGAATACTCTTACTTCTACTTCTTAATTTTATATTTAGATTTATTATATATTGAGAGCTTTAACTTCAATTATGATTTCAATAAAAAATTTATATCTAATATTGTTCACTTCATTATTTTATAACTCAATGGTCATGGATGATGCATTTTTTATGAAACCAATTTTAGAATATAATGGTTCTGCCTTAGTAGAAGCTTTTAAATTAACTATATTGACTTGTTCTGTTTTACACTTTAATAAAAGCTCATCTAAAATTTGTTTACTTAAACCTAATCCTCTGTACAATTTAGTTGTATAAACATTGGTAATATAACCTTCAATACCAGAATAATTATCATATGCGGGTGGTATTTGTTGAAAAATAACTGCTCCTGTAGATACAACTTGTTGATTATCTATCATAAACACTTGGAAAATATTTTCTTTGTCGAAAACATCTTCAAAATATTCTCTCATATTATCATCAATATCTTCCGTAGCAAGCATACCTTGATCAAGTAATTGTTCTTTTCTTAATTTTATAATTGTTTCAATATCATTTATATTTGCAATTCTCATCTCCATATCTATTACTCCTTTTAAAAAAATATGAGCAAATAAATTTACTATATCTATTAATCATATTCAACCATTAATATTTAAAATTTAACAAAAAAATAGGGCCATCAAATCAGCAAAACACCGATTGACAGACCCCACTTTTAAAAAAGAAAATATTAACTATCTAACCTGTAACTTAATCGCTAAACAACAGGTTTATGTTGTTTGCTCCCCTCTTGTCAAAATTTATTTGTAAACAAACATATTAAAAATTTAGTGCTTTAATGTTAAAATTTACGATTTAATATCACAAATCTAACATAAGCAAAAGTTGCTTTTCTAAAATAAGACTAACGCGTATTCAGTAATTTAATAATATAGCATGTTAAATTATTGTCCTTTTCTGCCACTAGTTTATTTTTTACAACCTAGAAAAGTTTTTAAAACATTACGGTTAAACGACATTTAATAGTGTCCTACATCATCATTTGAGGATTAATGTCAATCTTCAGTGACAATTTGTCTTTTAAATATTGATCATGATAAAAATCATCTAAATATTTTAGTGCTTCGTGTAAGGAAGGTTCGCTTTTATATTTAATTAATATTTGAAAGCGGTATTCATTATTAATTCGTGATAAAGCTGCTGGAGAAGGACCTAACACTAATGCCTTATCTGATAAATGCTGTAACAATATTTTGTGTATGTGTTTAGAAGCTTCCATTACTTTTTTCATATCTTTGTGTGCAATCGTAAAATTAATTAAAAAGAAATATGGCGGATATTTACCTAATTTTCTATAATTCATTTCTTTTTCAAAAAAGGAATAATAGTCATTATCTTGAACATCTTTAATTGCATAATGTTCAGGATTATACGTTTGTATAATTACTTGCCCCTCTTTTTCATGGCGGCCTGCACGACCTGAAACCTGCGTCAACAATTGATATGTACGCTCACTAGCTCTAAAGTCAGGCAAATTCAACATCGTATCAGCATTTAATACGCCAACTAATGTAATATTTGGAAAGTCTAAGCCTTTTGCTATCATTTGTGTTCCCAGTAAAATATCCCCTTTACCTGAACCAAAGTCATCTAATAATTGTTCATGTGCGCCTTTCCGGGAAGTGGTATCAACATCCATACGAATAATCTTTGCTTCCTGATAATTTTCTTGTAATAATTCTTCAACTCTTTGCGTACCCGTTCCAACCTGCCTAATATGTTCACTTTCACAGTTAGGACACTTATTGGGTGGGATTTCTTGATGACCGCAATAATGGCATTTCAATTGATCCGTTGATTTATGATATGTTAAAGAAATATCGCAATTAGGACATTGAGGTACATGACCACAATCACGACACAACATAAATGACGCATAGCCACGTCTATTTAAAAATAAAACAACTTGTTCTTTTTTATCCAATCGTTCTTGAATCGCCTGACGCAAATCTTCTGAAAACATAGAGCGATTTCCTGATGCAAGTTCAGCGCGCATATCTACGATGTTCACTTCTGGCAATGCTTGTTGATTCACTCTATGAGGTAATGATAATAGTTCATAAACACCTTTAGTTGCACGTGCATATGTTTCCAAACTTGGCGTAGCACTGCCTAATACTAAAGGACATTGATGATATTGACTGCGCCATTGTGCAATATCTCTAGCATGGTATCTTGGATAGTCTTCTTGTTTATACGAAGACTCGTGCTCTTCATCAATTATAATCATACCTAAATCTTTAAAAGGGGCAAACACACTGGAACGAGCACCAACACTCACACTCGCTTTACCATCTCTAATTTTTTGCCATTCATCATAACGTTCACCTTTAGATAATCCTGAATGTAAAACAGCAACTTCATCCCCAAATCTTCGCTTAAATCTTAGTACCATTTGGGGTGTGAGTGCAATTTCCGGTACTAACATCATCGCTTGTTTACCCTGATTGAGTACTTTTTCTATGGTTTGTAAGTAAACTTCCGTTTTCCCAGAACCTGTTACACCGTGTAATAAAAATGTCCGTTGTTCATTTTTATTAATCGTCTCAAGTATGGCATCATATGCTTCTTGTTGTTCTTCTGTAAGTTGTTGCTTTTGATCTTGTTCAAATACTCGCGTCGCAAAAGGATCGCGCTCTACGGTTGTATCATATTTCTCAATAAAACCTTTACGAGCTAATGTCTCAATGCTAGATTTTGAAAATCCCATTTCTTCTAATTGCTTTAAAAAAACAACGTGATGACTTTCATCGATTAAATAAGCATATAATTCATATTGCTTTTTTGATTTTTCTAAAGAACCTAATACCATATCATAATCAAAACCTTCGACGATACGCACTGCACGTTGTTTCTTTTTCTTTAAACTTTGAGATAAAATGGTATCTTCAAGAATTGCACCTTGCTTTAAGAATGGTGCAATTAGAGTTAAGTCATCATTTTTTTGTGCTTCTTTATATGCATAATGCCCTTCCGAGTCAAATCGTTTTAATAATTTTTCTGGTATAGCTTCAGCATCTTTAACTGCAAACACTTTAGTATATTTAGCTTTGATTGCACTTGGAAGCATAACCTCTAACATAGAAATTCGCTTTGTTACAAAATAAGTATGGTACCAGTCTGTTAGTTGTATTAATTCTTTCGTTAATTCAGGTTTAATATCTTGTATCTCTTTTATTGCTTTTAATTTTGATATGTCCATATCAGTGTCAGGTTGCTTAGTGATGTCCATGACATAACCTTGTATCGTTCTCGGCCCAAAAGGTACAATTACGCGCATACCAACTTCAATCATCGCTTGAAATTTTTGTGGAATTATATAATCAAATGTAAAGTCAACACTTTTAGATGGGATATCTACGATTACTTTTGCTATCATTTTATTGCCACCTTGTTTCTAAACTATCTAGTATATGCTCCGCTAATATGACTTTTTTGTGTTTTCCTAACGCTATTGTTTCACCGTTTTTATAGTACATTGTATATGCATTATCATCAGAGCTAAACCCAATTGTGCGATCTCCAACATTATTCGCTATGATAACATCTGCGTTTTTTCTTTTTAATTTTCTTTGAGCATATGTTTCAATATTTTGCGTTTCTGCTGCAAAACCAACTAAAAATTGTTTACCTTTATGTTCTCCCAAATATTTTAAAATATCGGGTGTGCGTTTAAAAGTAACCGTCAAATCACCTTGTTGTTTTTTTAGTTTATGCTCTAATAATTCTGTTGGAGCATAATCTGATACTGCTGCAGACTTAAAGACAATATCCATGTTCTCGAATCGTGTTTTAACCGCTTCAAACATCTGCTGTGCACTTTCTACTTGTATGACTTCCACATTTTTCGGTGGTGTTAGTTTGGTTGGACCAGATATAAGTGTCACGGTCGCCCCTCTTTGAGCTAAAGATTCTGCTAGCGCATATCCCATTTTACCTGATGAGCGATTAGATAAATAACGAACTGGATCTAGTTCTTCTATCGTGGGTCCAGCAGTCACCAAAGCTTTCATACCGTTAAATCTACTATTTGTTGGTGTTGATATGTCGTGTTGAAAATATTGATTTAACCTTTCTACAATTTGCAAAGGTTCTTCCATTCTACCTTTTGCAACATAGCCACATGCTAAGAAACCTTCACCAGGTTCTAAGAAATAATAACCATCTGAGCTTAACGTTGCTAAATTATGTTGCGTTCTTTTATTCTCATACATATGTACATTCATTGCTGGAGCGATAAATTTAGGTGTTTCTGTAGCTAATAGTGTTGATGTAACCATGTCATCAGCAATACCGTTTGCTAGTTTAGCGATTATATTTGCAGTTGCCGGTGCAACTACAATTGCATCTGCCCAATCTCCTAAAGCTACATGTTGAATTTCTTCTGGATTGTGTTCTTTAAAAGTGCTCGTATAAACAGGATTTCTACCGATGGCTTGAAAAGCTAAAGGCGTTACAAACTCTTGTGCATGGTCTGTTAACATCACTCTGACATTATAATCAGCCTGTGTGAGTTTACTCGTTAAATCTATTGCTTTATACGCAGCGATACCACCAGTTACAGCAAGTAATATATTTTTCATCGTAGTTCTCCTCCAAATAATTTATATCTTTCTATTAATGATTTAACATAGTAGTTTATATATTTAATCTTCAATATAACTAAATATAGACAAATGTATTTATTCTGTATAAGGTTAATGTATAGGATTACATAGCATTTTTTCATTAGTTAATTTAACTTTTAATATTTTAGCTAAATTGCTTTAAGTATACATATGGTTACTGCTTATTATACACAAATTAATGTCCAAATTAAAAAAGCACACCTTGGCTATGAAACCTCAAAGTCATCGCATATGTCCGACTTTTGAAGTGCACAACATTAACCCGGTGTACTTTTCAAAATTATAAAATTATATTATTCAACATTCGCTTAGAAAGTGTTATTTAGTAGTTTCAGGATAAACTTCGCCGCCAGCAATTTCTTCCAATGCTTTTCCCACTGATTTTTCAGAATTATATTTGTTTAATAGCGTACTATTTGGATGCTCGTCCAACTCACGTGCACGTTTAGCAGCAGTCGTAGCGATTAAATACTTTGATGTGATTTTTGATGTTAAATCATTTAATGGTGGATATAACATTATTTTTTTGCCTCCAATATCATTTTTCTATATTTTGCTTCAATTCTTTCCCTTTTCAAATGCTCAGCTTCAACAATAGATTGAATACGTTGCTTAGCTAATTCAACTTCGTCATTAACCACAACATAATCATATAAATTCATCATTTCAACCTCTTTACGAGCTTCGAGTACTCTACTTTGTATTTTTTCATCAGACTCAGTACCACGCCCGACTAAGCGTTCACGTAAATGATCTAAACTTGGTGGTGCTAGAAAAATAAATAATGCATCAGGGAACTTTTTACGAACTTGTTTGGCACCTTCTACTTCAATTTCTAAAAATACGTCATGTCCTTGGTCCATTGTATCTTTTACGTATTGCACCGGTGTACCATAATAATTACCCACATACTCTGCATATTCTATAAATTGGTCTTGTTTAATTAATGCTTCAAACTCTGATTTTGTTTTGAAGAAATAATCTACACCATCGACTTCACCTTCACGCATATTACGTGTTGTCATCGAGATAGAATATTTATAAGATGTGGTTGGGTCATCAAATATTTTTTTTCTAACTGTACCTTTTCCTACACCAGAAGGTCCAGAAAGTACAATCAACAAACCTTTCTCATTGTCCATGCCTTACTACCTCTCTAAGCTATTCTTCTATTATTAAACTATGATACCATAATGAGCGTTTGGTTGTATAGCATACGTTCAAACAATCTTTGCTCATGACCAAATCTTTTCATCATGTTACAATATGATGAATGACTAAAAATAAGGTGGCTGATAGTAATGGCATACGATGGTTTATTTACACGAAAAATGGTAGAATCTTTACAATTTCTCGTTGATGGTAGAATTCATAAAATCAATCAACCTGAAAACGATACAATCATCATGGTAATACGTCAAAATCGTAAAAACCATCAACTTCTACTCTCGATCCATCCTAGTTTTGCTAGAATGCATTTAACAGATAAAAAATACGATAATCCATTTGAACCACCAATGTTTGCAAGAGTATTTCGTAAGCATCTAGAGGGTGGCTTTATTAAAGCTATAAGACAAATTGGAAATGATAGACGTGTAGAAATAGATATACACAGTAAAGATGAAATTGGTGATACCACATACCGTACAGTTATTTTAGAAATAATGGGTAAACACAGTAATTTAATATTAGTAGATGATCAACGCAAAATCATTGAAGGTTTTAAACATTTAACGCCTAATACAAATCAATATCGTACAGTTATGCCTGGGTTTCAATATGAAGTACCTCCTACGCAAAATAAAACAAATCCATATGATATTACAGGTACAGAAGCTTTAAAATTCATTGATTTCAATAGTGGGAAAATCGCTAGACAGCTATTAAATCAATTTGAAGGCTTTAGTCCTTTAATTACGAACGAAATCGTCAATCGCAAACAATTTATGACACCTGAAACGTTACCAGAGGCTTTTGATTCTGTAATGAATGAGACAAAGGAATCGCCTACCCCTGTTTTTCATAAAAATCATGAAACAGGAAAAGAAGATTTCTACTTCATGCATTTAAATCAGTTTTATGATGATATGGTTGAATATGATTCTTTACATGATTTATTAGATAGATATTATGATGCCAGAGGCGAAAGAGAACGCGTTAAACAACGTGCAAATGATTTAGTTAAATTTGTACAGCAACAGTTGCATAAATATCAAAATAAATTAAGTAAATTAATCGATGAACAAGAAGGTACTAAAGATAAAGAAGAACAGCAATTATTTGGTGAATTAATCACTGCCAATATTTATAGAATTAAACAAGGCGATGAGTATCTGACGACTACTAATTATTATGATGGTAATGAAGTAACCATTCCTTTAGATATCACAAAATCACCAGCAACCAATGCCCAAATGTATTATAAAAAATATAATAAATTAAAAACACGTGCACATGAATTAACACGTCAAATTGATTTAACTAAAGAAAACATCACATATTTTGAAAATATAGAACAACAACTTACACATATATCCGTAGAGGATATTGATGACATTAGAGAAGAACTTGCCGAACAAGGTTATATGAAGCAACGCAAACAAAAAAATAAGAAAAAGAAACCTACTATTCAATTACAGGAATATGTCTCAACTGACGGAGATACGATGCTTGTAGGAAAGAATAATAAGCAAAATGATTATTTAACAAATAAAAAGGCAAGCAAACAGCATCTCTGGTTTCATACAAAAGACATTCCTGGTTCTCATGTGGTGATCTTAAATGATACACCTAGTGAAAATACCATCAAAGAGGCGGCTATGCTAGCTGGTTATTTTTCAAAAGCTGGTAATTCTGGACAAATACCAGTAGATTACACTGAAATTAAACATGTTCATAAACCTTCTGGCGCAAAACCAGGGTTTGTAACATATGATCATCAAAAAACGCTCTATGCTACACCTGATTACGATCATATTCAAAAAATGAAAGTGACATCATAAATGTCAAATACTTTAAAGTTGTAGTAACCACGTCTCTATAAATTAAAAACAAGGCTAAGATTATGAGTAATCAGTACACACAACATGTGCACGATGCTTAATCTTAGCCTTTTTAATATTTATTTTTTTTCTGGTAACGCGAGTTGAAAATTAACACCAAATCTATCTACAATCCATGTAAATTCTCTAAATGGTGGCATTTCAGTTTTAGGCATTAAAATTGCCCCACCACTTTTTAATTTACTAAATAATCTTTCCATTTCTAACGGACTGTCTACTGTCACATATAATGACATTGCTGGATTCATGTCCACATCGACACCATTCATATTATCAATCGCCATAAAAACTTGATCTTTCAAGCGAAAGATAGCATGTTGCACTGCACCGGTAGGTTCTTCATCATTTTCTTCATATTTAACCATCGTTAATATTTCTGCATCTTCAAATGCTTCTACATACAGATTGATTGCTTCCTCTGCTTGCCCATTAAACATAAGAAATGTCGTTATTTTTGGAATTGCCATTGAATTGCCTCCTTAAAACATCTTAAATATAGAATAAAACAAATTCTTAAAAAAATCGAACGAATAAAATTAGCAATTGACAAATAACCTGAAACATAGTACTTATAATAATCTATAATTAAGATAAATTCATAAATCCGTTTCCTAATACATCTCTCACATCATGAATAACTAAAAAGGCATTTTCATCTACCTCATTTACAAGTTTTTTAACTCTGGTCACTTGTGATTGCGGCACTACAACATACAACATACTTGTTTCATGCTTACCGTAACCACCCTTACCTTTTAAAAGTGTCGAGCCTCTACCTGTAAAGCTATTGATTTCATCACTAATTATCTCATTTTTACTTGATATCACAGTAACTGCTTTTTTAGGATGGAATCCTTCTATAATAAATGCAGTCGCACGTTCAGTGATAAATATCATAATTACAGTAAATAAGACATTTTCTAATGGTAAAACAAATAAAAAGGATAAGACAACCAGAGCATCTAAAACAAAAATACCTTGCGATGTTTTGATGTCAAAATATTTATTTAACATCTTAGCAATAACTGATGTGCCCCCTATCACACCCCCAGAAGCAATTACTAATCCTATACCCACGCCTACTAATACCCCTCCAAAAGAAGCATTTATTACAAAATTATCAATACCTGTTTTAAAGTTTTCAGTTAAATCTAAAAAGATAGATATCGCTGTATTGGCAATAAAAGTATATACCGCTGTTCTGGTACTTAAAAAACGCCACCCTACAATAATGACCAATGTATTTATAATTAAAGAGGATATAGCAGGTGAAAAGCCAAAAGCATATTTTAATGCCAATGCCATACCAACTGTACCCCCATCACCTAAATTAGATTCTAATATAAATGAATTAACTGCAATTGCACTCACAAATGCACCAATTAAACAAACAATCACATTTTTAGTATGGTTTTTTAGTAGTTGTTTCACAAATTTCATATCATTTCCCCTTACATTTGATAATATAAAATTAAATAAGGTAAGCTAGAAAAGCGTATTTAAATCATGCACCGTTTTGATTTTACAAATGCGTATTTTCACTCACAATTGAATTAAAAACCAAATTAAATGAAAATATAACATTATTTTTTGTTACATAGTATAATTGCAAATGTAACACAACCTATTCCAATATACCACTTAGTGTAGTTTGCAACATTAATTTCTAAAGCGTGTGTTATTGAAAGCTTTGACGACTTTAAACAATAAAATCACTTTACTTTTGAATATTTATAGTTAAAATAAATACAAATACAATTGGAGGTATTTCATGCTTTATTATGTTATTCCATTACTTATTGCAGCTTTAGTGATACTCATTGGCTTTATCATCATTAAAATTATGATTCGTTAATAAATTTTATACAACAACGTTATCACATTTCTTTTTAATCATTTCAACATCACGAATGATTTCAGTCGTTTTCATATAACAATATTCAACAACACAGAAACGTAGACAATGTAATCTTGTCTACGTTTCTGTGTTGTTGCTTTTGAAATTAACCGAAACTCCTATAAAAAGTCTATACCATTGACTTACTTGTTAAATTTTCACTTTATTTAAATTCTTTTCTAAAAAGTGTAACAAGTAACAAAATGATAAAAGCTGCAATAACTGCAGTTAAAAATATTGGCATATACGCAAGGTGGGTTGCATCTTCAATCCCATTTGTGATTGCATGCCTTAATGTATCATTAGAAATTTCATTTACTTGTCCTAATATTTTAGTAAGATTACCTGAACGATGCTCCATTGTGTTCATTAAAGAAACTGGTATGTCTTTGAGTCCAAAATGTGCTGAATTTATACTGTCTTTAATTTTACTCCCCATTTGGCTATAGCCGAATTGAATAAATGTCGTAAATATTGTCGGTGCAATAGTAATTCCGACTTGTCTGGAAACTGATAATGTTCCAATAACTGTACTATTATTTTTAGCTGAATGTGCTGACTTAGTTGCTAATACAGTCATTGGTGCGCCAATAGTAAAACCAAATCCTAAGCCTGCAATTATTGAAAATACTAAAAATGGCATAGTTGAATAAGTTAAAAATGCTAAACCGCCATAACCAACCATACTAATGATACTTGCAATCACTAATGCAAATATTGGTCCTTTTTTATCTACTATCTTACCACCTATTGATGCGCCTACACCTGAAGCTAATGCCAAGGGCGTCATCCAATATCCACTGTTAGCAGCTTTAACATGTAATACGTTTTCAACAAATGAAGGAATGAAAATAATTGAGCCTATTAACATCCCAGATAAAACGCCCATAATCAATACCACTGAAAAAGCTGGCTTTTTCAGTAAATAAAAAGGTAAGAAAGCATCTATATCAGTTGCTTCATTTTTATATTCCACTAAAATTAAAATACCATAGCCAATAATAGCCAATACAAATAAACCAATCACCGAAAAACTGAGTATACTATTAGCAATATTACCGGTTTGTATATTATTAATCGCAAACATTATTAATAATGTTGAAAATGAAAATACAATGATGGCATATTTATCAATTTTAGTTTTAACTTTTTCTTGTGTTTCTGGCATTTTAATCATCATAAAAATAACAATCATTATTGCCACTGGAACATTGATCAAGAATAACCAATGCCATGTACCACTTACATTAATTAATAAACTTCCAATATTTGGTCCTAATACCGAAGCAATACCATTCATTGCACCTAATCCACCAAGCATACTACCTTGTTTTTCTTTAGTATATGTAGAAATGATATGTGAACTAGCGATTACAAATAAACCGCCACCACCAAATGATTGAATTAAACGTGCAATGATAAAGAACGTATAATTAGGGCTTAATGCAACTAACAATGATCCAAAACCAAATAAAATCACTTCAATAATAAATATTTTTTTACGACCATACATATCAGCAAGTTTACCTGCTATAGGTGTGGTTACAGCCATACCTAATGTATAAATCGTTATTCCCCACGATCCCATTTGTGCTGAAATCTCAAAGGATTGATTTATTGTAGTTAACGCTGCACTAATAATACCGTTATCTAAAGCCGCCATAAACACACCAATGAGTAAAAATAGTGCAACAATATCAAATTTTTTATGTTTCAAATTCATTCATTCCTTTCTTTCTGTCTTAGGGTTTCATATGATATTTATTATTTAAAACCTACTTTGTGAACTAATTATGAACACAAATGTACTTACATATTAAAAAATGCCTAAAAGACCTTTTATCAATATATAAAAGTCTTTTAAGCATTTTCTAATCAATTTAATTACATCATTTTTGCGTTATTTCAAATTTCACAATATATTTGCAAATATAGTTATTTAATATGGCCTTTTTGCTTAAGATTTGATTTAGATTGTTTATAAATATTTGGTTCTGTAGCGTTAAATACCCATTTATTTTCGTCTTCTGAAGTTGATTGTGCTCTATAGTCTTCTGATTTTTTGAGGAATTTATTTAAATGAGCAAAATGATTATAGGCTACATTCGAGTCTTTTGTCATAACATCCCCTCCACTTAACATTTTATGACAAGTTATCTCTCCAATCAACTAATGTAGTAATATCATTTTCAGAAATTTCTCCATTTTCTCTTGCAACTTCAATTAATTCATTATAATTACTTAATGTATAAAAAGGAACTCCAGCTTGTGCAAATTGTTCATCTGCTTTTTTCAAACCATAAGTAAAAATTGCTACTACACCTATGACATTCGCACCAGCAGCTTTCAATGCTTCTACTGCAGTTATTGAAGAACCACCTGTAGATATTAAATCTTCTATAACTACTACCTTTTTACCTTCACTTGATGCACCTTCAATTTGATTCTGTTTACCATGGCTTTTACTTTTTGATCGAACATAGTTCATCGGTAAGTTCATCACTTCTGAGACATAAGCTGCATGCGGAATACCGGCCGTTGCAGTCCCTGATATAACTTCAATATCTTTAAAATGTGATTCAATCAATGCTTGTAGTCCATCTCTAATATGATTACGTACGTCTGGAAAACCTAATGTAACACGATTATCACAATATATTGGTGATTTAATGCCTGAACTCCAAGTAAATGGATCATTGGGAGATAATGATACAGCTTTTATGTCCAACAATGCTTGTGCTATTGATTTAGTCATTTGATTTCAACCAACTTTCTTTAATTTTTTGGTAACTCTTAACCGGAGTTTCACTCTGCGTGATTGGTCGCCCTACAACAATATGTGTAGCACCAAAAATGCTTGCCTTTTCTGGTGTCGTAACACGTTGCTGATCATCGGAGGAAGTATTTTCCGGTCGGATGCCTGGCGTCACTTTCAAGAAATCTTCACCTAATTCTTGTGTTAATAATTTTGCCTCAAGTGGTGAACATACAACGCCATCTAAACCTGATAATTTGGCTAAACGCGCATAATTCAAAACTGCTTCATCCATTGTACTTTGGATATTTTGTTCATCATGTAACATTATTTCAGTAGTTGACGTTAATTGTGTCACTGCAATAATTTTAATATTACTATTATATTTTTTAATGCCTTCTAGGGCTCGTTTCATCATTTCTGAACCACCAGCCGCATGTACATTTACTAAATCGACATCTAATTTACTTAAGCCTTCCATTGCTTTGCCAACAGTGTTAGGAATATCATGTAATTTTAAATCTAAGAATATGCGATGACCACGTTTTTTAATATTAGTGATTAATGACGGACCAGTTTGATAAAAAAGTTCCATCCCGACTTTGACAAATAAGGGTTCATCAAATTGATCTAAAAATTGTTCAACTGCTTCTGCTGAATCAAAATCTAAAGCAATAATAGGTAGGTTATTTTGCATATATATCGCCTCTCATAATATCTTTGTTATTATATTTGCCAAGCGTGTAAAGGCATCATCTGACAGCAATGATATTTTAAAATTTTTTCATTCTGACAACGACAACTAGGAGAAAAATTTATAAAACTGTTTTTCATCCTAGCTATCTACTGTCAATATCATAATTTTACTTAAACATAAACAATTGTTTTCTTTTTCTTGACATTGAAAATTAAACTTTACATATTTTTCATCGTGAAAGTCATGCTTTCTATAACCGAAGTTAATGCTTCCGCTGTATCTAATGAAGTTAGACAAGGTACACCATTTTCTACAGAAGCACGTCTGATTTGAAAACCATCACGTTCAACTTCCTTTCCTTTTGTCATCGTATTAATCACAATTTGCACATCATTCGTTTGGATACGTGATAATAAATCGTCTTCTCCACCAATTTTCCCTACAGTTTCTGCAGTTATATGGTTATTTTCTAATTTTTTAGCAGTACCTTCAGTAGCTAATATTTTATAGCCGACTTCATTTAAACGAGCTGCAATGTTCACAATTTCATCTTTATCTTTATCACTTACTGTCATCAATACCGTGCCATAATCTTTAACTTCCATACCACTTGCTGTCAAACCTTTATATAAAGCCTTTTCCATAGTTAAATCTTTGCCCATTACTTCTCCAGTTGACTTCATTTCAGGTCCTAATGTGATATCTACATTTTTCAATTTATTAAAGCTAAATACCGGTGCTTTGACAAAGACACCTTCACTATATGGCTGAACACCTTCGCTATATCCTAATTCTGTAAGTTGCTCCCCTATAATTGCACGCATGGCCAACTGTGCCATTTGTATATGTGTAATTTTACTTAAGAAAGGAACTGTACGACTCGCACGAGGGTTCACTTCTAAAACATATACACCATCATGTGCAATAACAAATTGGATATTGATTAAACCTACGATATTTAGACCTTTCGCCAAGCGAATTGTATAATCTTCAAGTGTTTTAAGCTCTTCTTGTGTCAAGGTTTGTGGAGGATATACTGCAATCGAATCACCTGAATGAACACCAGCGCGTTCAATATGTTCCATAATCCCAGGTATAATTACCGTTTCACCATCTGAGATAGCATCGACTTCAATTTCTTTACCTGTGAGATATCTATCAACTAATACAGGATGATCCGGACTCGCTTTCACTGCTTGGTTCATATAATTGGTTAACTCTTCATCGTTATACACGATTTCCATAGCACGTCCACCTAATACATATGATGGTCTAACTACTACAGGATATCCTATTGCACGTGCATTTTTGAGCGCTTCTTCAGCTGAAGTTGCTGTTTTACCGTTAGGTTGAGGCACATCAATCGTATGTAATAGCGCCTCAAATTCTTTACGATCTTCTGCACGGTTCAGATCTTCAAGTGATGTACCTAAAATTTTCACACCATACTTTTCAATTTTATCTGCTAAATTAATCGCAGTTTGACCGCCAAACTGAACTACTACACCTTTTGGTTGTTCAATATTTATAATATTCATTACATCTTCTTCTGTTAATGGTTCAAAATATAATTTGTCTGAAATTGAGAAGTCTGTAGATACTGTTTCAGGATTATTATTGACGATAATAGCTTCAT
Organism: Staphylococcus cohnii subsp. cohnii; assembly: GCF_002902365.1. Classification (GTDB taxonomy): domain Bacteria; phylum Bacillota; class Bacilli; order Staphylococcales; family Staphylococcaceae; genus Staphylococcus; species Staphylococcus cohnii. The sequence continues at coordinate 140,433 of NZ_PPQC01000067.1, read as the reverse complement.
AACCAGCTTGCTGAATTGCCCAAACAGCATGCACAGTTGCGTAATCAAATTCTACACCTTGACCGATTCTAATTGGTCCTGAACCTAAAACTAATATTTTCTCTTTTTCAGTGACGATTGACTCATTTTCTTGTTCATATGTGCCATAGTAATATGGAGTAGCAGATTCAAATTCTGCTGCACAAGTATCTACCATTTTATATACTGGTGAAATATTATGTTGTTTTCTTAAGTTATAAACTTCAGATTCTGACATATCAAAACGATGTGCAATAACTCGATCACTAAAACCATAACTCTTAGCAAATTTTAAATAGTCTATATCTCCTTTGTGTTCTTTTAAATCATGTTCTATATCAATGATGTGTAGGAATTTATTTAAGAAGAAATAATCAATCTTAGTCATTTCGTGTATTTCTTCTAATGATGTACCTCGTCTTATAGCTTCTCCTATAAAGAATAAACGTTCATCATCTTGATCTTGTATACGCGTTTTTATATAATCTAAATCATATGTTTCACCATTTGGTAATCCTAAATGATGTACACCATATTCAAGTGAACGAATCGCTTTCAATAAAGACTCTTCATATGTTCGGCCAATCGCCATTACCTCACCAGTTGCTTTCATTTGTGTACCTAGCACACGTTCACCTTTTTCAAACTTATCAAACGGAAAACGTGGAATTTTTGTTATAACATAATCCAACGTAGGTTCAAATGCAGCATAAGACGTTTTAGTTATTGGATTCAGCATTTCATCTAATGATAAGCCTATCGCTATTTTGGCAGCTAATTTTGCAATCGGATAGCCTGTAGCCTTTGAAGCTAAAGCTGATGAACGTGAAACACGTGGATTCACTTCAATAATATAATATTTCATTGAGTGTGGATCTAATGCCAGTTGTACATTACAGCCACCTTCAATGCCCAAAGCACGAATCACTTTTAACGACACATCACGTAACATTTGATATTCAACGTCTGATAAAGTTTGGCTAGGTGCTACTACAATTGAATCCCCTGTATGTATACCGACTGGATCTATATTCTCCATGTTACAAACAACAATGGCATTATCATTTTTATCGCGCATCACTTCATATTCAATCTCTTTAAAACCTGCAATTGATTTTTCTATTAAACATTGCGTTGCAGGGCTGTAATGCAAGCCGTTTGTTACCACTTGTCTGAACTCTTCATCATTATGGCAAATACCACCGCCAGTACCGCCCATAGTGAAAGCAGGTCTCACAATTAATGGGTATCCTACCACTTCTTTAAATTCAAACGCCTGTTCTAAAGTATTTACGATATCACTTTCCGGAACGGGAACATCTAGCTCATTCATTAAGTCTCTGAATAATTCTCTATCTTCCGCTTGTTGAATAGACGCTAGTTTTGTACCAAGTAGTTGTACATTGTTCGCTTCTAATACGCCACTATCATGTAATTGAATCGCCATATTAAGCCCTGTTTGACCACCTAAGGTTGGTAGTAAAGCATCAGGTTGTTCTTTACGAATAATACGTGCAATAAAATCATGCGTTAAGGGTTCAATATAGACTTTGTCAGCAATTTCATTATCCGTCATGATTGTCGCTGGATTTGAATTTACTAATATAACACGATAACCTTCTTCTCGTAATGCTAAGCAAGCTTGTGTTCCGGCATAATCAAACTCTGCAGCTTGACCTATAATAATCGGTCCAGATCCTATTACTAAAATCGTTTTAATATCGTTACGTTTAGGCATTTGTCAAAAGCTCCTTTTCTTTAAAGTCATGCATCATTTTAATAAATTCATCAAACAAATAATTTGAATCTGTCGGGCCAGGATTGGCTTCAGGATGATATTGTACTGAAAATGCAGGTAATGATTTGTGTCTTAATCCTTCAACTGTACCATCATTAATCGCAACATGTGTGATTTCTAATGGTGTATTAACTAATGAATCTTTATCAATTGCATAACCATGATTTTGGCTTGTTAATGCTATTTTCCCAGTTTTTAAATCTTTCACAGGATGATTTGCACCTCTATGTCCAAATTTCATTTTAAATGATGTAGCTCCTTGTGAAAGCGCAAATAATTGATGTCCTAAGCAAATGCCAAAGAAAGGAATTTTTCCTAAAATGCCATTAATCATATTAATTGCAACTTTGACTTCTTCTGGATCACCAGGGCCATTTGATAACATCACACCGTCTGGTGACATTCTAATAATTTCTTCTGCTGTGGAATCATAAGGTACAACTGTAACGTTACAACCACGTAAATTAAGTTCTCTCACAATATTTTGTTTTTTACCAAAATCTACTAATACAACACTTAAATCATAGCCAGTTGACACATATGGTGTCTTCGTAGACACTGTTTTCACTTCATCTCTAGGTAATTCAATTACCTTCAACTCTTCTAACAATTGTGGAATATCTGCCTTATTATCTGTAAAAGCTGCTTTTAAAACGCCATAGTTTCTAATTTTCCGAGTAATACTACGTGTATCCACGCCAGAAATACCTGGTATATCATAGTCTTTTAACACTTCGTGGAATGTTTTTTGCATGCGAAAATGGCTCGGATAAGTGCTCGCTTCTTTAACAACAACACCACTCAATGTTGGTATCAGTGATTCAAAATCATCTCGATTAATTCCGTAGTTTCCTATTAATGGATAAGTAAATGTAATAATTTGTCCAGTGTATGATGGATCTGATATCGTTTCTTGATATCCTGTCATAGCAGTATTAAATACTATTTCACCTTTCGTCAAATGATCTGAACCTAATGGATAACCTTCATAATATGTTCCATCTTCTAAAACTAAATAGCGTTTTTGCAACATTACTTTTCCTCCTTAAATTTAACTTCACCTTCTACCAATGTTAATACTGGAGTACCGTATACTTTTTCACCTATAAATGGTGTATTGGTTCCTTTAGATGCAAAATCTTCTGCCCTAATCTCTTGCTCTTCTTCTAGATTAATGGCAGTAAGGTCAGCCAAACCACCTTCTTCTAATTTTCCATAAGGTAAATCAAATATTTGAGATGGTTTGATTGTTAAATAATCAACCAATTGTTGTAATGACCAATCTCCATTTTTTACAAAGTGCGTATACAATAATGGAAATGCTGTTTCACTGCCAACGATGCCAAAAGGTGCTTTTGTCATTGGTTGTGCTTTTTCTTCTTTCGCATGTGGTGCATGGTCTGTAGCAATGCAATCTATTGTCCCATCCAACAATCCTTCGATTAGCGCAGCTCGATCTTCTTTACTTCTTAAAGGAGGATTCATTTTATAGATTGCATCATCGCCAGGCACATCCTCTTCAGTTAATAATAAATGATGTGGTGTCACTTCTGCTGTTACATGAATACCTGCTTTTTTAGCATCTCTTATAGCTCTTACACTTTCTTTTGTAGATACATGACACACATGGTAATGTGCTCCTGCTGCTTCAGCTAATAGAACATCTCTCGCAATTTGAACCGCTTCACAAATATTAGGTATGCCCGGTATACCTAAAGTTTTACTACGTTCCCCTTCATGCATAGCACCGCCATATATCAAACTATTATCTTCACAATGCGCAACAACTGCTTTATTTACTTTTGCTGCTTGCTGCATAGCTTCATACATCATATTTGCTTGTTGTACACCTACGCCATCATCAGTAAAGGCAAATGTACCTAATTTTGCTAAAGCTTCGAAATCTACGTGTTCATTACCTGCTTGTCTAACTGTGATTGCACTATATGGCAAAACTCTAACTTGTGCATTTTCTTCGATTAATTTGTTTAAACGCTCTAAATTTTCAACAGAGTCAGGTACAGGTCGCGTGTTTGGCATTGGACAAACTGTCGTAAAACCTCCTCTTGCAGCTGCTTGAGTCCCTGTTGCAATTGTTTCTTTATGTTCACCACCCGGTTCTCTTAAGTGTACATGTACATCAACTAAACCTGGAGCAACAAAATCCCCTTTTAAATCAATGATTTCAACATCGTCATCAACCTCTATATCTGACGCAATTTTTTTTATATTTTTACCCTCTATTAAGATAGAAGTGGTTTTAAGTTCACCATTTTCTAAGATTTTCGCATTAGTTAGCAATTTCATTTATTTCTGCCTCCTTTGTTTGTAATATATACTCAATGACAGCCATACGTGTATACATGCCATTTTCCATCTGTTTAAAGATGCGTGATTTTTCTGCTTCCACTAAACAATCATCAATTTCAACACCACGATTGACAGGTGCTGGATGCATAACAATTGCTGATGATTTCAATCGATTATAACGTTCTTTCGTCAAACCAAAGTTTTCGTGATAATTTTGATTTTCAAAATTTGATGTTTCTTCATCTCCATGTCTTTCGTGCTGTACTCTAAGTAACATGACAATATCTATATCATCTATCACTTTATCTATATCAACATAGGGTGCTGCTAAAGTGTCATCTCTCCATGCTTCAGGACTTGAGAACATAACGTTTGCACCGAGTGCTGTTAAACTTTGGAAGTTACTTCTCGCTACACGAGAGTTTTTTATGTCTCCGCATATTAAAATATTTAAATCTTTAAATGTGTCGTACTCTTCATATATTGTCATAAGGTCTAATAAACTTTGTGTTGGATGCTGTCCACTTCCATCACCTGCATTGATAATCGGTAACTTCAGTGAATTTAAATCATTATAGTATGTTGTATCTGAATGTCTAATTACTAAAACATCTGCACCTACTTGTTCTAATGTTTTACACGTATCGTATAAGCTCTCACCTTTTTGAACTGAAGAAGTGCTCGTCTCAAAATCAATCAATTTTAACCCTAATTTTTGCTCTGCCACTAAAAAACTACTTTTCGTACGTGTAGAATTTTCGAAAAATAAATTTGCTACAAATTTGTCTTCATAATTATGTGGTTTAAACGATCCGTTTTTAATACCGCTAGCAATTTCGATTAGTTCATAAATCTCATTTGTAGTTAGATGTTCCATTGATAGTAAATTATCCATTTTTCAGCCTCCTAATAATGAAATACGCATTTATTTATTTGTTTCAATCTCTTGCGGTAAAATTAAGTTTAGTAGAATACCTGCGAGTGCTGCTAATGCCATACCTTCAATTTCTAAATTAATACCTATCCCGTTTAAGTTGAAGACGAGGTTGCCTATACCTATTACTAATATGACTGATGCAATGACAAGATTTCGATTACTTGCAAAATCAACCTCACTTTCTACAAGCATTCTCAGACCACTTGCTGCAATAATTCCGAAAAGTAATATCGATACACCTCCCATAACAGGTGTTGGTATAGATGAAACTAATGCTGTGAATTTGCCTACAAACCCTAATATTATAGCTATGACTGCAGCACCGCCAATCACATATATACTATAAATTTTCGTGATAGCTAATACGCCGATGTTTTCTCCGTAAGTTGTACTTGGAGGACCACCTATAATACTTGCAAACATTGTTGACACACCGTCACCAATAATGGATTTATCTAATCCTGGATCTTTAAAGAAATTTCGTCCCACGATTTTGTTAATCACCATTTGATGTCCAATATGCTCACTTACCGTAACAAAAACGATTGGTATTAAAACGAGAACCAAACCTAAATGAAATGATGGCGTGTAATCTTTAAACGGTAGATACACCTCTGGAAACTGCAGCCATTTTGCTTCGGCTACAGGTTTAAAGTTAACAAGTCCCATGAAAATTGAAACAATGTAACCCGTGATAATGCCTATTAAGACAGGTATAAGAGACAAGAAACCTTTAAAATATCCTTGAACGATAATCGTTACAAGTAATGTAATCATTGCTACTACTAAATAACTTAAGTTATAACCTTTCATATCTCCTGAATTTTCAAACATTGCCATGTTAACCGCAGTAGGTGCTAGACTCAAACCAATCACCATAATGACAGGTCCGACAACAACAGGAGGGAGTAAGTGCATAAGCCACCCTGTTCCGCTTAATCTAATAGCTAATCCAATGAGCACATACATTACACCGCTCATAAACAATGCCACTAACATGTCACCTAAACCATGTGAATTCAATCCAGTTATGATTGGTGTGATAAATGCGAAACTTGAACCTAAATATGCAGGTATTTTCGCTTTTGTAATTAGTATATACAATAATGTCCCTATGCCTGATGCTAGTAAGGCAGATGATATGGGTAATCCAGTTAAAAAAGGTACGAGAACAGTCGATCCAAACATTGCAAATAAATGTTGGGTGCTTAAAAATGCCAATTGTCCTAATTTAGGTTTATCTTGTACATCTAATACTGGTTTAGCTGTCCGTTCAAACATTGTTTCATTTTCCATGACTTTCCGCTTCCTCTCATTAAAAAAGTCTCTTTACATTGTTTTCATGTAAAGAGACTTAAAAAGTATCAATCTTCAAATCAAAATTTAGCTCATTCAAACAACATTACTGCTCAAAGCGTTAGGATTGTTATTTGAATACTTAGTTTAAATTAAGATCAGATGATATGGAGAGAATCTATAGTATATGTTTTATATAATATAACTATATTTTGAAATGTGGTTGTTTTGAAACTTGATTTTAACTACCACATGATTCTCTTCCCTTTTTCAGTCTCTCGTACTGAATTAAAAGGTGTTGATTTATTCAATTACAACTGCATTTCTACTATCTATTTCACTAAGAAAAACTGAGACTGCTTCTTCTCTAGCAGTAGGTATGTTTTTACCAACAAAGTCTGCGCGTATCGGCAGTTCTCTATGTCCGCGATCGATAAGTGTTGCTAGCCCTATTTTTCTAGGTCTTGCATATTGAAGTACTGCATCAAGTGATGCCCTAACTGTGCGTCCAGTATATAAAACATCATCCACTATAATTACGACTTGATTTGTTATATTGACATCAATTTCATATGTTTGCTCTGAAACTTGATCTATTGTCTGTTCCAAATCATCTCTAAATTGTGTGATATCAATGGTACCTGTTGGAACAGTGAGTTCTTCAATTTGTTCAATTTTTTGTTGTATCCGTCGCGCTAAAAATGCCCCTCTTGTTTTAATACCTAACAAAATTAAATCATCAGTACCTTTATTATATTCTAAGATTTCATGTGCAATACGTGTCACTGTTCTTTGTATTGCTGCTTCATCCATAATCACTCGTTCTGACATTTTGGGCACCTACCTTAATCTTAATGATATAAAAAAACCTCACATCTTCAGAAGACATGAGGTTGCGTAATAAAATATTACAAACAAAACGCAGAGACATATCTGAAATTCAGATGATTTCTCCATCATAACCCATTTTGTGTCTGAGATTACGATTTTTATCGCGTTTACTATAAAACTACGATGGCTTTTAGCTATTTTTGACTAAAATGCTTTGTTTGTATATTCCATTTTCATTACATGTCTTCGAAGCCTCTCTGGACTTTCAATTAAAGACGTTCGTTCTTTATTAAACTGTCATTATATTATCATGAATAACATGTTGTTGCAAGTCTATATTAGAATATCGTTCGATTTGTAAAAGCTATCGTTTTTCTTTAAATCATTTTTTCAATTCTAGTTATCCTTGTCGAGGTGGGACAACGAAGCCTATTTAATAAAATTAGATTTCTGTCCACTCTCATATCAATATCATGGTATGACTTTTAATTTGTCATACCACTTAGCCTTTTTAATTATCAGATTTACGAATATCATTTAAAAGTTGTTCAAAATCATCTGGCAAAGGTGATGTCTTTTCAATGTAAGCTTGTGTAACTGGATGTTCAAAACCAATCACTGCCGCATGTAATGCTTGACCACCAATATCTAATGTTTTCTTCTGACCATATTTTGGATCTCCTACTAATGGGTAACCAATATATTTCATATGCACACGAATTTGGTGGGTACGACCTGTTTCTAACTGACACTCTATTAAAGTATACTTATTAAAATGTTCTAATACATTAAAGTGAGTGATTGCGTCTTTACCATCATCGACCACAGCCATTGATTGACGGTCATTTTTATTTCGACCAATAGGTGCATCAACAGTACCGTAATCATGTGGAATGTTACCATGTACTAATGCGATATACTTACGCGTAACTGATTTATCTATCAATTGTTCAACTAAACTACGATGTGCAATATCGTTTTTCGCAATCATTAATAAACCAGAAGTATCTTTATCAATACGATGTACAATTCCCGGACGTATTTCACCATTTATACCAGATAAGTCTTTCATTTGATACATTAAACCATTTACTAACGTACCTGAATAATGACCTGCAGAAGGATGGACTACCATACCCTTAGGTTTATAAACAATTGCAACATCATCATCCTCATAATAAAAATTCAGATTTAGATTTTCTGGTTTAATATCTGCCTCAACAATTTCTTTTTCAGTTACTACAATTTTATCATTTACCTTAGTTTTATAATTGGATTTTATCACTTTATCATTGACTTTAACTAAACCTTCTTTTATCCAATCTTGCATTTGAGTACGTGACCATTCAGCATTAAATTCAGGCAATAGTTTATCTATTCGTTGTCCTGCGTTAACTGGGTCTTCTATGTTAAACTCATGAAACTCCATACAATATCTCTCCTATTCTTCTGTCCTCATATCCCTTAATAAAGCGATTATTACTAAAACGACGCCTATAGTTAAACTAGAATCAGCTACGTTAAATATTGGAAAATTATAACTAAATATATAAGTATCAACAAAGTCTACAACTTCACCGTTTAATACACGGTCAATAAAGTTACCTAAAGCACCAGCAAATAACAAACTTATAGCAATTTGCATCAATAAATTATGCTTCGCTTCTTTTATAAAAAAGACAATGAGTATAATCAGAATAATGACAGTTATGATATAGAAAAAAGCCATCTTTCCACTTAAAATCCCCCATGCTGCACCATTATTTCTATGTGAAGTGATGCTCAAAAAATTAGGAATTACTTCAAATGAGTCACCAATTTGCATTGTTTTAGTTATTATAAATTTTGTGATTTGATCTAATATAAGTATAACGATTGTTATAAATATAGAAGTACCAATATAGTACTGACGTTTCATGTCTGTACCTCCTATTTATTCTACGTGCGGTCGATTTTTACAACAACTCTCATTATATCCTAATCAAACTTATAAAAAAAGTTACAGTTCAAATATTAAGTTAATTTTTTGAAAGATTATTCAAATAGACATTCTTTTAAAGTACAGAATAATAATTAAACCTAAACTGAATTCCATCGGGACCAGTCAATAATTTATGTGTTGTTTCTGGAAAATGAAAATCCACGCATGCTAGACCATAAGTTTTATGATTTTCTATACGTTTAACACTTGATAGCCAATTATTCACTACAAGATGTTGATGATAACCATTTGATGCCAAATATACTGCACTATCTGTTTCTACAGAAGATGGGACCAAACCAAAGTAATTTTTATAATATTGTTTAACTCTTTTTAACCGAATTGTTTTTAAATTAATATATCCGATAATACTGTCATCAGGAATGCCTTGCCATTTTTCATCTGAGACATATGTTAATAATTTAGGTACATTTAATGGTTTTGTTTCTAATACTGCTTTTTCATTTTCAATAGACCATTCATCAATTGGATTGTCTACATAAAACTCTAAACCATTTCCTTCAGTATCTTCTAAATATAATGAAGTTGAAATATCATGTTCTCCACCGTTGATTGGTATTTTATATTCACTTAATTGTACAAGTAAGTCTGCTAAATCTGTTTTAGTTGGTAATTTAATAGCTAAGTGAAATAAACCTGCTTCTGAAACAAGTGGTTCTCTGCCCATATTTATTTGATTAAGTGTCATGAAGTGATTTAGATTTCCAATCTCATATTGAATCGTAGAATATGATTCATTCACTACATTTAATCCTATTATGTCACCATAAAATTTTTTCATTTCATCTTTGTCTCTCACATTTAATATAATGCCATTTACAAAATGCGCACTTTCGTTATGGAACATATTTAACACCTTTCTAATTACTTATTGCATTCATTATATATGAATTGTTCAATTTTAAATTTCAATATGCTCATTTTAATCTAAAAATTGGATTTGCTAAATATTTCGCTTAATCTTTATATAAGAGAAAAGAAAACCTGGGACATCGCAACGATGTCTCAGGTTATTCAAAAATATTAGTCGAAAGTTGTTGTAGTATTTAAAACACATATCGAACTTTATTTAATTCAATTCAATTATGTTGGAACAAAACTGTGGAATATTTTTGTTAATACAGTTATTGCTATACTTCTACATTTTCATTTATAAATGTTTAAACAAGTGTTTTAACAACTGCTTGACAACGTGGGCATAGGTTATCTAGTTCGCCTACAGAACCTAATGTTTCACTATAATTCCAACAACGTTCACATTTTTCTCCATGAGCATGTTCAATGTGGATATCACCATATTGATATGCTTCTCCATTTTCAACTTTATCAACTACCTCTGCTTGTGAAGTAATGAATAGTTGATGTAAATCAGAAAATTGTTGTAAAAATGTAGTTGCATCAAAGTTATCGTTACTACCGATTACTACTTTGGCTTCTAATGATTTTCCAATTACTTTTTCATTACGTGCAACTTCTAAAGCTCGGTTCACATCGTCACGCAATTTCATAAATGTATTCCATTTTTCCATGAATTCAGTGTCAACAGCTACACGTTCAGGCATGCGTGATAAATGCACACTTTCTTCCTCTACATGTGGAATATGTGACCATACTTCTTCAGATGTATGTGCTAGAATAGGTGCTAATAATTTCGTCATGTCTACTACAATTTGGTATAACACAGTTTGCATACTACGACGTTTATGCGCATTTTGTTCTTCTATATATAAGATGTCTTTACCATAATCTAAATAGAAATTACTTAGTTCAACGTTAATGAAATTTTGTAATTCTTGATATATATCTAAATAATCATAGTTATCATAATTGTCTAATGTGTTCGCAGTAAATTCACGTAATCTATTTAATAAATATTTATCTACTTCTAATAAATCAGATTCTGGGATTGCATCTGTTGACGGATTATAATCATTTAAATTACCCAACATAAATCTTAGTGTATTTCTAATTTTACGATATACATCAGAAGTTTGTTTTAAAATTTCATCAGAAATACGCACATCTGATAAATAATCAACACTACTTACCCAAAGACGTGCAATATCTGCACCTTTTTGTTTTACTATTTGATCAGGTACGATGACATTGCCCAATGATTTACTCATTTTTTTACCGTCACCGTCCATGACGAATCCATGTGAAAGTAACATTTTGTATGGTGAAATACCTCTCGTAGCAACAGATGTTGTAATTGAGGAGTTAAACCAACCACGATACTGATCACTGCCTTCTAAATATAAATCAGCAGGATAAGACAATTCCGGACGTTCTTCTAATACACCACGGTGTGATGACCCTGAATCGAACCAAACATCCATGATATCTGTTTCTTTTGTAAATACACCATTCGGGCTGCTAGGATGTGTGAATCCATCAGGTAATAAATCTTTAGCTTCTCGCTCAAACCACACATTTGAACCATGCTCTTGGAATAAATCTGCAACATGATTAACAGTTTCTTTAGTCATAATAATGTCGCCATTTTCCGCATAAAATACTGGTAATGGCACACCCCAAACACGTTGGCGTGAAATAACCCATTCGCCACGGTCTCTTACCATGTTGTAAATACGAGTTCTGCCCCAATCAACCTTAAAGTGTGTATTTTCGATTGCATCTAAAATATCTTGACGTACTTTATCAATAGAAGCAAACCATTGTGGTGTTGCACGGAAAATAACAGGTTTTTTAGTACGCCAGTCATGTGGGTAACTATGTGTCATGAATTCTAATTTCAATAATGAACCATTCTCTTTTAATAAATCTGTAATTTCTTTATTGGCTTTATCGTAGAACATACCTTCAAATTGACCAGCTTCTTCAGTAAATACACCTTTATCATCTACAGGGCTGATAACAGGCAAGTTATATTTTTGACCTACTATAAAGTCATCTTCCCCGTGTCCAGGAGCTGTATGAACACATCCTGTACCAGCATCTGTTGTAACATGTAATCCATTAATTACAAGTGACACACGATCAACGAATGGATGTTGTGTTTCGATGTATTCTAAGTCACTACCTTTGAATTCTTTTTCTAGTTCAATGGCATCTTCATCCCATTCTAATGCTTCTGCAACATTAGCTACTAAGTCTTTACCGATAATATATTTGTCACCATTCACATTATATTGACCATAAACTAAATCTGGATGTACAGTGATTGCAACATTAGATGGTAATGTCCAAGGTGTAGTAGTCCAAATAACGAATTTTGCATCTTCAGCAACAATACCTTTACTATCTTTAACATCAAATGCGACATAAATAGATGGCGAACGCTTATCTTGATATTCAATTTCTGCTTCAGCTAATGAAGATTCACTAGATGGTGACCAATAAACTGGTTTTTTACCTTTATAAATAAGTCCTTTATCAGCCATTTCACCAAACAAACGAATTTGAGCCGCTTCGTATTCTGGTTTTAATGTTATATAAGGATTAGCAAAATCTCCTTTAACACCAAGTCGTTTAAAATCTTTTTTTTGATTTTCAATTTGCTCTAACGCAAATGCTTCACATTTTCTTCTAAATTCAGCAATTGATAATTCTTTACGCTTAACACCTTTTTTAGTAAGTGCTTGTTCGATTGGTAATCCATGTGTATCCCAACCTGGAACATATGGTGTATAGAAACCTTGCATTGTTTTATAACGGGTAATAAAGTCCTTCAAAATTTTATTTAACGCATGTCCCATATGTAAATTACCATTTGCATACGGTGGACCATCGTGTAAAATGTAATGTTCATTATCTTTGTTTTTTTCTAATGCTTTTTGATAAATATCATTAGCATCCCATTCTTCTTGAATCTTTGGTTCTTTATTTGGTAATCCTCCACGCATTGGAAAATTCGTTTTTGGCATTAATAACGTATCTTTGTAATCCATTTCCTACACTCCTTATTACAATATTCTAACTTGTCTAGTATCAAACAATAAAAAGAACTCTAAGTTCAATTAACAGGGACGATATTTACCGCGTTACCACCCTGATTAACTCAACTTAGAGTTCTCTCATTGCATGTTATTCAATTTAAACGACAGTGATATAAGAAACAAATATATATTAGGCTCGCACTATCCCTAACTCGCTTGAATATATCGACTGTTTCTTACGCGTCTGTTGTTTGTTTATTGTTTATTCTCATTATCTGTTGCATCTGCATCCGCTTCTGCTGCACTATCTGCTTTTGCTTTCATCGCTTTTTCTTCTTCAGTTAATTCATTTTCATTTAAATGATTAATGTTCTCTTGTGTTACTTGTTCAGAATCAAGGTCATAATTTAATAAATAATCCCAATCATCATTTTTAAGTAAATCTAATTGTGCTTCTACTAACATACGGAAACGAGATCTAAATATTTTAGATTGACGCTTCATATCTTCTGTTTGGAAAGAAAGTCTACGGGCTTTTTCAACTGCATCATTGACAATTCGATCTGCTTCACTTTTCGCTTTTGCAATTGTTGCCTCTGCGTCTTTATTTGCTGCTGCTTTCGTTTCTTCTCCAGCTTGTTTCGCTTGAACTAATGCATCGCTCACTGACTGATGCACATCTTTATAAGATTGAATATTCGTTTCTTTATCTTCAACAACTTTTTCTAATTGTGCTTTATCTTCTTTTAAACGTTCAATTTCATTACTGAGTTGTTCTAAATAACTTTCAACTTCAGTTGGTTCAAAACCCGTTTTAACACGAGTAAATGACTTGTTTTTTATTTCACTTGGTGTAAAAGCCATGCGTCATTATCCTCCTTTTATCATACACTATTTTGTTATTTCATTAAATATCAGAAATAAAATTTATTTTATATCGTAACACTGCTAATTTTAGTCGTTAAAATTCGGTTGTTTTACACTCTATAAGTATAACTTATTTGAATAAAGTTTTGTAGGAAATTCGTGTTTTATCTTTTTTTGTTTTTCCACCAATATCAACAATCATTGCTCTTCCATAACCTTGAATAGATAGTAAGTCACCTTTGTCCAGTTGAAAATCAGCAGAATCAATAATCGTATGATTAACTTTAACACGTTTTTTTTCAATTAACTGTTTGCTAATAGAACGCGATTTACGAATCATTTCTTTTAGAACGACATCTAAACGTAAACCAGATACAGTTGTCTCAAATGAGTGCCAGTTCTCTTTTGATTGTATCATATCTTTTATTGATATCGCATTTAGTTTAACTGCAGCACCTTTAATTTTATTTAATTCCAACATAATATATGATTCTAATTGCTTTGTCAAAGTAAATTGTATACTTTCATCTACCACAATGTCACCTAATTGATCTCTTTCGATACCTAATGACATAATTGTACCCAGTACATGTTGATGTTGAAGTGTCACAAATTTTTGAGGATAATCAATTTCAAAAAGAATGATTTCAAAATCTTCCACTTCAGGTTGAAAGTAATCTGGTGCTATGATGGCTCTTTGTCTCTCAGCAAATGGTCCTCCATAAAATGTTACTTCTAAATCTTGAAAACTACCAACTACAACATTTAATATATATTGGCCTCTGGGATCTAAAAAAGAAGTTAACACAGGCGCAAATTGTTCGTTGGCACGATAACACTTATCGATAAGTTGATCGATTAATTCATGCTCTTCTTTTCTAAAATGTTGATAAATATCGATGTGATTTCACTCCAAATATAAGTTAAAGCACCTCTCGTTTTTAACGTTAGGTGCTTAACATTTATTTTATACATTAGTTATTTTTAGCTCCGTATGTTTCATGAATTATATTTAAAATAGGCTATGCTAAATAATTTAATATAAGGCTAAAAATATTTGCTAGTCCCATTCTAAATAGATATAAAACAATAATTGCAACAATTGAAGAAATATCAATCATGCCGATGGGCGGAATAATTTTACGGAATGGTTCTAAAAACGGCTCATACAATTTTGATAAAAATCGACCGAATTTATTCTCACGTGCGCCTGGAAGCCATGACATAAAGAAATACACTATCATCCCAAAGTAATAAACTTGAACCAAGAATAAAATAAATTGAAATATATTTGCTAATAAACCTATATCCATTTCTGTTTACCTCTATTCACTTTGGTATTCCATATTTTCAATTTGGTCCGTTATGCTTCCTGCGACTTCAACATTATCTGGTGTACATAAGAATATATCAGAACCTACACGTTGAATGTCTCCACCAATTGCATAAACTGTACCACTTAGAAAATCAATAATTCTTTTTGCCGACACTTTATCTATACGTTGTAAGTTTACTAAAGTTGCTCTGCGATTTTTTAATTCATCCGCAATATCTTGAGTATCTGAAAAAACGCGTGGCTCAAATAAACACATTTTAGAACTTTCTTGTGTAAATCCATAATTATTTTGTTCTTGATTATTCATGTTCACAACGTTCCTAGTATTATTTTTAGGTGCACTGTTATTCATTTGATACTTCCTTTCCCCTGTTGATTGTTGTAATCTTGTTGGTTGTTTTTTGGGTACGGACTGTATACGTTGTCTTTCTGTATTTTCAGTTTGTTGGTTATTATAATTTGTTTGAGACTGTGCTTGTTGTCTATCTTGTTCTTCTTCGGGTGGCGCTTTTAAATCATCGTCTTCCTCTTCAACTACGAAAAAACCACTAAATAAATCTTTTAAAGCCACGGGGCTCACTCCTCTTTTCCTACAAGTTTAGTCCCAATTCTCACAAATGACGCACCTTCTTCAGCTGCTAAATGGTAATCATTACTCATTCCCATCGACAACTCTGTGCATGGTGCAAAATTTAAATTGAGCGCTTTAATTTCATCTCTTTTTGCTCTTAATGATTTGAATAAATCTTTAATGTACGGTTCATCGTCCGTGTATGGTGCCATAGTCATAAGACCAGTAATTTCAATGTTTTCATATTGCTCTAAATCTTTAATAAACGTATCTACTTCATCTAAAGCGATGCCTTGTTTTGATGTTTCTCCAGAAACATTTACTTGAACAAAACATTTCACTTTATGTTGAGCTCTTTTATTAATCTCTTTTGCTAATTTCAGACGATCTAAAGCGTGAAAATAGTCGATATCATTGATTACCTCTTTAACTTTCCTTGTTTGTAAGGAACCTATAAAATGCATGACTACATCGTCTGGTAAGGCTGCTTTTTTTTGTTGAAAACCTTCTAAACGATTTTCACCAAAATGTCTAATACCTGCTTGGTAAGCATCATTAGCTCGCTCTATTGTAACATATTTTGTCACTGCTATCACGTTTGGGACTGTTGTAATATTTCCTTTTTTACAATGTATGTCCAATTGTTTATTTATTTGCGTTAAACTTTGTTGTACATCCAATTTTTATACACCTCTTAGTTATTGACCAATATAAGCTAACATACGACCAGTATTACCTTTTTCTACTCTATATGAAAAGAATAAAGTTAAATCTTCTGAAGTAGCATAATTCGTTATATAAATGTTATTTTCAGGGACGCCACCATACGCTAACAACATAGCATTCGCTTTTTTTAAGTCTATACCGTGACGGTTTTCTGCTCTCGTCTCAATATATTGATGTGAATCTATAGGTAAGCGCTCAAATTTACTTTTAATATCATCATTAATTTCATATGAAGTTGCTGTAGCTGGTCCTATAACAACTTTTAAATCATTAAAATCAAATGGTATATGTTTTAACATTTGGTTGACAATTTGTCCTACTGTGCCACGCCAACCCGCATGAGCCAAACCAATAAAGTCATGTTTTTCGCTGTAAAAATAAATTGGTACACAATCTGCATAACACATGGTTAATAAAATATCTTTTTCAAATGTATACATACCATCTATACCATGTAACGCATTAGAAAGTCTATCAATATTTGTACCCTTATCTTTGTTTGTAATTTCAACCACTTTATTTTCATGTGTTTGAATCGGAAAAACCCATTGATCTCTAGGAAACTGAATTACAGAAGCAAGTAACATTTGATGCTTTGTAACATTATCTTGATCATCATTAATATATCTTGCCATGTTAAATGCATTTTTCGGATAATTACTAAATCCATCTTCTCTTGTTGTTATACCCAATTTCACATTGTTTAATTGATTGTCATCATATTTTAAAATATGACGGTCTTTAATAAATTTCTCTTGCATGTCATAAACCTCCAGCTATTCAACATTTACAAACTATCTAAAGTCATTGGGAGATTCTAAATAATTGGAAACTGCATTTTGCTCCATAACGAAGTATTTCACATCTAATTATATGCCAATTTCTAAATTCAAAAAAGTCATCAGATCTTTGGACCTGATGACATCTATATGTTTTATGTTGTCTTAATTAATATTAATTATTATGAAAAACTAACAGAAGAAGAAGTTCATTCGAGATTAACGTCTAGTTCTTCTAGAACGTCTTTCTTCACGGTTTCTAATAAAGCTAGGAATATCATCTTCATTTGTAGTATGTGTTCTACCTTCATTTGCACTATCTGTAGATTGTGATGCACTAGAAGAGAATGAATCTTCTTTTGCAGTTGTACTTCCAGATGATGCACTATTGCCGAATCCAGTATTTGAAGCTTTGCGACCTTGAGATGAAGGTTTATCTTCAAATCCAGTAGCAATAACTGTTACCACGATTTCATCTTGTAATTCTGGATTAATGACAGTACCGAAAATCATATTAACGTCTTCATCTGCTGCATCTTGTACAATATCTGCTGCTTCCTGTGCTTCGAATAATGAAAGTGATTCTCCACCAGTAATGTTCATTAACACACCTTGTGCACCCACAATAGAAGTTTCTAATAACGGTGAAGAAATAGCTTTTTTAGCAGCTTCTACTGCACGGTTTTCACCAGAAGAAACACCGATTCCCATTAACGCAGAACCTTGGTTAGACATAATTGTTTTAACGTCTGCAAAGTCAAGGTTAACTTCACCTGAAACAGCGATTAGATCTGAAATACCTTGAACACCTTGACGTAATACATTGTCAGCTTCTTTAAATGCTTCCATCATTGGTGTAGACTTATCAACAATATCTAATAAACGGTCATTAGGAATTACGATTAATGTGTCAACAGCAGCTTTCATTGATTCTACACCAGCAGCTGCTTGTGTTTGACGTTTACGGCCTTCAAATCCAAATGGACGTGTAACAACACCAACAGTTAACGCTCCCATTTCTTTTGCGATTTTCGCTACAACTGGCGCAGCACCTGTACCAGTACCGCCACCCATACCTGCTGTTACGAAGACCATATCAGCACCTTGGATTGCATCTTCAATTTGTTCACGCGATTCTTCGGCAGCTTTTTTACCTATTTCAGGGTTTGCACCAGCGCCTAACCCACGCGTTAATTTTTCACCAATTTGGATTTTAGACTCCGCTTTAGATAAGTTTAAAGCTTGTCCATCCGTATTGATAGAAATAAATTCAACATTATTCATACCATGATCAATCATTCGGTTAACAGCGTTATTTCCGCCGCCCCCTACACCGATGACTTTTAACGTCGCTAAATGATTAAATCCTTGTTCAAATTCTAACATTTAAATTTCCTCCTAGTTTTAGTGGCCAATCAATCGAATAGAGATTTCATAAGTTTCTTGAACTTACTTTCTTCTTTGTCTTGAGGTTTACTTTCTTGTACTTCTTGTTCTTGTTCTTTGTTGTCTTCATGTTCGTATGCCTCAGACGCTTCTGGTTCTTCTATATCAGAAGTTGATGTATGTGGCTCTTCTTGTTTGTTTGATTTCTTTTTGAACCAATCAAATCCGCTTGACTTCGTACTATTTTCTCGATCATTTGATTCTATGACTTCTTCTTCAAATTCTTCACTGTCATGATTATTAATTGTAACATAATCTAGTAATTCGTCGAAAGTAATGCTACTAGAAATCGTTGAAATCGCTGAAGAAAACTCTGGTTTTCTTATGCCCATTTGTGATGGTGTATGAATTCTTACTTTTTCACTTACCATATCTTGAAGCAATTCTTTAACGCCTAGTAAATTAGCTGAACCACCAGTTACAACGAAACCACCATTTACCTTTGTAAGACCTAACTCTTGTAATACATCAAACACATTAAAGAATATATCTTCCACACGTGCTTCTATTACATCTGCTAAATCTTTTTGAGTAAATTGCGCTTCTTCTTCACTATTTACTTGGTCAATAGTGAAGACGTCATGATCGGACGCTGAATCGAAGAAAGCGTGACCATATTGATGTTTAATTTTTTCAGCCGTTTCATATGACGTATTTAAACCTTTTGCAATATCTTCTGTTATATCTCTACCAGCCATTTCTATGGCATCAGCATCCACGAGCTCTCCTCTTTCGTAAAATGCTAATTGTGTTATATCTTCACCTATGTCGATGATGCATGCACCCAGTTCTTTCTCTGTTGCTGAAAGTACTGACCCATAGTTATATGCATCAGAATAAACATCTAATACGTCTACACCGCAAGATTCTACACATTTAATCATGTTTATTAAGATTGATTTTTGAATGGCAATGACACCAGCTTCAACTTTTAAACTGTGTCTAGCAATGAGTTCTTTAGGATCTGATACTTCATTTTCGCCATCTACCACAAATTTAATTGGGAATGCGTTTATTATTTCTGTTTCGGGTACATCATTTTTTTCACGTATACCTTCCAGTACACTTTCAATGTGTGTACCATCTAGTTCAGTATCTTCATAAAATTCAATTTCATTTGATTCATCAAATACCTCAGTACCGATAATTGGAAGTTTTAAAAACACTTCTTTAACATCGACGCCTGATGCAATAGAGGCTTTTTTGATTGTATCTTTAACCGCTTGTTTTGCGATGTCGAAATCATCAATAAGACCATTTTTTATACCACTTGTGTAGGTCTGTCCTGTACCTATCACATTTATTCCATTGTGAAATTTTTCGCCCACTATCGCTTTAACACTTGACGAACCGATATCTATACTTACATAATAATGCTCTTCCATAGATAGGCACCTCCTGACAATTACTTATTCATGTTCACACTATTAACAGTTTACAATACGTTTTGACGCTTGTGAACTATAAACACATGTATTTGTCTAAATTTTTTAATTATTTTTGTCTGATTCTTTATTTATCTTATTTATTGCACTTTGTAACTCGTCTTTAGCCTTATCTTCCTGTGTATTTCCTTTATCAACATTTTGATCACTCGTTGATTTAGTCGTACTTCCGCCACTATAAGGAATGAAAGAAGCGCCAACTGACAAATCAATATAACCTGATTTTTTCAAACTTCCAGATTCATCACGTTCTAATGATTGTGACATTTGAGGATAATACTTCATCTTATTACCAATAGTATTTATGTTACCTACAATTTGAATCTCATCTGTCGTAAATAATTTGATTTGATTTTGTAAATTTTCTTGTGGATCATATTGCACTTCTGCAATCATACCTCGAACTTTTGCAGGCATTTTTGATAATTCTTGTATCATTTTTTCTTTTTTCTCTTTTTTGAATCCTTCAAGTACGGGACCGTCATCTGTTACATTACTATCTTCATAATTTTCTAACTCTGTACCATCTTCAAGAATGGGAACATAATCATCCTTCTTTTTAACTAAACCCACGATTTGACTTTCTGTCACTTTAACCTTCAACTTATTTGGTAATACTTTAGTCACTTCTGCATGTTTTATTAATTTATTCTCTTTTAAATTATTAACAGCTGTTGAAGTACTATAGGTATACATTCTTGAATCATCTTTCACATCAATAGCTTTTTTAATAGAAGTTTTTGATACATTATCATTACCTTCAATGGTTACTGAGTTGATTTTACTTAATGGTGTGAACATATAAATAAGAATCAGCAAAATGATAAATAACAAAATACCGAAAATAGTATATTGGATTTGCTTTTGTTTTTTACGTCGCTTTGCACGTTTCTCTTTTAAATATTCAGAATCAAATTCACTAACTTTATCTGACATTTATTTCACAACCTTTAAAGTGAAGGTAAATGCGCTTGGAAACTCTTTATAAACTTATTTCCGCGCTCTTCGAATGTATTGTATTGATCCCAACTAGCACAAGCTGGCGATAATAATACAACGTCATTAGGCTCAATAATTGATTGTACTTTATCGACTGCATCCGCTACATCAGTAGCCTTTATTACATATTTGCCTTGATTCTCGCCTAATTTCACAAATTTATCTTGTGTTTCACCAAAAGTTACCATCACTCTGACGTTATTCATATATGGAATTAATTCATCAAATCCATTTCCTCTGTCTAAACCACCACACAACCAAATAATAGGTTGTTTAAATGAATTAAGCGCAAATTGCGTTGCTAAAGTATTAGTAGCCTTTGAGTCATTGTAGTATTTATTCGTTTTGTTTGACCCTACATATTGAAGCCTATGTTCTATGCCTGAAAATGTTGTCAAACTATCTATAATTGCTCTTACAGAAATACCTGCTAATAATGCAGCTAATACAGCAGCTAGTATGTTTTCTAAATTATGTTCACCAGGTAATACTAAGTCATCTTTATGAATAAGTCGGAAACCTTTAAATGTAATATAACCATCTTTTACATAGATACCATCAACCTCTTGCTGTGTTGAAAAATAATATACTTTGGCTTTTAAAGATTCAGATTCTATCAAATGGCGTTGATGATAATTACATATTAAGTAATCCTCTTCTGTTTGGTTTTTATATATTTGCTTTTTGGCATTTTGATAATTCTCTAAATTTTCATGATAATCCAAATGTGCCGAATAAATATTTGTAATAATTGAGATATGTGGTTTATATTGATCAATGCCTAATAATTGAAATGAAGATAATTCAGTTATAAGGTAATCCTCTTCATCTACTTCTTGTGCCACTTTTGAAGCAACATAACCTATATTGCCAGATAATTTACCAGTAATTCTACTTTTTTTAAACATATCTCCAATTAATGAAGTTACCGTTGTTTTTCCATTTGTACCTGTCACACCAATAATAGGTGCTTTTGAAACTAAATAACTCAATTCCACTTCAGTAAGTATTTGTAATCCTCGGCGTTCCGCTTCTTGAATCAACGGAACAGTATAAGGTATGCCAGGGTTTTTAAAAATGAGTGGTTCATTATCAAGTAAAGAAAATGGGTGCTCCCCACCGACAACTTTGACCCCCATATTTTCTAAATCAATTGCATGTGCATCTCTACTTAAATCCTTGCCATCGTTAACAACGACATTTGCGCCAAGTTTTTGTAATAATTTCGCTGCTTCATATCCACTTTTTGCTAATCCTATTACTAATACATCTTTATTTTCTAAACCTGTATATTTCAGCAATTTAATTCACTCCAATCCATAAGCCAATAAGACCCGAAATAATACCAACTGTCCAAAATACAGTAACAACTTTTCGTTCATTCCAACCGACTAACTCAAAATGGTGATGTAGTGGTGACATTTTGAAAACTCTTTTCCCTGTAAGCTTATATGATGTAACTTGAATCATAACTGATAATGTTTCGGCTACAAATACAAAACCGATAAAAATGAGTGACAATTCTTGATTTAGCATAATTGAAATCGTGGCAAAGATACCACCTAAAGCTAAACTACCTGTATCTCCCATAAATACCTTTGCAGGATTTAAATTAAACGGTAAGAATCCAAGCAATGCGAAAATCATGATAATACAAAACAAACCAATGGAATTAGCTCCTTGGATATAAGCCATTAATGCATACATAATAAATCCAATAATGGAAAGCCCTGTAGAAAGTCCATCTAATCCATCCGTTAAATTCACTGCATTAGAAAAACCAACTTGCCAAAATACAATGAAAATTACATATGCAATTGATAAAGGTACTTCTAAACCTGTAAATGGAATATGAATGCCAGTTGAAAAGTCTGTTAAATTAAATACTTGGCTTAATATGAAGAAAATAACCGCAATAGCAATTTGAGCAAGGAATTTTTGTTTACTCGTTAAACCTTGATTATTTTTTTTAACTACAATGATGTAGTCATCTATAAAACCAATTAACCCAAAACCAATCGTCACAAACAATAATAATATAATCGGATTCGCATTATCCATAAAAATAATAGCTAATATTGATGTGACAATAATACTAAGTAGGAAAGTTAACCCACCCATAGTTGGTGTACCTGTTTTTTTCATATGACTTTGAGGGCCCTCTTCTCTTATGCTTTGTCCAAATTTCATTCTCTTTAGTGTTGGTATCAATACAGGGACTAATATAAATGTTATTAGTAATGCAATGATCGCTAGTAAATAAACCATATTATGCTCCTTTAATATTAAATTGGATTAATGTCGTTAATGCTAGGTGCAACTTATAAATCATATGTAACGAGGCAGTATTTATGTTTTAAAACTACAAAAATATATTTCGTACTAAACATTTAAATTACTACCTCGCATCAATTTCAAATTATACATTTTAACATGTTTTACCATTGACGTCAGAAATAAAATAACTTATTTATTCGCTTTGTTTATCACTGCTTGAATCTGAGTTGTTATCATCATTTTTATCAGAATCGGCTTTGGATGATTCCTTTTCTTCAGATGACGTGGTCGATGATTCACCATTAATCGCTTCAGCAGATAATGACACTTCTACTTTATCTTTTTTGTCAATTTTCTGTCCCTTATTAACAGATTGATTAGAAACAAAACCACTACCTTTTGTAGTCACTTTTGTTTGCGTCAATGTTTCAAAGGCAATCACTTCTTCTTTTGTCCAACCAGTCATGTCAGGCATTGTTATATCCCCATCTGTCAATAGGAGCACCTTACTATTTGGAAGCACTTCTTTATCAGGTGATACTGATTGTTTTACAACTTTATCGCCACTTCCTATGACTATTGGATCAAGAGATTTACTATTCACCTTATCTTGTGCTTTTTGCGTCTCCTGACCTTGAACATCTGGTACTTTACTATACTTCACATCAGATTTATCTTTAGAATTTTTATCTCCAACATTTAAGTATTTTAATGTATTTTCCATAATAGGTTTGAACGCTTTACTTACACCCATTTCGTAGGCTTCTTGGTCGTTTTTTTGTGCTAAACTCATACCAGCATATACAATTACTTCTGGATCATCTTTAGGTGCGTCACCAATAAAGCTTACAAAATATGGATTTTCACCTTGAACATAACCACCATTATCAGAGTCGGCAACTTGTGCTGTACCTGTTTTACCTGCTACATCATAACCATCAATTTGATAGTTTTTAGCATGACTGTCTTCACTGTTTACAACTTTATCTAATTCGGTACGAACTTTCTTAGCAGTATCTTTAGTAATTGGTTTTCCTGCAAACTCTTTTTTACCTTTATAAAAGGTATCATCAGTAACAGGATTGCTCACGCTATCCACAAACCATGGTTGCAACATTTTACCTTCATTATTAAAAGCTGATTGCGCTCTTAACATTTGAACTGGTGTTACGGTTGTAGATTGACCGAATGAAGATGTTTTTTGCTGTGCTTCATTATCCCAAGCAATACCGCCTGTAGATTCACCATCAAACATGCTATCAGTAGATTTACCAAAACCAAATTTTTCATACCATTCTTTCATCTTATCTGCGCCAACTAAATCTTGTAAGTGCATCATTAAAGTGTTTGAAGAATATGTGAAACCAGTAGACATTGAGATTTCTCCCCAACCTACTTTATTCCAGTCAGATATTTTAGATCCCATTACTTCTCTAGGTTCAGCAGTGTATTTTTTATCTGGCTTAAATTCACCTTCTTGAATTGCAGCAGCTAATCCGTAAGATTTAAAAGTTGATCCCGGTTCATATGTGTTTTGATATAAATCATTCGCCCATTTTTTGCCAAAATTTTTACCAGTTTCTGGGTTGAAAGTTGGCCTTTGACTAAATGCCAAGATTTCACCTGTTTTCGCATCCATAACTACGGCAAATAAATCTTTAGGTTTATAGTGTTCAACCATGCCATCTAGCGCTTCTTCAACGAAAACTTGTATGTTTGAATCAAGGGTTAAATGGACGTCATCTCCACGTTTAGGTACTTTTTCTTTTTTTGTATTTGGTGCAATATAGCCCCAAATATCATGAATATATGATAATGCACCTTTTTGACCTGAAAGATAGCTATCAAATATTTTTTCAACGCCTAAAGCACCTTTTAATTCGCCACTATCTGGATCTTTTTGAGCAATACCTATCAAATGAGATGCGAAGTTTCCATTAGGATAAAATCTTTCAGTTTCTGGATATAACGTCACACCAGGAAGTTTCATTTTTTCAATTTTTTCTTTCTCTTGATACGTTAAGTCTGTGCCTTTTTGACCAAATTCCACTTGAAAGGCTTTTTTATTATCCAGTTTTTTTTCAATTTCTTTTGCTGACATATCAATCACAGTAGCAAGTTTTTTAGCGGTTTCTTTTTTGTCTGTCACATGCTTAGGTTTATCACTACCTTCACTCGCTTTTTTATCTACAACTGCCACAACTTTATAACGTTCCACATCTTCAGCTAAGACTTTGCCATTTCTGTCATAAATCTTACCTCTTTCTGGTTGTTGTTGTGTATTTACTAAATACTTTTCATTCGCTTTCATAATTAAATCTTCACCAGAAGAGTGTCCTGTCAACATAATAAACGAGTATCTTAAAACCAACGTAAAAAAGAGCAGTCCAAATCCAAGGATGAGTAGGACTGCCCCTATTTTACTTTTTTTAATTGAAAACTTCGGTTTTTTTAATTTAATTCTTCGCTTCGCCATTATTACGCACTACCTTTACATTATCGTTCTTAAGGCTCATTCCATCTTTTTTGGCCTTATCGTAAATGCGTTCATATGAGGAGTTCTTTTTAATTTCAGATTTTATTGCGCTGTTTTCACTAGATTGTTTTTCAATTTTTGTATCTAAATCTGCAATTTTTTCTCGAGTTTCATACGCATCCATTTTTAAAGATAGCATATAAATACTTATTAAAGCAATTACTGTTATAAGTCCTATGTATAACATCTTTTCAAACTTAGTTAGCTTGACAATTACTTTACGCTTAACTGTCTGGGGTTGACTCTGGGGATGAGGCGACGGTTGCGTTTGTGGTATATGCTGCTCTGCTCCACTATACGGTTGGTATATTTTCTCTACTGCCACTCAAAAATCACTCCTTATTTTAGTATTTCAGCTATACGTAACTTGGCACTACGCGCTCGATTATTTTCTTCTAAATCTTCATCTGTAGCAATAATTGGTTTTCTGTTAACTCGTTTCAATTTAGGTGTATAAGCTTCTGGTATGACAGGTAATCCTCTAGGAACTTCGGGTCCTTTTTCGTACTCTTGGAACATTTGTTTACATAGTCGATCTTCTAACGAATGGAATGTAATCACAGATATTCTTCCGTCCACTTTCACCAAATCAATCGCTTGTTCTAACGAATTTTCAAATGCAGATAATTCATCATTAACTGCAATCCTAATTGCTTGAAAAATTCTTTTAGCAGGATGCCCACCCTTTCTTCTTGCCTTAGCTGGGATGCCTTCTTTAATAACATCTACAAGTTCTAAAGTTGTTTCTATTGGCTTTTGTGCTCTGTTTTGTTCTATACGTCTTGCAATTTGTTTTGAAAATTTTTCTTCACCATAACGATGGAAAATTCTCACTAATTTTTCAAACGACCATTCATTCACTACTTCATATGCTGATAATGATTGAGTTTGATCCATACGCATATCTAATTTTGCTTCATTATGATAACTAAAACCTCTTTCAGGCACGTCTAATTGTGGGCTAGACACACCTAAGTCATAATAAATGCCATCTACTTTTTCAATATTTAAATCATCTAAAATTTCAGTCAATTTTCTAAAGTTGCTATGCACGAAGGTAACTTTATGTATATGGTCTTTCAATACTTCTTTTGCATTTTCAAGTGCTGTTGTGTCTTGATCAATTGCAATTAGTCTACCTTCGTCTCCAATTTGATTTAATAAATAGAGGGCATGACCTGCTCCACCTAATGTACAGTCGACATATATGCCATCTTCTTTAATATTTAAGTAATCTATAGTTTCTTTTAGCATAACGCTGACATGATGAAACAATTTAACGCCTCCATTTAAAAATCAAAGTCAATTAAGTCTTCGGCAATATCTTCAAAACTATCTTCTGATTCATCATAAAAATCATTCCAAGTTTCTCTATCCCAAATTTCTATGCGATTTGAGACACCTATTACCGTACATTCCTTGTTTAAATTGGCATACTTCCTCAAATTCTGAGGAATATTAATACGCCCTTGCTTATCTAATTCTACTTCGACAGCGCCTGAAAAGAACATACGCATAAATTTACGTGCATCTTTTTTTGTCATTGGTAAGGTTTTCATTTTCTCTTCAATTACTTGCCATTCTTCTAAAGTGTAACCAAATAAGCATTTATCAAGGCCTCGAGTAATTATAAAACGCTCATTTAGGTCGTAACGAAATTTGGAAGGAACAATCATACGTCCCTTGGTATCCAATTGATGCTCGTATTCACCCATGAACATTTATAATCACCTCACCTTCTTATATATATAATTTACCACATCTCACCACTATCCTCCACTAATTATACAAATTCCACCAAAATTTCTTGAAACATAGAAAAAAACACCCGATTCATCTCAATGATGAATCGGGTGTTCCCGTTGTCGCTCTAAGGTTTTATCAATATATGATCAAATGTGTAAGAAAGTGGTGGATAGGTGGAGGGACTAAACACATCTATCCCAAAATCATTCATAATTTGAAGTGGATTCCATATTCTTTCTTGTAATCCACCCATTGGATGGAGTGTTTTACTTAATGTCTCAAAATGTTTCATGCTAATGTCGTTTTCTCTTTCGATATTTAATAAGTACCGTTTTAGCAAATAATCAAATTGTTTTTGATGAATTTCATTATTTTTATTTAACAATACTTTATTATCATGATTGTCTGTAACTTCTGCTTGCAGAGAATGAAATAGATCCTTTTGTTGTTCTTTCAGTGCTTCAACTTGTTCTATAAAAGATTGTGACGCTTTGGATCTAATAAACTGTGCTTTGTCTGCCTCGATTCCTTTTTCAATGATATCATTACGGTTCAATTGATAATGTGCTAATAACTTTTCAATTCTATCATTTATATAAGTAATTCTTAATCGTGGTAAAACGATAGGCATGGATACTTCTAACGTTCGAAAAACTTCACTTAATTCTGTCCAATATTTAATTTCACTAGGACCGCCTACAAAGGCTACTGTATTAAATAGCCACTCTTCCATTACTGGCCTTGTAACGACATTATTAGAAAATCTTTCTGGTTCTGTTTCTACTATATTAAGAAGCTCTTGTTTCGAAAACGACTTCTCTGATTTATTTAAATAAAATCTCCCATTTTCAAAAGTTAATAGTTGTCTTACACTCTCATCATGCATGAACAAATGCACATTCGTCTCTGTCTGTATCATTTGCTCCAAGCCATCAGCCATCGTTTGAGCTTGCGTTTGTCTAAAGGCATCGTCAACTGAATGATGCTTTTCAATCATGTTTCTAAACATTGGTTTTTCTAATTGACGCAACGCTTTATCATTTGCATCTATCAGTAACAATCCATAATGTTTGAAAACTTCGTGTAATAACGCTTTAAACATGTCAGTCCAACTATCATAATGATCAATAATATTTCTACACATGTTTAATAATTTTGAAGAAGACTCAGTTTCTTTTAATTCTTTAAAAAAATGATTTAACGCTTTATGTAACGCTTCTTTATCTGGCAAATATTTTGAAACACTAGACTCTGGTGGCGTCATTGTACTATATCTAATTTTTTGTAAAGTTGCCTTGTGCTCATTAAAAACATAAGTATGATTTACTTCATCAAAATCATGATCTTCACCCGCAATCCAAAAAACAGGGACAACGTGCGTATCATAATCTTTTGATAGTTTTTCACTTAATGTAATAATTGAAAATATTTTATGGAACGTGTATAAGGGCCCACCAAACAAACCGGCTTGTTGGCCTCCGATCACAACTTTCGCACCGTTACTAAGTGCTTTTAAGTTATCATTTTGTTGATGATCTAATGTTAAATCACCCATGTATGCTTCAATGATTTTAGCTAGCGATGCTTCTCTTCCGTTATTTTCCATAAGCAGTCTTTTTTTATAATCATGTTTATTCATCGCATCAAAATGATAATATTTAGCTAAAGTTGAATCACTATTTTTAACATTAGATATAAATTGATCTTTTTCATTAAGTTTCGTTGTCATACAATCCATTCGTAATTCTCCTTACGTTACTCTATTCCTATATAGTATAAAGTTTATATTCAACATTGACAATTTTACGGCTTATAAATTGATTGAAAATTATTTTACATATGTATAAACATTGTTGATCAATATTCATACAAGTTATCAGCACTTTACATTATATAAAAACAATGAGCAAATTAATATCGTTATTTTACAAAATGTTTTAAGCATTCATTTTTGTGAAATATTCAATAAAATAAGGTATAATAGTTAGTAATAAAACAAAGGGGGAAGCTAAAGTGAGTAATGTTAAACGACTAGATATTAATTACAAAACCGACGAATTATTTGAAGATTTTAGAAACTTCGGAAATGAAGATTTATATTTAGTAGATGAATTACGCGGTGAAATGATAGACGCTAGTTCAGACTCACCATTTTATGGCATATATGTTGGTGATAGGTTGGGCGCTCGTATGGCTTTATACCGTAAAGGAGAAGTTGAAGATGTATACTTCTCAGATTTTGATGATTA
The DNA here is from genome assembly GCF_002902365.1 of Staphylococcus cohnii subsp. cohnii. Taxonomy (GTDB): domain Bacteria; phylum Bacillota; class Bacilli; order Staphylococcales; family Staphylococcaceae; genus Staphylococcus; species Staphylococcus cohnii. The sequence goes on along the minus strand of NZ_PPQC01000067.1, from coordinate 110,365 downwards.
TAACATTTTATGGAAACTAGAAGTTTTACGTGATTTCCAAGGTCGTGGTTACGGTAAAGCGTTGTTAGATTTCGCTAAGGAACAAGGCCAACCTATTAAAGTTATTGCACGTAATCAATCAAAAAATTTCTTCATTAAACATGGATTTAAAGATATTGAACAACAAAATAAAGATGGTCACGATATACTTATTTGGACACCTTAATTTTACATCCAATACATTTAAAATAATACACTCATTTTTATAATATAGTAGATACTTATTAATAAAGTAAACTTTTTTCATTTCTTGAATGATTATTAACATAATATGAAGCGTGAATTAAAATCAATTTTCTGATTAGAATTCACGCTTCTTTTATTTTGCTATATCTAACAATTGATCAAGCGATTCGATAGTATAATCCGGATTAATTTCTGTGTTATTTATTTTATTTCTTGGATTAAACCAACATGTTTTTATCGCAGCATTTTTCCCACCTAAAATATCTGATGTTATTGAATCGCCAACAATCATTGCATGGTCCCTTTTATCATGACCAATTTCATTAAACACAAAATCAAAAAATTCTGGCATCGGCTTTTGATATCCTGTTTCCTCAGATACATAAACACCTTTAAACCAATTTCCCATTTTTGTTTTTGCTATGCGTCTTTCTTGTGTTTCTAAAACACCATTTGTAACAATATATAGATCATGTGTATCTTTGAGCATTCTCAACGTTTCCACCGTATTCATAAAATACTTTATTGGAGCATTTGCGAGTTCATCTCGAAAGATTACGTCTGCTTCTTCTCCATTAACATTGATTTGATGCAAATCAAAATACACTTCAAACCTTTTACTTAAAACTTCAGTCTTTGATAATTGATTTTGTTGAAACGCTTCCCAATGCGCTTGATTTATAGTCATAAATTGATTTAAATCATTTTGGTTTGTCTCTAAATTATATTTTTTTGTAAGTTGGTGAAATGCATATGCTTCTGCATCATGAAAATCAACAATTGTATCGTCAAAATCGATAAGCAAACATCTTTTATTCATAGTGTTTTCTAACCTCTTATTGATATCTTTTTTAAACTAAGTTAGTTATGTCCTCGTCAATATGTAAACATAGCCGAATTTTATTTCATCATATCATATTTCATATTTCAGCAAACAAAAAAAGCCAAGGTTATTACCTTGGCCAGTCCGTCATAGAAATTTATATTAGAATCCGAATAATTTACTTGCTAAACCTACACCGTTTTCTACGATGTCTACAATACTTGTACCTAATTTAGCACCATCGCCTGCTATGCCAGCTTGTACTGTATCTTTAATTGCATTAAATAAACCTTCCATTATAAACACCCCTCACTATATTTTTAAAATAAGCTAAGTACTCAATTTTAAAATCCGAAAAGTTTACCTAGTAAACCTACACCACTTGAAACGATATCTACAATACTTGTACCTAATTCTGAACCGTTACCTGATTTTGCCGCTTCAACTGTGTTTGCAATTGCTTCTGCTAATTTAGTCATAATTTATTTCTCCTTTATTATTTATTATTTATTTATATTAGAATCCGAATAATTTACTTGCTAAACCTACACCGTTTTCTACGATGCTTACGATACTTGTACCTAATTTAGCACCGTCCCCTGCTATGCCAGCTTGAACTGTATCTTTGATTGCGTTAAATAAACCTTCCATTATAAACACTCCTCATTATATGATAGATGCTTATGACTGTTTTTTATGTTTTAAACGATACTGTTAATTTGTTATTTAATTAAGTATCGTTTGTTATCTATAACTATAAGACATTTACATATAAAATTGTGTTTTATTTCATACTTCATTAAATAGTAGTAAAAACTGTAGTGAAAAACACATCATCTTACAGTTTTGAATGCCCAACTGTATTTTGCACAATTCCATGCCATACAACTTAGACGTGCATTTTTAATTATAATATATATATATATAATTAAACTTACCGAATAATTTAATGCTAATTAAGCTCGCTATGTAATATATCAATGTTTTTAATATGAAAGACTTTTTATTAATTTTATAAGTAACATTAAAAATGCGCCACTTCAAATTGAAGTAGCGCTAACGCAAAATAATCATTAAATTATACATTACCTTATAGTTATATATTGAATACCACTTATTGTTGGACTGAAACATATATTAATGTCTCAATTATCTATAAACAATTTCAGCATCCTTCAAATTTAGAGGATTAAAACATTAAATGACAATATATTTTAATTGTTATGGCTAAATGATCAATGGAAGTTTAAATTCACTATATAAAATAATACTTTTTGACATAATTCTCACAATGCTAATTCACTTTATGCAATAACCAATCTCATCTGTAAACTTACTTTTGCAATGTGCTAATTAATTATTTTATGATTTTAATCAACAGTATGTTTGTATTCACTATGTGTGTCAATTATATGTAAATAAAATTTAAAGCAAAATAAAAAGACTACTCATATATCAGCAGTCTAGTCAGTAAATGCATAAATTAATTTATGTATTTTAACGTTTTTAGTGTCCTGAGAGTGTTTATACACATTTACTTGAAGAACATAAAAAAAGCAGGGCCAACATGTCAGAGAAATATTCTCTTGACACATATTTGACACCTGCACGCTTGAAACGTTGTCATAACAACGGTTTTTAGTGTCCTGGGAGGGATTCGAACCCCCGACCGATGGCTTAGAAGGCCATTGCTCTATCCAGCTGAGCTACCAGGACATTATCTTTTGAACACAAGAATAATTATATCTAACTTGCACTGATAAAGCAATACTCTATCCCTTAAAAATAAATATGATTTTTCACTATTGTAAACTTTTTATCATAATATTGCTAATTTATTTAAATTCTTTAAATTGAGATATGCATTAACGTTAGCGTTATTTTTACAACTTTATAATCCTCAAATATTTGTTGCATCTAACTATTTATAGAAATAAGAGAATGAAGCTACGATTAAATTAATTCTAAACGTAGCTCCATCCTCCGTCTTTTTAAATTGTAAAGTTTTCACTGCTAATGATTTCATGATTTCGATTACGGAAATTTAAAGTCGCATCTAAACTCGTATCATCAATAAGCAATTCTGCATATGTTTCTTCAATATTACTTCTTGACTGTGAAATACTGCCTGGATTTATTACATGCACACCATTTATTGCTTCATGTTTAGCAACATGTGTATGTCCATAAAATGCTAATTTGCAGTCTGCTGTTTTTGCTTGTTCTGCTAAAGGGATTCTTGTACGATTCACTTGATATAAATGACCATGCGTTAAAAATGCATTGATACCATTTATTTTAATTGTTTGTTCATTTGGAAACTCAGGATAAAAATCGGTATTTCCTTTTACCCTATAAAAATGACTGAGTTCACTATCATCATAAGCAAATTCAGAGTCACCTAAATGAATAGCAACATCTACATGTTCATGTTGATTTATAATATCAAACAACACACCTTGTTCGGTATGATTGTCACTAACTATAATCCATTTCGACATTATTGATCACCTTCTAAGTATTGTTGTAGTTGTTCTATTGCTTTACCTCTATGACTAATTTGCCCTTTTTCTTCTGCAGTTAGTTGAGCCATTGTTTTATTTTTGTCTTCTACGAAAAAGATAGGATCATATCCAAAGCCATGTTCACCAATTTTATTTAGTGTGATTTCTCCTTGTACAGTTCCTTTAAACTGTACTGTATCTTCACCCGGTGCACTCATGCTAATAACACAAACAAATTGCGCACTACGGTCAGTTTCATCACCTAATTTAGTTAATAGTTTTTCAATATTTGCATTATCATCTTTAGTTTCTCCAGCATAGCGAGCTGAATATATACCAGGTTCACCATTTAACGCAAAAACTTCCAATCCACTATCATCAGCAATAACACGTTTATTTAATGCTTGCGCAGCTGCTTCAGATTTTAGTTTTGCATTTTCTTCAAAAGTGTCACCTGTTTCCTCAACATCAAAACCTTCGATGAGTTCTGATATACCTATAACATTATAATCAGGAAAAATAACTCTAAAATCGTTTATTTTCCCTTTATTATTTGATGCAATAACAATATCTTCCATTATTTACGCCTCGCTTTAAACTTCTATTTTTTCAACTGTTGCTTTCATATTTAACCATTCTTCAATAATGCGTTCAATATGTTCTGTTTCTCCTGTAGCAAAAAATTTATGTTCGGGCTGCTTTTTATAACCTGCATGTTCGTTACTGAACGTTAATAATGCACTCACTTCTCTCGCTGTTTCTAAACCAGATGAAATAACTACTTTTTCTCCATGAAAATAATCATTAATTGGTTGATACAGTAATGGATAATGCGTACATCCTAAAATAACTGTATCTGCTTTGCTGTTCCTCCACTGCTTTAATGTTTGATGTATAACAATACTCGTAATCGTTGGATCTTTGTATCTCATTTGTTCTACAAGTGGAACAAAGCCTGGACATGCAACCCCAGATACTTCCACATTCGGATTAATTTGCTTAATGTGGTGTCTGTACGCCTCTGATTTAATCGTACCTTCTGTACCTAATATTAAAACATTTTGATTTTTTGTTGTCATAATGGCTGTTCTAGCGCCTGGTTCTATTACACCAATAACTGGTATCGCTAATAAATTTTGTAAATGTTTTAATGCGACTGCCGTTGCAGTATTACACGCAATCACTAACATCTTGATATCAAACGTCATGAGCTTTTCAGCTAATTCTGTAGTAAATTGTCTTACCTCCGAAGCTTCTCTTGGCCCATACGGACAACGTTTTATATCTCCTAAATAGTAGATTGTTTCGTTTGGTAATTGACGCATGATTTCTTTAGCTACTGTTAAACCTCCAACGCCAGAGTCAATAACTCCAATTGGTTTCTCCATATATTGTTCATCCTTATATATTTACTTGTCTATTATTGTAGCATAGCTGTGTTTTCAAAATCATTTTACAAGAACTAAATTTCTAAATAACAGGCATTTCAGACATTAAATTTAGTCATATGATCCGCATAAATAAAAGTTAGCAATGTTGTTCATCTTCGCCATTTAATTATAATAAAACGAATTACTAATTTTTATATAAAGTACTGAATCAGTGACTTAATAATATATAACTATGAAAATTAAATATACTATCCATCTAAATATTATAATTAATTTCTATCTATATCATAATTCATAAAAAAACTGCCAACAAAGTTAATACTTTGTTGACAGTCTTAATATATATTAATTTACTTGGTGGTCTGAACCAAAGAATGATTTAAACATATGGAAAGAAGTTTCACGGTTTAATGCTGCAATTGATGTCGTTAAAGGTATACCTTTAGGACATGCGTTAACACAGTTTTGTGAGTTACCACACTCTTGTAAACCACCTGCGCCCATCAATGCATTTAAACGTTCATCTTTAGTCATCGAACCTGTTGGGTGTAAGTTAAACAATCTAACTTGTGAAATAGCTTGCGCACCAACAAAGTCGTTATTTCTTGTAACGTTTGGACAAACTTCTAAACATACACCACATGTCATACATTTAGATAATTCATATGCAGTTTGACGTTTTTTCTCTGGCATACGAGGCCCTGGTCCAAGATCATACGTACCATCAATCGGTACCCATGCTTTCATGCGTTTTAAGTTATCAAACATTCTACTACGATCAACTTGTAAGTCACGAACCACTGGGAATGTACTCATTGGCTCCAACTTAATTGGTTGTTCTAATTGGTCAACAATTGCTGTACAAGATTGTCTCGCTTTACCATTGATAACCATAGAACAAGCACCACAAACTTCCTCTAAACAATTCATATCCCAAATAACAGGTGTTGTTTTCTCACCTTTACTATTAACTGGGTTACGTCTAATTTCCATTAAACAAGCAATAACGTTTAAATTCTCTTTATAAGGAATTTCAAACTCTTCCTCATAAGGTTTAGATTCTGCATCATCTTGTCGTTTAATGATAAATTTAATTGTTTTTTGATTTTGTTGTTGGCTTTGTTGTTCGCTTTGCGCTTGAGTTTCATTTACTTCTTTAGTATCTGCCATTTTATTTACCTCCTTTAGAACTACTTGAATAGTCACGTTTACGAGGTGGGATTAAACTTACATCTACTGGTTCGTATGTAAATTTAGGCGGTTCTGTTTTTCCTTGATATGATGCTAAAGTCGTTTTTAACCATTCTTCGTCGTTTCTCTCAGGGAATTCAGGTTTATAATGTGCCCCACGAGTCTCATTTCGGTTGTATGCACCGATGGTAATTACACGTGCTAGTACTAACATATTCCATAATTGACGAGTAAAGAAGACTGCTTGGTTACTCCATGTTTGCGTATCTTCAATGTCAATATTTTGATAACGCTCCATCAATTCTAAGATTTTCTTGTCGGTTTCTAATAATGCTTTATTATCACGTACAACAGTAACATTTGCTGTCATAACTTCACCAAGTTCTCTATGAAGTTTATATGCATTTTCTGTACCATTCATATTCAATAAATTATCGAATTTATCTTGTTCTTCTTTAACGCGTTTTTCATAAATACTGTCGTTCAAATCAGTATATGATTTTTCAATATTTGCAACATATTCAATTGCATTTGGTCCTGCAACTGTTCCGCCGTAAATAGCAGACAACAATGAATTAGCACCTAAGCGGTTACCACCATGTTGTGAGAAATCACACTCACCTGCTGCAAATAAGCCTTTGATATTCGTCATTTGATCGTAATCTACATAAAGACCACCCATTGAATAGTGGACTGCTGGGAAGATTTTCATTGGAACTTTTCTTGGATCGTCACCAGTGAATTTTTCATAAATTTCAATGATGCCACCTAATTTTACATCCAATTCATGCGGATCTTTATGAGAAAGATCAAGGTATACCATGTTTTCACCGTTAATACCTAATTTTTGATTAACACATACATCAAAAATTTCACGTGTTGCAATATCACGAGGTACTAAGTTACCATAATCTGGATATTTTTCTTCTAAGAAGTACCATGGTTTCCCATCTTTGTATGTCCAAATACGTCCACCTTCACCACGAGCCGATTCACTCATTAATCGTAGTTTGTCATCACCAGGGATTGCAGTTGGATGAATTTGAATAAACTCACCATTTGCATAAATTGCTCCTTGTTGGTAAACAATTGAGGCAGCAGAACCAGTATTAATCATTGAGTTAGTTGTTTTACCAAATATAATACCTGGACCACCAGTTGCCATAATAACTGCATCTGAACCGAATGATTTTATTTCAGAAGATGTCATATCTTGAGCCACAATACCTCTAGCCATATTGTCATCATCTTTGACAATACCTAAGAATTCCCATCCTTCATATTTTGTAACTAAACCATCCACTTCATAACTACGTACTTGTTCATCTAAGGCATACATTAATTGCTGACCAGTTGTTGCGCCAGCATATGCTGTTCTGTGATACATCGTACCACCAAAGCGACGGAAATCTAGCAAGCCTTCATTCGTTCTATTAAACATTACACCCATACGGTCAAGCAAATGTATAATATTGGGCGCTTCTTCTGCCATTGCTTTTACTGGTGGTTGATTCGCTAAGAAATCTCCACCATAAACTGTGTCATCAAAGTGAACAGCAGGTGAATCACCTTCACCTTTCGTATTGATTGCTCCGTTTATGCCACCTTGAGCACATACGGAGTGTGAACGTTTAACAGGCACTAATGAGAACAAGTCAACGTGTGCGCCTTGTTCTGCTGCTTTAATTGTTGACATCAGACCGGCAAGTCCTCCACCGACAACAATAATTTTCTTCTCTGCCATAAATAGTCACTCCCCTAAATATATCTGAAACATTTTTAAATTATACGAACGCAAGAATAGCACTTATTCCGATATACGAAACTACGATAAATACAACAAGTGATACCCATGTAAAGATCTGTTGTGATCTTTTAGATTGTAAAACACCCCATGTAACTAAAAATGACCATAAGCCATTTGCGAAGTGGAATGTTACAGAAAGTAAACAAATGATATAGAAAATTAACCAACCTGGATTAGATACAATATCATGTACCATATCGAAGTTTACTTCTTGACCTAATGCACGCTGGATACGTGTTTGCCATAAATGTATAGCAACAAAAATAAACGTTATAATACCTGTAATACGTTGCAATAAGAACATCCAATTTCTAAATTGAGAGTAATGTCCTACGTTTTCTTTTGCCGTAAATGCAATATGTACACCATATACCGCATGATATAGAATTGGAATATAAATTACGATAAACTCCAATGCAATCAAGAATGGTAAAGATTCCATAAATCCAGCAGCCTTGTTAAACGCCTCAACGCCTTTTGTAGCTTGGTGGTTAACAAGTAGATGCACTAATAAGAATCCACCTATCGGTATTACGCCTAACAAAGAATGTAAGCGTCTTAAATAGAATTGATTTTTCGAATATGCCAAAAGGAAGTCCCCCCTGTGAAACAATTAATTTTTTGGTATCTTTTTTTAAAGTATAAATGTGATGATACTTATCAACTAAAACTAAACAACAACATGTTATGCAATCGCTTTATATTTATAGCAATATAAACTTCAACATGTATGTATAAAACAATGAAGTAATACCCCTAGTTGAATTTAACAATTGTTTTATTATTTAGATTTAAGTGATAATTTTTCTCAATTAGTAAACGCTTCCATATACTTTTAAAAAAAGAATTCCTGTTATTTGCTATTGTAACACTAATTCATAAAATTTTGGGCATGAGAATGATTCTCATGCCATATTCTTTTTTTCTATTTGTTATATAGTGCGTGATGAAGATTCTCAGCGACTTTTTGAGGTAAACCAGAAGATTTTAAATCTTCGATACTTGCCTCTTTCATTTTCTTTATGGAACCAAAAGTTCGTAATAGTTTAGTTTTGCGTTTAGAACCAATACCGTCTACGGTATCTAAAACTGATTGCAAACCAGTTTTCTGGCGTGTTTGTCTATGAAACGTAATTGCAAATCTATGAACTTCATCTTGTATTCTTTGAAGTAAATAAAACGCTTGGCTATTTTTTTTCAAAGGTACAATCTCTGCACTTTCACCATACAGAATCTCTGAAGTTTGGTGTTTATCATTTTTACGTAGCCCAGCAACTGGTATATCCAAACCTAATTCGTTTTCAAGCACATCGATTACTCCGTTCATATGACCTTTACCACCATCGACGATGATTAAGTCTGGTAATGGTGTACCTTCATTTAAAACACGTGTATAACGTCTACGCACAACTTCTCTCATCGATTTATAATCATCTGGACCATCCACTGTTTTAATTTTATATTTACGGTATCCTTTTTTATTAGGTTTGCCATCAACAAATGAAACCATAGCTGAAACCGGATGTACACCTTGTATGTTTGAATTGTCAAAAGCTTCAATACGAATAGGTGTTTGAATACCCATATGATCCCCTAATTCTTCAATCGCCTTCACGGTACGTGATTCATCTTTAGCAATGAGTTCAAATTTATTCTCTAGCGTTACTTCAGCATTATGATTCGCTAAATCAATCATTTCTTTTTTCTTTCCTTTAATGGGTTGGACTATTTTCGTATCTACTACCGATTGAATGATGTCTTTGTTTAAATTTTTAGGAATATGGACTTCTTTAGGAAGAATGTGTTGATTTAAATCATAAAATTGACCTATAAAAGTATAAAATTCTTCTTCTTCTGTTTGTTGCAATGGAATCATTGTTGCATCTCGTTTGATCATATTCCCTTGTCTAATGAAAAATACTTGAATACACATCCAACCTTTTGACACACTATATCCAAAAACATCTCTTATAGTATTATCCGAAGTTGTAATTTTTTGTTTTTTAGTTAAATTATGAATATGTTGTATTAAATCTCGATACTCTTTTGCTCTTTCAAAGTCCAGTGCTTCACTCGCTTCATTCATTTTTTGTTCTAAGTTATTCAGTATTGTTTTATCTTCTCCATTTAAAAAGTCAGTAATTTCTTTAGTCATTTCCGCATATTTATTTAAATCTACTGGGTAAACACAAGGACCTAAACATTGGCCAATATGGTAATACAGACACAATTTATCGGGCATTTTATCACATTTTCTAAATGGATAAATTCTATCTAATAACTTTTTTGTCTCTTGTGCTGAATATGCATTAGGGTAAGGACCAAAATATTTTCCTGTTCCTTTTTTAACTGTGCGTGTCACAATTAATCGAGGATATTTTTCTTTAGTGATTTTAATAAAAGGGTAACTTTTATCGTCTTTCAACAAAATGTTATATCTTGGTTGATATTGTTTAATCAAATTGAGTTCGAGCAATAGTGATTCTGTTTCACTTGAAGTTACAATATATTCGAAGTTTCTAATTTCTGAAACGAGCCGTGTCGTTTTAGCATCATGTGCACCTGTAAAATAAGACCTTAATCTATTTCTTAATTTTTTAGCCTTGCCGACATAAATAATTTGATCATTTCTATCTTTCATTAAATAGCAACCCGGTTCAGTGGGTACGACCGTTAATTTTTGTTTAATATCTTCTTGGTATTTTTCCACTTTAGCCCCCCTTTCTAGTAAAAATATATTGTTAAAATAAGATATATCATTTGCATCACAGTTGTATAATGTTGAAAGCTGGTTCGCAAATATAAAATTTCAATTCTAATAATCATTATAGAATATACATTATCATTAAACCAAAGTATTCGTTTGAACATGAAATAATTGGCAAGTAAAAATTTTATATATTATATATAAAGCACCTTAATCTTTAAAGTGCTGGTACATCAAAATATTTTAATCACTGAAGCTTTTTCATAAAACTTAACTAGAGGATAAGCAACGCTTAATAATATAGGATGTGAATATGCACTCAATTTTAGTTATGAAGATAAAACGAATTCGCATTTTTATACTAATGCTCTAAATAACCAGAATGTAAGCCTAGCTCTATAAAAACCATAAAAACTACGATTTCAGACAAACTAACAAAAATCATAGAAAAAACCTGAGACAATCATTGATGTCCCAGGTCGTTTCGTTGTGCTTTTATAAGTGTTTCTCAATTACTTCTGCTAAGTTTTCTTTAGGTTGGAAACCTACAACTTTATCGACAGGTTCACCATCTTTAAATAAGATTAAAGTTGGGATACTCATTACTTCAAATTTAGCAGCTGTTGATGGATTTTCATCTACATCAAGTTTTAAAATATTAGCTTTTCCATCATAATCACCAGCTAATTCTTCTAATACTGGAGCAATCATCTTACATGGGCCACACCATGTTGCCCAAAAATCTACTAAATTGACACCTGATTGAATATTTTCATCAAAGTTTGAATCTGTTACTTTTACGATTGCCATAACTGCCAATCCTCCTTAAATTTCAAATGATGAAGAAATTATAACAGACTTTGTACAAATCTGCATACCTCTTGCTCACATTTATTTCAATTCTGCAACGGTCACGCCAAATCCACCTTCACTTGGCATGCCGTTCCTATATGATGACACATTTTTATGTTGTTTTAAATGTTTTTGCACACCTTTTTGAAGTGCGCCTGTGCCTTTACCATGAATAATATATACTTGTTCATAATTACTTAATACAGCTTGGTCTAAATATTGATCAACTGCAACCATGGCTTCATCATAGCGGTAGCCACGTAAATCAAGTTCCATTTTAATACTTTGACGATTTTCACGTTTAACCATTTTAGAAGGTGTTTCTTTCGTCTTTTGTGTTTTTTCTAAATCACTGGTTGGTAATTTCATTTTAATGATGCCCATTTGAACAACCGCTTCATTATCAGCTAGTAATTCTAATATTTCGCCTTTTTGGCCATATGTCAGAACTTTTACTTCATCGCCAACCTTAATTTCATCCCATTTTTTCTTTTCAACATTTTGCTTTATAGACTTAGCTTCATATTGATCATCTAACTGTTTCTTTTTATTGATAAGCTCATGTTCTTTTACATCAGCACCTTTTTTATCTCTAAGTTCGCGTAATTCTTTAATGATTTCATCTGCTTCTTGGGTAGCGGCTTTCACGCGTTGATTGGCTTTTTCTTTGGCTTCACTCATTAATTGTTTCTCTTGATTACGATATTTATCGTACTCTTTTTCAAGTTCATCATGTGTTTCTTGAGCTTCTCTTAATAAGCCATCTAATTCAATTCTCTGTTCGTCTACACGTTTAGAATTTTGTTCTAATGAAGCAATCATTTCATTTATTTCTTGCTCATCTTGTCCTATCATTGCTTTCGCATTTTGAATCACTTTCATATTAAGTCCTAATTTTTTTGAAATATCAAAAGCATTAGAACGTCCCGGTACACCCATGAGCAATTTATATGTTGGGCTTAATGTATTAACATCAAACTCTACGCTAGCATTCATCACACCTGATCTATTGTAACTGTATGCTTTAAGTTCAGGGTAATGCGTTGTCGCCATTACTAATGAACCTATTTCATGAACATGATCTAAGATACTCATCGCTAAAGCTGCACCTTCGCTTGGATCTGTTCCAGCACCGAGTTCATCAAAAAGAATCAAACTATTTTTAGTTGTATGCTGTAAGATTTCAACAATATTTTTCATGTGTGATGAAAAAGTTGAAAGTGATTGTTCAATAGATTGCTCATCTCCGATATCACAATAAACGTTTTCAAAAATGCTTAGTTTACTACCGTCTAATGTTGGTATCAACATCCCTGATTGTGCCATCAAAATAACGAGTCCAAGGGTTTTTAGTGTTACAGTTTTACCCCCTGTATTAGGACCAGTGATAATCACAGTTTCAATATCGTCTGCAAATTCAATTGTATTTGCTACAACAGTATCTCTATCTAATAATGGATGAAATGCCTTGGGTAAATAAACAGTTCGCTCGTTCGTAAACTCAGGTTTCGTACCTTTGATTGATCGTGCATAACGTGCTTTAGCGGTTAAAAAGTCAATTTGCCCCATAATATTTTCTGAAATTAAACAAGCGTCTGCTTCAGCCGCTACATAACCCGTTAACTCAGTTAAAATACGTTCACGTTCAGCCGCTTCATCGTTTCGTAGACGACTGATTTGGTTATTCATTTCAACGATAGACGAAGGTTCAATATAAAGTGTTTGCCCAGAAGCTGATTGATCATGAACGATGCCATTAAAATCTTGACGATATTCTGCTTTTACTGGAATAACATTGCGTTCATTACGTACCGTTATAATAGCATCTGACAATTTTTTCTGATTAGCTTGACGCTTAACAATTTTGTCTAAGTTTTGTTTTATCCGTTGCGTCGTACCAGAAATTTTACTCCGGATACCTTGTAATTCGTAACTAGCGTTATCAAATAAGTCATTAGCATCACATTTTTGATGGATATTTTGATACAATTCTGAAAGCACAGGTAATTGTTCCATCCTATCGTGAAGAATAGCATAATTCACTATTTCTTCTTCTTCTAATAAATTGTTATAAAATGTCTTATATTGATTTTGAATTTGAATTAAACGTTTAATTGCATTGAGTTCTTTAACACTTAATACACCACCGATTGTCGCCCTATGAATCAGTGAAGAAATCTTAGACAATCCACTCAAACTGGGTAAACGATGTTTATTATATATTTGAGCAATTTCATCCGTTTCATTCATTTGAAATTCGACAGTTTGAAAGTCAGTTGCTGGTACCATTCCAACAACTTTTTCTCTACCTAAGTCACTCATGGTTTCTTTTTCAACAAGTGCTTTTATTTTATCGAATTCTAAGACATTTAATGATTTTTGTCTCATATAATCCCTCTATTTCTTCAATTTTATATTATTTTCAATAAATGTTTTAAAGGATGCTCTATCCATTGTATTAATCACGCTTTCTTTTTTTACAAATCCTTTTTGTGCAGTAGCTATACCGTATTTCATAAATTCTAAGTGATCTACATGATGCGCATCAGTATTAATCGTTAATTTAACATTAGGGTGTTTTTTAACGATATCTGCATTTAAGTCTAAGCGTTTAGGGTTCGCATTGATTTCTAAAATTGTATTTGTTTCTTCTGCGATTTCACATAATTTATCAATATCAGGTTCATAACCTGCACGTTTACCTATGATACGTCCTGTTGGATGTGCAATATGACGGACATAAGGATTACGACATGCTTGTTCTAGTCGATACATAATATCTTCTTGAGATTGGTTAAAACTTTGATGTATCGCTGCGATGACATAATCTAACTGTGCTAATATTTCATCATCATAGTCTAAACGGCCATCAGGCAAAATGTCCATTTCAATGCCTGAATATATATCAATGTCATCATATTTTTCGTTTAACGCTTTAATTTCTTCATTTTGTCGCAACAACCGCTCAACAGAAAGTCCATTGGCGACTTTTAAGCTTTGAGAATGATCTGTAATAACCATAAACTGATAACCTTTTGCGATATTGGCTTCAATCATATCTTCAATACTAAAAGCACCATCACTATATGTTGTATGCATATGAATATCACCATTGATATCATTGATATTGATAATATCTGTTAAATCTTTGTCAAATTCGCTACCATCTTCACGTAGTGCAGGTTCAATACAATTCACACCAAAGTGATTATAAATCTCTTCTTCACTGTTATATTGGATTAGTGTTCCGTTCGCTTTTTCTATACCATACTCACTAACCTTTTCGTTGTTTTCTTTTGCCAATTGACGAATTCGAATATTATGATCCTTTGAACCTGTAAAATGCTGTAGTGTATGGTAAAACGCAGATGGTTCGATTAATCTAAAATCTACGCCAATGGTTTCATCATCATAAGTTAACTCTAATGACACTTTTGTTGCTCCAACTGCCACTTCTTTAACCTTATTAGGAATCTTTAATAAAGCTTTTTGAACTTCTAAAGGTTGATTCGTACTTATAATATAATCTAAGTCTTTACTCATTTCCTTAAAGCGACGGAAACTACCTGCAACTTCATATTTTTCTATCGTTTCAATCGATGACAAATAGTCACAAATTTCTAAATTTAGTCCTCTCATTTGATCAATTGGATAACGCTCTTTTTTCGCTCCCAATGCTTTTACTGCTTCAAGAATATTCTTTTCAGTTTTCTTAGCGAATCCACTTAATTCACTTACTTTTCCTTCTTCACATGCTTTTTGCAACGCTTCTTTCCCATCAATATTAAGCGCTTTATATAATTTCGCTATTTTTTTACTACCGAGACCTTGTATTTTAAGTAATGGAATTAACCCTTCTGGCACCTCTTCTTGTAATGTTGCTAAAGTCGTAGAATTACCTGTTTCTCTATATTCATTGATCACGTCTCCTACACCCTTACCAATCCCTTTTAATTCTGTAACATCTTCAATTTGGTCTAAAGGCCGTTCATCTATTTCTAAACTTTGAGCTGCTTTTCTATAAGCTGAAATTTTGAAAGTGTTTTCGCCTTTTATTTCCATATATACCGCAATTTTTTCTAATAATTGAATAATTTCTTTTTTAGTCATTTGTTTCACTCCATAGAAAAAGGCCAAGACAGCATCACCAAACCATTTTGGTATTTCAGTTATGCCTTGACCCCCTAATTTTTTTAAATCTATAAATTTCACATCAATATCTTTATAGTTGCGTGATAAACATTGAGATAAATGGAATATGTAATAATATATGTTCTGCTATAATCGAATGAGAAAGTTGTTGTTGTATCGTCGCATTAGGATAAATTGCACAACTATATAACAAAATAACATTAATGCTTAACGATGGAATAACACTTAAAATCATACCACATAGCCTGCTCGTAATATTTGGTAACTTTTGTTTAAGCGTATAGTCAAATATAGCAATAATGCCATAACATATTATTTTTGTAATCAGAGCAATCGTTACAAATGCGACAATATGCTCAAAACGTTGTTGCAAATTATCAAATTGAAAAGCAAAATTCATATCGTAAGCACGTGTCTTTGGATATGGTACAAATAACTCCAAGCGTTGTGCTATTTGTAAATAATATCGTTGAGCCATCCACAAAGCAAAAATTGTTGTGCTCAAATGTATAGCTGATAACCATATACCTCTTCTAAATCCAATGATGCCAATATATATAAAGATGACAGCTATCACTATATCAATAATCATTAATCTTCACTGTGTTTCAATTGATTTATTTCTTGTCTTAAACGATCATTTTCTTCTTCTACTTGGACTTTTTCATGCATGATATTAACTGCAGTAAGAATGGCTTTTCTAGTTGTGTCTAAACCCGCACTTTTACTTGCTAACTCTTTAAGTCTCTCATCTACCAAATGTGCTACATAACGGATATGCTCAGGATTATCTTCTCCGACGATTGTATAATGTTGATCATTTATAGTTACGTTAATCCGATTTTTAAACTCACCCATATAATAACTCCTGACTTTTGTATTTTATTTCTAATCTAAATGTTTTTTACTTTGTTTATATTTATATGTTGGTAATTTATAATATTTATTACGAACTATTATACACGACAAGATATTTTTTTGTAAGAGGTGGGAATTGTTCTATTTGAAATATTCAATGATTATAAAACTATTGTTTAATAATCATTCATTAAAGTCATATTGCTAGTTATATCATAAATAGCTTACTTATTTAAATTTATGATATGATATGCATTGTTAAATTTTAAAATACGTTATACGAACAAAGAGAGGTCGCTAAATGACTAATATAGTACATAAATTAACAAATTCAGAAATACAACAATTAATGACTAAAATCAATTTTGATACGTCTAATCTTTCACAAGGTATGAAAGCACGTACAAAACATCGCAATACTGCGATTACGATATATAATTCTAATAAAGTAATGTTTCAAGGTAAAGATGCTGAAGCTGTAGTAAACGCTATATTACCTAATAAATCAGCTTCTCCCAAAAATAATACAAAACATGGTAGTACCAAACAAACTAAACAGCACATCTCCTATAACCAATTTCAATGTATCGGCAGTGACGAGGCAGGCAGTGGTGATTACTTTGGACCACTAACAGTTTGTGCAGCTTATGTATCAAAAAAACACGCTCAAATCTTAAAAACACTTGGCGTAGACGACTCTAAAAGACTTACTGATCCTAAAATAATAGAAATTGCCGAACAAATTATCACTTTCATCCCACATTCTTTATTAACAATGAATAATGAAAAATACAACGAGAAACAAAAAGCAGGTTGGTCTCAAGTTAAAATGAAAGCAGTTTTGCATAACGAAGCAATTAAAAATGTCGTTGCAAAAATTGACACAGACGAACTTGATTATATCGTTATTGATCAATTTGCTGAACCTGGCGTATATAAAAGATATGCACTTAGCGAACTGCCGTATGAAAATAAGACAAAATTTGAAACGAAAGGTGAATCAAAATCCATAGCAATTGCTGCTGCTAGTATTATTTCACGTTATGCCTTTGTGAAAAATATGGATCAACTTTCAAAGTACGCCAAAGTTGAATTACCTAAAGGCGCCAGTAATAAAGTAGATTTGGCCGCTGCAAAAATCATTGATAAAAAAGGTGTCCATTATTTAGATACCATGACCAAAAGACATTTTGCTAACAGAACAAAAGCCTTAAATTTAATAAATAAAAAGCATCAATAAACGCTTCCTTGTAAATCATAACGTTACTAATGCAAAATAAAGCCTTGAATCATAGCCACATGCGGCATAGATTCAAGGCTTTATTATATTATCTAATCGTTGCACCTTCTGCTTGTAAAGCTTCTAAAATACGGTCATGTACTTCATTTACTTTATCATCAGTAAGTGTTTGTTTGGTATCTAAATATGATAAACGCAGTGCAATTGATTTTTCATCTCCTGCCACATGTTCACCTTCATAAACGTCAAAGACTTCCGTTTTTTGTAAAATGTCGCCACCGTTATTTTTAATCACATTAACGATTTGCGCTGATGGTGTTGCACGATTAATGACTAGTGCAATATCTCTTGATACACCAGGGAATCTTGGTATTGGTTGATAATTAATGTAGCCTACTGAAACTGACATCAACTTATCGTAATTAAGTTCAAATACATAAGTTCGTTTTAAATCATAATCATTTTCAGTTTGCGGATGTAATTCCCCTACGAATCCAACAATTTCATTATCTAATTTAACCAATGCAGTTCTACCTGGGTGTAATCCAGCTATTTCACCAGCTTCATATTCAAATTGAATGTCTAAAATTTCTGCAATACGTTCAACGATACCTTTTGCTACAAAGAAATCAATTGCTTCCTTTTTATTTTGCCAAGTATTAACAGCATAATCTCCTGTTAGTATACCACTTAAATATTCTACTTCGTCTGGCAATTGATCTTCCTCATTGCCGAAGAATACACGGCCCAATTCATATAGCGCAACATGATGATTACTTCTAGCTACATTATAAGACACATCATCAATGAGATGAGGAATCAAACTTTGTCTCAAAGTAGCATGTGCTTCACTCATAGGCATCAACAATGATATAGTTGAGCGATCTTGCAATGCAAAATCAGTTGCACGTGCTTTATCTACAAGTGAATAATTAATCGCTTGGCTTAAACCGGCACCTTCTAATGTCGCTTTTACTATTCTTGTTTTTGCTTGTCTATCATTTAATGTACCCGGTGTTACATGTTCAAACACAGGTAACGTTGAAGGAATTTCATCATAACCGTATATTCGAGCAATTTCTTCGATTAGGTCTTCTTTGATTGTAATATCTTTACGACGAGACGGAACCATTACTGTTAATGTATTACCTTCTCGTGTTATTTCAAAGCCAAGTTGCACAAAAATCGCTTCAATTTCTTCTCTCGATAAATCAAAACCAATCGTTTTGTTCACTTTTTCAACAGTAATTTCAATCGGAGTAACAAATTGACCCAAGTCGCCTTCAGCTACTCGATCTTGTACCACCGTTCCACTCGCATATTGTTGTAGCAAATAACATGCTCTGTCCACAGCTTCATCTACAAATTCTGTTGCAATCCCTTTTTCAAATCGACTTGAAGCTTCACTACGCAAATTTAAACGTCGGGAAGTGTGTCTAATTGAAACTGGGTCAAAAATTGCACCTTCGATGATGACATTTGTGGTATTTTCAGTCACCTCTGAGAAATCACCGCCCATAACACCAGCAATTGCAATAGGGCTATCACCATTAGTAATAACAATATCACTTTCTTTTAATGTTCTCTCTTGATCATCTAGTGTTGTCATTTTTTCTTCTGCTTTGGCTTGGCGCACTTCTATTTGATCAGAGCCGATGTGGTCTTTATCAAACATATGCAGTGGTTGACCATATTCTAATAATACATAATTTGAAATATCTACAACATTATTGATTGGTCGAATACCTGCTTTAATCAATCTCATTTGCATCCATTCTGGTGATGGTTGAATTTGAACATTTTTTACTATTCTAGCACTATAGTATGGTACCTTGTCTTGGTTTTGAACACTAATACTTAATTCATCAGCGGCTTTTTCGTTTGTTGTCTCGCATTGTGTTTCAGGTTTTTTTAAAGGCATATTATAAAGTGCAGCTGTTTCGTAAGCTGTACCTATCATACTTAACGCATCTGCTCTATTTGGTGTTAAATCAAATTCCATAACTTGGTCATTTAAATATAAAGCCGTAAGTGCAGCTGTTCCAGGTTTGACATCTGAGGTAAATACATATATGCCCTCTTCGAATTGCTTAGGAACAAGATTTGAAGAAATACCAATTTCTTGTAATGAACAAATCATGCCTTCTGAACGTTCACCTCGTAATTTTGCTCTTTTGATTTTTATTCCCCCGGGTAAACGTCCACCTACAGTTGCCACTATGACACTCTGTCCTGCATCTACATTAGGTGCACCACAAACAATTTGCACTGGTGCTTCTTCACCTATATCAACCTGACATAAACTTAGTTTATCTGCATCTGGATGCGGTGCTTTAGATTGAATATGTCCAACCACTAAATTTTTAATGTCTTTTGTGTAATCAATAATATCATCTACTTCAATACCTGTGCGTGTAATTTTTTCTGCTAGAACATTGACAGGTTGATTAATTTCTACAAATGTCTCTAACCATTCTTTTGAAATAAACATTATAACTCACCTCTATCTTCTACTGCTTTAAATTGGTCTAAGAAACGCACATCATTCGTATAGAAATGACGTATATCTTCAATACCATACTTGAGCATCGCAATTCTATCTGGTCCCATACCAAAAGCAAATCCTGTATATTTCGTTGCATCAAATCCAGCCATTTCTAGTACATTCGGGTGAACCATACCAGCTCCTAAAATCTCTATCCAACCTGTTTGTTTACAGACATTGCATCCTTCCCCACCACATTTAAAACAAGAAACATCAACTTCTACAGATGGTTCAGTAAATGGGAAGTAGCTTGGACGAAGACGAATTTCTCTGTCTTCACCAAATAATTGTTTGGCTAACAACTCTAATGTCCCTTTCAAATCACTCATTTGAATATTTTCGTCAACAACTAAACCTTCAATTTGCGTAAATTGATGACTGTGTGTTGCATCGTCAGAATCACGTCTATAAACTTTACCAGGACATAATATTTTCACTGGTCCTTGACCATTACGTTGTTCCATTGTTCTCGCTTGAACTGGTGACGTATGTGTACGCATTAAAATATCTTCTGTAATATAAAAACTATCTTGCATATCTCTCGCTGGATGAGATTTTGGTAAATTTAATGCTTCAAAATTGTAATAATCTTTTTCAACTTCATATCCATCAACAATTTCATAGCCCAATCCTAAAAATAAATCTTCAATTTCTTCAATCGTTCTTGTTAAAGGATGCTTAGCACCTATTGAAATTTTACGGCTAGGCAACGTTACGTCAATTTTTTCTTCTTCTAACTGTTGTTCTAATTTTGCATTTGCTAAAACCTCTCGACGAGATTCAATCTCACCTTCGATGGTTTGTCTCACTTCATTTACTTTTTGGCCATATGCTGGTTTCTCTTCATTTGATAATTCTTTCATATGTTTCATCAAACCAGTCACAGAACCTTTTTTACCTAGATATTTGACTTTGACATCTTGTAACTCTTTTTCATTTTGAGCTTCATTTATATCAACTAATGCTTGTTGTTTAATCTCGGACATTGCCTCTGTTTGTGCCATACTTTGCCTCCTATTTAAGATCTATATTTTCAAATAAACAATAAATGCATACAAAAAAGCTTTCATCCCTTGAAACTGGGACGAAAGCTTTCCGTGGTACCACCCAAATTTATGCACACGCATACACTTGTAATCTTTGATAACGGAAATGATTTCCGACTTAAATTTCTTTAAGTAACCAAAAAGATGAAAAAAACCAATCACAGCGGATTATCTTTCAGTCTATGAATAATCTCCCTTGAACAACTGTCTCAATTAGTTTACGTCTTTTTATAGGTTAATATTTTTCATTGATATTTGTATTATATACGAAGTTCATTCAAAGGGTCAACCTTTGAGATGATACAATAATATGCTACCAGCTATGGCAACGTTTAAACTTTCGGCTTGTCCATATATGGGAATGTTTAAATTCTGAGTCGTTTGTGTTAATAAATCAGGATTAACACCTTCTCCCTCATTTCCAAGGAGCAGTGCAAATCTTTCTTGATGTTGCAATTGATTATAAGGTATAGCGTTCTCTAACGCTGTACCATAAACATTTCCATTAAAACCATCTATAAATTCACTTAAGTCTCTAGTGATAATAGGAATATGAAAAACACTACCTTGACTTGCACGTAGTACTTTATCTTGATAAGGATCTGCGGTTCCTTTTTCTAGCACGATTAAATCAATACCTGCCGCATCCGCAGTACGTATTAATGTCCCCATATTGCCTGGATCTTGGATACGATCTAACAATAGTACTTGCTGGTATGCGCGTTCCTCATAATGTACTTTTTCTATAATCGCAAAGAATCCCTGTGGGGTTACCGTACCAGACAATGACTCCGCAACTTTTATATTTATTTCATATACTTCTTCTGCATCATTCACTAATTGCCCATCTAGTCTATCGATATCAATAGCGAATAATTGCAATATTTTTATATTACTCTTATATGCTTCATCAATTAAGTGTACACCTTCGATAAGTACATGACCTGTTTTATCTCTTTCACGTTTCTTTTTTAATTTATTTGCACTTTTAATTTTATTATTTTGTGCAGAAGTTATCATTTCCATAATATAGCCTCTTTATTTCAATTTTTAAATATATGCCTAATATTTGAACTTAATTGCTTACATCTTCTAGCTAAATCAAATTGATTTTCTATAATAATACTGTCTCCACTATAACTTACCATATCACCTTTTTCAGGCAAAACGTTATCTAGTAACCTAATCTTATATGTTTTGGCGAATTGTGGGTTGCTTTGATTCATAATTTGAAAATGTATGTGCGGTTCCATTGAGTTACCCGAATTTCCTACCCGTGCAATTAATTGCCCACGCCTTATATAATCTCCAACATTCACTTCAAAAGCGTCTGGTTTAAGATGTGCTATCATACTATACTCTTTACTTGCATGTTTAATAATGATGTAATTACCTTCAGGATGCTTCATATTATTTTCACCTGGTGGTGCATCTGGTATTCCATCTACAATATCTATGACAACGCCATTTGCTGGTGCAATCACGCTTTGACCATAACTATAATAACTTTCACAGCTATTAGGATTGCCCTGATAAGTAAGATGATTTTTCACAAAAATTAAATCTAATGCATGACTTTGATTTTTGTATGCGTAATGATGGTTTAAAAGTTCATTTTCACCGCCAGCGTAAACAAACCAACTATTTAGAACTGGTATCGTATATCTTAATTTCGTTTCTTTATGCCTGTTTACCAAATTAATAGGCATAAGAACGAAACCAATAATTTCATGATATTTATTTAAAGTCACACTAATACCAGATGTTTGCTTAACATCCAACCATATGTATTCTTCTTTATAATTGAGGTGTATGTGTTTATATAATATATTTTTATGCCTGATTGTATTATAAGATTTCAATAATCTTTCTAATTCGTGAAAAGAAGAAATTTCTTGAAAATAATCACTAAATTGATTATACAACCATTCGCTATCACTTTTTTCTTTTTTTCTAAAATTACTTGTGCATTTATTTCAATCATCATTTACACAACCCATCAATTGTATATAACATTTGTATTATAAAATAAAAAATCGCTCAAAAATTATTATATGAATAATTAATGAACGATTAATCTCGGCTATACATTAGCCTTTAAATAAATGAAATTATTTAGATACAACTTCTTCACCTTTGTATGAACCACAGTTCTTACAAACACGGTGAGATAATTTGTATTCACCACAATTTGGGCATTCTGTCATACCAGGTACTGAAATTTTAAAATGCGTACGACGTTTATTTTTTCTTGTTTTTGACGTTCTTCTTTTTGGTACTGCCATGATATATCCTCCTTATATTCATACATTACTAAATTATTTTCAGACTCAATAATCTATTATACTATAAATTATTTAAATCCGCTATTGCTCTTCGTCATATAATTGTTGTAGTTTTTGAAGCCTAGGATCGATTTGCTCAGTTTCCTCTTCTTCAGCAAGCTCAACCGCTTGTTCCTCGTCAATAACTTCCCAACCATTACCTTCACGTAACATCTGATCGCTATTATTTGCAAAAGCGCGCATTGGCTTTTCTATAATAACAAGTTCTTCAGCAATATCTTTTAGATTAATCATGCCGTCTGTGGCATCATGATAATGCTCATCTTCCTCGTCATCACTTATATACGCGTTACCTTCTAAATCAAAAATTTCTTGTGATTTTATATCAATAGGAACTTCGACTGGTACTAACGTACGGGCACATGCCATCGTATAGGTTCCAGTTATATGCATATCTGCAATGACTTCATTTGATTTGACAGTTAGTTCACCCTCA
Organism: Staphylococcus cohnii subsp. cohnii; assembly: GCF_002902365.1. Classification (GTDB taxonomy): domain Bacteria; phylum Bacillota; class Bacilli; order Staphylococcales; family Staphylococcaceae; genus Staphylococcus; species Staphylococcus cohnii. The sequence continues at coordinate 86,243 of NZ_PPQC01000067.1, read as the reverse complement.
ACATCAATATCAGATAGATCTATTAAATCTAATGATTTTACTAAATGATCAAAATTCACCGTTTGATGGAACTCAAATGGCTTATCTTGGAATTTTCTTAATTGTGTTATTGACCATTTCATATGGCTTCACCTCTAACAAGCACAAAATTTATTTTAACTTTATAGATAAAAGTTGTCAAGATTTTTTCTTAACACAAATTAATCTGATACAATATCTATAATGAATTCTGAAAGGGAGAATTGCAAATGAAAAGCGTTGCACTAGTCACTGAATATAATCCTTTCCACAATGGTCACTTATACCATGCCCAGACATCAAAGTCAATAACTGATTCTGAAATATCAATAGCCATTATGAGTGGTAATTTTGTTATGAGAGGACAACCAGCTATATATAATAAATTTATACGCACCCGAATGGCATTGAATGCTGTCGATTTAGTCATTGAATTACCAGCAGTAGCCGCTTTATCAGCAGGCCAATATTTTGCAGAAACAGCTGTCCAAATAGCAAGTTATGTTGACGCAGATCATCTATCATTTGGTAGTGAATCAGGTGACATCGATTCATTTCACGAATTGCAAAAAGACATTTCTAAAATAGAACAAACATCTGAATTTTTAATGAAACTAAAAGAAGGTAAAAGTTACCCCAGAATATTAAGCGAACTTTTAAACAATCATACGTTATTATCTTCTCCAAATAATACATTAGGTGTTTCTTATATGCGGGCAATTCAAAAGCTAGCACCACATATCAAACCTTGGACGATATCAAGAGAAAGTAGTCATCACCATGATTTCAACATTTCAAACCTAAATTTCGCTAGTGGCACTGCCATTCGCAATGCATTACAAACTCAAAACGATCTATGGAAATCGGTTGTTCCCAACTCAATACAACAGCTTTATCAAGAGCCACACGCGACTGTAGAAGATACGTTTCCGTATATTAAATATGCTATTTTAAGTCATACGACCCATTCATTGAAAAATATCTATACGATGAGCGAAGGATTAGAAAATCGCATCTTAGATAAAATCAGATATGCTTCATCATTCGAGCATTTAATGTCATTGATTAAAACAAAGAGATATACATATACGCATATACAACGTGTATTAATGAATATTTTACTAAACTTTCAACACCACCATAAACATAACAGCATAAAAGCAGTGCATATCCTTGGTATGTCACCAAAAGGTCAACAATATTTAAAATACTTAAAGCAAAAATTTCCAGAACGTCATTTCATTACGCAACTAAATCAACAAAATGCACATTTATTTGAGCAAGAAATCCATTCAACACACATTTACAATTTGCTTTCTAATCGTACAGAAACAGATTTTAATACACATGTATTACGCATTGAAGATTGAATAATTACTACTCGTAAAAATTTAAAATTTCTTTTCTAGTATAATCAGCCTGAAAATGAATTTATAAAAGTTTCATTCTCAGGCTAGTTTAAAATGGTAAATTTTAATATTCGGCTCTTTTTTTTGATAATATTTTATTTTAAACAATATTATATATCATTTATTGTTCGCAATTAGACGAAATAAAAAATAATGGATGCCTATATTAAATATCTTAAATCAACACTATGTATACAATTCAATTAACTTTTGTTCATCAACAGCATTTGACAAATCAACAAAATATTCGAGTTGCCATTTTTGACTAAGCTGTGCAACTTTGTTTAAATTATTTTCCCAACTCGGATAAACACGAAAAGCCATTTTCCCTTTGTTATTTTCAGAACTAATTATACCCTTATGCATGAGTATTTCTTTTCGAAAAATGAATTGTCCTTTTTGTACACCATCTATAATATTAACAACTAATTTATCTGCTATTTCATCATATGTAAAAGGTACATTGTTCCCTTGATTATTTTTATGCCATATTGCAACAAAATAGCCGTGTTTCTTTGGTGTTTTTTTAGCTAATCTACTTTTAAAAGTGATGTTATTAAAAATAAAATTGATAGCTTCATAATCTTGATTCCAGGTTTCTATATTTAAATCTTTCAATGAAAATGCTAATTTCGTTTCTTTTAATTTATCAAATAATAAACTCGAGTTAAAATTAATGATTATCACCCTTTTATATTCTATTGTTCACCGTGAAGTGCGCAACTTTATTTTCTCTCATTCTACTCAAAGCATAAAGAACCACTAACCCAACAAGTTGGGAAGTGGTTCTTTATCATTTCTTGAACTTTTCATTCAACGCTTTTTCAACATGTTCTGGTACAAAATCTGATACATTAGCCTTATATGCAGCCACTTCTTTCACTACACTCGAACTAATAAAGGAATAATTTGTACTTGTCATCATGTACATAGTTTCTACATTACTATTTAACTTCTTGTTCATTGAAGTCAATCTCAATTCATATTCAAAATCACTTACAGCTCTTAATCCTCTAATAATTGTTTGCGCACCAATTTCATCACAAAAATCGACAAGTAATCCATTAAAATGATGTACTGTAACATTATCAAGGTGTTTTACAGATGCTTCTATTAATTCAATGCGCTCATCAACTGAAAAGGTCCCCGACTTGTTGTTATTTTTCAAAACACAAATATGCAATTCATCGAAACGATCGGCACTCCTATCAATGATGTCAATATGACCATATGTAATTGGATCAAAACTTCCTGGAATCACTGCTTTAGTTGTAGACATCTTAATCTCCTTTTTCTAATAACAAAGTGTCTGTTAATCCATAATGATATCTTTTAATCACATGAAATGATTTTGTATCAATATCTTCTTTATGATTGAACTCACAAACGATAATACCATTTTCTTTTAATAAATTAAACTTTATAATTCCGTCCAGTGCTTCATCAATTAATCCTTTATCATAAGGTGGGTCTAAAAATATAACATCAAATTGCATCGCTCTTTTTGAAAGTGCCTTAAGGGCTCTATCTGCATTATTCTTATATACTTCCGCTTGGTCAGAGATGTTTAAATGTTGAAGGTTCGCTTTGATGATTTTTATTGCTTTAAAATTTTGATCTACAAAAATCACTTTTTCCATTCCCCGAGACAATGCTTCAATACCCAAAGCACCACTTCCAGCAAATAAATCTAACCCGATACCTGATACTTCATGTAGGCTGTTAAAAATACCTTCCTTAACTTTGTCCATCGTAGGCCGAGTGTTACGGCCTTCCATACTTTCTAATGGTTTACTTTTATGGATTCCAGAAATCACTCTCATTGAGAAACACTTCCATTCTTTAAGTTATTTTTATATAATACATACTGCATGAAAGGAGGGGCAAAATGAAACAAGCATTTATACAATTGGGCGAAGGCCTTACGGACTTATTTGAATTTACAACACTTATTGAATACAATCATGCAAGAATTGAGCATATCGTTTATTTCCACACCCCTACTTTTGATAAACAATTATCTTCAGTGGCTATTATTATGAAACCTACACATGGTAAACATTTCCAAGCGATGTATATTATGGTAAACGCGGTTAAATATCCATATCCTCATTCAAACAAAAAATTCGATTTAATTAATGAACAAGCAACACGTTTTAATATTGATGTAAAAGAAATTGATGTGCAACCACCAGAGCATTTTCATTCCAACAGTATTTATTTCAATTATCTAATCAGTGTATTGCGACTTCAAAGATGGATACCACCATTGCAATAATCGTAAATAAAACAAAGTCACGTAGCTATATATAAATCTAATGTGACTTTGCTTGTTAATTAAAATTTTATTTAAGTATCATGTAATCAAGAAAATTCATGTTGTTCTTTGGGATATTCCTTTTTAAGATATTTATAAGGTGAACCTGCAATATGTTTTACATATTTTAAGTTCATAAGTTTATCTACAATTGCGTCCACTTCTTCTTCATTTATATACATAATAACATAGCGATGTAGCTTATTCGTACTGACAATATGTCCAAATTTTCTAATTTGGCGTTCGTGTTTCATATGTTTTAAATATATAACTAAACTTGTTCTAGATACAATATTCATACAATTATCACTCCATTTATTAGCCACTTTATAATATCATGTCTAATTCGATTAATAAATAACAATTATTTTGAACAATAGCTAACATTTGCTATATTACCGTATATACTCAAATCAAGGAGGATTTGCGCATGACAACAATCAACAAATTAATAAAAGGTGCGTTTCTAGGTACAGTTGGTTTAGTAGGTAGTGTTATCTTCTTTTCTAAATATAAAGTTAAACCTATGAACCAAGAAATCCCGCCCTTTTTCTCTATGCCTGCACCGTATATCTTTGCACACCGTGGTGGCATGGCAGTAAGGCCTGAACTGACAAAACTCGCATTTGACAATGCTTTATCACATCACATTGACGGATTCGAAATTGATGTGAGATTGACTAAAGATCAACAATTGGTGGTTTTTCATGATGCAGACGTTGATCGTACGACAAATGGTTCAGGAAAAGTAGCAACACATACTTTAACAGAATTAAAGCAATTAGACGCAGGTTACCATTTTACTGATTTAAACGGGTCAACACCTTATCGTAATAATACTGACGCTAAAATACTAACTTTTGATGAATTATTAAAATTATATCCTAATACACTTATAAATGTTGATCTTAAAGATGATTCACAAAGTGATCAAGGTAAATTGGCACCTAAAATCATTCATGATATCATTGTTAAAAACCACGCGCAAAATCGTGTTTTAGTTACTAGTTTTCAAAGTGATCAAATTGAAAGATTCAAAAAAGAAAGTAACTACACAATAGCTATTGGAGCAAGTCAGAGCGAAGTGGCAGAAGGCTTCTTAAAATTCAAATCAGGTTTAGGCGATACATTTAAACCACAAGCACATACGTTTCAAATGCCAGTGACGTTTAATGGTATTAAATTGACTTCACCTAAATTTATACAGTGGTTGAATGAACGCAACATCGTCCCTGGCTTTTATGGTATTAATAATCTTGATTTAATGAATGATTTAGCCAAAAACGGGGTGCATACTATAGTCACAGATAGGCCTGATTTAGCAGAACGTTTTAAAAACACCTATCAAAATAAATAGTTATATAAAAGCTGGGTCACTACAAGTGCCCAGCTTTTATATTAATTAACATTACCGCCCTGATTCACTATAAGGAACAGCTACAAGAACCACCTGTTGCACAACCACTTGCATCTTTTTGGAAAAATGGATTACCTGTTTCTATCTTTACATTTTCAGATACAGCATAAGCTATTTTCATTATAACCTCGTCTATTAGATCTTGTAATGCGACTTCTTTTTGTTTGTAATCCATAACTACTGGTAACATTTCATAAGCACGTTTTCGTTTACGTGTTTCTAACATTACTTTTTGATAATCTGGATGATATTTTCCAAATCTCATTATTTCATCATATTGCTCTTTTGATTTTAAAAAAGCTTGATAGAGCAAATGCGCTTCATCATTTTCTTGTAAATTTTGTTCTGCTATTTTAAATGAATGATATAAACTTGAATCAAGTATTTTATCACTTAATTCCTCAATATCATCAAGAATGTTCAAAGTTTCTTCTGTTATCATTATAACCTCTCCTACTTATCTTCAATGAAAATAATTGTATAATAACCGTTTGACACTTCGCCGCCGACTTCATTGTATTTAGAATTTAACATCCTTGATCTATGAATATCAGAGTTTAACCAACTATGGATTAAAGTTGGTACTTCGTTAAAATCATATCCTACATTTTGACTAGTAGAAACAAAAGAAATATTTTGTTCATTAAGCTTTTGTTTTAAGGCATCTTCTGTAAATTCTACACTATCAGTATCAATTGCTTCGTACAAATTATATGATGCAATATGAGCTACGTCATTATTAACTTTTAAAGGCTTAGCATCTTTTAATTTGCGCATCTCATTAGTAATTTCATAAAGTGTCATCAATTGATTTGCATTTTGTTCATATGGTATTTTTTTATAATTATTTTTCACTTTTTTATCTTCTTGTGCAGTAATCATTTGATAGGGTTTGAATGCTATTAATGCTTCACTATCTAAATATCTTACACCTACGATTTCGTTAGCTTGTTGATCAATATATACTTGTGCGTAAACATTATTGAATTTTATTAGTGTCTGTGTTTTCATATCTGAATCTGAAAGTTCTATTTCATACGCTTTTCCATTAGCTTTAATCGTTGGCTCTGGATTGATACTGTACTTTTCAAAAACATGCGCCGCATTATCACCAATTTCTACTGGATTAACGTTAGCATTTTTACCAGTGGCATAAACTGATTTAATTTTATTTTTTTTCGTTGTGACAAGATAATACTGATCGTTTTGTTTATATACGTAGTTTTTAAAACCACCTTTATATGAATAAACTCTATCTGCTTGACCATAATTATCAGTTAAATTATGTAAATCTTGTCCAATCCAAGTACCCACACCTTTTTTAAGTTTAGGATTTTCAACATTTGTTTTTTTGTTTTGAAAATCTTTGTTTTGAGTTGTTTTTGAAGTTTCTTTATTAGGATTTTCTAAAACATCAAATTTCAAACGCGGTGAGTAAAATAGATAAATTATAAAACAAATCAATAATAATACACCAATAACTTTAATTATTAGTTTCTTCATCGCTCATCCACCTACATTATTCTTTGGTTCATTGTACATGTTTATGACAGATACAAGCAAGGCATGTCCTCAAATTTGTTAATTTGTAATAAACCCTTTACATTTTCATCATATACAATATTTGCATGACGTAATATACAAGAGAATTTTGGGTATAAAATAAATGAAGGGGTGACAAATATGTCAATCATTCGTATACATGGTGCGAAACAAAATAATTTAAAAGATATTTCTTTAGATATACCAAAACATAAAATTTCTGTATTCACGGGTCGTTCTGGTTCGGGTAAGTCATCATTAGTCTTCAATACAATTGCTGCCGAATCTGAACGTTTACTTAACGAAACATATTCTACATATATACAAAATCAATTAAAACAATTTAGTAAAGCAAATGTAGATTTAATAGAACATTTACCCGTAGCTATGATTATCAATCAAAAAAGGTTAGGTGGTAATTCGCGCTCTACAGTAGGTACAATTTCCGATATTTATGCTTCAGTGCGTTTATTATGGTCCCGTATCGGAACACCATTTGTAGGATATTCTGATGTTTTTTCTTTTAACAATCCAAAAGGTATGTGTGAAACATGTTCTGGTCTTGGATACGTAGAAGATATTAACTTGGAGGAACTGTTAGATTTTGAAAAATCTTTAAATGAAGACGCAATCCGTTTTCCCTCTTTCAGACCGGATAGTTGGCGCGGTAAACGTTATTTATATTCTGGTTTATTTGATAATGACAAGAAATTGAAACATTATGATAAAAAAGAATTGGATACTCTGTTATACACAAAACCTACCAAATTGAAAAACCCTCCACAAAATTGGCCAAAAACTGCAAAATTTGAAGGGCTTATTCATCGGTTTAGGCGCTCATTTTTATTAAATGATAATTTTGAAAAAAATAAATTCAAACACGATATTGAAAGAGTTGTGACATCAAAAAAATGCCCAACATGTGATGGTAAAAGATTAAATCAAAATGTATTACAATCCAAAATTAATGGCTTAGATATCGCTGAGTTCACGCATTTATCTATAGATGAAGCAATAACTTTCATTCAAAAATTAGAATCTACCAAAGCACAATTTATAATTAGCCCTTTGCTAAAACAATTAGAATCTCTTAGTTATATTGGGCTTAATTATCTCACTTTGGATCGTGAAACGAAAACACTATCTGGTGGAGAATCTCAACGTATTAAACTTATCAGGCATCTAAATAGCCCTTTAAGTGACTTAGTATATATCATCGATGAACCGAGTATCGGACTACATCCTGAGGATATTCAAAAAATAAATGAAATCATTCAATCTTTAAAAAATAAAGGTAACACAGTTCTAGTAGTAGAACATGATCCGGACGTTATCAAAATTGCAGATCACATCATAGATTTAGGGCCTTATGCTGGTAAAAACGGTGGTGAAATTATTTTCACTGGTAACTATTCTGATTTATTATCATCAAATTCCAGTACTGGAAAAGCATTAAAGAAAAAACATAAATTGAAATCATACATTAGACAAACAGATGCGTTTATTGACTTAAATCATATGACGCAAAATAATTTAAAAGATATTTCAGTTCGTATTCCTAAACATGCAATGACCGTTGTAACTGGTGTAGCTGGTTCTGGCAAGAGTACGCTTATACATGGCGGCTTACAAAACAATAGAGACGCTATTATTATTGATCAAAAGCCCGTACATGCTTCAAGTCGTTCTCATTTGTTAACTTACTTAGATATATTTGATGATGTTCGCACCTATTTCAATAAAAACACAGGGTTGAAGAAGTCATTATTCAGTTACAACTCTGAAGGCGCATGTCCTGAATGTCATGGCAAAGGTGTGCTAAAAACGGAGCTTGCATTTATGCCAGACTTCACCCAAATTTGTAACGTTTGTGGTGGTAAACGATATAAACCTGAAGTTTTAAATGCAACTATCTCAGGCTATTCTATAGCAGATATATTGAACTTAACAGTGGATGAAGCTTTAGATTTTTTTAATACAAATCAGTCTATTGCACAGCCTTTGCAATCACTGAAAGCAACAGGTTTAAATTACATGAATTTAGGACAAACACTTGATACATTATCTGGTGGAGAAATACAACGTGTTAAGCTCAGTAAATATTTGACACACGTTGTGAGTAATCATATTTTTGTATTTGATGAGCCAACTACTGGCTTACATGAAGATGATATACCAATCATTTTAGCTTGTTTTGATAATTTAATTGACCAAGGTAACACAGTAATTATCTTTGAACATAATTTAACGATGATGACAAATGCAGACTGGATTATTGATATAGGGCCATATGCTGGAAACAAAGGTGGTAAGTTACTTTACCAAGGAAATCCAGATGGTTTATTAGCAAACACTGCTTCTGTTACGGCTAAACACTTAAAAAGATATTTATCTTGAGTTGCTTTTTTTTAATATTCATTTAAATCATTTGAGTGAAACGACACGCAAAATTTGAATTACAAAAATTATAAAAAAGAATCTCTCACTTAAACAGATAACATCTGCAACTTTAAAATAAAAATAACCTGAGACACAACTGTGTCTCAGGTTATTTTTAGATATAATGATTATTTCAACTTAGTTCATCAATATTTTAACTAAGTATATTTACAAAACCGAAAGTTGCTTTTAACAATGATGTTGTTTCTCCACCTGGATACAATACATAGAGTAATACATAAACCATCACTCCTGTGATAGCAGTACAAAACCAAACAATTGATGCAATTGGTCCTACAAATCTATGAAGTTTAAATTTGTCTTTGAACGCAGTGATGATTTGGAAAAGTCCTAGCAGACCACCGATGGTAGCTAAATTGATATGAAAAATTAAGAAGATTGTATAATAAATCTTAATTGAATCTGGGCCACCAAAAGCAGTATTACCAATAAATATTGTTCTCGAAGCATAAATAATAAAGAAAGTTAGCGCAAATATAGCAGCAAGTAACATAAATTTTTTATGACTTTCGATTTCTCTTTTCCATATTTTACGCCATCCTATTGCAATAAGGATTGCGCTTATCACTATACATGTTGTGCTAATTGTAGGTAAGATTGGTAAATTCATATATTCCATCCTTATTAATATTTATTAGAACATTTTAATTAATGAAACAACAACAACGAGTACGAAGAAAACTACTAAATAGTTTAAAGAGTATATAAACATTTTTGTTGCCCATTTTGTTTGATCTGAATCTTTTTTAAAACTCGTTAAACCTAAATATAACCAGCCTAAATTTAATAATGTAGCTAATATAATAAATGTTGTACCAAGATCATTCAATAATAATGGTAGCGGTAATAACAATACTAGCCAGATAAACATACTCACTCTCGTGCGGTTGAAACCTTTAACAGAAGGTAACATTGGAATATTTGCCAAGCTATATTCATCTTTACGCTTTATTGCCAATGCATAAAAATGTACTGGTTGCCAACAAAATATGACTAAGAAAAGCGCTACAGCAACCATACTAATATTGCCTTCGATAGCTGTCCAACCTATTAACGGTGGTACAGCACCAGGAAAACTCCCAATCACTGTATTCCAAACTGTATGACGTTTAGACCAAATTGAATAAAATGACACATATCCAACAATACCTAACAATCCTATTACACCAGATGGTATGTTTAAAGCAAATAATAATGCTTCCCCTACGAGCATCATTCCAAAACTAAGTAATAATAAATTTCTATTTGAAATTTTTCCATTAACTGAAGGTCTTTGCTGTTTACTTGGCATGATACTGTCAATATCTTGATCATAGTAATTATTTAAAGCGCATGCGCCCCCCATAATTAATGTCGAACCTACCAACATCATTAAAATCTGTGGTATTGACGAGAGGAAGGAATGATTTGCCAACACAATTGCAAGCCATGAACCAGCGAATGCTGGAATTAAATTGCCCTGAACTAGTCCCATTTTAATAATTTGTTGTAACTCTTTAAACGTTACACGACTAGAATTATGCGACAAAGTTTGTTCTTTGTTCATAATTTCCCTCCTAATTTTTCCATATAATACAATGATATATCAATTTACTGTGATTGACTACATTTATACAAAGTTATTTGTGACACTTTATCGACATTCACAAATAGTCATTTTTGTGACACAATTAGAAGCGTATTTCTTGTTATAATAATAGTTAAGTTTTATTTAAAAATATAAAAGTAAATGTAAAGAGTCTTTGGTTTAAACTATAAATGATTGATATCATTGTAGCTGAATCATTACTCATATCTGTTTTATTTATTTGTGGGGGGTTAATTCTTGTTTAACAAAAAAAACCTGAAATGGTTATCTGTATTGGCAGCGATAATAATGGCATTTGTACAGCTCGGAGGCGCATTGGTTACTAAAACTGGTTCAGCTGATGGTTGTGGCTCTGACTGGCCATTGTGTCATGGTGCTTTTTTACCTCAAAATTTGCCTATACAAACAATAATTGAATTAAGTCATCGTGCAGTATCAGGTCTATCTTTAATTCTTGTTTTATGGCTAGTGATTGTTGCTTGGAAACACATTGGCTATATCAAAGAAGTTAAACCGTTATGCATGATCAGTATTGGTTTCCTATTATTGCAAGCACTTGTTGGTGCAGCAGCAGTAATGTGGCAACAAAACGATTATGTTTTGGCGTTACATTTTGGTATTTCATTAATTTCATTTTCTTCAGTATTTGTTTTAACTTTAATTATCTTTGAAGTAGACCGTAAATACGAAGCTGATGAATTATTTATTCGTAAGCCGCTTAGAATTTATACGTGGATTATGGCAATCATTGTATACTTAACGATATATACTGGTGCGTTAGTTAGACATAAGGAAGCAAGTTTAGCTTATGGTCAATGGCCGCTTCCATTTAATGATTTAATACCTCATAACGTTCAAGATTGGGTGAATTTCACTCACAGAGGTATGGCTTTAATCGCTTTTATTTGGATTTTAATCACGTTTGTCCATGCAATTAATAATTACAAAGAAAATCGAACAATTCGTTTCGGCTATACCGCTGCATTTATTTTAATAATTTTACAAGTGATAACAGGTGCTTTATCTATTATTACTGAAGTGAATTTATTAATCGCTCTATTACACGCACTATTCATAACAATATTGTTTGGATTGATTGCTTACTTTATTGTACTGATGCTAAGAACCATACGAAGTGGCGGATAATCCACTTTAATTAACATATAAAATGGCTGTGATACATTAATCGTATCACAGCCATTTTTAATTTAATCTTCTTGTTCTTTTTCAATTTCTATTAATAAGTCACCTGTTTCAATGGCATCACCATTTTGTACTGTCACTTTTCTTACAACACCATCAAATGGTGCTTGAATCGTTGTTTCCATCTTCATTGCTTCAGTAATCAATAATGCTTGTCCACTCGTCACAGATTCACCTTCAGCAATTTTAACTTCTGTAACTGATCCAGGCATTTGTGCACCAATGTGATTTGGATTTAGTTTATCTGCTTTTGGTTTAACACTTGCATTGGCTTTAACATTTTCATCTTGTATGAAGATACGTCTTGCCTGGCCATTCATATCATAAAATATTGTACGTACACCTTTTTCATCAGGTTCTGTAATCGTTTTAAGTGTAATAATCAAACGTTTTCCTGTATCAATTTCTATTTCTACAGTCTCGTTTGCTCTCATGCCAAAGAAAAATGTTGGTGTATCTAAAAGTGATACATTTCCATATTGTTCTTGTGTCGCAATAAATTGTTCATATACTTTTGGATATAACACATAACTAATTACATCTTGTTCAGTGACTTCTTTTTGTTGTTTTTCCTCTAATTCTTGTCTTACTGTTTCGAAATCAACTGGCTTTAAATATTCTCCTGGTCGTTCAGTTAATGGTGTTTGACCTTTCAATATTACCTTTTGTAAATCTTTATTGAATCCATTAACTGGCTGACCAATTTCTCCTTTAAAGAAGGATACTACTGATTCAGGGAAATCTAATTTATGTCCATCTTTTATTACGGATTGCTCATCTAAATCATTTTGAACCATGTATAAGGCCATATCACCAACAACTTTTGATGAAGGTGTTACTTTAACAATATCACCGAATAAGAAATTAACACGCTTATACATATCTTTTACTTCATTAAATCTGTTGCCTAAGCCTAAACTTTTCGCTTGTTGACGCAAATTAGAATATTGTCCACCTGGCATTTCATGCTGATAAATTTCTGTGTTAGGTGACTTAATATCACTTTCGAAATCGCTATAGTATTGACGTACAGTACCCCAATAATGTGATAATTCTTCCATTCCATCAATGTCTGCACGCATACTTCTACCGAAGCCATTCAGTGCATAATACAATGAATTAGCACTTGGTTGACTTGTTAAACCACTCATTGATGCAACTGCTGTATCAATAACATCTACGCCAGCATCAATAGCTTCTTTATAAGTTAATAGTCCATTACCACTCGTATCATGTGTGTGTAAATGAATTGGTAAGTCAACTGCTGCTTTTAACTCACCGATTAATTCATAAGCTGCTTTCGGTTTTAATAAACCAGCCATATCTTTAATCGCTAATATATGGAATCCTTCAGATTCAAGTGTTTTTGCCATATTTACATAGTAATCTAAGGTATAAATGTCAGAACGATTTGCATTTAAAAAATCTCCTGTATAGCAAATAGCGCTCTCTGAAATCTTACCTGCTTCTTGAACTGCTTCATTTGCTACTTTCATTTGATCTATCCAGTTTAACGAATCAAAGATACGGAAAACATCTATACCTGCATCAGCACTTTCTTTCACAAATTTTTTAATGACATTATCTGGATAATTTTTATAGCCAACAGCGTTAGACGCACGTAAAAGCATTTGGAATAAAACATTTGGAATGGCTTTTCTCAATCTTTCAAGTCTTTCCCATGGATTTTCCTTTAAAAAGTTGTAAGCAACATCAAATGTTGCACCACCCCACATTTCTAATGAAAAACTATCTTTCATTACATCAGCTGTTTTAGAAGCAATATTCATCATATCTTTAGTACGTACGCGTGTAGCCAACAATGATTGATGTGCATCTCTGAAAGTAGTATCTGTAATTAATACATCCTCTTGCTGTTTTAACCATTCTGCAACTGCTTGCGGTCCTTTATGATCTAATAACTGCTTCGTACCTTCAAATTTTTCGACAACCTTTTTTGGAACCTGAGGGATTGTCGACGTTTCATAAATTGGTTTCGGTCTTTTTTCTACGTTAGGAAAACCATTGATAGACACATTACCAATATACTCTAACGTTTTCGTACCTCTATCTAATGTAGGCTCAATATCAAATAATTCTGGTGTACTTTCGATAAACTTAGTTGTGTAGTCGCCAGTCTTAAATTGTGTATTTCTCATAACATTAATTAAAAATGGCACATTTGTTTTCACACCACGAATACGCATTTCTTGTAATGAACGATCCATTTTTTCATTTGCTTGTTTAAATGTCATGCCATGTGTAGATAATTTTACAAGTAATGAATCATAATAGGGTGAAATTTCAGCACCTTGGAAACCATCACCAGCATCAAGTCTTACTCCGAAGCCACCGCTTGAACGATAAGCTATAATTCTACCAGTATCTGGCATAAAGTCATTTGTTGGATCTTCAGTTGTAATACGACATTGAATTGCATAACCTAATGTTTGAATATCTTTTTGTTGTGGCATGCCAATTTCATTATCAAATAGCTTTTCACCATCAGCTACAAGAATTTGCGTTTTAACTATATCTACACCAGTCACCATCTCAGAAATCGTATGCTCAACTTGTACACGTGGATTGACTTCTATGAAATAAAAATCGTCTCCAGATACTAAAAATTCAACTGTGCCAGCATTCACATACTCAATTTTCTCCATTAATTGAATTGCAGCATCACATATACGTTCCCTCAAATCATCAGTAAGTGCAACAGATGGCGCAACTTCAACAACTTTTTGATGACGTCTTTGAACAGAACAATCACGTTCATATAAATGAACAATGTTACCATGTTCATCACCAATGACTTGTACTTCAATGTGTTTTGGATTATCTATATATTTTTCAATATAAACTTCACTATTACCAAAAGATTTTTCCGCTTCAGATTTTGCTCTGTGGAATGCCTCCTCTAATTCATCTTCGGAACGCACAATACGCATGCCCTTTCCACCGCCACCACTTGTAGCTTTAATCATCAAAGGATAGCCGGCTTCATTTGCAAAAGCAATTGCATCGGATTGACTATCAATTGGTCCATCTGTACCTGGAATAACTCTTAAATCAGCATTAATTGCTGTAGTTCTTGCCTTAACTTTATCACCAAACATGTCCAAATGTTCGACATGTGGTCCGATAAACTTAATCCCCTCTTCTTGGCAACGTTTGGCAAAAGTTTCATTTTCGCTTAAAAATCCATAACCAGGATGAATTGCGTCCACTCCTGCACGTTTCGCAACATCTAAGATGCGTTCTATATCCAAATATGATTCTGCTGGTCCTAAATCTTTCCCAACTAAATATGACTCATCAGCTTTATATCTATGTAATGATCCTTTATCTTCATTTGAATAAATCGCAACCGTTTTAATATTTAATTCTGTTGCAGCCCTAAAAATCCTTATTGCTATTTCTCCACGATTGGCTACCATAAGTTTATTAATTTGTTTCAAATCATGGTCCCCCCTTAAATTTTGAATTTTCTAAAAAGTTGGATATAAAATTGATTATAGCAAAATACGAACTATGTATACAGTAAAATAGTTTTCACATTATTTAAAATTACAATATGACTAGTGCTAATATTTTTACCATAACACTATCTTTTTTACAGCAATGAGCACTTAAAAATTGATACCTATCGTATTTAAAAGAGATTATATCATAAAAATAACATAATATAAAGTTATCATTAATAATAACTTTAACTTATTAAAACCACTATAATTGCTAAGTTTTTCAAAAGTAAATAATATCGTTAAAAAAATAAGCAAACGTTTTCAACATCAATATGTTGAATCGTTTGCTTATTATGCGCGTATTAACCATTTTTGGGAACGCTAAAATGGTGCGTATGTTTACGCTGTTGTCTTTTTTTGGATTCATCGACTTTAATTTGTTTAGCAGTGATTAATAATAGCCCCATTGCAATACTTAGACTAATCATTGACGACCCACCAAAGCTAATAAATGGTAATGGAACACCAGTTAAAGGAATCGTACCTGAAATACCACCTAAATTGACAAATGTTTGACTACCTATATAGCTAGCAACACCTACACAAACTAATTTATAAAAGTATGAAGTCGTCTTACTCGCAAGTTCAAATGCTCTATATACAATAAAGAATAATAAGCAAATGACAACTAGTCCTCCAACAAGTCCAAGTTCCTCACAAATAATGGAAAAAATAAAGTCAGTATGTGGTTCAGGCAAGTAGCCTAACTTCATAATACTGTTTCCCAAACCACGACCTAACAAACCGCCATTACCAATTGCAATTAATGAATTAGAAATATGGTACCCTGTGCCACCTTCATTGCTGAATGGATCTGTTAGCGTACTAAATCTAGCAGTTAAATAATCTGGCACAAGTCCTATCAGTAAAAATAAACCACCGATAAGTACAATACCTGTGAGTATCATTAATCCATATTTTAGCGATTTTTGGACTCCAATTCCTGCATAAAATAAGATTGAGAAAAAAATTATTAAAATTAATAATGTTTGACCAACATCGCGTTGTAAAAATACAAGGCCGATACAAATAGCAGATAAAATAATTGGAGAAGTCATGAGTTTAGGATTTTTAAAAACTTTTGGCCTTTTCTTTTCAATCATATATGGAATATATAATATCAAGGCAATTTTCAATAATTCTGATGCTTGTAAATTCATAAAACCTAAATTAATCCAACTTTTTGAGCCATTAATATTACTTCCTACTAATAGGGTTGCTACTAACAATAAGATAATGCCAAGCATCATCCATTTTTGAAACTTAATCGTTTCTAGTAACTTCACATTCATCACGAATGCCATAAAAAAAACAAGAATGATACTCATAATTACGTACATTAATTGCCTAGTATAAAAATATGTTCCTGTTACAGGTACGCCACCTGTTAAAGAACCTTTAGTGGCTGCAACCATACTTGCACTATATACCATGACTAAGCCAATGAGACATAACAACAAATATGTAATTACTAACGGATAGTCAATATATTTAGCATTCTTGCTAATATACTGAAAAAATTTCTTTATGTTATTCATTCGACATATCATCCAATTCTATTTTATATATTCTTTACATATTAATCATTTTTTTATAATAGTTTCAATCACTTTCACTATTTCAAATACTGAAATTGTTTTTAAAAATTCATTGTACCTTTAATAGTATATCAAAAAATGTATTCATTTTTCGAACAAATAAAATTTGTTGTTCAATCATTATCAAACCGTAACATCATTTATTATCCAACAAAAAAAGTGGCTACGAAATAATCAATATAATATTGACATCTTAGCCACTTCAAATATCTTATGTAGTTTTTAACTACGTTAATTCGTTTTATATCATTTTATTTAGTAAAAATAAATTTATACTTTTCAAAATTAGCGAATCCAATTAAACGTTTGTAAATGCTTCGTGTAATTTAGACAATTCTTTTTCTAAACGAAGCATTAAATCTTTGCCCGATTCTCTATCCACTAAGCCTAGTTCAACAGCAAAATCAACTTCTTTTTGTAAACCAAACATTTGTGTATCAAGAACTTCTTCATACAATGGGCATTGAGGTAATGTAAGATTATTCATTTGAACTTTAATCAATTGAAGAATCCTGTCTGCATCTTTATTTAATTGGTCATATGCCGCACTATTTAATTTTTGGCCCTTTACCATGACATACTCCCCCTATCAATTGTAACTTTATATGTAAAAGTTTATCTCACTGATACGGAAAAAGCAAGTGAATTCAGTAATATACTAAGGCTAGTTATTTATGATAATATTGGAATTAGTGATATATTTGTTTTAGTTACATATACAATTAATAAAACGAACTGCACAAATCATTGTGATATGAGCATTCAAACAATTAGGCATTTTTAATTTTATGATGCATCTTCAATGATACAAATTATTTAATTATGTTCAAATTCACAAAAATGTCAATTATCATAACGACTTAACTTGTTGTCGAATCGTTTTATTTAAAATTTTTAAAATATATTAGGAGTGGGATTATGATTCAAATTAAGGGCGAAGTTAAATATCCAATTACTTTAGATAGCACTACTTGGATATTTGATGATAGAAAAGTTAAATTAGAAGATTTAGAGAATGGTGTATTTGATGGCACCAAACCAATCAATTTCAGTGATAACCGCGAATGGAATCGTGCAATTTTAGAAGGACAAACAAATCCTCCAACACTAAATTCAGAAATTAAATATCGAAAAAGAGCAGTTTTAAAAGATTCATTTGTAATTAATATGTCACCATTTTTCAAAAATGCTGAACCATATGATCATGCGAAGGCAATACGTTTGTTTAATGATAAAGATTCTATAGAAGTACCAATAGACCTACTACCATATCTTTTCTTCCAATTTGCTCGTGATGGCAAAAGATTGTATGACGATAACTTCGTTGATAGTTTTGTCTATATACCAAAACAAGGTTATTCATATGAGTTCAAGTATGTTACTCATATCGAGGTGATTTAAATGATAAAAGTTCAATGTATTATCTGTGATACTGAAGTTTTCATTGATCAAAATACATTAGAAGCTAAAAGATTAAGAAATGATCCAATGCACACTTTTATGTGCGACGAATGTAAAAGTCGTCTAGATACACCAAAACAACGAAAACGAGAAACCACTTTCGACCATCGATAGCATATTTTTACAATCTTAATGTTATTTTTAACCGAAAAACTAAAACATGTCATCGTAATATTAGTAATCGTTGAAGAAGGTATGTGACGATTATCAATAATTGTTAATATTACCACATTAAACTGAACGTTTAATTCTAAAAATTACTCCATGAAAGTTTCTATTAATTTGAAACTTTCATGTTTTTTATATCAACAACTTTCTTGATGTGAAACAAGACTTAACATATAAACGCAAATATACACGCTAACATTTATCAATGAAAATTATTTTAAATTTCATTGAAATTTTTCCAATCATTCACCACACAATTAAATTATTTACTTACACTTTAATTAAATGCAATTCAATCAAATTACCTCAGTGTAATACACATAATAGTTATATTCTAATGCAACACACCTCATACTAAATCTTTCAAATTAGGAGATTGAAATTTGAACTGACTTTATTACTAAATAAAAATCATTGTATATTTACTAAACAATATAATGTTATAAAAAAAGACAACGTCAATCTCTATTTTATTTCAATAGAAATTGACGTTGTCATGTGAATCAACGATATTTATCTCTCGATTATTTTAATGATTTACTAATTATTCTTCTTCTTGCATTAATTGTTTGATTCGTTTCGATTCTTTCTCACGTGCTGCTTTTTCTAAAATTGTCTTTCTAATACGAATCGTTTCAGGTGTCACCTCTACTAATTCATCATCATTGATAAATTGTAATGCTTCTTCTAAAGTTAATTTTCTTGGTCGTTTCATTGTAACTGTTTGGTCTTTTGTAGCTGAACGTACGTTAGTTTGGTGTTTTTCTTTCGTAATATTTACTGTTAAGTCATTTTCACGATTGTGTTCACCAACAATCATACCTTCATAAACTTCAGTTCCTGGGTCCATAAAGTTTGTACCACGATCTTCTAGTCCCATAATCGCATATGAACTTGCTTGACCTTTATCCATAGAAACAAGCGCACCATTTCTTCTACCACCTATACGGCCTTTAACACGAGGTTTGAATTCTTCAAAAGTATGATTAATAATACCATAGCCACGTGTTTGTGACATAAACTCAGTAGTATAACCGATTAAACCACGTGCTGGAACCATGAAGATAAGACGAGTTAAACCATTATCCGTTGTCACCATATCTAACATTTCACCTTTACGTTGACCTAATGACTCTATGACAGCACCTGTATATTCTTGAGGCACTTCACATTGCACACGTTCAAATGGTTCACATTTAACGCCATCAATTTCTCTTAAGATAACTTGTGGTTTCGAAACTTGTAATTCATAACCTTCACGTCTCATATTTTCAATTAAAATAGATAAATGTAGTTCACCACGTCCTGCAACTATCCATTTATCTGGCGATTCTGTTTGAGTTACTTTTAATGATACATCTGTTTCTAGTTGTTCATCTAAACGTTCTTGAATTTGACGAGATGTTACGAAGTCACCTTCACGTCCAGCAAACGGTGAATTATTCACTCTAAATGTCATTTCCAATGTAGGTTCATCAATTCTTAGAACTGGTAAAGGCTCTTGATGATCATTAGGTGTTACAGTTTCACCTACGTTAATATCCTCCATACCTGAAACGGCAATTAAATCACCAGCATAAGCTTCTTCAATTTCTTCACGTTTTAATCCGAAATAACCGAAAATTTTAGTTACTCTGAAATTCTTAACTGAGCCATCTAATTTTAATAAAGATACACTATCACCAACACGCATCGTTCCTCTAAACACACGTCCTACACCAATACGTCCAACGTAATCGTTATAATCCAATAATGCTATTTGGAATTGTAACGGCTCATCTCTATTATCAATTGGAGCTGGGACATAATCAATAATCGTCTCGTATAGTGATTGCATGTTTTCATCTTGTTTTTCAGAATCTAGACTTGCAGTACCATTAACAGCTGATGCATAAACAACGGGGAAATCCAATTGCTCATCGTTAGCTTCTAATTCAATAAATAAGTCTAATACTTCATCTACTACACCTTCTGGTCTAGCTTCAGGTTTATCAATTTTATTTACAACTACTACAGGTTTTAAATTTTGTTCAAGTGCTTTTTTCAAGACGAAACGTGTTTGTGGCATTGTACCTTCATAAGCATCTACAACTAAGATTACACCATCAACCATTTTCATAATACGTTCAACTTCTCCACCGAAATCGGCGTGTCCTGGCGTATCTAAAATATTGATTCTGTTATCTTTATAATTAATTGCTGTATTTTTAGCAAGAATTGTTATGCCTCGTTCTCTTTCTATGTCGTTAGAATCCATTGCTCTTTCATCTACATGCTCATTTTCACGGAATATTCCTGATTGTTTTAATAATTCATCTACTAATGTAGTTTTACCATGGTCAACGTGAGCGATGATTGCGATATTACGAACATCTTCTCTTATTTTAGTCATTTTATACAATTTCCTTTCTCGAGTAAATTCCCACTTTTCTTTGCAACTTTTTTATTATATCATATAATTGGTTAAAGAAAACTATAAAGGTGTGGTTGGGATGCAACAAAAAAAATCTAAATCAATATTCTGGGTACTCGCTATCATAGCTGTTATATTATTGCTTTTATTTAGCTTTAGTATCGCTGCTACAAATGTTCCAATGATGATTTTAACATTTATACTATTCATTGCAACATTTGGGTACGGTTTCACTTTAAAAAAGAAATATCGTGAAAATAACTGGCTATAATTGTTAAAATAAATAGGGACAGAAAATCATTTTGAAAATGTATTTTCTGTCCTTTTATATATATATCGATTTAAATTTTTAAAATGATTTAAAGTTTATATTCGGTTCTCTACTTATTATCTTATTCATTGCTTTTGTCATATATCTTTTATTTAAGTATATAAATTTTGCATAATAGTATGAATTAAAGTAGTTATCTTAATGTTTTAAACGTTTTTGTAATGTTTCGATGATTTCATTATTCTTTTGAAAATGAAATTCTAATAATTCCGCATGTAATTGTGGATTAGCCATTACTATGGAACTTGGTTCATATATAGACAAGATGTTACCCATTAAATCTGTACCAATGCCACCTACTTCTTGCAGGATGATTAAACCACCAGCAAAATCCCAAGGTTGTAATCTTGGTGTAATGTAGCCTCCTAATTTGCCAGTAGCAACATGAATAATTTCTAACGCGGCTGAACCATAAGCTCTCGCGCTTCTAGCTTCATCCACAATTGGTTTGAACACTTCACCCAATCTTGGTTTTGTAAGCCAATTAGGATTGATACCAATTATGCTTGTACTTAAAGGGCTCGATTGAATTGCAGGTAGTAAGTTACCATTTTCAAATGCACCTTCACCAGCTTTTGCATGGTAAAGTTTATCGTTTATTACATCGTATACAAATCCTGCATATGGTTTGCCATCGTTAAATATACCAATAGAAATTGCAAAGTTTTCTTTTTGGTGTACAAAATTCAATGTCCCATCAATTGGATCAATAACCCATACAATACCTGATTCGTCTTTAAGGTCATGTCCATGCCCTTCTTCACCAATTACTAAATGCTCTGGATAAGTCTGCTTGATATTGTCAAAAATATATTTTTCTGTCGCTTTATCAACATTTGTCACTAAATCATTGGGATTTGACTTAGTTTCTATTTCTATACCTTGTTTCATGATTTTTTTTACATTGATGCCCGCTTCTAAAATAAGGCCTTTTGCAAACTCATAAACAGTCATTGTATCCCTCTCCTTTTCACGACTCACTTTTCATTAATATTTAATAAGATATAGAACTATATATTTAAAATAGTCAATTGTATGTAATATCATATTAGTTAATAATACTATGTTTTTACCCTAATTCATAGATTTATACACGTTTCTGTACAATGTACGATTGTTCAAATAAAAAAACAAAGTCAATGTTTATAGTGTTATATTATGCTAAAATATAAACGAATAGATGCACACTAGGAGGTTAAAATGGCTAAATATACATTTAAAACAAACGATTTCAAAGCATTTACTGTTGATGGTTTAGATAATAGAATGGAAGCTTTGAATAAACATGTTCGACCACAATTGCATGAACTAGGAGAATATTTTTCTCAATATTTAGAGGCAACAACTGGAGAAGTTTTTTATCCACACGTTGCTAAACATGCAAGACGAAGTGTAAATCCACCTAAAGATACATGGGTCGCTTTTGCAACCAACAATCGCGGTTATAAAATGTTACCACATTTTCAAATAGGTCTTTTTGAAAACCAATTATTTGTCATGTACGGTGTTATGCATGAAGCAAAAGATAAAGCACAGCGTGTGAAAGTTTTTGAAGAACAATTTCATACGCTTAGAAATTTACCATCCGATTATAGCTTAAGCTTGGACCACATGTCTCAAGAAAAAACATATATTAAAGACATGTCAGATGACGAAATACAAAGTGCAATTGATCGTGTTAAAAAAGTAAAAAAAGGTGAATTATTTGTTGCACGTACCCTTGCTCCAAATGCAGACGAATTAAAAACAGATAAAACCTTTTTAAAATTTTTAGAAGAAACCTTCGAACAGCTATTAAAATTTTACAACTAAAGTTTTATTTTTAATTCTATAAATAAACTAAGATATTAATATATAAGAACAGACCGTAGACAAACCCTTCGCAAATTATTAATGCGAAGGGTTTGTCTATTTTCTGTTTTTATAGTTTTTCAAATAGGATTCTTTTCCTTTAACTAGTCTTTACTCGTTAATTTCATTATTTAATTCTTCTTGAAAATAAAGTGTGTCGTTTTCTGCTAATTCAGAGATAGAAATCATTTCATATTGATCTCTTTTATCAATAGATTTATTCAACATAATAAACACCACCACTGCTTAATTTACATATATTATAATATTGACAGTGATTTATGCCGACTCTTGCGAGAAGAGCTCTAGCCGAAGACTACAGGCTAAGGCAGTGCCCGCGGAAAGCGTGCATAAAAAACTGCCAACAAAGTCGGAGGCTTTGTCGACAGTCTGAACTAAGATATAAATATTTTAGACTATAAACAGCGACAATTTCTATTTAAAATAGAAGTTGTCGCTGTTTTACGTTTATAAATAATACATTAGCATGTTGTGATATCTATCTTGTTATTAATATAATCAAAAAAAAGGATGGTGTTTTAAACTCCTGAATTTGTATTGTATATAAAATCAAAAATTGTACTAACAACTAATCTGCTAACATAGTTATTACTTTGTTAGCAGTTAGCGTATATTTTCAGTTTTTATAGATCATTTATTACTAAGCCTTTTCACATAACTTAATAAATATAAGGATCCTCATCTTTTTTCTTTTTTAATTCTTGTTCTGGATTCATATCACTTTTTTGTCGTTGACCAATATCTTTGGCATCTTCACTAATGTCATTTTGTTGTATTTGATTATGATATTGTGGTTGACCCTTGTCTTTTTTCACTAATAGCATAATTCCAGCAATAATCCAAAGTATTAACGCAATAAAATTACCAGTAAAAAGACTAATTAAAGCTGCAGCAATTAATAGGCAACCAGCTAAAATTCTGTTTCCTTTAATTGTAAATACGCCACAGAACCCTAGAATCGTCGCGAATAATAAAAATCCACCTTGCATTAATATTGAAGCTTTAAGCGCATCTGCCGATATAGACATACCTTGCTGTTCATATATTTGGTTTAATGCTTCCTTGGATTCGGGAAAATTCAATAAAATTAGTCCCAAAATCATGAGTATTAAAAATAATAGACTAAGACCGTTTGCAATCCAAGCAAGGATTTTTTCTGCTTTCCGATTCATCATTTTTCCTCCTATTCTTTCATTATCACTATCATAGCAAATTTAACAAAATTACAAAATTACAAAGTGTTATTTTCTATATTTCAAAATATTAATTTACTAATAAAAAATTAAAAACAGTAAAACTTTATCTAAGCAATTACGCGTTATTAGGTTGACCTAATATTTTTTTGGAGTAACCTATAAAAAGTTAGTTAGAAGTATAGGAGGTATCATTATTGGCTAATAATATAAAAATGCATAATAAAAGTTTAGAAGAAATCAATAACACGGTTTCTATTAATAGCAATGGTAAATTTAGTCAAAAGTTATTATCTTATTTAGGTCCAGGGTTGTTAGTAGCAGTTGGTTACATGGATCCAGGAAATTGGATTACTTCAATGCAAGGTGGTGCACAATTTGGATACATTTTGCTATTCGTAATTTTACTCTCTAGCTTATCGGCAATGTTACTACAAAGTATGACGGTAAGATTAGGAATAGCGACAGGTATGGATTTAGTACAAGCTACAAAATATTACTTAAACAAACCATTAGCTTTTGTTTTTTGGATTATTGCTGAATTAGCAATTATTGCAACTGATATCGCAGAAGTTATCGGGAGTGCGATAGCATTAGATTTATTGTTTGGCATTCCACTACTTGTCGGTGCACTTATCACGGTATTGGACGTATTTTTATTACTCTTTATCATGCGATTTGGATTCCGAAAAATTGAAGCGATTGTAGGTACGTTAATTTTCACGGTACTTGTGATCTTTATATTTGAGGTGTTTATTGCTTCACCTCATGTCAATGAAGTGTTAACTGGTTTTGTACCAAGCAAAGAAATAATAACGAATAATAGCGCATTGTTTATTGCTTTAGGAATTATTGGGGCTACGATTATGCCACACAATTTATATCTACATTCTTCAATTGTTCAATCAAGAATGTATGATAGAAATAGTTTAAAATCAAAAGCACATGCAATTAAATATGCTACGATGGATTCTAATATTCAACTTTCGATTGCATTTATCATTAATTGCTTATTACTCGTTTTAGGTGCTGCCTTATTTTATGGTGTTAATACTGATCAATTAGGTGGTTTCTACGATTTATATCACGCTTTACAAAATCAGCCTGTATTAGGAGCTTCTATGGGTGAAATTATGAGTACCTTATTCGCAGTTGCTCTATTAGCATCAGGCCAAAATTCTACAATTACTGGTACAATGGCTGGTCAAATTGTAATGGAAGGGTTTTTGCATCTTAAAATTCCAAACTGGTTACGTAGACTAGTTACTCGTCTACTTGCAATTTTACCTATCATATTCTGTATCATTATTTTCAAAAGTGATGAAGCAAAAATTGAACAATTGCTAGTATTCTCACAAGTATTTTTAAGTTTAGCTTTACCGTTCTCATTAATACCTTTACAACTGGCAACAAATAATCGTTATTTAATGGGTCAATTTAAAAACAGAACCTGGGTTAATACAATTTCATGGCTATTAATCATTATTTTAAGCATATTAAATGTATACTTAATATTAGAAACATTTAAAGAACTCATGTAAACATGCGACTGCAACTCAAATATTTACAGAGAAACAAAACTGACGATTTCTTTGCGAAATTGCGGTTTTGAAATGTGCTGACGCCCGGGGAAATGATATGAGTGAGAGACTACAGGCTCGAACCATATCCCCAGGTAAGCATGCACGATCAAAATCGTAAGTTTTTTATATAAAATGGACGCATCCATCATGTGTATTCATATTAAGTTATATCTTTTGGTTAATTAAAAATATGACTTGCTTTAGTTGTATAAGTTAAATAATACGAAGAAGTTTCTATTGTATTAAATCATATCACTTATAGGGATTTTGCATCGTGCTGACGCCCGGGGAAATGATATGAGTGAGAGACTACAGGCTCGAACCATATCCCCAGGCAAGCATGCACGATCAAAATCGTAAATATAAAGAGGGTCAATCCATATTAAGGATTGACCCTCTTATTTTGCGTATAGCATAGCGCAAATAAAACCATTATTTTTCTTTATCTGAATCTATTGCTTCATTTTGTTTAGTTTTACTTGATTGACTTTTTGCTTCATCAATCTCTGATGATTCAGCAGATTGACCTGTGATTTTCTTTCGTTCTTCAAAGTTCATTCTTCGTTGACTAACAGCACTTGGTTGTTGTTTACGTCTTTCTTTTTCACGCTGTTTACGTGCTTTCTTTTCTTGCTTAATTCTAGCTTTTTCTTCAGCTTTTTCTTGTTTCAATCTAGCAGCTTCCTCAGCCTTTTCTTGCTTGATTCGCTGTTGTTCTTCATAAGCTTCTTGCTGAAGTTGTTGTTCTTTTTCAAATGCTTCTTGTCTTTGTCTAGCTTCTATTTCAGATTCTTCACTATCTATGTTTGCGTCCTCTTGTTCATTTTGAAGATTATCATCAATATCATTTGACTGTTTTCTTGATTTATAATTATATTTAGCCTGTCGAGATAATACTTGAGGTTCTTCCTCTTTTGAATTAATATCCGAATTTACTTTGTCTGCAATTTCGGAACTATACCCACCTCTTCTTAATTGTTGTTCTTGATTGGATGGTTGTTCTAAGTCAGAAGTATCTTGTTGTACATTATATTGTGGGTTTGGTTCAGATTTTGGCTCAGACCTCGGTTCAGATTTTGGTTCTGATTCTCTTTCTTGACCATAGTCATTATAACTACCTTGATAACCACCTGAATAATAAGCTGGTATCATTTCTACTTTATCTTTACGTGCGAACATCATAATTGCAACTATTAAAAATAGAATCGGTATAATGAGTGGTACAAATAATAGAACTAAAGGTAAAGTGACGATGGTAGCTATTAAAAATAAAAACCCAGATAATATTCTAATATTCATTGAAATTAACGCTAAAAATGATATTAATAAACAAACAATGAAATATACAATAACTGCCCATATACCATTTTGTAACCAAATAACAAATTGAATCGTATTTAATCCATTATTTGCCAATATTTGCTGAATAAAATCATTACCATTTAACGACGTTTCTAAATCTTGAATAGAACTTTCACTACTAAAAGAAACTAATGCAATAAACATTGTGATGATTGTTAGTAATAGTAAGAATATCCAGCTCAACCAACCCAATACCTTTTCTGCTAGTCGACTCACTGGACGCCTAACTTGAGTATATTGTTCTCCTGACATTTTTTATACAACTCCTTATACTACTTATCAAACTATTATATCGAATAAACGATAAAATAACTACTATACTACGCTTTAATTTAGCGACATTTTAAAATTTAAAAAGCGTTCATTATATTCACTTAGTGTATCTTTACCTAAATCTTTATAGACTTCTAAACGTGCTTGTGTACGCTTTGAAGGATAAAAACGTTCATCATCTTTGATGTCTTTTGGTAATTGTGCTCTTGCAGCCTTATTAGGTGTTGCATAAGCTACCCACTCCGTATTTTGTTTACTATTCTGTGCATCTAACATAAAATTGATAAACTTATGTGCCCCTGCTTTATTTTGAGCTGTCTTTGGTATTACCATATTATCAAACCATAAGTTTGACCCTTCTTTTGGTACAACGTAATCAAAATCACTATTATTTTGTAAAATTGGCGCTGCTATACCGCTCCACACAACTGCAATATTAGCTTCGTGTTGTTCAAGCATCATAGTTATTTCATCACCGACAACACCTTTAATATTAGGGCTTAATTGTTTTAAATCTTGTTCAACTTCTGCAAGATGTTTTGATTGCTTATCATTTAAACTGTAGCCTAATTTGTTTAAACCTAAACCCATAACTTCTCTTGCACCGTCTACTAATAAAATATCATTTTGATATTTGGGATTATATAAACTTTCCCATGAATTAAAGTTATCTTGTGGATATACATTTTTATTATATAAAATACCTACTGTCCCAAAAAAATATGGCACCGAATAATGATTACCCCTATCAAATGACATATTCATATAATCTTTATCTAAATTTTTCATATTTGGTATTTTCTCATGATTTAAAGGTAATAACAAACCTTCTTTTTTCATTTTTTCTATCGTATATTCACTTGGAAAAGCTACATCATAATTTGTACCACCATTACGTATTTTTGCTTCCATAGCTTCGTTTGAATCGAATGTTTCGTACACAACTTCAATGCCAGTTTCTTTTTGAAATTTTTTTACTAAACTCGGATCAATATATTCTCCCCAATTATACACATAAATTTTTTCACCTGAAGCAGAATGCTCTTTTTCAGTGAGTTTTTGGCTTACCAATAAACATAGTAGTCCAACGAAAATTGAAAGCACGATTAATTGTAAAAATCGTTTCATTATTGTGTCACCTGCTTCAATACTTTATTTCGTTTGATAAATTTTAGTATCAAATAATAACCAAGAATGCCTATGATGATCGTTATAAAAAGTATTGTCGATATCGCATTAATTTCCATACTTATACCTTTTCTTGCCATAGCATAAACTTCTACTGATAATACACTAAATCCATTGCCTGTAACGAAAAAACTAACTGTAAAATCATCCAAAGAATAGGTTAATGCCATAAAAAAACCGCCAAGTATCGCTGGAAACAAATGTGGTAACATCACTTTATTTAAAACTTGCAATTCACTAGCACCTAAATCTCTAGCAGCATCTAAAGTATGTACATTCATTTCATATAACTTGGGTAACACAATAATCACTACAATTGGAATGCAAAAAGCAATATGTGAAATTAATACAGTGATAAATCCAAGCCCTAAACCTGTAAAATGACCTATTGCCGTAAACATAATCAAAAATGATGCACCAATAACAACATCTGAAGAAACCATGAGCACATTATTTAAAGTGAGTAACGAAATTTTTAATTTTTTATTTCTTAAATGATATAAAGCAATGGCCCCCATTGTTCCAATTACCGTTGCAATTGCAGCCGCTAATAATGCCACTGCAATCGTATTAAAAATAACTGCTAATAATCTGTCATTTTTAAATAAGGATAAATAGTGCGCTAATGTAAAATGCTCAAAGTGAATCATATTACCTGCTGAATTAAATGAATAAAACATTAAAAACAGTATAGGGATATACAACACTGCAATTAATATACCGATATATAGTTTGCCATACCATTTCATATGATTCACCCTTTTCCATTTGTAGATTTTTTATTTGTAATGATTAAGACAAAAGCCATAAAAAGAATGAGAAACAACGCAATAGTTGAACCCATCCCATAGTTTTGAATTACAAGAAATTGTTCCTCAATCGCCGTTCCAATATTAATGACTTTATTACCAGCAATTAACCTTGTGATCATAAACAAAGAAAGCGCAGGAATAAATGTAACTTGCACCCCTGTTAGTACGCCACGTTTTGTCAAAGGCATAATCACTTTTTTAAAGGTCATTAATCGACTAGCACCTAAATCACTTGAAGCTTGTAATAAATTATTTGGTATGTCCTTCATATTATTAAAAATTGGTAAAATCATAAATGGTATATAAATATAACTGGCTACAATTATAAAGGCAGGACCTGTAAATAAAAGTTCCGCTTTAGGTAAATGCAAACTATATAATATTCGGTTGATAATACCATCATGACTGAACAAGCCAATAAATGCATAGGTCTTTAGAAGTAAATTAATCCAAGTAGGTATAATTAATATCAATAACCATAAATTCTGATGTTTTGCTGTACGGATAAAGTATGCTGCTGGATAACTAATAAGCAACGTAGTCATCGTAATTAACACAGCGTACACTATAGAGTCCCATATCATCAAAAAATATTTTGGTGTCAGCATTTGTTTATAATTATGTAAACTAAAATGACCATGTATATCAATCATTGAGAAATAAATTAGCAAAATGACTGGCACAACGATAAATAAAACCATCCATAAAATATATGGTATAAATAAAAATCTATTTATTTTACGCATTATCATTAACCTCATAACTATTAATACGTTCATCAAACTCTGCTTCGGTTTCGCCAGGCACCATAATATGAATCGCTTCTGGTTCAAAAAACAAACCTACTTTATTACCTACTTCAGTTTTCTTTGTAGAATGCACCATCCACTCATAACCTTTTCTATCTACACAATTGATTTCATAGTGTACACCTCTAAATAACATAGAATCAACAGTCACTTCAAATAATCCTTCGTTGTGGTTTACTAACGCAATGTATTCTGGTCTGATTACGACTTCAACTTGTTGTTGACTAGGAATTCCCATATCAACACACTTAAATGCTTGGTCGTAAATATTAACAACATAATCTTCGACCATTGTCCCTTTCAAAATATTAGATTCTCCAATAAAATCAGCAACAAAACGATTTACTGGTTCATCATAAATATCTGTAGGTGTACCAAATTGTTGTATTTTCCCATCTTTCATAACAAAGATATAATCACTCAATGCCAATGCTTCTTCTTGATCATGTGTCACAAAAATAAAAGTAATACCTAATCTAGATTGAATTTCTCTTAATTCATATTGCATTTCAGTTCTTAATTTTAAATCCAATGCCGATAATGATTCGTCTAAAAGTAAAATCTCAGGTTCATTTACGATAGCTCGCGCAATTGCAATTCGTTGCTTTTGTCCACCACTCATACCATCTATCATTCTATTTTCAAAGCCAGTTAATTTCACTAATTTTAAAGCTTCCTGCACTTTAGCTTTAATTACTTCCTTATTTAATTTTTTTATTTTTAATCCAAATGCGATATTATCAAATACAGTCAAATGGGGAAATAAGGCATAATCTTGAAAAACAGTATTTACTTTTCTCTTATTAGCAGGAACTTGATTAATCAATTTTCCTTGATAAACGATTTGTCCATGATCAACTTGTTCAAAGCCTGCAATCAGTTTCAGAATTGTAGTTTTTCCACAACCAGAAGGGCCTAATAATGTGTAAAAATGTCCAGACTCAATATTCAAATCTATATTATCTAATATTTGAGTTCCATCATAAGCTTTACTTACTGATTGGAATGTCAATAAAGGGTTCATGTATTGTCCTCCTATAAATATGATGCTGTAGCAACAACCAAAACTTTCACATCTTGTGATGTAAGGTTCTTTAATCTATGTATTTGATTTGCTTTAAAATATAACGCATCTCCTTCTTCAGCGTGATAATAATCACTTCCTAATAAAAGTGAAACTTCGCCTTGTAGACAATATATAAATGTATCGGAATCTGATGGATCAAAACTTTTATACGATGCATTAGGTCTCAAAGTAAGTATTAACGGTTCCATTTCAAAATTATTCGATTGTGTGATTGGCCAATTTAGTAAATATCCTTTATCAGATTCATCATAATGAATTTGTTCATTTTTCCTATATAACACCTTAGTATTTGCTGAATCATAAAAAAATTCACGAGGAGTAGTACCTAACACTTCTAAAATATTAAAAAAAGTTTCCATACTTGGTGAGGCATGTTCACTTTCAATTTGTGAAACATATCCTTTAGATAGATTTGTACGCTCTGCCAGCTCACCTTGAGTGAGTTGCTTAATATTTCTAAGATTTTTTAATTTTTTTCCAATCTTCATTCTGTCACCTTATTTTTTTAATTTCTTATTTTGCACATTTAGGAAACAATAGTTAACCAAAACATGAGTATTATTTATACAAAAAAAGCTATATTTTGTTTACTTTTATCAAACATTTTGTTTAGTGCTTAATAAAAATATCAAAATATAGCTAAGATGACAATAGTTAAATTTGTTTTGAACTAAAATATTTTTGATTTGACGCATCTTTGACTGATTTTACTACTTTGTAACTATTGTAGCCGCTTTGTTTTTCAAATTCTTTAAATATTTGCTTTTCTTGGGCTTTACCTGGAACTATTTTTTTAAATTGATTGTAACGTTCTAACAGTACTTTACCTTCAACTTTTGATTCATAGTATTTTTCAATAGCATTAAAAAAAGCAACCACTTGCATCATTTCTTCATTTGTCCATTCAAGATCAATCGGATATGAATATTCCATATACTTATCCTCCCTATAATTAACAAATAGTTACCAAAATTTTAAAAAATGTAAAAAAAGAGCGGGACAGAAATCAAAATATAATAAATTGATTCCTTATTCCCGCCCCTATATATTTGTTGTAAGCTTTAAACATTTATACATTGATTTGAAAGCACTAGAACAGTAATCTCGTTCATTACTTCCATAACCATTTAAGATAAAACATCTAAAGTGTAACTATTTATACTTTTTAATTTATTACATTGTATGAATTGGTAATCCTAAAGCTTTTTCAGCAGCTTCCATAGACATTTCACCTAATGTTGGGTGAGCATGTACAGTTAATGCTAAATCTTCAGCATTCATACCAGCTTCTATTGCTAAGCCTAATTCAGAGATAATGTCAGAAGCACCAGTACCAACTACTTGTGCACCAACTAGTGTATTATCTTCTTTAAGTGTTAACAATTTAACGAAACCAGTTGTATCATCTAATGATAATGCACGACCGTTTGCTGCGTATGGGAATTTAGAAGCTGTAACTTCTAATCCTTCTTCTTTTGCTTGCGCTTCAGTGTA
Organism: Staphylococcus cohnii subsp. cohnii; assembly: GCF_002902365.1. Taxonomy (GTDB): domain Bacteria; phylum Bacillota; class Bacilli; order Staphylococcales; family Staphylococcaceae; genus Staphylococcus; species Staphylococcus cohnii. Next base: position 53,118 of record NZ_PPQC01000067.1, on the reverse strand, counting down.
ACCTACTTGTGCTAGTTCTGGTTCTGTGAAACAAACAGCAGGCATACCAATGTAATCCACTTCTGATGCTTCTCCAGAAATAACCTCAGCAGCTACTTTTGCTTCATAGCTCGCTTTATGAGCTAATGGTAGCCCAGGAACGATATCACCAATTGCAAAAATGTTGTCGATAGAAGTACGGCTTTGTTTGTCTACTTCTAATAATCCACGATCTGCGAATTTAAGGCCTAATTCTTCTAAACCTAATTCATCAGTGTTTGGACGACGACCAACAGTAACTAATACATAATCAGCATCAATCGTTTGTTCTTCACCTTTAACTTCATAAGTTACTTTAACACCGTTATCTGTTTCTTCAGCAGATTTAGCCATTGCTTCAGTAACAATTTCAACGCCTTTTTCTTTCATGCCTTTTTTAACAGGTTGTGTCATTTGTTTTTCGAAGCCGCCTAAGATATCTTTAGCACCTTCTAAAATAGTAACTTCTGAACCAAAGTTTGCAAATGCAGTACCTAGTTCTGAACCGATATAACCGCCACCAACGACTACTAATTTACCAGGAACTTCTTGTAAATTCAAAGCACCAGTTGAATCAATAACACGGTTACCAAATTCGAAATTAGGAATTTCAATTGGTCTTGAACCAGTTGCAATGATTGCATGTTTGAAGTTATAAGTTTGAGCACTTTTCTCATCCATAACACGTAAACTATTGTTATCTACGAAATAAGCTTCACCTTTAACGATTTCTACTTTGTTTCCTTTTAATAATCCTTCAACGCCACCAGTTAATTTCTTAACAACTGATTGTTTGAATTCTTGAACTTTGTCAAATTTAAGTGAAACACTTTCAGCAATAACACCTAAATTTTCAGAGTTTTTAGTTTCATCATAACGGTGAGATGCGTGTAATAATGCTTTTGATGGAATACATCCAACGTTAAGACATACACCGCCTAATTCGCCTTTTTCAACGATTGTTACTTTTTGACCTAATTGTGCTGCACGAATTGCTGCAACATATCCTCCAGGTCCTGCTCCGATTACAATAGTATCTGTTTCAATTGGGAAATCTCCAACTACCATGTTTTACCCCTCCATTAATAATAATTCTGGATTATTTAATAAACGCTTGATATGGTTCATTGCATTTTGTCCAGTAGCACCATCGATTTGTCTATGGTCAAAGCTTAATGATAATGATAATACTGGCGCAGCTACAATTTCTCCGTCTTTAACGATAGGTTTTTGGGCAATACGACCAATACCTAAGATAGCTACTTCTGGATGATTTATAACTGGTGTGAACCATTGTCCACCTGCTGATCCAATATTACTAATAGTACAAGTAGCACCTTTCATTTCATCTGAAGTTAATTTACCATCGCGTGCTTTTACAGCTAATTCATTAATTTCATCTGAAATTTGGAACATAGACTTACGGTCAGCATGTTTGACAACAGGTACTAATAAACCTCTGTCTGTATCAGCTGCAATACCAATATTCCAATAATGCTTGTGTACAATTTCTCCAGCTTCTTCATTAAATTCTGTGTTAAGTGCTGGATATTTCTTAAGTGCAGAAACAAGAGCTTTCACTACATAAGGTAAGAATGTTAATTTAGTACCTTGCTCAGCTGCAACTTCTTTGAATTTTTTACGATGATCCCATAATTCTTGAACATCAATTTCATCCATTAAAGTTACGTGAGGTGCAGTGTGTTTAGAATTCACCATTGCTTTTGCGATTGCTTTACGCATAGCAGGAATTTTTTCTGTTGTTTCTGGGAATTCACCTTCACTAGAAACTGGCGCTGATTGTGCTGTGCTCGCAGAAGTTTCTTCTGCAGTTTCACTTGCACTTTCAGTTGAAGCTGCACTTGCATCTCCATTTAAGTATGCATCAATGTCTTCTTTCGTTGTACGTCCATTTTTACCTGAAGCTACAACTGCTTTAATGTTTACGCCATTTTCACGTGCATATTTACGTACTGAAGGCATTGCTTTAACACGTTTATTTTCATCTACATCTTCATCAGCTGATGATTGCGTTGCTGCCGCTGCTTCAGAGCTTTCTTCTTTAGCAGGTTCTGCTTCTGCTTCAGCTTCATCTTTAGACTCACTGCTACCGCTACCTTTAAATTCCATATCTTCTGCATCAGGCGCGTCAATTTTAACAATTGTATCTCCGACAACAGCTACTGTACCTTCATCTACAAGTACTTCTTCCACTGTACCTGACACAGGTGACGGAATTTCTACTACAGATTTGTCATTTTGAACTTCAGCTAAAACATCATCTTCTTCGATAGTATCTCCAGCTTTAACAAACCATTTTACAATTTCACCTTCGTGGATACCTTCACCAATATCGGGTAATTTAAATTCAAATGCCACGTTATTATCCTCCTAAAAATTCATATTTAGTCAAAAATTAGAAAATGAGAGCGGAACTTATGATTCGCAATCTCATGCTGTTTTATTATTAATCAATGAAGTCGGGATAACATTTTAAAAGTTATACCAAACTTATTAATATTAGAATTCTAATGTTGCTTTTGCTTTTTCAACGATATCGTTTTTGTTTGGTAACCAAACATTTTCAGCTTGAGTAAACGGATAAACGGTATCAGCAGCAGCTACACGAGCAATAGGTGCTTCTAATGACAGAATTGCGCGCTCTGCTAATTCTGAAGCAACAGTAGCTCCAACACCAGCTTGACGTTGTGCTTCTTGAACTACGACTGCACGTCCAGTTTTTTCTACTGAAGCAACTAACGTTTCTATGTCGATTGGTTGCACAGTACGTAAATCAATAACTTCCACTGAATGACCATCTTTTTCTAATTCTTCAGCAGCTTTTAATGATTCTTGTACCATAGCACCATAAGCTATTAATGTAATGTCATTACCTTCTTGTTTGACACTCGCTTTGCCAATTTCAATTGTATACTCTTCATCAGGCACTTCTTCACGGAAAGAACGATACAATTTCATGTGTTCTAAATATACAACTGGGTCGTTACTTCTAATTGCAGAAATTAATAATCCTTTTGCGTCATAAGGACTAGATGGGATAACTACATTCAATCCTGGTGATTGAGCTAAGATACCTTCTAAATTATCTGCGTGTAATTCAGGAGTGTGCACACCACCACCAAATGGGGCGCGAATAGTTACTGGTGCTTGTTTTGAGTTACCAGAACGGAAACGTGTACGTGCAATTTGACCTGCAACAGAGTCAAACACTTCAAATACGAATCCTAAGAATTGGATTTCCATAACTGGACGGTAACCTTGTGTAGTTAAGCCTAGAGCTAAACCACCAATTCCAGATTCTGCTAAAGGTGTATCAAATACTCGGTCTTCACCGAATTCTTTTTGTAATCCTTCAGTTACACGGAATACACCACCGTTAACACCGACGTCTTCACCGAAAAGTAAGACATTTTCATCATTTTGTAATTCGGTTTTAAGCGCATTATTAATCGCTTGAACCATTGTCATTTGTGCCATCGGTTACTTCGACTCCTTCTCTTTATAGATTTCATATTGTTCTGCTAAATGTTGAGGCATTTCTTCATACATATTTTCCATTAAGTCTGTAACTTTTTGTTTTTCTGTATTATCCGCTTCTTTGATAGCAGTTTTAATTTCAGCTTTCGCACGATCGATTACTTCGTTTTCTTTCTCTTCAGTCCATAGACCTTTATTTTCAAGATGTTTTCTTAAACGAACTAATGGATCTTTTTTCTCCCATTCAGAATCTTCGTCTGAAGTTCTATATTTCGTTGGATCGTCGCCAGCCATTGTATGTGGACCGTAACGATAAGTGATTGTTTCAATAAGTGTTGGACCTTCACCATTTACAGCACGATCACGAGCTTCTTTAGTTGCTTGATATACTGCAAGTGCATCCATTCCATCTACTTGTATGCCAGGAATACCTACTGAGATAGCTTTTTGAGCTAAAGTTTCAGCAGCTGTTTGTTTACTACGTGGCGTAGAAATCGCATAGTTATTATTTTGAATTACAAATATTGCTGGCGCTTTGTAAGCTGAAGCGAAGTTAATACCTTCATAGAAATCACCTTGTGAAGAACCACCATCACCAGTATATGTGATTGCTACAGCTTGTTTCCCGCGTTTTTTAAGTCCAAGTGCAACACCAGCTGTTTGTACGTATTGTGCACCGATAATAATTTGTGGGCTTAGTGCATTAACACCTTCAGGCATTCTATTTCCTTTGAAGTGACCTCTAGAGAATAAAAATGCTTCAGTTAATGGCAGACCTTGCCAAATTAATTGTGGAACATCACGATAACCAGGAAGAATAAAGTCTTCTTGTTCTAATGCATATTGAGAAGCTAACTGTGAAGCTTCTTGTCCAGCAGTAGGTGCATAGAATCCTAATCTTCCTTGTCTATTTAGTGAAATAGAACGTTGATCAAGAATACGTGTCCAAACCATTCTTTCCATTAATTCTACTAATTGCTCGTCTGATAAATCAGGTACTAGATCTTTATTAACGATATTACCGTCTTCATCCAAAATTTGGATCATTTCAAATTGAGATTCAGTATCTTTCAATACTTTCTCTGCATCGAATTGGGCTTTCAATTTCGGAGCCATTCAATTCACCATACCTTTCCCGTATAATAGAAATTCATTTTATCCTTTAACATTGTATCACAAAACTGTTTCACTGTTAAACAAATATGAAAAGTTCTGTAATACAGTAAATAGGTACAGTTTTAAAACTGTATTACTATTTTCAAACATGCTGTACTATCTTTTTTACAAGTTTCAAATTGTCCACTCCCAAAAGAATGTAAGCGTCCTCATTTATTATGCTATAGTTATTTACCTTAAATTTCAAATTAATAGCATTTTAAGTTAATTTAAATTATCTACATCTTGTTTTTCTTTATTTACTTTTTCCATTGCATCTTTGTATTTATCAAAAGATTTATCCATAGTTTTATATGATTTGGATACAGCTTCTGTCTTTTTATTCATTTCCTCTTGGTTTGCTTGATCACGAGATCCATATTCAAATAAATCTTTTTCTTTGTTCATAATATTTTTGTATGCATTTGCATAGTTATCATGTGCTTTATATTTATTTTTCAAAGCATCATTTAATTCTTTCACTTCTTTTTTCTTATCTTTATCACTAATATTATCTAAATGTTTTTGTGCTTTTTTAAATTCTTTTTCTGAATTATCTAACGCATTTTCTTCTTTTTTAAATTCTTTTTGTCTTTCTTCAACATTATCTACAATTTTTTCAGAAGTTTGTTTGGCTTCTTGTTGATCTTTCCCATTGATTTTTTTAACAAGCTTTTGTTTTTTTTGCTCTAGTTCATTAAGTTTTTTGCCTACTGATGAAACAGGCTTTTCTTCATCGAATGCTTGTTGTATTTTTTCATTATAATCTTTTATTTCACCTTTATCAGTTGTACATCCAGCTATAAGTACAGTGGAAGCTAGTATGGCACCAATACCATATTTAAATTTCATTTTGAGAAATCCTCCTTTTTTGTGTGCTATATTATATAATAAATTTTAATAAATCAAATTTATTACTGTATTTTATTTGGTAATCTTTGGTATATTTTATATTAAGGAAGGTGTATGAACAAATGTTAACAATGAAAGATATAATTAGAGACGGACATCCAACACTACGTGAAAAAGCTAAAGATGTCGAAATCCCATTATCAGATGAAGATAGAGAGACATTAAAATCTATGAGAGCATTTTTAATAAATAGCCAAGATGAAGAAACTGCTAATAAATATGGTCTTCGTTCTGGCGTCGGACTTGCAGCACCACAAATCAATATTTCTAAAAGAATGATTGCCGTCTATTTACCAGATGATGGAGAAGGTAAAAGTTATGACTTGATGTTAGTAAATCCTAAAATTATGAGTCATAGCATTCAAGAAGCCTATTTACCTACTGGTGAGGGTTGCTTAAGTGTAGACGAAAATGTACCAGGCCTAGTACATCGTAAATATAGAGTCACTGTTAAAGCAAAAGATATAGATGGTAATGATGTTAAACTACGATTAAAAGGTTATCCAGCTGTTGTTGTTCAACATGAAATAGACCATATTAATGGTATCATGTTTTATGATCACATAGATTCAGAACATCCACTGCAACCTCATGAAGATGCAGTAGAAGTATAAAAAAGAACTGTTAGTATATGTGGCAATTGCACACGTTTACTAACAGTTCTTTTTACATAAAATCGTCTCTTCTTTCATGGTACATTATATTCAATTCTTGTAATTCTTTCTTCAAAGCATTTAATTCTTGTATATCAATAAATACAGGATCATGATTGTGCTTTACATAATTTTGATCTCCATTCACAGTATCAATGATTTCATTGTAATTGAAAAACATGATAACTTGTTCCGCACGTATTTCAAATGTAATATCTTGAAAGACCTTATCAGTTCGTTGTTTTTCATTTTTAATATCTTCAACAATACGCTTCACTTTATCCATAGCAACCACCTTCATTTCATCTCTATTACTTTTTACTTTATATTATTACTTATTATATTTCCTTTTAATCATAATTAATTTTTATTATCGACTCAAGCTATTTGGTAATTCATTTAATATTTCAAAATGATTAATTTAAATTTACTCATGTTAAACACCTTATATATAGCGAATCACTTTTTTCTACATATTAAGTATCAGTAGAAAATAAAACTGCTTTATTTATTCTACTACATCATGTAAAATGAGAAATAACTGAAAACATACAAATGCTTTCTAATTGTATTTTTCTATACGAACGAATTTAAAATGACCCTAGAAACATACTGGGCAAATGCTCGTATGTTCTCTTTATATAAAAACGTAGTTTCAATACACTTTTAGTAAATATCATTTTATTTAAGATTAAGAAGCTCACAAAATAATATACATTTCAGGGTTTATATAAATAATTTAACCAAATTTTAGGAGGAAATAGATATAATGGCAGTATTTAAAGTATTTTTTCAACATAACAAAGAAGAAGTAGTTGTTAGAGAACATACACAAACTATTTATGTTGAAGCTCAATCAGAAGAACAAGTAAGAAGATATTTGAAAGACCGTAATTACAATATCGAGTTTATTACTAAACTTGAGGGCGCACATTTAGAATATGAAAAACAATCTGATCACTTTAATGTGGAGCAAGCTGAGTAATGAAACAAATTCATAAAAATGAAGTTGCGGTTTATGCCCTTGGTGGCTTAGGTGAAATCGGAAAAAACACTTATGCCGTAGAATATCAGGATGAAATCGTAATTATAGATGCAGGTATCAAATTCCCTGATGATAACTTATTAGGTATTGATTACGTGATTCCTGACATTACTTATTTAGAACAGAACCAAGACAAAATAGTTGGTCTGTTTATAACACACGGCCACGAAGACCATATAGGTGGTGTGCCCTACCTATTAAAACAAATAAACGTGCCTATATATGGTGGACCATTAGCTTTAGGTTTAATCAGAAATAAGCTGGAAGAACATCACTTGTTAAGAACAACAAAACTTATTGAAATTGAAGAAAGTTCCGTTATCAAATCTAAACATTTCGAAGTTTCTTTCTATTTAACAACACATAGTATTCCAGAATCATATGGTGTTATTGTTAATACACCAGAAGGTAATATTGTTCACACTGGAGATTTCAAATTTGATTTTACGCCAGTTGGTGAGCCAGCAAATATAGCGAAAATGGCGAAACTCGGAGAAGAAGGTGTACTTTGTTTACTTTCAGACTCTACTAACTCATTAGTTCCTGATTTTACATTGAGTGAACGTGAAGTAGGCCAAAATGTTGAAAAGATATTCCGTAATTGTAGTGGTAGAATTATCTTTGCAACTTTTGCTTCTAATATCTACCGTGTTCAACAAGCAGTCGAAGCTGCAATTAAACACAACCGTAAAATTGTAACTTTTGGTCGCTCAATGGAAAACAATATTAAAATTGGTATGGAACTCGGTTATATCAAAGCACCACCTGAAACATTTATAGAACCAAACAAAATTAATAGTGTTCCTAAACATGAGTTACTCATTTTATGTACAGGTTCACAAGGTGAACCAATGGCAGCTTTATCAAGAATTGCTAACGGTACACACAAACAAATAAAAATTATTCCAGAAGATACTGTTGTATTTAGTTCTTCGCCTATTCCAGGTAATACTAAAAGTATCAACCGCACAATAAATTCATTATATCGCGCTGGTGCTGAAGTAATACACAATAAGGTTTCAAACATTCACACATCTGGACACGGATCTAAAGGTGATCAACAATTAATGTTACGCTTACTACGTCCAAAATTCTTCCTTCCTATTCATGGCGAATATCGTATGTTAAAAGCACACGGTCAATCAGGAATTGAATGTGGCGTAGAACCAGACAACGTGTTTATCTTTGATATCGGTGACGTCTTAGCTTTAACACATAATTCAGCTAGAAAAGCTGGAAGAATACCATCCGGCAACGTGTTAGTCGATGGTAGCGGTATTGGAGATATTGGAAATGTAGTTCTTCGAGATAGAAAATTATTGTCTGAAGAAGGTTTAGTCATCGTCGTCGTTAGTATAGACTTTAAAACAAATAAACTACTCTCAGGCCCTGACATTATTTCTCGTGGTTTTGTTTACATGCGTGAATCTGGTCAATTAATATATGATGCTCAAAGAAAAATCAAGACCGATGTAATTTCTAAACTGAACCAAAATCCAGAAATACAATGGCATCAAATTAAATCATCAATCATTGAAACGCTGCAACCATATTTATTTGAAAAAACAGCACGTAAGCCAATGATTTTACCAGTGATAATGAAAGTAAATGAAGGTGATACACCTTCTCAAAATAAAAAACCACAAAATAAACCAAATCAAAAAAAAGACAATGCAAAAAAACACAATCCTAAATCTCAAAGCAAAAACACAAAAGTTTCGAACAATAAAACTAATAAAAACACAACTCAGAAATCAAAACCAAAAAAAGATGATAATCAATCAGATCAATCATCAGAATCATAATCATAACCAAAAATATAATCAGCTTTTCAAAATAAAGCACTCATCTATTTGCATTGGATGAGTGCTTTTTATATTAAAATACTTACTATTTTGAACGTATTGGTTTGCTTGTGTGTGGAGGATATAGTACGTCTCTACAGTATCACTCTTACATAATATACATATTGCGCATCACCAGTAAACAAAATCAGTTAAGTGTTAAAAAAAGAAGGGTATGGGCACCATTGATTCGTCCCTATCCCTTCTTTAATTTATATATTATTATTTATCTAACTCCCTTTTTTTCAAATCGGTTTAAGTCATTGTCATGGCCAATCATAATTAAAATATCTCCAATTTCAATATTTATGTTTGGATCCGGAGATACGATAATATCTCTGCCTCTTTTAATAGCAATAATACTTATACCATATTGAGCTCTAATATCTAATTCTATAATTGTTTGGCCTGCCATCTTTTCATTAACTTTAATTTCTACTATTGAATGTTCATCTGCTAATTCTAAATAATCTAAAACACTAGCACTAGCTACATTATGTGCAATTCTTCTGCCCATATCTCTTTCAGGATGAACAACAGTATCTGCACCAATTTTATTTAAAATTTTAGCATGATAATCATTTTGAGCCTTAGCCGTTACTTTTTTTACGCCCAACTCTTTTAAAATCAAAGTCGTTAACGTACTAGATTGAATATTTTCGCCTATTGCAACAATAACGTGATCAAAATTTCTAATACCTAAGCTTTTCATCACTGCTTCATCAGTTGTGTCAGCAATTACTGCATGTGTGGCAATATCACTATATTCATTCACACGCGCTTCATCCATATCAATCGCCATGACATCCATATCTAAAGCATTTAATTCTCTAACAATACTACCACCAAAACGACCTAAACCTATAACCACATATTCTTTATCCATATGCGTCCTCCAAAAATAAGATAATTGAAATATATCAAATATTAGTAGTTTAAACAATAAACATTACTACTGTATTTAAGTATATTTGTCTACTTTTTACCTTCAACATATTTTTTATCAAAAACAAATAATCTCAATAATAATATTAGCGATGGAATTAATAAAAGTAAACCTAAAATAAACGCAATGATTAAAGCAATAGCCATACCACTATTAACAACATGTTCATCTATGCGAATATATGGATATAAAATATATGGTAATTTACTTGCACCGTAGCCGAAGAACGCAAAAGCCATTTGTAAAATTACTAAAACAAATGCAAAACCGTGCCATTTTTTCATCAATGTGAGTAACATTGCACCAACAAAACATAGTAAGCTGAGTACAAACATCCACCAATAATCAAATACTGCTGTATAGAAATGCGTCTCATTTTGCAATCTTAATGATAGAAATACAAATAATGAAATAGCGATCATTGGCGGTCCCCAAAATAAGAACCAGTATCTTAATAACCCATAAGCAGGTTTATCATTTGCTTTTGAAGCATAGTAAGTTAAAAATCCAGATGAAATATAAAGTACGGATATAATTGCAAGAAATACAACCGACCATGAATATGGACTTAACAACAATTCAAACCAATTTAAATCTAAGTGATTACTTGAGCCAGTAATATAACCACCTTCAGAAATCGTTAAAGTAGTGGCTAAGGCTGCAGGTATGAATAAACCTGCTAAACCATATAGTACAAGCCACGGTAGTTTTGTATCTGGTCCATAGTTTTCAAAGGCATAAAAGCCACCTCTAATGGACAACAATATCAGCGCAATAGATGCTGGTAAAAGCAATACTGTACCGAAATACTTAGCTGAATCTGGGAAAAAACCAACCATTCCTACGAAAAAGAATACGAAGAAAACATTCGTTACTTCCCAAACTGGATTAAGGTAACGTGCAATCAAGTGATTAATTTTTTTATCTTGTTTTGTTATTTTAGCATGTAGCGTAAAGAAACCAGCACCAAAATCAATTGATGCAACAATAATATAACAAAATAAGAATATCCATAGTACCGTGATACCTATATATGCGAATACCATCATGCATCACCTCTTTCCGATGAAGTTACTTCAAATTCTTCGTATGCTGGTTTATCCTTAAACATTCTTATTAATACATAGGAAGAAGTAACAATTAATATTAAATATAATATACCAAATAATATTGTCACGAGTGTTAAGCCACCTGCTTGAGTAGCTGCTTCAGCCACTTTTAGATATCCACGTACAATCCAAGGTTGACGTCCTTGTTCAGTTAAGAACCAACCAAACTCTATCGCTAACATCGCTGCAGGTCCAGTTAATAAAGCACCGTATAACATTGGTTTTGAATAAGTGAATTTCCGTAATTTTTTAAAGCATAATGTTAGTACAAATGCAGCTGAAACAATTAAACAGAACACACCCATTGACACCATTAAATCAAAGTAATAATGGACAATCATTGGAGGATGTAATTCTTTTGGAAATTCATCCAAGCCTTTCACTTTAGTATTGACATTGTTATCAGCCAAGAAACTAAGTAGACTAGGAATTTTAATTGCTCCAGTTACTTCTTGTGTTTCTTCATTTAAAGAACCAAAAAGTACTAAATCAGCATTGGATTCCGTATCAAAATGCCACTCATACGCAGCTAGTTTTTCTGGTTGTTCTTGATGTAAAAATTTTGCAGATAAATCTCCTGCTAACATTGAACCTAAAGTAAAGATAATGCCAAGAATCATTGTTAACTTCAATGCTTTTTTATGATATTCTGCATCTTTTTTAAACTTATTTTTCACTAACTTGAATGCAGCAATGGCAGCTAGTACAAAAGCCATCGTCATAAAAGCAGTCGTTACAACGTGAAAAGATCTTATTAAAAATGAATCGTTAAACATTGCTACCCAAGGTTCAACATTTATCATTTTACCATTCTTAATATCAAAACCAGCTGGTGTATTCATAAATGAATTGACAGCCGTAATAAAGAAGGCAGAGAAAGAACCTCCAATAATCACTGGTATACTAATTAAAAAATGTGTCCATTTACTCTTAAATCTATCCCAAGTGTATAAATATATACTTAAGAAAATTGCTTCAAAGAAAAACGCAAATGTTTCCATAAATAACGGTAATGCAATCACATGGCCGCCCATTTGCATAAACGTTGGCCATAATAATGACAGTTGTAGTCCTATAATCGTACCTGTTACAACCCCAACTGCCACAGTAATCGTATAACCTTTAGACCATCTTTTGGCTAATGTTATATAATGAGGATCATTCTTTTTAATCCCTAAAAACTCAGCAACTGCAAACATCAATGGGACACCCACACCAATTGTTGCAAATATGATATGCACTGCAAGTGTCATTGCAGTTAGAAAACGAGCTAATTCAACTGAATCCATAATATCACCTTTTTAATTTATTTGTGACAAAAATCACAACGTCCATTCATTATAAACCCAATGGCTATGTTTTAAAATTAGTTAAACTCAGAATTAAGTGACAAATTAATGACCAATTACATGCAATTTTATAACTTGAATTTTAATTAAAAGTCACTTACCATTATAGAAAACGACTTTGTAGAAAGGATTGATGTTGAATGACTGATATCATCATTTACACACAGAATGACTGCCCTCCTTGTACCTTTATTAAAAACTATTTAACTGATAAAGGCTTTAAATATGTAGAAAAAAACATCGCTAATCAGCAATATCGAAATGAAATGATTGATTATGATGCTTTTGCAACACCTTTTATATTATTGAATGGTGAACCGATGTACCAGGTTGATATGGAAAAAATTAACCAAACCTTAAATATTGAAACAACACATTAAAACACTCAAATACAAACACATTAACTAAATCAACTGAAATAAGGCTAAATGCAACATTTTAAACGAGTTATCTAACCATAACCTAATTTCAACTAAAATAAACAATTTAGCAAGTTGCGACTTCTCTAAACTATTCAATTTCACATACATTTCCTTACCTTTTGAGTAAATTTTAATATAACTATAAAAACGTCTAGGACATAAAGTTCTTGAACAAGTGAAAAAGGCAATATCTATTGGATGTTATAGAAATTGCTTTTTTCATTAAAAATCGTTTCAACAATTTCATTCACATGTCGTGGCATATCATTTTTAGAAATAAGAGTTGAAGTTTCCATTGGTAATGTAAATTCAAGCCATGTTGTAATCTTTATAAATAAGGCGCTTCGTTATTTTAATAGTGCTTATAAAATTATACGAAAAAGCCTTATTTTTTAAATAACAAAATATAAATTATATCGATTTTGCATCGTGCTGACGCCCGGGGAATTGATATGAGCGAAAGACTACAGGCTCGAGCCATATCCCCAGGCAAGCATGCACAATCAAAATCGTAATATTTTAAATATAAAGAGGACCAATCCATATTAAGGATTGGCCCTCTTATTGTGAGAATGGGATTTGTGTCCCAATCTTTTTTATTTTGTATAATTACTTACTAAGTCT
>NZ_PPQC01000067.1:16877-39533 GCF_002902365.1 Staphylococcus cohnii subsp. cohnii | reverse complement strand
TGTGCCAATTCTTCCATTTCATTTTTACTTAAGCCTTTAATTTGACGGCGTGCTTTAAGAATTGATGTCGCACTCATAGAGAATTCATCTAAACCTAGACCTAATAGTAATGGAATAGCAGTTTCATCTCCGGCCATTTCTCCACACATTCCAGTCCATTTACCTTCTTTATGAGAAGCGTTAATCACTTGTTGCACTAAACGTAAAATTGCTGGATTGTATGGTTGATACAAGTATGACACTCGCTCTGACATACGATCTGCAGCCATTGTATATTGAATTAAATCATTCGTTCCAATACTGAAGAAATCTACTTCTTTAGCAAAAACATCTGCTAATGCAGCTGTTGAAGGAATTTCTACCATGATACCAACTTCTATATCATCAGATACTTCAATACCTTCATTTGTTAAATTTTCTTTTTCTTCTAATAATAATGCTTTAGCATCACGGAATTCTTTGATTGTCGCTACCATTGGGAACATAATATTTAATTTCCCATAAACTGAAGCACGTAATAAGGCACGCAATTGTGGTCTGAAGATCTCAGGTTGATCTAGACATAAACGAATCGCACGATAGCCTAAGAACGGGTTCATTTCTTCTGGTAAATTTAAATATGGTAGTTCCTTATCTCCACCTATATCTAAAGTACGAACAACAACACGTTTATCTTCCATTGTTTCAAGCACTTTTTTATAAGCTTCAAACTGTTCGTCTTCAGTTGGCATTTCGTCTCTACCCATATATAAAAATTCAGTACGATATAATCCGACACCTTCAGCGCCATTTTCAATTACACCTTTTAAATCATTTGGTGTACCGATATTAGCAGCAAGTTCAGCATGAACACCGTCAACAGTCGTTGTTTCTTCATCGCGTAATTTTTGAAGTTCTTTCTTATCTTCAAAGAAACGTTCGCGTTTGTTTTGGTATGCAATGACTTCGTCTTCTGTAGGATCAATTATCACTTCACCAGTCAAACCATCAACAATAATCATGTCGCCTTGTTTAACTTCTTGTGTTATTGATTTCGTACCTACTACTGCAGCAATTTCAAGTGAGCGACTCATAATTGCTGAGTGAGAAGTTCTGCCTCCAATATTTGTAACAAAACCTTGTACAAATTCCTTGTTTAATTGAGCAGTATCTGAAGGCGTTAAATCATTACCTATAATAACAACGCTTTCTTCAATCATACTAGGATTAGGTAACTCCACACCTAATATATGCGCTAAAACTCGTTTCGACACATCACGAATATCTGCAGCACGCTCTTTCATGTATTCATTATCCATTGCTTCAAAAATAGTAATGAATTGTCCAGTTACATCAGAAAGCGCAGTTGGTGCGTTAACTTGTTCATTTTTAATTTTATCTTCAATCGGTTGAATTAACTCTGGATCATCCAAGACTAATAAATGCGCATCAAAAATAGCAGCTTTATCGGCGCCGAGATTTTTTTCAGCATTATTTCTGATTTTTGTTAATTCAACTTTAGATGTATCAATAGCATTTTGAAACTTAGCAATTTCTGCGTCGACATCTTGAATCTTTTCACTATCGTATGAAAGATCAGGTTCAACTAATAAATATGCTTTAGCAATTGCTACACCATCTGAAGCAGCAATGCCATTAATATAATTAGACATATTATTTAGTTAATCCTTCTTTTGATAAGATATCAGTAATCGCTTCCATTGCATCTGTTTCATCACTACCGTCAGCATAGATTGTAATTTCAGCATCTTTACCTACGCCTAAACTCATAACACCCATGATTGATTTCAAGTTAACTTTTTTACCGTTATATTCTAATTGAATATCTGAATCAAATTTTGATGCAGTTTGAACAAGCATTGTAGCTGGACGTGCATGAATACCTGTTTCGTCAATAATTACATATGATTTTTGTTCCATAATATGATGTCTCCTTCGTATAGTTAGAATCGTTAGTTTATTATAAAACCTAGCATATTTTATATAATAACATTATCAAATTATACATATAAATTCAATTCGTTGCACCCATGATATGACAATATTCAGTGAATATTGTCTCTTTTTATGAAAACGCTCCACTATTCCATTAAAGATTTAGCAACCTTTTCACATTTTTCAATATGATCATCGCCGATTTTTTTCATAAAGTAATAACTGATAGAAGCTGAGATGGCTTGGCCTACAAGTGGGAACCATTTTGTCTGTTTTGCAGCCATACGTTTTGCAACGTCTCTGATAACCACTTTTAATATAGCATTAGATACTTTTCTACCGACAAATTGACTGCCTTGTATTGCAGCTGCTGTAAAAATACGTTCTTTTACATCTTCTCTCATCGAATTAACTTGTTTGTGATCTAAGCCATAAATTTTATTAACGTCTTCAATAATATCTCTCATTAATTTGATATCTACACCAAAGTCCAGACCTGGTATTGGTACAATACTCACACTCGAAGATAAAACTGATTTTTTTCTCACAATTGCTTGGGCACGTTTACGACGTTCATCCAATTCAATGTTCGTCGTTGGTATGCTACTTTTATTCTTTATATCTTCAATATTTAAAACTTTATTTCCGACTTTCTGTGTTACGTTATTAGTTATTTTATTCTTAAAACTCATGATATTCACTCCTTGGTAAAATCTAGTACTGTAAAATGATTACCCTATTTCAAAGAAATTACTGTATATTTACAAAAATAGCTTTCAAATATTTTGAAGGTTTGTAGTGTGGATGTGTTTTAAAATCTTTTGGTAATCCCATAACTTCTGATAATTCAAAATCAACTTCTGCACTATTTAACGTGTCTTTAATCATCTTCTTAAATGCTTTTAGTGAGTATGTACTATTATTTGTACACAATAATAAAGTTCCACCTGGAGAAAGTACATCCAAAGCACCTAAAATTAATTTATCGTAATCTTTCAATACTGAAAATGTTTTTTTCTTATTTCTAGCAAAACTAGGTGGATCAATTACAATTGTGTCATATAATAAATCATGACGGCGTGCGTAATTAAAATAATCAAAGGTATCCATTACAAATATATATTGTGTTTTTGGATCAATTGCATTTAAACCAAAATTTTCTTCTGTTAAGGTACGCGATCTATTAGCTAAATCAACACTAGTCGTTACTTTAGCTTTTTCTGCTGAGACAACTGAAAAAGCACCAGTATAACTAAACACATTTAATAAATATCTATCTTCAGCAAAGTGATCTCGTAATTTTTTACGCACCTCTTTTTGGTCCAAGAAAATACCCGTCATAGGACCATCATTTAAATCCACATTATAAAACGTGAAATTTTCTTCGATTACAATAGGAAATTCTGGCGCCTCACCATCAACAAATCCGCCAACTATCTGAGCATCTTTAAATCGCATTTTTTCAAATAAAGAATTATATTCAAAGGTATTTTTTAAAGCATTTAAAATTTGATAACGATATTTATAAATACCTTTAGAATACCATTGTATTAAAAAGTGACCGTTATAGTTATCAATTGTCAGTCCACCTACACCGTCACCTTCACCATTAAAAATTCTAAAAGCATTGGTGCCTTCAATATTATAAAAATATGCTCTTTCTTGTTTAGCGATTTCAAAAAGTTTCTCAAAAAATTGAGTGTTAACCACTTCGTTTTCGTCATAACTTAATACCCAGCCAAGACCTTTATGTTGTCTTCCGACATATGCAGTTGCAATATATTTTTGTTCATCGTTGATTAATGAGAATAAATCGCCCTCTTTTAAATGGTCATGCGCAAACACATCATCTTCGTCGATTAATGGATATCCATTTAGATATTTCGTTTCTTTACCTTTATTTAATGTGGCAGTTTTCATAATTATATGTCAGCCTTTCTAATAATTTTATAATTTATGCTTTTTTATTCTATCATCTCAATAATCATAGTAACATCATTTATATGTAATTGAATGCTTTCTCAATTCACACATAGTGTCGCTTTTTATTTAAATCAACAGGTTATCCGTGTCATTACAATCATGAAAAAAAGAACTGGCATATAGCTAAGACCAGTTCTTTTAAAATTATATTTACTTGTTAATCTTTTGAAGGTTCACGTAATTTAATAATGAATGATACAATCACCGCTATTAACATCACAAACAATATAGGCGTAATGAAAATAGACAATAATAGACCATGAACCATAATATTCATAAATTCTGTTAACAATTTGAAAAATAATATACTTACCATGAATAACTGCAGATAATAGAATTTATCTCTCAAGTAGTTTGTTAATGTCGTTAATATATACGCAATGATAATCAGCATCAATAATAATAAAGTAATCCATTCAATCACATATTGTGTTTGAGAAATTTCCCAATTACCTGAAACAAATAATGAATTTCTATTATTAAATTCTATGATTGTAAAGAATAATAATACAACACCACAAAATATTTCTACATAAGCTGATTTAACCCATTTTGGTATTTTCATCCAATTTGGTATATCATCCTCTTGTATATCAATAATATTCTTCCATTTTTCGATAAATTTGTCTTTTTTATCTCTTAATTTTTGAATATCAACACTTCTATGTGTTTTTCGAGTAAACTCAGTTGTCTTATCTTGTAAACTTTTCAAATGTTCTTTCGTTTGGTTTGTAACTGTACCTTTGCTTGTTCTCGATAATTCAGGTTCTTCTTCACCTAATTCTTGTTTTGTTAAAGGTAGTGCCCTTCTTAAAAACAAGAAATTCCAAATTGACATTTGACCTAATAACCACATCAATAAAAAGAATGAATTTACACTCAAAATATCAATAGGAATGATTTCGTCACTATCTATTCTTCCATATAACACGATTTGCGTAATTAAATAGCTTATACCATAACTGAAAATAATTAATAAATAATGATATTTTCTATGATTTGGATTTAATTCATCTTTATATACAATATACCCAATATGAATCACAAATGGGATGATAAAAATGATGGCAAAAAAACTATAAACTTGTGTCATTAAAATAAGTGTTATAATGAAGAACAGTATTCCTATAACTAAGAAGAAGATTGAAACATCATAATCATATCTTGTTGTTCTTAATAGAGTGAAACCAAGTAGAATAACTGCAATACCAAATAAAATAATTAATACTGCACTTATAACTGGGAAATTCCCTATATAATTACTCATAACTCTTATGATTTCTGCAAAAAATGCATTTATAAAATCCCAAACATTATGAATATGTAATTCAATTTTACCTTTGTCCTTTAAATCATGGATCATAGATAAATTTATTAAAATGATGAGACCTGTGAAGAGCGAAACGATGCCTATTATATAACTATATAATATCTCAGCGTGTTTCTTTAAAAAAGACATACCATTCACCTCAAAGTTATTATATATTAACATTTAGTTCTTGTCTTTAATAAATCAATAAATAAGTCTATAGTATGATAGAAAATAGTTGTACAGTCAAGTTTCCACCAAATATAATCATTTAAACAAATATTTCAAATTCAAAAAAATATAATCCGTTAAATCTTTATTGTTTACTTTTTAAATGAAGTGGTATATTGAAAGCATAAGTAATTTGAATATTGAAGGAGTGTTTAACTATGAGTAAAGAAGAATTAAATAAAAAAGCAGCTGAAAAAGCAAAAGAAGCTGAAGATAAATTAAAAGATAAAAAAGAATCTGCAGAAGAGAGCACTGAAGAAACGAAAAAAAATATTCAAGATACTTTAGATTAAAATATACGTTTTTGATTTCTAAATGAGCATTGCAATTTAACATAAAGGACTAATCCGTTTTATGAACTGCACCCTGTCAAGTAGACAGTGAAAAAAACAAAATGTTTATGGCTACCTTATATTTACGATATAAGGGTAGCCATTTTTAATGTTATTCTTTCTTGATTAAAAAATTCTATATATGAATTAATCGCTTTTATTGCTGTAGTCTTGTCTTTAAAAATCACTTTTTTTCACCTCTAAACAATTCACTTTTGATGGTTCCCCATACACCTTCCATAGGTCCATTATCTATGCAACATCCTGGTCGTGACATACTTTGTTTTATACCAAGTTGCTCTAACGTAACTTTAAATAATCTGCTTGTATATTGATATCCTCTGTCGCTATGCAAGATTATACATTCAGTATTCGGCACCAATTTGACTGCTTTTTTGAGCGTATCTAATACAAATTTATTGTTATTTGAGGTACTTAATTTATGACTAATAATCTGTTTGATGCCTAAGTCATAAATAGCACTTAAGTAAAGTTTTTCACCATTAAGTTGAAAGCTTTTTGATAAGTTTCAGTTGATAATTTTCTATGGGTCATAAAAAAGCTCCCTTCAAAGTTTACATTTTTAAGTGTCTACTTTGAAGGGAGCATATCATTACACGGATTAGTCCTTTATTAGATATCATGTCATTTTTTACCATGCATGTTTGCCTGAAGGTATGCTCTACTTAATCTGAGTCACTAGTCATTCATACCATCTTATTTAGGCGCTAAACGATACAAATATCCTAGCAAAGATGTATTTGAACAACAGAAAAACTTCAGCATAAGTTAAACACCACATATCATTTACCATGATTGGTAATTGACCTTAATTATTTACTTTTTATCATTATAAACGATGAACAAAACAATTTCTAACTACCAAAAATTACACAGCCATATCGTCAAATTTATAAAACGAATACGCTATATTTAACCTTACGTTATGTTGAACGATTTGGGTTATAATATTAATTTCAACGTGAATAGACCTTGACATAATGAATTAAAAGTCATACAATATAGTTAAAATTAAAAATTAATATTCGCACTAGGGGTGTTTTGTGACTGAGATGAGGTATACCCTCAAACCCTTTGAACCTGATCTAGATTAAACTAGCGTAGGAAAGTGTATCGTGATATGTTTTTGGTATCCGTATGCCTATATTTAACGCGCAACTTCTAGAAGGTTGTGCGTTTTTTTATTGGAGGAGAATTTATGTCAAAAGGTTTAAAACTATCAGAAATTTTAGTAACTGTACTTATAGCTGTTGTTTTTGCAATCGTTTATAATATTTGGACTTTAGTATATAAAGCAGTGCAGGTTTCTGGTCTTCATCTAGAAGAATTAACATACGGTGCGTGGTTTATGGCTGCAATTGTTGCATACTTAATCATACCAAAAGCTGGTATTGCCATTTTAGCTGAATTTGCAGCAGGTGCAGGTGAAACGATTGTAATGGGAAGATTTGATATTCCCACAATGGTCTATGCATTACTTCAAGGATTAGCATGCGAAATTATTTTCGCTATTTTTAGATATAAATCACGTTCGGCAATGGTAGCTATGTTAGCAGGATTTTTAGCATCTGTTGCGACACTACCTCTTGATTTTGCTTATGGTTATTTAGGAGAAATTGCGGGTTGGAACTTAACACTTTATATCGTATTTAGATTAATTAGTGGTATTGTTGTGGCTGGATTGTTGTCCTATTATATTGTCAAAATATTAGATCAAACTGGCGTAACTAAATTATTCAGACCTGCAACACAAAAAGATTATGACAATTTATAAGGAGCATAAAAGTTGATAGTCACTGAAAATCTACGTCTAAAATACCCAAATGGACAAAAGAAAATATTCGACAATTTATCACTTCATATTAAAGATAAAGAAAAAGTGCTTATACTCGGCCCTTCTGGTTCAGGTAAAAGCACGCTACTAAATGTTTTAAGTGGTATCGTACCAAATCTCATTGATTTACCGATGAAATACGATAAATTAGAGATTGATCATGATTGTGGTGTTATTTTTCAAGAGCCTGATAGTCAATTCTGTATGCCAAAAGTATATGAAGAACTCGCTTTTGTCCTGGAAAACCTACAAACACCACGACACAAAATGGATGCCTTAATTGAAACAGCACTTAACTCTGTAGATTTAAACGTAAATAAAGACCATTATATCAATAATTTAAGTGGCGGTATGAAACAAAAATTAGCTATTGCAGAAACATTATTACAGCAAGCCGACACTTTATTTTTAGATGAACCAACAGCGATGTTAGATGTAGCATCAACTGAAGATTTATGGAATAAGATTAAAGCCTTATGGCAAGACCAAACTGTTATCATAGTTGAACATAAAGTAGAACATATATGGCAACATATTGATCGTGTTATATTATTAAACTATGATGGTGTCATTATTGGCGACGCATCACCCGCTGACATATTAAAAAACTATGAACACCTTTTATCCGAATATGGTGTTTGGCATCCAAAAGCATGGGACAACGCACCTTCACCTATAGATTTACAACCATCTAATGTACAAAATGCCGATAATCATCTATTGCTTTTTGAACAAGGGTCTGTAAAAAGAAGAAAAAAAACACTTATTGATATACCGAAACTCAATGTTACTAGCGGTGAATGGATTACAATTACTGGTGCAAACGGTTCAGGTAAGACTTCCTTATTAGAATCAATTATGCAGCTCATTAAATATGATGGCACCATGTTTTTTGATGGCAAAAAAATCACTAAAATTAAAGAAGCTGCTAAAAATATGTATCTTGTATATCAAAATCCTGAACTACAATTTATTGCAAATTCGGTTTACAAAGAAATCTTCATCCAAAACAAGGCCATTTATCCTTCTATATCAGAAGCTAATGATAAAACTGTACAAATGCTTAAAATGTTAAATTTAGAAGATGTGCAGTCACAACATCCGTATGAATTATCAATCGGTCAGAAACGTAGACTGAGTGTCGCCATAGCTCTAAGTTCTTCATCAGATTATATTTTATTGGATGAGCCAACATTTGGTTTAGATAGCCATAATACTTTTAATCTAATTAAATTATTTCAGCAACGCGTTAAAGATGGTCAAACTATCATAATGGTTACACATGATCCTGAGATTATCGCACGCTATCCTACACGTAAATTGTATGTAAGAAAAAAACAAATACTAGAGATAGCAGGTGATAATCATGTTTGAAATATGGAAAAAACATTACTCCTTCATGGATGATGTGAATATCATTACGAAATTAACATTGGCCATTATTTTGTTTTTCTTTGTTATATTTGTACATCAATTTGATTACATGATTTATATTTGCTTATTGATGTTCCTATTTTTATTACTATTCAATGGTATAAAATTAAAAATTACATTTACTTTTATTTTCTTTACTATTACTTTCAGCTTAATTTCAGCTTTATTCATGATTTTTTATGGTGAAGGTACACATATTTTGTTTAAATTTGGATTTATTCAAATTAGCACCGAAAGTTTGGTCAGAGGGTTACATTTAGCATTACGTACAACAACCGTCTCATTTTTCGGTATCTTAATTGCTTTCACATCTGAAATTGTAATGGTCTTTTACAGTCTTATGCAACATTTAAAAGTTAAACCCAAAGTTGCTTATGCATTTATGGCTGCTATACGAATGGTTCCATTAATGATTAGCTCTTTAGTTCAACTTAGGAAATCTTTAAAAATGAGATATCAAATTATCTCTCAACAAAATTACAATATATTAAACAGAATCAAACATCTTATGATTCCACTTTTAAGCCAAAACATTAGAAAAGCACATCAACTTGCTGTTGCAATGGAGAAAAAGGGTTTTAAAGATGGTCCGCGCACCTATTATTATCATGCGCCTTTCTCGTATAAAGATGTTCTATTAATCATCGTTTTTAGTATCATTTTGATAGTTGCTTATTTCCTAACACTTCACTTACCGATTACTGGTATAAACGATGTTCGTATAAAAAATATATATTAACGATTACCTTATTTTATCCAAAATTCATTACTATCCAATAAATAAAGATAAGACAAAAACTAAACCACTTTGTCTTATCTTTTTGATATGATCATTTTCATAAAATAGTATGTGCTTGTATTTCTTTTAATAAAAATGCTATGTTAAAAACTTAAAAATCGTAATTTCTATACACTGCTAAATAGAAATTACGATTTTTTATGAATATTTATAGATGTCTTATTGCTTTATTACTAATATCTTTTCGATAAAATAACGCGTCACTTTGAATTTTTTCTGCAGCTTTATAAGCATTTGCTTTAGCGCTTGCAATATCATTGCCCTCTCCCAATGCTAAGATGACACGTCCGCCATTGGTTACAAATTTATCTTTATCTCGTTTCAAACCACTGACAAAATAATTACCATTTAAATCAAATCCTGAAACTACTTTACCTTTTTCGTAATTACCAGGGTACCCTTTAGACGCAAGCATTACACCAACAATCGAAGCATCTTTCCACTTAAAGGCTATTTTATTTTTAGCTTCTAAGTCTAAGATATGTTGCATTAAATCGCTTTCCAATCTTGTCAGTAATACTTGTGCTTCAGGGTCACCAAATCTTGCATTAAATTCTATTACCTTCGGACCATCTGCAGTTAAAATCACGCCAATATAAAGAACACCAAAAAATTCATAACCTTCCGTATACATAGCTTCGGCTATAGGTTGCGCAATCACTTCATTAGTAAGCTTAAGTACTTCTTTATTTATGTGAGGTACAGGGCAATACGCTCCCATCCCTCCAGTATTAGGCCCTTTGTCATCGTCATATGCACGTTTGTGATCTTGTGCAATACAATCAAACGGCACAGCGTAATCACCATTTACAAATGTCATCAATGAGAATTCTTCACCTTCTAAGAATTGTTCAAAGACAACCGTACCAAGCTCTTGTGGATACAATGAGTAAACTGCTTCTTCAGCTTCATCATAATTTTCAGCTATAATAACACCTTTACCAGCTGCCAAACCATCTTTTTTTAACACGATAGGATATTGGCATGTTTTAATATAATGTAACGCATCTGATTTGTTTGATATTTCTTTGTATTCTGCAGTAGGAATATGGTATTTCTGCATTAATTGCTTTGCGAATAATTTCGATCCTTCAATCTGAGCAGCTGCTTGATTAGGGCCAAATACTTTGATCTTTTTTGCAATTAACTTATCTGCTAAACCTTCAGTAAGTGGCTGTTCTGGTCCAATAATGACCCAAGAAATATTGTGCGCAACTGCAAATTCAACAATTTGACTATGGTCTGTTTCTGCTATTTCACAATGTACATTTGCAATATCTGACATTGCATCATTTCCTGGAATTGCAAAAATTTCATTTACGAGTGAAGACTGTTTTAACTTATGTGCTAAAATATGTTCTCTTCCACCTGTGCCAATGACTAGTACTTTCATAAATAATTTTGCCTCCAATATTTTAATGTTTAAAGTGTCTAATGCCAGTAGTTACCATTGCAATGCCATATTTATTAGCCATATCAATTGAATCTTGGTCTTTAATTGAACCACCGGGTTGAATGATGGCTTTAATACCATGTTGCGCAGCAAGTTCTACTGTGTCATCCATCGGGAAGAAACCATCCGATACCATTACGACATTATCATTAATTTCAACCGCACGTTCTATTGCAATTTTTGCTGATCCTACCCGATTCATTTGTCCGGCACCAATACCGACTGTTTGTTTATCGTTACATAAGATAATTGCATTACTTTTAACAGAAGCGACCACTTTCCATCCAAGCAACATTGCATTCCATTGCGCTTCTGTAGGTACACTTTCTGTAACAACTGTTAGGTCGTCACTTTTTATTAATACATTATCTTTATCTTGTATTAAATATCCACCTGAAACAGATACTATTTCTTGCTCATTATTATCGATTGTCATATCAATTTCTAATAATCTTATATTTTTCTTTTTACTTAAAATAGCTAACGCTTCCTCAGAAAATCTTGGTGCAATAATCACTTCCAAAAATATACTGTGCAGCGTTTCTGCCAAAGTGGCATCCACCGATCTATTTAATGCTACTATGCCTCCAAAAATAGATTGGCTGTCTGCTTCAAATGCACGCTGATATGCTTCAGAAATATTTGTACCAACGCCTACACCACAAGGGTTCATATGCTTAACTGCAACTGCAGCTGGCGTTTCAAATTGTTTAACTAATGACAACGCAGCATCTGCATCTTTAATATTGTTATAACTCAATTGCTTACCATGCAATTGTTTTGCGCCACCTAACGTATGGTTAGCATCAGAGGTTCTTACAAATGAAGCTTGCTGTTGTGGATTTTCGCCATATCTTAAACTTTCTTTATTTTCCTTAAAGAAATCAACAATTGCATGATCATATTGATTTGTATGTTCAAATACTTTAATCATCAATGATTTTCTATATGATTCATCTAATTGATTTGATTTTAGTTTTTCAATAACTTCATTATAGTCTGATGGATGTACGACTGTAGTAACGTGTTTGAAGTTTTTAGCTGCTGCACGTAACATAGTAGGACCACCAATATCTATATTTTCAATCGCGTCATTTTCTGTAACATTTGGATTTGCAACAGTCTCTTTGAATGGATATAAATTTACGACAACCATGTCTATTAAATCAATATGTTGTTCTTTTAATTGCGCTAAATGCTCTGGTTTATTACGGTCAGCTAAAATACCGCCATGAACAGCTGGGTGTAATGTTTTGACTCTACCATCCATAATTTCATCAAAATGTGTGAGTTCTGAAATAGATTTGACTGCAATATTTGCTTCAACTAACGCTCGCATCGTACCACCAGTCGAATATAACTCGTATCCTAATCGTTGGAGTGATTGCGCAAAAGGTACAATACCTGTTTTATTAGATACACTTATAATTGCCTTTTTCATGTTTATTGGCACCTCTTATTGAATAATTTTTGAAATAACTTCTGGATATAATTCATGTTCAATCGCTTTTATTCTTTCTTCTAATCGTTCTTTCGTATCGTCCGGTTTTATTTCACATGTACGTTGTTCAATAATTTCTCCTGTATCCATCCCACTATCAACGAAATGTACTGTTGTACCTGTAATATTGTCACCACTATTTAATGCTTGACCAATCGCATCTTTACCTCGATATTTTGGCAATAACGAAGGGTGAATATTAATGATACGTTTTTGATATGCATTTAATATATTTTCACCAATTAATTTCATATAACCAGCTAAAATAATCCATTCAACTTTTTCTGTAGTTAACCATTCAATGATTTTACGTTCATAGTCTGCTTTAGAATCAAAATTTTTAAGCTCATTAATATGTACATCTAATTGATACTTCCTTGCACGCTCAATACAATAAGCATTTACCTGATCTGTATATAATGCAGTCACTTCAATTTGAGGTAAATTACCTGCTTCTATTTGTGACATAATACTTTCAAAGTTACTTCCCGATCCTGAAGCAAAGATAGCAATTTTCGTCACTTTTATACCCCCGTCAAATGAATTGGTTCTTCACTTTTAATAATTTCACCAATTTTATACGCATTTACTTGTGTTTCTTTTAGTGTGTTTAATACTTTAGCTTCGTCATTAGCATCAACAACTATGGTAAAACCAATGCCCATATTGAATACATTGTACATTTCTTTGGTTGAAATGCTACCTTGCTTTTGTAACCATTCAAATATTTTTGGTGTTGGAAATTGTGTTACATCAATTGCTGCACCCACTCCTTGAGGCAATGCTCTTGGAATATTTTCTATAAATCCACCGCCAGTGATATGTGTCATCGCATGTATATGTACGTGTTCTTTTACAGCTAACACAGGTTTGACATATAATCGAGTAGGTTCTAAAAAGATATCCAAAAATGTGTGATTTTGATCAAATTTCTCTTGTAGATCAATACCTGATTTTTTTATTAAATTTCTCACTAAGCTATAACCGTTGGAATGTATACCACTTGATTCAAGTCCTATAATTACATCACCTGATTTTACGGCAGAGCCATCTATATATGCATCTTTTTCAACTGCTCCTACAGCGAATCCAGCCAAATCATATTCGCCTTCATGATACATCTCACCCATTTCAGCTGTTTCACCACCTATAAGTGCTGTATTCGTAGCTTCACAACCGTCACTAACCCCTTTGACTATCTGTTCAATAACTTCTGGAACTACTTTGTTAGTAGCAATATAATCTAAGAAATATAAAGGTTCTGCACCAGTAGTTAAAATATCATTGACACACATTGCTACTGCATCAATACCTATCGTATCGTGTTTGTTGTTATCAATCGCTAACTTTAATTTAGTGCCAACGCCATCTGTACCAGATACGAGTAATGGTGCTTTCATTTTTAACTGAGACAAATCAAATGTTGCACCAAACCCTCCTAATCCACCTAAGACCTCTTTACGCATTGTTCGTTGAACATGGCTTGAAATACGTTCAACCGCTTCGTAACCTGCATTAATATCAACGCCTGCTTGTTGGTATGCTTTAGACATTTAAATTACCCTCTCTATCAAAGTATTGTTTATGATTTGCTAAATATTCTTTTTGACGTTCACTTAAATGTTCAAAATAATCTTTTTCATAATCATAAAGACCTGCGGGATAATCACCTGTAAAACTTTCTACGCATAACCCTTTATAAGGTGCGTCTACTTCAAGGCCAATTGAGTCTATCAAACCAGGTACAGTTAGATAGGCCAAAGAATCAGAGCCAATATGTTCGCTGATTTCTGAAGGTGATTTATTCGCTGATATGAGTTCAGCAGTTGTTGAAACATCTATGCCATAAAAGCTAGGAAACATAAATTCAGGAGAAGCAATACGTACATGCACTTCATTTGCTCCAGCATCTTTTAGCATTTGAACAATACGCTTACTTGTCGTACCTCTAACAATAGAATCATCCACTAAGACGATATTTTTGCCTTGTACGATATCTTTTACTGCCGATAACTTGACCCTTACGCCTTGCTCTCGTAACTCTTGTGTTGGTTGAATAAATGTACGTGCTACATATTGATTTTTGACCAAGCCCATTTCATATGGCAAACCACTTTGTTCAGCATAGCCAGATGCTGCTGAAAGTGATGAATTAGGTACGCCAATAACCATATCCGCATTATCAACAGGACTTTCTAATGCTAATTGTTTACCAGATTGTTTACGAATAGCATGGACATTTTTTCCTGCAATAGTAGAATCTGGTCTAGCAAAATAAATATACTCCATAGCTGATATTGCTGTATTTGTATGTCTTGTATAAGATTCTATTCGAATACCTTCATCATTGATAACTACATATTCACCTGCATGAATATCTCTAACGAACTCTGCACCTAAAACATCTATGGCACAAGTTTCACTTGCGATGATATAGGCACCTGTTTTCATTTTTCCTACAACTAACGGTCTAATTTCATTTGGATCAACAGCACCATATAACGCATCCTTTGTTAACAGTGCAAATGTAAAACCACCTTTTATTTTACGTAAACTCTCCTGTAATGCTTCTTCAAAGGTTGGCGCTTTACTTTTACGAATTAAATGCATAATTACTTCTGTATCTGACGAAGAATGAAAAATAGAACCTTGATGTTCTAAAGACTTTCTCAAACTTTGAGCATTAATAAGATTTCCGTTATGACAAACTGCAACACTCATATCATAAAAATGGTACAAAAATGGTTGGATATTTTCTATACCTTTATTGCCTGACGTAGCATATCGTACATGACCAATCGCATGTTGATATGATTTAAATGCTTCCAACTGTGTATCTGTAATAGCTTCAGTCAAAAGACCAAGTCCTCTTTCTCCACTAAGTTTTTGGCCATCAGAACACACCATACCTGCCCCTTCTTGACCTCTATGTTGTAAACTGTGTAACCCCATATACGTCAATTGTGCTGCCTCATGATGATTCCAAATGCCAAAAACACCACACTCTTCATTTAATCCGTTGTAGTCATACATTTAGGAATTGCTCCTTCCCACTGATCATTCAATTGTTTCACATCACGTGAAATTATAGTGTCGTTATTTGAAACTACAAATTTTCCATTTTCTGTTAATGTACCAACTTGAATAGCATCTGCTATTTCCAATGGTTGATCGCCTTTTACAGCCACAACATAACGTCCTTGTGTTTCGCTGAATAATTGTTCATCCTTAAGATTTAAAGTTACATCTAAGCCCATTTGATAATGTGCACTAATACGAGCTAATGTCATTAACAGTCCACCCTTACCAACTGTTTGTACGTGAGAAGCAATGCCACTGCGGATTGCTTTTTTAATTGACTCTCCTCTTTTGACTTCATTTGATAAATCAATGTTTTCAACCTCATGATTCACTTTACCGTAAAGTAATTTTTCAATTTGGCTCCCACCAAAATCGCTATGTGTATCGCCTACAATATAAATCGTATCACCTGCTTTAGGCGTGAAATCATCAAAATAATCAATCGCTTCAATCAAACCAACCATACCTACAACGGGTGTAGGGAATATTGAAATTTCTTTTGTTTCGTTGTATAGGGAAACATTACCAGAAACTACAGGTGTTTTTAATATTTCACAAGCTTCTGCCATACCTTTAGTAGAATCTGCTAATTGTTGATAAATTTCTTTTTTCTCTGGTGATCCATAGTTCAAACAATCAGTCATTGCTAAAGGCGTAGCACCAACAGAGATCAAATTACGGTATGCTTCTGCTACTACCATCTTTCCACCTTCATATGGATTATTAAAAATATATCTTGCTTCACCATCAATCGTAGAAGCAATTGCTTTATTTGAACCTTCGACACGAACAACGGAAGATTGTAATCCTGGTTTGACAATAGTATTCGCACCAACTTGTTGATCATACTGTTCATATAAATAGCGTTTGGAAGCAATCGTTGGATGAACAAGTAATCGATTAAATATTTCTTCAACATCAATGTCACTATAGTCATTTTGTGGTTCATTATATAGAGGTGTTTCACCATCAAGCACATATACAGGGGCTTCATCAGATAATGGTTGTACTGGTATATCAGCGAAAATTTCATCTTCATATGTAAGGACAAAACGATCTGTATCTGTAACTTCACCGATAACTGCACTATCCAATTCGTGTTTATCAAATAAATTCAAAAATTTAGCTTCAGAGCCTTTTTCTACTACTAATAGCATACGTTCTTGGGTTTCAGAGAGCATCATTTCATAAGGAGAAATACCTTTTTCTCTAGTTGGTACTTTTTCTAATTGTAGATGTAAACCACTTCCACCTTTAGCAGCCATTTCTGACGAGGATGATGTTAATCCCGCTGCCCCCATATCTTGAATACCAACTAACTCATCGAATGTAATTGCTTCTAAAGTTGCCTCCATTAATTTTTTCCCAACGAATGGGTCTCCGATTTGTACAGAAGGTCTTTTACTTTCACTATCTTCACTTAACTCTTCTGATGCAAAAGTTGCACCATGAATACCGTCACGTCCTGTTTTCAATCCTACATATATAACCGAATTTCCCGAACCTTTAGCAGTACCTTTTTGAATTTTATCGTGATCAATAATACCCACACACATTGCGTTCACCAGTGGATTGCCATCATATCTACCATCAAACTCTATCTCACCCGCTGTAGTTGGAATTCCAATACAATTACCATAGCCACCAATACCGGCTACTACACCACGTAATAAACGACGATTTTGTTTTTCTGTCAATTCACCAAAGCGTAAACTATTCAATAAATTTATTGGTCTAGCACCGATGGAAACAATATCTCGTATAATGCCTCCTACACCAGTAGCAGCACCTTGATAGGGTTCAACAGCTGAAGGATGATTATGTGATTCAACTTTAAATACCACTGCTTGATTGTCACCAATATCTACCACGCCCGCACCTTCACCAGGCCCCATCAATACATGTTCACCTGAAGTTGGAAACTGAGTTAAAAATGGTTTTGAATGCTTATAAGAACAATGTTCACTCCACATTACAGAGAAAATGCCAATTTCAGTAAAATTGGGTTCACGACCTAGAATTTCACATACTTTATCGTATTCTGACTCCGATAATCCCATATCTTTATATAGTTTTTCTAACTTAATTTCTTCCACACTTGGTTCAATAAACTTAGACATTTTGTTCCCTCCAACTATTTACCATTGCTTCAAATAATTTAACGCCACTATCAGTTCCTAATAAAGATTCCATTGCGCGTTCGGGATGTGGCATCATGCCACAAACATTTCCATTTTCATTGACAATACCTGCAATATCATTGTATGAACCATTGGGATTATCCTTGTACTTTAAAATGATTTGATTATTTTCTTCTAATCTGTCATACATTTCTGATGTACAATAGTAATGACCTTCACCATGCGCTACAGGATATATTACTGTTTCATTTTCTTCATATAATTTGGTATAAGGCGTTTGGTTATTTACAACTTTTAACAGCTCATTTCGGCTTACAAATAAATGTGAGTCATTATGCAATAAAGCACCTGGAAGCAAACCTATCTCTGTAAGAATTTGAAATCCATTACAGACACCTAATACTGGTTTTCCTTCATATGCGAAACGTTTAACTTCTTCAGTGATAGGTGCAACACTTGCCATCGCACCTGAACGTAAGTAGTCACCAAAAGAAAAACCACCAGGTATTAACACGCCATCAAAACCTTCTAAAGATGTATTTCTATAGTCCACATATTCTGCTTCTACGCCGGATCTCAATGCTGCATTATACATATCTCTATCACAATTAGACCCTGGGAATTTTAGCACTGCAAATTTCATTATGCTTTCTCCCCTTCTTCCAATACTTTATAGCTATATTCCTCAATAACTGTATTTGCAAATAGTTTTTCGCTTAAAGTAGTAACGACATTGTGGACTGCAGCATCAGTAGCTTCATCAACCGTCATGTACAATAATTTACCAACACGTATATCATTAACTTGTGTGTATCCTAAGTCATGCACTGCACGATTTAAAGCTTGTCCTTGTGTATCTAATACTTGTGGTTGTAATGTGATATGCAATTCAATTGTTTTCATTTTATAGTTCCTCCAATTTATTAAGAAAAGTTTGATAAGTTTCTATGATTGAACCCGTATCTTCACGATAAACATCTTTATCAAAATTTGTATCACTATATTTATCCCAAATACGACATGTATCTGGTGAAATTTCATCTGCTAAAAAAATTTGGCCATCCTCGCTGCGTCCAAATTCTATTTTGAAATCTACAAGTCGTAAATCCATACCATCCATTAATTCAATCAACACTGTATTTATTGTTTTTGCTGCTTCTTTTAATTTTTCAATTTCTTCTTTACTAGCTAAATGTAATAACTGTATGTGATCTTCTGTAATTAAAGGATCATTTAAATCATCGTTTTTATAGAAAAATTCAACTAAAGGACTTTCAAACGTATGTCCTTTATCAAAGCCTAATCTCTTTGTTATAGAACCCGCAGCGATGTTTCTCACTACGACTTCTAATGGTATGATTTCCACAGATTTCACGAGTTGTTCCGTTTCTGATAATTGCTCGATAAAGTGACTATCAATATCACGTTCTTGAATAAAACTAAAAATTCTAGAAGTAATTTGATTATTTAAACGACCTTTACCTTCTACAAAATCTTTCTTCGCTCCATTGCCGGCTGTGACTTCATCCTTATATTCAATTCGAAGTACATCCGATTGCGCCGTAGAAAAAATCCTTTTCGCTTTTCCTTCATATAACAAAGACATTAGCCATGTCTCCCTTCAAAATGATTTAGTAACGTTTGTTCTGTTTGTTCTACATGATTTGTAAGCATAGTAAGGTGACCCATTTTCCGGTCAGGTTTGCGGCTTATTTTCCCATAAATATGTACATGCCATTCAGGATGAGCATCGAATTTATGTTCCAATAAATCTAAATCTCTTCCTAATAAATTCATCATTACACTAGGTTTTAATAATTCAATTTTTTCTGGTAAACGGTGACCTGTCACTGCTAATATATGTGTATCAAATTGCGAATAATCGCATGCTTCTATTGAATAGTGTCCAGAATTATGTGGTCTAGGTGCAATTTCGTTCACATACAACTGATTGCTTGTATCGATGAAAAACTCCACCGTGAACGTGCCTACAAAATGAATATGTTTGATAATCTTCTCAACTTCTTTGCGTGCCATTTGTTCAATTTGTGGTTCTACACGAGCAGGTACAACTGTCTTAAATAATATTTGGTTTTGATGTTCATTTTCTTGTAATGGAAAGTATGTGATTTGATTATCATTACCAATGGTTACTGTTAAAGAAACTTCTTTTTGTAGTTCTAAAAATTTTTCAGCAACACATTCTTGCTTATTAATTAATGTTTTAGCATTATCCAAATCTGCTTCATTTGTTATAAGCGCTTGCCCTTTTCCGTCATATCCACCAAATCTTGTTTTTACCATAAATGGAAAACCAATATTTTCTACAGCTTGAGATAAACTGTCTGTATCTGACAGCTTCACAAATGGTGCTACTTGAGTTCCGGCTTTTTGTAATGTTTGCTTTTCAATCAATCTATCTTGTAATAGTTGTATAGCTTGGTAACCTTGAGGAATATTATATTGAGAAACTAATGTTTGTAATTGATTCTCAGAAATATTTTCAAATTCATATGTGATAACGTCGGATAATTCACCTAGTTGAACAAGTGATTGTTCGTCATCATAGTTTGCATTTATAAACTGATGTGCTACATGTTGGCATGGACAATTTTCATCGGGATCTAACACAATAATTTTAAAACCCATTTTCTGAGCAGATTGTGCCATCATTTTACCTAATTGCCCACCACCTATAATTCCAATCGTTGATCCAAATGATAGTTTATTGAAGTTCATGTTGCATCTCACTCACTTTCTCAATCAATGATTTTTCATAATTTTCCAAATTCTTTTGGACTACTTTATTACCAATGCTGAGCATTCTGGCAGCAAGTATCCCCGCATTTTTCGCCCCAGATTTCCCTATAGCTGTTGTAGCCACAGGAATACCACCTGGCATTTGGACAATAGATAAGAGAGAGTCTAATCCTTTTAAGCTTTTAGATTCTATAGGTACACCAATTACTGGTAACGTCGTCATCGAGGCAACCATACCTGGTAAGTGTGCTGCACCACCAGCACCAGCAATAATGACATCATAGCCATCTTTTCTGGCTCCTTTAGCAAATTCATACATTAATTGAGGGGTACGATGTGCAGAAACAACTTTCTTTTCATACGGTATATCTAGCTGTTCTAACATTTGACAACTTTCTTTCATAGTCTCCCAATCGGAAGAACTACCCATTATGACTACCACTTTCAAAATGAACACCCTTTCAGAAATTTGAAATGTTATGACTATTAGATGTATATTACAGATATAGCATAACAACTAAAAATCGCTTTCTCAATCAAAAATCGAACTTTAATGCAAAAAAATCATTAAATTTTCGTCTTTTGGTTGAAAAACATGATGGTAATTATGTTAAAGTTAAGTAAAGTTCATACATTGGAGGAGGATTTTTTCATGGTCGCAAAAATTTTAGACGGTAAACAAATCGCAAAGGATTATAGACAAGGTCTAAAAGATCAAGTCGAGGCTTTACAAACTAAGGGTTACACACCAAAATTATCAGTAATATTAGTAGGTAACGATGGTGCAAGTAAAAGTTATGTGAATTCAAAAAAGAAAGCTGCAGAAAAAATCGGTATGATTTCTGAAATCGTACATTTAGATGAAAGTGCTAGTGAAGATAAAGTATTAAGCGAACTTCAACGCTTAAATGAAGATGACAGTGTGAGTGGTATATTAGTTCAAGTTCCACTACCAGATCAAGTAAGTGAACAAAAAGTTTTAGAATCGATTAATCCTGCTAAAGATGTTGATGGATTTCATCCTGAAAATATAGGTAAATTATATAGTGACCAACAAACATTTGTACCTTGTACACCACTTGGTATCATGGAGTTACTAAATCATGCTGACATTGATTTAGAAGGTAAAGATGCTGTTGTTATAGGTAGAAGTCATATTGTAGGTCAACCAGTTTCAAAACTATTATTACAAAAAAACGCTTCAGTTACGATCTTGCATTCAAGAACTAAAGATATGCATCAACATTTAAAAAATGCTGACATTATCGTTAGTGCTGTCGGACGTCCTGGTCTTGTTACTAAGGATGATGTTAAAGAAGGTGCAGTTGTCATAGACGTAGGTAACACACCTGACGAAAACGGCAAATTAAAAGGTGATATTGCCTATGATGAAGTTAAGGAAATAGCTGGAGCTATTACACCTGTGCCTGGTGGTGTAGGTCCTATGACGATTACAATGGTATTAAATAATACACTTATGGCAGAAAAAATGCGTAGAGGCATTGAATAACACGGTTCTTTCAAGAAACATATTTCAATAAATGCACAAAGTTGAGACATCTTATCTTTAACTACTAATAAATAAACGTCAATTTCTAGATAGTTGCTATAGAAGTTGGCGTTTATTTTTTGTAATGCTGCAGCATTTTTACTCACTGACCAATACTTGTCGTATCATTTAAAATTATTTTTAATCTTACTTATTCCTTTCAAATCATTTAGTTCAATTGTAAAAGCCTTCTATTATTTCAATGATATTCTGCCCCACTCAATATCTACTTTTAAATAATGTTCTAAAATAAGCCTTCTATGTTAAAACATACATTAAAAAATTTTTCTCGA
>NZ_PPQC01000067.1:10032-16850 GCF_002902365.1 Staphylococcus cohnii subsp. cohnii | reverse complement strand
TCACTCAATTTTGTTTAATTGATCTTATATTTATCAAAAAATATTACAATTAACTGAATTTTTTCAAAAAATTACCACTCACTTTACATTATTACGTTATATTAAGACTATAGTACGATGTAATTTCATTCAAAATAAAATATAGTATATTTAAGATAAAAATAAATGACGCTCATACGGAGGTTTACGTTATGAATAAATTAATGCAGTCATTATCAGCACTCGGTGTATCTGCAACACTTGTTTCACCTAATTTAAGCGCAGAAGCTACAGAAAATTCTATACCTGAATTAAAAGGAACAAACGATATAATCATTGATAAAGGAAATAACTATAATTTATTAAATGGTGTACGTGCCTATGACAAAGAAGATGGTGACTTGACGCACAAAATTTCAGTAAATGAAAATATAAATACAGAAAAAGAAGGAAAATATAAAGTTGAATATACTGTAGAAGATTCAGAAGGTGCAATGAATAAATCAGTAAGATATATTGATGTAAAATAATTTATGAATACATATGTCACGATAAAATTCGCATCTAATCCTTAAAATTTAGTGTGAATTTATCCTGTCGCCTAAAATATGACACTTTTCACAAAATGTACACATAATTTTAACAAATCTTTGAAAGCCCGTCAGACGTTGAGTTTGTTGGGTTTCTTTTAATTTTACAATAATTTTTTTTACACAAACACTTGTAAATATTGCGTAATATCTTAAAATTGATGGTAAGCCCTACAATTGTAGTATTAGGAGGTCAAAAAAGTGTCAAAATTTAAGTCTTTGCTTCTACTCTTTGGCTCACTAATTATACTTAGTGGTTGTTCAAATGTAGAAGTTTTAAACCCAAAAGGGCCGGTAGCAAGTGACTCGAAGTTCTTGATTATGTATTCAATCATCTTCATGCTTGTTATTATTGCCGCCGTACTTATCATGTTTACTCTGTTTCTATATAAATATAGATTACACAAAACAGAAGAAGCTGGTAAGATGCATCACAGTGCTTTAATAGAAACAATTTGGTTTATCATTCCGGTGATCATCGTTATCGCTTTAGCTATCCCTACAGTAAAATCACTTTACATGTATGAAGCTAAACCAGATAAACAAGACGATCCACTTGTTGTTTATGCAACAAGCGCTGGTTATAAGTGGTTCTTCAGTTATCCTGATGAAAAAATCGAAACTGTTAATCACTTAACAATACCTAAAGATCGCCCTGTTGTCTTCAAACTCCATTCAATGGATATGATGACAAGTTTCTGGATACCACAATTAGGTGGTCAAAAATATGCGATGACTGGTATGACAATGGATTGGACATTAACTGCTAGCGAAGAAGGTACGTTCCGTGGACGTAACTCAAACTTCAACGGTGAAGGATTCGCTCGCCAAACATTTGATGTCAATTCAGTAAGCCAAAATGAATTCAAGGATTGGGTAAAAGATGCTCAAAGTCAAAAGG
This sequence comes from Staphylococcus cohnii subsp. cohnii, assembly GCF_002902365.1. Lineage (GTDB taxonomy): Bacteria > Bacillota > Bacilli > Staphylococcales > Staphylococcaceae > Staphylococcus > Staphylococcus cohnii. Next base: position 15,380 of record NZ_PPQC01000067.1, on the reverse strand, counting down.
AATTAGATCAAGATACTTTTGATAAACAACTTTTACCAACTACTGAAAATAAAAACTTAACTTTCAGTGGTACGCACATGGCGTTTGTTGATCCAGCAGCTGATCCTGAGTATATTTTCCATGCTTATGATCGTTTCAATTACGTACAGAAAGATCCTAACTTTAATTCACCTGAAGAAATTAAAGCGGATGTATTAGATAAACCTAATAAACCTGCACGTAAACCACAAATCACAAACGCAAACTATGAACGTCATGGTATGAAAGCTATGATTCTAGGCAATAATGAACCATATAATAGTGAATTCAAAGATGAAGAATCACACAATATGGACGAAATGGAAAAAATCTCAGAAGGTGCTAAAGATGAAGAAGCATCTAAAGCTGAGAAAAAAGACCATGAACATGGAGGTGGACATTAATGAGTTTCCCATGGGATCAATTACTCGTTCAAGGTAACTGGATGATTACAATGGCACAAATTGGTGCACCGTTTGCTATCATCGCAGTGATCGCAGTAATTACTTATTTTAAATTGTGGAAATATCTATACAGAGAATGGTTCACATCTATTGACCATAAAAAAATTGGTGCTATGTATTTAATCTGTGCTGTACTAATGTTCGTACGTGGTGGTATTGATGCCCTAATGATGCGTACACAATTAGCAATTCCAGATAATACATTCTTAGAAGGAAACCACTATAATGAAGTCTTTAGTACGCACGGCGTAATAATGATTATCTTTATGGCGATGCCTTTCATTTTTGGTTTATGGAATGTTATTGTACCTCTTCAAATTGGTGCAAGAGACGTTGCATTCCCTGTATTAAATAACGTAAGTTTCTGGTTATTCTTCTCTGGTATGTTGTTATTCAACCTATCATTTATAATCGGAGGCTCACCTGCAGCTGGTTGGACTAACTATGCACCGCTTGCAGGAGAATTCAGTCCAGGACCTGGGGTTAACTACTACCTTATCGCGATACAGATTTCTGGTATAGGTACCCTAATGACTGGTATTAACTTCTTTGTAACAATACTTAGATGTAAATCACCTACGATGAAATTTATGGAAATGCCAATGTTCACGGTTACTACTTTCATTACAGCATTAATCGTTATTTTGGCTTTCCCAGTATTGACAGTCGCTTTAGCACTGTTCACAACAGATAGAATCTTCGATACTGCATTCTTTACAGTCGCAAATGGCGGTATGCCAATGTTATGGGCTAACTTCTTCTGGGTATGGGGGCACCCCGAAGTTTATATTGTTATCCTACCGGCATTCGGTATTTATTCAGAAATCATTCCAACATTTGCACGTAAACGTCTGTTTGGTCACCAAAGTATGGTGTGGGCAACAGCAGGAATCGCATTCTTAAGTTTCTTAGTTTGGGTTCACCATTTCTTCACTATGGGTAATGGTGCATTAATTAACTCATTCTTCTCAATTACAACTATGCTGATTGGTATACCAACAGGTGTTAAAATCTTTAACTGGTTGTTTACGCTTTATCAAGGCCGCATTACCTTTGAATCACCTATGTTATTCGCATTAGGTTTCATACCTAACTTCTTAATTGGTGGTGTAACAGGTGTCATGCTTTCTATGGCAGCAGCCGACTATCAGTATCATAATACGTACTTCTTAGTTGCTCACTTCCACTACACATTAGTGGCTGGTGTTGTATTTGCTTGTCTAGGTGCTTTAATTTTCTGGTGGCCTAAGATGACTGGATTTAAATTGAACGAGACATTAAACAAATGGTGTTTCTGGTTATTCATAATCGGATTTAACGTTTGTTTCATACCACAATTCATTCTTGGTTTAGATGGTATGCCTCGTCGTTTATACACTTATATGCCAGAAGATGGATGGTGGATGTTAAACGCAATCTCTACTGTCGGAGCATTAATGATGGCATTAGGCTTTATGTTCTTAGTTGCTAGTATCGTATACAGCTTCTTCAAAGCTCCACGTGAAGCTACTGGTGATAACTGGTATGGCTTAGGACGTACATTAGAGTGGTCAACTGCTTCAGCAATGCCACCTAAATACAACTTTGCTGTTACACCAGATTGGAATGACTACGATACATTTGTGAATATGAAAGAACACGGTAGACACTACTTAGATAATCACAATTATTCTGATATCCATATGCCAAATAATACGCCAGTTGGTTTCTGGATGGGAATTTTCTTCACAATTGGAGGATTCTTCCTTGTCTTTGAAACAATACTCCCTGCAGTTATTTGCTTAATAGGTATCTTTGGTACTATGATTTACCGCAGTTTCCAAGTAGACCACGGTTATCATATACCAGCTTCTGAAGTAGCAGAAACCGAAAAACGCTTACGTGAAGCACGTATAAAAGAAAGGGAGGCTGTAAGTCATGAGTCATGATGCAAACACTATTGATCAACGTTCGCATGAAGGTAATTTAAATAGACTTGGCTTTTGGATATTCCTTACAGCAGAAGTCTCATTATTCGGTACGCTATTCGCAACCCTATTAACGCTTCAACATGGTGGCGACTATGGCGGTAAAATGACAACTGAAATGTTCGAATTACCCCTAGTTTTAATAATGACATTTGCATTATTAATTAGTTCATACACTTGTGGTATTTCTATTTACTATATGAGACAAGAAAAAGCAAAATTAATGACAATATGGATGGTTATCACTTTACTATTCGGAGTTGTGTTCGTAGGTTTTGAAATTTATGAGTTTGCTCACTATGTTTCAGAAGGTGTTAACTTAACTATTGGTTCTTATTGGTCTAGTTTCTTTATTCTATTAGGAACTCACGGTGCCCACGTATCATTAGGTATTGTTTGGATTACATGTTTATTAATTCAAGTTGCAATGCGTGGATTAAATAAAGATAATGCTCCTAAGTTATTTATAGTAAGCTTATACTGGCACTTCTTAGATGTTGTTTGGATCTTCATCTTTACTGCCGTATATATGATAGGGATGGTGTTTAGCGGATGAATACAATTGTAAAACACACAGTCGGTTTTATTGGCTCAATCGTATTGACTATTTTAGCAGTATTCGTAACCTTATACACATCAATGGCACTCAATGCTAAGATTACAATCATCTTTGGCTTTGCCTTTATCCAAGCTGCAGTACAATTATTAATGTTCATGCACTTAACTGAAGGTAAAGATGGAAACTTACAAGGATTTAAAGTTTTATTTGCGATTATCATTACTCTAATTACAGTTATTGGTACGTATTGGGTAATGCAAGGTGGACACTCAAGCCACTTATAATCCCAAAAAGACTTCTCGAAAGAGAAGTCTTTTTTTTTATTCCCGTATCAACCTCCCCTATGCCTTCAATCAATAATTTACTTTGTTACATTTCTTTCCACAAAAGATGTAAAATATAATTGATGATGTTATTTTTGCAATAGGAGGATTAGATAAATTATGAAACAACCAATTATTATTGATACAGACCCGGGCATTGATGATGCAGCAGCGATTAGCTTTGCATTAAACCATCCGGAATTTGATTTGAAAATGATTTCTACAGTCAATGGTAACGTTGGCATCGAAAAAACGACTGCTAATGCTTTAAAACTCAAACGTTTCTTTAATAGTGATATACCAGTACATAGGGGTGCTTCACAACCACTGTTATCAGATATTGTAGATGCAAGTGATGTACATGGTGAATCGGGAATGGAAGGATATACTTTCCCAGAAATCAATGAAAGTGATCTCGATTCTACACATGCCGTTGAAGCTATGAGAGATGTTTTACTCAAAAGTGAAACGCCCATCACACTTATTCCCATTGGCCCGTTGACGAATATTGCATTATTATTATTGACATATCCTGAAGTAAAAACATTTATTAAAGAAATTGTATTAATGGGCGGCTCAGCATCTCGAGGTAATGTAACACCATTAGCTGAATTTAACATTTATTGTGATCCCGAAGCTGCTCAAATCGTGTTTAATTCAGGTCTACCTTTAACAATGATAGGATTAGACGTTGCTAGAAGTTCTAGTTTAACCCATGACACAATTAATGAACTAAACTCTATCAACGATACAGGAAAGATGTTACATCAGTTATTCAAACATTATAGAGGAGACGATTTTGAAAAAGGGATTAATGTATATGATGCATACACATTGCTTTATCTACTACACCCAGAACACTTTGATGTACGAGAAGCTGATGTGCAAATTGAAACAGATGGCAAATTAACCAAGGGTGCTTCAGTTGTTGATTTCAAATCTCAATTTCCTAATACAACAGTAGTAATGTCCGTACAAGCAAATATCTTTAAGCAGATGTTTATTGATGCTTTAAAGTATTGTAAGTAAATTTTAAATACACAAAACGTTAGTAACATTAACATGCGTTCTCATAAAAAGGAGTAAGACAGAAATTTAATTTTATTAAAAGGATTTCGCCCTACCATCCCAACAAAGAGGACTAGAATTGGTAAAAATATAAAATGATTAACCAGGCTAAACCTCATGCTTAATTTCCACTAACTCAATATTTGAGAAGTGGGCGTTTCATTGTTAGTTCAATCATTCACTAACAATATAATTATATCTGAGATGAATCAATGAAGCTCTAGAATCCTTTTAAATCTTGACAGTTTTAATCGTGATTAAAAGTTCAAGTCTGGCGTTTTTCACGTATACGATTATCCAGTCAGCACCTTTCAAATCATAAAAGTAACTATTTTGTAGATATACAAAGATACTTTTCATCTAAGTAAATTCATAGATAAACTACTTTAATGAGAAATCTTAAATATAAGAATTTAACATTACTCTTAGTTTCCCCCTTAGGGGCATTAAGTTTTTTTAACATATACTATTTTATAAAAAGTAAAAACCGTCAATTTCTATAAAAACACGATAGAAATTGACGGTTATGTTTTAATCAGAGATATTTATACCCCTATCACTTAATTTTTCAATACAGCTGTTTCACTCTATTATAGTGACCACCTTGATGTAATAACTTAAAGTAAATATGTTTCATTTATATTCGTTATTGATTTTACTGTTGTCATAATTTGTTGCTAATACAATTACATAATTATCATTAAAATATACTGTGAATATATTACCGAAAAAGATACCATTAATTCTATTTTTATCAGCAAATGAATAAAACCCATATCGATATGGTTTAGGATATTGTGTAGTTAAACTTTCATGAATAAAAGGCATGGTGGTTGTTGCATCAAAAATTCTATTATCTTGCAAATTCAATACAACTTTCCCCATATCATAAGGAGACATATAAATGTTACCTGCCCCATCATATTGATTTAAAATATTAGGTTTTTGA
>NZ_PPQC01000067.1:0-10014 GCF_002902365.1 Staphylococcus cohnii subsp. cohnii | reverse complement strand
CCAACAGCCATATAATTTTTAAAATTCAAATTACTATATCGTGCCGTATATTCTAAATTATATGGTTTCACTAATCTTTCATTTAAATTTTGCATATAAGACTTATGTGTCACCGTCTCTATTACTTTCGATAATATTAAATAATTAGCATCGTTATATTGATATTTATTATATTCTAAGGGGTTGATACCTCTCTGTTGTATTGCATGTGTTGCATCATTTAAATCTTTAAATTTTGGATTTGCTTTATATTTATATAACCCACTTTGATGTAACATCAGTTGTTTAATAGATAGTGGATAATTTGAGTCAAACCATTTTAAATAATGCTTCACAGGTGTCATCATATGAATCTCACCATCAATTTCTAACTGTTTTAACATGATGCCTGTCATAAATTTTTGTGCTGAACCTATTAAAAACATCGTATTGGCATTATTTTCTTCATTCTTTTCAAAATCTTGATAACCATAGCCTTTATTCAGTTTGAGTTTACCTCTTTCAAAAAGTGCAATGGTTCCATTAAAATGAGTTTGTTCTAAATATTCATCAATTTTATTAATTTGTGGATGTTTATGATCAACAACCGTTTTTAACTTTTTTTGTTTTTTCGATGATTGTTTTTCATTTTCCTTGGTCAAAACCTTTGAAGGGCTGATATACTCTTTCATTTGTTTATAGTGTCTGTATCCAGTAAATCCTAAAATCAAAAATATGAAAATGATTAAAACAATAAATATTTTAAATTTGTTGACTTTCATGTTGTTGCCTCTTTGTTGTTATTTTATATGATTGATATATTCATCTTTAAATTGATTTGTTAAGTTATCAATATCCTCTATATTTAATGAGAAGTACAACTTAATTTTAGGTTCAGTACCAGAAGGTCTCAATGCAATGAAACCTTCATCGAAAATAAAGCGAATTAAATTGGTTTCAGGTAATGATAATGCCTCAGTACTACCCTCTGTTACATTTTTAATGGTACCTGATTGATAATCCTCAATTTGTTTTACTTCAAGACCACAAATCGTTGAAACATCTTCATTTCTAAATTGGTCCATTATTTTAGTGATCTTTTCAATACCTTCTGCACCTTCAAAAGTCGGTGATAAAGTTTTATCTTTATATGCACCGATATGGGCATATATATCATCTATTGTGTCTTTAAATGTCATCCCATTATTCGCTAATAAATTTTTATATTTGATTAATAAAGGTACCATTTGGATTGCATCTTTATCTCTCGAAAATGGCTTAGCTAAATAGCCATGACTTTCTTCAAATGCAATTAGTAATTGTTTATCTTGTTGTGTGCTTTGTTCTTCCAATAAATTTGAAATATATTTAAATCCTGTTAATACATTATTCACTTCGACATCTAATGCTAAAGCTAATCTTTCCGCAAGTTCACTTGTGACTATAGATTTAATCATGTAAAGTTGCTTACCTTCTTCTACTAAATCTTGAAATCTTAATTTAGTAAGTAATATACCAATTTCATTCCCATTGAAATACCTATATGTTTCGTCATCGTAACGTTCAATCATACCTAATCTATCAGCATCAGGATCAGTTGCTATAATTAATTGTGCATCAGTATCATTTGCCAACTTAATACCACGTTCGAACACAGCTTCATCTTCAGGATTAGCTATCGCAACTGTTGGAAAATTACCGTCTGGTGTAGATTGCTCTTTTTCAATAACAAAATTATCATAAGCTAATTCTGATAATATAGTAGAAGCTAAAGGTAAACTTGTACCATGTAAACTCGTAAGTACTACTTTTGCATCTTTCTCAGGAATGTCCCCTACTAAATCTTTCACTTCACTTTTATAAGCTTCAGTAACTTCATGTGACATATATGTGATTTTCTTATCATTTAGTAATGAATTAAAATTACCTCCATCAATTTGTAATGGACGTTCAATAGCGTTAATATATTGACTTAAATCTTCCGATTCATCTGGCAATAATTGGCCACCATTTTGATCGTATATTTTAATACCGTTATAGTTTTTAGGATTATGACTGGCAGTGATCATCACACCTGCACTTGATTTTAAATACCTAACCGCAAATGATAATTCTGGTGTAGATTTATAATTTTCTGATAAGATCGTAATAATATTATTTTGAGCTAAAACAGATGCCATTTCCTCTGAAAATGCTTTAGATAATAATCTTGTATCAAAATGGATTACGACGGATGGATTATCATATTTTTCTTTCAAATATTGTGATAAGCCTAATGCTACTTTGCGAATTGTAAATGCATTCAATCTCCCCGGTCCTAAACCAAAGGTACTACGTATACCTGCAGTGCCAAACGTTAAATTTCCACTAAACCCTTCTTCTATTTCTTTGTCGGTCTGTGCTTCATAAAATGTTTTCACTAAACTTTCATCTAATTTATCCAACCATTCTGACTTCATGGTTATATCCTCCTTGAAATTCCAATATATTAATCAATTATTCACAAGGTATTATCTCATCGTCGAATTGATTTAATAAATACCAAAAATCGTTTTGAATTTAAACTCTCTGTTTAAAAATTTTACTTTAATAAAATATTAATGTTATCAATGATCAATAACGCTTAACATATGTTAATTATATCGTATGTTCATAAATAAATCATTTTTAGCTATGTTGATTTTCTTTTCATTACTTATATTATTATCATTAAGAATATTTTAATGCTAATCTATATGCTAATTTATAATTCAAACTTTAGTAGGATAAATTCTTAGTTGATATTTTTTTATGTTAGTTATAAAATTATAAGTTATAGTACAAATTTCTCTTTACAATATTTTAATGAAACAACCAAAAATTTAACACTAGATTAATATTGTAATATACACAAAATCACATACGATAGGGAGCTTCATACATGAATAAATTTTTAAAATACTTTTTAATATTTCTATCTTTAATTCTTGTAGTTGTTCCAGTTATATTTGCCATTTTATTGCTTAAATCATCACAAGGTGCCTTTGAGCATTCATTGAATACGAGTGATACATCAAGAGAATCAAGTATTCGTGAATCGAAAATAAACCCCTCTAAAGATCCAATTTCTATTTTATTTTTAGGTATTGATGATAATAGCGGTCGCCAAAAAAATGGTCAAAGTACTGAACAATCAAGAACTGATGCAATGATATTATCTACTTTTAATGCAGATAAAGAACAAATTCGAATGCTAAGTATTCCACGCGATACGATTAGTTACATTCCAGAAGTTGGTTATTATGATAAAATCACACATGCACATGCCTACGATGGCCCTACAGCTTCTATGGATTCTGTAGAAGCTACATTGAATGTTCCTGTTGACTATTATGTAAGAATTAACATGGAAGCATTCGTAGATGCCGTTGATGAACTCGGTGGTATTGAATATGATGTTCCATATAATATTTCTGAACCAAATACAAACGATACTGGGAAAATTAAAGTGAAAAAAGGACATCAAAAGCTAAATGGAGATGAAGCTTTAGCAGTTGCAAGAACACGTCATCAAGATTCAGACTTAAAACGTGGCCAAAGACAAATGGATTTAATCAAAAAGTTATTTATTAAAGCTCAAAAGGCAGATTCTTTCAGTAAATTAGATGATGTAATTGAAATAGTAGGAAAAAATGCTAAACATAATTTAAGTTATAAAGAAGTAAAAGCACTAGCCACTTCTTACTTAAAAGATGATGTTAAAATTAAAAGTAAACAACTAGAAGGTCAAGATGATTATTTGAATGGTGTTTATTACTATAATCCTAATATTAAAAATATAAAAGATACTGCAAATCTTTTGCGCAGCGATTTAAATTTACCTAAAATTAAGGATACAGATGATTTCTTGAATAAACGCGTTATCGACTTTTATGGTACACTCGTACCACAAACTGAAATTGACAGTAGCTTATTACGTAAAAATCAAAAAGATAGCTCTGAACAAGATGAAGACAATTCAAATTCACAATCAGAACAAAATAATTCAAATTCACAAGACCCAAATTCAACAAATGAAAACCAACAAGATAATATGAATCAACAAGACAATAACCAAACAACTCAGCAACCAAACGATTCATATCAACAACCTGATTCAAACCAACAAATAGATCCTAATCAACAGCAACAGGATCCTAATCAACAACAAAACACGCAAGAATTGCAAACAAATTTATATTAAGCTGTAGAGAGGAGATCGCGACATGTCACGAAAAACATATGAAAAATTAGCGAATATAAACGGTATGTTTAACGTTTTAGAACAACAATTAATCCATAGTAAAGATATGGCACTTTTTAGAAATGAATTTTTCTATGTTAATCACGCACATCGTGAAAACTATGAAGCTTTACGAATCTACTATAAGGATAGTGAAACCAATCCCGTTGTAGATGGTGCATGTTATATCGTAGCCCTACCTGAAATTTTTGATAAAGTTGATGTTTTTGAATCAGAACTACCTTTTTCTTGGGTTTATGATCAAAATGGTATAACTGAAACAATGAAAGAACTCAGTGTACCGCTACAATATTTAATTGCAGCAGCGCTTGAAGTAACAGATGTTAATTTATTTAGGCCGTCAGGTTTTACCATGGGCATGAACAATTGGAATATTGCACAAATGAGAATTTTTTGGCAATATACTGCATTAGTACGTCAAGAAGCTCAATAATTCATTAAATAACTACCCTATTACATTATAATTGTGATAGGGTAGTTTTATTATATTTAAAAGAAGTGAGGTTTTATCATGTTCGAAGTAGTTACTACATCTAAAATGTTAGATGACGCATATGAAATTAGAAAAGCAGTTTTTGTTCGTGAACAAGGAGTCCCGCTTGAAAATGAAATAGATCAATTTGAATCTAGCGCTACTCATGTCATAGGTTATGATGAACTACACTCCCCTTTTGCAACTGGAAGGTTTAGACCCTATCAAAATGGAGCAAAAATTGAGCGCGTAGCAATATTACCATCACATAGAAAATCAGGTCATGGCAAAGGTTTAATGCTTTTCATTGAAACAGTAGCAAAAGAACAAGGGTATGATATGTTAACGCTTAATGCCCAATGCCATGCACAACGCTTTTATGAATCTTTAGGTTATAAGGCTTCAGGTGATATTTTCTTAGAAGAAAATATTGAACATATCTTAATGAATAAAACAATTTAAGCTAAAGAATTTAATAAAGTTGTATTTAATGTACATCTTTACAATGTAACATTCTAAAGAGTGTAATATTTTAATATATTTAAAATTAGGCGTATTTCCGCCTTTTTTAAATTATATCTTCTTTTATAGTGTCTTAATAAGATTAATTTTATATTACAAATCTATGAAATCAATTCACTTAAACTATCTTCGTATTATAATGGTATTAAATATTAATAATAAAAGGGGCAGTTAAATGACTAATAAAAAGTTGAATTATAAGGTACCTTCAATAGTTGCATTGACGTTAGCAGGTACAGCTTTGACAACCCATTATGCACATGCAGCTGATAATACACAAGATCAGAAATCAAATAAAAATGTGTTAAATGATGAAAATACCATAAAACAAAGCGAAGAAATAAAATCTGAAGTAAGTAATCCAACGACAAATATTTCAGGAACACAAACATACAATGATCCAAGTCAAGTGCAAGAGCTTAAATCTGATGAACCTGAAAATTATGATGCACAGTTAGACGAACTTAATAAAGACACATCAAGTCAAAATACATATCCTACTCAAAATCAAGAAGACCAAAATAATTCTGACATCAACAATTACACAGAGACTCATACTGAACAATTAGCAACTGACGCTCAAAATGAAAGTGCTCAAGATGAAAGTAATGATGTTTCTAGTGTTACAGATGATAATGTTAATGTTGCTCAAAACGATAATGATTCCGATGTTTCTAATACAGAGGCACCTTCTTCTAATGCCGAAAATGAAAATCTGGTTGCGTCTAACAGTTCTGAAGATACAGACGACAACACTAACGTTACTCAAAATGATGATGATTCAGCGGCCTCTATTACAGAGGTAAGCTCTAACGAATCAACTTCTGATAAAGAAAACAAAAATCATGATACTTCTAACAGCTCTGAAGATAAAGACGTTAACACTGACGTTACTCAAAATGATGATGATTCAGCGGCCTCTATTACAGAGGTAAGCTCTGACGATTCAACTTCTGATGCAGTAAACGAAAATCATGATGCTTCTAACAAGACTGAAGTCAAAGACGACAATACTAACGTTACTCAAAATGATGATGATTCAGAGACTTCTAATACAGAGGCAAGCTCTAACGAATCAACTTCTGTTAAAGAAAACGAAAATCATGATGCTTCTAATAGCTCTGAAGACAATGACGTTAACGCTAACGTTACTCAAAATGATGATGATTCAGAGGCTTCTAATACAGAGATAAGTTCTAACGAATCAACTTCTGATAAAGAAAACAAAAATCATGATACTTCTAACAGCTCTGAAGACAAAGACGACAACACTGACGTTGCTCAAATCGATAAAGATTCAGAGGCTTCTAATACAGAGGTAAGTTCTAACGAGTCAACTACTACAAATGAGTCTGACAAAGAAGCGCAAACTGAAAAGGTTAATACTTTAGATTCAGATATAAATACTTCACCTAAAACAATTCAAGTTTATAAAAATGATGCAACACCAAAATTAAGAATGACTAGATCAGTTAGCACTCCTACTATAGCTACCAGATCAGCTGTCACTAAAGAATCTACAACTAAAAGTTCATTACCTAAATACACGCCAAAAGTAAATTCATCAATAAATAATTATATTCGTAAAAACAACTTCAAAGCACCTAATTATGAACAAGATATTGCAAGTTATTTACCAAAATACCAATATCGTTATGGTAAACCTGAAGGTATCGTTATGCATGATACTGCGAACGATAATTCAACAATTACTGGTGAAATTAATTACATGAAAAATAATTATAATAGCGCATTTGTACATGCCTATGTAGATGGTAATCGTATCATTGAAACAGCTAATACAGATTACTTAGCATGGGGAGCTGGCCCAGCTGCAAACGATCGCTTTATTCATGTAGAATTAGTCCATACACACGACTATGATTCATTTGCGCGTTCAATCACTAACTATGCAGACTATGCAGCTACAAACCTACAATATTATGGACTTGCTCCTGACAGCGCTGAGTACGATGGTGTTGGAACTGTTTGGACGCATAAAGCTGTAAGTAATTATTTAGGTGGATCAGACCATATCGATCCCCATGGTTATTTAGCTAACCATAACTATAGTTATGATGAACTTTATGATTTAATTTATGAAAAATATTTAATTAAAACAGGTAAAGCTGCTGCTTGGGGTACCACTTCATCTGGAAGTACAAGTGGAAGCAAAAACGAGTCAAGTGGTTCTGGTTCTACTACAAAACCATCTACTAATACTGGTAAATTAACAGTATCAACTAACAACGGTGTTGGTCGTATAAATACAAGTAATGATGGTTTATATACCACTGTTTATGATCAAAATGGTAAGAAAACAAGTAAAACAAATCAAACATTAAAAGTTACAAAATCGGCCACTTTAGGAAACAAAAACTTTTACTTAGTTTCTGATTATAATAAAGGTGATTTAATAGGATGGGTACATCAAAATGATGTCAGTTATAACTCTGCTAAGTCCGTTGTTAAAAACAACCAATCCTATAAAATCAAACCAGGTGAAGTTATCTATACTGTACCTTGGGGCACTAGTTCTCAAAAAGCAGGCACAGTTTCAGGTAGTTCTAGTCAAACATTCAAAGCATCAAAACAACAGCAAATTGGCAAAACAAATTATGTTTATGGTACAGTAAACAATTTATCTGGTTGGGTAAGCTTAAGTAAATTAACTTCGACAAGTAAAACAGCTACGTCCCCTACTACAAATAATCATTTAACTGTCAATACACTTACAAATCAACAAGGTACAGTGGCTAAGACAAATCATGGTGTTTATACATCTGTATATGATAAAAAAGGTGTTCAAAAATCTTATGTTAATGGTAAAACTTATAAATTAAGTAAAAAAGCTACATTAGGAAATAATTCATTTTATTTAATTACAGATAATAAAACAAATACTAACTTGGGTTGGATGCAAACAGCTGATATCACTGTTAAAGAAGCAGTTACAAAAGCTACTGCTACTGCTACGACATCTGTTAGTAAAATCGGACAATTAAATACAAATAATTCTGGTATTAAAACAACTGTTTATGATAAAAAAGGTAAAAATGCATCGAAATTTGCTGGTCGTACGTATACTGTAACTAAACAACGTACGCAAGGTAATAACACTTATGTGTTAATTCAAAATACCAAACAAAATACACCTATTGGTTGGGTTAACACTAAAGATATAAATACTCGTGACCTAAGTAAAACAAAAGCTAAAAGTGGACAATATACTGTAAAAGCAACGAACAATGGTTTATATGCAATTCCATGGGGTACAAAAGCTCAACAATTAGATACTCAAAATAATATTAAAAATAGTAAATTTAACGCATCAAAATCTGTGTTTGTTGATAAAGATGAATATCTATATGGAAATGTAAATAATAAAACTGGATGGATTTCAGCTAAAGATTTAAATAAAGCTCAAACACAATCAGCTATCACACCACAAAAATTCGACTATGTTATTTACAATGCAAATGGTAATTATTACTTGGATCCTAGCGTTACAAAATCAGCTGGATCATTAAAAGGTTTCCATGAAAGCATCTTTACTGTTTTTGAAAAACAAATCATTAATGGTGTAACTTGGTATCATGGTAAGTTATCAAACGGTAAAATTGTTTGGATTAAAGAAAGTGATTTGCGTAAAGAGCTCGTAAAATATTATAAATCTAATCTTACTTTAGATCAGGCTGTCGCGTTACAACATGGTTTGAAATTCAAACCTCAAATTCAACGTACACCTGGAAAATGGGAAGATGCAACAACGAGTGAGATTAAAAATGCTATGAATAGTAGTAAACTTGCTAAAGATCCAACCCAAAAATACCAATTCTTACGACTAGATAAATCTCAAAATATTTCTGGTACTGATTTAGATAAATTACTAGTTGGTAAAGGTATATTAGAAGGTCAAGGTGAAGCATTTAGTGAAGCTGCAAAAACTTATAACATCAATGAAGTTTACTTAGTTTCCCATGCCCTGCTTGAAACTGGAAACGGAACTTCTAAGCTTGCTAATGGTGGCGACGTAGTAAATAATAAAGTTGTTACTAATGGTGCTAAAAAATATTATAATATGTTCGGTATTGGAGCTGTTGATAAAGATCCTGTAAAACAAGGTTTTGCTACCGCTAAAAATAATGGTTGGGATACTGTTAAAAAAGCAATTGTCGGTGGCGCTAAATTCATCGCTAATTCATATATCAATCAAGGGCAAAACACTTTATATAAAATGCGTTGGAATCCTGATAATCCAGGTGTTCATCAATATGCAACTGATGTAGCATGGGCATCTCATAATGCTACACGTATTAAAGGGTTCTATGATTCTATGAATAAATTAGGCAAATATTTTGATGTAAACACATATAAATAACAAGAAACCATAAATATGTATATTTAAAAATATAGATAAACCTTAGGTGAAATTTTACCTAAGGTTTATTTTTTATATAATATATGCATTTCAGTAATTCTATTACTAACTAAAGCCTATGATTCTGTTTATTAGTCATATTGTCTTTTTCATTTTATAACAACACACATTTTCCAAATTGTCATAGGAACCTTTAAAAGCCTATGACAATAACTTTTTTGGTAAGGCACACTCTTTTTTAATTATTAATTATGAATTTTACGTTTCTGTTTCCAAACGTTTTAATTTATTTGAGCTTTATAATGTTAAAAAGAACTAATCCTTATTCATGATATGCTCCCTTCAAAGTAGACACTTAAAAATGTAAACTTTGAAGGG
>NZ_PPQC01000066.1 GCF_002902365.1 Staphylococcus cohnii subsp. cohnii | reverse complement strand
TTAATTTCGTGGGCTAACATTTGGCCTTTATACTGGTTGTGAATGTTACCAGGATTATTTTTCTCTTGCTTAACATAACGTTCACGAGATATACGACGACCAGCCTCATTTTTATTCTCAATCATTTTACGATACACTTTTACAATATCTTGCAGTTTATCCTGCATCTCTTTCGCTAGTTTTTGATGTTCATCCTTAAATCCTGTCATTTCTTTGTTGTATGCCTTGTAGAACTGCTCAAATTCTTCTTCAGTTACTTTATAATCTGATGAGTTAAGTTGTTCGTCGACTTCGATTAATTCTTGTTCTAAATCTGATTG
>NZ_PPQC01000065.1:70234-93762 GCF_002902365.1 Staphylococcus cohnii subsp. cohnii | reverse complement strand
GACTCCTTTTTGTTAAAATTATACTATAAATTCAACTTTGCAACAGAACCAAAAATAGAAAGTAAGACCAGGGAAACTAAAATCTACAGTTCATTTAAAAAATCCAAGCATTATTTAACACCTTGCATTAACTTTTTAATAAATGGCTTTTTTAATATTTCATCTTAATGTAGAAGTATTTAAAAAATTTAATTAATATTAAATTTATTGAATTAATTGTAAAAGAAGGTTAATTTTAACAATAAATTTATATACATTTAAGAATAATTTTGAAAAGGTATTGAAAAGCATAATAAAAGTTCTATATAATAAGTTAAAATGGAAAAATGGAGGTTTATATGGAAAGTACATTGGATTTAACAAAAATTTTAAGAATATTAAAAAATAATTTAAAACTATTAATTATTTTGCCACTTATTTGTTTACTAATAAGTGCAATCGTTACTTTGTTTTTCTTAGATGAAGAATATCAAGCAACTACACAAGTATTAGTGAATCAAAAAGAAAGCGATTCGCAAATGATGGCACAAGAAGTTCAAAGCAATATTCAACTTGTCAATACATATTCAGAAATTGTAAAGAGTCCTCGTATATTGGATAAAGTATCAAAAGAATTAAATCGAAAATATTCTACTTCAGAATTATCGAGCATGTTAACGGTTACGAATCAAGCTGAATCACAATTATTAAATATTGATGTGGTAAGTAAAAGCGGTAAAGACTCAGAAAAAATTGCAAATAAATTAGCAGAAGTATTTAGTGATGAAGTACCTGATATCATGAATGTGGATAATGTATCTATTCTCTCTACTGCGGATGATACTACAAAACAAGTGGCACCAAAAACAATGATAAATTTAGTTATGGGCATAGTTATTGGATTGATAATAGCATTAATAATAATTTTTATTAAAGAAATATTCGATAAGCGTATTAAGTCAGAAACAGATGTTGAAAATGAATTGGAAATACCAGTATTGGGTTCCATACAAAAATTTAACTAAGGAGTTATTGTAATTATGGCAAAGAAAAAAAGAGCTATATCACCTTTGTACGTTCATGACAAACCTAAATCAACAGTCAGTGAAAAATTTAGAGGGATACGTTCAAACATTATGTTTTCTAGTGCAGAAAAAGAAATACAAAGTCTGCTAATTACTTCAGAAAAACCATTATCAGGAAAGAGTACTATTTCAGCGAATATTGCAGTGACTTATGCACAAGCAGGTTATAAAACACTGATTATTGATGGTGATATGAGAAAACCAACGCAACATTATATCTTTGACTTACCTAATAACAGTGGACTGTCAAATTTAATTGTAAATAAAGCTACGTATACAGAATCGATAAAAGAAACTAAAGTAGAGAACTTAGCAATATTAACTGCTGGTCCGACACCACCGAATCCTTCAGAATTAATAGCTTCTACTCAATTCGATGAAATATACAATGAATTATTAAGCGATTATGATTTTATTGTTGTTGATACGCCACCCGTAAATACAGTAACGGATGCACAAGTATATGCTCAAACTATTCAGAATTGTGCATTAGTAATTGATGTAGAAAAGAATATTAAAAACGAAGTGAAAAAAGCGAAAGATTTAATTAATAAAGCTGGTGGGAAATTATTGGGTGCTATACTGAACAAAACTGCAATTGATAAATCTTCAAGTTATTATTACTACTATGGAGATGAGTGAAAATGATTGATATACACAATCATATATTGATAGATATCGATGATGGACCACAAAGTATAACTGCTATGAATGATTTACTTAATCAAGCAAAAAGTGAAGGCATCACTGACATAGTAGTAACACCACACCATCTACATCCTAAATATAACAATGATATACAGCGTGTAAAAGACAGGGTAAAAGATCTAAATGAAAATTATATTGTTCAAAAATTAAATATCAACTTTTATGCTGGTCAAGAAATTAGAGTCACAGATAAGGTTATTTATGATCTTAATAATGGGAATATTGAAGGTATCAATAATTCAAACTATTTACTATTAGAATTTCCTAGCAGTGAAGTACCACATTATACCCAACGTTTATTTTATGAACTACAAACTATGGGTTACATTCCAATTATCGCACATCCAGAACGAAATAAGGCAATTGTTCAAAATTTAGATTTATTATATGAGCTTATTAATGGCGGTGCATTAAGTCAACTTACGACTTCATCATTATTGGGGAAATTTGGAAGTAAGGTAAGAAGCGCTTCTTTAAAAATAATTGATAATAATCTGGCACATTTTATTGCATCAGATGCACATAGTGCGACAATAAGACCATTCGCAATGAAACAGCTATTTAAAGAAAGAAAATTAAAAGCTTATTATGAAGAATTTGAAAATTATCTAGAAAACGGGAAGTTAATGATAAATAATGAAAGGATTTCCAAACAGGTACCAACGCAAGAATATAAGCAGAAAAAGTGGTTTGGCCTTTTTTAGAAAAAATGAATGAGGGGATTAAGAGTGAAAAAGATTTCTGCGAAATTGCGATTTTTAATACTAATCATTATAGATTCGCTAATTGTTACATTTTCAATATTTTTAGGATATTCCATATTAGAACCATATTTTAGAGGCTATTCAATAGATTTATTGGTATTATCATCAATTATCTTGTTAGTTTCACATCATATTTTTGCATATGTGTTTAATTTATATCATCGTGCATGGGAATACGCGAGTGTAAGTGAATTAATGTCAATTGTAAAAGCGGTTACAAGTTCTATAGTTCTTACCATCATATTAGTTGCTTTAATAACAAGTGATAGTCCATTTCTACGTTTATATTTTATTACGTGGATGATGCATTTATTATTGATTGGTGGATCTAGACTATTTTGGAGAGTTTATAGAAAGTATTATATAGGAAATTCAATTGAAAAAAAATCAACTTTGGTTGTAGGTGCAGGGCAAGGCGGATCAATGCTGATACGCCAAATGTTACGTAGCCATGATATGCGCATGCAACCTGTACTAGCAGTAGATGATGATAAAGAAAAGCAAAAGATGACGATAACTGAAAGAGTAAAAGTTCAAGGGTATATTAAAGATATTCCTGAATTAGTAAAAAGATATAATATAAAAAAAATTATTATAGCAATACCAACTTTAAGTAAAAAAAGGCTGAATGAAATTAATGAAATTTGCAATATTGAAGGTGTAGAACTATTTAAAATGCCTAATATTGAAAATGTATTATCAGGTGAAATAGAAGTCAATCAACTTAAAAGAGTTGATGTTGAAGATTTACTAGGTAGGGACCCAGTAGAACTAGATATGGCATCTATAGCTAAGGAATTAACGCATAAAACAGTTTTAGTCACAGGCGCTGGTGGCTCTATTGGTTCAGAGATATGTAGACAAGTTTGCAAATTCAGTCCTGAACGTATTGTTTTATTAGGACATGGAGAAAATAGTATCTATTTAATTCATCAAGAGTTAAATAAAACATTTGATAAAAAAATTGATTTTATTCCAGTAATTGCAGATGTGCAAAATAAAGAACGTATGTTAGAAATTATGAAAAAATATAAACCATATGCAGTTTATCATGCAGCAGCACATAAGCATGTACCATTAATGCAATACAACCCAATTGAAGCAGTTCGTAATAATATATTAGGAACAAAAAATACGGCTGAATCGGCAAAAGAAACAGAAGTTAGTAAGTTTGTGATGATTTCTACTGATAAAGCAGTGAACCCACCGAATGTGATGGGGGCAACTAAACGTGTAGCAGAAATGGTGATTCAAAGTATGAATGATACAAAGTGCAAAACCAGTTTTGTAGCTGTGCGTTTTGGTAATGTGTTAGGTTCTCGAGGATCAGTTATTCCATTATTTAAAAAGCAAATTGAACATGGCGGTCCAGTTACAGTAACACACCCGGAAATGACTAGATATTTTATGACTATTCCTGAAGCTTCTAGACTTGTATTACAAGCTGGAGCATTAGCCCAAGGTGGAGAAGTATTTGTTTTAGATATGGGTAAACCAGTGAAAATTGTTGATCTAGCTAAAAACTTAATACATTTAAGTGGTAAAAAAGAGGAAGATATTGGCATTGAGTTTTCTGGTATTAGGCCAGGTGAAAAGCTATTTGAAGAATTACTTAATGAAAACGAAATATACCCAGAACAAATTTATGAAAAAATCTATATTGGCAAAACGCAAATCTTTGATTCAAAAGAGTTAATGGAAAATATTAAGAGGATAAAAAATGAGGAAATTGACCTTATAGACTTTGCAAATCGGAGTGAAGAATATTTTGAAAAATAATTTTTTACCTTACTTGTTTGGAAATATAATATTTGGATTTACTCAATGGCTAATTATAATTTTAATATTAAAATTAGGTACTAAAACTGAGTTAGGTACATATACTTACGGAATTGCTATAATTTCTCCACTAATATTGTTCCTATCTTTTGGATTTAATACTTTAATAGTCACAAGTAATGCTAGTGAAAAAAGCTCTTATATTAAAGCTAGATGGATGGTTTCTATAATAGTAATGTGTATTTATATGTTTATTATTATATTTTTAACAGGAATTAACGTAAATAAATATTTGTTAATATTTTTTATAGGGTTAAGTAAAATGGTAGAAAATTTATATGATATTGATTACGCTTTTTATATCAAGAATAAAAAGCATGAATATGTCGGTTATTATAAAATAGCTTTTTCTTTTGTTCAAATTGCATTAATATTGGTTTGTTTTATCATTTTTCAAAATTTAACAATCTCGTTCATTATTTATAGCGCAATTTTGTTTATTGTTAATTTTATAAAAAACAGAAAAAAATTATTTGAAAAAGAAGCTTTTCTTATAAGATCTTTTAAATTATATGCTATAGGTTTGCCAATTTCAGTGACTCTTTTTTTATCTTCTTTAAATACTAATATTCCTAAATATTTTTTAGAAACTTCAAGTGATATTATTGCAGTAGGTATTTTCAGTAGTTTTTTAACAATTTATTCTGCAGGTAATACTTTTTTCTTCTCTATCTATAATTTCATTTTACCTAAAGTAGTTAAAATGAAATATAATAAATTTTATTTAAAATTATTATTTATTAAAATAATTGGAGCGGGTATGTTAATAATTTGTTTTGTTCAAATTATTAACATGACAGTCTTAGATAGCATTATACCTGTGATTTTTAATGAAGATTTTATAAAATATAAAAAAGAAATATGTTTGGTATTATTAAGTTCGGTATTGATATATATTAGTATATTAATGGATTTATTCATTAACAGTCATAATAAATATAAATATAATACATATATTCAAATTTTCAGTGTTCTAATTGTAGCTTTTGGAAGTTCAATATTAATTAATAGATTTGAGGTATTTGGAGCAGTTCTTACTTTTTCAATATTTTCAATTTCAGTGTTTATTTTGAAAACCTTGCTAAGTATTAAACTAATTAAAGGAGTAAATTATGAAGTATAGATATTTATTAATGATAGTAATTTTAATAAGTACTTATGCCATTAGTATATTTGACTATAATTCTAGTATATATTTATTAATACTTATAAATATATTTGTATTATTATTTTTATTAGTAAATAAATATAATTTTATATTTATATTTATTTGGCTTTTTCAATGGCTTATATATTTATTAGCATTAATTACTCATAGGTACTTTTTTGTATTGCCAGGTTCTGGTAATGATGATATTAGGTTTGAAAAGTTATCACTTAATTATTATTATCATTTGGCATTTGGAACAGAAGCAAATATTTTTCAAAGTTCAACTTTCTATTCAAAAATATTAGCTTTCTTTTATTATCTTGGTTCCCCCAATGAATTATTACCTGGATTACTTAATATAACTATTCACTCAGTAGCTTTAATACTTTTATATAAAATAGTTTTTCTAGTTTTTAAAGAAAAAAAAACTGCTTTAGTAAGTACATTTCTATTTACTATTTATCCATTAACACTATTTAATACAGTTATAACTTTAAGAGAAATTTATGTTATTTTATCAATTTTATTATTTACTTATTCAATTTTGAAATATCATGAACAAAAAAAAATACGATATATTATAGTGAGTCTCTTATCAATTGTTTTTGGAAGTATGTTTCATGTTGGTATTGTAGGTTTATTATTATTTTTAGCTGCTTATTTCCTTTTAATTTCACGAATCCGATTTAATTTAAAAATAATAATATTTACAACATTTACAATTTTATTTTTTACTTTTATTACAACTACTGACAATCCGAAAATTAAATCAATTATAAGCGAAGAGGAAAATACAGTTTCCCAAGAAAATTTAAATTCAACATCTCGAGCTGATTATTTAACTCCTAATGAAAGTAATGGAATTATAAATAAATTTAAGCAAGAAATATATTTTGCTTTTAAACCATTTCCATGGGAAATTCGTACATTTTCAGATGTTATTGGTTTTAGTAATATTCTATTTATTTGGTTTTCTTTTTATCTAGGAATTAGATTATATTTAAAAGATAGAAATGAAAATATTTTAATAGTTTTAATTATCTTTGCTGTAATGAATTTTGTTTTTGCACTAGGTACATATAATTATGGTTCAGCATTGAGGCATAGAGACAAATCCTCATTGTTATTAATAATGTTTATTTGTCATTATTATATTTACCGTGGAAGGAGATACAAATGAACAAATACAGAGTTTTAAGAAATCTAGGAAATATATTAAAGTTGATGCCCAAACAGTTTAAAGAATTATTATATGAAATAAATACTAGTACTAATTTAAAGATACAGATAGCTATTAGATATGCTATTTTATCAAGCTTAGTAAATGAAATTGGAAATAATGTATATGTCGGTAAAAATGTTTCTTTAAAAAATATGGAAAAGGTATGTATTGGAAATAATGTTAGTATTCATGACTTATCATATATTGATGGATTTGGTGGACTTGAAATAGGTAATAATGTTTCTATTGCACATAGCTCAACGATAATAACAGCTAATCACACATGGAATAATACGAATATACCTATAAAATACAATAAGGTTATTAAAGGAAAGGTAGAAATTAGTGATGATGTTTGGATAGGATGTGGAGTTAGGATATTAAGTAATGTGAAAATTGAGAAAAGAACAGTAGTTGCAGCTGGAGCAGTTGTAAATAGTGATTTAGAAACAGGATGGCTTGGAGCTGGTGTTCCAATGCGAAAAATCAAAAAGATAGGTGATTGAAGTATGAAAATATTAATTACAGGTGTGGCCGGGTTTATAGGATCACATCTTGCGAAAAAGTTAATTAAACAAGGACATCATGTTATAGGCATAGATAGTATAAATGATTATTATTCAGTTTCTTTGAAAGAAGATAGACTAGAATCCATAGGAAAAGAGAAGTTTACTTTTTATAAATTAAAATTAGAAAATCACGACGATTTAGTGAAAATATTTAAAGATGAAAAACCAGAAGTGGTTGTTAATTTAGCAGCTCAAGCGGGTGTTAGATACAGTATTGATAATCCAAAAGCGTATATAGATGCCAATATTGTTGGTTTCGCGAATATACTTGAGTGTTGCAGACATTTTGATATACATAATTTAATTTATGCATCATCAAGTTCTGTATATGGCGCAAATACTTCCAAACCATTTAGTACTTCAGATAATATCGATCACCCACTCAGTTTATATGCAGCAACGAAAAAATCTAACGAACTAATGGCACATACGTATAGTCATTTATACAATTTGCCAACTACCGGTTTAAGATTTTTCACGGTATACGGACCATGGGGAAGACCAGATATGGCACTATTTAAATTCACAAAAGCGATTGTAAATGATGAGGTAATAGATGTTTATAATCATGGGAATATGATGAGGGATTTTACTTATGTGGATGATATTGTAGAAGCAATAAGTAGATTAGTGAAAAAACCTGCATCGCCAAATAAAGAATGGTCAGGTGCAAATCCAGATCCTAGTTCTTCTTATGCACCTTATAAAATATATAACATAGGAAATAACAGTCCAGTCAGATTAATGGAGTTTGTAGAAGCAATTGAAAATAAATTAGGAAAAGAATCTAAGAAAAACTACATGGATTTACAACCAGGAGATGTACCTGAAACTTATGCAAATGTAGATGACTTGTTTAGAGATATTGATTTTAAACCAGAAACTACAATCCAAGATGGTGTAAATAAATTTGTTGATTGGTATTTGGAATATTACAAGTAAATAATGGGAGATGCTACTTTTATGGAAAGAAATATTGCAGTTGTTGGATTAGGTTATGTAGGTTTACCAGTAGCTGTCACTTTTGGTAATAAACATAAAGTGATTGGATTTGATATTAATGAGTCAAGGATTCAAGAACTAAAAAATAATTACGATAGAACAAATGAAGTTAAAGAAGATAAATTAAAGCTAACTAATATAGAGTACACTTCAAATGCAGTGGATTTGAAAAAAGCTGATTTTATTATTGTAGCTGTACCAACACCGATTGATAAACATAATAAACCAGATTTATTACCATTATTAAAAGCCAGTGAAACAGTTGGGAAAGTGATTACGCCTGACACAATAGTAGTTTACGAGTCAACGGTGTACCCTGGTGCAACAGAAGAAGACTGTGTACCTGTGTTAGAAAAATATTCAGGACTAGTTTGTGGTAAAGATTTTTTTGTTGGCTATTCACCAGAAAGAATAAACCCAGGTGATAAAGTGCATACTTTTGAAACGATTACAAAAGTTGTATCAGGTCAAACACCTGAAGTGTTAGAAATAGTTGCAGACGTGTACAGCTCAGTAGTCACAGCAGGAGTTCATAAAGCATCTTCAATTAAAGTAGCAGAAGCGGCAAAAGTAATTGAAAATACTCAACGTGATGTGAACATTGCATTAATGAATGAACTCGCAATCATTTTTGATAAATTAAACATAGATACTAATGAAGTACTTAAAGCTTCAGGAACAAAATGGAACTTCTTGAATTTTAAACCAGGGTTAGTAGGTGGACATTGTATTGGTGTTGACCCATATTATTTAACACATAAAGCACAGGAAGTTGGTCACCATCCTGAAGTTATCCTAGCAGGTAGAAGAATAAATGATAATATGGCTAAACATATTGCTTCTAATGTAATTAAAGAATTATTAAAGCAAGGATTAGAAGTTCAAGGTGCATCAGTGAATGTATTAGGTATTACATTTAAAGAAAATTGTCCAGATTTAAGAAATACAAAGATTATTCATATTATTGAAGAACTTAAAGAATACGGATTAAAAATTTACGTAAATGATATAGAAGCCAATTCCGAAGAGGCTAAAAAATTATACGATTTGAAATTGATTAAAAAACAAGAGTTAAGTAAAGTAGATGCTTTAATATTTGCAGTTCCACATGAAGACTACTTAATTAATAAACATGAATATTTGAAATTATTAAATGAAAATGGAGTAGTGTTTGATGTTAAAGGTTTTATAAGAAGTGAAGATTTATTAATAAATCAGAGACTTTGGAGGCTATAGATATGAAAATAGTACAGATTGCTGCGATAGAAAGTACGCATATCAAACTTTTAAAAGCTTTGAATGAAGAAAGTGTTAAAAAAGGGGCAGAAGTTCATTGTGTTTGTACCACTGGAAATAAAAAGAAAGAACTTCAAAAGCAAGGCGTTATAGTTCACGACATTAAAATCGACCGTAAAATTAGCCTGTTAGGAAATATAAAATCAATATATAGAATGTTAAAATTATTCAAAAAATTAAAACCAGACATTGTGCACACGCATACACCTGTAGCATCTGTTTTAGGAAGAATTGCAGCTAAATTAGCTAAAGTCCCTAATATTATCTATACAGCCCATGGATTTTATTTTCATGATGGTATGTCTAAAAAAACATATTTTATATACTTCCATATTGAAAAAATTATTGGAAAAATTTGTACTGACTATATTTTTACGCAAAGTAGAGAAGATTATATAACAGCTAAAAAAAATAATTTTCTAAGAAAGAAGAAACAAAACAACTATTTTCACATTAGTAATGGCATCGACTTAAATAATGAATTTAATATAAATAATATAAGTGAGAAAAAAATAAAAGATATAAAATTAAAGCATAATATAAAAAAAGGAGATATTATAGTTACTTTCATAGGTAGATTAGTGAAGGAAAAAGGTATTTTAGACTTATTAGAAGCTTATAGTAAATTAGAATCTAAAAATGTTAAATTTATTATTATAGGTAGCTTGTCGGATAGCGAAAGAGATAAAGATACCATAAAAATAATTGAAAAATACAAAAAAAATACCGATGTCATTTTTACTGGTCAAATATCAAACATAAATGAATATTTAACTTTAAGCGACATATATTGCTTGCCTTCATATAGAGAGGGGATGCCACGTTCAATAATTGAAGCAATGGCTATGAAAAATGCTATTATTGCTACAAAAATTAGAGGATCGAGGGAAGAAGTTGTTGAAAATGAAACTGGCTACTTGATTCCTTTAAAATCAAGTAAATATATTGCTAGTAAAATAGATAATTTGGTCGGAAATGTTGAAATACTTAATAACTTTAAAGAAGCAGGGTATTTCCGTGCACTGCAAATTTACAATGAGGAAGAAGTAATAAAAAAACAATGGAAAGTTTTTCGTAAATTAGTTAAATAAAGGTGTGATTTCAAAATGTTAAAACGTATGTTTGATTTTACAGTCAGTGGAATAGGCTTAATAATTACGTCACCAATTATGTTATGTACAGCTGTAGTTATTTCTAAAAAATTAGGGAAACCAGTCTTATTTAAACAAATTAGACCAGGGAAAAATGGGATTCCATTTTCTATATATAAATTTCGCACAATGACAAATGAAACAGATGAAAATGGACAATTATTATCAAATGAATTAAGAAAAACTAAATTTGGTTCATTATTAAGAAAGACAAGTATCGACGAATTACCACAACTTATTAATGTAATCAGAGGAGATATTAGTTTAGTAGGTCCGAGACCACTATTAATTGATTACTTACCCCTTTACAATGATTTTCAGAGAAAAAGGATGAATGTGAAACCTGGAATAACTGGCTGGGCACAAATAAATGGTAGAAATGCTATATCATGGGAAAAAAAATTCGAATTGGATGTTTGGTATGTAGAAAATCAGTCATTTAAGCTAGATATGTTTATTCTTTATAAAACGTTTACAAATGTTTTGAGGAAAAAAGATATAAATGCCAATAGTTCTATTTCTATGGAAAGGTTTAAAGGCACGGAATCATGAAAAAAATATTTTTAATTGGTATGGGTGGACATGCAAAAGTAGTTAAAGACATTATAGAATTAAATAATGAATTTGAAGTAATAGGATATTTAGATGATAAATTTCATGAAAAATCAGTCAGTGATGGTATTATTTATGACAATTTAAACTCATATAGAAACTATAAGGACAATTATTTTATTATTACAATTGGCAATAATAAAATAAGAAAACAAATTTTTGAAAAGTTAGAACTTCCACTCTGTAAATTCCCCAAGTTTATAC
The DNA here is from genome assembly GCF_002902365.1 of Staphylococcus cohnii subsp. cohnii. Taxonomy (GTDB): domain Bacteria; phylum Bacillota; class Bacilli; order Staphylococcales; family Staphylococcaceae; genus Staphylococcus; species Staphylococcus cohnii. The sequence goes on along the minus strand of NZ_PPQC01000065.1, from coordinate 82,181 downwards.
ATCCTTCAGCAGTTATTGGATCGGATGTTGAAATAGGATATGGAACAGTAGTTATGGCAAATGTGGTAGTAAATGCTGATACTTATGTAGGTAATCACTGCATTTTAAATACAATGGCAAGTATTGGGCATGACGTATTAATTAAAGACTTTGCTCATATATCGCCTAATTCTACGTTAACAGGTGGTGTGCAAGTAGGGAGCTACACTCAAATAGGTGCAGGATCGACGGTAACGCCAAAAGTAATAATTGGAGATTCAACATTAGTAGGTGCAGGATCAACCGTAATTAGTAATATATCAAATAATATGACAGTATTTGGTACACCAGCAAAACCCAAGGAGTGAAAGTAATTGACAAATGAACGAGTATATTTATCTAGACCACATATGGGTGGGAATGAACAATCTTATATATCGAAAGCATTCGAACAAAATTGGATAGCACCATTAGGAGAGAATGTTACAGAATTTGAAAATAGTATAAAATCATATATCAATATAGATGAAGCATTGGCTGTTAGTAGTGGTACTGCAGCAATACACTTAGCAGTTATAGAGAGTGGTGTAACAGAAAATGATTATGTATTTTGTACATCTTTAACTTTCTGCGCGACTTCTAATCCGATTTTATATCAAAATGCTATCCCAGTATTCATTGATTCTGAATTAGATTCTTGGAATATGTCGCCAGTCGCGTTGGAAAAAGCGTTTAAAGAATTTGAAAAAAAATCAATTAAACCAAAAGCTGTTATAGCAGTTAACTTGTATGGACAATCTGCAAAATTAGATGAAATCAAATCAATTTGTGATACATATAATGTAACTTTAATAGAAGATGCAGCTGAATCATTGGGCGCTGAATTCCAAGGTAAAATGAGCGGTAGTTTTGGGGATTTTGGTATCTTTTCATTCAATGGTAATAAAATTATTACAACAAGTGGCGGCGGCATGCTAGTAACAAATAACAAAGAAGCCAAAGAACACGCACTTTTTTTAGCAACACAAGCAAGAGATAAAGCAATACATTATCAACATAGTGAATTAGGTTATAATTACAGATTAAGTAATATCTCAGCTGGTATTGGCCGAGGACAAATGGAAGTATTAGAGCAACGTGTTCAAAAAAGAAGAGCAATTTTTGATAAGTATTATCAAGAGTTGTCAGATATTGAAGGTATTGAATTTCAACCGGAATTACCTAACTCCAAGTCAAACAGATGGCTGACTGCATTAACAATTGATGAGAAAAAGGCTGGATTTTCGGCAAATGATGTAATTAGTGCTCTTAGCAAAGAAAATATAGAAGCTCGCCCTGTATGGAAACCTATGCATTTACAACCATTATATGACCAATATGAATTTATTTATGATGGTGTAGATAATGCTAAATACTTGTTTGAACATGGGATTTGTTTACCTTCAGGTTCAGATATGGAAACAAAGGTTCAAGAAAAAATTATTCAGATAATAAAAAAATTATAAATTAAATAAAAAGAAGGTGGATACATGGAAAGAAGAAAAAAGAAAAAATCCACGGTAAAAAAGGTTGTTCTCACTGTATTAATCATTTTAGCACTGCTAATTATTATAGCTGCAGCATTTATATTCTATAAACTTACGTCATTAAATAGTTCAATTAATGATCCACTTGACAGAAAACATTCTGAACTTAGAGATGGGCCAATAAAAAAAGGAGAGCCAATTTCAATAGCGCTTTTTGGTATAGACTCTGATGAAGTCAGGAATTCAGAACACGGTGGGCAAAGATCAGATTCAATCGTACTTCTGTCAATTAATCCAAAAGATAAAAAAACAGAAATGATTAGTGTGCCTCGTGATACACATGCTGAAATTGTTGGTAAAGATACAGAAGAAAAAATCAATCACGCCTATGCCTATGGTGGTCCAGATATGGCAGTGAAATCTGTAGAAAAGCTTATGGATGTCCCAATTGATCACTATGCAGCCATAAACATGGATGGTGTTTCTACACTTATAGATGAAGTCAATGGTGTAGATGTTGTTAGTAATGCAACTTTCAATGTTAGGGACTATACATTTGAAAAAGGTAAGAAATATCACATGGATGGTAAAGAAGCATTGGCGTTTATGCGGAGTAGGAAAGAAGCAGGTGCTGGTGGAGATGAAGGAAGACAAGCGCGACAACAACTTGTTATCGAAGCTGTAGCTAAGAAATCAATGAATCCAAGTTCAATACCGAAAATCAATTCAATATTTAACGCAGTAGAAGATAACGTCAAAACTGATTTGAGTTTAACTGATTTAAATGGTATTCGATCTGATTATAAGAGTGCACAAAAAAATGTGAATCGTCAAACTTTAAATGGTGAAAATACATTAGGTGATGATGGATTATACTATTTTTACCCAAGTAATAATGACCAAATAGTTAAAGATTATAAAGATAATTTGAATTTAAAATGATTTTTAAAAACTATTTATTTTTGAATAAATATAGTATGAATTGAGGATTAAAATGAATCTGAGAAAAGCAATTTTTAATATAATAAAGTTTAGAGACTATAAATATATAAAAGCAGTTAAGAAAAATTTGAGAAACAATATTGAAAAACCTGTGCAAATTAATGAGTTCAATAAAGATAATTTTTAGAATTTATCACAAATAATTCAGTATATTATAAACAGTATAAGGATAAGAAGATTTATGATTTTCCCATTGTAAGTAAGCGAGATATTGTAGATAATTATAATGAAATTGCAACAATAAAACCTGAAAAACGGAAAAAATTAATGAAAGTGTCAACTAGTGGCTCATATGGGACGCCATTATCATTTTATGTCACTAAAGAAAAAAGATTAACTCAACAAGGTGAAGTATTATTTTTTGGTAGCTACTCTAATTTTGATTTAGGGATTAAACATCTATATATACGAGTTATTAAACCAAGTTTTAAGAATATGATTATCAAAAACCAATATATATTAAAACCTGGTAATATAGACCAAAATTGGATGAGAAAAGCATTGAAAAAAATATCAAATGAAAAGCATAAGGTTATCATTACTTATCCGAGTATTATGAATAATTTAGCTACTTATGCTTGTGAGCATCAATATGAAATAAAGCATATTAAAGGCATCATTACTTATGGAGAGAAATTAGATGAGAAATCTAGTCAAAATATTTATAAAGCCTTTAAATGTAAGCCGTTATCAAGGTATTCTACAGAAGAATTAGGGGTTTTAGCTAATACTAAGATTGATAGTAATGAAATGATTTTGAATCAAGTAAATTACTATATAGAAATTTTAGATGAAAATAATGAACCTGTTGCTGAAGGAAACACAGGTAAAGTGGTAGTGACAGACTTTAATTCCCATATTATCCCATTGGTACGTTACGATACAGGAGATTTAGCTACATTAACTAGTTATAAAGATGGTCTTGCACATACTATTAGTAATATAGAGGGTAGGAAAATAGAAACGGTGTATAATACTAAGGGTGATGCATTAATGCCCTTTAATATTAATATAATGATGAGTAAAATTGAAAATATTTATCAATTTCAATTTATACAAAAAGGCAGAAAAGAATATGACCTTAAAATTTTACCAAAGAAAAGTTTTGATGAATCAAAATTAAATGAATTAAAAAAGCAATATAAAAATCTTCTGGGTGAAGATGCGTTAATTAATATTAATTTAGTAGAAAAAATAGAAACACTTAAATCTGGGAAAAGACCCTATATCATTAATCAATATACTCAAAAATGATTCGAATCGAACTGATATATTTCAGTTCGATTTTTGTATAGTTATTTATGAAAACGCAAACATGAAATGAAGACTTCTAAAAAATTTCAAGTAAAATTGTTTTTAGTACTAGATATTAATTTTAAAAAAGAAGTGAGGTTATAACATGTCTAAAGTCATTCAAGACATACATACAGCATTTGAGAATTTAGAGCATGCGCGCGCATGACGGTGCTCGTCGGTGGTTTTGGGCTATGTGCGATACCAGAGCATGCCATTGAAGCGATTCGTACAAAAGGATTAACCGTAATGAATAAACCTGATTTAATAGATTTAGGCTTCAGAAGTTATCAAAATATTCGTTTTGAATTAGAACATAAAAAACACGTTGACGATATCATTTCAAAAGATATAAAAACAGAATATAATCGCGTGATGTATTCTGAAAATATTTTTGAATAGTGAGTTTTGAAATAAAAACATATTAAATCTGGAAAATATATCTATTGATAAACAATTAAAAAGAGTAACTGTTGGTAGTCATTTCTATCAATAGTTACTCTTTTTATAAACCGCATCATAAATTGATAAGCAGAAGCATATCATAAGTGATGCGGTTTTTTCAGCCGCTTAGTAAAGGGATTTTGAACGTATCATACTGTATGAGGTTTTTAAAAAGAGTACTTATGTTTGCTTGAGAGCTATCATCGGTGATGCGATTTTTCGGCTTTTTGTAAAGGGATTCAGACCGTATCAGAACGTATGAGGCTTTTGAGAATTGCCGTTATATTTTATAAATTGTAAGGCCTTGTAGAGTAATTTTGGATAAATCATAATAAATATTTTGAAAGGTAAAGTTAGTTAATGAAGTGAAAAACAACATACATACTCTATTATTAATAAATAATTAATTGAAAATCTCATGCAATATTGATCGTTAAGTAGAAGATATTATTTATTATTTGGACTTCAAATTTTAATTGCTTGGTCTATTTATAATCAAATTAAATTTATAGTATATTACTTATAATAGTGAATTATAAATTGATGAAATAGATACAGAACAATTAGATAATTATGATATGTCTGATTTAAATCAAGAATCTATAGAAGGATATAGAAAACTTTTATTAAGGAATACTAATGATGAAAGATATGCGACTATGAACCAACTGGATCTAATGATAGAATTAGGAGCATACCGAAAAGATAGAAATTCGAAAGATAGGCAATAAAAATTTAAATGTATATAGTTTTAAAAAAAGTGATGATAAAATTAACAGATAATATTGGGAAGTCATTTAGTTTAAATGCTGATTTGACTAGACAGAATTAAGCAAATGATTTAAAAATGGTATTTCTTGAAGCGCTGATTAATACGTTAATGCTTGTATATTATGATACTAAGCAAAATATTAAAATAGTTAATTGTGAGGATTTTATTGAGTTTTATAAACTGGATAATATGAGATTAAATAAAGAAGTTTTTATTCATGAAGGACACTCAAAAGTTAGAATTAGTATATTATCGACATTTTTCAGAAGAATAGAGTACTCAGAAAAATCTAGTTTCGAATGGCCGAGGATATTATGATTTTTAATATATAAAATTTAACATATTATAAAACAATATTTGAAAATCTTAGTTTTCTAAAATAAAATTAATATATTAAAGGTCTAATTAGTAAGTTCAAAAAGTGATTATAGATTATTTCTATTAATTTATTTATGAAGGAGTAAAGTTTATGAATAATTATAAAGTCTTGGCTATTCGTCTAAATGACAAAAAAGTACTATATGAAAAAGGCGATAAAGACAAAAATGATTATGGATTGGGTAATGCTTTATTTTTAAATTATGTCTTAGATTTACTGAAATATAAAAAGATTAAGCTACAAGCAAGTGTGAAAATTAGTGAATATATTTCTAAAATTTCTATAAAAGATAAAGTATTTTTGGAAAAAGGGAAAGAAGTTACGATATATAAGTTATTACAATTAGTAATTAACCTTAATTGTAATGCAGCTGTTTTAGCTATCGCAGAATATCTAGATCCTACTAGAAATAATCCTTCTATTAAAGTGAAAATGAAGCGAGATGAGTACGGTTTAGAAAAGCAGGTTGCTATAAATATTAGTGGTAGAAAGATGAAAAATAAGCGTCAGTCTTATACGATTGAAGATCTTTTGAAGATTGGAAAAGAAATGTTTGGACAATTTGAAAAAGATTTTAAATTATATAATAATTCATTAGTTGATTATTGTGGGACTGTTTATGAAAATCCAAGTTTCATAGATACTGATGATCGTGTTGTATGCAACTACTTATTTGGGTCTCGTGATAATAGTGGGATTGTCTTAACTAATATTAAAAATGAGAGAGTTTTATTGGCAATAATGGATGCAGATAACGCGTTTCATAGAGATTTCTTATTGAAAGAAGCAATGGACGAAATACAATTCAATATAAAAGTGCCGAAATTAGAAGTTGAAACATTTATTGGAGAAAAAGAGATTAATTTTTTAGGCGATACATACTTTGGAGAATTTTATACAAAACGTCGACAAAAACGCAATCAAGATGATGCATTAATGCGTTATGGTTATGATCATTCATTGAAGAAATTAAAGACACACTTTGATTCCAATGGATATAACATTATCAATTTTGAAGCAGTATTTACAGAAGAAGGTACAGTTTCAAATTTAGAGGGTGCTAAACCATTTTTATTATGGGCAAATGAAGAAAAAACATTAAATGCATTAAAATCATTAAATTTAAATGCTGTTTCTTTAGGAAACAATCATGCGATGGATTTCGGGATTAATCATTTAAAACAGACCATTGAGGGCTTTAAAAATAACGATTTAAAAGTATTTGGTGCAGGTCTAAATTCTAAAGAAGCTTTAGCACCTATACATTTAAATATAAACAATAGAAATGTATATATTTATAATGGCTATTGGTATCGTAAAATTGCATATCGCAAATTTGATTTTTACGCTATAGGTAATAATGGAGGTGTGGCACCTTTATATTTAATAAATGAAGAAATTCGAAAAAAAAAACAAGAAGATCCTAATTGTTTTATAATTGTACAACCTCATTGGGGCGTTGATTTTAAACAAATTTTACCTTATCAAGTTGAAAATGCAGAACAATTGATTCATAGTGGCTGTGATTTAATACTTGGGCACGGTCCTCATACTATTCAAAAATTAAGAAGATATAACAACACAGTAATTGTTTATAGCATGGGAAATGGGATTTTTAATAGTAATGGAGAATTTGATAAACATCATGCATTACCATATGGTTTCTTAATTAAATTGAAGTTTCTTGAAAATGATGAAATTAAGCTTATATTAGTGCCATTCTACGCAAATAATCTGGATACTTTTTGGTGTCCAGATTATGTGAATGATGAACAATTTAAAAAAATTGTAGAATTTATTGCTAAAGATAAAGAATATATTGAAACAGACTGGAAAAATCGAGCATTTGAAATAAAAATTAAATAAGAGAGGAATTTGATTATGAAAGTAGGATTATTACGAGAAAAACATAAAAAGGGCGTGCTTGGTAGAACACTAACATATATAAGCAATTTTTATAATATAGACTTTTTTGTATTTACTTATGATGATGTTAATCTTGAAAATGAGACAATTGATGGTTTATTTTTTGAAGATGGACAATGGGTAAAAAAGCGTACAGAATTTCCAGATATAGTGGATAATGTACCGATGGATAAACGAAAATATCCTGAAATATTTAAAGCTTTAAGGAAGAAGGCTATATTTACAACACCAGGTTTAGGGTCTAAATCTGTTATTTTTAATAAGATGCAAGAAAGTAAAAGATTTGAAGATTTAATTATTCCAACTGATGAAGTATCTTCTTATGATGATTTACAAAATTATATACAAAAGTATAAAGAAATTGTATTAAAACCGACTCTTGGCAGTAGAGGTAGAAATATATGTTCTTTGAGTCAAAGAGATAAAAAAATTGATGTTTTAACCGATGATAAAAGTTGGACAATTGAAATTGATGAGTTACAGACTTTTTATAATGAGAATATAAGTGAAGAGAAGTATGTTGTTCAACCTTTCATAAAATCACAAACAATTGAAAATAAACCATTTGATATACGTCTTCTTGTCAGAAAAAATCAAAAAGGACATTGGGAGAAAGTTGAGATTTATCCGCGCATAGGTGTAAGTAAAAATATCACGTCACATGTAATTAACGGCGGTAGTGTAGCAATGTTAACACCATTTTTAAAATATAATTTCGAAAAGAATTGGAAAGATATAAGGATTGAACTCAATAATTTATGTAAAACGATTCCGCTCAATTTTGAGAAGCTTTATAACTTTGAAATTGATGCATTAGGTATAGATATTGGTATAGAACCTGACGGTAAAATTTGGATATTTGAGGTCAATACATTTCCAGGACAGCATTTCTTCTATGCTAGAGATTCTGAAGTGAGAGTGGCTTATTATAGATATTTATTAGGTCTAAAAGACAAAAAATCATAAAGATTTCATTCATTTCCTGGACAATATTTTTCCGGGAATTAAAAAATAATGATTTAAAATAAATAATTTAGAAAAATTCATATTTCATCCAAATTACTTTATATGATATAAAAAGTAATTTGGATGATTAAGTATAGTGAATTTGAAGGCAAAACACTTCTGATTATAGGTGTGTTTTCGAGTATTGGTAAGGCTACTGCTTTAAAATTTACTGCAAAATGAAGGAGTTACCCATTTTTATACCAAACACCATTTTGAAATAAGATCTCAGGAGTTTAAAAAAGGTGCTCAAGAATATGAGTATCTTATGGAATGGGTTAGTAATTGAAATTACAAAAGCAACAAATAATAAGCTTTTATGATACTAGTAGTTGATATTAGGCGTAAAGTATTTATAGTAGTAATATATCGTTTTATCTATCTGTATGAAAAACCAATTACAACTGTATCACTATTTTATTAACATTGAGTAATCATAAGTGAGATGTTAAAAAGTAATTAAAAGAAAAACTTACGAGTGATTTGATGTGCTACCCAAAAGTTTGACTTTTGGAACTAAGTAGATTGTAAGGTATGTTTCCTGAATTCTTCAGGAGACATGCTTTTAATTTTAGCTTAATTCTATCTTTATTATAGTATCTAATATATTCATGTACTGCGATTTCTAATGCTTCATATGTCTTGAAGACTTCTCCATAAAACATTTCCTGCTTTAATAAGCCAAAGAAGTTCTCCATCGGTGAATTATCTAAACAGTTCCCTTTACGTGACATGCTCATTGTTGCATCAAATTCTGTTATGATATTTCCCCAACTACTATGCTGATAATGAAATCCTTGATCCGAATGAACGACTAATTGGTTTAAATTGTGATGGTGTTCCTCAAGTGCTTTATTTAAAGGATTTATAGCGATTGCTAGGTTCGGTGAACGGGCAATCACTTCAGAGTTATAACAATCCATAATCGTTGATAGATATAGTTTCTTTCCTTTGATAGGTAACGCAAACTCTGTGATATCTGTGACCCATAGTTGATTGAATGTCTTCGGACTAAATTTACGGTTCACGGTGTTGGGAGCAATTTTCCCAACTGTCCCTTTTTATGAACTGTAACGTGTTCTCGATTTATTTTTGAATTTTTGACACAGTAAATTATAGGTTTTCATAATACGTAACAAGCGCTTATGATTCACCACAATTTGTTCTCTGTTTTCGAGTATCGCTTTGATTCTTCTGTAACCATATCTACCTTTATGTTTTGAGACTATCTCTCTAATTTTATCTACTAGCCATTGATCTTTCTGTTTCTGATCATCCATATGTTTTATCCAGTAGTAATATACAGACTTTGGTAGCTTCAACACTGTTAAAATCTCTTTTAGTGTATAAGTCGTTGCTTGCCTTACCTCAAGCGCTACTTTCGTTTTTTGTCTGTTGGATCTGTCGGTAAGGCGTTTAACTTTTTTAGAATGATATTTTCCAGTTCTTTCATTCTTAGTTCTTCTCTTAGACGTTCTAACTCTTCGCGTTCTGTTTCATTCAGAGGCTCGCTCTTTGATACTTGTTTTTGGTTATTTTCTTTCTTAGACATATGTTTTATTGGTCTCCCTTGTTTGCCCTCTAGAGCAGCTGGGCCACCTTCTTGAATCTTGCGATTCCAGTTAGCGATTGTTGAAAAAATGCTTGATACCAAAATGTTCCGCTGTTTCTCTATAAGACAATTGATTTTCTTCTCTATATTTTAAAACAGCTCGCTTAAATTCACTAGTATATTGAGTATTACTTAGAGATTTAGTGAGTCCCTGATAGCCATGTGTGTTATATTGTCTTACCCATAATCGAATCAATGACGGATCTACATTATGCTTTTTGCCTAAAAATTTGTATCCTCCTGCTTCGTTTAAATATTCATTAACTACTTTTATCTTAAATTCAAAGCTATGTTTTTTATTAACTGTCCATTATTCGGGTTATAGTTCACTCAGATTGCAATCCTGCTTTTCTAACGTTGGGATTTCCTACGCAACCAATAATTAAGAATTTTCAAGGATATTTGGGTCCCGAATTAAAGTTCAATTACATTAAACCTGATGAAGTTTTAAAGGTAAAACTACCTTAGTTCATTTTGAGAGAATTTATACATGCTTCATATAGAATGAAAAATGGAGAGCCATTTTCTTACAGTAATTATTTAACAATTAAAGTGAAATACTTTGACAAAGAAAAATCTAAATTTCAATATCTCTCTACTAAAATACCATGCGAAATTGAATATAAAGGGGGCAGGGCTATGCTGCATTTCAATATTGAACCGGCCGTCATAAGATTAGACTAGTATTAAAAAAGTACCGTAAAAAAAGCATCGTAAAACGATACGCTGAAGCATATCACAAATAATTTAGCTGAAGTTTTTACCATGTTTAAAAAGATATAGTAGTAGATTTATCAGTTCAAAAAACATGACTTAGTTGCTATTCAAGCGAATTTTTATAATGATAAAATTGTTGAATCAGAGATAAAAATTGTACATTATTTATCTTAAAACTAAAGTTTTGAATGGAAATAACTATTGATTTTAGTTATTTCCATTTTTTTATATGAAAAAGGAAACTAATAATAATCTGACAATATGGTAATGTTACAGTAATAGATATAGATAAAGGTGGAAAATATTATGAGCGAATTATTAAAGAGAAAAGATTTAATGCAATTGTTGAAAATAAATGATGGCACCTTTCGAAATTGGAAGAAAGCCGGAATGCCAATAGTTAAAGCGCAGAATGAAGAGTTCTTTGATCTAGAACAAGTAAAGCGTTGGCATAAAAAGGTAACAGAAGGAATTGATAATCTCATAATTGATAAAAAGTATGACAATAATACGATTAGTGATGTATTCAAATGTTCGCAGCAGGGAGGAATGCGACGTTCTCATTTAACTAATACACTAGTCTTATTCTCGAACCATAAAAATGATGTTTATAGAGATCATACAGTAATAGATGATGAAGGAAATGAAACATTGCATTATACAGGTATGGGTCAAAAAGGTGATCAAGATATTGAGCATGGTCAAAATAAGACTTTAAACCATTCTGAAGATTTAAGTATTAAAGTATATCTGTTTGAATCATTTATTTCGGGCGAACATATATTTCGTGGAGAAGTGAGGTTGTATGATAAACCATATACTACAGAGCAAAATGATAGAATGGTTTGGGTCTTCCCGCTAACTTTTAATAACAGTGAATATTATATCCCAGGAAATATTTCGGATGAAAAGTATAGAGAACAGGCGAATCTAATAAATAAACTCAGTGACAATGATATCTATGAACGTGCTATAAAGGTGAAACAAGTGGGAAGAAAAGAAGCGGTTACTAAAGTATATGCCAGAAATATCCATGTGGCTGCACATGTTAAAAATAGGTCTAATGGCTATTGTGATTTATGTAATAAACCAGCTCCGTTTAAGGATCGAAATGGGAGAGCATATCTTGAATGTCATCATGTAGATTGGCTAGCCAACGGTGAGAAAGATAGCATCGATAATGCTGTTGCTTTAGACCCTAATTGTCACAGGAAAATGCATGAATTAGATTTAAAATCTGATGTGAAATTTCTGAAAGATAGACTAAATTATTATCAAAGTAAGAATTTATA
>NZ_PPQC01000065.1:51670-70224 GCF_002902365.1 Staphylococcus cohnii subsp. cohnii | reverse complement strand
TTTAATTGTTTGATTAACTTAATAGAATATTATTAATATTTATAGTCATTATGAATTTTTTCAGAATATTGCTAAAATAAGGTGATGAACTTAATTAAATAAGGGTGAGATAAAATGGCGAATTTAGTTAATGATACTTTATCAGCATGGTTACTTGTAGAATCTTTACAACCTGGTGAAGTTAAATACGACAAGGGAAGCACTTTACCTAAAAGTAATTTTCAAAATAATGAACAACAAAAGCAATTACAAAGCTTTGATGATTATTATGATATATGGAATGACGAACGATATACAATTGCAGAGCAATCTCAAAAATACGGTAAAAGAATATTTCGTTTATATAGAAATTGCTTTTACTATAAAGAAATTGATAAAGAAATTCAAAATATTTTTAACGATAACACAGAAATTTTCAACCCAAATGAAAAGCGTTGTTATGGCTATACATTCCAAACTGATGAAAATGGAAAAGTAATAACAGACAGTCTACATATTCCCATGATTATGAGTGCACTTAAAGAAATCAGAAATAATAAGAGCGCAAATATAGAACAAATATTTAATGACTCTAAACGTAAATTTCAACAAAGATTTAACGAAATTATTGCAGATGAGCCTATTAACAAAGATAAACTTAAGCGATTGGATGCAACATATCGTGACTTTTTTGCTGTACTTATTTCTGAAACAAATGGCATATTCAAACATTATTTTGTGATTGAATATGTTAAAAATAGTGAATCTCCAGACCCTAATTTTAATAGTTTCTTTATTGGTGATATAGAAAGAGCTCGTAAAGACCCTAATCAAACTTTGAAAGCTTATATTGAAGGTATAAATGGTGAAAAGCGTATTGAAGTAGATGAGAATAAAGAAATATTCGATGAGTTTTTACACCCGGCAAACTTACCAGACGGTCGTTGGCCATCTCAAATTGAACATAAATTATATTTAATGCAACAATTAGCTGTAAACCAAATAACAAGTAGTAAAGAACATATTAGTACAGTAAATGGCCCTCCAGGAACAGGGAAAACGACTTTATTAAAGGATATCTTTGCACACTTGGTTGTTGAGCGTGCTAAAGCCTTTGCAGCTTTGGATGAACCACGAGATGCATTTGAAAATTTTAAAATACATGAAACAGATACTTCTCCTATTAAAGTGTTAAAAGAGGAATTTTCTAAATTTAAAATGGTAGTTGCATCAAGTAATAATGGTGCTGTAGAAAACATATCTAAAGATTTACCAAAAATGGAAGAAGTAGCTCGCGATCATGAAGGTAAAGTGTTTCCAGATTATGAACTAGCTTATAATAAAGCGATCGATGAATTGAAAAGCTTTAGCACGATTGCATCTCGATTAATAGGAGAGCCAGCGTGGGGATTATTTTCGGGTGTGTTTGGAAAAGGTGACAATATCAATAAAGTAATGAATCAAATTCTTAATAATGATTCAAATAATAGTGATTCAAAATTTGACGATCCGCACACTTCATTTGTGAAGTTGTTGCAAAATGAAAAAAATAGTCTTAGTTATAAACAACTTATGAAAAAATGGAGAGATTGTACGAAAGATTTTGGTAAAGAACTCAAAAAAGTGAAAGAATTAAAAGAACTATCAGTTGAAGCATATAATAAATACAAAGAAAATGAAAAATTATTAAATAAAGAAAAAGAATTAGAATCAGAAATAGAAATGTTGAAAGAAAGTTTAAATCAAAACCGTAATGATTTATCAAGCAAAAACAGTGAATTAGAGGATGTAAAAAATAATTTTCAATATATAGAGCAACAAATTGAAACAATTGATGAAATGATTCAAACATATAACCCCAATAATATATTTAAGAAAATGAAGTCATGGTTAAACCAAACTACTACTAATCTAGATAAGTGTAAAGAAGATAAAATAAAATTATTAGAAGAAAAAAAGTCTTACCATACAAAAATAAATGATTTACAAAAATGTATAAAAGAGATAAGTAATAATAATAAAGATTTTGAGCAAAAGATAAAGAATAACGAAGAAAAAATAAATGAGTGTAATATTAAATTGACAGAGTATAATCAATATAAAAGTGATTCTAATGTGACATTTCCTGATTCTGATTTTTGGAATAAAAATAAATATGAAAAACGTCAGGTAGAAAACCTGTGGAATTCTAATGAATTACAATATCATCGTGGATTATTATTTTTAAAAGCAATGGAACTCCAAAAACTGATATTAATTGCCAATAATGGTCCAGTTTATTATGCTATGCAAGACTTTAAAGCTCGTAATTCATATCTTGATTCAGCGCCGATTCGAGTGACTAATGCATGGAATGTGATGCATCTTATTTTTCCTGTAGTGAGTACAACATTTGCAAGTTTTGCATCAATGTATAGAGGTTTGCCTAAAGATTTTATTGATTACTTGTTTATAGATGAAGCCGGACAAGCCCTACCACAAGCAGCAGTCGGTGCATTATATCGTTCTAAGAGAGTGATTGCAGTTGGAGATCCTATTCAAATAGAGCCAGTAGTAACAATGGAAGATAATTTAATAGCTAATATTAGAAAAGGCTATAATATTCATGAACGCTTACTTTCAAAAGAATCTTCTGTTCAAACCGTAGCTGACTTTGCAAATAAATATGGATATTGGAAAACCCAGACGGATGATGATGCTAAAAAACACTGGATTGGAATTCCATTATGGGTACATAGAAGATGTTTAAAGCCAATGTTTACTATCGCCAATCAAATTGCCTATGATAATAAAATGGTCTTACCTAAAACTATTACCGATATAGGTAAAACTGGATGGTATGATGTTAAAGGTAATTCTGTACAGAGGCAATTCGTAAAAGAACAAGGGGATAAAGTCATAGCACTACTTAAAAACGATTGGAAACAAAGTATAGAAAATGGAGAGAATGAACCAAGCGTTTATGTCATTTCACCATTTACTGAAGTAAAAAAACAAATTCAATTATTAGCAAGAAGAGAATTGATTCAAACTGTAAGCGATGATACTAAAAAAGTAAGTGACTGGATCAAAAATTCAATTGGAACTGTACATACATTCCAGGGTAAAGAAGCAAAGAAAGTTTATTTTGTAATAGGTACTGACAATAATCAAGATGGTGCAGTCAATTGGTCATGTGCAAAACCAAATTTATTAAACGTTGCTGTAACAAGAGCTAAAAAAGAATTTTATATTATTGGTGATAAAGAGCGTATTAAATCTAAACCATACTACAGCGTTATTAACTTAGAATCTAATATAGAATATCTCGACGAAGCAATAGAAGGTGGTCGAGATACAAATAAAAAGTTTAATTAGTTAAATCTAATAATTTTATATAGTTGAATATAAGTCATAACAATAAAAAACACTTTCGTTGAATTCAAATGATATGCACTCCCTAAAGTCGGACTAAAATTCCAACTTTAAGGGGTGCAATTTTTATGTTTTTTTACTTCGGGTTTTTCGTGCTTTCTAAAGCGTGATATTAAAATATATAAGTGTGAAAAGATATTAATATTGTATGGGTACGGTATGCTAACATTGAGCGTTTTTTCAATCGTACTTATTTGGTGATAAACAAAATTTTATCTTTTTCTTCTATATTTTGGGTATACTATCTGATTTTTCAATATCTAAAAATATAGTATCCATACTTTGCATTAATGCACTTCTGATATCAGATTCTTCTCCAGAAATTACCAAGGTACGATCTTTGCGAATCAGTTTTAGGTTAAATGGCTGGATCGTTTCTATAATCATTTTTTCATCTACGGATAACATACTTTCACTAATATAGAATTTATTAATAATTTGGTACACAGTCGTTGGTTTTGGGGAGCTTATTAATAGATCTTTTAAAATTTCATTTATTAAACGATAAAAACTTTTAGAAGAGAGCAATAATAAATCAGTAAATTCAGTTGCTTTGGTATATCCATAGTTGTTTAGTAAAAAAATTTTTAATCTTATTAATTATTACGTAATATGCTAAACCAAACATCTTTGGTTAGAATAAAATAGTTATATTATCTATTAATCGGCAGTATAAATATTAAAATTAATACATGAGTTATTGACATTTATAGAATAGTATGATTAGCGGAGATCACAAGAAGTACATTTTATAGATATTATGATGATAAATATAATTTGCTATCAGAGATAGAAGAAGAGATTTTGACGCATTTATACGAAGAACGTCAAAAGATAGATCAACAATTTGCGAAAGAAGATATGTTGAATGTTGAAGTATTTCAACAATTGTTTGAAGCATTAGAGCCATATTCAGAAACAATACGACTTTTATTAGGGCATAATGGAGACTCAAGTTTTGAAATGAAAATAAAGAATGAAATAGGTAAAAGGTTTATCAATTTAGGTGAGCTTCATCATGTATCCAAAGTACGTGAAGATTTAGTGAAAGAATATTTGTATGTTATTTTAATTAAAACATTTTAGTATTGGTCCGCTAATAAAGATAGCATTGACGTGAGAGAAGTGGCATCGACGATGAGAGATATTCAATTAAAAGGTATCAGAAAGACAATTGGGTTGTAAATTCAAGGAAAAGCAAATAGTAGAAAAGAGGGAAATAATATGAAAATTCAAATCTTGTTATTTGATCATATTATAAATATAGGCGAATCCTAGTGGGTTCGCCTTTTTGCATCTATAAGTATTTTATTTGTTACTGGCTATGTGTTATGACATCGCTTCAACTACAGGTTATAACTGTCGTTTTTAAATTTTACTGATTGATTTATTTTGATAGTTAGGACGTATCATTAAATCTATAATAAGGAGGGTAAAAGTATCATTTCTTAATATAACCGAGATTTCCGTTAACAGTCTCATAAAAATCGAATTGCATACCTGATTTAATAGCAGCTCCATTTAAATCTTTATCAAGTACTGTCAGTGCTAATTTACCTTTTGAAAGTTCATTTGCTTTGAATTGAACTGTGTATTCTCCAGTTTTGAAAAGATGTTTTTTAATCTCTAGAACTGTATAGTTGGTTGGATCTTTTCTATTTTTTATTTCAAGATATTTTAATTCTGAGTTTTTAGAGTAGAGTTTTAAAAATATGTTTTCATCTTTTTTGATTATTTTTTGCAATATGATATGCATTCTTTTTTTATATTTATTTTCTTTATAGACGTAATAGTATTTATCGTTTGAAAGGTAAAGTGGCTTCTCGTCTTTCTTTAAATAAAAGTTAACAAAGTCTATAATCTCTTCTTTGTCACCATTTTTAATGAGCGTTAAGGCATGTTGATTCAATGTGTCATCTGCATAGTCCAAAGAATTAAAATCATTATCTATCGTATTTAAAATATCTTGAAAGACAGGAAGTAATGTATCAATTTCTTTAATGAATCCTTTTTTATAAAATTTACCTTCTAAAATATCTTTGTTTATAATTCGGTATAATAAGTTAGCAAAAATTTTATTGTTTTTGTATTTTTTTGTTAAGTAACGGTAGGCTTCATTTTGCCATTTTATACGATTAAGCACGGTAGATGCTTCAGATTTTACTAAAGAAATATTTTCGTCATAACGATTAGCACAATAAACAACGTCTTGTGTGGTACTGATATTTTTAGTGTTAAAAAACACTTCAGCGAAAAATTGTAAATCTTCTCCAAATATCATTTCTGGGAAACGAATATTATTTTTTTTGATAACACTAGATTTCATCATCCTACCAGCAGGCGCTAAATGATAAAATGATTTTCTAAAATTTTTCAAACCAACTTTATTATATGCAATTTTAGATAAGGCAACACCACTACGTGCAATACGATCACTATATACATATTTTGTAAGACCTGTAGCATAGTCAGTTTTATTTGATTTTAAAAGCGTATATAAATTTTCCAAGGCATCTGAAGGTAACCAATCATCGCCATCTACAAACATAATGTATTTACCTTTGCTTAAATCGATTGATAGATTACGAGGTTTGGCAGGTGTTCCTGAATTTTCATCTAATTGAACAAATTGATAATTAGAAAAACTTTCAATCTTTTTAGATATAATATCAAGCGTATTATCTGTGGAACAATCATCTACAATGATTAATTCAAAATCATTTTTATTCATTGTCTGTGCCAATATACTATTTAACGTATTTTCAATAAACTTCTCTTTATTGTATGTACTTATAAGTATACTTACTTTAAATTTATTTGTTACTTTATTACTTTTTATAACTTTCATTTCATACCCCTTTCTATGTTCATAAGATTTATAATTTGATGAAATTTTGTAATTAGCCTCTAGTTGTGTAAATATAAATAGTTGCTTTTTGTGTTTTGTGACAACAATTAACTTTTGTTATTTATTATACTATTAAAACCAGTAATTATGGAATAGTTTTTAAAAGTTGTATAAATTGTGCAATTTTTTTGGGGGTGATTTTAAAAAGTAGCTTGTGAATAGTAGTTATTTTTATAGTAGTGGGGGCATAGCGCAACTTAATGTATTTTTCAGTAAATACGTCTTTTATGCGGTTTTCGTTCTCCTACAAAGTCAAAATATAGCTTCCTTGACGTGTGGTGTCAAGGAAGCTATATTGCTTTTCGCTATATTAATAGTGAAATGAATTTGATTAGATGGAAAACAGTAAATTTATGATGATGGTTTACTTCTGAAATATTGAGTGGGATTACTTTTAAGTTTTGTTTTTCTAGGGACAGGTACGATATAGTTTCCATTTGGAATTTTAATAAGTAAATGAATAACTAGTACAGATAAACCGACGATAATGATGTATGAAAGACCATATAACAGTATGCTATCTCTATTATCAAAAATTGAAATTTTTAATACAAGCCATTTTACTAAAGGATGTACTAAATATATCCCCATAGAGTAATTACCAATTAAAGTTAATGTTTTCATAAGTAATTTATTTTTTCTAATTAAAAAATAAAAATAAATCAAAAATATTAAGAAAAACGATGTATATAATAAAAATGCTGGATGCGATGAGGTTACAAAATGATCTAAATCAATAAACAATAAAAAAGATATAAAGACGACAACAATGGCAGGTAAAAATAACTTGATATACTTTTTGATCAATGAATTGATTTCTTCATAATACTTAGCAAAAATAATACCCAATATAAAATAAGAAATCCAATTGAGTATGAATGCCCTACTTGTTATAAAAGTACCGATAACTGGTATATCAATTGAAATGTGTTCATAGTTTAATTGCCATAAAATAGTGATGAATGTAAATAATAAGTAAGTTAGTAATAAGGGAATCCCTTTTTTAATTTTTTGTAAGAATGGAAATAATATGTAAAACTGCAGCACGGTTAATATAAAATATAAATGGTAATTTCCAGTTCCAAATAAATAATAGCTAATAAAGTTTTTATTACTATCTAAATTCACTTCAACAACACCTAAATAATATAAATAAACGGTAGTCCAAATGATATAAGGCACAAATATTTTGGTGAATCGTGATTTAGCGAAATAGTTTAAATCAAAACCTCGTTTTAATACAGAATGGGTTAATAAAAAAGCGCTAATCACTGCAAAAACAGGCGTGCCAAGCCGACCAATTTGACTCAAATATCCTGCGAGAATGGTCATATTATGGTTGTTTTCGCTATTCGTATATGAAACTGATAGATGAACACATACGATAAATAGTGTAGCAATAGATCTAATAATAGGTATTTCTTCAAAATACTTCAACATGCTCCCCCTTAATGAAAATAACACACATCAGCTAATTATAACTGATAGGCGCAGTTTAAACTAGAGTTGAAATTATTTTGGATTTAAATCGATTTTATGTATAAATTCTATAACTTTTAATTTTTGTTGAGTGACATAGGGATAGACATTGAAAAATGACTAGTTAATGATTTAGATATTCTTTTTTATTGTACATAAAGAGACTGAGACATTTATTTATGTCCCAGACTCCCAATTTATAACACGATTTAATATAAACTTTATGCTCCAATCAATTTTAGCATTATAAGTGCTTTGAATGGGGTTCCAATAAAACGGACAGCTCTGTTGTTAAAGTATCAATATCACATGGTTTTGATGCTTCAATCCACCATACAATAACGCCTACTACAGCTGATGATAAAAATTGGATTGTAATTTCATTATTTTCTTGATTCATGTTGTCGCGCATTTTCTTTGATAATGTTTGTTTAACTATATTAAGATCCGATCTTTTAAACAAAGTCTTTAAAATAGTGTACTGATCATCAATGACATATAATATTTCACGTAATGCCTTTTCATTATCCTCTGATTTTGCCATGTAAAGATTGCATTGATTTACTGCTGCACTCAAAATAAAATCAATAGCATGCTCATAAAATAATGTATTAATTTTACAGATGACTTGGGTGGAGATGATTCGTTTATAGAGGTAAGATGCATCATCTTATTTCTACTTCTAATTGCTAAGCAAAGAATTAGGTAGACTAAACAGATAAAACGGTATAATGCAATGATTATTAAATAATTAGTCATGATGCGCATCACTACAATCAAAAATTTTAGATGCCAGTTCATTGGCTTTATGAATATGTTTGAAAGTTTTTGTAGTCGATAATTCAGGCCAGCTAAACTACACAAGTCCTTCACGACTGCTCCAATTTTCAGGATCGGTTACATTGTCTCCAATACCCTTTAATAAATTTACTTTTTTTATTTCAGAATCATTGGCTATATCAGGATAGTTAATATTTTGTATCTTACCTTTTTTAGCTTTCATAAAAGCGATAGCAGACGTACGTTTTGGTGTGAATATATCTGCTGATTTAACTTTATTATTAATGTACATAGAAATATGGAGTTGATAAGGGTTCATATCATAAGCATTTTCAACTAAGTCCATTATAGCGTCACCACCAGGTCTAGCAGCAGCTTCTATGACATAGAGTTGGTCGCCTTTGATTTTTATTTCCACATGAGCAACGCCTCGCGTAATACCTAAAGTCTGACACGTGCGGATTGCAAGGTTTTTAATATCTTCATTTTTATATCTGTGACTTGGGACTAAATGACCCATTTCAGTAAACCATGGTCTGGGAGATAAATATTATTCGGTAACTGTAATGACCTCATAAAAATGATGACCACACAACACTTCAACTGAAACTTCGTCATCACTATCAATAAATGTTTCAATCAGAAATTTATTTTTAGATACATGAAAGGTATCAGCATAAGTCTCCATAATTTGTTTCGATTTTCTATAGGCATCCATGCATTCTTTTTCGTTATTTGCTAAGTAAACCCCATCACTGCCTCCAAAATCCATTGGTTTTATAATTACTGGGAAAGTAAATTCTTTGATACATTCTTTCAATTCTGTTGCATCATTAAATTGTATCGACTTTGCTGTAGGAATGTTTGCTTTTTCAAATAAGAATTTCATGATGTGCTTGTTTCTGCAAGCTTTAATAACCTTTGGTTCAAGGTAAGGCAAACCGTAGTCTCGATTTAATTGATTAGCTACTTCTAATGTCCAATCATTTAAGGGGACGATGCTTTTTGGTTCGTACCCCTGAATTTGATAATATGCTATCTCTTTCTTTATCTCTTCATAGCTTAAAGGATTGGCATCAATGCAAAAATCAAAATACGCATTGTACTTATATTTTGCATTTTGAATTGCTGTCCATATTTGAAAATCACCGATTGCTTTGCCACCAGCGTAAGCATGTTCTCTTAAAAACTGATCTGCACCTAATAACAATAGGTATTCTGTCATATGAGCTTCCTAATTTTTATGAAATGATTAATATATAAAATAATACTATATAAAATTATATTTGGAATATAGTTGGAATGAATTTTGGGAAATATGAATTTTATTAATTTGAGTATTTTGAATTGGTTTGAGAGAAGTGTAATGAAATTCGAAGCATGATTAAGAAGATTGGAAATATAAAAAAAGACTAATTCGCTCAAGCGAATTAGTCTTTTTACAATTAAGAGTGGGGGTCGTTCTAAACTCTCAATTGAAGCCCTACAATTGTTAGTTGTTTTTAATATTCGATATTCGGTGCTTTATTCACGTGTTTTTGATAACGTTTTAAAGCGCAAAAACCGATAGCGCCGATTACTGAAACTACTAATAGTTTTTTCATTTTTTTCACAATCCTTTAAAATTATTATGCATTAAACTACTATTTACTATAATAGTTTAGGTTTAAGCTTTTAGAAGTTTGTTGACGTGTACGTCTCATTAAATCAGGATCTTCAATTAATGATTGACCATAAGATGGAATCATTTTTTTGATTTTTGGTGTCCATTCTGATTTATATTCAGGGAAGTTTTTCTCTAATACTTCTAATGCAACTGATACTGAAGTAGAAGCCCCTGGAGATTCACCTAATAATGCAATTACAGTATGATCTTCAGAATTAACCACTTCTGTACCGAATTGGATAAAGCCTTTACCGTTTTCAGGTGTATCTTTGATTACTTGAACACGTTTACCAGCATTGTATAATTGCCAGTCTTCGTCACGTGCTTCTGGGTAGAATGTACGAAGATGGTTCATAGTACCTTCTTTAGTCATCAAGATTTGATCAATTGAATATTTAATTAATGGTAAGTTTTTAACTGCTGATGCTAATAAAGTTGTGATGTTATATGGTTTAACAGATTTAAATAAATCTAAATTAGAACCTTGTTTAAGGAATTTAGGTCCAATACTAGCGAATGGTCCAAATAGTAATGTACGTTCACCATCAATATAACGTGTATCTAAGTGAGGTACAGTCATTGGTGGTGTACCTTGAGGTTCTTTACCGTATACTTTAGCATCATGTGCTTGTATAACATCTGGATTTGTACAGATTAAGAATTGACCAGTGATTGGGAATCCACCTAAGTGTTTACTTTCAGGAATTCCTGTTTTTTGTAATAGTGGAATTGCGCCACCACCTGCACCAATAAATACATAATCAGCTAGTTGTGTTTCTACACTACCACTGTTACGTTGACGTACTTTAACTTCCCATTTACCGTCTTTACGTTGGTTAAAGTCCATTACTTCGTGGTTGTATTGAACATCTACATTAGGTTGTTTTTCTAAGTTTTTGGCCATTTTACGAGTAAGTTCACCAAAGTTTACGTCAGAACCTTCATCAATTTTACTAGCTGCCATAATGTCACCTGCACTATGACCTTGCATCATTAATGGAATCCATTTTCTCATTTGTTCAATATCTTCTGTATATTCAATATTGTCGAACATTGGGAATTCTTTCATAGCTTCATAACGATCTTTTAAAAATTGAACGTTATTTTTACCTCTTACAAAGCTAATGTGTGGTAGCGGACGAATAAATTCTTCAGGGTTACTGATTGTTTTGTTTTGAACTAAATGACTCCAAAATTGTTTTGATAATTCAAATTGTTCATTAATCTCTTTCGCTTGCTCAATGTTAATTGAACCATCTGGTTGTCTAACTGTATAATTCAATTCACATAAAGCAGCGTGTCCTGTACCAGCGTTATGACGCTCGTGAGAACTTTCATCACCTGGACGTTCTAAACGCTCGTATAATTTAATATCCCATTCTGGTGCTAATTCTTTAATCATTGTACCGAATGTAGTACTTAATACCCCAGCGCCAATTATTACAACGCTTTTTGACTCTTTGTTAGTAGCCATTATCTAATCACCTTTCCTTATCTCAACTTGCAACTATAGTATAATACTAAATCACCTATCATTAAAATACATATTTTTTATAGGTGCCATTCTAATATGGAATCTTTTTTATTTCTACTATTAAAACATAGATAGAAATAAATTTTTTAAATATCTTTTTTGTTATTCTATTGATGTACAACTTCATTTAAACAGAAAATTTACAAACATTCCATAATATAGCATTGCTAATTAAATATAGAAAAATTATAGTTCTATGTAATTTTACCCCGATCAATCTTCAACAAACACAACTATTAAAATATATGTACATTTATTTATGCACGCACGCGTGTAAGTACTAAATAGGAGAGTTTAATTTTTCAAGTATCAATATATGAGCAACTGGAAAGATAATAGCTATTTTAAAAACTTCCTATATAATAGTTATCCATATACACGCAAATTATCCAACTTTCACATGTTCTAACCATTACTTTTTTCTATGGGTTAGATAGATAATATGTATTTTATATATATGTTGCAGCGTTTTATAATAAGTATGTAATCAATTTACAGCGCAAATCATTCGTTATGACATGCCATGGTATAGGACTAAATGTGAACGGCGCTAATTTAGAGTATTAAATATGATTTTTTCATAATAATGTAATGAGATTAAATTTTTAATACATTGTTAAGTGAATAATTTAAATTGCTTGCAATGATTAATGATTTTTTGCATTAAATGTTGAAAGGAAATGAATGTAAAATGGCTGACAAAAATTATACAGCAGCAAATATGGTAATAAATACTTTGAAAAATAATGGTGTGGAATATGTATTCGGTATCCCAGGTGCTAAAATCGATTATTTATTCAATGCACTTGAAGATGATGGCCCAGAACTTATTGTAACGCGTCATGAGCAAAACGCGGCAATGATGGCACAAGGTATTGGACGCTTAACAGGTAAACCAGGTGTTGCCTTAGTAACAAGTGGCCCAGGGGTAAGTAATTTAACGACTGGACTTTTAACAGCGACATCAGAAGGAGACCCTGTATTAGCATTAGGTGGCCAAGTTAAACGTAACGATTTATTACGTCTAACACACCAAAGTATTGATAATGCAGCATTATTAAAATCTTCAACAAAATATAGTGAAGAAGTTCAAGATCCAGAGTCATTATCAGAAGTTATGACAAATGCGATGAGAACTGCAACTTCAGGTAAAAATGGCGCAAGTTTCATAAGCATACCGCAAGATGTTATTTCTGCACCGGTTGAATCACAAGCGATTGCACTTTGCCAAAAACCTAGCTTAGGTGTGCCAAGTGAACAAAATGTTAATGAAGTAATTGAAGCGATTAAAAACGCGAAATTCCCTGTATTATTAGCAGGTATGAGAAGTTCAAGTTCAGACGAAACGAATGCAATCCGTAAATTAGTTGAAAAAACAAATTTACCAGTTGTAGAAACATTCCAAGGTGCGGGTGTGATTAGTCGTGAACTAGAATCCCATTTCTTTGGTCGTGTTGGTTTATTCCGTAACCAAGTCGGTGACGAATTATTAAGAAAAAGTGACCTCGTTGTTACGATTGGTTATGATCCAATTGAATATGAAGCGAGCAATTGGAATAAAGAATTAGATACTAAAATTATTAATATAGATGAAATTCAAGCGGAAATTACAAATCATATGCAACCAGCAAAAGAATTGGTTGGTAATATTGCTGGCACAATCGAACTTATTTCTGACAAAGTCGATGAACCTTTTATCAGTCAAAAACATTTAGACGAATTAGAAACTTTAAGAGCGCATATACTTGAATCAACTGGTATCAAACCAACACATGAAGATGGCGTGTTACACCCAGTTGAAGTCATTAAGTCAATGCAAAAAGTATTATCAGATGATACAACAGTAACTGTAGACGTAGGTAGTCACTATATTTGGATGGCACGTAAATTTAGAAGTTACAATCCAAGACACTTGCTATTCAGTAATGGTATGCAAACGTTAGGTGTTGCGTTACCATGGGCTATTTCAGCTGCTTTAGTACGTCCTAATACACAAGTTGTATCCGTTGCTGGTGATGGTGGTTTCTTATTCTCAGCACAAGACTTAGAAACTGCTGTACGTAAAAATCTTAATATCATTCAATTAATTTGGAATGACGGTAAATATAACATGGTTGAATTCCAAGAAGAAATGAAATATGAACGTAGTTCAGGTGTAGACTTTGGTTCAGTAGACTTCGTTAAATATGCTGAATCATTTGGTGCTAAAGGCTTACGTGTAACAAATCAAGAAGAATTAGAAGCGGCAATTAAAGAGGGATACGAAACTGAAGGACCAGTATTAATTGATATCCCAGTGAATTACAAAGATAATGTCAAACTTTCAACAAATATGTTACCTGACGCTTTTAACTAATATCGAATCAAACGGCGAAAATGATTAATTATTTATCAAAATAGGAGTGAATAAAGTTATGACTAACGTACTATATCAACACGGCACATTAGGTACATTGATGGCAGGCCTTTTACAAGGTACTGCTTCAATCAATAATTTATTAGAACATGGAGACATTGGCATTGCGACTTTAACAGGTTCAGATGGTGAAGTGATTATCGTTGATGGTAAAGCTTATCATGCCAATGAACATAAAGAATTTGTAGAATTGAAAGGTGATGAATTATCACCATATGCAACCGTATCAAGATTTACACCTGATAAAACGTATAGCACAAGCAATAAATCTTTAGCAGAAGTTTATGATGAAGTTAAAGAAAAAATGTTAAGTGAAAATTTATTTTCTGCTGTTAAAATTTCAGGAACATTTAAAAAAATGCATGTACGTATGATGCCAGGACAAGAGCCACCATATACAAGATTGATTAACTCAGCGAATAGACAACCTGAACAAATTGAAGAAAATATCAAAGGTTCTATTGTAGGCTTCTTTACACCAGAATTATTCCATGGTATTGGTTCAGCAGGTTTCCATGTTCATTTCGCTAATGATGACCGTAATTTTGGCGGACACGTATTGGATTTTGAAGTTTCAGATGTTACGGTAGAAATTCAAAACTTTGAAACATTTGAACAACATTTTGCAGTCGATGATGAAGCATTTACAAATACGGATATTGACTACAAAGATATTGCAAAAGAAATAAGACAAGCAGAATAAAGGAGTAGCGAGCAAATATGTTAGTTGAAAGTTTTAACCCTTTTAATAATCTGCTACTTTCAAGTATTGTAGCCGCAATACCAATTATATTATTTTTATTATGTTTGACTGTATTTAAAATGAAAGGTGTTTATGCAGCAATTACAACGTTAATCGTTACAATTATTGTTGCTATGGCTTTCTTTAAATTACCAGGAAGTATTGCAGGCGGCGCTACTTTAGAGGGCTTTTATCAAGGGATTATCCCAATAGGCTTTATTGTAATCATGGCAGTTTGGTTATATAAAATTGCTACAAAAAGCGGCCAATTTGCTATTGTTCAAGATAGTATCGCGAGTGTCTCACGAGACCAACGTGTTCAATTATTATTGATTGGCTTTGTATTTAATGGATTTTTAGAAGGTGCTGCAGGCTTTGGCGTACCTATTGCCATTTGTGCGGTACTATTAACACAATTAGGTTTTAAACCTTTGCAAGCTGCGATGTATTGTTTAGTAAGTAATGCAGCAGCAGGTGCTTATGGTGCGGTAGGTATACCGATTGCTATCGTGGATACTTTGAATTTGCCAGGTGGTGTAACAACATCTCAAGTAGCGTTAATTGGTAATTTAACGTTAGGTTTTATTAGTTTCGTTGTGCCATTTTTATTAATGTATATTATGGATGGCTTTAAAGGTGTGAAAGAAACTTTCCCAGCCACTTTAGTTGTGGCAGTTACTTTCACAGTTTTACAAGTGCTTATTGCAGCTTTTGCTGGACCAGAGTTGGCTGATATTATCCCTGGCCTTGTAGCAATGATTGCATTAGCATTGTTCTCAAAAAAATGGCAACCTAAAAATATTTTCAGAATTAATAAAGATGAAAAAGCAGATGCCGTGCCTAAACATTCTATTGGACACATCACTTATGCATGGAGCCCGTTTATCATTTTAACGATTGTTGTGATGATCTGGAGCTTACCAGCATTTAAAGGTTTATTTGAAAAAGGTGGTGCCCTAAGTGCACTTGTTGTGAACTTTAATGTGCCGGGTACGATGAATGCTGTGACTAATAAACCGAATGAACTGACATTCAATTTCTTTGCTCAAACAGGTACAGCGATTTTAATTACAGCGATCATTACAATTATTATTGCGAAAAATATGAGCTTTAAAACGGCTGGTCATTTACTGGGTCTCACAGTTAAAGAATTATGGATTTCAGTGTTAACCATTTGTTTCATTTTAGCAGTATCTAAAATTACAACATATGGTGGATTAAGTAATGCTATGGGACAAGGCATATCTAAAACAGGCGCTGCCTTCCCATTATTGTCACCACTACTTGGTTGGATTGGTGTATTTATGACGGGATCCGTCGTAAACAATAATTCATTGTTTGCGCCAATTCAAGCCTCTGTTGCTGAACAAATTGGTACAAAAGGTTCATTACTTGTTGCAGCTAATGTCGCTGGTGGTGTAACTGCTAAGATTGTATCACCACAATCTATAGCTATCGCTACAGCAGCAGTTAATAAAGTAGGTAAAGAATCAGAACTGATGAAAATGGCAATGCGTTTCAGTATCGGATTGTTAATTCTCGTTTGTATTTGGACATTTATTTGTAGTTTATTTATTTCATAAAATGAATTTGAAAAGACCGAAATTAAAGCATATCATGCTCGCTACTTAGCTATATGAGCATGTATGATAAGTTAAAAAGTTAGTGGAAATACCGCATAGATTATTTCCTGGAAAATATTTATTATAAAACCAATTAAAAAACACTAAAGTCGATGGCGTTTTGTCATACGACTTTAGTGTTTTTTGTGTTCCTCAAAGTTTTGCTGTATATAAAGTATTATTTATGCTAAAGATTCCCCAATCAATTCTATACACATTTTCAATTTTATTTGGACAAAAATGCTAACTGCGATACACCAACTCTAACTATAAAAATTGTGTTAGTTATCGCTTTTTACTCCTGTAGAAGTAGTAGATTTTATTTTGAAATCTGTAAATGATGTTTCTAAGTTATATTTTGATAAAGAATTAAGCGAAAAAAATGTCCATATGTTAGATCCATTTACGGGCACTGGCACATTTATAGTAAGATTATTACAAAGTGGGATTATAAAAAAAGAAGATCTAGTACGGAAGTTTAATCAAGAACTTCATGCTAATGAAATTGTTTTGTTAAGTTACTATATTGCTACAATTAATATAGAAGAGGTATTTAATTCACTTATTGATGGTGATTATGAATCATTCGAAGGTATTGTGTTAACAGATACTTTCGAAAGTACTGAAACTAATGATTACTTTGAAGAGAATATTTTAAATGAAAATAATTATAGATTACAGAAACAAAAAAAGGATGATATTTTTGTTATTATTGGCAATCCGCCTTATTCTATAGGACAAAAAAATGCAAATGATAATACGGCAAACTTAAAGTATCCCAATTTAAATAAAAGAATAGAGAATACTTATGCTAAATATTCAACTGCTAAATTAAGAAAATCTTTATATGACTCTTATATTTTAGCATTAAGATGGGCTACAGACCGAATTGGAGATAAAGGTATCATATCATTTGTAATCAATGCTTCTTTTATTGATAGTAATGCGACATCAGGAGTTCGGAAAAGTATTTATGAAGAATTTAATCATATATATATTTACAATTTAAGAGGAGACCAAAGGACTCAAGGAGAACAGTCTAGAAAAGAAGGAGGTAAAATATTTGGTTCTGGAAGCCGTACTCCAATAGTAATTATAACTTTAATAAAAGATGGTTCTAATAACCATAATATTTATTATAAAGATATTGGAGACTATTTGAACAGAAAAGAAAAATTAGATATAATTTCACAACAAGAATCTGTGAAAAACATTGAATGGCAAAATATACAACCTGACAATAACCATGATTGGATAAACCAAAGAGATGAAAAATATGAGAATTACAATTCTATTACAGATGTATTTAATAAAAAAGTAATAGGCGTTAGTACTAATAGGGACGCATGGGTTTATGGATTTAATAAAGTAAAAACGATAAAAAAGGCTCAAGAAATGATTTCGAACTACAACGATAATATTAAACAAGTAAAAGAGAACAAAGGTAAGTATACAAACGAAAAACGAAATATGGAGTCTTCAAAAATTAAATGGACTGTTAATTTAACGAAAAAATTTAAAAAAGGTGAAAAAATCACACTTAATGATAAGAATATTGAAGTAAGTATGTATCGTCCTTTTACAAAAAAATGGCTATATTATGATAGAAATATTATTGAAAGACCAGGGAAAAGTAAAGAATTATTTAGCGAAAAAAATAAAGCAATTTATATTACAGGAGTAGGTTCATCAAGAGAATTTTCGGCATTAGCAGTAAACGTAATACCCAATTTGGATTTAATGGAAAAGGGGCAAGGTTTTGTCGAATTCATAAATAATAAAAACGGCGAGTATGAAAGTAATATTAATTTTTCTAGTTTTGATATATCTGGCTTAAATAGAGAAAATTTAATGTATTATATTTATGGATTGTTTCATTCAAATGAATATAAGAGTAAGTTTTCTGGGAATTTAAGTAAAGAATTGCCTAGAATTCCATTAGTAAAAAATAAAGAGAAGTTTATTGAAATAGGACGTAAATTAATGAATTTACACTTGAATTATGAAAGTTGTG
>NZ_PPQC01000065.1:48525-51658 GCF_002902365.1 Staphylococcus cohnii subsp. cohnii | reverse complement strand
GTTCTGAAGTAGTAATAAACCAAAGTGAAAATCCATCATATAAAATAAAAAAAATGACATTTCCAAAGCGAAATGAAAAAAACACTATTATTGTAAATAATGATATAACTATAAAAGAAATTCCAAATAGAGCTTATGATTACAAGGTTAACGGAAAATCAGCAATTGAATGGGTTATGGATCAATATCAAATCAAGGTTGATAAAAATTCAGGTATAATTGATGACCCAAATGAATATTCTGATGATCCTAAATATATACTGAATCATTTATTAAAAATAATAAATTTATCGGTATTAACAATAGATTTAATTCATGAGTTACCGCCATTGGAAATCATCGATAAATAGTATTATAAAAGGCTTGCTCAAATTGATATGCTCCCTTCAAAGTAGACACTTAAAAATGTAAACTTTGAAGGGAGCTTTTTTATGACTCATAGAAAATTATCACCTGAAACTTATCAAAAAGCTTTCAGCTTATATGAAGAAGGATATAGTATGAAAAATGTAATTCAAAAATTAAATTTAAATTGTTCTCCTAGAACATTATTGATTAACTATTATAAATTTAAGAAGCATGGAATAAAGGTGCTTTTACCAATTCAGAGAAATAATACCTAATAATATTACTTGTATTTTGTTTGGCGCGTTCGATTATTATATCTGAATGTAAGGTATCTTTATTAATTATTGCTATACCCTCAGGAGTTAAACCATCAAAAATACTTGCTTTTGCTTCTACAATATTTAGAATATCTTTAAATGTAGACATATGAGCAGCACCTATACCAGTAACTATAGCTACATTTGGTTTTATTAAATATGATGAATTACCGACTGCATTTAAAGCATTTAATGATACTTCTAGTACAGCAAAATTTGATTGTCTAATCATTTTGCATAATAATAAATAAACTGCGTATCTTACGTTACTATTATATCTATTTTGAAGAGGATAATAATCTTTAAGACCAGCACTTATCAGCATTCTAGTGGAACTTTTTCCCATTGACCCTGTTATAGCAATAACAGGGTGTTTATACTGTAGTCTCATTTCTCCAGCTAATTTAGTTAGTGTTTTTGCAGAATCATTGATAACTAATTGAGGAGTTTTAAACTTCATGTCAGGAACATAGGTTTCAGTAATTATTAATCCTAGATCTTCTTTATCTTTCTTAATATATTCATTACCTTCTTTTGCGTTTGCACCACTCCCAAAACGTTTCCATGTTTGCTTATTGGGAGAGATGTAAGCTGTGCTTTTATTTTGTATAAAAGGAAACCAATTTTCGAAATTATTAATAATATTGTCCTCTTTACCTTCAGCATCAAGGAGAGTACCCCCTAAAATATTATGAAGTTCTTTAATTGTTAATGACATTTTGTACTCCTTTATATAATATAAAATTGCGTTCAATTTCTATATATAGTATAGCATGTTGATGTACTGAAATGATTTAAAAAATTTTTGAAACTTAATGACTTATATAATCATTTTAGTTTAAAATTCGATACTATTCCATAATGATGGAATATGATGTATGTGATTAATCAATATACATCGCGTTTCATTTAATGCAACTATTGCACGAGTTAATAGTTGCATTAAAGATAGGTTAGTGAAATTGATTAAGGTAAAGTGATTTACTTAAATTCTGAAGATATATACAGTTTTCGAAATGAGAATAAAATTTTAAAGGTATACACATTAAAAGGAGTCCACATATATAACCAAAGGATTATATAATATATAAAAATAGTATTATTGAAATTATTTTTAGGAATAAATATTTCGAATTCTCGTCAAGATGCTTTTTTAATTCTATAAACGAGGTGTTAGAATTATGAAACGCCTATTTATTGTTATTAGTTTAGCTGCGATATTATCGATTATATTTTCATATTTAATTATAAGTGCTCAATACAATTAGCCCCATATTCATTTATAAGAGATTTTTATTATAAAAATTTTACTAATATATAAATTATTATTTTTTTTGCTGCCATTATTAGATTATCAGGTAGGGTTACTTTTAGTTGGAGCTCATTAGTTTTTGCTAACCTCACCTTCATAAGAATTGTAAATAACGTTCTGCATTCATTATAATCTCATGTATCTTTTTCTGTTAGCTTTATTAGCAGGTTTGTTTTGGTCAAAAGAATCTTATGTGCTAATTTTCATTATAGTATTCATTGTTACTTATTACATAATTTGGAGTATTCTCAATTTATGTTGAGTAAAATAATAAAAGGTTATAACAAGTAATTGTTTTAAGGGAAAATCTATTTACACAAAGAAATATAGTGAGAGAATTATTATTTTTTACTCATGAAAAATGAAGTTAGGATTTTTGGTTTTGTCGTATTGTCTTTACTTATAAGTAAATAATGGATTTCACAAAAAAATTACAAAAATTTTACAATATACAAGTATTTTATTGTCATTGCTAGATATTATAATATATACTAGTGATACATTACAATTTATATAAATTTATATGCAATTAACTGTATAATATTTAGTTTTATAAAACTATGATGTAATTATTTATGATTGTTTAAATTTTTCAATTCTTGAAAATTAAATTTATATACAATACAATGAAGATGATAGGACTAGCTGTATATGTGTCGTATCAATTTTTATAACATTGAAGGGAGATAGACAAGACGTTATGAGGAAAAAAAGAGGTATGAAATTAGATTTTATCCCTAATAGGCTTAATAAGTATTCTATTAGAAAATTCACTGTTGGAACTGCTTCTATTTTAGTCGGAGCTTCTTTACTTTTCGGGATAGGTGAAGAAGCAAAAGCGGATGAACAACAAAATAATTCTGTACAATCACAGTCAAATAATTTAAATGATGATGGTCAATCTGAAGAGGCTATAGAAAAACAAACATCAACAGAAAAACAAATTGTAGATCAAGAGAGCACAGAAGAAATTGCAACTAATGAACAAGAAGTTGCTAAAGAAGAACAAACAGAAGAGACACCAACAGCAGAAGAAACAGACAAAGCAACAACAGAAGAAGCGCCAACAGCTGAAGAAACAGACAAAGCAACAACAGAAGAAGCGCCAGCAGCTGAAGAAGCAGACAAAGCAACAACAGAAGAAGCGCCAGCAACA
>NZ_PPQC01000065.1:46038-48515 GCF_002902365.1 Staphylococcus cohnii subsp. cohnii | reverse complement strand
AAGAAGCAGACAAAGCAACAACAGAAGAAGCGCCAGCAGCTGAAGAAGCAGATAAAGCAACAACAGAAGAAGCGCCAACAGCTGAAGAAGCAGACAAAGCAACAACAGAAGAAGCGCCAACAGCTGAAGAAACAAACAAAGTAGCAACAGAAGAAGCGCCAGCAGCTGAAGAAACAAACAAAGCAACAACAGAAGAAGCGCCAGCAGCTGAAGAAACAAACAAAGCAGCAACAGAAGAAGCACCAAAAGCTGAAGAAACAAATAAAGTAGCAACAGAAAAAACACCAGCAGTTGAAGACACAAATGCTAAGAGCAATTCTAATACTCAACCAGCAGAAACTGAGAGAACTCAAGTTGTAGATACAGTTGCTAAAGATTTATATGAAAAATCTGAAGTGACAGAAGCAGAAAAAGCTGAAATTGAAAAAGTATTACCAAAAGATATTTCAAATTTATCTAATGAAGAAATTAAAAAAATAGCTTTAAGTGAAGCACTTAAAGAAACAGCTAACAAAGAAAACGCACAACCAACAGCAACACTCCGTTCAGTAAGCAGCTATGCTAGAACAACAAATGTTAACAATTCAGCAACAGCATTAAGAGCAGCTACACAAGACACAGTTACTAAAAAGGGAACTGGTAACTTTGCTGAATATGGAGATATAATTCATAGAACTTATAAAGAAGAATTCCCTGATGAAGAAAAGCTAACTGCATTCAATACAAACTTTAATCCTAATACAGGAACTAAAGGTGCATTAGAATACAAAGATAAAATTGATTTCAATAAAGACTTTACAATTACTGTTCCAGTAGCAAACAACAATCAAAGTAATACAACAGGAGCAGATGGTTGGGGCTTTACCTTTACTCAAGGAAATGGACAAGACTTCTTAAACCAAGGTGGTATTTTAAGAGACAAAGGTATGGCAAATGCATCTGGTTTTAAAATTGACACCGCATACAATAATGATAATGGTAAAGTCGATAAAATCGATGGAGATAAAACAAAGAATCTAAGCCAAATTGGCGCAGCAAAAGTTGGTTACGGTACATTTGTTAGAAACGATGCAGATGGTGTGACTAACCAAGTTGGTCAAAATGCCCTAAATACAAAAGATAATCCACCAAACAAAATTCAATATGCAGATAATACAACT
This sequence comes from Staphylococcus cohnii subsp. cohnii, assembly GCF_002902365.1. Lineage (GTDB taxonomy): Bacteria > Bacillota > Bacilli > Staphylococcales > Staphylococcaceae > Staphylococcus > Staphylococcus cohnii. Next base: position 47,355 of record NZ_PPQC01000065.1, on the reverse strand, counting down.
AATCATCTTGATGGTAAATTCCATGGCCAAAGATTAAATGATGTAGTATTAAATTATGATGCAGCAACAAGTACAATAACTGCTACATATGCAGGTAAGACTTGGACAGCTACTACAGATAATTTAGGAATCGATAAATCTCAAAAATATAATTTTTTAATTACTTCAAGTCATATGCAAAATAGATATTCTGATGGAATTATGAGAACAAATCTTGAAGGTGTAACAATTACAACGCCTCAAGCTGATTTAATTGATGATGTGGAAGTAACGAAAGAACCAATTCCTCATAAAACTATTCGTGAGTTTGATCCAACTCTAGAACCAGGATCACCTGACGTTATTGTACAAAAAGGTGAAGATGGAGAATCAACAACAACTACACCAACTAAAGTTGACCCTGATACAGGAGATGTAGTTGAACGTGGTGAACCAACAACAGAAGTAACAAAAAATCCAGTTGATGAGATTGTACACTTTGCACCTGAAGCAGTGCCTCAAGGACACCAAGATGAATTCGATCCAAACTTACCAATTGATAGTACAGAAGAAGTGCCAGGTAAACCAGGAATCAAGAACCCAGAAACAGGTGAAGTGGTAACACCGCCAGTTGACGATGTCACAAAACATGGACCAAAAGCAGGTGAACCAGAGGTTACTAAAGAAGAAATTCCATATGAAACTAAGCGTGTATTAGATCCAACAATGGAACCTGGTAGCCCTGATAAAGTAGCTCAAAAAGGTGAAAATGGTGAAAAAACAACAACAACACCAACTACAATTAATCCATTAACAGGAGAAAAAGTAGGCGAAGGCGATCCAACAGCGGAAGTAACGAAAGAACCAACAGACGAAATTGTTAACTATGCACCTGAAATTATTCCTCATGGTACTCGTGAAGAAATTGATCCAAACTTACCAGAAGGTGAAACTAAAGTTATCCCAGGTAAAGATGGCTTGAAAGATCCTGAAACTGGAGAAATCATTGAAGAACCACAAGATGAAGTAATCATCCATGGTGCTAAAGATGACTCAGATTCAGACGCAGACAGTGATTCAGATGCAGACTCAGACTCAGATGCGGATTCTGACTCAGATGCAGACTCTGACTCAGATGCCGACAGCGACTCAGATGCAGACTCTGATTCAGATGCAGACAGTGATTCAGATGCAGACGCAGATTCAGATGCAGACTCAGATTCAGATGCAGACTCTGACTCAGATGCAGACTCAGACGCAGATGCAGATGCTGATTCAGATGCAGACGCAGATGCAGACGCAGATGCAGATGCTGACTCAGACTCAGACTCAGATGCG
>NZ_PPQC01000065.1:44943-46028 GCF_002902365.1 Staphylococcus cohnii subsp. cohnii | reverse complement strand
CTGACTCAGACGCAGATGCAGATGCTGATTCAGATGCAGACGCAGATGCAGATGCAGATGCAGACTCAGATTCAGATGCAGACTCTGACTCAGATGCAGACTCAGACGCAGATGCAGATGCTGATTCAGATGCAGACGCAGACGCAGATGCAGACGCAGATGCTGACTCAGATGCTGACTCAGACTCAGACTCAGATGCGGATTCTGACTCAGATGCAGACGCAGACGCAGATGCAGACGCAGACGCAGATGCAGACGCAGACGCAGATGCTGACTCAGACGCAGATGCTGACTCAGACGCAGATGCTGATTCAGATGCAGACGCAGACGCAGATGCAGACTCAGATGCAGACGCAGACGCAGATGCAGATGCAGACTCAGATGCAGACGCAGACGCAGACGCAGATGCAGATGCAGACGCAGATGCTGATTCAGATGCAGACGCAGATGCTGATTCAGATTCAGATGCTGATTCAGATTCAGATGCTGATTCAGATGCAGACGCAGACGCAGATGCAGACGCAGATGCTGACTCAGATGCAGACGCAGACGCAGATGCAGATGCTGACTCAGATGCAGACGCAGACGCAGATGCAGATGCAGACGCAGATGCAGACGCAGATGCTGACTCAGATGCAGACTCTGACTCAGATGCAGACGCAGATGCAGACTCAGATGCTGATTCAGACGCAGATAGCGACTCAGATGCCGACAGCGACTCAGATGCAGATGCTGATTCAGACGCAGATAGTGACTCAGATGCAGACTCTGATTCAGACGCAGATAGCGATGCAGATGCTGATTCAGACGCAGACAGTGATTCAGATGCCGACAGCGACTCAGATGCAGACTCTGACTCAGACGCAGATAGCGATGCAGATGCAGACTCTGATTCAGACGCAGATAGCGACTCAGATGCAGACTCTGACTCAGATGCGGACAGCGACTCAGATGCAGACTCTGACTCAGATGCGGACGCAGACTCAGATGCGGACAGCGACTCAGATGCAGACTCTGATTCAGATGCAGACTCTGATTCAGACGCAGATAGCGATGCAGATGCTGATTCAGACGCAGACTCTGAT
>NZ_PPQC01000065.1:44803-44933 GCF_002902365.1 Staphylococcus cohnii subsp. cohnii | reverse complement strand
AGACGCAGATGCAGATGCTGATTCAGATGCAGACGCAGACGCAGATGCAGACTCAGACGCAGATGCAGACTCAGATGCAGATGCTGACTCAGATGCAGACGCAGACGCAGATGCAGATGCAGACTCAGAC
>NZ_PPQC01000065.1:44560-44793 GCF_002902365.1 Staphylococcus cohnii subsp. cohnii | reverse complement strand
CAGATGCAGATGCTGATTCAGATGCAGACGCAGATGCAGACGCAGATGCAGACGCAGATGCTGACTCAGATGCAGACGCAGATGCAGACTCAGACGCAGATGCAGATGCTGACTCAGATGCTGATTCAGATGCAGACGCAGATGCAGACGCAGATGCTGATTCAGATGCAGACGCAGATGCTGACGCAGATGCAGACGCAGATGCAGACGCAGATGCTGATGCAGATGCAGAC
>NZ_PPQC01000065.1:44266-44550 GCF_002902365.1 Staphylococcus cohnii subsp. cohnii | reverse complement strand
ACAGCGACTCAGATGCAGATGCTGATTCAGACGCAGATAGCGACTCAGATGCTGATTCAGATGCAGACTCAGACGCAGATGCAGATGCTGACGCAGACGCAGATGCTGACGCAGATGCTGACTCAGACGCAGATGCAGATGCTGATTCAGATGCAGACGCAGACGCAGATGCAGACGCAGATGCTGACTCAGATGCAGACGCAGACGCAGATGCAGATGCTGACTCAGATGCAGACGCAGATGCAGACGCAGATGCTGATGCAGATGCAGACGCAGATGCTGAT
>NZ_PPQC01000065.1:44117-44256 GCF_002902365.1 Staphylococcus cohnii subsp. cohnii | reverse complement strand
AGATGCTGATTCAGATGCAGACGCAGATGCAGACTCAGACGCAGATGCAGACTCAGATGCTGACTCAGATGCAGACGCAGACGCAGATGCAGATGCAGACTCAGATGCTGATTCAGATGCAGACGCAGATGCGGACAGC
>NZ_PPQC01000065.1:0-44107 GCF_002902365.1 Staphylococcus cohnii subsp. cohnii | reverse complement strand
CAGATGCAGACGCAGATGCAGACTCAGATGCTGATTCAGATGCAGACGCAGATGCAGATGCTGACTCAGATGCAGACTCAGACTCAGACGCAGATGCAGACTCAGATGCTGATTCAGATGCAGACTCAGATGCAGATGCTGACTCAGATGCAGACTCAGACGCAGATGCTGATTCAGATTCAGACGCAGACAGTGATTCAGACGCAGACAGTGATTCAGATGCAGATGCAGACTCTGACTCAGATGCAGACTCAGATGCAGATGCGGATTCTGACTCAGATGCAGACTCTGATTCAGACGCAGACTCAGATTCAGATGTAGACTCTGATTCAGATGCGGATTCTGACTCAGATGCAGACTCTGATTCAGACGCAGACAGTGATTCAGACGCAGACAGTGATTCAGATGCAGACTCAGATTCAGATGCAGACTCTGACTCAGATGCAGACTCAGATTCAGATGCGGACGCAGACTCAGATGCAGATTCTGACTCAGATGCAGACTCTGATTCAGATGCAGACTCTGATTCAGACGCAGACAGTGATTCAGATGCAGACTCTGACTCAGATGCAGACTCAGATTCAGATGCAGACTCAGATTCAGATGCAGATTCTGACTCAGATGCAGATTCTGACTCAGATGCAGACTCAGATTCAGATGCAGACTCAGATTCAGATGCAGATTCTGACTCAGATGCAGACAGTGATTCAGACGCAGACTCTGATTCAGATGCAGACTCTGATTCAGATATGGGAATGGGTTCAACTGATTCAAACAACAATGGTGGAAACGGCATTGCAAAAGCTGCAACTACAGATGATCATGATAAATCAAATAATGATAAGAAATTACCAGACACTGGTGAACAACCAATAAATAACGGTGCTTTATTCGGCGGTTTATTTGCTGGAATTGGATCATTATTCTTACTTGGTCGTCGCAAAAAAGACAACAAAGAAAATAACTAGAATTATATAAATGAAATTTTATGGCTGGGGCAAATTTTTTGTCCCAGCCTCTATGATTTTTAGGGTAGTTTCATAATTTTCATTAATAAAACAGATTTAGGCTTATTTTTATAAAAGTTAATACAGAAAGGTATGTAATGTATGGAGATATCTAATCAACTAAAGAATTTATTCAATAGTAATTCTGATGTAGAAAAAATATTTGTTAGTGTTGGTCATCCTTCCCAAAAGGCTATAGTAAAAATGTTTAAAGCTAATAATGCTGAACGAAATATTAAAAAATATATCGAATCATTTCGAAAAAATACTGGTAAAAATGCTGAATGGATCAAAATAGATTTCGTTACATCAATTGAAAAAATTAAATATGAACAATTAAAGCATGATTTAACTCATACTCGTAGAAATTATGTAGAATATGGCTTTTCATTAGATAATAATTGGGAGTTAGCATTCTTACCTGAAGAAATTAATACCAATGCGTTTATAAGACCAGAACCTAATAGTAAAGAGCTTTTCATGTCTGAGAAGAACATTAACAACTATATTAAAAAATACAAAAGAATAAGAAAATATTTCACACATCGTAATTATGAAAATGAAGATGTTTATAAGTTCTACACGAAAAGCTATTTTATTGAAAAAGATCAACTTATTGAATTAGAAGAAAAGGGATATCGTAAAGGTCTAAGAAAAATTGATAATATTAATGAAGAAATCGATCGACTAATTGAGACAAGTACTCACTTTTTGAAAAATCAAATTCAAGATAACGGAAAGTATATTTATGGTTATTTTCCACATTTCGATAAAGAAATAGGATTTTATAATAATTTACGTCATTCATCTTCAACATATGCATTAATAGAAGGTCTGAGTTATTTAAATGAAGATGTCACAATTGTAGAAAAGGCGATTGATTATTTAATCAAGCATTATTTATATGAAGTTGATGGCGCAGGATATATATTTGATGATACAGAAGGTATGAATGAAATAAAATTAGGTCAAAATGCTGCATTTATCTTCGCGATTTGTGAATATTTAAAGCATGTACCTGAGAAAAATCAATATTTAGAAGCTGCACAGAAAGTTGCAAAAGGGATATTGACGATGATTGATGATCAACAACAAACGATTCACGTATTAAATTATCCTGATTTAACGATAAAAGAACAATTCAGAATTGTATATTATGATGGTGAAGCTGCTTTAGCATTATTAAGACTTTATCAAATTGATCATAATGAAGAATGGTTGAATACAATCAAAATGTTATTTGAAATGTTTATAGAGAAAAAATATTGGAAGTATCATGATCACTGGTTAGGATATTGTACAAATGAATTAGTACAAATTGATCCACAAGAGAAATATTATAAATTTGGCATTCAGAACGTATCGAGTTATTTAGATTATATGCAACAAAGGGAAACGACATTCCCAACATTTTTAGAAATGTTAATGGCGACGTATCACTTAGTAGAAAAAGCTAAAAAGACAGGCTATGTTGAACTTGTTGAAACTTATTTAGATGAAGAAAAATTCATTAATACTATACATTTAAGAGCTGATTATGAAAGAACAGGCTACTTTTATCCTGAAATTGCTATGTATTTCAAAAATCCAGCACGCATTGTGAATTCATTCTTCATTAAACATCATGGCTATAGAGTAAGAATTGATGATATTGAACACTATTTATCAGGGTATGTTCAATATCAAGAAGTGTTTAGAAAAAATGTTTATAAAGTATAAAAAAAGAGACATATGCCTCATTTCAGACTATGGACAAACTGAACTTAAATTTATAAGTTCAGTTTGTTTTTAGTATAAACTAATAATTTTCACTAAAATCATGATTAAATTACGTTTTATCATAGCTATTTGTGGCTCTTTAACGAGATACATTGCCAACTTTTTATGATTTATGGCAGCGCAAATAAGCGGTGGTGTCTATGGAACTTTTTTACTACCTTTATATCTTGCCCATCTCTTACTATGCTGTTCTTTTGCATCACCAAATCGTGTTTTTACTGTTTGGCCCCTTAGTTTATATGTTTTTTAATTGAATCTATAAGCCTTAAATCTTCTATTATATCAAAATCATCTTGCCAAACATATCTTCGAATTTCTCTGATATAATTTCTATTTTCTGTACATTCACTTAATAGTGGAGCATGATTTACATATAATAGGATTAGATTTGTGTATAGTCTATGACTTGTTAGCATCGTTATTTTAATTCACATATACCTTTCCCTCGTCACTCGGTCATGGCAGTTTGTAATTTTTGTTCAATTAAGTCGATATGTTTACTGACCAAATTCCGTTGTTCATTCAAGAATTCTAGGTGTGCGCGTAAAACGCTTGGGACATCTATTTTGTTTTGATAAAGCATGTCTGTGTTTTTTCGTATTTCTTTTAATGGCATATTCAAATTGCTTAGGCACTGGATAAATTTAATCATTTCGATATCGTCGTCTGTGTATAAACGCTTGTTATTGCTATCTCTGTCGATGTGTTTCAAGATATTCTTTTTCTCGTAATAACGCAGTTTGCTTTTAGGTATATTGCAATAATCTGAGACATATTCAATGTAATATTGTTTCATATAAGCATATCCTTTCTCTTAAACCAAGGTTTAACTGATATTGTAATCTATACAAACATGAATGAGGAGGAAAGACAATGAAAAAGGCTTTAATTGTTGTAACAAACATTGCGAAATACGATAATTTAGACAGACCTACGGGTGCGTGGTTCTCAGAGGTTACACACTTTGCGAAAGATTTCTATGACGCAGGTTATGATGTTGATTTCGTAAGTCCGAACGGTGGATATGTGCCTCTTGATCCTATCAGTCTTAACCCTGAAATGATGGGAGCTGAGGACTGGGAATACTACACGGATCATGATTATATGAATAAATTTGGACAAACATTATCTCCAAAAGAGGTTAATCCTAGCGACTATCAAGCCATTTACTTTGCAGGTGGACATGGTGCGATTTGGGATTTTAGAAATAACAAAGAACTTAACGACATTGCGTTAAGTATTTACAATAACCAAGGCGTTCTCTCTTCTGTATGTCATGGTGCGGCTGGTCTACTCGACATTAAAGAAAATGGCGATTACCTCGTTCGTCATAAAGACGTGACTGGTTTTACAAATAGTGAAGAACAAGCAAATGGTACAACTGAATACATGCCATATTTATTAGAAGACGAATTTATTAGTAACGGTGCACATTTTAAAAAAGAGGATGACTGGAGTAATTTCGCAGTCGTAGATGGTCGCATTGTCACTGGTCAAAATCCTCAATCAGGACATGCAGTTGCTGAACATGCTTTAAAAATCTTAGCTAATCAATAATTTTAAAAAGGAGCGATACACATGAAATCATTAATAATTGGCGCTCATGGTGGCGTTGGTCAACATCTCGTACGCAAACTCAAAGCACGAAACGTTGACTTTACTGCCGGTGTTAGAAAAGAAGAACAAGTTGAAGTTTTAAAAGCAGATGGTATTGATGCAACTTACATTGATGTTGCAAAACAATCTATTGATGAATTAATAGAATTATTTAAACCGTATGATCAAATCCTTTTTTCCGTCGGTTCTGGTGGAAGGACAGGTGACGATCAAACAATCATAGTAGATTTAGACGGTGCAGTGAAAGCAATTAAAGCAAGTGAACACGTCGGTCGTCAACACTTTGTTATGGTATCAACGTACGACTCACGTCGAGAAGCTTTTGATGCGTCAGGCGACTTGAAACCATATACCATTGCAAAACATTATGCGGATGACTACTTAAGACATGCAAATTTAAAATATACCATCGTACATCCAGGCACTTTAACAAACGAACATGAAACGCAACAATTCAATATGAGTGCGCAATTTGAAAATGTACAAAATCCGTCTATTACAAGAGAAGATGTAGCAGAAGTGCTTGTTTCTGTATTAACTGATGAAGCATTACAAGGTCACGAATTTCAAATCATCAATGGTGATTTGTCATTATCAGACGCTACGACTAAATATCTGGAGGAATAATAAATGAATAATCAACAAGTTGTACTTGCAAAACGACCACAAAGTATCCCTCAAGACGATGTATTTAGATTTGAAACAATAGAAACTCGAGAACCACATGCAGGGGAGGTTCAAGTAGAATCCATTTATGTATCTGTAGATCCTTACATGAGAGGCAGAATGAATGATACAAAAAGTTATGTTCAACCTTTCCAAGTGAATGAGCCATTACAATTTGTTATGTTCGCAATCGCGAAACCATTATAAGACTTAACTTAGCAACGCCTGGAACATTACGTTTTGTTCCAGGCGATTTTTTAATATTTATATTTAAAATCGACGTATATCAAATGATTCTCAACATAGGGCATGACAATGCATATGCTCTCTTTGTTTAAATAAGATTATACCAGACATTTACTCTGCAATTTGTCTATAATAATAAGTCTCTAAACTAAGAAAAACATAAGTTAAATTGCATGTATAAATGTAAAAAAAGTATATTTTATATAATTGTTTGTGACATTGTAATATTGATGTAAAATGTGTCCTGTAATACAAATGTGAGGAGGATTTTTATGAAAAAAGTTTCTAAATTTAGTTTAGGGATTTTCCGTAACGCCCGAATTATTTAATGTCACTCAAGCACATGTGCAAGAAAATGTGAAACCTTATTTTAATTATAGTGTTTATATAGCAAATCAAAGTAACTTTATTCTAGATAAGAATTTTAAAACATCTCAAAAAGCTGATAACTTCAAGAAGAATAATTACAAAATTAATAAAAATGCATTAGCTAAAAATAATAAAGATTTATATGATCCAACATATTACGGGGTTTCTAATCATAAAGCGAATGGTGTTTGCTCATTATTTGACGGTAAGTCAGTGAGCAAAAAAGAATTATTGAATCATTACGGTGAACCAAAGTATACATCTACATCAGCCTGAGGCAAAGAATATATTTATAAAGTTGGAAGTAAAGATATGAGATTTTATGTTAACCAAAAAGATTATGTCATCAAAGGACAAATCATTAGTGAATAAAATGGGATACTAAGTATGTATGAGAAGGGGGATGAAATTCATTTTGAATTCGTAGTCTTTCTCCCTAAATTATTTTTACTTTATTTAATTAAAAAGTTAATTTACATGTTTAAGATTGACGATAAAACAATATAAAAAAGAAACCGCATCATTAACCGATACGTAGAAGCGTATCATAAATAAAACTAAAAATTAGGTTGTGTATAATTTAAAAAGTTAATGAGATGTGGAGGAATTACATATATGAAATATTGGATTATACCTTGCAATATCATACGATGTTTATAGAGTGTTTAATAAATCATTTTCAACTATTGATGATCTAGAATATATAATAAACTGTACAAATTATATTGATTATGGAACTACAATTAATTAAAGAAATTGATGATGAAATTTTAAGTTTAAACTAATGGAATCAAGAAAGAATGAAAGGAAATATACAATGCCCACGATTAATAAAAGGAAGTTTATTAGATTTTGTGTTAGAAACAGTGGATGTTTTTGTAAATGGAAGTAAAAATGATTGCGAATTAGTAAATTTTAATTATAAAGAAGGAAAAGTAGTTTCACGTTATAGTACAAAATTTGAAAGAAATTCTAAATTAAGAAAAGAGCAATTGATATCGACGGTAAAAGTTGTAAAGTATGTGGTTTTTGATTTTGAGAGAAATTTTAGGGGGCATAAAGAAAGTTTTATTGAAGTTCATCATATTAAGACAATGTTTACTATAAGAAAGTTGAAATAAACTCAGAAACAGACTTGATTCCCGTTTGTTCAAATTGGCACAAAATGATACATATGCACACCTATATATTGAAGATTTAAGGCAAACGATAAATAATATTTTTCACTTTTAAACAGAATTTTTTTTGGAAATTATATTAATTAGTATAAAAATGAATATGTTCACAAAGAAGGAGAGATTTTATTGGCACACATTAATCAATTTTCTGAATCGACACTAGCACAACTAGAAAAAGATCATCAACACGTATTTTATGTATACTGTTTGATGGACCCAAGAAATGATGAATGCTTTTATGTTGGTAAAGGTAAGGGGAATAGAATATTTAAACATAAACAAGATGCGCAGAAACAATTATTGTACGAAGATATATTTAGAGAAGAAAATAAAGATAACTTGAAATTTAATAGAATTAATGAAATTTGTAGCAATGATTTGAATGTTTTAGGATATATAATCAGTTATGGATTAACCGAATCTGAAGCATTTTCTGCAGAAAATGTTCTTATAAACTTTCTTAACCTAACAAATAAAACTACATTAACAAATATGATTAACGGTCATGGATCTAAGGCATACTTAGTTGAAGATTTAGAAAATGAATTTGGCTATGATTCAATTAATCTTGAAAACATAAATACGAATGAATTAATTTTAGCAGTGAAAATCAGAGATGCATTTAGATTAGATAAAGATGAAAGTAAAGAGTATCCCATTAAAGAAAGTAAACGTGATAGAAGTAACTTGAAATCACGTACATTAGGTAGCTGGATTATAGGAAAAGATAAAATACATAAAATAAAATATATTATTGGTATCAATACAGGTGCTAATAACGCAGTTGTTTCAGCTTACGAAGTGTCATATGAACAAGCAGAAAGTACCGAAACAAATAGTGGTAGAACACGATATGCGTTTATCGCGCTTTCAAAACGTGACACCACATTAAAAAATTTAAATTTATACAAAAAAGCGTTACCAAATTTAAGATTTGGTAGCGGTAGTGCCACAGCATACATAAATAGTTATAATTAAATAAAAATAAGTCAATGAAGGTGGATTAAGTGAATAAAAATATTGAAGGTCTAAAAGCTACTGAAAATACTATATATATGCGTTATACGGTACATATTGATGATCAAATTATAAATAACGTCAAAGAGTGTATTAAAAAATTTGAAGTTTTACCTATGGAAGATAAAATCCCATTATCCCCGCTATTGCAACCAGAATATGCAGGAGAAGTACAAGATATTATAAATACATATGAACAGTTTATGATTAATTTTGGTAAAGTAATGTTGGATAGTCAAGGTGTAAAAGTAAAGATTGAAAGTGAATCATTAATTAGTATTCAACAAGGTATACAAGAACAATGTTACTCAAATAAACGAACAAATGATATTGATGTGACTAAAGAATGGTATTTATGCAAGTTTTTAAATCAAATATCAGAAGAAGATAAAAATCAATTGTATGAGTCTTTAAAGAAACTCATGAATGATTCTAAAAATAAAAAGAAAGCTTTTCAAGAAGTGTTTAAGATTTATAATGATATTTATATCTATAATAAAGAAAAATCTAAATATGATTATCAAGCATCTAGTTATTTCAATCTTGTACGAGAAAATCCTAAACTAACTTACAAAAAAAGACATTTACAAGAGAAGCAAGATATCAAGGGAACAACTTTCACGAACAAATTAAAGTTATTAAAAACAATGTATGGTGTAGAGGTTACAAAATATCAACCTTATTATATTTTGTAACCCCCTAAACGTGGAGGAATTGCATACGGAGAAACATATTTTTTTCAGAAATCTAATTATGAGTTTAACAGGGAGCAATATCAAATTATAAATATCTTATCGAAAATTGTAGGTAAGCACCCATTTCCAAAATCAAGTAATGATTATAATTATATGCCATCTATCGAAAAGACTGTGTTAAATGATGACTCTTGTGTGTATTATGATTACCTTGAAGATATAATAAAAGAAATTATGAATATGGATACTTCCTCTTTAAAGAAAAATTTATTGGCTGATTTTACATACCAATCTCTATGTAGATGGCGTTCTGAAAGTAAAATTTTAGAATTAAAACTTGATAGTTTTATGAATAAAGTTTTAGATAGTAATTATTATGAAGGGAGTAAATTATTTAGAATGTTGTCGCACTCAATTGAAGAGACAATCCATGATTTTGATGAAGATAAAAAGCACTTCAATTATTTTAAAAGTTACATTTTGACAGAAGGTAAAGAGGAAAATTGGGAACAAATTACTGATAATATTACCGCATTCAACAGTAAAGTTTTAAATGATATACAAAACGAATACAATAAAGTTTTAAATGATACAAAAAATGAATGTGATGAAGTGGAATCCAATACTATTAAGAAAAATAAGAAACTAAATTTCAATTATTTATATTATTGCTTTGAGGTTAGTAATAACATAGTAAAAGCAAAGGATAATAAAAGTAAAAAGTATAATTTATTCTTTGTTGATAAATATAAAATAGAAATGCCATTTTTGGATCGGTTATTAATAAAGTATTTGAATCAAGAAATAGGTCAACAAAGTATTGATTATAATATGCAAACAATGTTCGAAAAAGAAAATTATGATAGAAGCAGTACTATTGAAAAGTTAATGGCAGTTAAAAATTTTAAATATGAAAATAAAGATTTAGATTTATTTAAAAAACTATTCAATAATTTGGAAAATTCAATAGACAAATTAGGCGTTTATTTGCTAAATAATGGTATTAATTCAAACGATGAAAACGCACGGTATTATAGATCATTTTTAAAAGAACTAAGTGAAATGAAAAATAAATTAAAACTATTTTCGATTGAAATAGGTAACTCTAGTGGAGGAAAGCAACATTATCCTCATTCTGATAAAAAAGAGAGAAGAAAAAATAAAGAGGAGGCATATCATAATTCTGATAATAAAAAAGATATTGACTCCAAATTAAAAAGCAATATAAATGACTACATCAATAATTTATTGTCGCTTAAGATAAGACGCCAGTTGTATGATAGTAGTCCAAATGTAAAAAAATGATGATTATTATGAGCTAACTCAAAAAATGAGTTAGCTTTTTTGGTGGAATTTTACTCTTCCATTAAGTAATGAATGTTATGGATGCATTATCTAGAAGGTTTGATTCAGTTATATTATTAGATACAACGTTGTGGTATTCACATGATAATCCGCCCGGGAGATTGTTATGTAATAACTTATAAAAGGAGAAAAACAACATGTATCCAATAAATATACGTGACTTAATTGCAAAGTTACCTCAAAGTAGCAAAGCGCAAAAATGGTTAATGGAAAAGCCAACTAACCAAGATGACGTTCAACAATTGTATCAACATGTCAGCCAACAGTTAGACCAACAATATAATGCACTTTTAGCTGATGAACAAGCTAAATTAGATCAATATGTGGAAGTCCATCATGAATTGGAAGCATTAAAGGAAGAAATTGAAACAGAACCTATTACACTTAATATTGATAAATTACCCGATATCAAAGCGACAATGCTTGAAAAGGCTAAGAACAATGAACATTCTGATAAAATCGAACAGTTATTTGATAGATTAGATCAGTCATTAAATGGTACGAATCGATTATATACACAATTATCGTTGATTGGTACACGAACACATCGAATCACAACTAAAAATTTTAATATTCAGGGCTTACCTAAAGCAGTCCAATGCACGATTTTACCTTCAAAATATAAGAAGGTATATACTGTCGATTTTAAATCATTTGAACCATCAGTTGTAGCGTACATGACTCAAGATTCAAAAGTGATTGACTTTTTGAATCAGAAAGACGGACTGTATGACGCATTACTAAGTGAATTAGACTTACCAGATGAGCAACGAATATTTGTTAAACGTGCATTTATTGGTTCATTTCTATTTGGCGGCAACTTCAATAGCCCTAAATTCAAGCTGAATCAATATGTAAATGAAGTGCAATGGTTGGATGTGGTCAGCCAGTTTACAAAAGTCATTGAACTAAAAAAACACGTCGATGAGAATAAATCGATGCCTATGCCTTATGGTATTGAACATGATATGAGCGCATTTCAAGGTAGTAGTATCATGGCATTCTATGTACAAACTGTAGCGAGTTATATTTTCAAGCACATTCTATTGGAAGTGTACAAAGCACAATGCGAACAAAAAACGTTCAAAATTATTGTGCCAATACACGATGCGATTATGATTGAATGTGATGATGAAGTAATTGCACGTGATGTTGCTCAGCTAATGAAAAGTACGGCTAACCAGTTTTTTAATGGTGAATTCGCCCATGTGACATTGGAAAAACTAGGAGGCGTAGACTATGAATAAGGATAGAGGACAAAGCTTACAAATACCAAGTAGTACACCACTCAAAGAAAATTATATATATGTAGCTACGTTATATTCTGTGAAAGAAACAAATTTCTCAGGTGATGTGAAACACCAATTCACATATGAAATTGAAGTGAACAATCAGATTTTATATGCGAATCGTAATATTTCAACACAAAAGATAGCTAAGCAGTTGTCAATCAATGATTGGCTTAAACGTCACAGTAATTATAGTTCCACTCATGAGAATTACGACCCTTATATTGATAGAAAGCATTTAATCCATGTAGGTTGCTTTAACGGTAATTATTATGTACAAGATGTAGCACCATTAGATGAATTTGGAGGATTATTATCATGAATCATATATTACAAATGCTATCCAAGCTATTAAATATGGCTAAGGAAGCAATCGACCGTCAAGGTCTGATTGCACTCCTAACAAGTAGTATTGGAAATGATGATGAACTAGATGAGTCTGAACAAGCTATAACGGTGTATAACGAGTTTATCGATAAACTACAGCTTGATATTCCTAAAGATGTGGATTATCGTCTTAATATTTATAGTTATTTTGGTGTTCAAAAGAAACCAAATGACACCGTCTTAATAGATATGATGATCAAAGTATTTCATATTAAACGTTTTGATTCAGAACTATTTGTATTTCTATCTAAAGGAAAAATAATTAATTTACTGATTCAATAAACGTTGTTTTATCAATTGCATTGGCTTGTTGTAATTGTAATTCTAAGTAATTATCGAATGTATCTTTGTGTTGCGTAATTTCCTCTAAGGTACTGATTAGCGTATCAGGATGCGCTACATCGAATAAATGAGTTGGTGCTGTTATTACTTTATTGTGCGCAGTGGCATCATAACCTAAAATTAATAATTTGTAGTCAAAGGCTGCCCTAACTGCATCTAATATTTCGTTACCTTTATTAACATCTAAATAGATATCGCATTTTTTATAAAGTGCTTTAAATTCAGACTTCTTGGCGTTTGGATATAATTTAACATTGGCATATTTATTTAAGTTCATTAACACCTTAGACATTTCAGTCATAGCTGCAATATGAAAATCTAATTGTGGATGAGCTTGTACAATTTGTTCTAAATGAGGTATTTGATCTGAATTAGTTAGTGTTAGCACTTGGTTAGAATAATTATTAGACTTCAGGAATTTATATACATATCCAGATTTATATATTCTGTCTTTCCATTTATCACTAATGGATGATTTAAGTTGTTCGTAGGCTTCATCGCTCGGCACAATAATACTGAATGATCTATGTTCTTTAGATAATATATTTTCGATATGACGAATAATATCGCTCGTTATATCACCTTGCCAATAAAAATAATCATTGCTAGACTCACTTAAACCATTCATCACTGCAGCAGGCACTGAAAATGAGTTGATTAAAAATTGTTCGGATTCTAACCC
Source organism: Staphylococcus cohnii subsp. cohnii (assembly GCF_002902365.1). GTDB lineage: Bacteria > Bacillota > Bacilli > Staphylococcales > Staphylococcaceae > Staphylococcus > Staphylococcus cohnii. The sequence goes on along the minus strand of NZ_PPQC01000065.1, from coordinate 31,468 downwards.
TGCAACTTGAATATAGAAATTAACAAATTGTATTTTCGAATGGAAGAAGTATTCTTTGCCTTGCCAATTCAAAATAACATCATTTGTGATGAAGTTCTCAACCATAAATACTTGGCCTTTAGCGTTAAAGTAGCGTTTTAATATTCTTTTATGGGTATTAGGATCCAATACTACTTGTGCATAACTGTATCCATATTTATTATAATAATCAATGTAATGCGTATGTCCTTGTATATTTAACCACTCAATACGTTCTACAATTCTATGTTTATAATTCTTTTTATAAATAATTCTCGCTTTAATATCTCCTGTATCTTTAATTACAGCATCGTTATTATTGCCTTCAATCAACCAAAATCTCGGCGTTTTAACTTGGTTAAAAAATAATGGTTTAACTGGCAAATTTTCATTTTCCGCAAAGAATTCATATGGTGTTTTAATATCTGCAGGAAGAAAGCCATCAGTTTCAATAACGATCGTTTGTCTATTCATACCAGAAAATTTAAATGAATTATAAAGGACTATTGTTTGTTTATCGAAAGCTTCAAATAAATTAATCATAAAGCACCTCTTCAATTAAATGATTCCATTGGATTTTTACAGCATCTTGTGTAAATTGTTCAGCAACTTTATAAGATGCCTCATGGAAATCATTTGTATCATTTTCAAAAAAACGAATTATAGCTTCAGCAATTTTTCCTACTATTTCAGACTCTGATTCTTCTTTTAATGTAATAGGTATGAGATAGCCATTTTCTTTGTCCTTAATAAAAGTCGGATTTCCATAATTAACATCAAAACCAATAAGTCCTAATCCTGAGCCAATCGCTTCCATCAATGTTAATCCAAAACCTTCGCTCGTTGATCCTGATAGAAACAATTCATAATTTTTATATACTTGATTTAAATTTACATGACCATGCAATGTAATATAACTTTCTGCGTTGTTTTCACGAATAAGATTAAGCAATGCCTGTTTTTGAGCTCCTTCTCCATATATATCAAATGTTGTTTCAGGTCTTTGTTGTTTCGCAATTGCGACTGCTTTAACTAACCAATCCACACGTTTTTCAGCTGCTAATCTTGAAGCAGTAATAATAGAATACGGCTTTCTGTTTAAAGAAGGTTGTGTTAAATTTTTTAAATTGCCTACAGGAATTGTATATATATTAGGCTTGATATTATTATATTTTTCAAATTGCTCTGTCAGCAGTTTATTTTGGATTTCTGTTGCTGTGACAAAGAAATCAATTTCCTGCGCATTAGTGAATACATATTCATAATGATTATTCCAAAGTATATAATCGTCGTTCGTTGTTGATGCATTATAGTGTTCTGCATGAATCACTACACCTAATTTAGCTTGATTTTTATTTTCTATCATAACTTGACCAATATCTTTTGAGCGATCTAATAAAATCATATCTTCCTGTGACAACTGAAGTTTTTCCATGAAATATGCAATAAAACTTTGCTTCGAATATAGTATTCTATCTTTAAAGACAAACATACTATTATCACCATTTACATATTCGTTGTATGCTGTAGAACCGTCTTCATTGTAAAAGACTCTCATATATAATTTAGCTATATTATCTTCAGGGGCGTAATACTCCGAAAAGACACGTACATAGGAATAATAATCTTTGCGTAGTAGCTTCCCTCTTGATACATATTCTACTCTATCAACAATATCGCTATCTTCGTTTTTCAAATGACACACGATATAATTACTGTTTTTATTAAAGAAATATTTTTTGATTTTTCCTTCATCTTCTGTTTTAGTGATGTCGTCATTGAGTGATTGAATAATCTCATCTAATTTAACACTTGAAGGTGCTATTTTTATATCTGTGAAAAATTGGTATAACCATACCACTTCATCATCATTAAATCCTAAATTTTTTGTTAAGGTTTGTATGTTTTCAGTTTTTATAAATTCTAAAAACACGAACTTTAATGTTTCTGCTCTTCCTCTTAAAGCTTAAGCTCTGTATAGTTGCGCATACTCTACACCACTACTCGCCCAGCCAATGCCATAGTTCATGTTATATATCGTCATGTATTACACCTCAATAACTAAAGTTAAAATCATAATTTTACTTATCAAACAAACAATTTCACTATGCTAAAAATCATAAAGGTCAATATAATAAATGTGCCCAAAAACTTAAGTGTCAGAAATTCTTTTTTTACTTTTTGTTGATCTTTTTCAGCATCATATTCATTTAATTCTTCTTCAATTTGTTTGTTTATTTGATCTAATTCTTCTTTTTCATTTATATTTTCACTCATATTATTACACTTCCTATAACTATAGAAATATTTATTAACTTATTATAACAAAATAAGCCAAGGAGAATATCCTCAGCTGTATTTTGTATTGATATTCAAATCAAATGTTATTAATTATTTTCAGTTCCTTTTTTACGACGTCTTCTCAGTAGTGACAAACCACCTAGTCTAAGAATACCCGCTAACAATCCGTTTTTCGTTTTATCCTCCCCTGTATTTGGTAACTCTGAATCTTTATCTTTTTCATTTTGGTTCGCTTCATTCTCAGAATCTGAATCATTTGATGATTCTAATGTGTTTGTAGAATCAAATGAATTATTTGAATCAGATGAAATCATTGATTCGCTTTCTACTTCGCTCAATGACTCACTTTCACTTAGTGACTCGGATGTGCGTAATGATTCACTTTCGCTAATGGATTCAGACGTGCTTAATTATTCACTCTCGCTAATGGACTCAGAAGCAGCTGTACTAACAGTTAAAGAAGCTACATTAGATTCCTGGACTTTTCCTCCTATATTTACAAGAACTTGATACTGACTATTATTTAAATTTACACCAACATTATTTATTATTAAATCTTTATTAGTCGAAATAAGTTCTTGGCGTTTACCTTCATTCCAACGGTATCATTGGTAAGTCACTTTTTGTTCATTATTATCTGGTATTAAGCTTGGAGAAATAGTAAAAGTAGCATCTTCACCTACTTCAACAGTTTGATCAGAAATTATATCTCCAACTTTAATTGATATAGAATTTTCTACAGTAGAACCGTCTGAATTTGTTAAAACTGCTTTTACAATAACTGTTCCTTTCAAATTATTATTATTTATGGTTATTAGTCCTGATTGGTTAATTGTTGCTAAACTATTATCATTTACTGACCAATTTACTGTACCTGTAGCGTTTTTAGGATTTGTTTCATAACCTAAACCCCAATAAGAATCATTAACTAAAGTATTAGGGTTATTAGTAATTGTTATTTTATTAGCTTGTACTTGTTGCTGAACCACACTCACTGCGAAAACATTTGAACCATATGTTTTTGCTGAACCTAAAAAGGGCTTATTTCTAACTACTAGTTGGAAATAATAATCTCCTACATTAGTTAAAGTATATCTAAATCTTTTTTAGTTTGTCCACTAATTGAAGTCCATTGATTATTTCGATACATATACCACTGATAACTTGTATTGTCTAAATTTATAAGTCCAGGTATTCTAAAATCGGCATGTGCTTTGGCTTTTTCACCATTAATAATTGTTTTTCTTTCTGGATTAATATCAGTTGTTAAACCAGGTCTTCCAAATAGACCCAAAAAACCACCATAATACTTATCAGATACTCCGTGATAAGGATTTGGAGGTACCGCTTGTGCGGCTTTAATAGTTTGATTCTCTTTTAATTTAGAATATTTAGTTTCTGATAAGTCTTCTTGGGGGGTGATTGATGTGTGTTTTACATCATCTTTCTGTGTTTCCTCGTCCTTTTTTTGTGGTGCTGTAGTTTCTGATAAATCTTCTTGAGGGGTGATTGATGTGTGATTTACATCATCTTTCTGTATTTCCTCGCCCTTTTTTTGTGGTGCTGTAGTTTCTGATAAGTCTTCTTGAGAGTTGGTTGATGCGTAATCTACATCATCTTTCTGTATTTCCTCGTCCTTTTTCTGTGGTGCTGTAGTTTCTGATAAATCTTCTTGAGAGTTAGTTGATGTGTGATCTACATCATCTTTTTCTGTACTTTTATTACTTATTAATTCACTAGCTTTTGCTTCATGAGTAGTTATTGCTGTAAAAATTGTGAAACCTAATAATATTGAACCTGTTCCCATTGAAAATTTTCTAATTGAAAATCTTTGTTTTCTATCCCTTTTCATTCGCTACCTCTTCCCATTATATAATATATAGTTTCATAAAATATTATACGGTACTAATTAATGTAAGTATACATTAATTAATTTATTTTTTTATCTTATCATTATTAATTAATAAACAGATTAAAATATTATTACTCTTTATAAAACTAGGTTATATTATCGAAAGTAAAGAGAGAATCATTAAGTTATTTAAGATGATTATATATATTTGATGAATTTATAGACATACCTATTGATTTTATAGAGGAACCTGAACAATTAAAAATTTAAAAAACATTCTGAACATGGTAGTGCATCTGTGGCTTTAAATAGTTCTTTAAATTATTTAGGTAGTGCGATTGGTGCTGCATTAGGCGGTTTATTACTTGCGCAAGGGGTTTCTACTTATATATTAATTTATAGTGCATTTACTGTAGTTGTTTTAGGTATTATTATTCAATCAATAAATATTGTTATTGATAAAAATTAAAATATTAGTATTTAACTGCTATTTAGTAGTTAAATACTTTCTTTTTAGATGAAACTAACATTTTGCATTCTTTTGCATTCCTCCACGCTATGATGTTATAATACACTTAACAAGGAAACTAGCATGGATACACCAATCCCCTCACTACTCGCAATAGTGAGGGGATTTTTTGGTGTGGCTAGTCGCCTATTTATCATCGCGCTTGCGTAGCCAACGCGTAAATAACGCGATAATACAACCACTGATGACTGTGACCGTGATCTGAACAAGGATTTCTAGCATAGATTAACACCTCCTCTCTACGTCAATTAGACGCCTGAGAGATAGGCGACGTCATTATTATATCATCTGAATTACTAATCATACCCTTCAATATCACCGTTTTCAGCACGTAAATGTATGTGTGATTCTTCTTGTTTCGAACTTTCTTTAATTTCTTTTAGTTTTTTCTCGAAAGCATGGTAGTTAAGTAAAACTATTTTATCTTGTTTCAAACAACTGTCATAATAATGTAAAATACATTATTAATTAAATTTTGAAAATTATTAATGAGGTGGTAATGAATTATGAAACGGATATCAAAACTAGTGTATTCGAAAAATAAAATTAATTTAGTAATTTAATACATCTTTTTATACTAGATAAATAAATTAAAAAGTTTCATACGAGAAAAAAGAGACTACAATTGCAAATAATATTAGGTGTGTAATACATATTAGTTTATAATAACTATTAAATAATAAATGAAATGTACAATATAAATGATTAGTTTTTAAATTTATTAAGGCAAACGATATAAATACTACACTATAGGTATGAAAATGAGGGGAAATCATGATATATACAATAACAAGCACATTACCACCAGTACATGGAGGTAGAACTAAGGCATTGCTAAGTCGAATAAAATTAATAGATAGTGAATTAGGGATCAAAAGTAAAATTGTAACAACGAATTATAATGCCAATTACCCATCTGTTTATAAAAAGTTTATAAACGAGGAAAAAGTGACAGAACATACAGAATTCGAAAATATATACGACTGGTTAAGTGGCTTTAAACTATTAGAAATACCGAAGACTAAATTTAAAAAACAACCTAAATATCAAACGATGAACCGTGAACTCAAAGGGTTGGAAAGTAAAAGTTTTAATGATGGCAATGTTATGAGATATTATAAAAATGGTGATTACGTATTGTACAGAAAATATTATGGCAATAGCAATGTAGTTCAACTTGAAGATTTTATGTCATCTATTAGTAAAAAACGATTAGAACGTTGGGAATACAATAAATTTGGTCAATTGCATAGAAAGATTTATTACACACATAAACCATTTTCAAAATTATGTGAGGTGTACTTTGATACACAAGGCGTTATATACTGTAAAAAGTTTTTTAATACAGAAAAAGAAAGTTTAGATTATATCCAACTTTATAGAAATGATAGACCTTATTTATCCTTCAGTAGTGAAAAAGCCTTATTTAAATATTATTTTGACCATCGCTTCAGTGATGGTGATGTGGTATTTAATGATGCCAGACTTTTAGATGAACCATTGTTAAATCAAACACATGCGACTAAAAATATTTTAGTTTTTCATAATAGTCATTTGAATGGACAGCAAATAAAAGGTTCATATAAATTTGCGTTAAATCATTCTGAAAAAGTAGAAAAATATTTAATATTAACTGAAAAGCAAAAAGAAGATATTATTAGCCAAGTTACATTAGATGAAAGACAATTATCAGTAATTCCGCATTCGATTAAAACATATAAATCACATGCAAACGAAAATAAATTAGACCGATTTATTTTTATTGGTAGATTAGGTCTTCAAAAACAAGTAGACCATTTAATTAAAGCGTATAAACAATTTTTAGATTATGGGTATGATACGAAATTATCCATATTTGGTATGGATGAAGATGGGCAAAAAAAGGTGTTGTTGGATTTAATTGATCAATATGGTATTCAAGATAAAGTAGAAATCAACGATTTTACGAATAATCCTTTGAGAGAATTTCAACAATCAAAAGCTTCACTGTTAACAAGTAAATTTGAGGGATTTGGCTTAACTGTAATGGAGAGTATCGAAGTTGGTTGTCCAGTTATTGCTTATGATGTTAGATATGGTCCTTCAGAGATTATAAATCATGGTACGAATGGATATCTCGTTGAGCCAGATAATACTAAAGCGTTTGCTGATTGTATGGCTAAAATAATAGATGAGCCATTTAATTGCGTACAGACGAGATCAGAGCTTAGACATGATAAAGCTGTAGAAAATTATAAAAAATTATTTCAAGACATCGGCTATACTAAATAATATGATTTTTATCGGTCTCTCTATAGCATATTTAGTAATCAGTGTGTATCTGCTTGCACATTTTATAAAATACAAAATGTACGATAAAACAGTTGTCATTGCTTAACCACAGCAGGGTAACTGTTTTTATTTTGTTGTTTTCCATTTTGAAAGTTGATAGTTGTGTTTTGAAATATTAATAAATTCAATAAAATACTTGTCTCTTATATACAGCGTGTTATATTAATGTTAATTGCAATTGTTTTTAAAACTATTTTATTGTCCATCAACATTTGTTTTGATTATACTTTTTAAAAAGGAGTAACAATGAATAAACTTAAATTATTGATTATCATGTTGTGTTTGGTCTTAGTTGGATGTTCTGCTCAAGACAATGAATCTGAGAATAAAGACAGTAAAAATCATGAAAAACAGCAAAGTAACAATAGTGAAAATAAGCATCATAAAGAAGTGAAGCATGGTGTAACGTATATTGATGATATTTTAATTGTGAACAAAGATATTTCGTTACCAGAACATTTTAATTCTGGAGAAAATAAAGAAGCGCGTGATGCATTACAGCAACTTTTAAATGATGGTAATAATCAAGGATTTCAATTATCAAATGCCAGTGGTTTCAGAAGTTACCAAAGTCAAGAACAGTTATTTGATCAATATGTTCAAAGAGATGGAGAAGAAGCAGCCAATAAATACAGTGCGAAGCCAGGTCATTCAGAACATCAAACTGGACTGACATACGATATCGTTTCTGAGAACACGGATACCAACTTTAAAACTTCTTTTGGTAAGACTAAGGAAGGGCAGTGGCTCAAAGATAATGCTTACAAGTATGGTTTTATCATCAGATATCCGAAGAATAAAACGCATATAACGGGTTATCAATATGAACCGTGGCATATCAGATATGTTGGAAAAGATACAGCAAAAAAATTATATAAAAGTAATGAAACATTAGAAGAGTACTTAAACCTATATCCCCAAAAATAAGATTAAATTTGAAGTGTGCTTGATTATTTAATATAAATTTTTAGAGAGGAATGGTCATCATTGTTTAAGAAATTAAGTGTGGTGATGCTAAGTTGGTTGCTCACGTTAACTGCCATTGCACCAACAGCTACAATAACTGCTGAAACAGAAAAATCAGCGAGTCCTAAGCAAAGTGTTAAATACAAACCAGAAAGTTTTAGCGTGATAGCTCAAACAGGTCAAATTTTATATCAAGATAAAGCGGAAAAAGTAACTGATCCAGCTTCTTTGACAAAAATGATGACGATGTATTTGACATTGGATGCGATAGAAAATGGTGAGATAAAAGGTACAGACAAAATAAAAATCACTTCAGATTATGAAAAAATGTCTGTATTACCTGATTTAGCTAGTGTACCTTTAGAGAGAGGAAAGTCTTACTCTATTAATCAATTCCTTAAACAAATCACTTTAGAATCAAGTAATGCAGCTACACTTATTTTGGGTGAGAAGGTGAGTGGTTCAACATCAAAATTCACAGATGAAATGAACCATAAAGCGAAAAAACTTGGTATGGACCATACGCATTTTGTGAATCCTACAGGTGCAGATAATGATCTTTTACAGCATTATGCTCCAAAGCAATATCAAAAAGAGCGCAAAACACAAACTACTGCAAATGATATGACCATTCTAATGCAAAATATATTAAAAGATCATCCTAAGATTTTAAAATATAGTTCTAAAACAACGGATAAACAATTTGGAACAGAATTAAAAACAAAAAATATTTCTTTAAAAGGGCAACGATTTGAATTAAAAGGTGCAGATGGATTAAAAACGGGAACAAGCGATGAAGGTTATAGTTTAGCGTTAACTAGTAAACGTAATGGTTTACGTCTCAATGAAGCGATACTCAATGTGAAACCATTTCCAAGTATGAAAGCTAAAAATGCACGCCATAAAATTGCTAATGCCATTATGAATAAACAATTTAACAAATATGAATATCGAAAAGTGTTAAGTGAAGGAGAACACGAAATTAACGGAAAAACGTACCAAGTTAAGCAAGATTTATATGATGTAGTTCCTAAAAAAATGGATCATTTAAAGTTTAATGTGAATAAAGAAGGCAAAGTATATGTAGCCTATAAGCGTCAATTTATTAAAGGTACACATGCGCCCCGAGTAGATGCCTCAGTTAAAAAAGACGACAATAAATTTACTGCATTTTTCAAAAATTTGTTCAGTAAAGATGCGCATAAAATGTCCCAATATAATCTGTAAATTATAATTAAATTATTCCATTTATCTGCTGATACCACGACTTAATTGTGGCATGTGTCAGCAGATTTTTTGCTATTAAGTCAGCGAAATCTAATAAATTGGTGTTTATTTCAACCATATTCACTGGGTAATCATTGCTTAAAAAAGTATTAAGACTTATGGTAGAAGGGTATAGGAGGTTTTATGAATGCGTAAAAAATTCATTAATGCATCAATTTATAAGTATGATGAAGCTTCAGAAATTTTAGTTGAAAACGGTAAGTTTAAAGCATTTGGCAAGAATCTAGGTGAAGCGGATGAGGTGATTGATTTAGGAGGTGCCTTAGTTTTGCCCCCATATGTTGATGGTCACCTTCATCTAGATTATTATTTTACAGGACAAAATCCTCAAATTAAAAACACATCTGGAACATTGTTTGAGGCTATTGATTTATGGAATGATTATAAAAAAGGCACTACAAAAGAAGAAATGAAATCGCGTATGCGTCAAGCAGTCAACGACGTAGCGAGCTACGGAACACAATATATTCGTGCTCAAACGGATTGTACAGATCCTGATTTAACAGGTATCAAAGCAGCGCTTGAAGTAAGGGATGAATTGAAAGATAATATTACGATTCAGGTTGTGGCATTTCCTCAAAATGGTATGTATGCTTTTGAAGAGCAAGGTAAAACAGGCCGTGATTTAATTGAAGAAGCCTTAAAATTAGGTGCAGATTGTGTCGGTGGTATTCCACACAATGAATGGAGTCCAGAAGCAGGAGTGAAATCTATTAAAGAAATCGTTAGACTCGCTATCCAATATGATAAATTAATTGATGTACACTGTGATGAAACAGATGACGTACAAGCGCGTTTCTTAGAAATATTAAATGCAGAAGTGATGAAACAAGGTTATGGAAATGCTACGACAGCTTCACATACTTGTTCATTTGGTTCAGCTGATGATGCTTATGCATTTCGAATGATGGGGCTATTTCGCCAATCAGGTTTAAACTTTGTCTCTTGCCCAACTGAAAATTTATATTTACAAGGCAGACAAGATAGTTATCCAAAAAGAAGAGGATTAACACGTGTCAAAGAGTTTGTAGATAATGCTATTAATGTGGCTTTTGGTCAAGATTCAATTGTTGATTTATGGTACCCAGCGGGATCAGGTAATTTAATGAATATTTTAGACAATGGCTTGCATGCCACACAATTAATGCGAGAAGAAGATTTTCCACGTAATTTCGATTTAATTACTTATAACGGTGCAAAATTAATGCATTTAGATGAAGTTTACGGTTTATCAGAAGGCAAGCCAGCAAACTTTATCGTGTTGGATGCACCAAATGTATTTGAAGCGCAACGTCGACGTGTTGACTGTCTTGCTTCGATACGTAATGGTGAATATCTATTTAGAAAAGAAAAGCCGAAATATACAACTGCATTAGATATTGATCGCCAAACAAAACAATACTTGTAATTGCATCATATACGATAAAATGCTGAGACGATAGAAAGTCTCAGCATTTTTATCTGTATTCATATTGATTGCATTGAAATGCGTTTTTTATGAAACTATAATGACGCTCCATTCGTTGAGATAATATTTTTGTACCATTCAAAAGAATCTTTTTTCATACGTTTCATACTTCCGTTACCATAGTTATCTTGATCAACATAAATGTAGCCATAACGTTTTGACATCTCGCTTGTAGACATTGAAATCAGATCGATAGGCGCCCAAGAGAGATAGCCTATTAAGTCCACACCATCTTCGACAGCTTTTTTTGCTTCAGCCATATGTTTACTTAGATAGTCTATGCGATAGTCATCGTGAATTTTTCCATCAACAACTTCATCAACTGCACCTAAGCCGTTTTCAACTATAAATAATGGCACTCTATAGCGATCCCACAATTCATTTAAAACAATTCTTAAGCCGATTGGATCAATTTGCCAACCCCAATCAGAAGCTTCTAAGTAAGGGTTTTTTAAACTGTTCATCAAGTTGCCCTGAGTTGTTTGTCCTTCTGGAGCTACAGATGACAACATCGACATATAATAGCTAAATGATAGATAGTCAACTGTATGTTGTTTAATGATATCTAAATCATTATCTTGAATATCTAATTCAATGCCGTTATCTGTTAAAAATTGTTTGTAAAAATTAGGATATTCCCCTCTAACCTGTACGTCAGTATACATTAAATTCATTTGGTCTTCTTGTTGTGCTTTTAATACATCTTGTGGATTACAAGTATATGGATAATGTTTCATCCTTGCGATCATACAACCCATTTGTGCACTTGGGTCAATCTCTTTTAATTTTTGAGTAGCTAACGCTGATGCTACAAACTGATGATGAAGTGCTTGATACGAAGCTGCAATAGGATGATCTAATTTATCTGAAATGATACCGGCTCCTGTAAAAGGTGAGATATTAATCACATTGATTTCGTTAAATGTTATCCAATATTTTACATCATTTTTATAACGATTGAAGACCGTTTCGGCATAGTGAACAAAATGATCAATGACCTTACGATTAATCCAACCATTATATTTTTCAGTTAAACCAAAAGGTGTCTCATAATGGCTTAAAGTTACAACAGGTTCAATATTATATGATTTTAATGTTTTAAACACATCATCATAAAATGCAAGCCCCGCTTCGTTTGGCTCATTTTCGTATCCCTTTGGAAAAATACGTGACCAATTGATAGACATTCTAAATGCTTTAAATCCCATTTCAGCAAACAACTTAATATCTTCTTTATAGTTATGATAAAAATCTATACCAACACGTTTAGGGAAGTGGCCTTGGTACTGACCTGATTTAACTTTATCAATGAAATCTGATGTTACTTCCATATGATTATCACCTGTGCGTTGACTTTTAGGAACATATTCTGAAAAGTCAGCACTCGACAAACCTTTACCATCAATGTTAAATGCGCCTTCTATTTGGTTAGCTGCGGTTGCGCCACCACATAAAAAATTCTTTTTAAAACCTTTAATATTTTCCATATTAAATACCTCACTTTGTTTGTATTAGTATGATAAATTTTCGCCATTACTTTGAATAACCTTTTGATACCAATAGAATGAATCTTTACGGTATCTATTTAATGAACCATTTCCTTGATTATCTCTATCAACATAAATAAAACCATAACGTTTTTTCATTTCTCCACTACCTGCTGAAACTAAATCTATACAACCCCATGAAGTATATCCAATGAGTGGGACGCCATCTTTTACCGCTTCGATCATTTGATTTAAGTGGTCACTTAAATATTTAATTCTATAAGTATCATGAATACTGCCATCATCTTCAAGTCTATCAATTTCACCTAAGCTATTTTCTACGATGAATAAAGGTTTTTGATAGCGGTCATATATTTGATTCATTGTCACGCGTAATCTTACGGGATCAATTTGCCAGCCCCAATTTGATGCTTCTAAGTATGGATTTTTAAGAGAAGCAAAAGCATTACCAGCTTCTTTGTTTTGGTTGATTTCATCATCACCGCTTTCAAGTCGGCTTGAATAATAAGAAAATGAAATATAGTCCACTGTGTATTGTTTTAAAATTTCATCATCCCCAGTTTGTTTATCGATGGAAACATCTAAATCTTCAAACATACGTTTACTATAGTTAGGGTATTCACCACGAGTTTGAACATCTATAAAGATATATTGTTCTCGATTTTTAGAAAGTGCAGCCATCACATCATTTGGATGAGATGTATTTGGATATACATCACCAGCAGCCAACATACAACCTATTTGATTTGTATTGTCAATTTCTTTAGCGATTTTCGTGGCTAAGCTTGATGCGATAAGTTGATGATGTGCGGCTTGGTACATAACCTGGTTTTTATTTTCAATATCTGGAATAATTAAGCCACCACCAATATAAGGAATGTGTAAAATCATGTTAATTTCATTATGCGTAATCCAATACTTAACTTGGTTACTATATCGCTTAAATAGGATAGTTGCGTAATTTAAAAAGAAATCTACGGTTTTACGGTTATACCATCCACCATAATTTTTAGCTAAATAATATGGTGTATCAAAATGATTGATTGTAACAATGGGCTCAATACCATATTTTTCTAAAGTTTCGAAGATTTTATCATAAAAAGCCAAGCCTTTTTGGTTTGGTTCTGTTTCATCACCATTTGGAAAAATTCTTGGCCAAGAGATTGAAAAGCGTAATGCTTTAAAACCCATTTCGGCGAATAATTTGATATCTTCTTCATAATGGTGATAAAAGTCGATCGATTGATGACTAGGATAAAAATCAAAAGTGTTATTCAGTCCTTTAGCTGGGTTGAATAGTGGTTCTTTACGCGCTTCTCCTGCTGGTAGTAGGTCTACCAAACTAAGCCCTTTACCATTTTTATCGTACGCACCTTCAACTTGGTTCGCGGCGATAGCGCCACCCCATAAAAAATCTTTGCCTAATACTGACATGATATTGCCTCCTTATATTTAATAAATGACAGAAATTAATGAATCTCTTTCTTTAACTGTTTGTTGTTCTTCTATCACAACGTCTTTGGTTGCGTTTGTGTTTGTTACTACTATCATTACAGTGTCATCATATGCATTTTCTTGTATTTTTTGTGAGTCAAACTGTATCAGTGGCTGGTTGACTGTAACTGTATCTCCTTGGCTTACGAGTGGCTTAAAACCTAAGCCGTCTAGTTTCACGGTATCGATGCCGATATGGATAAGCAATTCTGTACCATTTTTGGATTATAAGCCGATTGCATGACCAGTAGGGAATAAACTTTCTACTGTTGCCTCAAATGGTGCAATAATCGTATCAGATGATGGTTTAATAGCAATCCCTTTGCCCATTGCAAGAGATGAGAATACAGGGTCATCTACAAGTTCAAGGTTTTTCATTTCACCAGAGACAGGAGATACAATAAAATCATCTTTTGGTTCAGTAATAGCTTCATCAACTGAAGCGCTTGATGCATTATTTTTGGCATCATCCTTTTTTTGTTCTGATTCTGGTGCAGTAGCTTGGACTTCTTGTTCATTTTTATCAGAGTGCACAAGATACCCAACGATACTACTCACTAATACGGCTAACAATGAAGCGATAATAGTTGCCCAGAATGCAAAGTTCAATCCACTTTCTCCAATAAACGTAGTATAACCAAAGATACCAAGGCCTCCCATAAAATACATTTTGGTACCTGCGAAACCTATGAACCCACTAAATAATCCACTAATGATACAGCTATAAATAAATAGTTTTTTTCTTGGTAAAGTAACACCGTAAATTGCAGGCTCTGTTACACCAAAAATGCCAGATATCGCTGCTGGTAAAGATATCGATTTTAGTTTAGTATTTTTAGTTTTTAAGAAAAGCCCAATAACGATTCCAGTTTGAGCAAATGAAGCGGCGAATATTAAGGGGTTAATGATATCGTAACCAGACGTAGAAACATTATTGATCATAATTGCAACCAGACCCCAATGAATACCAAATATGACAAAGACTTGCCAAAATGCACCTAATAGCAAACCGGCTAATATAGGACTTAAGCCATAGATGTTTATTGCTCCTGAACCAATCCAATTAGCAACCCATGAAGATATTGTTCCGATTACGATAAATGTTATCGGAACAATGATTAGCAAGGTGAAAAATGGGACAAAGAATGTTTTGACAACATCAGGAATAATACGTTTTAATTTTCTTTCCAAAATACTCGCAAAATAGATAGCTACTATAATAGGAATAACACTAGATGTATAATTCATAGAAATTACTGGAATTCCTAAAAAAGATAAATTTGATTCGACTTCAAAAATTGTTCCACCGAAAAGTGTATGCACGCCTTTTGCTCCAAACTCCATTGCAGAAACTAAGGTTGGATACACAATTGCTGCCCCGATAGCCATCCCAATAAAATGATTGGAACCAAATTTTTTGGCAGCAGTAAAACCTAAAAATACTGGGAAGAAATAGAATAACGCGTCACCTAATGCAAATAATATTTGATATGTTCCAGATGATTCTGTTAACCAGCCAAGTGCTAAGAATAATGCAGAAAAACCTTTAATCATCCCAGCAGCCGCAAGAATACCAAGAATCGGTTGGAAGATACCTGAAATTAAATCAATAAATCGATTTAATATGTTACCTGATCCTTTCTCTTGTGATTGATCATCATTAGCTGAATCAAGATGAGTCACTTTAGTAATTGCATCGTAAACATCAGGAACATGGTTACCAATCACAACCTGGTATTGTCCGCTAGATTGCATAACTGTTACAATTTCATCATGATTTTTTAAAAATTCTGTATCGGCTTTGCTCTCATCTTTTAGTTTGAAGCGTAAGCGTGTAATACAATGTGTAAGCGAGTTGATGTTTGCTTCACCACCAACTTTTTCAACAATTTCTTGTGCTAAATTTTCATATTTCATTGGTTCATTCACCTCAATTTTTAATTAGTTTCCTAGCTACATCATGTTTTTGAATGTTATTTTGAGTGGCCACTCAATGAAATTAAAGCAGTTTGAAAACAAGTAATAAGCTAAAAAAATAAAAAAACCCAGAATAATACACATACGTCCCTACACAAAAGGTTCGTAATGCATTACTCTGGGTTTTGCCTACTTAAAGTTACAACCCCAAACGTTGATAGCAACATCAAAAGTAACAATATATAAGTTTAAACACAGTATAGTCTCTATAAAAATAAATGTCAACGCTTACATTTGCTATTTTAGCAGTCTTGCGATATGCAAGATTAAATAAACACGTTCATCGTTAGATATTTTGTGGTTATAATGTTTGAATAAAAAATCTGCTATTTTATCGACACAAACATCGGATTTAGCATACTTTTGTCTTAAAACATCAAGTAAGTTTTCATCTGTAACTTCACTTAAAGATTGTTGATTAATTAATCTTTGGCTAAAAAACTTTATGTGTGTCATAAATCTGGAATAATTGAGTTCATCTTCGTTGATAGATAGATTGAAATGATAACGAACAATATCAACAATACTTTTAGTGATTTTAGTAATTTCATAAATATTTGCAATATTTTCATCTAAACTAGCATTCACAATATGCATGGCAATAAATCCAATTTCATCTTTTGGCAACGTTACATTGAAATATTGATTGATTTTGTGTAATCCATCACGGGCTACGTCATATTCTTTGGGGTAAAGCGTGCGTATTTCATAAAGTAATGGATTTTTGATATCAAAACCTTCATGTGTGCGTTCGATGGCATAATTTATATGGTCAGTTAATGCGATATATATCGATTCTGAAATAGGTGAATCATAAAGTTTATTAGCTTCTTTAATGATTTGTTCGCTGACTAAAAGGACATCTTGATTGATTTCATCTAATAAAGTTAACATGCGTTCTTGATCTTGACTTGTTAAGCGAAACACTTTTTCAATTTTATCACGTTCTAATTGTTGGCCGTTTTTCTTACCAAATGCTAAGCCGTTTCCCATGACGATGCGCTCATTCCCATTAATTTTAGATAGCACAACGTTATTATTTAATATTTTAGTAATTTTCATAATAAAACATTCCCTTAGTTATATGATTTCGAATGCTTACATATTAAATATAGTTGAGAAGGTGTTCAATAGTCAAAATTTATTCTTTAATCTTATTATGAAATTTTATTTTAGTAGGAAAAAAGTTTGTATTAATATAAAAATTATAAAAAGCGAGCACAGTTTAAGTGCTCGCTTTTTGCTTATCTTTTTTAAATTTTAATAATCTCAATGAATTTAAAATAACTAGGATAGCAGCTCCAGTGTCACTTAGAACAGCTAACCATAAAGTTAATAACCCAGGAAATACCAATATAAAAGCAATTAATTTGATAATTACTGAAAAGTAAATATTTTGCTTAATAATTGTTTTAGCTTTTTTACTAATTGAGATAGATTTTGGAAGTTGTTGTAAGTTATCTGACATTAAAACAATATTTGCTGTTTGCATTGCGGTATCAGAACCAACGCCTCCCATAGCAATTCCTACATCACTTTGGGCAAGTGCAGGTGCATCATTGATACCATCGCCAATCATACCAACACGATAACCACGTTTTTGTAAGTCTTCAATTGCTGATAATTTATCTTTAGGCATTAATTTTGCATAAGTTTCGCGAATGCCTGCAAGAGCTGCAATTTTGTTTGCGGTCTCTTGATTATCACCAGTTAACATAACGGTATTTTTAATGTTGTATTCTTGCAACTGATGCATAGTTGCTTTTATATTTTCTCTTAATGGATCTTCTATAGTGATCAAACCATAAAAAGTTGTCTTAGAGGATATGATAATGATGGTGTAACCTTGCTTTTCATAATCACTAAACATTGATGCATGCGTTTTGATTTTAGGATTGATAGACTCAATCAAGCTTTGATTGCCGGCGTAAACGGTTTGATTATCTATTATACCTTTTATACCTTTGCCAGTTATATTTTCAAAATCACTAACATGTTTTGGTGAAATATTTAATTTAGAGGTGTAGTCAACAATAGCTTTACTGATAGGGTGTGTTGAATAAGCTTCCAAGCTAAGTGCAAGCTGTAATAGTGTTTGTTCGTCACTTTCCATATGCTTAACAGCTGTTACCTTAGGTTTTCCTTCAGTGAGTGTTCCTGTTTTATCAAATGCTATTGCATTTAAAGAACCTAATGCTTCTAAATAATTACCGCCTTTAATAAGTACACCATTTTTTGCTGCGTTACCGATTGCTGTCACTATAGCAACAGGCGTTGAAATGACTAACGCACATGGACAAGCGATAACTAGTAACTCTAGTCCTTTATAGAACCATTCACCCCAGGAGCCTAATGTAAGTATAGGTGGTATGAGCATTACTAATAGTGCTAATACAAAAGCAACAGGTGTGTAAATTTCTGAAAACTTGTCTATAAATGCTTGGGCAGGTGCTTTATTTTCTTGTGCTGCTTCTACCATCTCAATGATTTTTGAAAGTGTTGTATCTTCTACTAATGTAGTAACTTTAATTTTTAATGTACCATTTTCATTAATAGAACCAGCATAAACATCATCATTCGTCTTTTTATCAACAGGTATAGATTCTCCGGTAATCGGTGATTGATTTAAGCTAGACGTTCCTTCTGTAATGGTGCCGTCTAATGGTATGCGTTCTCCTGGCTTCACAAGAATAATATCGCCAACGTGAATCTCATGTAAGTCTTTAGAGATAATACCTTTTTGGGTATATAAGTTGGCAGTATTAGGTGTTAATTCCATGAGTGATTGAATGGAATTTCTTGTTTTATCTATCGAAATTGTTTGTAATAAAGTACCAATTGTGAATAGGAAAATAACAATAGCACCTTCGAAAAATTCACCTATCAGCATAGCACCAATAACTGCGACAGTCATTAAAACGTTCATATCCAAACTTTTAGATTTTAGTGAATAAAATGCACTTTTAAATGGTTTAAGTCCGCTAACCAATATGGCAACTGTATATAAAATATTAGCAATTTCAATTGGTAGTGATGTTATTGACATTAATAGTCCAAGTAAAATGAATGCAGCAGAAATGATGGGTTTGATAAACAATCTTATTTTCTGATCATTATCTGTTTTATTATTTTGTAAAATTGCAGTATAACCAATTTTCGCTACTTCTTTTATTATATTCTTTTCATTTTGTCCTTCCGTAGTAGCTTGTAGTTTACCTGTAGAAAAGTTAACTTGTGCATCTTTAACATACGGAAGGTTCAACACATGCTTTTCAACGGTTTTAGCACAGTTTCCGCAGTCCATGCCTTTGATAATAAAAGTGGTTTGTGTTGATTGCGATTGAGTGTTTTGAATCCCATAGCCTAGTTTTTCGACTGTTTTTACAATTTGGTTAGTCGTATCTGTAGTACTCACTTCTGCTGTTAATTTGCCAGTAGAGAAGTTAACTTTTGGATTATAAACATCATCTAATGGTAAGAGTGCTTTTTCTATCGTTGTGGCACAAGAACTACAATCGATACCATTAACTTGAAAAGTAAATTTCTGTAATGTATCGGATTCGTTTGTTATATTTTTTGATACTTTTTCATTGTTCGTATTTTGACAAGTGTTAGTGCAACAAACATCAGACGATTTATTCATTAGCATCATCCATTCTTAAGTTATTATGGTATTTGCAAGTGATAATATCATCTTTTGTTTCTTCTACGATATGATCAACCAGGCTCAATAATTCTAAAATATATGGATTTTTAATTTGGTAATATATATATTTACCATCTTGTCTAGCAGTTACTAAACCACATTCTTTTAAACAAGCTAAGTGTTGAGAAATGCTGGATTGGCTCATTTTTGAGCTTGAAACAATTTCGTTAACCGTCATTTCGGACACCTTTAATAATTCTAAAATAGTTAATCTAACTTTATTAGAAAGTCCATGTAAAAAACGTGCTTGTAATGTAAAATCATTACTATTCATTTTGAACACCTCATATTAGGAAAACTTAATATATAACATATTAGCATTATCTAATATGTTATGGAAGAGACTATCGTTAAAAATAAGAAAATGATATAAATTTGTTGAATTTTAGAGAGGGGGAACAAGTAAAAGTTGTAAATAATTGTAGGTGTTAGATAAAAAAGAATTAAATTGCAGCTACGTTTTGAAGAGGGTTCAATATTCATGTGCTAATATACTATGACCAAAACGAAACATGTAAAAAAGAGTTGAATCGAATATATTTCTTATTTTTAAGCGGCTGCACTTTGTTCGATATTATGAAATATAGGCATTCAACTCATTTTGCAGTAGTGTACATTAAACTGTTTTGCAAATGTTATTCTTATCCACGTTGCAAGATTATATCTATTATTGTTCACTTATATTGTATTGTTCTTTTGCCATTAACCGCAGCGGACCATAAAAAACAATTTTAAATAGGCTTTCTACTAAAGTTTGTGGATCAATTTTTCGATTATCTTTCACCCAATACTTAATGAAAGAAATAGATGCGCCTGCTACATAACTATGAAAATAGTCTAGCGGAATACCATCAACCGTATCTTTTGTGACTAAATGTTTTTTCATATTTTCATACATTACTTGGTTTATTTTTGTTTCTAACTGACTTCTTCTTTCTAACATAAATATGGTTTTATAGAATTCAAAGTTTGTATCGATATGAAGGATAATTTTTTTTAACTTTTCTTCAGTAAAAATACGAGCAAATGCTTCTACATCCATACCTACATAAAATTTATCTTTCGTGCTTAATGTATTAGACAATTCTTCAATATAATCATTTTCCATTTTGTTTAATAACATGTATTTATCTTCATAATGGAGATAAAAAGTGCCGCGATTAATATCAGCTTTGTGTGTAATATCACTAATCGTTATTTTATCTAAATCTTTTTCATTTAATAATTGTATAAAAGCATGTTTAATAGCATTTTGTGTTTTTCTAACACGTCTGTCTTCTGCCATATGTTGAATCTCCTTTGTATTTAATAGACATTTATATCAAAAGTGTTCATTAAAGAACGTCTTGAACATCATTGCGTATTGTATATCATTTAGTAATTATTATAATGGACAATGCGATAAATATTCAACACTTTGTTTATTAAATAGGAGGGAATCTTAAATGAATATTTTTAAAAATAAGTTATTATGGCTTGCACCGATTGCAGCTATTCTAATATTTGTAATATTTTCAGTCGCTTTTTATCCAGCATTTAACCCTAAACCCAAAGATATTCCAATTGCAATTGTTAACAACGATAAAGGTGTTGATATGCAAGGTAACAAGATTAATATAGGTGAAAATTTAGAAGATAAATTGCTAGATAGTAATTCAAATACGATTAAATGGATTCAAGTTGATAATGAAAAAGATTTAAAACAAGGTATGAAAGAACAAAAATATTTTGGAGCAGCTGTTATAGAAAATGATTTTTCAAAAAATGCGCTAAGTAAAACACAAAAAATCGTGATGGATGCTAAAAAAGAGGAAATGAAAGATAAAGTTCAATCTGGAGAAATACCAGCAGCACAAGCCAAAAAGATGCAAGAAAAGATGTCACAATCTGGCGAGAATCAACAAATAACGCCTCAAAAAGCAAGTTTTAAAACATTTATCAATGATGGTGCAGGAACACAAGTTTCACAAATGTCTTCTCAAGTTTTAAAAGGCATGGGTGATAACATGAACCAACAAATTACCAAACAAAGCTTGGGTATTTTAGAAAAGCAAAACATTGATTTAAAACCATCGGATATTCAAAGTTTAACGCATCCAGTTAAAGTAGATAATGAAAAAGTAAATAAAATAAGTAGTCATCAAGCAGGTGGCAATGGTCCGTTCTTAATGTTTATGCCTGTTTGGATGGGATCAATTATTATTTCAGTATTATTATTCTTTGCATTTAGAACAAGTAATAACATAACGATACAACACCGCATCATTGCATCACTAGGGCAAATTGCTATGACAATTGTTACGGCTTTTGTGGGAGCGTTCACGTACGTGTACTTTATGAAGATAGTATTAGATTTTAATTTCAGTGCGCCTAATACAACAGCTACATTTATTGCATTAGCAATCATGGGATTTGTCGGATTAATTCTAGGCACGATGACTTGGTTAGGTTTGAAATCTGTCCCAATCTTTTTCTTATTAATGTTTTTCAGTATGCAATTAGTAACACTGCCAAAACAAATGTTGCCTGATTTTTATCAAAAATATATTGTCGATTGGAACCCATTTGCTCATTATGCAAACTCATTAAGAGAAATTTTATATTTACATGGAAGTATTCAATTAGATACAACGATGTGGATGTTTATCGGATTTATGATTTTCGGTGCTGTTTCTGCACTGATTGCAGCTATTATTAGAAAGCACAGTACAAAACGTACAGAAATTCCTTCCTAAATTTTAAAAATACCCACATAAATTAGTAATTAAAAGTTAACTTTTTGTGGGGATTTTTCATGAAAATTAATATTAATGACGATACACAAGATGACGAAACGGAAAAAAACGAGAGAATATAGTTTATAAAGTGTTCCTTTTATAAAGTAAACTAACATTTATTACTGGAGTTAGTTTCACTGCTTCGGTAGTCTGGGTATGAAATAAAAGAGTATTAACCTATGTTAAAGGAGTGTTCCTTTTGAAAAACACATTGGAATTCGGAAAGTTATTAAAATCATTAGATGGACAAAAATATGGTGCATATAAACGACTTAAAGGTGAATATGCTTTTGATAAATTCCATTTAATTATAGATCATATACAAGCAGATCCTTACGCACCACCATCTAAAGTACGTGCTAAAATGCAGCGTCATATTGCCAATATCCCCGATGAATTATTAGATACAGAAAATAAAAAAATTGCTGTATCTGATTTTTTGACAAGGGCGTTTAGCAAAAGTATTAGCAAAGTGCTTAAATCTGATCAAGTCTCTAAAAAGAGACCGGATATTTTTATAGATCACTGTGGCCAAGAAATATTACAACGCACTTCTGTAGTCATTACTCATAGCGAAATTGAAGTTCGTTTTGAAGTAGGGTTACCAGCAGCAGGAAGAAAGATTTTAGGAAAAGTTGCCCATCATATTTTCATAGATTTACTACCTGAAATAGTAGAAAAAGCATTATTGTATAAACATATCAATCGAGCTGCATTAAATGAGCAAGTGACTACGATGATAGATCAAGTATTTATACGCAATGCACTGTCACGACAGAATTTAGTTGCATTTGTAGCGAATGATTCTATATTACCTAGGAAAAGTGGTGTGTCTGACACACCTTTACCTGACGCTGTAACATTCCAAAGTCCACAAGAATTTGAAATTCAATTGAATTTACCTAGTGGAAAGACAGTTAGTGGTATGGGCATACCTAAAGGCATTACACTCATTGTTGGCGGTGGATTTCATGGTAAATCAACGCTACTAGAAGCTTTAGAGCGTGGTGTATATCACCATATTCCAGGTGATGGACGTGAACTCATTATTACGTGTGATGATGCGATGAAAATCCGAGCTGAAGATGGAAGAAATATCGAGAAAGTAAATATTGAGCCTTTTATAAATAATTTACCAGGAAAAAAAGATACTATTCAATTTTCTACTGAAAATGCGAGCGGTAGTACATCACAAGCAGCAAATGTTATAGAAGCCTTAGAATCTCAAGCGTCGTTATTATTAATAGATGAAGATACGTCTGCAACAAATTTTATGATTAGAGATAGCAGAATGCAAAAATTAATCGCACCCGAAAAAGAGCCCATCACGCCTTTCGCTATGAAAGTAAAATCTCTATACCATGATTATCATGTTTCAACAATTCTAATTGTAGGAGGTTCTGGTGATTACTTCGATGTGGCTGATCAAGTATTAATGATGGATGAATATGTATTAAAAGACGTTACCCGTAAAGCCAAAGCAATTGCTAGCGAAGATAGTCACTCAAAAGATGAAGCGTCACTTAGCCAATTCGGACAAACTTCACAAAGAATACCACTGAAATCTAGTTTTTCAAATAAAGGTAAAGATCGTCGTTTTAAAGTAAAAGGTATGCATACGATTTTATATGGCAAAGAACGAATTAATATTTCAGGATTAGAACAACTTGTCGATGCTAGCCAAACGAATTGCATAGCAACCATGATAGATTATTATCAAAGTAATTTGTTGAATGAACAAGATACGACATCTCAAGCAGCTGATAAAATTTTTGATTTGATTAGTGATAAAGGGCTTGATATCATATCACCTCATCAAGGACATCCTGGTAATTTAGCATTGCCGAGAAAACAAGAATTCTGTGGTGCACTCAATCGCTATAGAGGATTAAATATTAAAACACATTAAAAAACAGGAGTGGAACAAAGTAATAAGTAAGTTCCACTCCTGTTTTCTGTTTCAATATAATCTTAGACGCCCGGTTAGTCTGAACTAATACAAGCGGGAGCCTAACTGCTATGTGGGATTAAGCCAAAGGTTTAACTATGATAAAAATAAGTTGACTTGTGAATTTAAATAAATTTTGGTTTACTCCTCAGACTCTGTGTATTCTATAATGTCTGCAGGCTGACAATCGAGCGCTTTACATATGGCATCTAATGTTGAAAAACGTATTGCTTTTGCTTTGCCTGTTTTCAAATTCGATAAATTTGCTACAGTAATATCAATTTCATTTGCTAATTCACTGAGTTTCTTTTTTCTATCGGCTAATATTCGATCTAATCTAACTACAATCATTTATCTAATCTCCTAAACGGTATAATCAAACTCATTTTGTAAGAATGCACCATATTTAAAAACATTTCCTATAATCCAAATAACGATACCCGCTAAAATAAGTGTGAAATTAAAATTAAAAAAGAAATCTGCAAAGGTTTCGATATCTTTATCTATCAGTGCATACAATTTAGCATTTTGCCCTAAAAAATTATAAACCATAAAATTACTTGCCAATTCAATAAATGCCTCAAATACACCTAATACAATAAAACAATAAGAAATTAAAATAATGATGTTTGCATTTTTATCTGTAAAAATTTGTCCTCTGCTAACATTTTTAAGCCATTTTCTGACATATGTAATCACCAGAATATAGATTGCAATTAATACAATTATTAATAATAGCATTAATATAACAGATGGTTTGGGAAAAGTAATACTATTGAGATCATGTTTTGTAATTTCATGTGAATTTAGTCCTAATGAATCTACCCAAAAAGGTTTATTTGCTTTATCTAATTGTGAGTTAATAAACGAGGAAGGAATGATTAATAGCGCTATAATTGCGATAATAATTGGTAACATACTAAGAGATGTTAAGACCAAAGCGATAGTTGCTAAAATAGTTAACGTTTTGACTAAAATACTAAAACGTTTGCTTTTAATTGTAGACATATTGACGCTCCTTTTTATTTGTTAAGTTCATTATAACTAAAATATATCGAAAATCAATACTTTTTTATCGAATAACGATAAATTAAATAGGTGAGTCGAATTGAATCGTTAGATATTACAAAAGGGAAATATAAAAATGTGATTGTGAAAACGTGTAGGAGTGGGTTTGCCAAGGGGGATATATAATGCAGAAAATGGTCAAAAAATTTATAGAAGCACTGTTTATATAACAATAATAAAAAAGCCAACATAGGTAAGTTATACCTATGTTGGCTCACATGATTTATTAATATTCAATATTTGGTGCTTTGTTTACATGTTGTTGATAACGTTTAAGACCTGCAAATGCTAATGCGCCTACAGCCACAACAATTAATAATTTTTTCATACATTTCGCTCCTTTAAGTGAATCAATGATAACAAAGTATTTCTAAAAAATACCAATGAACAACAAAGATTAAAGAACCAATAAACATTTAGTAATGATAAAATATTTCAAAACACATCTTGAAAGATGTGTTTTGAAAATAAACTGTTATTGTAGGTTCATAAATAAGTGTTTAACACTATCTTAATCTCAGTTCATTTTAGTTTTTACACTTAAGCAATCAAAAGTTTATTCGTAATAATTTAATTCAAGATCTTTTGAAGTTTGTTGACGAGTTTTTCTCATTAAATCAACATCTTCAATTAATGATTTACCATAAGAAGGTATCATTTTTTTGATCTTAGGTTCCCAATCATTTTTATATTCAGAGAAGTTTTTCTCTAATACTTCTAATGCAACAGATACAGATGTTGATGCTCCTGGTGATTCACCAAGTAATGCAATTACAGAATGATCTTCAGAGTTTACAACTTCTGTTCCGAATTGGATGAAGCCTTTACCATATTCTTCAGTATCTTTAATCACTTGAACACGTTTGCCGGCAGTATATAATTGCCAATCTTCATCGCGTGCTTCTGGATAGAAAGTACGTAAGTGGTTCATGCAACCTTCTTTTGTCATTAAAATTTGGTCAAATGAATATTTAAGTAGCGGTAAGTTTTTCGCTGCCGCTGCTAATAATGTTGTGATGTTGCTTGGTTTAACAGATTTAAATAAATCTAAGTTTGAACCATATTTTAAGAATTTAGGACCAATACTTGCGAACGGTCCAAATAATAATGTTTTTTGGCCATTAATGAAACGTGTGTCTAAATGTGGCACTGTCATTGGTGGTGTGCCTGGTGGTTCTTTACCATACACTTTGGCACCATGTTCTTCAATCACATTTGGATTTGTACATGTTAAGAATTGACCTGTGATAGGGAATCCACCTAAGTTTTTACTTTCAGGGATACCTGTTTTTTGTAGTAATGGGATAGCAGCACCACCAGCACCGATAAATACATAATCAGCTAACTGTGTTTGTGTTTCGCCAGTATTTGCGTTACGGATTTGAACTTCCCATTTACCATCGTTACGTCTATTGAAATCAAGTACTTCATGATGGTATTGAACTTCTACTTTTGGATTTTTTTCAAGGTTTCTCGCCATTTTACGAGTTAATTCACCAAAGTTTACGTCAGTACCTTCATTAATTTTGCTGGCAGCCATAATATCGCTTGCGCTATGACCTTGCATCATTAATGGAATCCATTTTTTCATTTCTTCAATGTCTTCAGTATATTCGATATTATCAAACATAGGGAAGTTTTTCATTGCTTCATAACGGTCTTTTAAAAATTTAACGTTATTTTTACCTCTTACAAAACTAATGTGTGGTAATGGATGAATGAATTCTCTAGGGTTTTCGATATAGTTATTTTTAACTAAATAGCCCCAGAATTGTTTAGAGATTTCAAATTGTTCATTAATCTCTTTTGCTTTTTCAATATCAATTGAACCATCAGGTTGCTGAACTGTATAGTTCAATTCACAAAGTGCAGCATGTCCTGTACCTGCGTTATGACGTTCGTTTGAGCTTTCGTCACCAGGACGATCTAAACGTTCGTACAGTTTAATGTTCCAATTTGGTTCAAGCTCATTAAGCATAGAACCAAAAGTAGTACTTAATACACCGGCGCCAATAAGAATGACGTCTTTTGACTCAGTTTTAGCCATAGTTCCTCACCTTTCATTCTTAATAACATCAGTAACAATTTGTCATACATTGTCACTCATCTTATGTCTTTATTTACTATTATATTACGCGACTCTCACATGTAAAAATACATATTAATCATATAACACATTCCTATTTGGAATATGTGAGCATACTTTTAATAATTTACCCTATATTTCAAGTATAAATCATTAAAAGTAAGTGATAATAATTGTTACATAGTAATATTACATTATAATTTCTATAAATTTCAATCAAATATGACTTAATAAAATATAAATAGATTAGAAATAAAAATTAGAGGTCTTAATTTATGTTTTTACACTTACTTTTAACATTTCAATTATTTAATCAGTAAAATGTTTCATATGAAACATAGATATAAAATGATGTTTATCAATCATAGGTCTTTATCATTTTATAAGAAAAATCAGTGAAACTTTGTTATACTTATCAATAAAATGTAAGCGCTTACTAAATTGATTGATAAAGGAGACACTATAATGAAAGATAAAGTGATAATGGTGACAGGTGGAAGTAGTGGTATGGGGAAAGCAATGGCGAAACGTTTTGCTGAAGAAGGTGCGAATGTTGTTATAACAGGTAGATCGTTAGAACGTTTAGAAGCAACTAAAAAAGAAATCGAACACCGAGAAGGACAAATTTTATGTATTGATATGGATGTTCGTGATGTTGAACGCGTGCAGTATACAGTGGATGAAGCCATTAATACTTTTGGAAAGATAGATGGTTTGGTGAATAACGCAGCTGGCAACTTTATATGTGCTGCGGAAGAACTATCGACGAATGGTTGGCATTCTGTGGTAGATATTGTGTTAAATGGAACTTGGCATTGCACACAGGCTGTTGGAAAAAAATGGATTGAACAAGGGCATCACGGTCGTATTATCAATATGGTGGCAACATATGCATGGCGTTCAGGGCCAGGTGTTGTACATTCTGCTAGTGCAAAAGCGGGTGTGTTAGCTATGACAAGAACGCTCGCTGTAGAGTGGGGTTCAAAGTATGGCATTACTGTAAATGCTATTGCGCCAGGCCCTATAGATAATACAGGGGGCTCTGGAAAACTTAGTTTATCGGAAGACGCACGTCAACAAACATTGAACAGTGTGCCTTTAGGACGCATGGGGCAACCAGAAGAAATTGCAGGATTAGCTAAGTTTTTATTTTCTGAAGAGGCAAATTACATTAATGGTGCTTGTATGACAATGGACGGCGGTCAATGGCTTAATCAAAACGCGTTTTAACATAATAGAGTGTTTGTATCATTTTATATAGCTATCATTAATATTAACAGGCTGTGACAAATAATCGTCTCAGCCTGTTATTCATTATAATGGTTCAATCATTCGCTAATGTTAGCAATGTCGAGTCTATTATAGAGAATAATTTTTTACATTAAATTAATCCGAGCCAATGCCAATAAGTAGCACTAAATAAAATAATAAGTAAATAGCCAATAACGGTTATAGGTATCCCTGTTTTTAAAAAATCTTTAACTGTAAATGTTTCTGTACCATAGGCCAACATTGATTGTGGTGAGCTTACGGGTAATAAGAAACCAAAGCTGATAACGAATTGCTGTATGAGTACAAATCCAATAGACTGATTTCCTAAATCTAACGTAGTAGTTAGTGAAATAAATACAGGTATTAGTGCTGATGCTAAGCTTGTTGCACTTGCAAAACCTAAGTGTATTAAAATATTGAAAAGTGCAATTAATGCAATGGTTACTACAAGAGGATAATGGTTTAAACCCATGATACCAAAGGTTTGATCACTCAACCATTGGGCGGCTGTAGTTTTTAATAGTACATTTCCTAAAGATATGCCGACGCCAAATACAATAATTGTTCCCCATGTTATACGACTTTCAGCTTCTTTCCAGGACATGACACCAATTTTAGGAGTTAACATAATAGCCAATGCTAATAAAATGATTGAAGATGAATCAATAGGATGTAATATCTTTTCGGTAGACCAAAGTATTAATAAAATGATGGATATGCTAATTAGACGCCATTCTTTAGCAGTTATAGGTCCCATAGCTTTTAACTGTTGCTGAATTAATGATTTGCCTCCCGAAAGTTCTTTTTCTTCTGGGGGCATGACTTTAAGCATGATAAAATAAAGCGCAATTGACATTAACATGGACCATGGTCCAGCATATAAGAACCACTGTCCCCACGATATATCAGTATTTAACTGATCATTAATAAAATTAATTGCGACAATGTTTTGTGCAGCTGCAGTTTTAATACCAATATTCCATATAGAAACTGCTTGCACAGCCGTGATAACTAAAAGTCCGGCTAATTTACTTTGTTTAGCAACGCCGAATGCTGTTATCATTCCTAATAATATAGGAATAACAGCACCTGCTCGTGCAGTAGCAGAGGGAACGAAAAATGCTAAAAATATTGCTACTAATATCGTTCCAATAACGATACGATTTGTCTTATTGCCTGCTACGGAAAGTACAATTAGTGCAAGTCTTTTATGAAGTTGTGTAATTTGCATAGCTGTTGCTAAAAAAAGAGCAGCTGCAACTAAAGCTAATGCACTGGTGGAAAACCCACTAAATGCAAGTTTTAAAGCATTACCTGTTCCAAAAAGTGAATCTCCCTTCAATATTTTACCATTTGACTGAGGGTAGCCTAGCGATTCAGATAAATTTTGTACCGGACTGAAACCTATTAATAGAATAATGAGTCCAACAATCATGACTGCAGAAACTGGATAAGTCACTGCTTCAGTAACCCATAATATGACTGCAAATAGCAATATTGCTAATGCGCTTTTAGCCATAAGCGGTAAACTTTCTGGTGTAGGTAATAACAAAATCGTGATTAAGATAATCATACTTGTGATTAACCAAAATGGCTTGAAATTAGATGTAGACTTGGTAGATGAATCTTTACTCATAAATTCCCACTCCCTTGTTAAATCCTTCACAATAATATTACAAATTTTATTAAGTTGTATCATTATAATTTAGGAAAGTTCATAAAAATTTACTAATTATGTATTTGTCATATCATTAATTTTATAAAATTTATGGTAATAACTAGGGAGAATACTTTTGTTATGAATATGAGTATATGCATTCCTAACTTCTACAATAAATAGTATGAAAGTTTAAATAGTCATAAATAGGCAATAGCATTACTAATGAAAAAATTAAAGATGTTATTAAACATTTAATAAATAAAAAAGGTGATTAATATGGATGTCAGATTTCCAATTGGTGAATTAGAAGTGCCAAATAAAGTAACATTAGAAGATATTCAAAAATGTCTTAGCGAAATTGAGTCGTATGCATATAGACTGAGACAAACTGTAGCTCATTTAAATGATGAAGCATTAAACAAGCAATATCGAGACAAAAGTTGGACTGTGCGACAACTCGTTCATCATATAGCAGATTCCCAATTAAATATGTTTCAACGCTTAAAATTGGCGCTAACAGATACGAATCCAGTTGTTGATCCTTTTATTCAAGATGAGTGGGCAAAACTTGCTGATAGTCAACTGCCTATAGAATGTTCCCTTAAAATGTTAGAAGGTATAAATGAACGTATTATAGCTATTGGCAATCATTTAACAGAAAGTGATTTGAATCGTACATTTACATTAAGAGGAAGCGGAGAAATATCTGTTGCTACTAAAGTTGCTAAATTAGCTTGGCACGAAGAGCATCATTTAGCGCATATTAAAATAGCATTATCATAATGAATATAATGGGGAGACCGTTCAATTTTAATCATTGAACGGTTTTTTAAATATATAAAATAGCAAACTGACTAACTAGGATAATTGTCACACTAATTACAATTATGTTACAGAAAAAATAAGTTTAAAAAGTACTTTATTCACTTTAGTAATAGGTTTTTTTACAAAATATCTTTTAATTTTCATTCAATTTTATGTAATTATTATGTAAAATGCATGGGGGTTTTTTAATTTCGCTGTAACCTACAAGGTTTTTATGGATGTTATAGTATTTACTGGAAATTGGTTGAAACAGCATTGGATTATACAAAAAATAGTTGGTTTCAATATCACAGTAAAAATAAATCTTAAAAATATAAAAACAAACTTGTAGGAGGATTTAATCAAAAATGAAAAAAACAGTATTAGCTTCAACATTAGCAGTAGGATTAGGTGTA
>NZ_PPQC01000064.1 GCF_002902365.1 Staphylococcus cohnii subsp. cohnii | reverse complement strand
TTGCTTGGTAAAATCATAAATTTTACTTACTTATCTAGTTTTCAATGTACAATTATAATTTCTATGGTGGAGACTAGCGGGATCGAACCGCTGACCTCCTGCGTGCAAAGCAGGCGCTCTCCCAGCTGAGCTAAGCCCCCAAAATCGATATTAAACTCTAATGGTGGGCCTAAGTGGACTCGAACCACCGACCTCACGCTTATCAGGCGTGCGCTCTAACCAGCTGAGCTATAGGCCCCTTCGATTAAGAATACTCAAATGAGCATTCAAAACTGAATACAATATGTCAATGTTATTCCTTTTCATCTT
>NZ_PPQC01000063.1 GCF_002902365.1 Staphylococcus cohnii subsp. cohnii | reverse complement strand
GCTGTAAAACTTTATAACGAAGTTGGCGCTTCACAATGGGTTACTGCATAATCTGAAGTATAATTTTAAATAAAAATATAAGTATAAAACACTAATAAAAGCTATGAAGGAATCATTTAGTAAAGATTCTTTCATAGCTTTTTTATATTAATATATTGGATGAAATTACGGTTATTTAAGAAGTATGTTATATAAATTCATTCCAAATGCCTTTATTTGGAGTAGAAGTTACAGAAATGATTTCATCTTTAGTGGGGTGTTTGACGCTGAGATTTGATGCCCAAAGTGCAATTTGTTGTCCTGGCTTATTAAATTTCTGACCGTATTTTTGATCACCATATAATGGTAAGTTTTGATTTGCGAATTGTACTCTAATTTGATGTGAACGACCTGTTTTCAATTGGATTTGAACCAAGGTTTTATTGTTAATTGTTTTGATAACTTTATAATTCAAAATTGCCTCTTTAGCATCCTTTTTCTTGGAATCAACTGCATAAACAATATTTTTATTTCTGTCTTTCCATAAATAGTCACGAAGTTCACCTTCTTTTTTTGAAGGTATACCATGGATAATTGCTAGATATGTTCTATATAATTTTTGTTTTCTAAGTTCATTAGATAACCTAGAGGCTGCTTTGGATGTTTTAGCGAAAACAATTGTGCCTCCAACGGGCCGATCAAGACGATGTACGAGTCCAAGGTATACATTACCCGGTTTATTGTATTGAACTTTTATGTATTTTTTTAAAATGGACAATAAGTCTTGATCTCTTGAGTTGTCTTCTTGTACAGGAACATTAATTGGTTTCTCTACCATTAATAAATGGTTATCTTCATAAAGAATATTGTCGAACATTTAATTCCTCCAACATTTTATATATTGATAGGTTTTCATAAATTTTAAAATAAAGTTATTAAAATTAAACCAAATTAAGATATTATCAGTAGTTAGATATAAATTCAATCTTTCTTATATTTAAAAGCCATAAAATATAACTATTTATAATGATATAAGTGAATATTATTTTCACACTAATTACATAATTATTACATATTTGTAAAACCAATATTATATTTCATGCTTGATGTGCTGGGTTTTTGAATGGAATTGAATTAAGTATTTAATGTAATTAGGGCGTAAAAATTCTAGATATTTTTTAACTTCACTGTAACCCACAAGCTTTTTTAAGATGTTACAGTAGGGAT
Organism: Staphylococcus cohnii subsp. cohnii; assembly: GCF_002902365.1. Taxonomy (GTDB): domain Bacteria; phylum Bacillota; class Bacilli; order Staphylococcales; family Staphylococcaceae; genus Staphylococcus; species Staphylococcus cohnii. The sequence continues at coordinate 882 of NZ_PPQC01000063.1, read as the reverse complement.
TAGCAAATTTGATAAAAGTAATTTTGCAAAACAGAAAACTCAAATTTAAATATTTAAAAGTATAATCTCTTAGGAGGATTTATTAATAATGAAAAAAACAGTATTAGCTTCAACATTAGCAGTAGGACTTGGCGTAACAGGAATTGCAGCAGGAAATTCAGCAGATGCGTCTGAACAAGGTATCGATCAAGCACAATTAGCTCAACAAGCACAAAACAATCCACAACAATTGAATGCTGAGCCAATACATGAAGGTGCTTATAACTATAACTTTAATCAAGATAATTTAAATTATAACTTTGAATCTGATGGCACATATTGGTCATGGAGTTATGGTGAAGGTTCAAACGGATCTAATGATGCATCAGCACAATCAACAAGTGATGCAGGACAACAAGAACAAGCACCACAAACTCAAGAACAAACACAACCACAACAAGAAGCAGCTTCATCACAACAATCAACAGATAGCTCAAGTGAAGCATCAAGTGGTTCATCAGTAGAAGTAAACGATCACTTGAAACAAATTGCACAACGTGAATCAGGTGGCGACCTTAACGCTGTTAACCCATCATCAGGTGCAGCAGGTAAATACCAATTCTTACAAAGCACTTGGGATTCAGTAGCACCAGATGAGTATAAAGGTCAATCACCAACAGAAGCACCAGAATCAGTACAAGACCAAGCAGCAATGGATTTATATGAATCTGAAGGTGCTTCACAGTGGGTAACTGCTTAATTTATTAAAAGTTTAATTTCAAAACATTAATATATACGCATAAAAAGTATGAGATTTAAAGCTCATTCTTTAATTAAAGGACTAATCCGTGAAGTGATATGCTCCCTTCAAAGTAGACACTTAAAAATGTAAACTTTGAAGGG
>NZ_PPQC01000062.1 GCF_002902365.1 Staphylococcus cohnii subsp. cohnii | reverse complement strand
CCGATGGTAGTCGGACTTACGTTCCGCAAGAGTAGGACGTTGCCAGGCAATTCCATTTTGACCTTTGGGTCGTTTTTTTATGGAATTATGATTGTTATGAATTGATTTTAAAAAAGTGTTTGACTTTCATAGTTAAAACCTGTAGAATTAATTCTTGTGATTGAAATAAATGAACATTGAAAACTGAATTGCAATATGTCAACGTTAATTCCGATTTCA
>NZ_PPQC01000061.1:17637-27204 GCF_002902365.1 Staphylococcus cohnii subsp. cohnii | reverse complement strand
TCCCTTCAAAGTTTACATTTTTAAGTGTCTACTTTGAAGGGAGCATATCATTTGCATGGACTAGTCCTTTTTATATGTGAACTCATTCGGTTTTGACCGTGAAAACTTATATGTAATATATTGTAGTAGAGTAGGGATGCGTCAGTAGTTTTTATTCATGGGATAATTTGACTTAGTGTGAGTAGTTTGAACAAGTATTTATCATATGTTGTATATTAATATAAAAAATAAAATACTATCGCTTATGCCCCTAATAAAGAAATATAAGTTCGTTTCATTGATAAAAAAATAAAGCAAATGCTATTAATAATAGCATTTGCTTTATTTAAGTTTTGAGATATGATTTTATTGTCCAGAGGTCATACCAGCTCCACCTTGTTGCATCGCTTGCTGTTGTTGTTGCTGCTGTTGTTGTTGTTTGATTTTATCTGGATCTAGAATGGAATCTTCGATAGCTTTTTTGATATCTCGATCTTTATAATCTACTTTGTATTCATCTAATAATTCTTTATAAGCGTCAGTTAATAATTTAGGACTCTTTTGTACTTTTTGTTGGATTAATTGTGATTTTAGCTTACCTTTTTCTTTATCAAAGTCATTTTCTTTATCTGCTTTAATAATATGATAACCATAATCCGTTTTAACTACTTTTGAAACGTCACCTTCTTTAAGTTTGAATAGTGCTTTTTCAAAATCTTTTTCCATTTGTCCTTTGATAACATAGCCTAAACTACCATCTTTTTTAGCTGAAGATTTATCCATGGATTCTTTTTTGGCAATTTCTCCAAACTTATCAGGATTTTCTGATACTTGTTTTTGGATTTTTTCTGCTTTTGCCTTCGCATCTTTATCTGATAAACCTTCTTTGTCATCTTTATTCTCTTTAACTTTAATTAAGATATGTGAACCTTTTTTCGTAGATTCTTTGATTTCTTTATCAGAAATATCTACTTTATCATTTAGTAGTGCTTTTTGATAAGATTGTAATTTTTTCTGCTCTTTATAGTCACTAAGTGACATTTTTTGTTGTTTCAACATACTTTCAAATTGATCTTTACCACCATATTGCTTCTGTTCTTTCTCAACCTCTTTATCAATATCTTTAGTATCTATTTTATCTTTATACTTATCTGCTAACAATTTGTTTAATAAAATTGAAAAAGATGTATTTGCAACTTGCTCATCGCCCATTTTATTCATTACATCTTCAACCTTAACATCGCCAGCTTTTGATGAAATGATTGTATCTTCTTTAGAATCTGTAGCACTATTACCACAAGCACCTAATAGTAATGCACTGGCAGTAACAGGAATTATAACTTTTTTAAATGTTTTCATGTTTGGGAACTCCTTTTGTAAGAATAACAACGTAAATATAACATATAAAGTCGTTTTCACCAATTAGAAACCTAATATATACGACTATAGTTGTAAGCTTTTTAAGTAAAAAAGAATGCATTAAATAAAAAAAGCAAACATTGCTGTTTGCTTAATCAAGTTCATTATTCAAATTTGAGGATACTTTATTTAAAATATTAATACCTGTTTGATGTTCTTCAACATAAGCCCCTTCATTTGAAAATAATATAATTTTTAAATAAAGAAAATCCATAACTGAATAGCCTAAATTTAAAGCAATTAAAAACATTAAATAATGACCATATTGCGGAATTAAAGTACTTACATAAGCACAGATAATTGTAATAAATAAAGCAGGCGTGATTAAATCAAAACAAAAGTAATATTTATTAACAGGTGTATTTACGTACACATTATAAAATGGCACAGGTTTACGTTTTACTAATTTATATTTTTTAAATGATTTACGATAGGGATAGAAAAATAATAAATGGATTGATTTATGTAATGGATACAAAAGTACCACTAAAATTAAAAATATCAAAAAGTGATCATCTGTTAACTTGGTATTTGAAAAGAAGTATAATAGTTCGTATGCAATTAAAAAAGTAATAATTGTAGTAGCAAAACTAAGGAAAGCAATTCTAGGTATGCCAAAACGAGCGTTAATATCTATTTGACGTGTACATAAATACATTACGCAATCATACTCCTTTTAAAATATATTGAATATACTTTCGTATTATCTAACGTATTAATGCAATCGTCAAGTTTAACTTCATGCTAATTTTAGAGATTGAATGATTATTTAGGAAAACACACTTGTTGAACGTTATTGTTCTTGAGCAAAGAAATTTATAAGACTATAAATTAGTTCTGAATTAGTATTATTTCAAATGTTTAAAAAATCTATTGTAAAAAATAAAAGAGTTATAACTCTTTTAAAAACTAAGTCATAACTCTTATTTAACAAACTTATTATTTATCTTTTTCAAACGCTTTTGAAATTTCTTCGCCACGATTTTGTAAATTCTCAATATGAGATTGCAAATTTTCAATATTAGGATCGATATCAGATTTAAAATCGCCAATCATCGTTTTTACTTCGTCACCGATAGTGCTTCCAATTTCAGTACTTTCGGATTTGATTTGAGCAATGTAATTTACAATATCATTGACGTTTTGTTTTATTGTATTGATTTCTCTATCAAATTCAGATTCAGCACCTGTAGGTTTACGCGCTTCTGTCACGTATTGGCTTGAATTTTTCTTATCACGATTCATTAATGCAACACCAATTCCAGTTGCAACACCAGCACCAAGACCTAGTAATAATTGAGCTGTTTTCATAAAAATTCTCCTCATTTCTAAAATTTCTGAGCCATTAATAATTTTAATATACCCTATATCATATCAGCTATGCATAATTAATTAAATTGAGCTGCAATTTCTTCTGCAATTTTTTTCTTCTGATCATCGTCTATACTTTCTTCATGTGTTTCCCATTTATAACCAAAACCATCTACTTCATTTTCATATCTTGGTAATAAGTGAAAATGTAAATGGAAGACAGATTGATCGGCAAATTCACCATTATTTTGTATAATATTTAGACCATCAGGGTTAAATGCGTTTTTAATTGCGTTTGCTACTTTAGGTAAAGCAACGCCTATATGTTTCATTGTTTCACTATCTGTTTCAAAGATATTTGCAGAGATTTTTTTAGGAACTAATAAAGTATGACCCTTAGTCACTTGAGAGATGTCTAAAAATGCATAAACAAATTCATCTTCATATACTTTATAACTAGGAATCTCACCATTGATTATTTTACTAAAGATTGTTTCGGACATAAATCTTCACTCCTTGTCAGATATTTAATAACCATTATAGCATTACTGATTAATTTCCGTCATTTTTTGCAGTAAGTTTATGAACAATGTTTGATTTTTGATACAATACTATTTGTGGAGGTGCCTTATGACAGTAAAAGTAGAGCATTTAACAGGTGGATATGGCAAAAGACCTGTGATTAAAGATATAAATTTTGAATTGAAAAAAGGAGAAATTGTTGGTTTGATAGGATTGAATGGTGCTGGAAAGAGTACTACTATTAAACATATGTTAGGTTTATTAACGCCGATGGAAGGGCAGTTAACAATTTCAGATATTAATATCAAAAAAGATGTAGAAACTTATAGACGAAAATTATCATATATTCCAGAAGCACCAGTGATATACGATGAATTAACGTTGCAAGAACATATTAACATGACTGCAATGGCGTATAATATTGATAAAGAAGAAGCTATGAAAAGAGCAAATCCATTATTAAAAACATTTAGGTTAGAAAATGAGTTAGATATATTTCCGAGTCATTTTTCTAAAGGTATGAAACAAAAAGTAATGATTATTTGTGCATTTATTGTGGATCCAGAACTATATATCATTGATGAACCATTTTTAGGTTTAGATCCTTTAGGTATTCAATCTATGCTTGATTTAATGGTTGAAAAAAAAGAAGAAAATAGAACTGTATTGATGAGTACACATATTTTGGCAACTGCTGAAAAATATTGTGACAGATTTTTAATAATGGACAAAGGTCAAATCGTGGCATTCGGTAATATAGATGAATTAAGGGAACAAACTGGATTAAATGGTAAAACCTTAGATGAAATATATATATATGTTACCCAAGGTGGCCAGAACTCATGAGACAGGAAGCTAAACAATTATTTGATGTAAGAAAAAAAGAAATCACAAAGGAGAAAAGTTATTATAATAAATTTATATTTAATGGTCATTTTTCCGTATTTCTTGTGATTTTATTAGGTGCATTTATTTTGGGCTATGGAGATTGGTTGAAATCAATACCTAAACATATTAATTATGCCTTAATTGCAAGTATAATCACTGCCATTACTTCTATGTTTCCAATTAGGACTCTATTGAAAGATGCAGATAAATTATTTCTATTGCCGTTTGAAAATCATATGTCTGAATATATGAAAAAGAGTTTGATGTATAGTTATGTTACTAGATTACCTATACAAATATTATTAATTATTATATTATTTCCATTATTTTATGTGCTTAATAACAAAACGTTTGGCTTTTATATTATCTTTGCTGGACTAGCAATTATATGCCCACTCTTAGGTTTATTATTGAAATGGCAATGGTATAAATTTAGACTTGAACGCTGGTCATTATTTAGCATTTTGTTTGTAATATTTACATCTGGTTATTATGTAGCTTTAGATCCTAAAAATATTTCAAGTATTTTTTCAGTTATTATACTTGTTGCATTGACACTGTTAATAAAACATTTAAACAAAGACTATTTGTTCCCATGGGAGCATATGATTAATACAGAACAACAACATCATATGAATTATTATAAATTTGTAAATATGTTTACAGATGTAAAACAATTAGAAGAGAAAGCAGTAAGGAGAAGCTATTTAGATCCGTTATTGTGGAAACCAAAACCTAAAAAATTTAATGACAACTATATGTATCTTTATTTATTTATTAGAAGTTTTGCTAGAGGTAAAGACGCATTTAATATTATATTACGCTTGATAATTATAGCCTTAGTTATGATGATATGGTTACATCAAGTTATCGTAATTTTATTAATTGGTAGCCTGTTTATGTATATAATTTTGTTACAAATGGCTCAATTTTATACACAACAAGCATATGGTTTATGGCCTCAAGTGTGGCCGGTATCTGATAGTAAGGTGATAAAAGGGTATGAACAATTTTTAAATAGATTAATGTGTTTTATAGGCGTGATATTTATTGTTACTTTTGCTATTGTTCTCCCACAATATAGTTTATTTGGATTGATATTCTTTCTTGTAGGATGGTTGACGATTAGAAATATAACTAAAAAACTGAAATATCAAGAAAGTTTGCTAACAGATTAAAAAATCGCTACTCAAGTTTTAGCTTAGTGCTAATTTTGAGTAGCGATTTTTAATTAATAATCATCAATTGGGAATAAATATCTTTCAAAGTAACTAGAATGTTGACCACTAGAACCAAAGAATTGACTTAGTGCAAGTTTATCAAAGTTGTCTTGGAAAACGGCAGAGGCTTTGAAATCCTCATAGTCTGTACGACTATTAAAGCCAAAATAAATTTTGTATGTTAATCCTTGATTTGGTTTTAAAAAACGGTAACTTCTGTAACCAGCAAATTGTTTAAAATCAGTTGTTACATTTTCTAATTTCTTTTCTAATTGATAAGCATGATCTTCTGATGTTGGTATGAAAATAACAGAATAGAAGTAATTTTCATCTAAATTCCCTTCAGATTTAATGATGTCATAAGCTAACGGATGTTTTAAAACAGTTTCACCTTCTGTTTCTTCTATAATGACTGAAGAGTCAGAAGCTGAAAATTGTAATAGATTATGTGTCGGATTATTCAGTTTAATTTGATTCAAATAACCAAATGTACCGTAAGATGCGTATATTTTCATAAATTTTCCCCCTTGAATTGTTTAAGAAACATTGGATAACTATTATAATTTACTATATATACTTCTAATATTTCAAATAAATGTAAAATAGACTTTAACAGTATTATAATTGATTTCTGCTAGAAAACAATAGTCAAATAATTAAGATCATAAAGTGACACACTTTGTCATTTTTATGACATTTCTATACATTGAATACGGTAAATTAATGGATATGGTAATATTAATAAGAATGATTATAATGTAGGAGGATTACAAGGTGCATAATAAAAATAATACAATCCTAGATATGATTAAGGGCAAAGAAGTTAAACACACACCTGTGTGGTTTATGCGTCAAGCTGGTAGATCACAGCCTGAATATAGAAAATTGAAAGAGCAATACTCTTTATTTGAAATTACACATCAACCAGAATTGTGTGCATATGTGACACATTTACCAGTAGATAACTATAATACGGATGCCGCGGTTTTATATAAAGACATCATGACACCGTTGCAACCGATAGGCGTTGATGTAGAAATTAAGTCTGGGATAGGTCCAGTAATTCATAATCCGATTAAAACTATTCAAGATGTTGAAAGATTAGGGAAAATTGATCCGAAACGGGACGTTCCATATGTATTAGATACAATAAAATTATTAACTGAAGAAAAATTAAATGTGCCATTGATAGGTTTTACAGGTGCGCCATTTACATTAGCAAGCTATATGATTGAAGGTGGTCCTTCTAAGAATTATAATTTTACAAAGGCGATGATGTATAGTGATGAAGCAACATGGTTCGCACTTATGGATCATTTAGTTGATATGTCCATCACTTACACGACTGCCCAAATAGAAGCTGGTGCAGAAATTATTCAAGTATTTGATTCTTGGGTTGGTGCATTAAACGTCCATGATTATAGATATTATATAAAGCCAGCAATGAAAAAGTTGATTAATGGAATTAAAGCGAAACATGATGTGCCAGTTATTTTATTTGGTGTCGGTGCAAGTCATTTAGTACATGAATGGAATGATTTACCAATAGATGTATTAGGTTTAGATTGGAGACTATCCATTAAGGAAGCAAATGATTTAAATATAACTAAAACATTACAAGGAAATTTAGACCCTTCTTTACTATTAGCACCTTGGGAAGTTATAGAAGCAAGATTAAAACCTATTTTAGATCAAGGTTTAGCTCATGGCAAACATATATTTAATTTAGGTCATGGTGTTTTTCCACAAGTTAAACCTGAAACTTTAAAAAGAATTACTACATTTGTTCACGAATATACACAAAGATAGTTAGACATAAACATTGTGAGCAAGATTTACAATTAATTATGTCATCTACATCTAAAAAATTTAAATAAAAGGATGATTTTAAAATGGCAAAAACAGTAGGCTTATTAGTAATGGCTTATGGTACACCTTATAAAGAAAGTGATATAGAAGCTTATTACACAGATATTAGACATGGAAAAAAACCTACAGAAGCAGAATTGCAAGATTTAAAAGATAGATATAAATTTATTGGTGGTTTATCACCACTCGCAGGCACTACGAATCGACAAGCTGAAGCTTTATGTTCAGAGCTGAATAACCAGTATACAGATGTTAATTTCAAGTTATATATAGGCTTGAAACATATTCATCCATTTATTGAAGATGCTGTAAAAGCTATGCACAAAGAAGGCATAGAAGAAGCGGTGACTGTAGTACTCGCACCACATTATTCTAGTTTTTCAGTGGGCTCTTATAACAAACGTGCACAAGAAGAAGCAGATAAATATGGTATTACTTTAAAACATGTTGAACATTATTATCAACAACCTAAATTTATCCAATATTGGACTGAAAAGGTAAATGAAACTTTAGAGCAAATACCAAAAGAGGAACATGATGAAACAGTTTTAGTTGTATCAGCACACAGTTTACCAAAAGGTCTTATCGAAAAAAATAACGACCCATATCCAAACGAATTGCATGATACTGCTGAATTATTAAAAGCTAAATCGAACATCATTCATGTAGCTGAAGGATGGCAATCGGAAGGTAATACAGGTACACCTTGGTTAGGACCTGATGTTCAAGATTTAACAAGAAATTTATACGAAAAATATAATTATAAAAATTTTATTTATACACCTGTAGGCTTTGTATGTGAACATTTGGAAGTATTATACGATAATGATTATGAATGTAAGATAATTTGTGATGAATTAGGAGTCAATTACTTCCGTCCAGCAATGCCTAATACAGATCTACTATTTATTGGTGCAATCGTTGATGAGATAAAAAATGTTTATTAAAGGAAGCGTGAATTACATTGACTAAGCGTATCGCAATTATTGGGGCAGGCATCACTGGTCTATCTAGTGCTTATTTTATAAAATCTAAACGACCTGATATCGATGTCACAATTTATGAATCTTCTAATAGAGTAGGCGGGAAAATTCAAACATACCGAAATGAAGGTTATACCATTGAATTAGGTCCAGAATCCTATTTAGGGCGCAAACAAATTATGACAGACATAGCCAAAGACATAGGGCTTGAAGATCAACTTATTACTAATAAAACTGGGCAATCGTATATATATGCTAAAAACAAGCTCTATCCGATTCCTGGGGGGTCTATATTAGGAATACCGACAGACATCAAACCATTTCTAAAAACCAAATTAATTTCTCCGTTGGGGAAATTAAGAGCTGGAATGGATTTGTTTAAAAAAACAGTAGACATGAATAGCGATATGTCGGTAGGTGAATTTTTTAGAACACGATTAGGTGACGAAGTGTTAGAAAACCTAATAGAACCATTAATGGGTGGTATTTATGGTACAAATATCGATGAGCTTAGTTTAATGAGTACTTTTCCTGAATTTAAAGAGAGAGAAGAACAATTTGGAAGCCTTATTAAAGGAATGCGATATGAGAAAGCGCAAAGAATCAAACAACGTGAACTTTATCCTGGTGCACCTAAGGGACAATTTAAACAGTTTAGACATGGATTGAGTTCATTTATAGAACATTTAAAAGATGATTTGGTAGCAAAAGGTGTTAATATTAAGTATCAAACTGCAGTTCGCGATATTACTGCTTCACAGAAAAAATATGTAATAAAAACAGATAATGAAAAGCATATTCATGACAGTGTTCTAGTTACAACGCCACATCAAAAATTCTTACAATGGTTTGGTAATGATCCTGCTTTCGATTATTTTAAAAACATGGATTCTACTACAGTAGCAACAGTTGTACTTGCATTTGACGAAGCAAATATCATCAATAACTATGATGGCACAGGATTCGTTATTGCTCGTACAAGTGATACCAATATTACAGCTTGTACATGGACAAGTAAGAAATGGCCATTTACAACACCTGAAGGTAAAGCGTTAATTAGAGCTTATGTTGGTAAACCAGGTGACACTGTAGTTGACGATCACACAGACGAAGAAATCGTGAAAATTGTGAAAAAAGATTTAAGTAAAATGATGACCTTTAAAGGCGCACCTGATTTTAGTATTGTAAATCGATTACCAAAAAGTATGCCGCAATATCAAGTAGGACATATTGAACAAATTAAAGCGATACAATCACATATTAGAAATAATTATCCTAAATTACGTATTACAGGTGCATCATTTGAAGCTGTAGGGTTACCAGATTGTATAAAACAAGGTGAAGATGCAGTGGAAGAGATTTTAAATGAAATTTAA
>NZ_PPQC01000061.1:16448-17622 GCF_002902365.1 Staphylococcus cohnii subsp. cohnii | reverse complement strand
AATAATAAAAAGTCATTTTCTACTTGATAATTTTTAATTATTGTAGAATTGACTTTTTTTATTAAGATGAGAATTACAATACGTGTGAAATTTATGAGATACTTTAATAGTAATATTTGTAAAGTGGGGGATTGATTTATGACAGATATAGTAATAGTACATTCGAAGTTAGGTGATTCAACGAATCACTGGTATGAATGGTTAGCAAATAATCTTACCTTGGAAGGTTATGTAGTTACACTTTTTAATATTCCGGAAGAACAAAATAGTGATATACGTAAATGGATCAATGTTATGAATGAACAAATTCATATCCGTAAACAAGATACTTATTTTGTAACTCATGGTTTAGGTACAATTGCATCACTTGAATTTATTCAAAGTAAAGACCTAAGCAATATTGAAGGCTTATTTAGTATTTCAGGATTTAAAGAGGATGCACAAGAGATTGATGAGTCGTTAAAATTAGATGATAAAATCATCGACTATGATAAAGTTAAAGAAAAAGTGAATGAATTTTATGGTTTATGTGCAAAGGATGATAAACATGTTTCTTACAAAGAAACAAAGCGTTTAATGGACGCGTTAGATGGCAAGTGTAAAGTCACTGATTTTGGTGGACACTTCATGGAAGATGATGGTTTCACAACATTTACAAACTTGCAAAGTAAAATGATGGGTATCATGAGTAAGTAGATTGGATATTTATAAACATCGCGCATAAAGTAAGACAATAATTTCTATAATTTTAATTATAAAGTGAATAGTTTTTTATAGCTTGCCAACATTTTAAGTGAATAAACTTCGGCAAGCTATAAAAACAAATAAATTTGTGTCATTTATCAACTAAAATTATAATATTATAGTTATATTCCTTTTTTACACAAAATACTTTAATGAAAGCATTGACGAAAGTAATAAAAGTTTATATACTAAATAAGTATTCAGAAATGAGATGGGCTTAACCACTCATTATGACATTTAATTTTTAATTATAAATTAATTATTTGTAAATTAATTTTAAAATAATGTTGATTTTGTAATGGCAATATGGTATATTTAATAGGTAGGCGTCATTAATAATATTAACGCGGGATGGAGCAGTTCGGTAGCTCGTCGGGCTCATAACCCGAAGGTCGGTGGTTCGAATCCGCCTCCCGCAATTACTTAATTT
>NZ_PPQC01000061.1:16199-16438 GCF_002902365.1 Staphylococcus cohnii subsp. cohnii | reverse complement strand
TGCCTGTCACGCAGGAGATCGCGGGTTCGATTCCCGTCGAGACCGCCATTATTGATTTACTATTAAGGTTCAGTAGCTCAGTTGGTAGAGCAATGGATTGAAGCTCCATGTGTCGGCAGTTCGACTCTGTCCTGAACCATTTTATTTTTGGCGGTTGTGGCGAAGTGGTTAACGCATCGGATTGTGGTTCCGACATTCGTGGGTTCGATTCCCATCAACCGCCCCATAATCGTTATCAA
>NZ_PPQC01000061.1:15959-16189 GCF_002902365.1 Staphylococcus cohnii subsp. cohnii | reverse complement strand
TGCCTGTCACGCAGGAGATCGCGGGTTCGATTCCCGTCGAGACCGCCATTATCTTAATATTATGGTTCAATAGCTCAGTTGGTAGAGCAATGGATTGAAGCTCCATGTGTCGGCAGTTCGACTCTGTCTTGAACCATTTTATACAAGCCGGCCTAGCTCAACTGGTAGAGCAACCTGACTTGTAATCAGTAGGTTGGGGGTTCAAGTCCTCTGGCCGGCACCATTTTCAT
>NZ_PPQC01000061.1:0-15949 GCF_002902365.1 Staphylococcus cohnii subsp. cohnii | reverse complement strand
AGACACCGCCCTTTCACGGCGGTAACACGGGTTCGAGTCCCGTCGGGGTCATACAAACAGAAGTGAAATATCGCTTCTGTTTTTTTAATTCTATATTGGAGAGTTGTCCGAGTTGGCCGAAGGAGCACGCCTGGAAAGTGTGTAGGCGCCACAAGCGTCTCGAGGGTTCGAATCCCTCACTCTCCGTTAATTACATAATTTGAGTTTCTTTGAAACACCGTAACCTTTGATATATTTGGGTTTCGGTGTTTTTATTTTGCATAGGTTTTTAATATTTTGTCATTTCATGGTCAAAATGGCCAAAAATATAATTCTACGCCATTGACCAAAGCGTTGACAAATTAACTCAGTATTACCTGTGGTGCAAGGCTTTCTAGTATTATTATTTTGTTATTGATAGATTAAGAATCATCATATAACCATCTTTTTAAATAATATGGGATGCCGTCTCTTTACTTAATGATTAATTATACTAAGCGTTATGGTTTATCAATTTTAATTGCAATGTCTTCTAATCTATCTTTTACTTCTTTTAGTGTATGGCTCTCTGAAAAAGTGAAATGAAACGGGGTATTTTTGTTTGTTTTTGCATATATTGTTATTAAGTCATAATATAAGCCTTGCTCAATTTCGTATTTGATAAATTTCATTTTATTTTTATCTCCTTCATCATATATATATAATTAAAAACGTTTATCTTTCTTCTTATCTAATTATGCTATAAGTATAGGAGAGGGAAGAGTTCGAACCTCTGACACTTTAATAATCTATTAAGATAACGAGAAATACTTTCATAGACAGTTTTTTGTTTATGTGCTTATAATTATTTGAAAGCGAAGTCATTTTTACTATCATATCACCAAAATTCATCGCATACAACTTAAATTTTGACTGTTTTACAAAAGAAATGTAAACAAATAGTATAAATATGTATTTACGGTAAGAGTAATTAATAAAATGCATCAACTCTGTTAAATCAAAGTAAAAACGTTATAATGGTCAATGAGATGGAGGAATGACAGATTGGAATTTTGGTTGAAAACGCAAGCAAAACAAAATGGAGATAAAATATTTATTGATGATGGTACCAATAAAATTACCTTTGCTTCAATGTATTACGAGGCAAGTCGATTAGCTTATCAAATAAAACAATTGAAAAAAAAGCGTATAGGTATATATATAGAAAATCAAATTGAATCTATTACTTTGATTAATGCGTTGTGGTTAGCAGGTGTAGAAATAGTGATGCTAAACACGCGTTTAACCAAAGAAGAAATGCAAAATCAGTTATACTCTATAGAAACCGATACAGTTATTACTACTAACAATTTATTGTTACAAGACATAGAGATAATTGACTTTAATGAATTAAGAAAAGAGGTTTCTGACAACACGTTTGAGGCTATATTCAATTTGGATCGAATTGCTTCAATTATGTTTACATCTGGAACAACTGGACCACAAAAAGCAGTTCCTCAAACTTTTAGCAATCATTATGCAAGTGCAGTTGGTTGTAAAGAAAGTTTAGGATTTGGTCAAGACACAAAATGGTTATCTGTGTTACCTATTTATCATATATCTGGTTTAAGTGTCATACTAAGAGCACTTATGGAAGGCTTTACAGTACGTATTGCAGCGAAGTTCAAATCACAAGTAATTCTTGAAATAATCCAAAAAGAGTTACCAACACATGTATCATTGGTTCCACAAACTTTAAAATGGTTAATGGAAGAAGGTTTGGATCAACCATTTAATATACAAAAGATATTGTTGGGTGGGGCTAAACTTTCTAGTACTTTAATTGAAAATGCTTTGAAATCAGAATTGCCAATTTATAATTCATTTGGAATGACTGAAACATGCTCTCAATTTTTAACAGCATCACCAAATATGTTAGCGAAGCGATATGATACTGTTGGAAAACCAAGTGAAAATGTTTTTGTTAAAATAAAAGACCCTAACGATCAAGGACATGGAGAACTGCTTATCAAAGGTGATAACGTTATGAATGGGTATCTATATCCTGAGAATTTAATGGCTACTTTTGAAAATGGTTATTTTAAAACGGGAGATATTGCAGAAATTGATGAAGACGGTTATGTAATGATTTATGACAGACGTAAAGATTTAATTATTAGCGGTGGCGAAAATATATATCCATATCAAATAGAATCTGTGGCAAAACTTCATGAATCAATTGTTGATGCAATGTGTATTGGGGAACATGACAGTACATGGGGAGAAGTACCTTATTTATATTATGTTTCAAAAACAGAATTATCAAATGAAGAATTATTGGCACATTTTAAAACGCATATAGCGAAGTATAAAATCCCGAAATATTTTAAACATGCAACAGAATTACCTTATACATCTACAGGTAAATTGCAACGAAAACATTTAAAAAATTAGGCGTGAGCAATTATGAAATTGAGTGAAATGAAACTTTATATTTGTAATAATTATTTTAAGCATGCAATCGTTACTCCTAAAGTAACAATGGACAGGCGTAAAGCACTTTTTGTTGAGTTTATAACTGATAAGCATATACATTATTTTGGAGAGTGTAACGCTTTTGAAACAGATTGGTATGCAGATGAAACAATAGAAGTAGTTTATGACCAAACAATAAAGTGGTTTGAAGCATATAAAAACCATGAATTTGAACGCTTTTCGGATGTACAAAATGCACTTCAATGTTTGGAGCAATATCCTGCTACACGAAGTATGATTGTGATGGCCTGTTATCAGGCTTTTTACGAATTGGAAACGTTTAATGTACCCTATGGTGCTACAGTTAGTGGTCTAACATATAAACATATTTTCAACTTAAAAGACACACAACCACAACGCGTAAAAATAAAATGGTCTGAAAATATTTTAGAAGATGTAATACAGTTGAAGAGATTGCCATTTAAATCTCAAATCGTCATTGACGCTAATGAATCAGTTAAAAATAGTGAATTTGAGAAAGTTATGCTACTTTCTAGCAGCGAGATACTTTATTTAGAAGAACCTTTTAAAGATATACAAAAATTAAAAGATTTCAAAGATTCTGAATTACCTCCCATAGCCATTGATGAAAAGGCAGTATCATTGAAAGCAATTTTATATTATGTTGAAAATTATAAAATTGAAGTTGTGGTATTAAAACCATTTAGACTCGGCGGCCTTGATAAAGTCATGGAAATAATTGAAATATTGGAACAAAAACATGTGAAATTTGTCATTGGTGGTATGTATGAATATGGTTTGAGTCGTTATTTCACGGCTTTATTAGCACGATATGCCACTTATCCAAGTGATATTACACCACACGGATTTTATTTTGAAAATGATATTGTAGCGCATTCGGGCATATTAAAAAGAGGCTCAATTTATTTTGAACCTCCTTTTGTAAACAAGTTTTATTTAACTCAGATTAATTAAAGTTTATGCTTTTTATCTTTTTTTAGTGGTACTGGATCAAATCCACCTTTATGGAGTGGATGACATTTTGAAATACGTTTAACACCTAACCAAGTACCTTTGATGGGTCCGAAAACTTCTATAGCTTCTCTTGTATATTCAGAACAGGTGGGGTAAAAACGACATGTAGCCGGAGTCATCGGAGAAATGAAATGTTGATATATATAGATAAGACTTAGAAAGATTTTTTTCATAATATTTTGCCTCCAACAATTTACATAGCAATGATAGTTTAACATATATAAAGGGAGTTTGATGTTTGTGAAGTTTAAAGATAAAGAAAATGATGATGTCTATTTATCATTAAAGGATGAAAACGACATCCCGGATGGTGATCATGTCTTGGTTATTCCTATATATCAAGGACAATTGCTTTTCACCAAACATAAATTAAGAGGCATAGAATTTCCAGGAGGCAAAAGAGAAGAAGGAGAATCGAGTGAACAAGCGTGTGAAAGGGAATTGTTTGAAGAAACAGGTGCGCTTATAAATATCAAAGACCAACATTATATTGCTCAATATTGTGTTAATCGACAAAATAGTCTACCGTTTACAAAAGATGTTTTTATGGTTAAAGTAGATCGATTACAAACCAAAAATGATTATTTAGAAACTGAAGGTCCATTACTTTTCAATAGTATTTCAGACATTAAAGAAGAACGTAAAAGTTATTTATTGAAAGATGCTGCAATCTTACAATGTTTAGAGAGAGTGATCGAACTTGGATTTTATGCATAAAAAAAGAATGCCTATAGAAGTACCTGACCATACTTTTGAAGAAGTCACTTACAAAGTAGATGGCATTAATGTTAGAGGTTTATTAATGCAACCTCATAAAAATGTAAAGAGAATTGTTGTATATTTGCGAGGTGGTAAAGGGCAAGTCGGCAAAGTAAGAGCAGGGAGACTAATGCAATTTTCAGATGCGCAAACACTTGTATTTGGGCCGTATTATAGAGGTAATAATGGTAGTGAAGGCAAAGATGAATTTTATGGCAGAGATTTAAATGATGTTACGGTTGCTATACGAATATTAAATACACTATATCCAGAGGCTTATATTCATATGATAGGCTTTTCTAGAGGTGGATTACAAGGGTTACTTACATTTCAGGATTTGCCTATAACTAGTTATATTATTTGGGGTGGTGTGTCCGATATTCGTCTCATGTACGAGGAAAGAATAGATTTAAGGGGGATGTTGAGGAGGATGGTTGGACATCCAAAGAAAAAAGAAAATGCATATAAGCAAAGAGATGCGATAACTAATATACATGCCGATAGTCCGCCGATACTTATAGTACACGGAGGAAAAGATAAACAAGTAGGGATTCACCAAGCCTATTATTTGGAAACACAATTGAAACATATTGGTACAACTTATCAAACATTTTACCAAATGGATGAAGGCCATGTACCAAGGCCATTTGCGATGAAAAAAGCGTTAGCTACAGTTAAACAATGGATGGCACAAGTGGAAAAAAATAAAATACTAAATAAAGCACATGGACCACAATAGTAATGTGGTCCATGTGCTTTATTTAGTATTTTATTTAAAATCCACCGTTTTGTGCTAAATCTGAAACTTCATCGCCAAATTTTTCGAAATTATGTTTAAATCTGTCTTTTAAATCTTGCGCTTGTTCTCTATATGCCTCTGGCTTACTCCAAGCATTTATAGGATTTAGTAATGTTTGAGGTACATCATCAACTTCCACTGGTATATTTAATCCAAACATATCATCTTGAATATACTCCGTATCTCTTAATTGACCAGTAATTGCCTGATTGACCATTTGTCTCGTATAATTTAAGCTAATACGGCGTCCTGTACCATATTTACCACCAGTCCAACCGGTGTTTACTAAGTATACATCTACATCGTGTTTATCTATTAAGTTACCTAGCAAGTCTGCATAAACTTTTGCGTGTAATGGTAAGAAAGGTGAACCGAAACATGTTGAGAAAGATGGTTCAGGTTCAGTTATACCTCTTTCTGTTCCTGCAAGTTTAGCTGTGAATCCACTTAAAAAGTGATACATTGCTTGATCTTTGTTGAGTTTTGAGATAGGTGGTAACACACCAAAAGCGTCAGCAGTTAAGAAAATAATCGTATTTGGATGTGCTGCTTTGGAAGGTGTAACGATATTATCTATATGATTGATTGGATAAGCGGCTCTCGTATTTTCAGTATAATAGTTATCATCAAAGTCGACATCGCCTTCTTCGTCTACAACAACATTTTCTAAAATCGTACCGTATTTAATTGCTTCATAAATTTGAGGTTCTTTTTTGTAAGAAAGGTTGATTGCTTTTGCATAACAGCCACCTTCGATATTAAAAATACCATTTTCATTCCATCCGTGTTCATCATCACCAATTAACTTTCGAGTTGAATCTGCTGAAAGCGTGGTTTTACCTGTTCCAGAAAGTCCAAAGAATAGAGCTACGTCACCTTTTTCACCAACGTTTGCGGAGCAGTGCATACTCATAATATTATCTTTAGGTAGTAAGTAGTTCATTACGGAGAAGATACCTTTTTTCATTTCACCAGCGTATTCAGTTCCGCCAATTAAAATGACCTTGTGTTTAAATGAAGTAATAATAAATGTTTCTGAATTTGTACCATCTTTACTTGGATCAGCTTTAAAATATGGTGCCGATACAATAGTAAAGTCAGATTTGATTTCTTCTGCTTCTTCTTTTGTTTCGGGACGAATAAACATATTTTGTGCAAATAGATTATGCCAAGCCAATTCGTTTACAACTGTTAGTTTAAGTTGTGAATCCTGATCACTACCTGCATATCCTTTAAATACATATAATTCATCTTTTTCATTTAGATAATTTAATACCTTATCATATAACTTTAAAAATGTGTCCTCTTCAATAGGTTGATTGATATTTCCCCAATCAATGTCATCTCTGTATGATGGTTCATTAACAATAAACTTATCCTTCGGTGAACGACCAGTGTATTTACCTGTTTTAGCGTTAATTGCACCTAGTTCGGTTAATTCTCCTTCATTGTTATTAAGAATTTTCTTATACAACTGTGTTGTGGATTGTTGAAATAATGAAGTCTTCTTGTCCAAAATATTTTGAACTTTTTTTGTGTAAGTGTATGTATCTACCGCCATACTAAATCCCTCCAACGCTATTAAATTAATGTAAGCCTTTACAATTACAGAGTATAACACATATGATTGATTAGTCCACACCATATTTAAAGGAAATTAAATAAATATCAAATTGACATTACTACTTAGTTTCGGTACTATAGTGATTAACGGATTCTCTTATCCTGAGTGGCGGAGGGACATGGACCCAATGAAGCCCAGCAACCTCTTCTTACAATGAAGAAAGGTGCCAAACCGTTTGCGGACAAATAGCGTCTGAACGATAAGAGCGAATGGACGTATAAGGGCCTTCTCTCTATTCATATAGTGATGAAGGCTTTTTTTAATGAGCTCAATCAAAGAGAATTTTCGTAATCAAAGACAAAGGAGCAAGTTAATTTATGACTTATAATAGAAGATTATTTACTTCAGAATCGGTTACAGAGGGGCACCCAGATAAAATCGCTGACCAAGTGTCTGATGCAATTTTAGATGAAATTTTGAAAGACGATCCTAATGCGCGAGTTGCTTGTGAAACAACGGTAACTACAGGTATGGCATTAATTTCCGGAGAAATTTCTACTGCTACTTATGTAGATATACCTAAAGTTGTAAGAGAAACAATTAAAAATATCGGATATACACGTGCGAAATATGGTTATGATAGCCAAACGATGGCTATATTAACCGCAATTGATGAGCAATCACCTGATATTGCACAAGGTGTCGACAATGCCTTAGAATATCGTGACAATATATCAGAAGAGGAAATTGAAGCAACTGGTGCAGGTGACCAAGGTTTAATGTTTGGTTATGCGACGAACGAAACGGATACTTATATGCCGTTACCAATATTTTTATCGCATCAATTAGCTAAACGATTATCAGATGTGCGAAAAGATAAAATTTTAAAATATTTGCGCCCAGATGGAAAAGTTCAAGTGACAGTGGAATATGATGAACAAGATAAACCGCATCGTATAGATACAATTGTCGTTTCAGCTCAACATGCAGAAGATACTACTTTAGAACAAATTCAAGCTGATATCAAAGAACATGTTATATATCCAACAGTACCTGAGGGATTAATCGATGATAATACAAGATTTTATATTAATCCGACTGGAAGATTTGTAATCGGCGGACCTCAAGGCGATGTTGGTTTAACAGGTCGTAAGATTATCGTAGACACATACGGTGGTTATGCACGTCATGGAGGAGGTTGTTTTAGCGGGAAAGATCCTACAAAAGTAGATCGTTCAGCTACTTATGCTGCTCGTTACGTAGCCAAAAATATTGTTGCTGCTGATTTAGCTGATAAATGTGAAGTTCAACTCGCTTATGCAATTGGTGTAGCGGAACCAGTTTCGATTGCGATAGATACTTTTGGAACAGGAAAGGTAAGTGAAACAGAACTAGTAGCTGCTGTTAGAAAACACTTTGATTTAAGACCAGCAGGCATTATTAAAATGCTAGATTTAAAACATCCAATTTATAAACAAACGGCTGCGTATGGCCACTTTGGACGAACAGATATACTGTTACCATGGGAAAAATTAGATAAAGTTAATTTATTAAAAGATAGCGTAGAAATATAAGCACGAAGTATTTATTTTTTAACTTTACTATCGAATGATGAGCTCATATCTATTATAATTAAGTTACTGAACACATAAAGGAGCGTTGTTGTTATGAATTCATTTGGCCCGATAGAAATTGGTTTAATCGTGGCAATAGTCGTAGCAGTTATTTGTTTAATCTTATTTTTAGTTGCTTTGAAAAGTAAGAAAAAAGCACAGCAAACCATCGAGGAGCAATATAAATCAAGAGAACAAAAACTTAGCGATGAACATGATGAAGAGTTAGAAAAAGAAAGAATTGAAAATAAAAAGCAAGTTACTAAACAAAAAGAGGACTACGAAGCTACAGTAAATGCGAAAGATCAAGAAATAGATGCATTGAAACTGTTCTCAAAAAATAAAAGTGAGTACGTAACGGATATGAGATTAATTGGTATTCGCGAGCGTCTAGTTAATGAGAAACGCATTCGACCAGAAGATATGCATATCATGGCAAATATTTTCTTACCTAAAAATAACTTCAGTGATATACGTCGTATAAGTCATTTAGTACTTACGCGTACAGGACTATATCTCATTGATTCTCAGTTGTTAAAAGGTCATGTGTTTAATGGCATTAATGCTAACCAATTCAAAGAACAACCGATGATGGAACAAGTGTTTGATACGTTAAACCTTGATAAACAAACGGCACAAACATTAGTAATGGATCAAAATGATGATAAAGATTCTTTATCATTTGTGAATTATACAAATTATTTAAATGAAATTGAAAAACTAGCTGGTGAATTACAAACAGAATTAAACTTGAAGTTCACACCGACGTCAATCTTATATTTTAATCCTAAAGATGAAGGTGCTGTGACTATTTCAAATTATGCACAAAGTACCAATTCTAAAGTGTTAGTTGGACCAGAACAACTTGATGAATACTTTAATAAGTTTGTTTTTCATGGTCGTATCCAGTACAATGTTGAAGATTTACAACGTGTGATGGATGAAATTGAAACATTTAACTAATAAAGTATCAAAAATATAAATCTTAATACAATATGCTCATAAATGAATTTTTTGAAAATTTATTTATGGGCTTTTTTTTATCAAAATTTCATATGTATTAGCTTGTATTTCTTAAACGCAAGCTTCAATATTTCGTTTTAAGTTTATTTGCCTATCAGTAATAGAGTATCCAAGACTCCATTTATTAATGATATCCTAACTATATACAACACAATAGAGACTTGAATCTTGGAACAAATGTGCTTAAACTTAATTTTTAAAGGTGTTTTTGTTTAGCGAAAGTGACAAAGGATATTTTAGTATTTTACGTCTATATTTTTAAATTATAGTCGAAATGAATGACAAAAATAACTATTTTAAAACAAATTATTTAATATTTAGGCATTTTAATTTAATAGTTTGCCAATTTTGATTATTATTATAGTTAGTTTAATAGTAAAGGGGAGCTCAAATTTGGAATTTGTAACTTTTTATAATGGTAATGAAATGCCTATCATAGGTTTAGGTACTTTCCGAGTTGAAAATAATGATGAATGTAAGAAGGCAGTTAAACATGCAATTGAAAATGGATATAGACATATTGATACTGCAATGATATACGAAAATGAAGAGATGGTTGGACAAGGTATTGCAGAAGGACTAGCTTCTACAGGTTTAGAAAGAAGTGATCTTTTTATTACATCTAAATTATGGCTCGATGATTACGGTCGTAATAATGTAGCTGAAGCTTATGAGACTAGTTTAAATAAACTAGGTTTAGATTATTTAGATTTATATTTAATGCATTGGCCAGGTCTAGATGAAGCGTTAATGATAGATACTTGGCAAGGTATGGAAGATTTATATAAAAATGATAAAGTTAAAAATATAGGTGTTAGTAATTTTAATGCAGAACATTTAGAAGCATTACTAGCTCAAGTTTCGATTAAACCTGTGATTAATCAAGTTGAATTTCATCCTTATCTCACTCAGTCAGAATTGAGAAGATATTTAGAAGTTCAGAATATACATGCAGAATCTTGGTCACCACTAATGAATGCACAGATTTTAGAAGATGATACAGTTAAGTCGATAGCATCAGAAATAAATAAAACACCTGCACAAGTTATTATTAGATGGAATATTGAACATGATGTAGTCGTAATACCTAAATCTGTCACACCAACTAGAATTCAAGAAAATTTAAATGTATTTGATTTTGAGTTAACTAAAGCACACATAGAGCGATTAGACAGTTTAAACGAAGATAAAAGAATAGGCCCAAATCCTTCAGAATATAGTGGGCATTAAAAAATTGAAATAAAATATTGAAAAAGACCGTAAGTATAGTAGTTTATAACTATATTTACGGTCTTTTGTTATGTAAGTTAAACCATGAAATATCCTAATAAACATGCGACGAAGGACACTACATATTGTAAAATTGAATAAACAATAAAGTGAAATACGTGCTTGTTTGTTGTTAACATTTGAACTAACTCAGATGACAAAGTTGAAAAAGTTGTTAGTCCACCTAGAACGCCGACAATTAAAAATGTGTTAATCCAAGAAATATTTAAAGCAAGACCCATGAGCAAACCAATCAAAAAACTACCTAAAATATTTACGACAGGTGTTGCAATAGGTAATGCACTATCAATTTTATTGTTAAAGAAGTTTGTAACAACAGAACGAAGAACTGCGCCTATTCCGCCACCTAACATAACTAAAAATATTTGACTCATGATAAATGTGCCCCCATTTTAACACCGATATAACAAACAAATATACCTATGATGTAACTAAGTAAAGCGTAGGTTATGAACAGTACATATGCTTGTTGTTGTAATATGCCAACAAGTTCGAATTGAAACGTTGAAAAGGTGGTAAGTGCACCAAGAAACCCAGAAGTCATACCTTTTTTAAGTAGTGGATTGTTTCTAAAATACCGTATTGCTAAAGAACCTAACAAGCCCATAAAAAATGCACCTATAATATTTGCAATAAACGTGCCAGATGGAAATCCATCATTAGTATTTAAAAAAGATAATAGATAGCGAATGAATGTCCCAAGGGCACCGCCAATAAACATATATAAATATTGCACGATGATTTCTTCCTTTCAAAAAAATAAACTACAAAAGTAGTATAACTTTTGTAGTAAAAATTAGAAAATAATACCAAATGTTGAAAGAGAAGCTATAATATGAATGGCGATCACAATTAATAAGATATAAGGTAAAATTTTACTAACCGGTCGAATCCAGTCTGAATCTTCATGTAAATGTTTAACGGATTTATCAGAAAAGATAATAGCAATTATTAAAATAATAGCATTGATAATACTACAAACAAAAATAAGTTTAATCATTGAATTAAAGTGCATATTTAATAGAGGGTTTCTAGTATTAAAATAAAAGCTAATAATAATTAAAATGCATGATAAATAAAAATAAAGTTTTGAACGTGCCATAATTACCTCCTAATGCAATTCATTATGTAATAATACCATAAATTAACTTAAAGTTAACTAAATTTACAATAAGAAAAATATTTTAGTGAATAATAATATAAATTATAAAGCTCGTCTATAGTGAATCCAGGTTGATAACCAATTATTGTATTTTTAGTAAGTCATCATCTATAAGCAGAAAAATAGAATTTATGACATAAAGGTGGTATAAATAAAGTGTATGGTTTAAACCGTTATAAAAATAATTCTTTATAGAATTATTTATTTTAGTCAGGAGGAATTAGTAATGGCAAATTTAAATGTTGAAGTGTTTGCAGATGGTGCAGATATTGAAGAAATGAAAGCAGCTTATAAAAATAAACAAGTAGATGGTTTTACTACAAACCCAAGTTTAATGGCAAAAGCAGGTGTAACAGATTATAAAGCTTTTGCTGAGGAAGCTGTGCGTGAAATTCCTGATGCTTCAATTTCATTTGAAGTATTTGCAGATGATTTAGAAACAATGGAAAAAGAAGCAGAAATTTTAAAACAATACGGAGATAATGTTTTTGTTAAAATTCCAATTGTAAACACTAAAGGCGAATCAACTATTTCTCTAATTAAAAAATTATCAGCAAACAATGTTCGTTTAAACATTACTGCTGTTTATACATTAGATCAAGTTAAAGAAATTACTGACGCTGTAACTGAAGGTGTTCCAACTTATGTTTCTGTATTTGCTGGACGTATTGCAGATACAGGTGTAGATCCAATTCCATTGATGAAAGAAGCAGCTGAGGTTACACACAGTAAAAAAGGTGTAAAATTATTATGGGCAAGTTGTCGTGAAGTCATCAACGTAATCCAAGCTGATGAAATTGGTGCTGATATTATCACATGTCCTGCAGATGTAGTTAAAAAAGTGAATAATAATTTAGGACGTGACGTTAACGAATTATCAGTAGATACAGTCAAAGGCTTTGCGAAAGACATCCAAAGTTCTGGACTTTCTATTTTATAATCGTGAGCTCAGTAAGTTCATTGCTGAGTTAATGCTAATCTAAGAGAATAAAAAAACACTTTCGTAGAATTCATTGCTTAATGAATTGATACGGAAGTGTTTTAATTTTTATCAACATTGCTGACACACTTTAAAATTTAAAATACGGTTGTTGAAATAATGATGATGAGTGCACAGAAAAGTTGTATTATTAATACATTGTTGAGTTGATTTGCGTGGGTTTGAGTTAATTGATTTTCTAGTCACAATGGAAACAAGAATTATCGGATAGTCCACTTTAACTAAGAAAATGTAATTTGATTAAAAAATTTTTATAATTTCATTGAAACCATGAGATAAATAACTTATCCTTTATAATGATAGTATAAGTGTTATACATTTAAGGAGAAACTTTAATGAAGGCAAATATTTTTAAACAGAAAGTTAAAAAGCATTTATGGTTTTTAAATAAAAAAGAGAAACATCAACTAGACCAAGTATTAACAAATGTCTTGGATAAACACCATGAAGAAGAACTCAATCGACCGATTGCGTTTTCCAATCAATTTTTGAAAAATTATATCTTTGAAGAAAAAATAGTTTCATCAACTTATTTCTTCATGTTATTAATTAGTATTTTATTTACATATATTATTTTATTAGGATTATTTTTATTTGCTTTATTGACAAGTTTGTCATCAGTCCAATTTTTTATTAAACCAGAAGTTGATTTATCTAGTGTTATAGTTATATTGACACTTATTGGTGCAGTATTATTACTGATAATTAGCCTGTATTTAATTAAGGTAGTAACAGGCTATTTTACGAAAAAGCTATTAGAATATAAACACAATAGATCACTATGATGCGTTAAATTAAAAGGTGAGAAAGTGTAATACTTTCTTGCCATTTTTTATATACAAAAGTGTAGGGTGCATCAACGATGATATATGTAGCATTTTCAAAATAAATCGTTGTTTGATCATTATTTGATTTAATGCCAACAATCGCATTTGCATTAATGTAGTATTGCAAGGGCGCACGCCTCGCTTAAGAGGAAATAAAGTGATTTGTGGAGTAATAAATATGGGGACCATCTTTCTTATTTTTAAAATTTGTTTAGCTTGTTTTGTTTGATAAGAGAGAGATAAGCCATAGGTTTCAAGTAGATAAGTAATTGTAGGCATTATTGAAGTAGGATAGTGAAATTGATGTGTGGTATATTGTCCTATTGTTATGATTTCATTTCCAGCAACTGATTTTAAGTATAATAATTTTGTAAACTGTGTCATTTTCCAACTCCTATTTTTGATTTAGTCCGTAATATTTAATGTATTTTACTTGAACCTTTTTTCGGTAATTTTTTATTGTAGAAATAGAGCAGTTTAACATCGAAGCAATCTCAAATTGCTTATATCCAAGCAATTTTAATCTAAGCCAGTTTTTTTCGTTAGTAGTTAATAGTTGTAAAAATTGCTCATACATAAGTTGATAATTCCTATGATCAATCATATTAGTTTGCTGTTCTATTAAATAATGAGAATGTATTTTGATTTCTGATTGTTTTTGACTGCGAAACAAATCAATCAAATAGAAATTCAAACGAAAGAATAGAAATTGTTCTAATGTTGTAGAATGATGTGGTGAATATTTTTGTGTTAATTCCCACATTTTGATAGTAAGTAATTGAGTATATTCTTCTCGATTATACTCAATATGATATTTTTTTAATAACACAAAAATAATATATTTAAATTGAAAATAAGTTTGTTCGAAAGACATGCTGTAGCTCCAATGTTATATATAACTTTGATTTCCGGATGAAATCATTTTATTTTAAATTATAGTAATTTTCATTTGCTAAATAATGATAATAGGTGTTAAATAGAGATAATAAGATAGATAAAATTTAAGTTTTATAACATCAACGCGTATTCAACTTAAAGATATAACACTTTAGAGTTTTAGTATTATCTTCGGACAACAAATCAGGAGGTTTATATGGATTACGCACATTTAAATTTAGAACATTTTTTTGCAAGACATGATGATTTAGATATGATTAAAGATAAATCAGACTTTGTTATGATAAATAATCTAACAAAAGAAATGATGTACCGTGATGGTGAAATTGAAGGAACAATTGATTTAAATCGTTATTATTATAAAAATAGATCTCAAGCAGTAAGCTTTGTAATGATGGAATATAATAAAAGTCAAGAGTAATGAAATTAAAATTTCATTACTTTTTTTATGAATATGTAACAACAAACATATTAAATTGTACGTTCAACTATTTAGTGTTAGAATTTAAATTTAGATAGTCTCTTATAGTATATTTCTATAAAGAGAGAACTTAATATTCTTATTATTACCTATGAGGTGTGGACATGACGAAGCATAAGAAAGGCTCGATACTATCAATTATTGGCTTATTGGTGGTGTTAGTGATAGCTGTTATCGTTGTATTTTCAATGATTTCAGATCAAATCTTTTTTAAAAAAGTTAATCAACAAGAAAAAGTAGAACAGCTCAATATTTCTTTAAATAAAGCATCAAAAAAACAAATCGATAATTATACTAGCCAACAAATTTCAAATAAAAATAATGATTCGTGGAGAGATGCATCTTCAACAGAGATTAAAGCAGCGATGGATAGTAAAGAATTTATCGAAAGCGATACGCAAAAATACCAATTTTTAGAATTAGATAAATATCAAGGTATTGATGAAAATAGAATCAAAAGAATGTTAATTGATAATCCAATATTATTAGAACATTCAGATGATTTCATAAAAGCAGCGAAAGAAAAGCATGTAAACGAAGTATACTTAATATCACATGCATTACTTGAAACAGGCTCAGCTAAAAGTGAGTTATCTAGTGGTGTTGAAATTGATGGTAAGAAATATTATAACTTTTTTGGAGTTGGCGCACTTGATGAAGATCCAGTGAAAACCGGTGCTGAATATGCAAAAAAACACGGTTGGGATACGCCAGAAAAAGCAATTACTGGTGGCGCTAATTTTATACATGAACATTTTTTATCAAATAAAGATCAGAACACACTGTATAGCATGCGCTGGAATCCAAAAAATCCTGGTGAACATCAATATGCTACAGATATTAAATGGGCAGAAAGTAACGCAAGTCTAATGTCAAACTTTTATAAAGATATGAAAACTGAAGGTAAATATTATAAATATTTTGTATATAAAGATGACAATAAACATAAAAAAGAATAATTAATTTTGTTATTCAAAAAGGACTAATCCGTCGGAATGAACTGCACCCTGTCAAGTAGACAGTGAAAAAAACAAAATGTTTATGG
>NZ_PPQC01000009.1 GCF_002902365.1 Staphylococcus cohnii subsp. cohnii | reverse complement strand
GCCATAAACATTTTGTTTTTTTCACTGTCTACTTGACAGGGTGCAGTTCAGAACGGATTAGCTCTCTTATTTTGAGCATAGGTTTTATACCCTAAAAACTCACATTAATTTTGTTTTAGCAATGTAATGTTTATTTGGATTCTTTAACATTGACATCAGTTGCATTTGTTCTAGATCTTAAATCAGCTTCTATTTCTTCTAAACTACGTCCGCGTGTTTCTGGTAAGTATTTAATAACAAAGATTAAAGCACAGACACCGATAGCTGCAAAGATTAAGAAAACTTGTTCTACTGATAAAACATCAGTCAAAATAGGGAATAATTGCGCAACTAGTAAACTACCAATAGATAGTACTAAAGCAGCGATTCCTGTTGCAGCACCACGTGCGCGCATTGGGAATAATTCTGGTAACATAACCCAAAGTACTGGTCCCCAAGTAAAACCAAAGAAGATGATGAAAAGCGTTAGACAAGCAACCATAATCCATGCAGAAGATTGGATACCAATTGTCCAAACTAATATTGCCATGATTAATAGTGAAGCTACCATACCAATATTACCGATGACTAATAATCGCTTACGATCTATTTTATCAATAATCATAATTGCTACAATCGTAATAAGGACGTTTACGGTACCAATACCAACTGTGCCTAATATAGAAGTTGCATTTCCAAGACCAGCTTTACTAAATATCGTTGGTGCGTAATAAATAATAGCGTTAATACCTATAATTTGTTGTAATAAAGCAAATACACTACCAATGATCAATGTTGGTCTTAACCAAGGTGATTTTAATACATTCCAAGTGCTTTCAGAAATAGCATTTATTTCTTTCATATCAGCAATTTCTTTATCAATTTCGCTTTCTTTAAATGTTAATTTCATAACGTCACGAGCAGCTTTTTCACTTCTGTGTTCAAGTAGCCATCTAGGGCTTTCAGGCATAAATGCTACACCGATTAATAGAATGAGTGAAGGTAATACTGCTAAACCGAGCATCCATCTCCATCCTTCGATTGGAGTGAAAGCATAGTTAATTAAATATGAAGATAAAATACCAATTGTAATCATTAATTGGTTTAAGGAACTTAACGAACCACGTTGTTCGGTAGGTGCCATTTCAGATAAATATACTGGTACGATTGCTGTTGAGCCACCGACAGCTAATCCGATAACAAGTCTACCAATTACTAATACTGGCATTGATGGTGCTAAGGCTAAAATTAATGCACCGACAATATAAATAATAGCGATAATAAATACAACACGTCTACGACCTAATCTATCAGACATAGGTCCACTCGCACCGGAGCCGAAGATAGCGCCGACTAACATCGATGCAACGACAAGTCCTTCAGTAAAACTATTTAACGGTATGTCATCTTTTATAAATAACAGTGCACCTGATATAACCCCCATGTCATAACCATAGAGTAATCCTCCCAATGCACCAAGGAAAAAGATGAGCTTTTTATTCACTTTGATTCCCATATTAACCCTCCTGATAATATTCAATAATAATAAGTATACGCTTTCATATTTTAATTGTAAATGTTAAAGTATAATAAATTTATCTATTGATATATATTTATATGAATTGTAATATTTTTGTAGTTTAAATAAAAATGTATAGTTATATAAGTTGATATCAAATAAAACTCCGCACATCAATTTTTGTTTGATGTGCGGAGTTTTATAAAATCATCTTATGCGTCGAATTCGATAACAATTCTACCAGAATTATTATGTTGAAACACTTCATCTATGCTGTTTTTAATATCTTTAAAGTTTATATTATGTTTTATATCATGTAATTGATCTGGTTTTAAATCTTTTGATAGACGACGCCAAATATGTTTCCGTTGTCTCATTTCTGTATATACAGAGTCAATACCTATAACGTTTACACCTCTTAATATGAAAGGAAAGACTGAACTATCGAATGTAGCGCCTCCTGTCATGCCAATGAGCGCAACGCTACCATTATAATTAAGTTGCTTAATGATTTGTGAAAAACTGTCACCACCAACTGGATCGATGACTGCTTGCCATGTGCGTTTACCTAAAGGTTTATTATCTTCTTTGTCAATTCTAGAAATAACATCTTTTGCACCTATGGTTTTAAGTGTTTCAGTAGCTTCAGTCTTACCTGTACTAGCGATCACATCATATCCAATGCCATTTAACATCATAATCGCTAATGTTCCTACACCACCTGTTGCACCTCTTACAAGCACTTGATCTTTTTCTACAGATAGTCCATTATGCTCTAATTTTTCAATTGCTAAACCAGCTGTGTAACCTGCTGTCCCATATATCATAGCTTCTTCAAGTGTGAGGTCTTTAGGTAAAGGTACAATCCATTCTTCTTTTACGCGAACATATTCACTAAAACCTCCGAAATGGTCTGTTCCTAAACCGTACCCTGTAACGATGACTTCATCTCCTGGTTCAAAAGCATGTGTGTCAGAGTGAGCTACCACACCTGCTAAATCGATGCCTGGCACCATTGGATAACTGTTAACAATTTTTGAATTGTCTAATGTAGCTAATGCATCTTTATAATTAATTCCAGAGTATTTCGTTTTAATCAACACTTCACCTTCTGGAAGATCATCTATTGTCATATCTTTAAATTCGCTTGTTACTTTGCCGTCTTGTTCATTGACCACAAAAGCTTTAAATGTTTTCGTCATTGCCTTATGGCACTCCCTTATGTATATATATTTATGAACAATTAAAAAACTAGAACTACTTTATCATGATATTGTGAATTTCACAATAAGTGTAAAAGCGCTGATTTAAAAGTAAGCGTTTTAATTTTAACAATCGTAAACTTTATGTCATTTGACTATACTTTAAGTTGTCAAAAAAATATATTAAGTCGTATAGTAACATATTTAACATTTTAGTATACTAATTGACAAGATGGTAAAAAGGGGGCATGCAGTATGACAGATAATATTGAATTGGTAAAACAATCGGAAGTACATCGGTTAAGAGAAATTTGTATTACAACATTTAAACATACATTCAAAGAAGGTGGATATACACAGGAAGATTTTGAAACCTATTTTAAACAGGCATATAATGTGGAAACGTTACAAGACGAATTGAATAATAAACATTCATTCACATATTTTTATCTCAGCAATAATGAAATTGTAGGTTATTTTAAATTAAATATAGACGATGCACAAACTGAGGCAATGGGTGAATCCTACTTAGAAATTCAAAGAATATACTTTTTACCTCAATCACAAGGTGGAGGAAAAGGGAAAAATGTTTTTGATTTTGCAATTAAAAAAGCACGCGAGTTGTATAAAACAAAAATTTGGTTAGGTGTATGGGAATATAATGAAAAAGCATTAAACTTTTATAAAAAACAAGGCCTACGTATAACAGGTTCCCATGAATTTCATACTGGTAACGTGGTAGATACAGATTTAATAATGGAAAAAAACATATAGCAGCTTTTGAAAAAGTCATTTATCCTGTAATCTGTTCAATTATCTTGGCGCATTGTATTCCTATTGCAAAAGCTAGATATTAAATTAAAGCTTCTATTTTTTAAGTTTTTGTAAAAATTATATTTATTTCAAAAAAAGTTTTGATAAAAGGTGTTTATTTAATAATAATAGTGAATAACATAATGATTCTCATTTATCCTAATTGTTAAACACATTACATAATTTTAAATTAGGCAATGGGAAGGACACAACTAAGGAGGCTTATTATATGAAGAAGTTATTAGCAGGTTTTCTTACACTTACATTAGCACTTGCTGCTTGTTCTAATGGTAGTGATGACAATGGCGGTAGTAAAGACGATAGTTCGAAAGACAAACAGTCTTCTGATGACAAATCAAAAGACTCAAAAGATTCTAAGAGCGATGACAAAAAGGACAATGATAGTTCCGATAAAGATTCAGATAGTAATTCGGACAACAAATCAGACAGTGATGCTGATAAAAATAGTTCTGACTCAGACTCTAGTTCTAACTCTGATGATAGCAGCAATTCTGGAAACAGTGACAATGCCAATGATAGTTCGACTAACGGTTCCAACGGCAGTGATAGCAATAGCGATAATTCAAATAATGATAACAATTCAAGCAATGCGGATAGCAATGAGAGTACAGCAAGTAATGCAAATAGTAATGCTGATCAAGCATCTAATAGTGCAGGTAATTCAAATGCGGGCAACACAGGTAACAGTGGTGCTTCTCAATATGTGGCGCCTTATCAAGGTCAAAATGCAGTGCCAGTCGCACAAAACATTACTTCAGGTAGCACTGACGCACAAACAGCTTTACAGTCATTGCCTAATTTCCAAAACGCTTTAGACAATGCAACTGCTGAAGTCAATGCGTTAAATGGCCAATCAAATCCTTATAATGATTATGCTATTGAAGGAAGCGAAGAGAATTATAGCTATATTTTTAGCTTCCAAAACCAAGCACAACCTGGTAGTTATTCAATTGTAACTGTTGACCAACAAGGAACTGTTAGAGTAGTTGATCCAGCTTACCAACAATAAAAGCATCATAAAATAACGTGATTTTTATACGTATTATAAAAAAGTGGCAAGTAGAAAGCATTAACTTCTAACTTGCCACTTTTTAATTTGGTAAAATTTTCTTTATGTGCGAATCGTTCGAGTATGATTCCTTTAAATGCATTTTATATTTAAATAAAAGCACCAAAGCCAATATTCATAATTTAAACTTTGAATTTTAAATTAGAATAACAAATTGTTGGTTGTATATGTGATGATTAGTTTAATTTATTGGAATTAATCGACTTTTGAATAATATGTGAAATCGTTTCAAAGGCATGGTTGTCTTTATTTATAAACGGATTAGCATGTATATCTTTCATTTGGTGACTGATTAAATCATTTAAGAGCGCTTTTGAATCACTATATCTGACTGTAGAAAGAGAATGCATAACATCTTCATAAACACCGCGTTCACTCACATATTTTTCATGGTCAGGCGTATATTGGCAGACAGTTTTATCAATCGTAAGTGCATCAAAAATAAGTGAAGAATAGTCTGTTAATACTGTATCTGAAACTAACAATAAATCTTGAACTTCAATATGTGATGGCGCAATGATAGCATTTTCAGGTATATAGTTAGATTGATCGTTGATATGTCCTTTAAAGATAACATTATATTTATTCAATAAGCCATCACTCATTGGTAACAAATCGGTTGCTTCATTTGCTGCTTTCCATGTAGGAACATAAAGTAATGTTTGTTTTTGAGGATCTAGTTTTAATTCTTTCTTTATAAATGAGATATATGGTTGATCAGATTGTTTATCTAACAGATATCTAATTCTCGGATACCCACAATTTAATAAGTGTGTGTGTTGTTGGGGAAACGCAGACTTGAAATGTTCCATAATGGCTCCGGAATCACTGATGAAGTAATCTTGTTGCAACCATTTATTATATTTGCGTGCACGATAATTATAGATATTGAGATTCTCATTAGGTTCATGACTATCTAAAAATAGTTTTTTAATAGGTGTGCCATGCCAGAGTTGTATAATTGTACCATTTGGTTTGATATCATCAGGGATATCGTTTTCTAAAATAACCACACTTGCTGTTTCTATTAGATTTTTTGATTTCGCGTCATTTGGATCGATAAAATTAGGGCCATTTACATCATTCGTTATAAAAAATATAGGTAATTTAGAAAAGTACTTTGCAAAATGATTAAATAAATAGCGAGAATTACCTCGAAATCCATAATCAAAACCTAAAAAGACGATATGATTTTTAACTTTCGATTTATCTTTCTTATAAATATAACTGCTTTCATAATGTTTTTTTTCGTAATGACGATGAACTAAAGTATAAATCCAATGTGGAAGTTTGAATTTAGTATTTTTAAGCACTTTATCTGTAAATCGAATGTCATCATGATTAGGCGCTAGTGTTTCACTATTTTTAAATGGTATCGAGTGTTTATGTTCAAAGGCTAATTTGTTTAAATTGAATTTAGTAGTGTTTAATGGCGTGAATGCTTGAATGTAATCCCATATAGCACTACTGGTTGTAAAAGCATGTTTGAAATTGAAAACGACATGGCTATCTGTTACGACATCATCTTGCAAAAGTGATAATAATGCTAAGTCAAATATATTATTAATAGTATAATTGTTTATTATTTTTTGAGTGGTTTCTATATGGAAAATAATATTTGGAAAATGATTTAGATTATCCATCCAATCATTAAAAGTGATTTCGGCTTTACCAAAATATCGGCAATCATTTAAATATTGTTGATTGATTGTATAATCTGCAACGATAGTGACCGGTTTTAGTGTAACTGCGTCTAACATCGATTGATAAATTTCACTATTTTGATCTATATATACAAAGTGAGTATATCCTTGTGCTGTAGCTTTCTCAAGGTCCTTTACGAAAAGGTCCCACGTTGAAACTTCTATTTGCTTTATCATTTATAATCCCTCGATTTAAATATTATTATCCTTATTTTATCATTTAATACGTCATAGATAAAAGAAACTTCAATATTCATATTAGGATTGAAGAATTGCGTTTGAGATGATGTATATTCAATTGGAATTTATTAGAAAAATAAAAAACTTTAATTTTAGGCTATTAATTTTTTGGAAATTATTGTATTTTACTTAAAGGAAATGTTATAATTTATGTGAAATAATTCACAAAAGGAAGATGATTAATTAATTTAAGTATAGGAAGTGAGTATAAATGTTTGTAGAAAGTATTAACCCCTTTAACAATGTATTATTATCCAGTATTGTAGCCGCTATCCCTATCATTTTATTTTTATTATGCTTAACCATTTTCAAAATGAAAGGGATATATGCTTCAATTACGACATTAGTAGTTACATTGATACTTGCAATAACGATATTCAAATTGCCTATGAATATCGCAACAGGTGCATCAATTGAAGGATTTTTCCAAGGCATCATTCCAATTGGTTATATTGTGATTATGGCAGTGCTGTTATATAAGGTTACAAATGAAACTGGGCAATTTGATAAGATTCAAGATAGTATTGCGAGTGTATCGCAAGATCATCGTATTCAATTATTGCTCATAGGTTTTGCGTTTAATGGATTTTTAGAAGGTGCAGCAGGTTTTGGTGTGCCGATTGCCATATGTGCCTTGTTATTAACTCAATTAGGCTTTAAACCTTTAGAAGCTGCAATGTTATGTTTAATTGCTAATGCTTCAGCTGGTGCATTTGGAGCAATTGGCTTGCCTGTAACAGTGATTGATACACTTGGTTTACCAAGTGATGTTACAGGATTTGCGGTTTCTCAAATGTCTGCTTTAACTTTATCGATTATGAATATGTTTATCCCATTTTTATTAGTATGGATTATTGACGGTTTTAAAGGTATTAAAGAAACGTTACCAGCAATCCTTATTGTTGGTGGAACTTTTACGATATTACAAGCTTTGATTACGGTGTTTATTGGACCAGAACTAGCTGATATTATCCCACCGTTAGTATCAATGTTAGCGTTAGCCTTATATTCTAAAAAACATCAGCCTAAAAATATATTTAGGTTGAAAGATAGTGGAGAACCTAAGTCTATTGTAAAACATAATTTTAAAACTTTAATATATGCATGGAGTCCATTTGTGATTTTAACAGCATTAGTTATGATTTGGAGTGCACCACAATTTAAAGCGTTGTTCTCACCTAATGGTGCGTTGAGCGCATTAGTATTTAATATTCAACTACCAGGTACGTATAGTGACATTGCTGACAAAGCAATTACATTACCACTCAATATCATTGGACAAACTGGTACAGCGATTTTATTAGTAATTTTAATAACTATATTAATGTCAAAACAAGTGAACATGCTTGATGCAACACGCTTATTAAAATTAACTTTTAAAGAATTATGGTTACCTATTATTACAATTTGTATTATTTTAATTATTTCTAAATTGATGACTTATGCAGGTTTAAGTAATGCTTTAGGTGAAGGTATTGCTAAAGCAGGATCAATCTTCCCGCTATTGTCACCTATCTTAGGTTGGATTGGCGTATTTTTAACTGGTTCTGTGACAAATAATAATACACTATTTGCTCCGATACAGTCAGCGGTAGCTAATAATATTGGTACAAGCGGTGCATTGCTTGTATCTGCAAATACAGTAGGTGGTGTAGCAGCGAAATTAATTTCACCACAATCCATTGCGATTGCAACTGCATCTGTACAACAAGTAGGTAAAGAATCAGAGTTATTAAAAATGACGTTACGCTATAGTTTTGCATTTATTATCTTTATATGTTTATGGACTTTCATGTTGAACTTTATCATTCATTAAAGCATCATCGTGGTTATGGTTGTTAGTAAGATGCCTGTGATTATGGCATATTACAGATGATTAGGTTTATTGTAATAAAATATAAAGATCGAAATAAAAAAGAAGCCGTTTGGCTTCTTTTTTTATTTCGATGCAATCATCATTTGAAAGTAATGGTAGACTGAATCTGATGAAAATAATTGGACGGTTTGATACCCATTTTCTATGATGGATTGTTTATTAAATTCCTGATTGATAAGTCTGAGTAGTTTATTAGAAAGATCTTTTACATTTCCGTGCGATACGAGGTATCCATTGACGTTATTTTGTATCAGAGCGTCTGGTCCTGCATTACCATCAAAACTAACCACGACATTACCTTGATTCATAGCTTCTAAAATTACCATTCCGAACCCTTCATTACGAGAAGGGACGACTGTAATATCACTTTTAGCTAATTTTTCGTTTAATTGCTGAGTTGAACCATAAAGTTTTACGATATCTGCTAGTTGGTGCTCTATGACTAATTGTTGTAAAAGCTCATGCTCTTTTCCGTCACCATAGATGTGTATTTGATATTTAAAACGTCTGACTTCTTGTTGAATAGGTATGATACTTTGAATTAATAGGTCGAATCCTTTTTCGTATTCTAGTCGTCCTGCGGCAGTAATGATTTTTTCTTTTGATATTGAGAGACGGGGCTCATTTAAAATGTTGGGTATGACATAAACAGGAGTTTGAACAATAGATTCATATTTACTTTTATCACTTTCTGTTAGTGTGGTTATTTTGTCTAAATATTGATAAGCATCTAAGATTTCTTGTTGTAGGGCATCGTTATGTGCTTCAAAATTCATATGTTCCATACCTATTTTCTCTACATTTTGTGGACCATAGTGAGCAATTAATATATTAAAACTCGCACGTGTACCAATGAGCATATCAGTGGAAACATTGCGTATTGCTTGAATCATTTTCTTTTCTATATAACGTGAAAACTGATAAAGACCTGGTTCATATTGTGAAATTAATTTTGGTCTAGAAAACGGAGTGTATTTGCGGATTCTATTAAAAAATATAGCTTTAATATTTAAAAAATGTAACTGATAGTCTGTTAAAGCACGAACTTTAATAGATTTATGTAGTTTGAAATAAGGTTTAGAAGCCCCCTTGAAAACGGAAATGATTTCAACCTTATGACCTTTTTCGGCTAAAACATTAGCTAATTGAGAAATAGATTTAACAGTACCACCCATAGCATAAACATTATGCGTAAAAAAAGTGATAGATTTCATTGGAATACCTCCAAAAGTATAAGAATTAAATTAAAATTTATTATAGCATGAAATTTAAGAGAGTAATAAAGTAATGAATGTTATGTGTGACACAATGTAATTTAATTTTAAGTGTCTAATGTTAATTGCAATTTAAGTCGTCTCATAGCTATTATAGTTAACAGGTATTAACATAATTTGAGTAGAATTACTGAAAGCCCTTTTTTCATAGGACAATAACGTATATAATTAGAAGTGTGACAAAAGATTCTGCTATTTTTTTAACATTTAGTATAATTATAGTAGATTAAGATTTAAATTATTCACTATAGAAAACGCTTTATCATGGCTGTGATTTTCCTAGATAAAGATAACGTGTCTATAAACATATATAAAAGGGGGACTGTGTTTGTTATGAGTAAACAACATAGCAAAATAGATGTCATATTAATTGGCGGCGGTATCATGAGCGCAACACTAGGAACGTTATTAAAAGAACTTGCACCTGAGAAAGATATTAAAATGTTTGAAAGATTATCTACACCAGCAGAAGAAAGTTCAAATGCGTGGAATAATGCAGGAACAGGGCATTCTGCATTATGCGAATTAAATTATACAAACGAAAACAAAGATGGATCAATCGATATTTCTAAAGCTGTTAAAATTAATGAACAGTTTCAAATTACAAAGCAATTTTGGAATTATCTTGTTAAGCAAGGTCAATTATCAAAACCTGAAGCCTTTATTAAGCCTGTGCCGCATATGAGTTTTGTACAGGGTGTACGCAATGTAGATTTTTTAAGAAGACGTGTAGAAAGATTAAATAAAAATATTTTATTTAGTAATATGGAAATTACAGATGACAAAGCGCAAATTTCTGAATGGGCACCGTTGATTATGGAAGGGCGTACATCCAATATACCAATGGCTATTACATATGATAAAACGGGGACAGATGTGAATTTTAGTGCGTTAACAAAAAAATTATTTTCAAATTTAGAAGATAAACATGTAGAACTTAATTACGAACATGAAGTAGAAAACCTAAGTCAACGTAAGGATGGCACTTGGGAAGTTAAAGTGAAAGATTTGAAAACGGATGAAGTGACAATAGTGGAAAGTGATTTTGTGTTTATTGGTGCCGGTGGTGCTAGTTTACCTTTATTACAAAAAACAGGTATCAAGGAATCTAAACATATTGGTGGATTCCCAGTAAGTGGTCTGTTCTTAGTATGTAGAGATGAGGCTATCACATCAAAACATCTTGCTAAAGTTTATGGAAAAGCAGCTGTTGGTGCGCCGCCAATGTCAGTACCACATTTAGATACACGCTATATTGATGGCAAACGTACATTATTGTTTGGGCCATTTGCTGGTTTTTCACCTAAATTTTTAAAGACTGGTTCAAATATGGATTTAATAAAATCAGTGAAACCAAACAACCTTATTACAATGCTATCGGCAGGAATTAAAGAAATGAACTTAACTAAATATTTAATTTCTCAACTCACATTATCAAATGAAGAGAGAATGGAAGATTTACGTCAATTTGTGCCAAATGCAAAAAGCGAAAACTGGGAAATTGTGGTTGCTGGACAACGTGTACAAGTCATTAAAGATACAGATAAAGGAAAAGGCACGTTACAATTTGGTACAGAAGTCATTACTTCCGAAGATGGTTCTTTAGCAGCATTGTTAGGTGCCTCTCCAGGTGCTTCAACTGCTGTTGACATCATGTTAGATGTACTTCAACGTTGTTATAAACAAGAATTTAACAATTGGGAAGAAAAAGTTAAAGAAATAGTGCCTTCATTCGGTATGAAATTATCGGAAAATGAAGCTCTATACACTCAAATTAATAAAGAAATAACTAAAAACTTAAAGATTAATTAATAGATATAGTACACTCATTTTAACAAATGAGAAGCTTGGGAGATAAATAGCCATAGTCAAAGTAAGAGCGCTAATCCACAAAGGATTAGCGCTTTTTTGTATTTAAAATCTCAAGGTTTTAATTGTGTATGTTTGCTAGAAAATATTGTAGCCTGTTATGAGCTTTAACTCATAAAATTCATAGGTATCAACTCACTTGTTACATTATTATTTATGGATGGTAACAGTGAATGTCGTACCTTCATATTTCGTACTTGCTACTTCAATTGTACCATTGTGTAATTCAAAAATTGCTTTCGCAATAGCTAAGCCTAAGCCATTGCTATTATCATGATTGCTTGCTTTATAGAAACGCTCAAATAGACGAGATTGGGTTTCTGGTGTCATGCCTTGACCATCATCAGTGATATTAAAATGAATTTGATCGGTATCATGTGTGAGTGTAATATCAATTGTACCCCCTTGTTCAGAATATTTGATCGGGTTCGTTATTAAGTTTTGAAAAGCTTGATTTAGTAAGCGCTCATTCCCAATTATAGATACATTAGCTAAATCAGACATAATGATTAAATCTTTTTGATTCGTCGCAAATTGTTCATGGCGTATAATCTGTTTAATCAGTTTATTAAGTTCGATGTTGTCAGTTAATTCTAGATGTTCGCCATTATCAATTTCTGATAATAATAAAAGTTCTTTGGTTAATTCACTAAGCTGTGTTGTAATTTGGTATATTTCATCGATATATTGTTCACGAGCTGTTGCGTCTTTAGCGAATTTTAATTGATCAAGTAAATGATGAATATGTGTTAATGGTGTTTTGATCTCATGTGAAACATTTTGAACAAAGTGCTGTCTCATGTCATCGACTTGTTTTAAAGAGAGTCTCATTTTATCAAATCGATATTGTAATGTGCCAAATTCATCATTACGTTTAATGTCTATCGGTACATCAAAATTGCCTTCCATTAACCTTTCAGTCGCTTGTTTTAACTGTTGTATCGGTTTAATAATCATATAAGTTGAAGAAATAACCCAAATGATTGAGATGACTAATAAGAGTGTAATTAATATGACTAAGAAAATTCTAAATTCACTAAAAGTTTTTCCGATGTCTGGTCTCATAAAAACAGCATAATTTTGACCATTGGATTGAAATTGCACACCCACAGTATTTTGAGTAGTATTTTCAAAAAATCCAGTGATAAAAGGGTTGTAGGGCAAATTTCTTATCCCATGATAATCATGGCCATTTAACACAGATTTAATGTTTTTAGAGTCAACATTATCTTTTCTAAATGCAGTGCCATAATAAGACTTTTTGCCATTTTCTGAGACGGTCATCACTTGATAATTCATTTGTCCAAGATGTTTGAAAAAGGGTTTTGGCATTTGTATCTTAGATTCTTTTTCATAGGAAATAGCATCTTTTAATGTTCTCATTATTTTTGCATCATTATTCTCTTTTAAATGATTGTGATAAATAATGTTAGTTAATAGAAAACTAAGCAATGCACTCGATAGTAAAATGACGACATTATAAATAGCAATACGTGAATATAGTGATTTAAACATTGTCATCAACCTTGTATCCTAAGCCACGTACTGTATGAATCGTAATCGTAGCTCCTAACTTTGACAATCGCTTTCTCAAACGTTTAATGTGTACGTCAACAGTCCGTTCATCACCTTCATAGTCAAAGCCCCAAATTTTTTCAATCAAATCGTCACGGTTAAATACTTGTTTTGGATGTGAAGCAAGTAAGAATAAGAGTTGAAACTCTTTATTTGGTAAGTTCATTGATTTAGTAGAAGATTGAAGTTCTAAATAAGCTTGATTGAGCGTGAGATTTCCAACTTTCAATTCATTATTAGCATTTATATTATACCGTTTTAATACTGCTTTTATTCTAAAGATAAGCTCTTTTACTTCAAATGGCTTAGTAACATAATCGTCTGTACCAGTTAAATAGGCTTGTTCCTTATCACTAAGTGCGTCTCTTGCTGTTAACATAATGACAGGCATTTCAAAATCTTCTTTTAAAACTTTACATAGTTCAAAACCACTCATGCCAGGCATCATTACATCGACGATAGCAATATCAACCTGATGTGTATCTAAATACGACAGTGCGTTTTCAGCACTTGATTGTGTCACAACATCTAGTCCTTCTCGTGAAATATAATTTGAAACATATTCTAAAATTTTACTGTCATCATCGACAATTAAACAAGTTGTCATGCTCAAAATCTCCTTAATCATTTTACAGACATTATATATGGAAAAATTTAACTTAACAAATAGGAAATAATTTAAAAAGTTAATCATAGTTCATATTGAGTTCATATAAAGACCTTAAACTTTAAATATAAGTTCTTGAAAGGGAGTGAAACACTATGAAATTGGCATGGCAAGAGATAAAATATTATAAATTTCGTTATATATTAATCATGTTAATTATATTGTTATTAGGTGTTATGGTTTTATTTATTAGTGGGTTGGCACAAGGTTTAGCAAGAGAAAATATTTCTATGTTAGATAATATGAAGTCAGAAAAATATGTGATGCAAAATAACAAAACACCACAAATCGAAAAATCAATTATTAAACCAGAACAGCAAGAGAAAATTGAAGATATTAGTGGACAGTCACCTTTAAAAATAGCATCTCAAACTTTGAAAATTGATAAAGATGAAGAAGATGTTGTTATGACGAATACAGTGAAAAATGAAAAACCAGAATTGTCAGAAGGACATTATCCTAAAAAAGACAATGAAGTTGCAATTAATAGTAAATTAACTGCAAGTGGGGTAGATGTTGGAGACAACATTAAAATTAAAGACGGTGAAACGTTAAAAGTATCAGGTATTTTGGATGACACAATGTATGCTCATAGTTCAGTGGTTATGATGAATAATAGCGGATTTGATAAATTGAATAAAAATGTAAGTACCGTTTATCCAGTTCAAGATATGTCACAAAAACAGATAAATAAATTAGAAGATATTAATGGTATCGATGTATTTACGGAAGACGACATCACGAATGAAATACCGAGTTATCAAGCAGAACAAGCACCACTTAATATGATGATAGTTAGCTTGTTTGTCATTTCTGCTATAGTTCTCAGTGCATTCTTCTATGTTATGACGATACAAAAAATTCCAGAAATTGGTATTTTAAAAGCAATTGGTATCAAAACAAGACATTTACTAAGTGCTTTAGTATTACAAATATTAATAACTACAATGGTTGCAGTGATAATTGCTGTTGCATTAATTAGTGGTTTATCATTAATAATGCCAATTTCTATGCCTTTCCACGTAACTGTTGCGAATATATTATTAGTCGTAGGCATTTTCATCGTTGTTGCAATTGTTGGCGCAGCACTATCATTTATTAAATTATTTAAAGTAGACCCTATTGAAGCTATCGGAGGTGGAGAATAATGAGTTTACAAGTTAAAGATATAAAAAAATCCTTTGGGAAAGGTTCTTCCGAAACTAAAGTTTTAAAAGGGATTAATTTTGAAGTGAATGAAGGAGAATTTGTAATTTTAAACGGTGCTTCAGGCTCAGGTAAAACAACGCTTTTAACTATTTTAGGTGGGCTATTGTCACAAAGTGGTGGTGAAATATTATATAATGGTGAGCATTTATATGATAGTGATAAAAAAGCTTCTGAGCTAAGACTAAATGAAATTGGATTTATATTTCAATCTTCACACTTAGTACCTTATTTAAAAGTTAAAGATCAGTTAACAACAATAGGTAAAGAAGCAGGTATGTCTAAAAAAGAAGCCACTGATAGATCAGAAAAACTATTAACACAAATCGGTTTAGCAGAACAGCTCAACGTATTTCCACACACACTTTCAGGCGGACAAAAGCAACGTGTTGCCATCATGAGATCATTGATGAATCATCCGAAAATAATCTTAGCTG
The DNA here is from genome assembly GCF_002902365.1 of Staphylococcus cohnii subsp. cohnii. Lineage (GTDB taxonomy): Bacteria > Bacillota > Bacilli > Staphylococcales > Staphylococcaceae > Staphylococcus > Staphylococcus cohnii. Next base: position 115,126 of record NZ_PPQC01000009.1, on the reverse strand, counting down.
ACGAACCAACTGCAAGTTTAGACGCTGAACGTGCCACAGAAGTGATAGATATGATTAAAAATCAAATTCAAAGTAAAAATATGATTGGTATTATGATAACGCACGATAAAAGACTATTTGATTATGCTGATAGAGTCATCGAATTAGATGATGGTGTCATCGTTGATCAATAGTATAATTAAATGAGCCGTAATATAATTATGATTCCTAAATCAATGGAGTGGGACAGAAATCTTTTAATAAAATTAGACTTCTGTCCCACTCTTTTTCTATGAAGAAAACACTATATTCTATTGTAAATAGGATGCACAAATTATTTTGTGTATAGTGGCTTTAAATGGATGGAATATGCCACAACGCCATCATACTTGCCCAAAATAACACTACAAAGTAACAAGTTAGTAAAAGCTTATATTGGTACATGATTGCTAAAAAATCCCTAATTAATGCAATTTCAAAGAAATGATAAGGTGTATGACTGCCGACACCTTTTAAGTTGAGGTTTAATTTTTGTCCAAACCTTAAAGCGCGCATAATATGAAATTGACTTGTGACACATAGGATACTTGGTTCATATCTATATAATTGTTGAATGAGCACTTTTGTATATTTAAGGTTTTCTAAAGTGCTCGTAGACTGGTCTTCAAGTACTATCATTGAAGGATTAATATTTCTTTGGACTAAGTATCGATACATAGCCAAGGCCTCTGAAATTGGTTCGTCAGGACCTTGTCCACCACTTACAATGAGTCGAGCATTTGGATTTAAATGGTGTAATGCTATAGCTTTGTTTAATCTTTTAGCTAGCATAGGTGTTACTTGATCAGTAAAAATACCTGCGCCTAATACCAATATGACATCAAAGTCTTCTTTGTATGTAACATTTGAAAATGCAGATGTGCAAAGCGCATAACAAATGAAGGTGAAACATGCACTAAATGCAATAGCAGCTAACCAATAAAAAATCACATTGATACCTACAGGTATTAGACTAATATAAGCACAAGCAATCATAAACAGTAATACTCTATATGCAATAGCATACAAACGGCGCAAAAAAAGTGCGCTTAATCTATGTTTAAATAAATGATGATGTTTGATGTGTATTAACAACACGCCAACAAACATAGTGAATATGAGTGGCATAGGCAAAGATAACTTACCTACATGTAAGATGATTACAAAGTAACCTAAAATAATTTGAATTACAAAAAAAGTTAAATTAGTAGTGAATTTGAAATTTTTAATCATAGCAATAAAACCACATAAAATAATTAAACTTATAATTAAAGACAACGTATACATGGTTCACCCCGAAAGTTTATAATATTTTAAATGTAGAGCAATTATTAAAATTAATCAAATTTTAATGGTATTGTATTTTGTAATTTTGCTAGATTTAACAATTAAAAACGCAGTGAATACAAATTTCTGCTTTTATACCATCTCGAATATTGATATTATTAACATAATATAAAAAAATAACGTTTACTTATGTGAGCTAGAATAGTAGAGGTGCGAGAAGTTATGGTTAAAAATTTAAGTAGTCATATTGATTTTATGGGTGAATTTATAAATGATGTGAATACTTTGTTAGCTAAATTGTTAAAAGAATTAAGAGAAGACTATAACGTATCAAAAGAGCAGGCCAATGTTATATTAATGTTAGAAAACGAAAAAACCATGACGCTAACTGAAATAACTGAAAGACAAGGCGTAAATAAAGCTGCCGTTAGCCGGAGAATCAAAAAATTAATACAAGCAGAAGTAGTTCAATGGGAGAAAGCAGAAGAAAATACAGATCAAAGATTAAAATATATTAAATTAACAGAAAGAGGCAAACAATTTAATAAACAAAGTAAGGAAATTATCAATACGATTGTCAGTGATATTTTACACGACTTGTCTGATGAACAAATCGAACAAGCACGTTATGTTTTAGAAATTATTGACCAAAGATTAAAAAATTTCAATTTGAAGCACAGTATTTAATAGTATAAGCAATGAAAGTATTTAAAAGCAAAGCTAAATACATTTAATTAAAATCATGCTTCAACAACCGGAATGACGTACCCAAGTTAAAATGATTCATTTGAAGTGCATAATTAAAAGCTTAAGCTATATAAGATGAAAGAAAAAATCATAGAAGATATAAGAAGACATTGGACTAATGATGTATATCTTTTACTGATTTATATACATATAATAGAAATAAGGTAGCGTAAAAATAAATTTCACTTAATTAAAACATTACAAAAAATTGGTGGAAATGGCTTGATAAAGCCATATAGTTTATAAATATATTATGTTAAAATAACGGAATAATGTAAAAAATAAGGACTGAGCGTGGTGATAAAATGCAAAAGTGCCCTAAATGTGGGGGAAATATAAGGATAGGACAACGAAGATGTAGTCATTGTGGCTATCGTATAGAGTCGACAAGTAACGAAAAAATGACTCGAACTTCAAAAGAAAACAAAAAAACTGTTAATAACAAAGCAAGGAAAATTATTCCCTGGGGTATTGCAGCTTTTATCATTATTCTACTGGTGATTATATTTATCTTATTGAAAAATTTTAATTCTCCGGAAGCACAATCGGAAATATTAATTAATGCTGTAGATAATAATGATACTCAAAAATTATCAACCTTATTAAGCACACAAAATAATAGTGTGGATGAAAATGAGGCTAAAGCTTATATTAAATATATAAAAAAAGAAGTTGGCATGAAACAATATACAAAAGATATTAAACAAAAAATAGCTTCTTTAAATAATAATGAGACGAGTGAGGAAGACTTTGTAACAGCCAAAAATGGTGAAAAAGTTTTGCGTATCAGTAAAAATGGGCGACGTTACTTAATATTTGATAATATGAGTTTTACAGCCCCTACAAAAGAAGCGATTGTAAAGCCTAAGTACGATACAACTTACAAATTCAAAGCAAATGATAAACAAAGAACAGTAAATGCACAAAAGAATAAGACGACAGTAATCGGTGAATTTATACCAGGTGATTATGTCATAGAATCTAAAAAAGAGATGGCTAACGGACAGTTTAGCGGTGAACTCAAATTTAATTTTAATAATAGTAATCATGAGACAGTTGATGTATCTGAAGATTTTAATGAAGCTTATATCGTTTTAGATTTGAAAGGTGCATCAGAAATAGATAAAGATACTGTTAAAGTGAAAGTGAATGATAAAACATATGACTATACGAATAATAAAGAAATAGGGCCATATCCTAAAACACAAGAATTAACAGTTTCTGCTGAAGGAGAAGCGAAGAAAAAGACATTTAAATCAGCCGAAACGACTGTTAAAACGGATAACTTGAAAGATAAAACATATGTAACATTAAACTTTGATAGTGATGAAATTCAAGACTATGTAGATAAAAAAGAAAAAGAAGAAAATAGCTTTAGAAATAAGGTGGTTCGTTTTTTCGGTAATTATACGGCTGCAATGAATAATGCACACAGTCAAAGTAACTTTAATTTAGTTTCATCTTATTTGAAAAAAAATACCAATAACTATAAATCTATAAAAAATAATGTGAAAGAAAATGCTATTTTTTATTTACCTCAGCCACAAATTACTGAAATTGTGAGACAGGGCGAAACATATTATATTACTGCTCAGACTGTCAAAGAAAACGGACAATATGGTGAAGTGAATTACCAACTTGAAGGCGATGATGATGCCAGTAACCTTAAAGTTGTGAAATATTCGGAAGAGTAATGTAAAGGTATGTTTGCTATTAGCACTATAATATATGTAGTAGTGGATAAGCAGAGTAATCTGAAAATAAGCCAACGCTGACTCATGAATAGGTGTCAATTTCTATAATAGTTAATAGAAATTGACACTTTCTTTGTTTTTGAGCTAAAGCTATAATAGTAATAATGCTTATTAATTAGTAATTTGTAATAAGTTAGTTAGCAATACATTAACAAGTGTCGATATCGACGAATTGGATATTTTAAGTAATTTTTGAAGGAGTTATAAAATGGTAGATAATCAACAACAAAAGCAATCAATTATTTTTATTGTAATTCTAGGTGCGCTAACTGCGATTGGTGCCTTATCGATTGATATGTTTTTACCTGGTTTACCTCAAATTCAGTCTGATTTTAATACAACAACTTCAACTTCACAATTAACTTTATCTTTATTTATGATTGGTTTAGCCGTTGGGAATTTATTTACGGGTCCTTTTTCTGATTCAATAGGGCGTAAACAACCCCTAATGATTGCGATGTTGTTATTTACATTAGCAAGTTTAGGTATTATTTTTGTAGACAATATATGGTGGATGATCATTTTAAGGTTTGTACAAGGTTTTTGTGGAGGCGCAGGTGCAGTTATTTCTAGAGCGATTTCAAGCGATTTATACAGTGGCAAACAATTAACAAAATTTTTAGCTTTACTTATGTTAGTCAATGGTGTGGCGCCTGTGTTAGCACCTGCTTTAGGTGGCGTGATCTTATCATTTTCCACTTGGCATATGGTTTTTGTCATACTAACTTTATTTGGGATACTTATGTTTTTGGGAACTATGTTTAAAGTACCAGAATCATTAACTATAGAACAAAGGGATAGTCCTCATATAGCAATTATATTTAAGAATTTTAAACAATTATTAGTAACGCCACGTTTTGTATTACCAATGTTGATTCAAGGTGTTACATTTATTATTTTGTTTAGTTATATTTCAGCTTCTCCATTCATTACGCAACATATATATGGCATGTCTCCACAACAATTTAGTATTATGTTTGCAGTTATTGGCATTAGTCTTATTGTTTCAAGTCAATTGACTGGTAAGTTCGTTGATTATATCAATCGACAAACATTATTACGAATTTTGACATTGATTCAATTAGTAGGAATTTTAAGTGTAACGATTACTTTATTAAACCATTTTTCAATATGGATTTTATTCTTAGGTTTTATCATTCTTGTTGCACCAGTTACTGGTGTAGCAACACTTGGTTTTTCTATTGCGATGGATGAACGTACTGGAGGTAATGGGAGTGCATCGAGTTTGCTTGGACTTGTGCAATACTTATTAGGAGGGGTGGTCTCACCGCTCGTAGGTTTAATGGGAGAAGGAAATTATGTGCCTTATGTCACAATTATCATAATCGCGGGTCTGTTATTAATATTGCTACAAGTGATGAGTTACTTTGTGTTTAGAACGAGGAAACGAGCATAAGCGCATATGCGTAAAATCTTGGTGCTACATTGACAGTAGCTGATGCATGAGCTTCAGCCCAAATACTTAAAGTTAATTCAACTTTAGCCCCCAGTGAAGAAGGTGTGACAATATATTCATTTAAATAAATTAGACTGCTAAATTTCTATTTTTTTGTAGAAATTTAGTAGTCTTTTTAATTAGATGATTTATTAAGAAATTAGTTAGCGATTCAACTTAATTGTATTAGCTAATAAAATTTGAGCTAAATCTTTAACAGATTGATTACAGCCTTCTTTAATCCAAGTATAAACAAGGCCCATTTGACCACCTAGTGCGTATATTACAAACTGTTTTTTGTTTAATACATTGGTATATTCGTCCAAAATTTTAATATAAGTATCCCGCGTTGCATGCATATACTCAAAAAATAAATCACGATTGGGATATGTGACTAAAATAGCATGGAAATAACCATAATGACGTTTAATATAACGTAAAATGATTTTGAAAAACTGATATAACTTAGAGTGATCATCTGCAATTTCTTCTGAACTTTTATATAAATTTTCTAATAGTGTTTTATATTTTTGAATATGGTGTGATTGTATTGTGGCTAAAAGGTCATATTTATCTACGAAGTAATCATAAAACGTGGTCCTATTTATACCACTATATGCGCATAACATTTTGATAGTTATATTTTCAAATGGATGTACCTCGAGTAATGCAATCATATTACGGATGATTTTGCGTTTTGCATTTTGTTTCATAATAAATCCTTCATAAAACATAAATAATGTACCCAACACATTTTATTTAAGTGTCGGTATACTTTTAAATTTCATCTCTTTATAATATACAAGGTGAATTTTAAATGCAAATAGGAGGAAAGTATCATGAAGAAAATGGTATTAATCAATGTCATTACCATTGTTGTACTTGTTATTATTGGTGTCGTAGGATTCCATTTTTATAATCAAGCAACATCTTTTGTAAGTACAGAAAATGCTAAAGTGGATGGAGAACAAATTAAAGTGTCAGCTCCAGCTTCTGGCGAAATCAAGTCACTTGATGTTAAAAATAATGAAAAATTAAGCAAAGGTGATAAAGTTGCAGAGGTTGCTGCTAAAGGTGAAGGTGGTCAATCTCAAGATATGAGTATTAAAATGCCTAAAGATGGCACAATTGTAAAAGTTGATGGCATGGAAGGTTCAATGGCTCAAGCTGGCACACCAATTGCTTACGCTTATAATTTAGATGATTCTTATATAACTGCTAATGTGGATGAAAAAGATATTGCAGACGTTGAAGAAGGTAAAGATGTAAATATTAAATTAGATGGTGAAGACGCTGAATTAAAAGGTAAAGTAGAAGAAGTAGGTAAAGCAACTGCTTCAAGCTTTTCAATGATGACTTCATCAAATAGTGATGGAAACTATACAAAAGTATCACAAGTGGTACCAGTGAAAATTTCACTAGATTCAAAACCATCTAAAAATGTTGTTCCAGGAATGAACGCTGAAGTAAAAATTCATAAAAATTAAGGAGGTCTTAAAATGACAATGACCTTCATTATTGTTTACGTAGTCATAGCGCTCATTCTTGTTGGTGGACTTAATTTCTTTATCGTGAAAAGAAATAAGCAAAAATCTACCCAAAAAATGGAACAATCTAAGTATGAAAACATTGCTTCTAACGAAAGTTATCAATCTAAATTTAAAGTTAAAGACGATAATACAACAACAAAAAATCAAGAGCAAAACAAAGGTGAAACTATAGAAGAAAAAGCAGAGAAAGCAAGTCACACTAATAGTGACGCTTCTGAATCATCAACACAACATGATTCGGATCATGAACAAATCAATCCGAATTCTGAAGAAGCACAAGTAAATGAAAAGCTGAAAGCTAAACATAGTTCATTTATGTTTGGAAAAGGCACTTCTCAAGGCAAAGTTTTAATAGCGATGATTTTTGGTATGTTTATAGCTATTTTGAATCAAACGTTATTAAATGTTGCATTGCCTAAAATAAACACTGATTTTAATATTTCTGCAAATACAGGCCAGTGGCTTATGACAGGATTTATGCTTGTGAATGGTATTCTGATACCAATCAGTGCTTATTTATTTAATAAATATTCGTATCGTAAATTATTCTTAATAGCGATGGCATTGTTCACAATCGGCTCTTTAGTCTGTGGTATGTCAGGTTCATTTACAATAATGATGGTAGGCCGTGTACTACAAGCAATTGGTGCAGGTATCTTAATGCCACTTGGTACAAATGTATTTATGACTATATTCCCGCCTGAAAAACGTGGCGCAGCAATGGGCACACTCGGTATAGCAATGATTTTAGCACCCGCTATAGGTCCGACATTGTCAGGTTATATTGTAGAAAACTATCATTGGAACGTGATGTTCTATGGTATGTTCATCATAGGGCTTATTTCATTAGCAATCGCCTATATATGGTTCAGAGTTTATCAAGTTACTACAAATCCTAAAGCAGATATTCCAGGTATCATATTTAGTACAATAGGTTTTGGTGCGTTATTATATGGCTTCAGTGAAGCAGGAAATAATAGTTGGAGTTCTCCAATTGTTGTAGTATCTCTTATCCTTGGTGTCATTTTTATTACTGCTTTTGTAATTAGAGAGCTTACAATGCGTGTGCCAATGCTAAGCATGGAAGTTTTAAAATACTCAGGTTTTACATTAACAACTGTTATTAACATGATTGTAACGATGAGTTTATTTGGTGGCATGATTTTATTACCACTTTATTTACAAGACTTAAGAGGCTTTACACCAGTACAATCAGGTTTATTATTATTACCTGGTGCTTTAATAATGGGTGTCATGGGTCCAATCGCAGGAAAATTATTAGATACGATTGGTATTAAACCACTAGCTTTAGTAGGGACAGCAATTATGACCTATGCTACGTGGGAATTAACAAAATTAAACATGAATACAACGTATGGTCACTTAATGGTTATTTATATCATTCGTTCATTTGGTATGAGTTTTATCATGATGCCAATAATGACTGCTGGTATGAACGCGTTGCCACAACGACTCATAGCACATGGCAATGCTTTATCTAATACATTGAGACAATTGGCAGGTTCAATTGGTACGGCCTTGCTAGTTACAGTAATGTCTACACAAACAACACAACATATCGCTTCATATACTCAAGATTTAGATAAAACAAATCCATTTATTAAAGACCGTTTACAAGAAATGGCTCAAGCAATGGGTGGAGAACAAATGGCAACTTCACAAGTTTTAGAATTTGTGCAAAAGCTTGCTTCTATTAACGGTGTAAATAGTGCTTTCTTAATAGCTACTTTATTAAGTGCTTTGGCATTTATTTTGAGTTTGTTCTTAAAAGATAAGTCACATTATATTTCAAATGAAGAATAAGTAAAAAACCAGTGTAGTAACATCACTGACTAATAAATAAGCGTCAATTTCTATAATAGTTACGTAGAAATTGACGCTTATTTTCTTAATTAATAAAGTCTGAGTTTATATTTTCATATAGTTAAAGCGATTGAGACAAAAACTTGTGCTAAGTTAATTTTGTGTACATTATAAGTGAAAGCTAAATCGTTTTTATAAATGCGCCAGTTTATTAGATAATATGCATGCTATTAATTGTAGTTTTGAAAAATTGCTTGTTCTAAAATCCGTTTAATCGGTGCATCGATTAAGTGGAGATAAAAAAAGCCCGCAAATGAATTTTTTCAGTCATTCATTTACGGCTGTAATCGATAGTATATGTACCAGCTTTTTGGTGAAGTTTAAATGAAGTTATATTCTAGGTTTTCGATTTCTAAAAAATAAACTAATTAAAAGTAAAGCGATACTACAACCTAATAAAATAAAAGCGTTATGGATTGCATTTGACTCTGTTAATATTTGAGCTGAATCAACAGTGATATAATACTGATTCATTGAATCGGCAATTCTTGTTGCAATATTTTTAATCAATGCAGAAAAACCGAAAGTAATTGCAAGCATGATCGCTATAATAAACATGTTAACTATTTTCAATATCGTTTTGTTAAAAAACAGCGTAAAAAGGGTTAAGATTAAACTTAATATACAAGCGATAAAAAATACATAAAATACAAGTATCAAGCGATCAATGCTTGTTTGTAAGTTATCGATACTTTCAACGTTGATATTTAAATTCGTTAAGTTATTGATAGTTTCTTGAAAATTTGTTAATTCTTTAAAATTAACCGTTTTATCTACAAAAACTAAATTGAATATAGGTTCTTTAAACATACTATAGCCTGAAATAGCAACTAGGATTAAAACGATAATTTGTATAATAAGGCTAACCCAAGATTTTTTCTTTTTTCCATAACGAGCGCCTCGTTGCATTGTTTCACTCGTTAAAGTATGTTCAAAATCCTTAAATTGATGATTGTTTGCGGTCATAACTTACTCCTTTCATTACATTAGATGGGGATCTAGTTATTTTATGACTTTTATTTTGTTATAATATGTGATAACTGTTACATTTTAACCATTGAAGTTGAATAATTTAATTTTTAGTATGAATTGTCATACTTATAAACTTCAATATCTATTATAACTTCGTTTTTATGTCATTATTTTTATTTTATCATATAATTTATTTTAAATACTGAATTGAAACAAAAATTCTATAATTCTAAAATTTGTTACAAAAAAAGATAGGGATGATTATGAATGAAATCAAGACTAACAACAAAATTTGTTAATAAATACTTATTACCACATCGTTCAATTATATTTGATGACCAACAAAGCTTTGAAAAATTTTTACAAAAGAGATTAACGATGAATGAAAAAAAGCACAAGCAACCTGAAACTTTAAATGTAAAATCAGACTTAGAAAAACAAATGATGGATGATATGCAGGTGTTCAGATTTCGCTTTAGACACAGTCAACAAAAGAAAATATTATATATTCACGGTGGATATAATATTTTACAACCTTCCGCATTTCACTGGAGATTTATGGATAAACTTGCGTTAAGTACTTTAAATGAAGTTGTTTTGCCAATTTATCCAAAAGCACCTAAATATCATGTTGATGATACTTATGCTGCGATTCATAAAGTTTACCAACAATTATTAACAGAATGTAGTAATGAAGATATTATTGTGATGGGAGATGGAACTGGAGGCGCATTGGCGTTGAGTTTTGTGCAACAGTTAAAATCAAATAATCAACCTTTACCAGCTAAATTGTATTTGTTTTCACCGATGCTAGATGCTCAATTGGATAATGAAAATATTACAGATGATTTAATCGATAAAGATGTCATCATAAATATAGAAGGTTTACAAAAAATTATGAAAGTATGGTCTGGAAATCTTCCATTAAACGATAGTAGGTTATCACCAATTAATGGAGAATTATTTGGTTTACCACCCATATATATTTTTGGTGGCGGAAGAGAGATTTACTTACCAGATATGAAAAAATTGGTTTATATGTTAGAAGATATGCGTCAGCCAGTTCAATTGTATACTTTTAAAAAAATGGTGAATGCATTCGCATTATTACCTATTAGAGAATCGCATAAAGTTGTTAAAGAAATCGTCAATACAATTCACGATAAACGTTAATGTGGAAGTATATACCCAATTTTCAAAATGATGATAAGGTTACGAAAAATTAAAAACAGAGGCGGGGCAGACACCAAACATAATTTTGTTGATATCGCCTTGCTTCTGTTTTTATATGCTCAAACATTTGGGCCAATTAAGGGTGTTCATTCATTGTTGTATCGAGGACATTTAATATAGATTGTGTCCCTTTTAGCTTATAGTATTGTGCTATAAAGTCGTTGAAATCTTGTGTTGGTATATCCATATTGTTAAATTTCGAGAGATATTTTTCATATAGTTGTGTTTCTTCTTGAACAAAAGTTGTGTAACGCTGTATAAAAGTTTCTTCTACATCAATTTGTTCCACTAATGAAGTAATAGTATCTATAGCTTGTTTTTGACCTTGGTAGTAACTAATATCAAAGCCGCGTTTAATCAATTGACTATCAGGCCCATTAATGACCAGCTGTTTGTTTTGATTGAGTTCACTAAGTGCTGCTTTCATATCATCATTTAAATCATAAAGTTGCACTTTGACTGTGTCGATTAATCCTTGTGACATATTTATCACTCCTATCTTGAAATACCGATTTTATGACCTAATTGTTTTGGCCATTCAATTAATTGTTGGTTATCATAATAATTGCTAATTTGATCAGCAAATGACTGAGGGAATGGCGCTGTTTTGTTGATTGTGCGATCAATTCCTAACATCATTGCTTCATTTGTTGCTATATTGTTGCCATCTTGATCTGTCATAACGGAAAAGAAATGTAAGCTTTTTTCATTATAATCATAGATGTAAATTGTAATGGTAAAGGTGTCATCTTCAGTTAGTTCAGATAAATAGGCTGTTTGTTCTTCAACAGTGAATAATGTGTAATTTAACTTGGTGCGTTCTTCTAAAGATAAACCATGTGTATAATTAAATTGATTGATAGCTTCGCTGAAGACCATATTATAATTCGCATCATGTACATGACCGTTATGATCAATCATAGCAGGTGTCACATTGTTGGAAATTGTGAAAGGGTTTTTCATTGTTACATCTCCTTTAAAACATTAATTGTTAAAATAGATATATTTATATTATTTAAGCTAACTTAAGTTTACTAAAAATTGTATATAACATACACAAATAGTATTTCATGATAAAATAAAGAAAATGATTCTAGGGGTGACCTATGGCTATAACAATTAGATATTTATCTTCTGAAAATACGTTAGCAAGCGTTAATTGTTTAGAAGACATTCCTGAAACAGCGCAGTTCATATGGTGTGATTTTAATCAACCAACTGAGGCTGAAAATACATTTTTAAAAACACGTTTTAACTTTAATAAACTTGAAATTGATGATACAGTAAACGGGACACCGAGAGCTAAATACAAAGCATATAACACATATCAGTATATAGTTGTTCATGATGTCGATACCGAGAATTTTAGTGCAAAAGCATTAAATATTTTTATAAAAAGCCGTTTGCTTATTACATACCATCATCAGCCATTTGATATTTTAAAGAAGGTAGAAACTACTTTCAAAACGCAAACAATACGTAATGTTCTCCCAACATATATATTTATCTTGGTGTTAGATTGTTTAGTGGATCGTTATTTTGAATTCGTTTATGCCATCGAAGATAAGGTATATGACTTCGAAGACAGTGAAAATATGAATGGTTCTATGAAATTTGCGATGGATAATGTATTTAAAATACGTTCTGAGCTAATTAAATTAAAGCGCGTGATTTATCCAATGACAGAATTAGTTAATCAATTAAAAGAATGTCATCAATTATTATTCGATGACAAAGATAAACTTTATCTTCAACATATTGATGATCATATGATTAAACAACAAAATATTTTAAAAATATGCCAAGAAATGACAAACGAAATAAAAGATAATTTGACAACATATGCTTCATATAAAATGAACCGGATTATGCAAGTCCTCACTTTGGTGTCAGTTGTATTTTTACCATTGACATTAATTACAGGTATTTATGGTATGAATTTTATAAATATGCCAGAATTAAAATGGCAATATGGTTATTATTTTGTTTTAGTACTTATGCTATGTATTAGTATAGGTTGTGTGATTTATTTTAAAAAAGAAAAATGGTTTTAATATTATAGTATTAAATTAATGATGCAGTTTTAAACTGACTTGAGTAAAATAACTATTGAGGATTGGAGTAAATAATGAGTGATTTAAAAAGAGAACAAAGAAAAAATGAACACGTTGAGATTGCAATGGCACAAACGGATGCTACAATCTCAGATTTTGATGAAATTCGATTTGTACATGATTCTATTCCGAGTATAGATGTAAGTGATGTTAATCTTGAGCATTCGCTAAAAGACTTTACACTTAGCCAACCACTTTATATTAATGCGATGACGGGTGGCAGTGAATGGACGAAACAAATTAATGAAAAATTGGCAATTGTGGCTCGTGAAAGCGGTATTGCAATGGCAGTTGGTTCTACACATGCAGCGTTACGCAATAGTAATATGGCATCATCTTTTACAGTCGTGCGCGATACAAACCCAGAGGGGATTATATTTAGTAACGTGGGTGCAGATGTACCTGTTGATAAAGCTGTCGAATCAGTACAATTGCTAGATGCTCAAGCATTGCAAGTACACGTCAATGCACCACAAGAATTGGTCATGCCTGAAGGTAATAGAACCTTTTCTACATGGATGGACAATCTTGCGCAAATTGTGGAACGGGTAAATGTCCCAGTTATTGTCAAAGAAGTAGGATTTGGCATGAGTAAAGAAACAATCAAAAACTTATATGAAATTGGCATTAGGTATGTAGATGTGAGTGGACGTGGTGGTACGAACTTTGTAGATATTGAAAATGAAAGACGTGCCTACAAGGATATGGACTATTTAAGTATGTGGGGACAAACGACAGTAGAATCATTATTAGAAAGTACTTCTTTTCAAAAAGATATGGATATACTTGCTAGTGGTGGCGTGCGCTCTCCATTAGATGCAGTGAAATGTTTAGCGCTCGGGGCGAGTGCGGTTGGTATGTCGCGCCCATTTTTAAATCAAGTTGAACAATATGGTATTACTGAAACGCTAAACTATACTGAACAATTTACTGAACATATGAAAAAAATTATGACGATGCTAAATGCGCCTACAATAAATGATTTAAAAGGTTCGAAAATGATCTTTGGTCCTAGATTACAATCTTGGATAGATCAGCGAAATATTGATATTTCTAATTAATAACTCATAAGGAAATCATTTTTGTAGCTTAGGTCATTAACTACTGTGTCGATTTTCGTATATGCAATGATTATAGAAAAATAAAAACCTGAGACATTATGTCTCAGGTTTTCTTATGTTAAAAATCAAATTATATCATTAGAATAGATTGATAAATGTAGTAACGATTGGGACACCAAGCAAATCAATTAAAAATGCGCCCATGATTGGTACGACAAGATATGATTTTGGTGAAGCACCGAATTTTTTGGTAATCACATCTAGGTTTGCCATAGCATTTGGGGTTGCTCCAAGACCGTGACCAATAAAGCCACCAATCATTACAGCAGCATCGTAATTTTTTCCCAAACCGCGGAACACGATAAATATAGAGAATAGCACGATAAACACGACTTGTATTAAAACGATAATAATTAAAGGTAAAGCCAATTGATATATTTCTGTAAGTTGTATACTCATCAAAGCGATAGATAAGAATAGGCTTAGTGATATGTCGCTAATTTTATCCACGAATTTCATATCAATAAGGTTTAAATTATTATATTCAGAAATATTTCGAATAATTACTGCAACAAACATTGCACCAACATATATAGGAATGTTAATACCTGTTAAATCAGAGAATGTATTTCCTAAATATGAACCAATAGCCATACAAATAGTTACAATCGTAAATTGTAAGAAAAAGATAGTTGTAGGGTTCATGCGATTATGTAAGTATTCATTAGATTTTACGTTACCATAGTCTGTCGTAGTTTCTTCTGCATGTTCTGGTTTTAAGTTATATTTAGTGATTAAAAATTTTACTACTGGGCCACCTAGTAAACCACCAGCTACAAGACCTAATGTTGCTGCTGCTAAAGCTGCGGTTAATGCAGAATCGAATCCCATGTCGCTTATAGTTTGACCATAAGCGGCAGCATTACCGTGGCCACCTTCCATAGACATAGAACCTGCGGTTAAACCTAATAATGGTGGTATGTTTAATACTTTTGCTAATGAAATACTAATAAGGTTTTGGAAGACTGCAAGAAAACCACAAAATATAAAATATAAAATAAGTACTTTTCCACCCAAACGTAATAACTTTAAAGAAGCGCCTAATCCAATTGTTGTAAAGAACGCAAGCATAAAGAAGTTTTGTATAAATTCAGAATCTAGTTTGATTGTTATGATATTTGTAGATTGTAATATTGCAACTAAAATCGAGAAGATTAAACCACCGATAACAGGTGCAGGAATACAAAGTCTTCTTAATATTGAAATATGATTAACAATATATATACCTAAAAGGTATAATAAACTTGCGATTGCTAAAGTAGTAATTGCATCTAGCTCTAGCATTTTCAATCCCCCTTAAATTTCAAATGAAACTCTCCTGTGTGTCTTGTTATATAGATGGAGTCATGTGCAAAATGACAATAAAGAAAGTGCTTACAAAACTCCATGCTATCTATTATACATATTTAAATAGTATAAATCTAGTTTGGAATTAAATATTAAATAGAATAAATAGAGATTGTTTTATTTGTAATTTTCAGATAATCATTCCCTTGTCTAATACGCAAAGATGCTAGAAGAATAAATACATTAATTATCTATAACATAGTACCTTGCAATGTATAGTAGTGTGTGTTATATTCTTTTCGACAGCTACTGTGTAATGTATAGTACTGGTTTTACATAGGAGGTAACATATGAATAGTCAATTTAAAAAGGGTGCGCTAGAGCTTATTGTGCTGCTTATTATCAAAAGAGATGACCAGTACGGTTACTCGCTCGTTCAAAATATTTCGAGACATATGAGTATTGCAGAAGGAACTGTGTATCCGTTGCTACGAAGATTAGTGAAAAATGGAGAACTCACGACATATTACCAACCTTCTTCAGAGGGTCCAGCAAGGAAATATTATAAAGTGACTGACCAAGGTAACGACAGGTTAGTTGACTTATTACATGAATGGCGATCATTTTCGAATATTGTAGAAGTATTTATAAAGGAGAGTGAACGGAATGACTAAAAATGAATTTTTAAAACAATTGCATAAACATTTGAGACATGATTCTGATGCAGAACGTCAAGATATTTTAAATGAGTATGAAACACATTTTTATAGTGGATTAAAAGAAGGTAAAACAGAAGCACAAATTTCAAAAGAACTAGGTGATCCTAAAACTTTAGCTAAAGAAATGAATGCGACAGCTGCTGTAGAAAAAGCTGCTGACAGTAAAAAATTTGGCGACGTTGGGAATGCCATTTTTGCAGTGATGGGTTTAAGTATATTAAATTTCTTTGTAATTTTAGTACCGTTTATTTTCGTTTTAAGCATCGTTATTTCATTAATTGTAACGACAATTTCATTCGTTTTAAGTCCAATATTGTTATTAGTGAAAGGACTTTTAAGTGGATTTGAAAATGTATTACTTTTTGATGTATATGCAGTAGGTGCATTGTTTGGAATGGGATTAATGTTATTTGTGATTACGTATTTAATTTCTAAAGCATTTTATTTAATTTGTGTGAAGTATCTCAAATGGAATATAAGTGTTGTGAAAAGGAGTGGGATTTCATGAAGAAAACATTGATTAGTCTTTTTGTAATAGGATTAATTATAACGATTGTTTGTGGCATTGGTGTCGTAAACCAATTTCAAATAGAAAGTAAAAAGTCGAAAGAAGTCACAGAGAATTATCATAAGGAATATGATGAAAATAAAGTGAAAAACCTCAATATAGATTTGAACAATAGTAATTTAAAACTTAAAAAAGGTGATCAACTTAAAGTTGAATCACGAGGTTCTAACGACAAAATAAATATGGATACTACTATAAAAAACGGCACGTTATATGTGAAAGATAAACCATTAGACAGCAATGTCGATATTACATTTATGGACTTTAAAAATAATGATGTCATAATCACATTACCTAAGTCATTAAGCCATTTAAATGTTAATACTGAATCTGGTTCGATTATGATTGATCAAATAAAAGCGGATTATGCTAAGTTATACGCAGATGTCGGGAAATTAAATATCACGCATGCTAAATTTGACCGTTTAATTGCTGAAGTTGATGTCGCAGATATGGATATGGCAATGACTCAATTTAATTCAGGCGAATTTGAAGCTGATACTGGATCAATTGATATCAAAGATATGCCAGCTGATAAGCCGATTAAAGTGAAAACGGATGTGGGCGATATAGCAATGGATTATACGGATAAAAAACCTAATAATACACGGATAGAATTTGAAAGTGACGTAGGAGAGTTGGATATTAATAATCACTTGTTTAAAAACAAGCAAGTAGGAAATGGATCAAATCTCATTCATATTAAAACAGATACAGGTAATGCTGAAATCAATTAAATTTGAAATATTAATTATTAAATAGCATTGTGTGAGCACAAGTCAATTTGATTTTGACTAATGCTCACATTTTATTTTTAGCGTGAGTTGTGACGAGATTTTAAATTTCTGTGTTTGCTTCTTTTTTGATATACTATAAGCCATATAAAATTACTAGGTTTAAAAGGAGGAGTGTTATGCAGGAATTAAATAGAAGTGATAAGCAATATGGTGTTTTAGCACTTCTACCGTTAATCATATTTTTAGGATTATATATTGGTGTAGGCATCACTTTTACCATAATGGGTAAAGAAGATGCGTTTGATCAATTACCTAGACATGTTGCTATTTTTATCGGCATCGTTATTGCTTGGACATGCTATGATAGAAAAACAAAGTTTTCTAAAAAAGTAGAAATATTTACAGCGCATGCAGGCAATTCAGGTATTGTTAATCTAGGTTTGATACTGTTATTAGCAGGCGCCTTTTCTACGGTTACATCAGAAATGGGCGGTAAGTCAGCGATGGTGAATATGGGGCTGAATGTCATCCCACCAAGTCTACTCATACCTGGTATATTCATTATGAGCGGTTTTGCTGCGCTAACGTTGGGTACTTCTACGGGAGCACAAGCTGCCTTTATTCCAGTAGGTGTTGCTGTAGCTCAAGCTGCTGACTTAAGTGTCGCAGCAGCAGGTGCCGCTGTTATTGCAGGTGCATACTTTGGTGATAACCTATCCATTATTTCAGATACGACGATTGCAGCTACAAACGGCGTTGGTGCTAAGATGAAAGATAAATTTAAGATGAATGTGTTGATTGCGCTACCTGCTGCACTTATTACTGCAGTTATATATGCAGTTGTGGGTGGAACAGGTAAGGTGGAAGGTGACTTAAGTTTTAATTTTATAAATATTCTACCGTATCTATTTGTACTTATAGCAGCAATCGCAGGTCTAGATGTTATTTTAGTGTTGATAATCGGTATCATAATGGCAGGTGTCATTGGTTTACTTCAAGGTGATTTGGGCATATTCCAGTTTACAAAAGCTATTGGTGAAGGTATGGAAAGCATGTTCCTTATTTTTCTTGTGGCGTTTTTAGTTTCTGGACTTGTGGCGTTAATTCGCTATTATGGTGGTATTGATTGGATTATTAAAACAATGAAAGAAAAAGCAAAAGGCCGAAAAAGTGCAGAATATGTGATTAGTTTAATGTCCGGTGTGCTTTCTGCTGCTTTATCACATAATACTTTAGCAATTTTAATTTCTGCGCCTATCGCTAAAGAAATTGGAGATGAATATAAGGTGCCACCTAAACGAATGGCAAGCTTATTAGATATATTCGCATGTTGTGCCTTAATGGTGCTACCGCACGATAGTGGTATGTTAATGGTTGAACAATATGGAGATGTTTCTTATATAGAAGTTTTAAAATACACATTTTATCCTGTAATCTTTGTCATTTGTACTGTTATTACGATACAATTTGGTTTACTTGATAAAGACAAAAAACTTTCTAAATAATTTGTGCTTTAATTAGGTTAACTATTAGAAAGTGAAAGTGATCTAACACAAACTAGGCATTCAAAATGAATGTATATAATTTAATAATATTTTAGGGGAACAGAGATTATATTAAATTTTAATCTCTGTTTCCCTTTTATTAACGCCATGTATCTTGTGGTGGTATAGTAGTACGTTTTGAAATTCTTGAAACATAAGGATTACCTTTAACAATAAAGCGCAGTGGTTTATGCGTCCATTCACCTTTATTAGGAATGCCAATTCTCGGTGTTTCCTCAATGTGTTTGGGATGTTTACGATTTTTAGTATCTATTTTTAGATTGCCTTCATTTAATCGTGAACCATCCAAATGTCTTGGTATATTAAATGCTTTAGTCCATTTTCCTGGGCCATTTGTTAATTCAAAGCCATCTTTGTTTCTATTTGAACGCATAGCTTCAATATTCTCTTCTGGTTCAACAGCACGTATCAGGACACCTTCAGGTACACCTTCTAATTGTGTTACAAAGTTGATGAGTAAATGCGTATGCATCACATGGGCATAAATAGTGCCACCAAGTTTATATAATGATTCTACTTTGGGTGTGCGTTTGCCATTAAATCCGTGAGCGGCTTGATCCTTTTCACCAACATAGGCTTCAGTTTCAACGATGTATCCAGTAAATGTATGCAAATCATCTTCGAAAATGACACGTACACCTAATAAATCTTTGGCGATAGTGACTGTATCACGTTGTAAAAAATCCATTTATTAATCCTCCATATATTAGTTTTCGAAATTAAATGTTTTTAAAATTTTTTTATTAAATTGTAAAATTGTGTTACAAGCATGTGGGAATTTTGGTAGAATAATCTTATAAGTTTACTAAAAATTAAAAACGCATAAGTTAAAGTATCAATGACTATATTAAAGTTAAATGAACATTTTATCAAATGTACTTGGAACGGGGGGAGCAATTTGGAAAGAAAAATTGGATTTGGAGAAGCATTAAAACTATTTTGGAGAAATTATTTTAACTTCAAAGGCCGTGCACGCAGAAGTGAATATTGGTATATGGTTTTATGGCATATGATTTTTCTAGTACCAGCGTTTGTTATATATATCATTGGTTTGATTGCACTAATTAGCGCTGCAGCTTCTCAATCTGAAACGGTCATTATGATAAGCGTAATCTTTCTTATTATCAGTGTGATATATATAGCTGTGTATGGGTTAGCTACTTTAATACCTAATTGGGCGATATTTATTAGAAGATTTCATGATACAGGTAGATCGATGTTACTACCACTTATTTATTTGGGCATTTCAGTGTTTTCATATATCATATTTACAGTAATAGCTATACTAGATTCAGATTTCAATCATATGGCAAGTGTTATTTTCATCGTATTAATATATGCATTCTATATAGGTTTTGGTATTTATGCGCTCGTCGTTAGTTGCTTGGATAGTGAACGAAAGACAAATAAATATGGTCCGAGCCATAAATATGCAAACCAATATACTAAAATTGACGACATGTATAGAGAGCAATAATTAAAATAAACCCAATTATGACAAGTCAAACTGTTAAACTGTTTTTTTGTCATAATTGGGTTTTTATAAATTTTAGTTATTAATATATGATAAATTTGGATAATGCTTTCCTAATACATCATGCAAAGCTTTGTAACGTTGAAAAAGTGCTTCATATTGTTTTACCTTTTCTGGATCAGGCTGTAAACGATAATAGACTGGTTGTTTCATATGATGTACTGTATCTTCAAGTGTTTGATAAGCACCGCCTACATTTGCACCTAACATTGCTGCACCTAATGCTGTAGCATTGGAAGAATCCATAACGACGACTTCTTTATTTAAGACATTAGTATATATATCTACGAGTAATTCGCTTTTAATAGGTATACCACCAGCAGCATAAACAGTATTAACCGGTATTTGGTTATCTTCAAATTGTTGCATAATTAACTTAGTCCCAAAGGCCGTTGCTTCCATATAAGCACGATGAATCATTTCGAATGGTGTTTGTAACGTTAAGCCAAAGATACTACCAGTAAGATTACTATTGCTTAATATACTCCGATTACCATTATGCCAATCTAAAATGGTTACGTGCTGTTGATGAATTGGTATCTCAGAAGCCAAATTTTCTAAGTGCTCTAATACAGTAATACCTTCTTCTTCCGCTTGTTTTACAATGTACGCTGGCGCCTGACTAGCTGAATAACTAAATAAATCACCAACTGCAGCTTGATCGGCTTCATAAGCATATAAACCAGGGATAATTGCATCTTTGACTGATCCTGTAATCGCAGGAATTGCAACTTGCTTAGTGTCGAGCATGAGGTGACAAGTGCTAGTACCTATAACAGGTGTGAATTCGCCTTGTTCGATTGCACCAACGCCGAGTACTCCTGAATGCGCATCTATAATATAAGGAGAAATTTGAACTTTATCTGATAGTCCCCATAATTTTTGGTAATAAGTAGTTAAAGTCCCCGCACTTTCGCCAATATTTATCACTGGTGCCTCACATTTATTTTTTACAATCGAAGGTAAGTCTTTATCTACCGCTTCAAAAAATGAATAATTAAAGCCATCTTTTTCGTTGTAAAAACCTTTGAACCCTATGCCACAATTTGAACGAATATTGCGATTGGTTAATAGACTAACAATATAATCTCCAGCCTCCATAATATATGCACTCTGCGCTAAAATTTCTGGCGCTTTGTGTTTAACCTCTAATATTTTGGGAATCATCCATTCACTATTAACACTATGACCATAAAAGTCTAACCAATTTGCGTTATGTGTGTCATTTATTTTTTTCATAAATGTCGCTTCTTCTTGAGCACCATGGTGTTTCCAAAGCTTAACATAAGCATGTGGTTCATCTTTTAATGATTCATGTGTATGTAATGGTTTGAAATATTCATCTAAAAAGACGATAGTACAACTCGTGAAATCGATTCCCATACCAATTACATTTGATGGATTAATTTTACTTTCTGATAAAACGTGTTGAACACCTTTTTCTAATATATCTGTATAATCTTCAGCGCTTTGTAAAAAATAATTGTGCGGTAAGTCATGACCGTTCAATGAACCTGAAATTGTACCATGAGGGTATGCTTCTATGTAGCTAGAAATAATCTCTCCATTGGAGGTATCTACGAGAAATACACGACCAGATGCTGTACCAAAATCGATCCCAATACTGTAACTTTTGCGGCATTGCCTCCCAAAATCATTTTAATAAGTTCTAATTACTTATTTAATCTAATGATAGTGCTTGCAAAAAATATTGTAAAGATAACAATGTTTATAGATAATAAGAAAAAGTAAGAGCTGATATAGATCATGATATAAAAATATAAAGTACAATTTGAAATGTATTTTCAGGGTGTGAAATGTTATTATCAATATATATTCATTCGACTTTAAAGGGGGGGATCTTATCATGTCCTTAAAAATAGCAAATGTTACAAAAAAATATAAGGATTTTACAGCAGTTAATGACATATCGATAACTTTAGAATCAGGAAAGATGCTAGGATTTTTAGGACGTAATGGTGCAGGAAAGACGACAACTTTTAGAATGATACTTGGTTTGACGCCGATTACAGAAGGACAAATTTTATATAAAGATAAAGCGATTGACCAAACAATATATGATAAAATAGGATATTTGCCTGAAGAACGAGGGTTACATCCGAAAATGAAAGTAGAAGAAGAATTGAAATATTTAGCTACATTAAAAGGGATGAAATCAAAAGAGATAAGCAAATCCATTGATTATTGGTTAAATCGTTTTGATATTGAAGAGAATAGAGAAAAGAAAATAGAAGCGTTATCTAAAGGAAATCAGCAAAAAATCCAACTCTTAGCAAGTATGTTACATAATCCAGAATTATTAATCTTGGATGAACCTTTTAGTGGTTTAGATCCAGTTAATGTTGAATTATTAAAATCAGCCGTAAAAGATTTAAATGATGCAGGAACGACGATTATATATAGTTCTCATAGGATGGAACATGTAGAAGAACTATGTGATGATGTTTGTATTTTGAATAAAGGTGAACTTGTTGTTTCTGGGCCAATTGATGAGGTGAAAGCAAATCATGGCAATAAAAGCGTTATAATTGAAACAAATCATGCGATGTCAGAAATAGATGATATTACTGGTGTTATCCAGGTTGAACGGAATAAAAGGGAAATAAGAGCGTTGATAGAAGACGAAGTGATTGCAGAGGAAATATATAATATCGTTGTTCAGTATGGTTTTGTCAAAAGGTTTCAAGTTATAGAACCAACGTTAAATGAGATTTTTATAGCTAAAGTAGGTGATGCAAATGGATAAATTTTGGGCTACTTTTTCACTTACGTATAAAAGTAAAGTAAAAACAAAATCATTTATGATTTTCACTGCGATTGTAGTTATATTAATGTTGGCAGCGGCTAATATAAATAAAATTGTCGATCTATTTGATAATGGCCCTGATAAGATTGGTATTGCAGTTAATCAGGACCAAGTATATAAAGTGATTAAAGCACAAAGTAATCACCTTGATAGTGATGCGAAATTTAAAAAAGTGACTAAATCACAAGCACATCAACAAGTGAAAAATGAAAAGTTAGATAAAGCGTATGTCATTGATTTGCATGATAATCATAAACTGACTGGTAAAATTTTAAGTAAAGATACCGTGTCAAAAACAGATGAACAAAAATTACAAACTACTTTGTCAGCCATTCAAACCAAACTTGTGGCATCTAGTTTAAATCTATCTGAAGATGAGCTAAAACAATTGCAATCTCAAAGTGAAGTAAGCTCACAGGTGCTTTCAGATAGTGCGAACGAGACAAATTTAAGTGAGTCACAAAAAACATTTAATACGATTATCGTTTATGCGGGCATTATGCTCATGTTTTTCATAATCATAAATTATGCCAATCAAGTGGCAATGGAAATTGCAACTGAGAAGACCTCACGTGTCATTGAAATGATTATCACAAGTATATCTCCAGTAACACACATACTTGCAAAATTGTGTGGCGTCATCGCTGTGGCATTAACACAAATCAGTATTTTCATTATTGTAGGCATCATAAGTGTGTTGCTATTTGATATTGGAGACATGCTTAAAGGATTTGATGTTGAGCCTAATGAGCTAACAGTACAATTAATTATCGTAGGTATGCTTTCTCTTATTTTAGGTATACTTTCATATATTATATTGGCCGCTATTTTGGGGTCGATTACTGCGCGAATCGAAGATATTAACCAATCACTTATGCCGATGACTTTGATTAGTATCATTGCGTTATATATGGCAATGTTTGGTGTTATCAATCCTGACACGACACTCATAAAAGTTGCAAGTTTTATTCCTTTATTATCTCCTTTTATCATGTTTTTACGTGCATCAACACCTGACGTAGCTACTTGGGAAATTGTAGTAAGTATGAGTTTATCAATAGTAACAATATTTATCTTGCTTTATATCGCAGTAAGAAGTTATAAAGATACAATATTAAGTTTTGATAAAGGCTTGTTGAAGTCCATGAAACGTGTCTTCAGTAAAAATTAAAATGTGTTAACAATCGTTAAGATAAGTTATAGATAAAGCAATAACTTTTTGAAGCGTATTAAAATATATGAGTAGGAGAGTGAAGCTAAAAAGCATAATGGTTTCACCCCTATTTTTTTTATGAAAAATACTTAAAAGAATGATTTGCAAGTGCATTTAATATGCTAAATAAAACATATCTAGAAAAAACTAGAAAAAACATCACAATTTTAAATAATATTTGATAGAATTAATAATTAGTATAGATAATGATTTAGTTAAGTTGTTACACTATAGGAAAGTAAGATAACTACTTAGGGAAGTAGTAAACTATTTTAAAATTTTAAATAATAGTGAATGAAGTATTTTGCTCAGTAAATGGGGAGATCTTGAGCACATATTTATCTAAGCTAATTTAAAATGCTGTTTAATTCACTTTGAAAATAATGAATTATTAAACTGATGAGAATATTGTGTCTTGTTTGATAAAGCAGGAATGGTGTTCGTTACAGTCGTGATCGAAGTTTTATTCAAGATAAAGCTGAAAGTTAAAGTGAGAAATAATATGTTTGGTTCGAAAGGGAGTAATTGATGATGTTTGCAAAAGTAGAAAGACAAAGTAATGGTATTGACTTAATTAAAATAGACAATGAAGCAACTAAGATTGTTTTCACGAACTATGGCGCTCGTATCGTGTCATGGAAATATGATGATAACAATATTGTATTAGGTAATGTGGTAGAAGCGGATGAATTCTATCAACAAAATCCTTTTTATTTTGGTGCTACTGTAGGCCGTTATGGCGGACGTATAGCAAATGCTGAATTCCACTTAGATGGTAAAACGTACCGATTAGATACAAACGATGGTGAAAATAATATTCACGGTGGCTTTAAAGGGATAGATAAATGTTATTTCGATTATGAAATATTTGAGCAAGTAGGGCAAGTAAAAATTGTATTTTCTACCACAATTCAGCAGTCAGATGATCATTTTCCGGGAAATATCAATTTAGAGGTGATACATACTTATGATGTTGACCACAAATGGACAATTGAGTATAAAGCTGTAGCTACCGAAAAAACAATTTTTAATCCTATGAATCATGTATATTTTAATTTGAACAGAGACAATAATGTCATTGATAATCATAGCATCTCAAGTTCAGTATTAAAAATGCACTTATTAGATAATGATCATTTTGTAACAAAACAAGAACCATTAAATTTAGAAAGTGTTTTTGAGCGTAGTCAACTTCAATTTAAAGATATTTTTAATAGTGAACACCATGATATTCAAGAACAAATGAAACAATATGGTGGTCTGGATCATCCGTTTCAAATTGGAGAGCAAGGTATGACAGTTGAAAATAAGCATTTTCAACTGTCTGTTGAGACAGATATGCCCAATGTCGTGATTTTTACTTTTAATGATACTACCGAATGGGAAAGTGACTTTAATATTTATAAAGCACATTCAGGATTTACATTAGAAACACAATGCATACCTAATGATATTAATTTGTATGGAGAAAATGCACCATCAATATTAGAAGCAAATCAGCCTTTTTATTCTAAGACTTCATATAAAATTGCTGAAAAAAAGAGTGGGGAAGTAGAATAATATTACCGTGGTTGAATCAAGTACCTTGAAGTGATTTAAATTAGTGCAAAGTAATCAAGTGATACTTGTGGATAACCAACCGACGTTTTATAATACCGTACTATAGAAGATAGGTTAAAAAGTAATACTCAGGTTAGTGAATCTGTATGGATATCATCTTTTGTCAGTTACTTAACCTGAGTTTTATAAATGTATCATATTTACAGATGCTTGTTGTACAGGGATCTGTTTTTTTTATTACGCATTGGAATATGGCATTTTAGCATATTGTGATGTTTATTTTTGAGCACGTTTTAGATATTTTTCTAATTTGAGTCGTCTTTCTTCAGTTAAATATGGATTTTTTAGAGCATAGGCTAAGCGCGCTACATTTTTATTATCATTGTAATAAATATCATTGAGTTCAAATACAGATAAAAGGGAATCTTGCTCTCCGTATTTTATGAGCTGAAGTTGAGATGAGGCGCTAACAAAGCCTTCTTTAACTACTCTGAGGTAACAACCAGTTTTACATGAACTGGACATACGTTTAATTAGGTTAGGAATTTTATACTTTTCTTGTATTTTCCAACAAGGTTCTCTAATCTCTGCAACTTCGATAATCGCTTCACCTAATTGAAATTGATCACCAAAATGTAAGTCTTTTTCATCCAAATCTTTGACAGTTAAATTTTCACCAAACATTGCATACTCTGGTAAAACCGCGACATCATCTTTCCATAAATTGTAATTTTTTTCACTATATAAACACACAGCTTTATTTGGACCGCCATGTCCTTTGTATTCTTGCTCATCTTCAGAAAAACCTGTTTTTGAAAGCCACATCCTACCGGTAAAAGGCTGTTTGTTAAGTGCTGAACGCATCGGTCTTTTAGAACTATAAGGTAAATCTTCTATTTTTCCTGTAGCAATCGCTTTTAAATCATAAATCATGACAATCCCCCTTGTTGGTTATGTATTATTATTGTAAAGCACATATTTGATTATGCAAGAAGATATATTAATTTAAAATTTATACATATTTTTTAGCTATGTATTTTTTTCAATCTCATGTACAATAAAGGTGAGAGTAAGTTATGTAAAGGGGACGCATTATGGATACGAAACAGTTGAAAATTAGTACATTTAATGACGCGTTAAGCCAAATCAGCGACGGTATGGTAGTTGGAATTGGTTCTGGTTCAACAATAGAATTGCTTGTCCCAAAATTAGCTGAGAAATTGAACCATGAACAGATTGATATTACAGGTGTATGCACTTCTAATAAAACCGCTTATATCGCCAAAGAATTAGGTATTCGAGTAGTGGATGTTAATGATGTAGAGAAAATTGACGTTGCAATTGATGGTGCAGACGAAGTGGACAGTAATTTGAATTTAATTAAAGGTGGCGGTGGTGCATTATTTAGAGAAAAAGTGATTGACGCCATGGCGGAAAAATTTATTGTTTTAGTCGATGAATCTAAGTGTGTATCATATTTAGGTGAAACGTTTAATTTACCTGTAGAAGTAGATAAATTTAATTGGTTATTAGTTTCTAAAAAAATTGCAGCTTACGATAATTTACAAGTGATACGTCGGATGGTGGATGATGTCCCATTTATCACTGATAATGGAAATTATATTCTTGATGTTACATTGAATTCATCTATCGATCCTTATGCTATGCATGAATTTTTAATTCATTTAGTAGGTGTATTAGAAACTGGATATTTTATCGATGTTACAGATCAAGTCATTATAGGTACACAAACAGGTGTTAAAATTTTAGATAAATAATAAATCGGTATATTAAAATATAATAAAAGCAGGTTAACTAACGGTATACATTAAGATAATCACGAGATTTAGTCATGGTATCTGAATATACGATTAGTGTAACCTGCTTTTTGTTAGTTAGCGACGATGATCATGTCTGTTTTTTAATTTAAAAGGTGAGCGTTGTCGTTTTTTATTTTGTTGTGTGATTGACTCAGAAGTACTTTTATCATTATCATGTTCTGTTGATGTTTCTTCTATTTGCGCTCTTTCAGTAGAATTTTCAACAGCACCGTTCACCTGTGTTTTAACATGTTCATGTTCTCCTTGAACGTCGTTGTTTTCCGGTGATTGTGGTGTGTTTTCATCTATAATATTGTTTCGACTGTCATCATGATTTGTTTGTTGGTGATTATTTTGAGTGTCAGTATCATCCATAAGTTCAGTTGATGTTTTTGAATCAGTATCATCTGAATTTACATGTTTGTCTGTTGTCTCTTCAGTTTGAGAAGTAGTAGATTTACTGTGCTCGTCGTCTTCTGTATGAATTTGTGATTTTGTTGTTGCATCATCGGATGTTTCACTGCTGTCTTCTTCTTGAGATGCTTCTGAATATTCATTTACGTGGTCTAAATAATTATTACTATCGACTTCATCTAAACTACGCTTCGTAAAGAAATAAAGTATCGCACGAATAATAATACTTAATAAAATGTAAACGACTGCTACAGCTGATGTAGATAGTGCAATTACTTTCATTGCGAAAACACTGCCGAGCTCTTCATTGAATAAGAAAACAAGACCAAATGACATTGCTGCATGGAATATCGTTGCAATATAAATCGTGCGACCTTTTGTAGCACGAATCAATTCACCTATAATCATAGAGAATGCAAATGTATATAATAAACCATATAAAGTATATTCAAAGCTAATTGCCATGTTTATATTCCAAATAGAATATAATATACCAACAATAATTGAGGCAAAAAACGTATTCATTTTCGTTTCTATAATGTTTTGCAAGTAAGAACGGAAACCGAACTCTATTAAGAATGCCATCACTAGCTGTCCGAGTATAATTGCAGTTATAGAAACTGATAAATCTTCTGCTTGTAATAATACAAAACTATCTGCAAAAATGTTAAAGCTTACCATAGCAATCAAGAAAATGACTAAAGGTAATATAAATGCAAGTAGAATTCGTTCAATCACTTTTAAATCTATTGTTAGTTTTAAACCAGATAACTGCGCCTTGCGTTTACTAAAAACAATAATACATATAAGCGCAGCAATAAATGGTGCTATAGCACTTAAGTCAAAGACAAAAGTTTTAAGTGAAATAGTACTTTGTAAATCTTTTAGTATAATAGGAGCTGCATAAGCAATAATAAAGAAAATAAAAATCATTATTGCCCATTGAAAACCTGATATACGTTGTTTATTCATTATGTAACCTCCAATAGGGTTCAGAAAATCATTTATCACTAATTATACATATTTATTAATCAGAAATAAATTAAATTTAGATATTTATCATTGAAATGTAATAGTAATGCCAAAACTAACATCTAAATGAAATAATTAATTGTCATTTGAAAAATTAAGCAGCTGATTTTTGGGTAAATAAAAGCATAAATTGAATTGAATTCAATGTAAGCGTATACTTTTATATGAGGATATTGTTTTAAAAGGAGGAGAATTATGTATAAATTAGCACAGCGTGATTTCTGGACAGGTAGAGTCGATAGTGAAACAGATTCATCTCAATTTAGACATTTTCAAACTGTAAATTTTAGAAATATCAAAGATGACTATCGTGAGACACGCCAAGGTGTGGGGTTATTAGGTTATGCAGTAGACAAGGGTGTTGAATTGAACAAAGGAAGATTAGGTGCAAAAGAAGGTCCCGACGCAATTAAGAAAGCATTTGCCAACCTACCTGTATTGAGTGACTGCAAGATATATGATTATGGTAATGTAGAACACGATCACGATCACTTAGAAGAAACTCAAAAAGAATTCGCACAATATGTTGCAACATCAATCCAAAGACATAAACAGACTTTTTTATTGGGAGGCGGCCATGATATCGCTTATGCTCAGTATTTAGGTATAAGAGAAGTTTATCCTGATGCTTCTTTAGGTATTATTAATATTGATGCGCATTTTGATACTAGAGCAGAAGCACAGTCCACTTCTGGAACGAGCTTTAGGCAGATTTTAGATCAAGATAATCAAGCAGACTATTTGGTATTAGGCATACAACAAGGTGGTAATACACAAGGTCTATTTGATTATGCAGACGAAAAAGATATCGGCTTTGTTTATGCCGAGGAATTATTACATCAAATATCTCCTCCTGTAAAAGATAAGGTAGAACGTTTTATACACAACCATAACGTTATTATGTTTACAATATGTATGGATGTAATAGATAGCGCATACGCACCAGGCGTAAGTGCTAATGCAGTGTTAGGTCTATTTCCACATATTGTACTTGAACTTGCCAAACGCATTATCCCAAATGAAAAAGTCTCAACGATTAGTATTGCTGAAACCAACCCTAAATATGATGTCGATAATCGTACAGCAAAGCTCTCAGCTAATTTTTTACATCATTTTATTCTTTAATATTCCAATAATAAAGGCATAGATTTATAAAGGAAAGTACTCGTTCAGGGTGCTTTCTTTTTTTTAAGTAATTGATGTAAATCGTACGACTGAGTGTTGGCTTAATCTCAATTGCATCTAAATCTCGTGCATTAAAAGATTGGTAATAAACACGTGGTATAACTGCATAACCTAATCCTCGATGAACGAAATTCGTTGAAGCTTCAAAGCGATCGGCTTCTATAATAATATTTGGATGAATATTTAGACGGTTAAAATAGTCATCTAAATGCTTGCGTACTTGGGAACCTTTTGTAGGTAAAATAAGTGGTAAAGATTTAATAGAAACCTTCTTGCTATTAGGAAATGTATTTTTAGGCGTTATGAGTACATAAGATTCTTTATATAGTGGGACAGAGTGTATATCGTCATGGACAATCTGTTCATTTGTTAGGCCGAGATGATTTTCAAAATTTAACAGGCGCTCTAATATGGTGCTCTGATCATGTACTTCTGAAGCATGATATGTTTGGTCTGCATATTCCTTTTGGTGCATAGCAACTACTTGTGAGACCCATTGATTTGAAGATTCAAGAATAGAAAATTTTATTTTAGGTGCATGTCCCATTTTTAAATCATACATTTTTTCCAGCGTTTGATGATAGCTTTGCACGAGCTGAACGGCATAGTTATAAAAATGGATACCTTTTTCTGTAATTTTGATATCCTTTGTAGTTCTTAAAAATAAATCATAACCTAAATCTGCTTCTATTTTTTTAATTGTGTTCGTTAAAGATGGTTGGCTTATATGTAAAAAATCTGCAGCCTTTGTAAAACTATTATATTTAACGACGGCAATAAAATATTCTAATTGAATAATTTTCAAATGAATGTCACTCCTAAATGATTCGTATATTTATAGTTTAAAGCTATTAATAATTAGTTTATTGATATTGGTAGTCTATATAATAACATATTATACTTTTAGATATAGAGGGAGTCGTACTTTCATGTTAGGGGCGTGAAGTACATGTGGAGATTTTTCATTTATAGCTTGATTGGTATTATATTTTTCTTTGTTCCTGTGACTATACAAGGTCAATCAACAATTATGATTGATCATATTGTGCAATGGATCACATTAATAGTGAAACCTGTTTTACCATATTATGTATTGATTTTAATTGTTATAGGTGCAATTCATCCATTTCTTAATCAGCGGTGGAATGAATCGAAAACAAACATAATCTTTAGTTTATTTAAAGTAGTAGGGGTATTCATTGCTTTCATGGTTGTTTTCAATATAGGGCCTGCTTTTGTTTTAAAAGAAAGTATCGGACCATTTTTATACGAAAAGCTAGCAATACCATTAAGCGTTTTAATTCCTATAGGAGCAATATTTTTATCATTTTTAGTAGGTTTCGGCTTGTTAGAGTTTATCGGTGTGATTTGTCGTCCGATAATGCGACCAATATTTAAGACACCAGGAAAATCAGCGGTCGGTGCAGTAGCATCACTTGTTGGTAGTTATTCAATAGGCTTACTGATAACAAACAAAGTCTACAAGAGTGGTAGTTACACACATAAAGAAGCAGTAGTGGTAGCAACGGGATTTTCTACAGTTTCCGCTACGTTTATGATTATTGTGGCTAATACATTAGGAATTATTCAGCATTGGAATTTATATTTTTGGTTTACACTCGTAGTGACATTTATTGTTACTGCTATTACCGTACAACTCCCACCTATCAGA
This sequence comes from Staphylococcus cohnii subsp. cohnii, assembly GCF_002902365.1. GTDB lineage: Bacteria > Bacillota > Bacilli > Staphylococcales > Staphylococcaceae > Staphylococcus > Staphylococcus cohnii. The sequence continues at coordinate 82,857 of NZ_PPQC01000009.1, read as the reverse complement.
TTTGAAAAGCATACGACATATAAAGACCAACCATATCAAGAAGAGATTCGCAGAAACATGCCATTGTTGAAAGAGTCTTGGTTAGAAGCAAAATTAGCTGTGAAACAGTCTAAGTCATTAATTGACAATGTATTTGAAAATTTAAGAGATGGTGTCGTAATGACTATAGCTATTTTACCTTCTATCATGTCAATTGGTTTTCTAGGATTAGTAATCACGGAATTCACACCAGTAATCGAATATATATCTTACATCTTTTATCCATTTATCAGCATTTTCCCAGTAGAAAATGTGGGGGTATTAGCACAGGCTTCAACGATTTCAATTGTTGAAATGTTATTACCAGCTGCAATTGCACAATCAGCTGATTTAGCAACAAGATTTACTGTAGCAGTAATGAGTGTTTCAGCGATTATCTTTTTTTCAAGCGTTGTTCCGGTCATATTATCTACAGAAATTAAAATTTCAGTAGGAAAACTTGTGCTTATTTGGTTTGAAAGAGTAGTACTAACATTACTGATAACAATTCCATTTGCATTATGGATATTTTAAATATCAAAACAAAGGTTGAATTAAATTCGATGAAGGAGAGATTTTTCATGAAAAAAATTAAAGCAAAAAAAGGTTTAGAGATTGAATGTAAAGGTTGGGAACAAGAAGCAGTGTTACGAATGCTATATAATAATTTAGATCCCGAAGTTGCAGAAAGACCTGAAGATTTAGTTGTCTATGGTGGCATAGGTAAAGCAGCTCGGAATTGGGAGGCATTTGAAGCGATTGAATCTACACTGCGTTCATTAGAAGCTGATGAAACGATGTTAGTCCAATCAGGTAAACCAGTTGCTGTATTTAAAACACATGAAGAAGCACCACGTGTATTACTGTCTAATTCTGTATTAGTACCTGAATGGGCAAACTGGGAGCATTTTAATGAATTAGATCAAAAAGGATTAATGATGTACGGACAAATGACTGCAGGTAGTTGGATTTACATTGGTTCGCAAGGCATCGTTCAAGGTACATATGAGACATTTGGTGAACTCGCTAATCAACATTTTAATGGCAAATTAAATGGGACGATTACGCTAACTGCTGGTCTTGGCGGTATGGGTGGCGCACAACCATTAGCTGTTACGATGAATGGCGGTGTTGTCATCGGTGTTGACGTAGATGAAACCCGCATTGATAAGCGTATTGATACACGTTATTGTGACGTAAAGACACGAGATTTAGATGAAGCATTAACTTTAGCAGAAGACGCACGCAAACAGGGCAAACCATTATCTATTGGATTGGTTGGTAATGCGGTCGATGTACATCAAGCAATTTTAGATAAAGGATTTAGTATTGATATTATTACGGATCAAACGAGTGCACACGATCCTTTAAATGGATATGTGCCACAAGGGTATTCATTACAAGAAGCAAGTGCACTACGCAATAAAGACCCAAAACAATACGTAAAAGAATCTCAAGCGTCAATGCATAAACACGTCTCATTGATGTTAGAATTTCAAAAACAAGGTGCGGTCGCCTTTGATTATGGAAATAATATAAGACAAGTCGCATATAATGACGGCTTAAAAAATGCTTTTGATTTTCCTGGGTTTGTACCAGCATATATCAGACCATTATTCTGTGAAGGTAAGGGACCATTTAGATTTGCAGCATTAAGCGGAGATCCTAAAGATATTGAGCGTGCAGATGAGGAAATGAGAAAGCTATTTCCGGAAAATGAAAAACTTATTCGTTGGCTAGATTTAGCACAAGAGAAAATTGCATTTCAAGGACTGCCTTCAAGAATTGCATGGTTAGGTTATGGAGAACGTGCACAAATGGGATTAGCATTAAATAGACTTGTACGTGAAGGTGAAATTTCTGCGCCAATTGTAATTGGTCGAGATCATTTAGATTCAGGTTCAGTAGCTAGTCCTAATCGTGAGACTGAAGGTATGAAGGATGGCTCAGATGCTGTAGGAGACTGGGCAATATTAAATGCATTAATCAATACTGCAGCAGGTGGATCTTGGATTTCATTCCATCATGGTGGCGGTGTTGGTATGGGTTATTCATTACATGCCGGCATGGTAGTTGTTGCTGATGGTTCAGAAAGGGCAGACAAACGGTTAGGACGAGTATTAACTACAGATCCGGGTATGGGAGTAGTAAGACATGCTGATGCAGGTTATGAATCAGCGATTAATGTAGCAAATGAAAAAGGAATTCACATTCCAATGATTACAGGAAAAGGAGATAAAAAATGAACGACTTAATCATTCAAAACATTAAACAACTAATTTTACCGAAGACTACCGATCGCCCTTTAAAAGGCAAAGAATTAGATGATTTAAACATTATTGAAAATGGAACAGTAGTTGTGCAAGATGGCAAGATTGTTTATGCGGGTGAACATTCTGAGGCTTGTGAAGCAAATGAGACAATAGATGCCTCAGGAAAAGTCGTTTCACCTGCATTAGTAGAAGCACATACGCATCTCGTGCATGGTGGCTCACGTGAACATGAGATGTCACTCAAACGTCAAGGTGTCTCTTATTTAGAAATACTTGAACAAGGTGGAGGCATATTATCTACTGTAGAAGCTACACGTCAAGCGACAGAAGACGAACTTTTTGAAAAAGCGGAAAAAAACCTATTAACCATGTTACAACACGGTGTCTTAGCAGTTGAAAGTAAGAGTGGTTATGGATTAGATAAAGAAAATGAACTTAAACAATTGCGTGTTTCGAACCGATTAGCAAAAAAATATAATTTAGACATGAAACATACATTCCTTGGGCCACATGCTGTACCAAAGGATGCGAAGTCTAACCAAGCTTTCTTACAAGAAATGATAGATTTATTGCCAGAAGTTAAACCGTACGCTGACTTTGCTGATATTTTCTGTGAAACAGGTGTGTTCACTGTAGAAGAATCTAAAGCTTATATGGAAGCGGCTAAAAAACAAGGCTTTGATATTAAAATTCATGCGGATGAAATTGATCCATTAGGTGGTTTAGAACTTGCAATTGATGAAAATGCCATCTCTGCAGATCATTTAGTAGCATCTAGTGAAAAAGGCAAACAAAAATTGAAAGATAGTGATACGGTTGCAGTATTACTGCCAGGTACAACTTTTTACCTTGATAAGGAATCATATGCAGACGCGAGAGGTATGTTAGATAACGACGGCGCTATTGCTATAGCTACTGACTTCAATCCAGGTAGCTGTGTGACTAATAATTTACAATTAGTGATGTCTATTGCAGCATTAAAATTAAAATTATCCCCAAATGAAATTTGGAATGCGGTGACAGTGAATGCAGCTAAAGCGATTGATGTTGATGCAGGTACCATCAATAAGGGTGATAAAGCAAATATTGTAATTTGGGATGCACCGAATCATGAATATATTCCTTATCATTATGGTATAAATCACGCAGAAAGAGTGATTAAGGATGGTAAGGTACTATTTGATAATCGCGTAAATCTTTAAAATTGAAACTGTAATTAAAATGAACCATTAAGACTTTTGACACGAGATAGAGTGAGGAATGAAATCAACAATATTGATTTGTTCCTTGCTCTATTCTTATTTTATTTATTTTTGTAATATACATACTTTATAAACGTAAAATCTAAGAGTACATAAAACGCAAGTTAATAAAATATTTTGACAATTATGATAGTATAGTAATTAAAGGGGTTGGGGGTGAGATATAGTGTGAGTAACGCTGGATATATTGATCAATGGAAAGGCGACATAGTACAGAATATGCTTACAGGTATATTACTTGCACTTGCATTGTTGCCTGGAGCAATTGCTTTTTCATTTATAGCAGGCGTGACCCCAACAATCGGTATGTTAAGTACTGGTTTGATGATGCTCGTACTCAGCTTGACTGGCAATAGAACACTGATGGTTTCAGCACCAAGTAGTGGTGTATCATTAGTCGTAGCCCCTTTAGCAGCAAGTCATGGGATGCAAGCAGTCATATTAGCCACATTATTTATGGGAATCATTCAAGTTATATTGGGATATTTTCAAATTAATAAATGGTTAGAATTGATACCAGTAGGTGTGGTAATTGGATTTATGAATGCTTTAGGAATACTATTATTCACATCTCAGCTAAAGAATATCTTGGGAATTTCTTTTGCAACGTATATTGTTGCAATCGTGTCATTTTTAATTATTTGGTTGGGCAATCGATATATCAAAATTATACCTGCACCATTAATATCAATCATAATATTGACTATATTTTCGTGGATATTAAAGCCTGATATTAAATATGTGCATGATTTATCTTCAATACATATTAAACTGCCTTATCCAAGCATTCCTACTGAAATATTAAATGTTAATTTCTTCTTAACTGCGTTGTTATATGGGTTAATGATGGCTATTGTTGCAATTGTTCAAACGACTTTAACAGCAGGTATGGTGGATGAAGTAACCGCTACAACAAGTGATAAAAATCGTGAATCGATAGGTCAAGGTATAGCCAATTTTGTAGTAGGATTATTTGGTGGTTATGGTGGAAGTGCGCTTGTTGGGCAATCACGTTTTAATGTGACAATGGGTGCGAATTCTAGAGTTTCGACATTTGTTACCGGTAGTTTTTTACTGGTAAGTTTATTTGTTTTTGGTGAAATTATAGGACATATTCCGATGGCTGTTTTAGCTACTGTACTTATTACCATTTCATTGAACACATTTGATCGACGCACAATACCTTTTATACGCCAAGCGCCTTTAATAAATGCTTTCATCGTAATACTAACGATGGTGCTTATCCTAATTTCTAATAATTTAGCGCTCGGAGTAGTGATTGTAACAATACTATATTATTTTTTAAAACGTTTTATAAATTTAGAAAGGACGTGACATGTAATGCCACAATATGAAGAATATGTAAAGTGGAGACGTACATTTCATCAGTTTCCTGAATTGTCGGATGATGAATATGAAACAACGAAACGATTAAGACGTATTTTAGAGAGTTATGAAATTAAAATTTTAGATATACCTTTGGAAACTGGATTGATTGCAGAAGTAGGACAAGGAGATTCATTTGTTGCTGTTAGATCAGATATTGATGCATTACCAATTAATGAAGAAGTTATACATGAATTCACGTCAACTAATGAAGGCATCATGCATGCTTGCGGGCATGATATCCATATGGCAAGTATTTTAGCAGTAGCTACAAGATTAAAAGAAATTGAAGGTCAATTAAAGGGCAGGGTACGTTTTATTTTTCAACCTGCCGAAGAGCTGGGCTATGGTGCTGTTAAATTAGCTGAGTCAGGTGCCATTGATGGCACAAAAGCAGTGCTAGGTTATCATAATTATCCTACCATGGATATAGGTTCATTAGCAGTGAAATCCGGTGCTGTGACATCTTCTGTAGATCGTTTTGAATTTAAAATTAAAGGTAAAGGTGCGCATGCAGCAAAACCTGAACAAGGTAATGATCCAGTCATCGTATTAGGTCAATTAATCAATAGCGTTCAATCCATCGTGAGCAGAAATTTATCTGCTTTTGATAATGCCGTGGTAACGATAGGAGAAGTATCTTGTGGTAACACATGGAATGTTATTGCAGATCAAGCTTATGTACAAGGTACAGTGAGAAGTTTTGATGAGCGGATTCGTACATTCATTGAAAAAAGGTTGAGAGAAATTGGTAATGGACTGGCAGAAGTATTTGATGTTGAAATTGAAACAGAATATATCCGTTTGCCAGGCGCTGTTATCAATGACGAAAAATTAACAGAGGATGCAATTAACGTTGCTAAGCAAGTGGGTTATAATGTGAATATAATGGAACAGCCATTAACCATTGGTGAAGATTTTTCTGGTTTTGCCAATAAGTACCCAAGTGTATTTGTCTTTATTGGTTCGAATAGTGAGTATGATTTACATCATCCAAAATACGATCCCGATGAGCGTATTTTAGAAAAAGTACCAGATTACTTTGTAACATTTGTACAGAAATTATTAAATGAATCTTAAAGTAATAGCTATGTTATGGAGGATTTAATTTGGGTAAAAAATAATTATAATCATTATTTTTGAGGAGGATTATGCCATGGCGTTTCAAGATCCTAGAACGAAATATTCAAATGCAGATTTTCCAAAACAAGAGCAAGCTGTTCCAGGTTTACAAAAAAATTTAAACCCTAAACCAGATTGTGGAGAAACTTCATATATTGGTTACGGTAGATTGAAAGGTTTAAAGATGTTAGTAACAGGGGGAGATTCAGCTATAGGTAGGGCTGCTGCGATAGCTTATGCTAAAGAAGGTGCTGATGTTGCGATTAATTACCTGCCATCAGAACAAGAGGATGCTGAAGAAGTAAAAGAAATTATTGCATCGGCTGGACAAAAAGCTGTTCTAATACCGGGTGATTTACGCAATGAACAATTCAATTATGAGTTAGTAGAGCGTGCATATCATGCGTTAGGTGGATTAGATAATGTTACACTCGTAGCTGGTCATCAGCAATACAGAGATACGCTTAAAGACTTTGATACAGCATCATTTGCTGAAACTTTTGAAACGAATGTGTATCCAATATTTTGGACAGTACAAAAAGCAATCGATTATCTGGAACCAGGCGCTACAATTACGACAACATCATCTGTACAAGGTTATAATCCTAGTCCTATTTTACATGATTATGCAGCTTCAAAAGCTGCAATCATATCGTTGACTAAAAGCTTGTCTGAAGAATTAGGTGCTAAAGGTATCCGCGTTAATTGTGTCGCACCAGGACCATTTTGGTCACCACTTCAAATATCAGGTGGACAACCACAATCGAAAATTCCTACATTTGGTCAAAAAGAAGTACTTGGTAGAGCAGGCCAACCTGTAGAATTAGCTGGTGTGTATGTTCATTTGGCAGCTGACGAATCAAGTTACACAACCGGTCAAGTATATGGCGTTACGGGTGGTACACAACTAGATTAATTTGATAGATGGCTATTTCAAAGTGATTAGTGCTTAAATGAACGGTTTACGCACTGACATTTTGACATAGCCACTTTTTATTTATGAAAGGAAAGTGAATTTCAGTGAAACATTTTAAAGCAAGCCAATTGTCTAAAAGGCAAAATTATAAATTATTGAGTGGCAGTATCATACCTAGACCTATAGCATTTGTTACGTCTCAAGATAAAAATGGCAAGTTAAATGCGGCACCGTTTAGTTTCTTTAACGTAGTGAATAGTGCACCACCGATGATTATGATTTCTACAGGACGTTCGAAAGGCAAACGTAAAGACACTTCGCTTAATATTGAAGAGACTGGAAATTTTGTAGTGCACATTACTGATGAAACAAATGTAGAACAAATTAATCGCACAGCTGCACCATTGGAGCGTAGAGAAAATGAATTAGAACGCACAGAATTAACCCTTGTTGACTCGGAACTTATATCTGTACCTGGCATTGAACAAGCAAGAATACGTATGGAATGTAAATTAGAGCGGATGATTCCTTTAGGAGATGCTGAAGAGGGATCGGATCTAATTATTGGTGAGGTATTGATGTTTCATATTAATGAAGATGTATATTTTGAAGACAGTAAGATAAATGCACAAGCACTAGAAGCCGTGTGCCGATTAGCCGGAAATGATTATGCATCAATCGGTGATACATTTACAATTGTTAGACCAACAGAGTAATATTTGAGTTAAAGTATTATTTCATATTACAAATATATAATTGACGAAGTCGCATGAATAGTGTACTGTTATAAAATAAATAAAATAGCTTATCTAGAGAAGTGGAGGGACTGGCCCTTTGAAACTTCGGCAACATGGTGATGCGTGTGCCAATTCCAGTAGCATAAATTGTGCTAGAAGATAAGATTAAAGATGTAACGATTTACTCTTTTCTTCTACAAGAAAAGAGTTTTTTATTTTTTATGGCAAGTATATTAAATGATTGATTATAAATGTAATGATAAGGAAAGTAGGTTTTGTATGGCGGAAAATAAAAAAGGTAATGCATGGGCGCTTGTACCACTTATCATATTTGTTGGAATATTTTTAGGTGTGGGCGTTATTACTGGGGACTTTTCAATAATGCCACTTAATGTTGCAATCATTATTGCATCTATCGCAGGCTTATTGATGAATAGAAAAGAAACATTTTATAAAAAAGTAGATGTGTTTACAAAAGGTGCAGGGCATTCAAATATTATTTTGATGATGTTAATATTTCTACTTGCGGGTGCTTTTTCTCAAACTACAGAAGACATGGGTGGAGTCAAGTCAACGGTTAATTTAGGACTATCCTTCATACCAGAGAACTTAATTATCGTCGGTTTATTTATCATTTGTATGTTTGTTTCTCTTTCAATGGGTACTTCAGTCGGCACAGTTGCAGCTATAGCACCAGTTGGCTTTGGTTTAAGTCAGGCGACGGATGTCTCTGCAGCGATTACAATGGCCACTGTAGTAGGTGGGGCAATGTTTGGTGATAATTTATCAATGATTTCTGATACTACAATTGCTGCAGTACGTACTCAAAAGACTAAAATGAGTGATAAGTTTAAAGTGAACATAAAAATTGTATTACCGGGTGCGATATTCACTGTTATAGCGCTCTGGTTTTTAACGCATGGTGCTCAGATAGATACAACAAAATCATATGATTATAATTTTATTAAAGTTATTCCATACTTATTGGTATTAATTTTAGCGTTAGCAGGCATCAATGTAATTATCGTATTGATTGGTGGTACCGTATTATCTGCCATTATTGGAATAGTTGATGGATCATTTAATTGGTCAGGCTTGCTTAGTTCGATTTCAAAAGGAATTGTTGGCATGGAAGATATTGCAATTATTGCGTTATTAATTGGCGGACTTGTAGCATTGATACAACATAATGGTGGTATAACGTGGTTGTTGAATTTTGTACGCAATAGGGTTAAATCAAAGCGTGGTGCAGAATTAGGTATAGCAGGACTTGTAAGTGCTGCTGATATATCAACTGCCAATAATACAATTTCGATATTAATGGCAGGTCCCTTGGCTAAAGATATAGCGGACGAATACGATATTGATCCAAGAAAATCTGCAAGTATTTTAGATATGTTTGCAAGTTGTTTCCAAGGTTTATTACCTTATAGCCCACAAGTTATAGCAGCGGCAGGTGTGGCGTCTATTTCACCAGTTTCATTAATGCCGTATTCAATTTATCCTATCATTCTAGGTATTTGTGGACTAATTGCAATCTTCTTTAGATTACCAAAATTAAATAAAAAAAATTGATTATAGGGAAGGGCGTCGGTTTATACCATTTGAATATAGACTGACTGCCCTGTTTTTAATAAAAAAGAGGGTAAAATTTTGACGTTTACTGACTAATAACGATAGAATAAATAAGCTGTCACTTTTATAGTGAAAATCAAAGGAAGTTGGATTTCATAGTATTATTGTTTAGAAGTCTAGTATAATGAGTTAGAATAGTAATAAGAGTGAAAGTAGGTGAACAATCATGGCTAGATACAATGTGGAAAATGAAAATGTAGAAATTCAATTGGAACGACTTTTTAAAGTTGAACCTGAATTAGTATATCAAGCTTGGACCGAGCAACGATTTCTTAAACAATGGTTTATGACAACTGAACGAACGAATAAATCAATAGAAATAGATGCTGTACAAAACGGTGGCTATGAAATTATTGATGTACGTAAAGGAAAAGAAAATATAGTAGAGGGTTCATATGTTACATTGAACCCAAATGAATATATTGTTATGACTATAGGTATGCCTGAATTAAGTGACTCTGAAGATACAATCGAAGTTGAGATGTTTGAAAGAGAACCAGGTATTACCCAAATGATTTTTAGTTACACGGCTTATGTGCCTAGAGAACGTAGACTAACATCGTTAGAGTATAAGCAAAAGAAAAAGGAATATCATGATTCCACTGCGCACGGTTTTGAAATGTTATTTGATAAGCTTCAAACAACGCTAGAAGCTTATGAAGAAGAACAATAAAATCATTATATCAATTCAACTGAGCTAAATAAAAAAGTAGTGGAACTTAGAGGCTGAGACAATTAACTTGTCCAGCCTTCTTTTATTTTATAGATTCATTATTGGTAAATTGACCATATTGTTTGCGCTCATTAAACTTACGCAGTAGCGTTTCAAAAAATATATGATAACTGATAAAACTGGAATAATCGATGCCATTTGTTAAATAAAAAGTATTACTTGAAACGTAAATATTATAATTTGCTTTTTGAGCTAATGTGTTATCTTGGAGCGTAGTAATAGAAATAAAATATTTTTGACGCAGTTGCAGTAAATTCGTTATGTCAGATAAATGATCTGTCTCTCCGGATAAAGAAATAATAAAAAATAAATCATTATCAGAAGCTTTATTTAATACCATTTTAAATTCATGTACATCGTGTAGCACAATAATATTTTTATGTATGGTTAATAAAATTCTTTGAGCTTCTTGCGCAACGTTCATTTGTGCTACACCTGTGCCATATAAGTATACCGTTTCAGCTTGATATATTTTGTCTGTAACTAGGTCGTAATCAATACGCTCTAAATAAGTGAAGGTATTTTCAATTTCTTGCTTAAAAGCGTTCATAGAGTCAGAAGGTAATTGATGAACTTGTTCAGATTCGAATTTTAAGTATGATTTAAAATCACTATAGCCATCAAATCCTAACTTTCGAGTGAAACGATGGATACTTGCATTTGATGCATGGGTATAAGCCGCTAAGTCTTGTATTTTCATTGTTTTACAATCTGATATATGTGTGTTTATAAAATGAGCGATTTGTAGGTCATTTTCATTTAATTTATTAAAATTATTGTTAATACGTTCATCTAAAAGCAATAGTCTCACCTCAAATTTTTGAAAATATTTTCACGTTTTGAAAATATAATCTTATTGTACAAAATTGTTCGTAATAGCGTCAAACTATTGTTTGTATGTAAGCGTTTACTATAAAATCGAAGATAAATTGATATTTAATCATTCGAACTGATAAACACTTTATAATTATAAATGGATAGTTTCAGAAATTTAGAAAGAAGGGGGAACTTTATATGAACGCAATAAAGAGATTTGGGAGTGCAATGATTGTACCTGTATTGATGTTTGCATTTTTTGGTATTGTACTCGGTTTAGCGACGCTATTTAAAAATCCTTCAATAATGGGGAGTATTGCAGAAGAAGGTACGAATTGGTTCAAAATATGGTCAGTGATAGAGTCTGGTGGTTGGACAATATTTAATCACATGGAAGTGGTGTTTGTTGTTGGACTACCCTTATCCTTGGCCAAAAAAGCACCTGGACATGCAGCATTAGCAGCATTAATGGGATATTTAATATTTAATACTTTTATCAATGCCATATTAACGCAATGGCCACATACATTCGGAGCAAATTTGGATAAAGGTGTGGAAAATGTAACGGGGTTAAAAGCGATTGCTGGTATAGAAACATTAGACACAAATATTCTAGGCGGTATTATTATTTCAAGCATTGTGACATGGATACATAATCGATTTTATAGCAAAAAATTACCTGAAATGCTTGGTGTATTTCAAGGTTTGACATTTGTAGTGACGATTTCATTTTTTGTCATGTTACCGATTGCTTTAATTACTTGTATTGTATGGCCAACGGTACAAAACGGTATTTCTTCATTGCAAGGTTTTATTATTGGATCTGGTTATATAGGTGTTTGGTTGTATCATTTCTTAGAAAGAGTATTGATACCAACAGGATTACATCATTTTATTTATGCACCAATAGAAGTAGGTCCTGTTGTTGTGAATCATGGGTTAAAAGCTGAATGGTTTGAACATGTAAATGAATTTGCTAAAAGTAAAGAGCCATTAAAAGAATTGTTCCCGTATGGTTTTATGTTACAGGGTAACGGGAAAGTCTTCGGCTCAATTGGTATTGCTTTAGCAATGTATGCAACGACACCGAAAGAAAATAGAAAGAAAATTGCAGCATTGTTAATTCCAGCAACATTGACAGCGATTGTTGTTGGCATCACTGAACCATTAGAGTTCACATTTTTATTTATAGCACCTTATTTATTCGTTTTACATGCAATTTTAGCAGCAACAATGGATACGTTAATGTATGGTTTTGGCTTAGTAGGTAACTTTGGCGGAGGGTTATTAGATTTCTTTGCTACGAATTGGATACCTTTGGCACAGAATCATTGGTTAACTTATGTGATACAAATTGCAATTGGTTTAGGTTTTACTGCAATTTATTTCTTTTTATTCAAGTTTTTAATTGTAAAATTTAATATTCCACTTCCTGGACGTCAAAAAGGCGATAAAGATATGAAATTATATAGTAAAGATGATTATAAAAATAAGGATGGTAAAACAGAAGTTACTAAAAAAACTGGTTCAACAAATGAGTTTGAAGATAAAGCAATATATTATTTAGAAGGTTTGGGTGGAAAAGAAAACATTAAAGATGTCACAAATTGTACGACGCGTCTAAGATTGACAGTGAATGATGTCAATAAAGTTGAAGATAGTGATTACTTTACGCATAGACAAATGGCTCATGGTTTAGTAAAAAGTGGGAAAAATGTGCAAGTAGTAGTAGGGATGTCTGTACCACAAGTAAGAGAAGCATTTGAAAATTTAGTATTTGAAGATAAAAATAATTAATAAAAAGGTTGCATATAAAACTATGCTCAAAAAAGGACTAATCCATATGAAAAAAATGGATTAGTCCTTTGATATGGATAACTTGTGATTTTGATCGTGCATGCTTGCCTGGGGGTATGACTCGAGCCTGTAGTCTCTCGATCATATCATTTCCCTGGGCGTCAGCACGATGCAAAATCGTTTGAAATATTTCTCAAGATATAAAAGCAAAGGCTCATTTAAAACAATTCATTAATCCTAATAAATTAATGATGTTCTTATTTTATAAAGTTAATAACATAGTTAGTTTGAAATTATAAGTAATAAAGAATTGGTCCTTTTGATATGGATCTTGTGATTTTGATCGTGCATGCTTGCCTGGGGATATGAACTCGAGCCTGTAGTCTCTCGATCATATCATTTCCCTGGGCGTCAGCACGATGCAAAATCGTTTGAAATATTTCTCAAGATATAAAAGCAAAGGCTCATTTAAAACAATTCATTAATCCTAATAAATTAATGATGTTCTTATTTTATAAAGTTAATAACATAGTTAGTTTGAAATTATAAGTAATAAAGAATTGGTCCTTTTGATATAACTTGTGATTTTGATCGTGCATGCTTGCCTGGGGATATGACTCGAGCCTGTAATCTCTCGCTCATATCGTCAGTACGTAACGAAACACAAAAAAGTCAATTTCTATATAATTACAATAAAAATTGACGTTTATGTTTAAGCATTAGATGTTGATACTTTAGACTCATATTTATTTATTTATTTGCGGTGGAAATGAAACAAATCGAGATTGTTGTTTATATTAGTGATATTGTGCATGTGTGTACTTTAAGAAATCCTAGTTTTATGCATTAAACGTGGTTGATAGGTCGCACTATAAATATCAATGTTGTGTGTCGCGATAGCGTGAATTAATTTAGAAAATACTGTAGGTGAACAAGAAACGTTGATGGTATTTCGATTGAAGGTATAAACAATAGTTTCAGTGTGATTGAGTAAATTCATAATATCGATAACTTTATCTTTAATAAAAGCATCGTGAAGGCCGTCAACAGCGATTTCGAAACGTTTAGATGATAATAATAAATGATCTAAGTCTAATAATTCATGTGCATGATTATTTTCTAAAATTTGATAGATTAAATAATTGTGGAAACTGAGAAAACTAATTAAATAAGGTAGTTGTTGCTTGGGTAAATTCACTTCTAAAGCATATAAATGATTTTTTTTGAAAATAGTAAACTTGAATGATTCACAAAAGTGTACTTGTTTCAAAAGTTTTAACAAATTTTTGCGGATATGACGTTTATTTAAACCACTGATGTTTAATACAAACGTTTCAGTTTTATCTAAAAACATATTATACCTCCATATCTATATAAAGTGACGTACGTATATTAAAAATAATATTCTACTGCACTTAAAATTGTACATGTTTTAAATTCTATTAAATTGTACCACTCTTTTTAAAAGAAGACACTAGGTCTTTAGAACGAAGTATAAAATTTGTTAAAAATTGCAAATTTTAAATTCATAATATTTAGAAAATTCTGTTGTTTCAAGGCTTAAAGTATGATACATTCTTCTTTATTAATACAGAGAGGGAAGTGTTTAGATGTTATCAAAAGTAAGTAAGTTTGCAACGAATACGTTCTTAATATGGATGCTTATTGCAGCTATCATTGGTTTTATATTTCCAGCGCAACTTGCTACTTTAAGTAGTTGGGTACCTTATTTACTAGGGATTGTTATGCTAGGTATGGGATTAACCATAGATCCTAAAGATTTTAAAATTATATTTCAAGCACCTAGATCAGTAATTGTCGGAGTGATATTGCAGTATACAATTATGCCTTTAAGTGCATTTTTAATTGTCAAACTGTTTCATTTGCCTCCGGAAATTGCTATTGGTGTGATTTTAGTTGGATGTTGTCCGGGTGGTACATCTAGTAATGTTATGAGTTACTTAGCAAATGCAAATGTTGCTCTGTCAGTTGCTATTACTAGTGTTTCAACATTGCTAGCTCCATTTTTAACACCAGCGTTAATATATTTATTTGCGCATGAATGGTTGCAAGTTTCATTTATTAGTATGTTTTGGTCTGTAGTTCAAGTCATTTTAATACCAATAATCATTGGTTTTGTACTTCAAAAAGTATTTAAGAAATTTGCTGATACGACTGCTACTGCATTGCCAATTGTTTCTGTTGTAGCTATTTCATTGATACTTGCGTCTGTAGTTGGTAGTAGTAAAGCACAAATTTTGGCCACTGGTTTACTTATTTTTGCGGTTGTCATTCTTCATAATTTGATTGGATATGTATTGGGGTATACATTTGCCAAAATCTTAAAATTAGATCGACCGGATAAAAAAGCAGTATCAATAGAAGTAGGTATGCAAAACTCAGGATTAGCAGTTTCTTTAGCCACAGTACATTTTAATCCATTGTCTGCAGTGCCAGGTGCGGTATTTAGCTTAATACATAATATTACAGGACCAATACTTGCAAAATACTGGAACAAAAGGTAAGTATATCTGATTTTAGTTTGAAATTAATAAGGAATTCATAACTAAGATGAAAACATTAATATTTTGTGTTTTCATCTTAGTTTATTTTATCAGAGGCGTTGGCAGGCTAGAGAAGTGGAAAGTATGATACACTGACAATAATTTGATTTTATCATGCTTATTTTAGAGGAGGGTAATGTATGTATCGCGCAGTGATATTTGATTTTGATGGAACAATTATTGATACAGAAAAACACTTGTTTGAAATAATAAATAAACATCTAAATCATTATGGTTTGGAGGAAGTTAGTTTAGATTTTTATCGACAATCCATCGGAGGTTTGGCTTCAGATTTGCACCAATACCTAGAGGTTCAACTCGGATCAGAACGCAAGAAAGCAATTTATCAAGAGCATAATGAAACAAGTATACATTTACCGATTGTTACGCATATGAAACAACTTATGGATTATTGTAAAGTGCGCCATATACCAATGGCTATTGCGACAAGTAGTTTTAGAAACGATATTAAACCCACATTCGATCAATTGGGCTTAGATACGTATATCGATGTAGTTGTTGGAAGAGAAGATGTAGAAGAAATAAAGCCAAGTCCTGAACTATATTTAACAGCAGTTCAAAGATTAAATTATAACCCAGTTAATTGTTTAGCCATAGAAGACTCGGTCAATGGGGCAACCGCAGCGGTAAATGCTGGTTTAGATGTGATTGTAAACACGAATGATATGACGGAAAAACAAGATTTTAGTAACATAGCCTATGTAGGTAAAGATTTATCAGGTACAGCAATCATTGAAAAATATTTTGAAAAAAGTAGAGGCTAGTGTATGAATGGATATTTAATTCTCTTTTTTTTAGGCGGTCCAATTATTTTAGCAATCGGAAATTTAGTTTTAGGTCCAATCTTTAATAAAAAAGTTCCGTTAAAGATACAATTTCGCTCATTCATGGTTGGAAGCTTTGTTTACTTATTAGGAGCTTTGGTTTTATATTTTCTTGTTTTACAAAATCAATTTTAATTTAAAACCCCTTATTTTGACATTGAAACATGTGTCAATAAGGGGTTTTATAATATAAAATGAAAATGATAGCTTATTTTAAAAATTGAAGTATTAGTGTCACAATAACTAACACGAGTAAAATAGAATCTATCCCTACCATAATTGCAAAACGTGGATTTTTTTCTCCAGTAGCTTTAGATTTTTTAACAGCTTTTAAATTAGGAATTAAACTTACGCTTAATAAAATGATAACAACAATACCAATGAAAATGCTCACGATTTATCACCACCATTTTTATGAGTATCTATAAATTCCCATAGATAACCCGCTATTATACCAATAATTAGTCCAGTTATAATACCGATTTTCAAGGCAGAAAACATAGCGCTGATAATGATTGCAATGAGTAGTGAAATAGGTAAAGTAATACCAAATTTATATTTTCGTTCTGGTGAATTTACAATAGTGAAAATTAAATAATATAGTATCCCGAATACAACAATCGTAAGTAAACTTTTTAGCACTAAATTTCCGGCAGAAACATCACTATCACTAAAATAATTGATCAGGAAAAATAATATGCCAAATATAATTGAAACTGTGATTGTTCGTTTCAATAGATGTTTATTCATATTGAACTCCTTTATAATAAAATCTATTGAGCATTATATCATATAAAATTAGGAACTATAACTTCATAAATACTAGACTTTAACTTTCAATTGCAATAACTTAAGCTGTAGTTAATGAATTTTGTTGTTTTGATATTGCTTATGATCATTTAAATAAGCATAGAACAAGCCTATAACCAAGCCACCACCGATATAATTGCCAATGCCTGCACCAAGCAAATTGATTAAAGCAGGTAAGACTGAAAGAACATCACTTTGATATACGACACCGCCTGCGAATAATACAGTATTATAAACAACGTGCTCATAACCCATAAATGCGAAAATTGATACACCAAACATCATGACAAACATTTTTGCCAGAACATCGTCTATTTGCATCGCTATGACAAGGGAGATGTTTATAAAGAAATTAGCAAAAATACCTTTTATAAGAATGGCGACAAAACCTGCAGTTAATGTTTTATGGTCAATTGTAGCTTCTAATTGTTGCATCATCTCAGGAGTCATTATATCTGAGGAACGTATTAATAAAAAGAATATTAATCCACCTAGAGCATTACCAATAAAACAAAGTGCAAAAATTTTAAAAACACGGAATGGCGAAATGACTCGATAATAAAGGCCTACTGTAAAATACATAAAGTTACTTGTTAATAATTCGGAATTTGTAAAAAGTATTAATACTAATGCAAAACTGAATGCAATCGCACCCACTAAATTTGTAACACCCATTGGAACATCGGATGCTAATGAGCCTTTAATGAGTAAGACAAAAACTGTTATCACGCCTAAGATAAATCCAGCCATAATGGCACGTAGCAGATAGCGTTTTAAATAAAAACTTTGCAATATATCTTTAGCACGAATTGTCTCTACGACATGATGGACCCAAGCTTTACCATAAAAAACTTTATCCCATTTGATATTTTTTTCGTTCAAAACTTTATCCTCACTTTCTATTAATTAAAAATATTATACTATGTTATAACATTTTTGTGAAAGAATTCACAAAATAATCATAATTAAATAGTGCGGATTAATTAACTTATGAGAATATTTAATTGTTCACTATAATATCAAAAATAAAATTTACATTGCGTTTTCTCACAAAGTAATCTAAAATAAAAACATATGTAAGGGCTTACATAAACAAAAAATAATTGTTTTAATTTTTAGAATTTATAGTATAATAGCGTCATAATAAGTGAATTATTTTCACTTATATTTGAATGAGATGGGGTTTGAATGATGAATGAGAATAATGAATTACAAAGGGGACTAGGTGCACGTCAAATGCGGATGATAGCACTTGGTGGAACAATTGGTGTCGGACTCTTCATGGGGGCGACAAGTACAATCAAGTGGACAGGACCTTCAGTAATATTTGCATATTTAATAGCAGGTCTGTTTTTATTTTTAGTAATGAGAGCTATGGGGGAAATGGTATATTTACATCCAACCTCAGGTTCATTTGCAAACTTTGCAAGTGATTACATAAATCCAGTTGCTGGTTATCTGACAGCATGGAGCAATATTTTCCAATGGGTTGTTGTAGGTATGAGTGAAGTTATCGCCGTTGGAGAATATATGAATTATTGGTTCCCTGATTTACCACAGTGGATACCAGGTATAATTGTAGTATTATTGTTGGCAGGTGCTAACTTAGTGTCAGTTAAAGCATTTGGTGAATTTGAATTTTGGTTTGCAATGATCAAAGTAGTAACAATTATTTTAATGATTATCGCAGGATTCGGTTTGATATTCTTTGGTCTTGGTAATGGAGGAGAAGCTATTGGACTATCTAATTTATGGTCACATGGTGGCTTTATGCCTAATGGTTGGATAGGATTCTTCTTTGCACTTTCTATTGTAATTGGTTCTTATCAAGGTGTTGAATTAATCGGTATCACTGCTGGTGAAACGAAAGACCCGCAAAAAAATATTAAAAGTGCGGTTAATGGTGTTATATGGCGTATATTAATATTCTATATCGGAGCTATCTTCGTTATTGTAACTGTTTATCCTTGGGATGAATTAGGAAATATCGGCAGTCCATTCGTTGCAACATTTGCAAAAGTAGGTATTACATTTGCAGCAGGACTCATTAACTTTGTAGTTTTAACGGCAGCGATGTCTGGATGTAACTCTGGTATATTTAGTGCTAGTCGAATGACGTTGAACTTATCGCAAAAAGGAATGTTACCTAAGTTTTTCCGTAAAGTTATGAAAAATGGTGTTCCTATTTGGACAGTAACTGCAATCGCAATCGGTATTTTAATTGGCGCATTATTGAATGTTATTTTGCCTTTATTCATTAAAGGTGCGGACAGCATTTTTGTTTATGTATACAGTGCCTCAATTTTACCAGGTATGGTACCGTGGTTTATGATATTAATTAGTCATTTAAGATTCAGAAAGAATCACAGTGAAGAAATCAAGAATCATCCGTTTAAAATGCCAGGCGGTGCAATAACAAATTATATTACAATGGCGTTCTTTATCATGGTGTTAATAGGCATGTTATTTAATAAAGAAACAGTTGTTTCAGTTGTTATTGGTATCGTATTCTTAGGTTGTATGACATTGTTCTATTACTTGAAAGGCTATCATAAATTAAGTGATGATCAGCAAATTTAAATAATAAAGCAAAACGTAAAACAGTAGGCTGTTTTACAATCTACTTTAAAAAAGCCATAAATGATGCATTTACTTGTATCATTTATGGCTTATTTTGTTATCGACAATATCGTAAGTATGATTACACTAATGTTTTACAAAAAATTAACAATATAAAAATACTCACTCAAAACTCCTGCTTTAGAATAAAGCTGAAGTCATAATACATATTTAAAGGAGTTATTATATGAAAATACTTAATAAACTAGCTATTGCTACAATTGCAGGTACAATTATTGCCGGTTCATCATTAGGGAGTGGACAAGGGATTTATGCATCAGGGAAAAAAGATGAAACTAAAGATTCAAATCAGAATTCTGATGTAGCTTACATGGGCAATACAAAAAACCCTAAAAACGTCATCTTTTTAGTTGGTGATGGTATGGGACCTTCGTATAATGCTGCTTATCGCTATTTTGCAGATAATCCAGATACTAAAGAAATGGATCAAACCGCTTTTGATAAATATCTAATAGGTAGTCAGCGTACAAATCCAAATGATCCAAAAGAGAATGTTACTGATTCTGCAGCCGGTGCAACCGCATTTAGTTCAGGACAAAAAACATATAATGGTGCTATTGGTGTCGATGCCAATAAAAACAATGTTAAAACAGTTTTAGAACAAGCTAAGGAAAATGGTAAATCAACTGGTCTAGTATCTACTGCTGAAATTACAGATGCTACACCTGCTGCATACGCTTCACATGTAGATGATCGTGATAAAAAGGATGAAATTGCTAAACAATTTTACAATGACAAAATTAATGGCAAACATAAAGTAGATGTACTACTGGGCGGGGGCGCTGAGTATTTCGGTAAAGATAACGGCAACTTAAAAAATAAATTTAAAAAAGATGGTTACGATGTAGTTACTAATAAAAATGAACTACAAAACTCTAAAAGTAAACAAATATTAGGATTATTT
This sequence comes from Staphylococcus cohnii subsp. cohnii, assembly GCF_002902365.1. Taxonomy (GTDB): domain Bacteria; phylum Bacillota; class Bacilli; order Staphylococcales; family Staphylococcaceae; genus Staphylococcus; species Staphylococcus cohnii. Next base: position 62,399 of record NZ_PPQC01000009.1, on the reverse strand, counting down.
GCAGATAATGATATGCCATTAGAGATAGATGCACCAGATAAAAATCCGAAATTAGTGGATATGACAGATAGTGCTGTAAACAAATTAAAACAAAACGACAAAGGGTTCTTTTTAATGGTAGAAGGCGCTTCTATTGATAAATCTGGACATCCAAATGATGTAACAGGGGTAATGTCTGAAATGTCTGGATTTGAAAAATCATTTGAATATGCTATGAATTACGCAAAAGAGAATCCAGATACGCTTGTGGTAGCCACTGCAGATCATTCTACAGGTGGTATGTCTATAGCGAAAGGTAAAGATTATGTTTGGAATCCAGATGCTATTCACCAAATGAAACATTCAGGTAAATATATGACTGAAGAAATCAGCAAGGGTAAAAACGTGGAGAAAGTGATTAAAGACGGCTATGGTTTCGAAGTTTCACAAGATCAAATTAATAAAATAAAAGATGAAGCTAAAAAACTTAAAGACCTTAAAAAAGACGAAAAAGCATATGAAAGTCAATTACAAAAAGTTCAAGATGCAGTACAAAAACCGATTAATGACGAATCTCATACTGGTTGGACTACAAATGGCCATACGGGAGAAGATGTAAATACTTATGCATATGGTCCTGGTAGTGATAAATTTAAAGGAAATATTGATAATACAGATAATGCCAAAAATATTTTCGACTTTTTCCAAAAAGATGTAAAGTAATGATGTAATAAACAAATAATGTTAAGGCTAGATTAAAAAAGAGAACGACATAGAAATCCTTTATAAAAATGCGATTTCTATGTCGTTCTTGTTTATTATGTTATTTAAAAAGTAATATTAGCATTGTTTTAGTGTTTAAATTGGATTTTTGATAAATGTTTTCGATAATTATCAAGTGCCATTTTGGACTGTGTGATTGAATCCAATGAGCGTTGATAATTTAAAGCAATAAATCGATAATACAGTATATCTACAGTAAAAAGTTGCGCAAACAAAGACGTTGTTGCGGCCATGCGTAGTTCATTCTCATCTGTTTGACCATAAATTAAAGTATAATCAGAAACTTTAGCTACAGGATTATTGTTCGAGCTTGAGATCGTAATGATAGGTATATTATAGTCTGTAGCAACTTTTGCCATAGATTGCATTTCACTATGACTACCCTGATTGGTCACGAAAATAATACAATCTTGTTCATCATGTGTAGCCATGGTAGTCATTAATAAATGCGTTTCTTGTATTAAGCGCACATTTAAACCGATGCGAGACAATTTTTGATATAAATCTGTGACAATGACGAGTGATGCACCATAACCAAATAAGAATATAGTACGCGCATGTTTCAATGTATCGCAGATATCATCGATGTTATGTTGCTCAATTTGTGACGCAACACAACTCATTGTATCGGTTGCTCTAGCTAACATTTTAGATTTGATAATATCGACTGATTCATTATCAATTAATTCCATATGATTATTGTTAATTGCATCTTCAGGCAAATAACGTGAAATTGTAATTTTAAGTTCTTGAAAGCCTTTTTCTGTGATTTTCTTGCTAAAACGTACAATTGAAGCAGTACTTGTATTAATTTCATTAGAAAGGTCTTGGACAGACATATTAATAATACGATGCGGTTCATTTAAAATAAAATCAGCAATTTTCTTTTCACTTTTTGTAAAAGTTTCATAAATGTTATCAATTTTATAAAGTACGTTGGTCATAGTTTAACCACCTAAGTTATCAGATTCTCTCATTGATTTTGTTGTACCTAAAAAGAAGGTGAAGAGGAAACCACCAATGTAAGCAGCGATTAATCCTGCAATATATCCTAAGTACATATGATCTGAAATCAAAGGTAACAATGAAATACCACTTGGTCCAATAGCATTGGCACCGATGTGTCCGATACCACCAACTACTGCGCCGCCAATACCACCACCAATACATGCTGTAAAGAATGGTCTGCCAAGAGGTAACGTAACCCCATAAATTAAAGGTTCACCAATACCGAGGAAACCAACAGGAAGTGCACCTTTAATTGCATTTCTCAAAGTAGTATTTTTCTTACATCTTACCCAAAGTGCTAATGCGGCACCAACTTGTCCTGCTCCTGCCATGGCAGCAATAGGTAATAAGTAAGTAGCACCGGATTGATTAATCATCTCAATATGAATAGGCGTAAATATATGATGTAATCCTAACATAACTAATGGTAGGAAGAAAGCACCAATGATGAAGCCGCTAAAAACACCACCGATATCAATAACGCCATTTACTACGGATACTAAACCATCAGAAACAAAGCCAGCTAATGGCATAATGATAAAGATCGTTGATAAGCCGATAACGAATAAAGTGATCGTGGGTGTTACGATGATATCTATGGCATTTGGTACAATTTTATGTAATCTCTTTTCTACGAGACTCAATAACCAAACTGCAAAGATAACACCTATTATACCACCTTGTCCTGCTTGTAAAGGTTCACCTGTGAAAATATTAGTAATCATATTTTCTTCTGTTAAACCTGTTAATAACGTTGTCCCACCAATAACGCCACCTAAACCTGGTGTTGCACCAAATTCTTTTGCAGCGTTTATACCAGTGAAGATTGCTAAATAAGCTAACATACCATCTTTAATTACATTAAAAACAGTGACAAGTTGCGTAATCCAAGCACCTGATATAACCTCGGCCGCAAGTAAATTGCTTAAAACTGCACCAATACCACCAATTAAACCTGCGCCAATAAATGCTGGAATCAATGGGATAAATATATTTGCGATTGTTTTTAAAAGTTTATTGAACTTACCGCGTTTTTGCTTGCTTTGAAAAGCTGCCTTGTTTTCTTTAGCTCTTGATTCAGTTTCAGCTTTATAATTTTTATCTTGGTGTGGAATGGTTTCACCTAAACGCACACCACTCATTTCAGATATATGATCAGCTACTTTATTAACTGTGCCAGGCCCAACGACCACTTGCACACGGTCGTCTTTGACCACACCCATAACGCCGTTAGTAGATTTTAATTTATCATAGTCAACTTTGTTTTCATCGTGCACTTTAATTCTAACGCGCGTCATGCAATTTATAACATTTTCCATGTTCTCTAAACCGCCAACTGCATTTACAATGTTTTCTGCAAGTTTTTGTTCTTTAGACATCGTAAAACCCTCCTAGTATACATAAATTATTTTAAGTATTTGGTTTAATCTCTGATTGCTTGCTTAACGATGTGATTATTATTGTCTAAGCGCTGTTTTGCGTCTTCTTTTGATGTTTCACACATATGCATAACGATAGCAACTTTAAGGTTATGGTCTGCAGCATTATATAACTTCTCAGATTGCTGATATGATGTGTCACAGATATCTTGTACGATGCGTATAGAGCGGTCAATTAATTTTTGGTTTGTAGCTTTTACATCGACCATGAGATTATCGTATACTTTACCGGCACCAACCATTGTGATAGTTGAAATCATATTAAGTATCAATTTTTGTGCTGTTCCTGATTTTAATCTAGTGGAACCTGTTAATACTTCCGGGCCTACATTAACTTCAATTGCTTTTGTAGCTATTTTACTTATTTTAGTATTGGTATTGCATGCAATTGAAACGGTATGTGCACCAATGCTATTTGCATATTTTAATCCTCCGATAACATAAGGTGTATTACCACTTGCAGCGATACCGATTACAACATCTTTTTCATTAAGGTGAATATGATGTAAATCTTCTTCTGCCAAAGAAGTACTATCTTCAGCACCTTCAACAGCAACTGTCATTGCTCTCTGACCGCCTGCAATTAATCCAATGACTTCATCTGGGGACGTATTGAAAGTGGGGATACATTCGGCAGCATCTAGTACACCTAATCTTCCACTCGTTCCAGCCCCCATATAAATTATTCGACCACCAGCTCTAAATTGTTTTGTCGTGATTTCTATGACTTTAGCCAATTCTGGTATGACTTTTCTAATTTGTTGAGGAACCTTTTGGTCTTCATCATTCATTGTTTTAAGAATTTCTGTAATAGACATTTCATCTAAATGCATTGTAGCTTTATTTCTAGATTCAGTAGTTAAATCACTCATTCATTTCTACTCCCTTGTTTTAATAATAAATTTAAATGTATCATTTGGCTTCATACAATGAATCAATCTGCGCTCAGACTCACAAATTTTACCTATAACATTAACATGAGGATGCGCTGGTAAGTCAGCTTTTAAGAGTTGTAATTCTCCTTGATAACGTCCGTTCAGTTTATTGTCAATTGTCACAGTACCCGTGTCACGATTTGTCGTATTATAAGCATTCATTTCACTTGTACAATAGTGTCTAGCTTCTTGCGATCGAATTACAGCTTGTGGATTGTCTGGGCGTACAGTGTGCGTTTGCTGTAATATAGAAGTCGCTTGAGTATCAAATAAATCAACTGTGAGTGTGAATGTTCTATGACACAATGCATTCATTAATTGTTCGTCTAATGGCGTATTAAGTTTAGAATCGCCAATCAAAATTTGTGTTGTCTGGTGATCTAATAGTAGTTGTGCACTCTCAATAGGGTGTTTTGTTCTCGTTGATTCTATAGTCGGTAAACCTTTAAATAAAGGCCCACGCTTTGTTGTACCTGTGATAAAACCGAAAATTGTTGCGTTTGGATTATACTTTAAAATTAGTGAGTTTTGATGATGAACAAATTCAGTTGTTAAACCTGTATCTGGACGTGGGTAATAATTATGGCAGTAACATAAATGCGTAAAGTCTTCGAGTTTTTCATAGAGTTGTTGAAGTAGCGATTCGGAAAGTATGCTTGCATTTAAGCAACAATCAAAACCGTGTTGAATGATGTCATTAATAATTTCTATAGAAGTACTGTGATCAATACGAATCATAAATTGAGCATGATGATATGATTGCAAGAATTCATAAAAAGAATGATTCAGCAATGTAGGATTGATATCAATCATATACGTAAGATGTTTGTCTGATAAATAATTTAAAAGTTCTCCCAAATAGCGATATTTAGATGCTTCATCTTCCTCTGGAATTTGAACAGATGTGAAAATGGTAGTATATCCCAAAGTAATCATTCGTCTAATATACGATTTATCAATGGGTTGTCCTAAATAAATAGAAAAGCCATGCATGTTATCACTCCTATATTGCTGTAATCGATTTCATTTTACAATACATGAAAAAGTATTACAATTTTAATTTTTAAAAAATATCATTTTGAAATATTATTACAAAAATGTTTGTAATAACTTGTGTGTTTCTAATAATTGATTTTGTAAGGTATCAAGATACTTAATTGTATTGCCGATAGTGAGTTCTTCGATAGGATTCTGGTCATGTATTAAAAGAAATTGGTAATAATTATAATGTGGTAAAGAAAAGCGTTGTAAGGATATATCTGAGAATAGGATAAGCTCGTCTTCAATAAATTGTTGAATATCTTGTTTGTATTGTTGTTTCTTTTTATTTTGAGTAACGATGGCAAATTTATATGTTTCAATTAAATTGAGTAGTTTATGAATGTGTTGCGCGAGTTGATGATATTCTAAGTTGTACATAAAATGCACCCTTTCATATAAAATTTAAAACGATGAATATGATTTTCTGAAATTGTTAAGAATGGTAGGATATACAATATAAAATTTTAAATAATTTTAAAAGGAGTTGTTGAAAGTGGAAAGAGTAAAATATCGTTTTAAAGATATTGTGTGGAAAGACTTTTCTTTGATTGTGATTTTAATTGTAAGTATGATTGTTTTTACATTAATTGGTATTTTATTTAGTTTTGTTTATGTAGATCATTTAACAGAAAAAATAGTGTTAAAGTTAAGTGTGGTTATACAACTACTCTCATATGTAGTCACTGTGTTTAGTTTTTATTTTTTACATATTAAAGATTTTAAAATGCATTTGAAGAAAAATACAGCATTTATAAAGCAACATTATATATTTCTGATTATCGTGACGATTATAATGATGGTTTGTAGTGCAATTTATAATATGACTATGCAAATGTTACCTGATGACATTGGTTTTAATGAAACTCAAAATGAGCTGGAACTAATGAATTTGTTTGATCAACCTTCATTTTTACCATTTACATTTTTATTGATTGTAATTGGAGCACCATTAGTGGAGGAAATATTTTTTAGACATTTACTGATAGGTGAACTAGGGAAGAAATTTAATACTATTGTTATGGGGATTATTTCAGCTATTTTATTTTCATTAATGCATGTGATGGGGGCAGAATCTCCATTCGAAATAGGGAGTTATATAATTTTAGCAATCGCTATGGTATATGCATATATCAAGTCAGGATGTAAATTAATAGCAAGTGTAAGTATACATATGCTCAATAATTTAATTTCATTTATTTTTACGCTTATTACATTATATACATAATGTGGACGCTTGAAAAAATCCCATTGAGTTTTTAGGACTCAGTGGGATTTGAAAATTGTTGATAGTTATTGATAGTAATATCTTGTGTTTTAATTTTTTTCTCAAAAGAATATGAAATATCATGGATATCAACAATAGGTATTTCATTTGTTTTACCGAGACCAATTTCAAAAATAACTGCTTTCCATAATCCGTCTGTACATAATAATCCGATAAAAATGACATTTTCAGTAATAATATCGTTATCTTTATTATACTCCATTGCCATCACATTTCGTTCAGTGCAATAGATTAAAACCTCTGAAAAGATAGGTGGCAAGTCAACATGTGTTTGTTGATTAAATTTTATGTACCTGTCGAGCTTTTTAAGCGCACGTCTCATTTTTGTATAAGGCAAATTTAAACATTTTTTTATAATTGCGTTTATCTCTTCTTTATATGGAAGTGTTGTATATGATTGACTTTCATTCAATACTAAGAATAAAGCAGTAAGTTGATTGTCAGTTAATTCGAGCTCATAACTATTAGGTGTTTCTTGAAGTTGATAACCACCTAATTTACCATGTTTTGCTAGAATTTTTACCCCTTGATCTTCTAAATCTTGAATATCTCTTAAAATCGTACGTTTCGATACATCTAAGTCTATTGCAAGTTCTGAAGCAGTAATTTGCTTATTTTGCTGTATTGCTTGTACCAATTTATTTTGTCTTTCGCGTTTATTCATTAGAAAGTCACCTCCCAAATGATTACATATTACATTCATTATAGCATAAAAGTGACAATGACGACATTTATAAAGTTTTAAAAAAGTTATAGAAAACGCTTACATTTTCTGATTGTTTATGTTAGTATAATAATTAGTAACAAGGGGGTAGCGAAAAGATAACAAAGGGTAGGCTATTACATATAGTTTTGTTAATATCTTTTTCGTACGAGTTACTAAGCAAACATCTTCAATATTTATTACTTACTTTCCTTTCTATTTAGAGGCTGGGGCAAATTAATTGTCTCAGCCTCTTAGCGTTTTATTGGGTTTCATCTTTGTCAGGGTTGATTGAAACAAAATGATTTTAAATTAATTCGATTTCAGTCCCATTCCTTTATTTATGGTATTGAGTCTACATAGAACAATAATTAATGGTAAAGGTTTGTTACTGTAATTATATTTATATGATAAAATAAAACAAATTATACATATTAAATAATTAAAATGAAAAAATTTATTGATTCGTTTAAAGAGGGGGTCGCAAATGAATAAAGAAGCGTTATTAAACATTGATAATTTAGTTAGAGATTGGTTAACAACATTAGATGATATTATTCCACAGTTAATCAAAGAAATGGTTACTTCAACGAAACAAAATCGATTTGATTTAGTGACCAATGTAGATAAATCTATTCAACAAAATTTCGAAAATTTTTTACAGCAACATTTTCCAAGCCACCAACTCTTTGCTGAAGAAAAATCGAATGATGACATCTTGGCAAAAAAAGGACCTGTATGGGTCATGGATCCGATTGATGGTACTACAAATTTAGTTAAGCAACAAGAAGATTATTGTATTATTTTAGGCTACTTTGTCGATGGGGAACCTACATTATCATATATTTATGATTATCCACACGGCAAGCTTTATAAAGCAATCAAAGGGCAAGGTGCATATATGAATGGTAATTTATTGCAACAGCCTGAAGCTATTCAATTAGAAGATGCAATTATTTCATTTAACACATTGGTGATGAATGATGATACAATTCATGAACTTAATGATGCTTCTTTTGGATATCGTTTCATTGGTTCATGTGGTTTAGATTCCGTGCGTGTGATTTTAGGGCAATTTGGTGCGCATGTAAATACTAATCCCAAACCATGGGATATTGCTGCACAATTTTTATTCGCTGAAGAATTAGGGTTAAAAATGACGACATTAAATAATACAACTTTAGATTTTGCGAAAGCAGGACCTTTTATTATTAGTAACAAAGCTTGCCATAAAGAAATGTTGACGATTCTAAATTCAGGATCTGGATATCAAAAATAATTATTTAAAATTATTAATTATTTAACAATAGGTCTTAAGCACCATGTTCATTAAATAAGTTTACTATATAATTTATAATTAATTGAAATAGAATATAGAATGGAGAATGAAAAAGGTGAATCGTTCTAACAAATATAATAAAAAGAAAATGGGGTTACCCACGAAAGTATTTTTGTGGTTCTTGGGTATATTGCTAATTTTAGCAATTTTAGCCGTTGTTTATTTAGGGTTTAAAATATTTTCTGTTGGTGGGGCAATACATAACCCATTAGATAGAGATAAATCATCTTTGAGAGAAGAAAAAGCTAATCTTAATAATGGAGATCCTTTTACGATTGCTTTATTTGGCGTAGATTCAGATGCTAAAAGGGATGCCGATGGTGGAGGACAACGTAGTGATACGATTATGGTGTTATCTATCAATCCTGAGAAGAAATCCACTGAAATTGTGAGTATACCTAGAGACACTCAAGCGGATATTGTAGGTAAAGGCACTACTGAAAAAATTAATCATGCGTATGCCTATGGTGGGCCTGACATGGCTGTGAAGTCAGTAGAAAAACTATTGAATGTGCCAATAGATCACTATGCAACGATTGATATGGACGGCATGAAAGATATGATAGATACCATAGGAGGTATTGATGTCACTAGTAATGCTACTTTTTCATATGATGGATTCCAATTTAATGAAGGACAAAAATCTCATATGGATGGAAAAGAAGCAATGGCGTTTATAAGAAGTCGTAAAGAAGAAGGCGCTGGTGGTGACTTTGGTAGACAAGAGCGTCAGCAATTAGTGATACAAGGTCTAGCGAACAAGTTAACGAGTATTAGTTCAGTTACACATTTTAATTCGTTGATGAATCACGTTGAAGACAATGTGAAAACAGATTTGACTTTAGGAGAGTTAAACAAAGTTAGAGGTAATTATAAAGATGCAAATGATAACGTACACCGTCATCAATTAGAAGGTCAAGGCGGAATACAAGATGATGGGCTTTATTACTTTATACCTAGCCAAAGCTCGTTATCTGAAATCGAAAGCGATATCAAAGATAATTTAGGGATTTAATTTAATAAATACACGCAATCAATTACATTGGTTGCGTGTATTTTTGTTTTAGTCATTAAAATAATCAATACTCAGTGAAAATGTATAACACTATAAAATAATATTTATATTAAGCAGTCGAAAAATAGTGGAAAGCCTTAACATTTTATTGATTTACATATACAATATAAATAACATTACCAAAAAGTGTGGGGCTTTTAGGATGGAATGTTACCAAACATCTTTGATTCATAAACATGGGCTTTATAAAATTAATAGGGGTGAATAGTATGCAAGAACATTTAATTATTACATTAGATGGCAAAGATTATCTTGTGGAACCCGGCACAAACTTACTACAATTTATTAAATCACAAGATACGTTTGTACCTTCTATATGTTATAACGAATCGCTTGGTCCTATAGAAACTTGTGATACGTGTACAGTAGAAATAGACGGTGTGATGCAACGTGCTTGTAGTACGACGATAGATAAACCAATGATTGTTAATACACAAAATGATAATGTACAAACAAGTCAAAAAGAAGCTTTAGACCGTATTTTAGAAAAACATATGCTTTATTGTACAGTATGTGATTATAATAATGGTGATTGTGAAATTCATAATACAATGGATCAGTGGGGGCTTGAACATCAAACATATGAATACAAGGAAAAGCCATATGAAAAAGATTATGGTCCATTCTATCGTTATGATCCAGACCAATGTATTCTATGTGGGCGCTGTGTTGAAGTTTGTCAAGATGTCCAAGTCAACGAAACTTTAACGATTGATTGGGAACGTCAACAACCGCGTGTTATTTGGGATAATGATACAACAATAAATGATTCATCATGCGTTGGGTGTGGTCAGTGTGCGACAGTATGTCCTTGTAATGCAATGTTAGAAGTCAACATGGAAGGTAACGCTGGCTATATGACAGATTTAGAGCCAGGATCACTTGCTGCGATGATCGATTTAACTAAAAAAGCAGAACCAGGTTATGGACCGCTATTTGCGGTATCTGATTCAGAAGCAGCGATGCGTGAAGAACGCATCGAAAAAACTAAGACTGTATGTACATATTGCGGTGTTGGTTGTTCATTTGACGTTTGGACAAAAGGTAGAGAAGTATTGAAAGTACAACCTCAACATGAATCTCCAGCAAACAAAATTGCAACGTGTGTGAAAGGTAAATTCGGTTGGGATTATATTGATTCAGAAGAAAGATTGACTAAACCATTAGTTCGTAAAAATAATCAATTCGAAGAAGTAGAATGGGATGAAGCACTGCAAGTGATTTCTGAAAACTTTAACAAGGTAAAAGCTTCTCACGGCTCAGATGGTCTTGCATTCATTTCTTCATCTAAAGCGACAAATGAGGAATCATATTTAATGCAAAAACTTGCGAGACAAGTGATTGGTACAAATAACGTGGATAACTGTTCTCGATACTGTCAAGCACCTGCAACCAAGGGATTATTTAGAACTGTAGGTCATGGTGGTGACTCTGGTTCAATCGAAGATCTTGAAATCGCTGACATGGTTGTTTTAATAGGGACAAACACTGCAGAAGCGCACCCAGTCATCGCTTCTCGTATTAAACGTGGACATAAATTATATAATAATACTTTAAATGTGTTTGATATACGTAAACATGAAATGGCTGAAAGAGCTGATAACTTCTATCAACCTAAACCAGGTACTGATTTAGTATGGTTATCTGCTGTGACAAAATATATTATAGATAATGACTTACACGATAAAGCTTTTGTTGATGAATGGGTAAATGGCTTCGATGAATATCATAAATCTTTAGCACCATATACGATGACATTTGCCGAAGAAACAACAGGTATTTCGCAAGAAGCACTCATTGATTTTGCGCATCAAGTGGTTAATGCTAAAACAGTGTCAATTGCCTGGGCAATGGGTGTAACACAACAAGATATTGGTAGTGACACGTCTACTGCAATATCCAACTTATTATTAGCTACAGGTAATTATAGAAAACCAGGTACTGGTGCATATCCGCTTCGTGGTCACAACAACGTACAAGGATGTAGTGACATGGGTAGCATGCCTGATCAATTCCCTGGTTACCAAAAAGTAGCAGACGATGAAATTCGTGCAAAATTTGAAAGAGAATATGGTGAAACATTACCGAGTGTTCCTGGTAAAGATAATCACCAAATGATGGAAGGTATTCACGCAGGTGAAATTGACGCATTGTATTTATATGGTGAAGATACAGGTATTGTTGATTCAAATATCAACTATGTACAAGCTGCACTAGAAAAAGTTGGTTTTTTAGTCGTACAAGATGAGTTTTTCACTTTCACTGCTTCATATGCAGATGTAGTTTTACCAGCATGTCCTTCACTAGAGAAAACAGGTACATTTACGAATACTGAACGCCGTATCCAACGTTTATATCAAGCCCTTGAACCTAAAGGCGAATCTAAACCAGATTGGGTCATTATTCAAGATGTAGCTAGAACACTAGGTTATGATTGGAATTACACGCACCCAAGTCAAATTATGGACGAAATTGCTAAACTGACACCATCATATTCGGGCGTGAACTATGACAGATTAGATGGTTACAATAGTTTACAATGGCCTGTGGCTGAAGACGGCACAGACCAACCAACATTATATATAGATGGATTTAACTTTGAAGACGGTAAAGCGAATTTCTATCCTTTAACATTTGATAACTTCTTTAAAGTTAATGAAGAATACGATTTACATGTCAACAACGGACGTTTATTAGAGCATTTCCACGAAGGAAATATGACATATAAAGTACCAGGTCTTGCATATAAAGTCCCTCAACCATTTGTAGAAGTATCTCCAGAACTAGCACAAGAAAGAGATATTCATGAAGGGGCAGAAGTTAAGTTGATTTCAGATAGTGGTGAAGCTGAACTAATTGCACATGTCACTGATAGAGTAAAAGGCAAAGAAATTTATATTCCACTTAATAACAATGCCATGATAAATGGTGATCAAGGTGCGATTAACTTATTGACGAACAGTGATGTGGATAAAGATACAGACACACCTTCTTATAAGCGTACAAGTTGTCGTATGGAAGTTAAAACACGTAGAGGAAAATCACCATTAAACCCTACAAACTTCCGAGTAGATAAACAAAGACAACCACAATATAGCGTACGTGTTGAAGACAAATGGAAACGTGATGATTACACTTTCCCAGGAAGTCAGGTGAATAAATAATGGCTGAGAGAATAACGAAAATTAAGCGCATGCAAAAGTCTGAAGAACAAATCAAACAAGAAAGTTTAGCAGAAGTAACAGATGCAATTGCAGCAAATAAAGATAGTATCATGAAAGCTATTAACATTATTAGCACGTTGGACGATGCTAAGATACTAGATGCAGTATCAGGTATGGTCAATAGTCGAGGTGTTATCGCTAATAAATTCGCAGTTGAATTAAACAAAGAACAATACACAGGATTGATTACAAATATGGCATCACTTGTTTTCCTTTTAGGTGATTTGAATGTCAATGACTTGAGCATTATGTTAAATAAAGTAAATAAAGGATTAAGTGTTGCAAATCAAGCTAGTCCAAACCAAAAAACATCTATCACTGGCTTAATGAGTGTACTGAGAGATGACGAAATGAATCGTAGTTTAACTTATATGTTAAATATGCTCAGAGGCATGTCTAGATCATAAAATGAAGTGTATATATTGATGAAAAAAGCCCTTATTGTGAATTTTTATTCACATGAGGGCTTTTTTGCTATGATAAATGACATATTGAAAATTAAGTAAATATGATACAATTTCAATAAACAGAATGATTTACTTAGAATATGATTACAAGGAGTGGAGTCTTATCAATCCGAAATTAATTAAAATCATGGCTATTATTTCAAATGTATTTTTAGTCATTGGTATTATATTTTTAATCACTTTAAATATTGCGATGGCGATTACAATGTTTGTTGTTTCATTGGCAATTAGCTTAGTGATTTTCAACACATTGTTTAGAAATCGAAAAGGCATGCGTATTGCAATTAATGTTTCCTTTATAATTGTACTTATTGCGATTATTTTTGCCTATTTCACATTGACTCAATAAAATGCAATGCAGGGAGATTTTAAAATATGAATGAGCGTGTTAAACAACGTATACCGTTGATATTATTAATATTAATTATCGCTATATTTGTGATTTTATTAATAATAAATGAAACATCTTTATTTGAGAAACAAAAGACCCATACCTTTAATGAAGCGGTAGATAAACAAGTAAGCTCAGACGCATTAAATATGAAAGAACAAGAAGGTAAATTTATTAAAGCTTCTACTGCAGACGTGAAAAAAGCAATGGAAGTTAATAGTGATCAAGACGATTTAAACCATATGGATATTTCTGAAAAAGTATCTATGTCCGAAGACGAGATAAATAAAATTTTAAAAAATAAAGGTATATTAAAAGGAAAAGGTAAAACTTTTCTAAAGGCACAAGAAAAGTATGATGTTAATGTTTTATATTTAGTGAGTCATGCTTTAGTTGAAACAGGTAATGGTAAATCAGAATTAGCTAAAGGTATTAAAGATAAAGATGAAAGATATTATAACTTTTTTGGTATAGGTGCATTTGATGAAAATGCTGTACATACTGGTAGTAGCTTTGCAAAAAAACAAGCGTGGACATCCCCTGAAAAAGCAATTATGGGTGGTGCTCAATTTGTAAGAAAAAATTACTTTGATAATAAACAAATATCACTTTATCAAATGAGATGGAATCCTAAGACACCTGGTGAGCATCAATATGCAAGTGATGTGGATTGGGATGACAATATCGCTTGGTTTATGAAACATTTTTATAAAAATTTAGGCATTAAAAAAGATGACATCAACAAAGATTATTATTTGTAGTGGTATCATAAAAGATTACAACCGCAATTTTTAGAAACTTACATTACATTTTGTTATGTTATTATACAAATGTGAATACATTATTAAAAGATTAGGGAAAGTTGGAGTGAATAAAGATGAAAATAGCCATCGTCGGTGCAGGTATAGGTGGTTTAACTGCAGCAGCTTTATTAATAGAGCAAGGTCATGATGTAAGTGTATTTGAAAAAGAAGATACAGTATCTGAATTAGGTGCTGGTATTGGCATTGGTGGTAATGTCATTGAAAAACTAAACGGTCATGATTTAGCAAAAGGACTTAAAAACATTGGACAAGTTATTGATGTGATGGAAGTTCGAGATGAAAAAGACAAACGATTATCAAAACTTAAGTTGAAAAAACACACAGTTAATTTAACAATGTCACGCCAAAGTTTATTAGATGTGATTAAATCTTATGTGCCGAATAGCGCAATTTTTACAAATCATAATGTAACAGGAATTGAAAATGGTGATTTGAAAGTGACCTTACAATTTTCTGAACAAACTTCACAATCATTTGATTTATGTATCGGCGCTGATGGTATCCATTCAAATATAAGGCAATCATTAGTACCAAATAGTAAACCAATTTATCAAGGATACACAGTATTCAGAGGCTTAGTTGAAGATATTGATTTAAAAGATAACCATATTGCTAAAGAATTTTGGTCTACAAAAGGTAGAGTGGGCATTGTGCCATTAATAAACAATCAGGCTTATTGGTTTATTTCTATTTCTGCCAAAGTTCATGATGCTAAAATACATGCTTTTGCGAAACCACATTTACAGGCGAGATTTAATCATTTCCCTAATGAGGTTAGACAAATTTTAGATAAACAAAGTGAAACAGATGTATTGTTACATGATATGTATGATTTAAATCCATTGAAATCATTTGTTTATCAACGTGTTGTGCTTCTAGGTGATGCTGCACATGCAATGACACCTAACATGGGGCAAGGTGCTGGTCAAGCAATGGAAGACGCTATTGTGCTCGCGAATTGTCTGCAATCATATGATTTTGATTTAGCTTTGGAACACTATGATAAATTACGTGTAAAGCATACAAAAAAAATAATAAAGCGTTCTAGAAAAATAGGAAAAACTGCGCAAAGAACAAATAAATTTGTCGTTAAAGTGAGAAATAAACTTGCTAAAATCCTTCCTGATCGATTACTTTCTAATCAGACAAAATTTATTTATAAATCGAAAGAAAAGTAAAACATATATTTAGGATAAAATGTTCAATATCAAAGAGGCCGTAACTGTATATTAGAAAAATACAGTTACGGCTTTTTTAGCTAAATTGACTATGATTTGTTTAACTTTTCTAAGGTAATAATGTAGTTATCATTTTCAATACTTAAATTATGTCATATAGAGAACAATCTGATTAAATATAATTTGCGCTTAATTTTTATTGCATAAACAACATTGAAAATAGAAAAACACTTCCGTGCTATACATTTTAATAAATAGCACGGAAGTGTTATTTTAATCCCATTAATTGTGGGAGTTTATAACTGTTTTGAATAGAAACTGTCCTTTAAACATGAGTCAAAATGAAGGTGTCCTTGTGTTTATGTTTTGTTAAATATTCAATGATTAATTAACGACAAATTTAGGTTCTTCACCATTAAGTTTACTTATTGTGTCACTAGCTACAATTTTTGACATCATATCACGAGATTCAAAAGTAGCATTACCAATGTGTGGCGTAATAACAACATTATCTAATGATTTTAGTTCATCATTAATTTCAGGTTCAAATTCAAACACATCTAATGCTGCACCTTCGATATCTTTATTTTTTAATGCTTCTACTAAAGAGGCTTCATTTACGATAGGGCCTCTAGCTGCATTAATGAGATAACTTGTTTGTTTCATTAATTTGAATTGTTCAGTGTCAAATAAATGGTGTAAATCAGGATTATATGCAGCATTAATTGTAATGAAATCTGAGTGCTGTAAGAGCGTATCAAAATCAACATATTTAGCACCTATTTCACGTTCCTTATCAACTTTTTGATGAGGTCCTGTGTAAAGTACGTTCATATCAAATGCTTTCGCACGTCTTGCCACTGCACTTCCAATTTCTCCTAAACCAATGATTCCTATTGTTTTACCAGAAACTTCTCTACCACGGAAGAATAACGGTGCCCATCCGTCAAATCCGGTTGTACGACATAATTTATCGCCTTCAGGAATACGTCTCGCTACAGCTAATACAAGTGCGAAAGTTAATTCTGCTGTAGAGTTTGTTGAAGCTTTTGGTGTATTTGTTACATCAATTTGTTTTTGACGTGCGTGTTCAACATCTACGTTATTGAAACCAGCGCCATAGTTTGTGATGATTTTTAAGTTTGAGCCTGCATCAATCACATCTTTATCAACATTAGTAGATAGAAGGCTGATTAAAGCATCAGCATCTTTAACGCCTTGAATCAATGTTTCTTTATCAATAATACCTTTGCCTTCATACATATCAACTTCATAACCTTGTTCTTTTAGCAAGTTATACCCAACTTCTGGTATTGAGCCTGCAATGAAAACTTTTACCATGTATAATCACTTCCTTTACCTAAAGTATAGTAAATTTTATATAAGTAAACAAACTTTTACATTGCTCTCAATTTTAACAAAGTACATATTACATATGATTATATTTCTAAAATAAAGTGATAATTTTATAATCGTAGATATTACGCTAATTTAAAAAGTTATTTTAACCAACAATTTTCAAGCCAACAATTGCTAAAACAATGATAACAATAAAGAAAATACGTTTGATATTTTTAGATTCATTATAGATAAGCATGCCGGCTAGCGTGCCTCCACCTGTACCAATACCACTCCATACAGCATAAGCAGTACCCATAGGTATACCCATTGTCATTGCTAATTTAAGTGTGCTAAAACTACAAATAAAGGCAACTGCTAAAAGCACAACGAATGCTTTCTTTTTAGTACGAGCAATTTCATTTAGAATAATGACACCAACAACTTCTAGTAAACCAGCCATAAATAGTATAATCCATGCCATTATTGTTCAGCCTCCTCTGTAGTTAATTTAAGACCGATAATTCCAATTACAAGTAAGATAACTAATGCTATTTTCGCAATGTTAAAATGGTCTCCGAAAAACATCATATCAACCATTACTGTTCCAATAGCACCAATACCTACAAATACAGCATAAACAGTTCCAACAGGTAACGATTTACAAGCTGAAATGACTAAATAGAAACTCAATATTAAAATAATAATCGTACCAGTCCAACTCAAGAATGAGTCAGCAGTGTTTAATCCAGTAACCCATAATATTTCTATAATTCCTGCTATGATAACTTTAAGCCACTGCATTTGCTTCAACCTCCTTTTTACATGAAACGCTATTATTTTCTCAAACTTTTAATTAGCCTGCAATATGTACACATCATTTCAATATAAAAAGCCTAAGGCATTAAAGAATATCTTAGACTCAGAAAGTAGACAAACTCTTCTCATTAATTTGCGGAGGGTTTGTTTATTTGCTATTTATACAGTTTTTACAAATAAGATTTTTTCCTTGAACTAATCTTTATGCGTTAATTTTTTTAATTTTTCTTGAAAGTGGAGTGTGTCCTTTTTAACTAATTCAGTTGTATACTTATTCTTATTTGCATTTGCTTTAATATATATGAAGTCAATATATAAATATGAGTGATCTACCAAATTATTTTTGATAGCTATTTCTATTATTTTCTCAAATATTTGTCTTCGACAAGTTCATATACAAAGTTTAAATCTAATATCGCATCGACTTTACGTAATCAATGATTATTAGGGACTAATTCAGAGATAGAAATTATTTCATATTGCTCTCTTTTCGCAAATGATTTATTCAGCATCATAACTATCATCACTGCTTAATTTACATATATTATAATATTGGTAGTGATTTATGCCGACTCTTGCGGGAATAGCACTAGTCGAAGAATACAGGCTAAGGCAGTGCCCACGGAAAACGTGCATAAAAAAACTGCCAACAAAGTCGGAGACTTTGTTGGCAGTCTGAACCTAAGACATTAAAGAATATCTTAGACTTTTTATAAGTTACTACTTATTATTGAAAAGAATTGTTATTGCTTTTTTACCATAAATAATCATATTTATCATACGTATAAAGTCGTCATTTAAGCACATGACTTTATGTTTCATATGCCTCCCAATAGTGATTATTTAATAGCAATATTAGTTAAGGTGGATATAGTTATATGAACTAGCTTCACCAGCTGAAATTGTACGTTCACTTACTGAGAATGGTCCACCATTATAGTTCATTTCAGAAACATTTACAGAACCGTCGCTGTTAACATTTTCAACGTATGCTACGTGGCCCATGCTACCTTCACTAGATTGTAAGATAGAACCTGCCTCTGGAGAATTGTTAACTGTATATCCTGCTGAAGATGCTGCAGAAGCCCAATTATTTGCATTTCCCCATGTAGAACCGATTTCGCCACCTGTTTTATCAAATACGTACCAAGTACATTGTCCAGCAGTATATAAGTTTGCACTTGAACCTGATGTAGCTTGTGTTGTGTTTTGATTAGCTTGTGTAGTTTGTTCAGCTGCATTAGCTTCATTTCCGTGATCTAAACCTACAATTGCTGCGCCGATACCTGCTGTCAATGTTGTTGCTGTTACTATTTTTTTCATAATAAAAAAGTCCTCCCAAATTTAATTCATCTATTATTTTAATAAAATTTATTTTTATAATTACTGCGTTAGTTTCAACGACAATTTATACAATAACAGAAGAACATCACTTTGTGTGGATTGTTACGTATTTGTAAAACAATTAAAAAGACCTCACATATTGTTGTAATAAACAACACGTGAGGTTACAAAAGAGAATATTGTTGTAATATGGTAAAAAATGCGCAAGTATAAGGTTTGAATACATCATCTACACATCTGCTGGATTTGTATATTACATTGAGTGTAAAGAATCACAAAATTTTGATTAAAATTATTTGAAAAATCTAATAGATAGCGGTGGTAAATAATCTTCTCCATTATACGCTTTTACTGCTGCTACAATTGTAAAAATAAAGTTTAAAATTGCGATGATAGGAAATAGAATAAATCCTATGAGAATGAACATCAAAATAGTTGAAACCGTTAACCAAATAACATATGAAATTAGGAAATTAAAATAATTTTTACCTGCTCTATCAACGAATGCTGAGTCTTCACGTTTAATAAGCCAAATGATTAGTGGTGCTAAAAATGTAGTGAAAAAACTAAGTACATAAATTAATGTTGCCATCAATCTTGCATCGCTATTAGGTTCTTGATTGAATACTTCACGATTTGAGTATGCTTCAGTCATTATTATTCCTCCTTTTAACTTACTATTACTATAACAAAACCAAAAATGAGTTGTACATTATTTGAAAAATTTTATAAAAAAGACTGTTTACAATGTTGCGATATTGTTAAAATATAGAAATGCACATAAGCAGGTATTTAATTGAAAAAATTAAATAGGTTGTATACCAGTGTTTATCATTTTTCTTAATAGGTTATACATGAGAGTAATGTTTAACACGAAAAATTCAATGTTTAAAGAAAGAAGGGTGTTTATGAAGATAGCTATTGTAGGATCAGGTAATGGTGCTGTTACTGCAGCACTAGATATGGTTAGCAAAGGACATGAAGTCAAATTATATTGTAGAAATCAATCGATAGATAAATTTGATAAAGCCATTGAGCAAGGTGGTTTTACATTTAATAATGAAGGTGAGGAAACCTTCGTAAAATTTACTGACATAAGTGACGATATGGAATACGTACTTGAAGGTGCTGAAGTTATACAAGTTGTTATACCTTCATCATTCATTGAACATTATGCACATACTATGGCACCATTTATCAAAGCACATCAATTAATATTCTTTAATATTGCTGCTGCTATGGGATCAATACGTTTTATGAATGTGCTAGAAGATATGCATATAGATGTAATGCCTAAGTTTGCTGAAGTAAATACATTAACTTATGGTACACGTGTCGATTTTGAGGCAGCACGTGTCGATTTATCTTTAAATGTTAGAAAAGTACATTTTTCAACATATGACAAAGAAGAGTTAAGTGATAGCTTCGATACAATAGAAAAATTGTATCCTTATATTGTAAAGGAAGAAAGCTTGTGGAAAACAAATTTAGAAAATGGTAACCCTGAAGTTCATCCTGGGCCAACGTTATTAAATGTAGGAAGAATTGATTATGCTGATACGTTCGCATTGTACGAAGAAGGGATTACGAAACATACTGTGCGCTTATTACATGCAGTAGAGTTAGAAAGACTAACATTAGGACGTAAATTAGGATTTGAGTTATCATCTGCAAAAGAAGCTCGAATTGAACGTGGTTATTTAGAAAGACAAGATGAGGATGAACCACTTAACCGTTTGTTTAATACGAGTCCCGTATTTTCTCAAATTAAGGGACCTAATCATGTGAAGAATCGTTATTTAACAGAAGATATTGCACATGGTTTAGTGCTTTGGTCAAGTTTAGGCCGAGAAATTGATGTACCAACGCCTAACATTGATGCGATTATTATTATTGCATCTACAATATTAGAACGTGACTTCTTTGAAGAGGGGTTAACGATAGATGAGTTAGGAAAAGATAAGTTAGGATTGTACTAATTATAATATTCATTCATATAAATAAGGGGAAATGTGTATGAAAAGACAACCAACTTTTTTAGAATCAATTTCAACGATCATAGTGATGATTATTATTGTAATTACTGGTTTTGTTGTGTTTGATATTCCAATTCAAGCACTGCTTATTCTTTCTTCAGCTTATGCTGCAATTATTGCGAGACGAGTAGGTTTAAAATGGAAAGATTTAGAAGAAGGCATTACCAATCGTTTAGCAACAGCAATGCCAGCGATATTTATTATACTATCTGTAGGCATTATCGTAGGTACTTGGATGTATTCTGGAACAGTACCTGCACTGATTTATTATGGCTTAGAATTTTTAAATCCTAATTTGTTTTTAGTATCAGCGTTTATTATTTGTGCAATTACCTCAGTTGCTACTGGAACTGCATGGGGATCAGCATCTACAGCAGGCATAGCACTGATGGCGATTAGTGCACAGCTAAATATTCCAGCTGGTATGGCTGCAGGTGCAATCATTGCAGGTGCAGTATTTGGTGATAAAATGACACCACTATCAGACACGACTAATTTAGCAGCGTTGGTCACTAAAGTAAATATCTTCTCACATATAAGAGCAATGATATGGACAACGGTGCCAGCATCTATAATTGGATTAATTGTATGGTATTTTGCTGGTTTACAATTTAAAGGTAGCGCGAATACTTCGCAAGTTAATGCGATGCTCAAGGAGCTATCAACGATTTATAATATCAACTTTTTTGTATGGTTACCGTTAATCATTATCATTGTATGTTTATTGTTTAAAATTTCTACGGTACCGTCGATGTTAATCTCCAGTGTAAGTGCGATTGTTATCGGGGCTTTTAATAATGGCTTTAAGATAACAGATGGCTTTAAAGCCACATTTGATGGATTTAATAAAAGCATGGTACCTAATTTACATGGCTCATTATCCGATAAAGCTGTTAATTTAATAGAACAGGGCGGTATGATGAGTATGACTGAAATTGTAGTTACTATTTTCTGTGGTTATGCCTTTGCTGGCATAGTGGAAAAAGCAGGATGTTTAGATGTAATCTTGAAGAAAATATCTAGTAATATCAATTCAGTGGGTACTTTAATTCTTGCCACAGTTTTAGGTGGATTAATGATGGTGTTAGCTGCAGGTGTTGCTTCTGTTGTAATAATTATGGTTGGTGTATTAATGATGGATATGTACAATAAAATGGGCTTGGATCGGTCAAATTTATCCAGAACATTAGAAGATTCAGGCACAATGATTATACCATTGATACCATGGGGCACCTCTGGCATTTATTATACTCAACAATTAGGTGTTTCTGTTGACCAGTTCTTTATATGGGCTGTGCCTTGTTATTTATGTGTCCTATTTGCGATATTTTATGGTTTTAGTGGTATTGGCATAAAAAAAGCTAAAGCGAGTGAAGGATAAAAATGATATATATTAGCAACATGCTAAAATAAAACTAAAGCGTAGTCATATATTCAAATTTTAACCTTGTTTATATGACTACCTTTAGTGAGATTTAAGTGAAATTAATAATAATATGTTTATGAGATAAATAATTCGGCTAAACAAAACTATGGATGAGGTGGTTCCGTATTATATATAGTGTTTATTGTAGCGATGGTACAGTATAAAACCGATTTATCTGGAAAATACAATAATGATATATGTATCGTTACATGTCAATAAGTAAAGTATTAATTCAAAATTCTCATGACTATCCTTCAGTTTAATCTATTAATGATAGTAATGTTATATTTACAGTAATATAGGTATGAATGAAATTGTTAATTTGAGATACTATTTGATGAATAAATGTTTTATTACTTTACAAGTGTCTGGGACGAATCAATGATGTCCTAGACTTTTTTATTTTATTGCTTATATTGTAGAATACTTCAATACCAAAATAGTTTCATTCCATAAAATACCTGAGTAATCAACAATTTTCAAATCCGTTTTAAATGAAGCCACTGCTTAAATATATATCACATATGCAATTACGTTATCGAAACAATACATAAAAGTGAAATAAGAAAGCGCCAATTTCTATATTATTACAATAGAAATTGACGCTTATTTTTTAGCCAGTGATTTTATATCCTACCCGCTTATATATTTACGATTAGTGAATGTAGTTATAGCTTGAAGCTTGGCTAGCTGAAATTGTACGTGAAGTAACAACACCAGGACCTTGACCATAGTTCATTTCAGATACACGGATTGAACCGTCACTGTTTACACTTTCAACATATGCTACATGTCCCATAGCACCAGTTGAAGATTGTAAGATTGAACCTTGTGAAGGTGAGTTGTTTACTGTGTAACCTGAAGCAGCTGCAGCGCTTGCCCAGTTGTTAGCGTTACCCCAAGTTGAACCAATTTTACCGCCAACTTTATCAAATACATAATAAGTACATTGTCCAGAAGTATAAAGGTTGCTAGAAGAACCTGAAGTACTTGAAATAGAACTTGATGAACTTGATGGTGCGCTAGTTGTAGTTACTTTGATGTTACGGTCTGAAGTTGAGTTAGAAGCAGCTCCACCGCCACCTGTTGTATTGTTAGCTGTATATGATTGAGTTGAATTACCATATGTAGAACCGTAATTACTGCTTTGACCATTATTTGTAGCACCATTATTAGTTGAATGAGCTTGGTCAGCTTGACTTGGATTCCAATTACCTTGCCAAGTATAGTGGTAATTACCTTGTTGATCTATAGTATATGAATAGCTATAAGAAGTTGGGTCATTAGGGTTATAACCATTATTGTTTTCAGCAGCATCTGCTTCGTTTTGTGCAAATGCAAAAGTAGCGATTCCTGCAGTAGCGATTGTAGCTGTAGCGATTTTTTTCATTGTAAAATATCCTCCTAATAATTATAAAGCATTTTATTTATTATCTCAGTCTCTAAATGACAATAGTTTAATATATTTTTTTTCGTTGTTTTAACGACAAGCAATACTTTATCAGATAATGGTCGATTTGTGTGCAATGTTATCATTTTGTAATTTAACTCTAATAATTAATCACTAGATGTAACAAAAAATATTAACTCTTTTTAGACTTCAATGCCCATTATCATCGTGTTTTACCGTTATTACGGTGTAATATTGCACTCTAATTTATTACAAATCTGTAAAATAACAGAAAATTACAAATGTTAATAAATGCTAAAATTTAGTTATTTAAATAATATATTATTTTCTAAAAAGAAAGCTTATTTATTATTGAAAGAATTGAGGAAAATTTATAAAAATGCTTAAACGATATTGATGAGCAATGATATTGACAGTTTATTTGAAAGGTTTTATGATAATGAGTATAAAAAATATACTTGATAAGCGAGGTGAATGAATGAAAATTGAGATTGGCTTAACATCATTTGCTGATAATAGTGAAATTTTCACCGATAAAGGTAAAGAACCTGCAATTAGTAATGCTCAGAGGATAAGAAATATAATAGAAGAAATTGAAATTGCAGATCGTTATGGTCTTGATGTTTATGGGTTAGGAGAACACCATCGACCTGATTATGCTGTTTCTGATCCAGTTACAGTATTAGCTGCAGCTTCTAGAAATACAAAGCAAATTAAATTGAGTAGTGCTGTTACTGTATTATCCTCAGATGATCCTGTAAGAGTTTATGAAAGGTTCTCAACATTAAATGCAATTTCAAATGGGCGTGCTGAAATAATGGTAGGAAGAGGTTCATTTATAGAATCATTTCCATTATTTGGATATAACTTAAATGACTATGAACAGCTATTTAATGAAAAGATTGAATTATTGATGCAAATTAATCAAAATGAAATTGTAAATTGGACTGGTCAACTGAGAGCGAACATACAAAATTTAGGCGTGTATCCTAGAGTTGAGCAAGGTGTTTTACCTATTGCTATAGCCACAGGTGGAACGCCAGAATCTTCATTGAAAGCAGGAGCATTAGGATTACCCATCACTTATGCTATAATTGGCGGTGACCCTAAAAGATTCCGTAGAAATATGGATATGTATAAATCGATAGCTGAATCTTATGGTCACGATGTGACTAAATTACCGATTGCTACACATTCTTGGGGTTACATTGCTGAAACGGACGAACAAGCTTTTCGTGAATTTTTCCCTTCAGTAAAAGCAAGCCATGATGTATTAGCTAAAGAACGCGGCTGGCCACTATATGATGAAAATAGCTTTATACGTGAAGCAGGACCTCACGGGGCATTATATGTTGGAAGTCCAGAAACTGTAGCTAATAAAATTATTGAAACTGTTGAAACATTAGGTTTATCTCGCTTTATGTTGCATACCCCTGTGGGCTCAATGCCTCATGAAAATACAATGAACACCATTAAATTATTAGGTGAGCGGGTAAAACCTATTGTAGATAAATATTTTGAAAACAAATAGAAGGAGAGTAAAAATGATATTACGTTATTTAACAAATTTAAAATTAGCAAAAGAATTATATGGTGCGGCAAAACCTAAATTAAAAGGTGACAAATCTATGAAAGATACTTTTACTGAAGTGTTTAATTTGCCAGCAAATGCAGTACCTTTAGCTGGTGCTTTAGAAGGATTGAGTGCAGTATTTTTCGTATTAAGCTTTGCAAGTAAAAGACTATCACGCATTGCTTCTCTATTAACTATTACAGTGTTAGGTGTTGCAGCTTATAAACACTTTGAAGCTGGTCATGGTAAAGCAGGTGCCAAACATGCACTTGATTTAACAGGATTAGCAACACTTAGCTTATTAGATACTTTAGATTGTAAAAAGAAATAATTAATCATTAAAATTTCAGCTAGATATGGATATAATGAAGCGTTTCGTTTTAAATAAAAAAGAAAAGATGATAGTTAACACAACTTGGGACTTTAATAAATGACTCAAGTTGTCAAAACGTAGACAAACCCTTTGCATTAATTTGCGAAGGGTTTGTCTATTTATATAGTTTTTTTCAAAATAGTAGTGGTATTTCAGACCATTACTGTCCATTTTACTAACCATATTTCCATTTTTAAAGATTCATGACAACACAAATTAACATGGTATCCATAGAAATTTTGTCATGGCGTCTATATCTCGTTCATCGCATACCATGCTGTTCTTTTATATCGCCAAATCTTCTCTCAATTGTTTGACTGCGTAAATAATATTGTTTCTTTACAGTATCAACAGTGTTTTCAATGATATAACAATCATTATCTACACATGCAGGTAGACTATCAGCAAATTGTTTTTCTCGTTCTCTTATAACATATGAGTCTCTGAATTAGTAATATTTTTAGTGTGATATAGGCAGTGATTTGGGTCGACTTCTGCGGGAATAGCACTAGTCAAAGACTACAGACTGAGGCAGTGCCTGAGGAAAGCGTGCACAAAAAAACTGTCAACAAAGTCTGACAGTCTGAAAACTTGGAACTTTAATAAATGACTCAAGTTGTTTTTTACATATCAGGCAGACGCTTAATGAGCAAACGCTTGTACACAGTGATAGTAGAAATAGTAAAGCGTAAATCATCTCATTTTTAAAACGCTTATTTGATAGTTATGTTTTTAAAATGAGTATATGCTACATATAGATGCACTAAATTAGACATGTTGATTTAAATTTTGTTAGTTGTCTTATGTAACAATATTTGTAATTGATCGTTCAAAGTATATTTAGTTTGCTTTTGTGGTGTTCAATTTATTAAATTAACATCAAATGCTATTAATTTTAAAAATTTATAAGAGGCATTAATGAATTTTTAGTAACAAAAAGGATATATGTACCACTAAATTTTAATAATAAAAAGTGGTATTAAAAAAATAGTAGCAATTTCTAATATTTTTCATAGTAAGCCATATTGAATTCAATAGCATAAATAGGATAAAATTATATTACATAAAGACAGGCACACTTTGAAATATATTAACATCATGAAAAAACATAAGGAGTGGTTTTATGGAAAAATTAAAAGAATTAAATGAATTAATAACTTTGTATCAAAAAGGCAAGCAGTTTTTCAAAGAAACTAAAAAATATCACAAATTAAATTATGAAGAAATATTTATTTTGAATTATATACATGAATGTCAATCTTATGAAGTTACTGCGAAAGAAATCGCACAATATTCAGAGTTAAAACCGTACTATTTAACGAAGGCATTGCAAAAATTAATTAAAATGGGCTATTTGAGCAAAAAGAGAAGTGATATTGATGAACGTATAGTTGTTGTATATATAAATGAAACACAACATCAAAAAATTGAACATATGATAAAAACATTACAAGATTATCTCAAGTAACTTATTTTTTAAATGAGTCGTGTTACATATATAAAAAAACGAATATTCTGAAAAGTGCAATTTTATTTAATTAATTATATATTGAACTAAAATATTATTTGAGTAAAAATTTAAATGTGATATACTAATATTTGTTAAATGAGAGCGCATACAAATATTAGAAAGGTGTTATTATGAATTTACTTTTAGGGGTTATATTTTTAGGTATTGTTTTATGTTTGTTTACACTTTTTACTAGCAAGGCTCCAAATGGTGGAAAAGCAATGGGCGCTCTAGCCAATGCTGCAATAGCTTCCTTTTTAGTGGAAGCATTCCATAAATATGTTGGTGGAGATTTACTAGGGATTCCATTTCTAGGCCAGTTAGGTGAAGCGGCAGGCGGCTTAGGTGGTGTTGCTGCTGCTGGTTTGGTCGCTTTAGCAATGGGTGTTTCTCCTGTATACGCATTTGTTATTGCAGTTGCATGCGGTAACATGGATTTACTACCAGGTTTTGTCGCAGGTTACATAGCAAGCTTTGGTATGAAATGGATAGAGCGAAAATTTCCGGATGGTTTGGATTTAATAGGTTCAATTATTATTATTGCACCTATTACACGAATTATTGCAGTCGGTGTCGCACCTGTTGTAGATGCAACATTATTGCAAATAGGTAATATCATTAAAGAATCGACAACCTCAAGTCCAGTACTAATGGGGATAGTACTAGGGGGCATTATAACAGTTGTAGCTACTGCACCTTTAAGTTCGATGGCATTGACTGCTTTATTAGGACTAACAGGTACACCTATGGCAATTGGAGCATTGGCAGTTTTTGGATCATCATTTATGAATTTTGTTTTGTTTAAGCGAATGAAGTTTGGTGATCGAAAAACCACGATTTCTGTCGCTATAGAGCCATTATCACAAGCAGATATTTTTACAGCAAATCCTATTCCTGTCTACACGACTAATTTTATAGGTGGTGCAGTATCAGGTGTAATTATCGCTATGTTTGGACTCGTTAATGAAGCTACAGGTACGGCTACACCAATTGCAGGTTTAATAGTGATGTTTGGCTTTAATAATGCATTAACTGTGATAGTTGTTGCGTTATTATGTGCGATAGGTAGTGCTATTTGTGGTTACTTAGGATCGATTGTATTCAAAAATTATCCTATTATTACTAAAGATGAATTACAAAAACGGTACAATGCCTAAAAAAGTTAAAAATTATTATAAAAGAAAAAGACAGTATGCCGAACGTTTGGCAATGTAGTTGTCTAATGATTTAGGTATGCTAAGTTCCAAAAATTCAAATAATATTGAATATCAATTTCAGTATAAAGCCCATTAATACATTATTCATAAATGTATTAATGGGCATTTTCATGTTCATTTTTTATCATTATATAGTAGCAATATCTCGTCATTGTTTGGTAAAACAGAAATCCAGCGTCTCTCCTGGAATATTCACTTTACATATGATTGACTTATATATTGATCTATAACAAATAAGACCCTTTGTATTACATACGTTAACTTTAAAAGTATAGTTAAGTTAAATTAGTATTGGAAACTGATAAAATAATAAAACTAAATAAGTATACAAAATTGTAATTTATGCTGAAGTTTTTGCAAACATATATTGAGTTGAACGGCTTTCTATTTTTGAAAATATCAATTCTAGTACGATGGCAAGTAACCAATAAAATATAGCAGCTACACTATATACTGTTATAAATCGATAACCTTCATTTGCAATAACATGACTGACTGCCATAATTTCAGTAACTTGCACCGCAAATGCTAAAGAAGTCCCTTTGATAAGCATGATAAATTGATTTTCAATATTGGGAAGTGCATAACTGAATGCTTGCGGCAGTATAATCTCTTTGTACGTTCGTATTGTTGAAAGACCTACAGTTTGAGCGGCTTCAATTTGATCAGTATCGACTGAAAGTAACCCACCTTTAATAGATTCTGACAAATATGCAACAGCATGTAACGAAAAAACAATAAAGGCAATAATTAAAGGTGAGAAAATATCAGGATTAATTGCTATTGTGAATTTTTCATTACCCCACATCACTAATTTTGGTAAGCCGTAATACATAATAAATAATTGAACAATAAGTGGTGTGCTCCTAAAAAAAGAATTATATATCACTACAAATTGAGAAAATAATGGAATATTTTTGGTTTGTATAAAGGCGAATAAAGTGCCGATGATTAAACCTACAATCATTGCTACAATTGAGATGATGATTGTATTAGGCACACCTTTAAGTACTTCTGAAACAGTATAAAGTATAAATGACAAAATAATGCCTCCTTAGACGCGATATGGTTTTTCGGCTCGTTTATTGATGAGTGCAAATATAGTTTGTATGATAAGGGCGATAATCCAGTAAATAATGGATATAACGATATAAACTTCTAGCATGCCTAGTCCATAGTTATTTCCAATAATTAATTTAACTTGGCCCATCATATCAATAATCCCAATTGTAAAAGCTAAAGATGTGTCTTTAATCAGTTCAATGACTTGTGTCGTCAAGTTTGGAATGCTATTACGTAACGCTTGAGGGATAATGATTTCCTTTAAAATCCGTGGATATGATAAACCGACAGAAAGTCCTGCTTCAATTTGGCTATAATCTACTGATT
The DNA here is from genome assembly GCF_002902365.1 of Staphylococcus cohnii subsp. cohnii. Classification (GTDB taxonomy): domain Bacteria; phylum Bacillota; class Bacilli; order Staphylococcales; family Staphylococcaceae; genus Staphylococcus; species Staphylococcus cohnii. Next base: position 32,292 of record NZ_PPQC01000009.1, on the reverse strand, counting down.
GGTATCCAGCCCGTATAATCTCTGATAAGTAAGCACCTGTATGTAATGTAAATGCTAAAATTACAAAAAACAGTCTACTGAAATGATTGATATCGATTTGGATGAATAATAATAATTGTGGCAACGCAAAATATGCCAAAAAAAGTTGTAAAATTAAAGGTGTACTTCGAATAAAAGACAGATAAATTCGGACGATAGGTGATAATATTTTCGCTCTTTTGATACGAATCGTTGCTAGTAAGCATCCCAGTATTAAAGCGAAAATGAGTGACAATATAAAGATGAATAAGGTTATTGGTAATTGTTGTAAAACTTGTCTAAATAAATCAAACCAATCAACAGAATTTGTCATGATTGCACCTCCAATTTATCTTTTTGCTTGTTTATTTCATCCAAATCATCAAATACATTAACATCAAAGTACTTTTCAGAAAGCTTCTGTAATTTGCCATCATCTATCAGCTCTTGAGTAGCCTCGTCAATATCATCATGTAGTTTTTGATGTTTTTTATTATAGACGATATGCAATGATTCTTTTTTTATGATACCACCAATTTTGACATCAGCATTGATCTGTTTTTGAATTGCATTATAAGTGTTCCAGTTTAAAATCATGGCATCACGTCTGGCATTACTAACCATTTTTAAATTATCCCCGTTAGAAGGCTCTTGAATGGTATCAATATCAATTTTTGGAGAATGCGAATTATTATACTGAGATAATATAGAATATAACCCGCCACTCGGTGCCATCGGTGTTAATTTTTTTTCAGTTAGGTCATTAAGTGAATGTATCTCAGAATTGTTTTGGTGCACAACAATCAAAGGTAATGCGTAACTATAAGGAACGTCTTGGTAGAGAAACTGTTTTTCGCGTTCAGGTGTTTTAAAAAACCAATTAATTCCCATATCAAACTTTCCGGCGCCAATACCTACAAGATTAGATTCTTCTTCACCAAATTCATATTTAAATTGGTATTGTGGTAACTTTTTTTCTAATAGTTTTAGATAGTCTATATCCAAACCAGCAAATTCATTTTGTTTATTTGTATACAGATAAGGTGGGTTAACTTCTGCAGATATTGCTACTTTGATTTCTTTCTTTTTATTCTGATTTGATGATTTTTGCACTTGACTACATCCACTTATTAATACCGTAATCAATAGTGTAATCATTAAAAAGCGTAACTTATTATTTTTCATAAAAAGTCACGCTCCATTTCTACGGTGTTTAAGAAACGGTTAATTCTTTTAGAATCAGAAGATGCTAAAACAGATTGAGGTGTACCTTGTTTTAATATTTTACCTTCATCTATGAATAGAATTTGATCAGCTATCGCTTTAGCAAATTGTATTTCATGAGTGACAATAACCATGGTCATCCCTTCTTGTGCAATAGACTTGATAAGCGACAAAACTCCTTGAATTGATTCAGGATCTAATGCAGATGTAGGTTCATCTAATAGCAATACATCTGGATTAAGCGCTAAAGCACGGATAATCCCTATACGCTGACTTTGACCTCCGGATAGTTGAGAAGGGTATTTATCTTTTTGATTTAATAAATTAAAACGTTCTAAATAAGAGATGGCTATTTCATTTGCCTGCTTAGCGGGCATTTTTTTACCATGTATCAAACCAACTGTAATATTTTCAAGTATTGTTTTGTTCTTAAATAAATTATAGTTTTGAAATACCATCGCAGATTTCTTTCGTAACTGTGAGATGTCTTTTTTTGAATGTTTATCGGCGATAAATTTTTGGTTGTCAATTTGAATAGTGCCTGATTTTGGTATAGCTAACGCGTTCAATGTTCTTAGCAGTGTTGTTTTACCTGATCCACTTGGACCTATAATAGCTGTCACAGTACCCTTATTTTGTGAAAAGCTAACGCCATTAAGAACAGTATGGTCTTTATATTTATGTATTAAATGTTCAACTGTAATCATTTTAATCCCCCAGAATATCAATATGTACAAAGTATCACATTAATCCTTATCGGTAAAGTAAGATTTTAGATGGTTTAAAGGCTTTTATTCGTTATAAGCGAGTGTTACACTAAGGTTAATAGATAAAAGTCTAAAATGAGGTGGACACTGTGAATTATTCTGCATTAATACATACAGAGATACAAAAAAAATGGATAGATAAATTTGATTCAATAAAAGAACAATTTAAAGAAAAAGCTGAGTATAATGATAAACATTCAAGATTTCCATATGAGAATATTGATTGGTTGGTAAATGAAGGTTATACGCTATTAACGTTGCCTAAAGCCTATGGTGGTGAGGGGGCGACTGTTGAAGATATGGTTGTACTACAGACGTATTTAGGAGCAATAGATGGTGCAACTGCACTTTCTGTTGGCTGGCACCTTAGCGTTGTTGGACAATTATATGAACAACATGCTTGGGAACAAGATATGCTAGAGCGCTTTGCAACAGCAGTGAAAAAAGGTGCATTAGTGAACAGAGCTGTCAGTGAAGCTGAAACAGGCAGCCCTACAAGAGGAGCAAGACCTGCTACACATGCAATAAAAAAAGACAAAGGTTTTGTGATTAATGGGGTCAAAACATTTACTTCAATGAGTAGAAGGTTAAGCCATTTTATTGTAAGTGCTTATTATGAAGAAATAGATACTGTTGGGTTTTTCTTGATATCTGAAGATACACCTGGTGTTGAGATTGCAGACAATTGGAATATGGTGGGTATGCGTGCAACTGAAAGTCATGATTTGATTTTAAATGATGTTTTCATTCCAGAAGAAAATTTTGTTGAAATAAGAGGCGCTGGTGGTAAAAAACCGAATGGTTGGATATTACATATCCCTAGTACCTATTTAGGTATTGCACAAGCAGCGAGAGACTATGCTGTTGATTTTGCAAAAAATTATAGTCCTGCAAGCATTGATGGTGTGATTGGAGATATATCAACCGTACAGCAAAATGTCGGTAAAATGGAATCCTTACTACTGTCAGCACGCCACTTTTTATGGAGTACTGCAGCGTTATACAATCAGCAACAAGACATACCAATTTGGAATGAAACTTCAGCAAGTAAAGTGTTGGTGATGAACCAAGGATTAGAAGTGATAGATATTGCCATGCGTGTTGTGGGTGCTAAGAGTTTAGAAATGGAGCGTCCATTACAACGTTACTATAGAGATATGCGAGCTGGACTCCATAATCCACCTATGGAAGACATGGCTTATACGAATATTGCTCATAGTGTATTAGGTCACTTTAAATAAATAAAGAGAACATGGCCTATTTTTAAAGTAAATGAATGCTTTGAACAAGCTTTATATTTTGGAATGAGTATATGAAATCAATAATTAAAGTTGATTTCATATACTCATTCCTTTTTTTATTTTTTAAAATAATAAAAATTTTAGGTTTTCTATTGTACAAATTTTATAATCATTATATAATTCAGTGGTAATGATAATCATTTTCAACGGAGGGACCTTATGAAAAAATTAATATTTCCAATTATTGTAATGGTTTTAATATTAGCTGCTTGTGGGAAACAATCTGAAAGTGGCTCAGATAGTAAAAAAGAAGATACAAAAGCTTATACATTAGATAGTGGAAAGAAAATTGATATACCTAAAAATCCAGAACGTATTGCAGTGGTTGCACCTACATATGCAGGTGGAATTAAATATTTAGGAGGCAATATTGTAGCAGTAAATGAGCAAGTCGACAGCAGTAATATTTTAAAAGATAAATTTAAAGACGTTGAAAAAGTTGGAGAAAATGACGTTGAAAAAGTTGCTAAAACAAAACCAGATTTAATCGTAGCTTACTCTACTGATAAAAACATTAAAAAGTATAAAAAGATTGCACCGACTGTAGTTTACGATTATGGTAAGCATAAATATTTAGACCAACAAAGACAATTAGGTAAATTACTTGGAAAAGAAGATAAAGTAAAAAAATGGGAAGAAAAATGGAAATCACAAACCGTAAAAGATGGTGAAGCAATCAAAGAGAAAATTGGTGAAAATACAACAGTATCAATTTTTGATGAATTCGATAAAAAACTTTACACATACGGGCCTAACTGGGGTCGTGGTGGGGAAGTCATTTACCAAGCTTTTGGGTTAAAAATGCCTGACAAACTTAACGAATTAGTTAAAAAAGAAGGATGGGCTGAAATTAAACAAGAAAAAATAGCTGATTATGCTGGTGATTATATCGTTTCTACAAGTGAAGGTAAAACAAAACCAGGTTATAAAAAAACAGATCTCTGGAATAATTTATCTGCAGTTAAAAATGATCAAGTTATAGAGGTACAAGCAGAAACTTATTGGTATAACGATCCTTATACATTGGAATTTATGAGAAAAGACTTGAAAGAAAAATTTTTGAAATCTAACTCATAAAACGATGGTTATAGTAGTTTTTTAAAGATTTAATTAGACATCATTAAAATAAAACATGAGTGTTGGACGAAGTGAAGTTGTCCAGGCTCATGTTTTTGTTTGTAAAAAGGCTACCGCCTTATTGTAAACTTTTTGTTTTTAATAGTTTACATTTGTGGTATAATTTTTTTTATTAAAGGAGGTTTGATGATGTCAACGAAATATTTAGTTTATACTGCTTTAATGACTGCAATTATTGCAGTTTTAGGTTTTGTACCTGCAATCCCGTTACCAATCATGCCTGTTCCAATTGTTTTACAAAATATTGGTATATTTCTAGCTGCTATTCTATTAGGTCGTAAATATGGAACATTGAGTATCATTGTTTTATTACTTTTAGTTGTTGCTGGATTACCGTTACTATCAGGTGGTCGTGGTGGTATTGGTGTATTTGCAGGGCCATCAGCTGGTTTTTTATTTATGTATCCTGTTGTTACATATCTCATTGGACTTGTAAGGGACTTATATTTGAAAAGAATCAACTTTATTGTATTATTGATAGCGACAGTAGTGATAGGGGTCGTTTTATTAGATATTGTCGGTACGATTATAATGGGACTGATAACGAATTTACCGATTTCTAAATCGGTTATGCTTTCTTTTGTATTTATGCCTGGTGATATTATTAAAGCTTTGATTGCCAGCTTAATTGGTAATATCATGTTAAACCATAGTCGATTTAAACAATTACTTAAGTAAAATCAGTTTCGATAAAGGGGAGTGAAAATAATGGCAAACATTACTTTAAACAATATTTTCCAACCCGGGAATATTTATGCTGAAGATGAAGATAAAGTAATTTATTTAACTCCTCAAATCCCTTTAGTATTTGATGCAAATAAATGGGTGTACAAACAAATGCCTTCGATTAAACAATGGAAAGCAGATATAGCTACACAAACACATATGCATAAGCAACAAAGCTCTAATCATTTAACCTTTACTTTTCCTGAAAATATAGAATTGGATCAACAATGGATAGCGTTAATTAATCAAGAACAATTTGAATTGGGTCTAATGGAGTTATATGCGATTGAACCCCAAAATTTCAAAAAATATGTAGACTCTGAAATCGAAGTTAAAGTCGTGGATGAGCATACCATAGATGATTATATAAGTGTTCATAGCCAGTTTGCAGCACCATATGGTGAGGAATATGTCAGGGAAAGTTCTAATATGATTAAAAACCAATATATTAATGATGCTAAAACACGTCTTATAGCTTATAAGCAAGGTGTTCCGGCTGGTATATTAGATTTGGTTATAGATGAGACAACTGTTGAAATTGATGGTTTTGGCGTATTAGCATGTCATCAAAGACAAGGTGTTGGTAGCGTGATGCAAAGTTTTGTTGCAGAGTTAGCCATGCCAAAACCATTGATACTGATTGCTGATGGAGAAGATAGTGCAAAAGAAATGTATGTGAAGCAAGGTTATGTATTTATAAGCTTTTGCTATCATATCGTAAAAGAAGATATTTGAATAAGCTCTAATGTTTTTTTACTATAATTTAAAAAGTATTTTCACATAGTGAAGATATTAGCGTGTCGACAAAGTTTCCAACTTTGTCGACATTTTTTATGCACGATTTCTGAAGACATAGCTTAATACTTTCATATTTGCCAAATGATTTTTTTAAACATCTGCACCAATTCACACTCAATATTTTAATAGTGAATGAGTATAGATGTTTTTATAACATTGCATAAATCAATGGATAAAAAACAAACATTAGGTAACATATCGCATAAGATTTACTTGTAATTTGACATTTTCATATAGTGAGGGATACTTTTTAATCACTATGATATTATGCGCTCTGGATGGCTATAAACATTAAAATTACCATCACGAATAAAACCGATTGCTGTAATATTTAAATCATTGGCAAGCGTTACAGCTAATGTAGTTGGTGCGGATTTAGATAAAATAACGCCAACACCAATTTTCGCAGCTTTAATAAGAATCTCAGATGATATGCGCCCACTAAAAATTAATACTTTGTCTCGCACAGGTATATGATGTTGTATACAATAACCATAAAGTTTATCTAAAGCATTATGTCTACCAATATCTTGTCTATGTTCAAAAAATGTCTCTCCATCACTAATGGCAGCATTATGTAAGCCACCAGTTTGTTTGAAAATTTTACTTGCGCTTTGTAAGCGTGTCATCATATTAAGTACTTGTTGAGGGGCAAGTTTAATTTTAGACATAGATGTTTTAGCTATAGCAGCATCATTGTGGAAATAAAATTCACGACTCTTACCGCAACATGATGCAATCATACGTTTAGTAGAATATTCAAACCGATCATTTAGTGATTTGCTTAATTCTACATGGGCAAAGCCTTTACTGTCGTCTATTTGGATAGATTTTAAATCATCATTTTTTAATATAGCTCCTTCTGAAGCTAAAAAACCTAAGACCAATTCTTCCATATGATTTGGACTGCAAATGACTGTTGCAAATTCTTCCCGATTGACCATGATTGTCAGTGGGAATTCTGTGACGTAATGGTCTGTTGTTTCAATAAGTTTGCCGTTTTCATATCTAACTATATGTTGATTTGTTAAAACATCTTCATTCATAGTATTTATCCCCCCAGTTCCTATTCACTAACTATTTTAGCGTATTTTTTGTTGCAAAAAAAATAAACTGTATTCATAAACATACTTATAACTACAATATATGATTGATATATAGCATGCTTAGAAGTAAACTTATAGTAAACATGAAGTTGAGAGGTGATTTGATTAATGGCTAGTATAAGAGATATTGCGAAGGAAGCGAAGGTGAGTCCAGGTACGGTTTCTCGTGTGTTAAATAATGATCCTACTTTATCTGTCGCTAAAGAAACGAGAAAAAGAATATATGATATAGCAGATAATTTTCAATATAAAAAGTCTGAAAGGAAAAATAAAAGCATACAAATTATTACATATGCATCACGGGCCAAAGAAATGTCTGATCCGTATTATCGTGAGATAAGGCTTGCCATTGAAGCGGAGGTGAAACGTTTAAATCTTTCATTAAAAAGAACGCTTCGTATTGATGGTGAACATGATTGCATTGATTTCACTAAAATAGCAAAGGCTGGTGCAATTATTGTTGTGGGGAATTTTGCTTCAAAAGCTATTTTAGAATTGCAGAGTTACAATCAGAATATTGTGGTTATCAATAACGCTAACACACCTAAATCTGTTGATGCTGTTTATTCGGATTTATATGATGCTATGATTCAATTATTAAATGATATAGATCGCTCAGGTTTAAACGATATTGTTTATGTGGGTGGTACGCATACAATAAAAAATCTTACTGGTATGCCAACATTGAATAGTCCAAATATTCAAGATAAGCGATATATCGCATTTACTGACTGGTGTGAAAAGCACCAAAGAAAAGGTAGATTATTAATGAATGGTTGGAATAAAGAAGATGGTATAAATGCAGTAAACGAATTATTACAAAACCATCATTTACCTCAAGTTTTTATCGCAGGTAACGATATGATTGCTATAGGTATATTGCAGCAATTACAACTAAAAAAATACACTTTACCTGATGATATAAAATTGATAAGTTTTAATGATTTAGAAGTCATTCAGTATGCAGTTCCTTCTATCAGTAGTGTACATATACCAATAGACGACTATGGGAAAATAGCAGTAAGAATGGCTGAAGAAAGAATAAATAAAACAAGACAAATTGCTATACATGTCATAGCAGAAGCACAATTAAAAGAAAGAATGACCTTTAAAGTCAACAAGTAATGTATATTGACAAAACATTTAGTAAACAAGTAAACTTTATTTAAGTTTACTAAGGGGTTAGATTTTGGTTTATATCGTTTTTTAAAGGAGTGGAATATTATGTTAGAAGCTATGCGCGAGAAATTTGAAAGAATATTTGACAAACAGCCTGAAGTGCGTGCATTTGCACCAGGAAGAATTAACTTTATTGGAGAACATACAGATTATAATGGAGGTTATGTTTTTCCAGCAGCAATTGAATTAGGCACATATGGTTTAGCAGTTAAACGAGAAGATAATTTGGTTCGCCTATATTCTAATAATTTTGAAAACATAGGTATGATTACCTTCGATTTAGACCATTTAGATTTTGATAAGGAACATGATTGGGCGAATTATCCTAAAGGTGTTATTAAATATTTAGTAGAAGCTTTTTCAGTAATTAAACAAGGCTTTGATATTTTGATTGAAGGTAATATTCCAAACGGCGCTAGTCTTTCATCTTCTGCATCAATAGAATTATTAATCGGTTGGCTGATAAAACAGTTATTCAACTTGAATTTAGAGAGATTAGAACTCATTAAGATAGGTCAACGTACTGAAAATCAATTTATGGGTGTCAATTCAGGAATTATGGATCAATTTATAATAGGTATGGGAAAAGCAGAACATGCCGTATTATTAGATACCGCAACGTTAAATTATGAATTTGTACCGGCTAAATTTGGAGATTATGTCATATCGATTATGAATACCAATAAACGCCGCTCATTAACTGAAAGTAAATATAATGAACGCAGAAGTGAATGTGAATCTGCGCTGTCATCATTACAACACAAATTGAATATTGAATCTTTAGGTGAATTAACGATGGAACAATTTAAAGCACATCAAATGCTTATTAAAGATGACGTAAAACGTAGAAGAGCAAAACATGCTGTTTCAGAAAATGAACGTACGAAACTTGCTTATCAAGCATTATCCGATAATGATTTTGAAAAATTTGGACAATTATTAAATGATTCACATGCATCTTTAAAAGATGACTATGAAGTAACAGGTATTGAACTTGATACGTTGGCTGAAACAGCTCAACAAGTGGAAGGTGTGCTCGGTGCAAGAATGACAGGCGCAGGTTTTGCAGGTTGTGCAATTGCGTTAGTGCACAAAAATCAAATCCAAGAATTAGAAGATAAAGTTACAAAAAAATATATAGAAAAAATCGGTTATGAACCATCGTTTTATCATGTCGGCATTAGTGATGGCGTAAAAATAATTTAAAATCAAATTAAAAAAGGAAGGGTTTTTTCATGGGTGTACTAGTATTAGGTGGCGCAGGTTATATTGGAAGTCATGCAGTAGATCAATTAATTCATAGAGGCTATGATGTTGTTGTTGTAGATAATTTAGGCACTGGACATAAAGCAGCAGTAAACAATAATGCAAAGTTTTACGAAGGTGATATTCGTGATAAGGCATTTTTAGAAAACGTATTTAATAACGAAAATATTGAAGGCGTATTTCATTTTTGTGCATACTCATTAGTTGGTGAATCTGTTGAAAAACCACTATCCTATTTCAATAATAATGTTAATGGTTTACAAGTATTGTTAGAAGTTATGTATGATCATGAGGTAGCGCATATTGTTTTCTCATCAACTGCAGCAGTATATGGTGAACCAGATTCTGTGCCAATTACAGAGGATGATTCTAAAACGCCAACAAGTCCTTATGGTGAGAGTAAATTAATGATGGAAAAAATGATGCATTGGAGTCATGAAGCTTATGGTGTGAATTATACTGCACTACGCTACTTTAATGTTGCAGGAGCAAAAGAGGATGGCACAATTGGAGAAGACCACAGACCTGAGACGCATTTAATACCAATTGTATTACAAGTAGCTTTAGGACAAAGAGATGAATTAACTGTTTTTGGCGATGATTATGATACGGAAGATGGCTCTTGCATACGAGATTATTTACATGTCGTCGATTTAATTGATGCACATATCTTAGCGTTTCAACATTTGAAAAATGGTGGAGAATCAGGTGCATTTAATTTAGGTAGCAGTCAAGGATATTCTGTGTTTGAAATTTTAGAAGCAGCAAGAAAAGTTACAGGTAAAACAATAAATGCAGTTGTAGGTGAAAGAAGAGCCGGAGACCCTAGCAAATTAATTGCATCAAGTAATAAAGCACAGCAAATATTAGGATGGAAACCTAAACATGATGATATACATGATATTATTGGTTCTGCTTGGCAATGGCATGAAAAGCATCCTAACGGATATCAGGAGGTATAATGCATGTTATTAAATAACTACGCTGTCCAATTATTTGTATCTCACGCTATTGTACATGGGGATTATGAAGCGGAAGACGCCATTTATATTCAAAATAGGTTACTGAGTATTTTAAATGCTTCAGGTATAGATGATACAACAACTTCCAAATTTAATTCAGAGACAACTGCACTTGAGATAACACAATACTGGATTCAAGAAGCAATTAATAACAAATGTATAGATGAGGCATTATATAGCAAAGAGATCATTGAAGCACAAATATTAGATTTAATCACACCACGTCCATCTGTACTGAATCATAAGTTTTATGAATTATATCAACAGAGTCCGAAGAAAGCGACAGACTATTTTTATAACATAACCAAACGCAATCATTATGTGAAAGAAGATGCAATTGCGCATAATATAAATTTCAACACAGCAAGTGAATATGGTGATATGGAAATAACAATCAATCTATCCAAGCCAGAAAAAGATGCTAAACAAATTGCCAAAGCGAAAGAAGCGCCTGCAACAGATTATCCTAAATGCGCACTATGCATGGAAAATGAAGGGTTTAAAGGCTCTGTAATACAAGCTGCGAGAACAAATCATCGTATTATCAGATTGAACTTAGGACAAGAACAATGGGGTTTTCAATATTCTCCATATGCCTATTTTAAAGAACATAGTATCGTTTTATCTCAATCGCATGTGCCTATGAACATAGATAAGCAAACATTTGTACAACTGTTAGATTTTGTAGATAAATTTCCACATTACTTCATTGGTTCGAATGCAGATATACCACTCGTTGGTGGTTCAATTTTGACACACAATCATTATCAATCGGGTAGACACACATTTCCGATGGACAACGCTAAGGAATTGCACAACTTTAGTTTAAAACAATTCCCAACAGTAGCGGCTTCGACATTGTATTGGCCTATGAGTGTCATTCGTTTGAAAAGTGAAGATAAAAACGACTTAGTAGCGGCGGCAGAATTTATTAGAAAAGCATGGAATAATTATTCAGATGAAACTGTAGATGTAAGCGCATACAGTAAAAATGGCGAGCGTCATCACACTGTAACGCCTATTGCCCGTTATAGGGAACAACAATATGAACTTGATATTGTTTTAAGAGATAATCAAACATCAGAACAATATCCAGATGGTGTCTTTCACCCTCATAAAGATGTCCAACATATTAAGAAAGAAAACATTGGATTAATAGAAGTCATGGGTACTGCTATTTTGCCTGGTAGATTAAAACAAGAATTACAACAGGTTAAGGCATTTTTATTAGGTGATCAACAACAAACATTAGGTATACATCAATCATGGGCAGAAGATATGGCGCAACGATATGATATTAATGAAAAGAACGTAGAAGAAATTATTGAAAAAGAACTTGGTTTTAAATTCAAACGCGTACTAGAGGATGCAGGTGTATTTAAAAATACACCACAAGGTCAAAATGCATTTAAGACGTTTATTACCTCGTTACAATAAATATTTTGAAAATTGAGCTATACAAAGTCGTTTTTACTTTAGTATATGCTCTTTTTTTTTGAAATAAAGAGGCATATAATTATATGAAAAAGGAGGCAACTAAATGAAAAGAACTTGGCTTTTTTTAATTATTGCTACTATTATGATTTGTATGTTAATAACTGGGTGCTCCAACTCTAACAGTGAAAATAATCATAGTGAAAAAGATGCTAGCAATAAGGATGATAATAAGAAAGAAATACATATTTCAGCAGCAGCAAGTTTAACAGATGTCACTAAAGATTTAGAACAAGCATTTAATAAAAAACATAAAAATGCAAAAATCACATTTAATTATGGCGGATCAGGAGCCCTGAGACAACAAATTGAGAAGGGGGCACCTGTAGATGTATTTATGTCTGCAAATACAAAAGATATTGATGCATTAGGCAAACAAGCTCAAAATAAATATGAATACGCACAAAATGATTTAGTACTTATAGGTGAATCTAATAGTACATATAAGAATGTGTCTGATTTAAAGCAAGGTGAAAAATTAGCTATAGGTGAGGCTAAATCTGTGCCTGCAGGTAAATATGCTGAGCAATACTTAAAAGATCATCAATTGTATGAGGATGTTAAACCACATTTAGTCTTTGCCAAAGACGTGCGACAAGTATTAAATTATGTTGAAAAAGGCAATGCCCAATTAGGTTATGTTTATAAAACAGATTTATATCAAAGTCAAAAAAATGGTGATAGTAATGTGAAAGAAATTCAAACAGCTGAGTTAAAACAACCTATCACATATAAGTCAGCGGCGATTTCAGATAAAAAGTTAGCAATAGCATGGGTTGAATTTTTAAAAACAGATGAAGCACAAGAAATTTTAAAAAAATATAAATTCAAAGTATAGGAGGTAGCAAAAATGCCAGATGTCACGCCATTTTGGATATCATTGAGGGTCGCGGTTATCAGCACGATTATCGTTACGATATTAGGTGTTTTTATATCAAGATGGTTGTATAAGCGTCGTGGCTTTATAACGAGACTTTTGGAAAGTTTCATTGTGTTACCAATTGTGTTACCTCCAACAGTGATGGGTTTTATTTTACTGATTATATTTTCACCTCGTAGTGTGATTGGTAGGTTTTTTAGCGATTTTTTACATTTGCCAGTTGTATTTACTTTAACTGGTGCCATATTTGCATCTATCATTGTAAGCTTTCCGTTAATGTATCAGCATACTGTACAAGGGTTTCGGAGCATAGATCCTAAGATGTTGAATACAGCAAGAACAATGGGCGCAAGTGAAAGTAAAATATTTTTTAAATTGGTTTTACCGTTATCTAAGCGTTCAATACTTGCTGGTGTAATGATGAGTTTTGCGCGGGCAATTGGAGAATTTGGTGCTACGTTAATGGTAGCAGGCTATATTCCCAACAAAACCAACACGTTACCTTTAGAAATATACTTTTTAGTAGAGCAAGGGAAAGAAAATCAAGCATGGTTATGGGTGATTGTATTGGTTGCATTTGCGGTCACTGTAATTGGTACAATCAATTTATTGAATAAAGATGGTTATCGGGAGGCTCGTTAATGCTAAATATATCTTTGAATCATCTTTTAAATAATACGCAATTACATGTGAAAATAGATGACACTACACCTAAAATCTATGCCATTAAAGGACCTTCAGGTATAGGGAAAACAACAATTTTAAATATGCTTGCTGGTTTACAACAACCAGATCAAGCGTTTATAAAGATTAACGACCATATATTGACAGACACTACTTCAAATGTTGATGTGAAGATTCAAAAACGCAATATAGGTTATTTATTTCAAGATTATCAATTATTTCCAAATATGACTGTGTTTCAAAATATCACTTTTATGACACAGTACTCTCAGCACATAGATAATTTAATGAATCAACTAAATATTGTTCACTTAAAAGATAAATATCCAATACGTTTATCAGGTGGTGAATCTCAACGTGTTGCATTAGCTAGAACTTTAAGTACTAAACCAGACTTGATGTTACTAGATGAGCCGTTTTCTAGTTTAGATGATGCAACGAAAGAAGAAAGTATTTTGTTAGTAAAACGAATTTTTAAATTATGGAATATACCTATTATCTTTGTTACACATTCGCAATATGAAGCTGAAATATTGGCACACGAAATTATTAATATAGGGTGATATGTAGTTATAGTTTATGTGCAGTTGAGTAATAAATATAATCACATTTATAAATAAGTAGGGGTGATGCAGTGATTATCGAATTTTTAGGAACTTCTGGAGGTATACCAACACTTTATCAATCAGTTTCACAGCATAAAGATGCACAAAAAAGAACAGGGCCTGGTATCTTCATTCATGATTTACAATTACTCATCGACACTTCAGAAGATATATTTCAACAACTAAGACAATCAAAAATTGGTGATATAAAATATGGCATTTACTCTCATTGGCATCCAGATCACACGATGGGGATTAGGATATGGGAAACACTCAATTTTGATTTTATTCACAAAATACCTAAGTCCAAAACGACGACGGTTTATATTACAACTCAAGAAGTGGAAGATTTTAAAGCATATTTTGCACGTTGGGAATATGTTCAATATTTAGAATCATTAGGTGTAATTAACCTGGTAATTGTTGACAATGATGCAGAAATTAGTTTTGATGGTACAACGATAGAATGGATTCAATTAGCAGAACAATTCGCGTTTGGTTTTTATTTAACTATAAATACCAAACGTATACTTATTATTCCAGATGAAATTAAAGACTTTCGACCAACGGAGAAGTTGAAAAAAGTTGATGTTGCTATTTTACCTTTTGGTAGCAATGAAGTTAATCCTATAACTAATGAACGTATTCATCCAAAAGGTATGTTAAATGCTTTAGGAGAGGCGACATTTGATGAATGTGTGACTATTGCTAAAGCTATTAATGCTAAGCATACATATTTTACCCATATTGAAGCTACTGAAAGTTTAACAAAGACACAAATTAAACAACTAGAAGAGCAATTAGCAGAAGATGGCTTAAAATCAACCATTGCATTTGATGGATTGAAAATTCAAATTTAAATAATGATTAGTGACTTTAATGACAAAAATCAAAGTATTAGTAATCACCATAAATGTATCATTATTTCTTTTGAAACTGTTTTGCGATAAAGAGTAGGAATATGAAATCACTATCTATATTTGATTTCGTTCTTACTCTTTTATTTTGTTAAGTTTTGTATTGCTAATATGAATAAAAGTGGCATATAGGATTTTCGCATAATGAATTTAAACCGTTGTTACATAGACCGTCAAGATTTATAATGAAAATAATGATGCAAAGTGAGGGGGTTCATAGTGAGTGTAGAGCGTTTTTCAAGACAAATGTTATTTAAACATATAGGAACATCTGGGCAAGAGAAAATTATGAATGCACATGTGTTAATTATAGGTATGGGAGCTTTAGGCACACACCTAGCAGAAGGATTAGTAAGAGCTGGTGTAGGTGAACTAACAATTGTAGATAGAGATTATATTGAATATAGTAATTTACAACGCCAAACGATGTATACAGAAATAGATGCAGCAGATAAATTACCAAAAGTAGTTGCAGCAGAACGCAATTTAATGGCTATACGTCAAAATTTGAGATTGCATATACATATTGCACATGTCGATCGGTTATTTTTAGAATCAAACGCACAAGATGTACAACTTATTTTAGATGCAACTGATAATTTTGAAACGAGACAATTGATAAATGATTTTGCGTATAAAGCTGGTATACCATGGATTTATGGTGGTGTTGTACAAAGTACTTATGTGGAAGCGACGTTTATACCTGAACAAACACCTTGTTTTAACTGTTTGATCCCACAGCTACCTGCTATTAATATGACTTGTGATACAGTAGGCGTCATTCAGCCAGCAGTCACTATGACGACCAGTTTACAATTAAAAGATGCGTTGAAAATATTAACAGGCGCAACAATTGCACCTAAAGTTACTTATGGTGATATTTGGGAAGGCACACATTTTACATTTGGATTTAAAAAATTGCAAGATAGCGCTTGTAAAACTTGTGGCACACAACCAACATATCCGTATCTCAATACAACACAAAGGCAATTTGCAACTTTATGTGGAAGGGATACTGTTCAATATGAAAACCCTGAAATTTCCCAGGAAATGTTGGAAACATTTTTGCAACGACAAGAGATTCCATATCAACGCAACCCTTACATGTTACATTTTAAATATAAAGCACATAGAATAGTTAGCTTTAAAGGCGGAAGATTATTGATTCATGGTATGACTAACCCACAACAAGCGATGACGTTAATCAACCAATTATTTGGCTAAGGAGGTTCAATATGCATACAAATGTTAAACTTGATAGAAATATTAAATGTGCAGTATTAACAGTTTCTGATACAAGAGATTATGAAACAGATAAAGGTGGTAAATTAGTTAAAGAGTTACTTTCAACATTAAACGTTACGATTACAGAATCACATTATAAGATTGTTAAAGATGAACAAACTGTAATTACTGAGCAATTAAAGCATTGGTTAGCAGAGGATATTGATGTCATTATCACTACAGGTGGAACTGGTATAGCACAAAGAGATGTAACGATAGAGGCTGTATCTAGTCTGATTACTAAAGAAATCGAAGGATTTGGAGAATTATTTAGATATTTAAGTTATGCAGAAGATGTTGGGACACGTGCGCTATTATCTCGAGCAATTGCAGGTACCGTAAATGATAAATTGATTTTTAGTATACCTGGCTCTACGGGCGCAGTGAAATTAGCATTGAATAAGCTCATTAAACCAGAACTGAATCATTTAGTTCAAGAGATTACAAAATAATTAGAGCCCAACGTTTATATGTTCGTTGGACTCTATCACTTACATATTAATATTTACGACAGTTATCTTTTGTAATCACCGGATTTGCCGCCTGTTTTTGAGAGTAGGTAAGTTTCGCCAATGACCATGCCTTTATCTAACGCTTTTGTCATATCATAAACTGTAAGTGCTACAGCTGAAGCGGCAGTGAGTGCTTCCATTTCCACACCAGTTTTTCCAGTTGTAGAGACGGTTGCCTGTATATTTAAAATGAATGCTTGTGCTTTTTTTTGCCAATCAAATGTGATATCTATACCAGTTAAAGGTAACGGATGACACATTGGTATAATATCAGCAGTATTTTTTGCAGCCATAATACCAGCAATTTGAGCAGTATTCAGTACATTTCCTTTTTGGTTAGTGTGATCAACGATTTGTTCATAAATCTCTGGATTTACCGTTATACTTGAATGCGCAGTAGCTGAGCGTTTTGTTATGTTTTTATCAGAAACGTCTACCATTTTTGCATTCCCTTGTTTGTTAATATGCGTAAATTCAGTCAATGTATCCCTCCTAATCGTGTTCTAGTATATCATGAAATTATTAATTATAAGGAGTAGATTTGCGATGCCTGTAGAGAAAAGAAACCCAATTCCAGTGAGTGAAGCAATTCAACGTGTGATAAACCAAGAAATTTTTATGGATAGAACCACTCTACCCTTAGCGGAAAGCTTAAATTACATTTTAGCTGAAGATATTGTAGCGACCCATGAGATACCAAGGTTTGATAAATCACCATATGATGGTTTTGCGTTAAGAAGTATTGATACAAAAGGTGCAAGCGGTGACAATCGCATTAAATTTAAAGTTATTGACCACATTGGAGCAGGATCAGTTTCAACTAAAACAGTTGGAGCATTTGAAGCCGTGAGAATTATGACAGGTGCACAAATACCTGAAGGTGCTGATGCCATCGTTATGCTTGAACAAACTGTCGAAGGTGAACAAGATTTTACAATAAGAAAAACATTTAGCGCAAATGAGAATATTTCGATAAAAGGTGAAGAAACAAAGGTTGGAGATGTTTTATTAGAAAAAGGTCAATGTGTTAATCCAGGGGCAATAGCTGTTTTAGCAACATATGGTTATACAGAAGTTCCGGTTTTTGAAAAACCTAGCGTGGCTGTTATCGCTACAGGAAGTGAATTATTGGATGTTGGAGATGATTTAAAACCAGGAAAAATTCGTAATTCAAACGGTCCTATGATAACTGCTTTAGCAAAAAAGCATCACTTAGAAGTCAACGCTTATAAAATTCAACAAGATGATTTGAATAGTAGTATTCAGGTGATGCGTGAAGCTATGGCTGAGCATGATATTGTAATCACTACTGGCGGTGTATCTGTAGGTGATTTTGATTATTTGCCTCAAATTTATGAAGCGGTCAATGCGCAAGTGTTGTTTAACAAAATTGCCATGCGCCCCGGTAGTGTAACTACAGTAGCTGTTGCTAATAATAAATATTTATTTGGATTATCAGGTAATCCATCTGCTTGTTTCACTGGCTTTGAACTCTACGTCAAACCTGCAATACAGCACATGATGGGCGCTAAAGCTATATATCCACAAATTGTACAAGCTACACTTATGGTAGACTTTAAAAAGCCCAATCCATTTACAAGATTTATTCGAGCAACAGTGACTTTTAATGGTAAAGAGATGACAGTGGTACCATCAGGATTTAATAAGTCTGGTGCAGTAGTAGCTATTGCACATAGCAATGCAATGATTGTGTTACCAAGCGGTACAAGAGGATATCAAAAAGGTCATACAGTTGATGTCATTTTAACTGAATCGCAAACATACGAAGTGGACACTACGCTATGATATTACAAATTGTAGGCTATAAAAATTCAGGGAAAACGACATTGATGACACATGCAGTGAAATTTTTAAAATTGCATGGTTTTTGCGTAGCAACGATTAAACATCATGGGCAACATGATTTAAATCTATCAGATATTGAACTACAAATGGATACTGTTGACCACATGAAACATTTTAATGCTGGTGCCGATCAAAGTATTGTTCAAGGGCACCATCTACAACAAACAGTTACACGAATTGAAAAACAAAGGCTGGATGAAATCATTGATAAATCTGTTACAATAGACAGTGACATCATTTTAGTAGAAGGATTCAAAGAAGCAAATTATGATAAAGTGCTGATATATCGTGATGACGCCGATTACCAACAGCTAAATAAATTATCAAATATTCAGTACGATATTAATATTGAACAACCATTAGCACTTCAAAAATTTGAACAATGGTTATTATCTTTCGTTAATGAAAAAGGAATGGATTGAATGAAACAATTTGAGGTTGTAAACGAGCCAATAGCCACAGAACAATATCGTCAGTATGTGCTCAATGAACATCAAGGCGCCGTTGTTATTTTCACAGGTCATGTACGTGAGTGGACACAGGGAGTCAAAACAGAATATTTGGAGTATGAAGCTTATATACCTATGGCAGAAAAAAAGTTGGCACAAATAGGTGATGAGATTTCACAAAAGTGGCCGGGGACAAAAACGGCTATTGTGCATAGAATTGGGCCACTAGCGATATCAGATATTGCAGTATTGATAAGTGTTTCATCGCCACATAGAAAAGATGCTTATCGTGCTAACGAATATGCTATTGAACGTATTAAAGAGTTAGTACCCATTTGGAAAAAAGAGATTTGGGAAGATGGTGCTGAATGGCAAGGTCACCAACATGGTAGCCATGAGGATGCAGTTGGAGGGGAAAAGTTATGAAAGTATTATACTTTGCGGAAATCAAAGAAGTTTTGGGTAAAAGTTCAGAAGACATTGACTTAAGTTATGATATTACCGTTGATGAATTTGTAACAGATTTGTTTGAGCGTTATCCTAATATTAATAACAAAAAGTTTCAAATTGCAGTTAATGAAGAATTTGTCAAAGGTGATGATATCGTAACGTCTAATGATACTGTAGCGTTGATACCACCAGTTAGTGGAGGGTAATAGACATATGAAAGCAATTATATTAGCTGGAGGACAATCAGAAAGATTTGGTAAACCAAAAGCGTTTGCAAAGATTATCACACAAATGTTTTACAAACGTATCGTTGAAGTTTTAGAAGCTACTAATATGTTTAATGAAATAATTATTAGTACGAATGAAACATTAGCACATGAATTTGATCATAATAATATTGTTATCGATCATGCTAAAAACAAAGGTAAAGGTCCACTGGTTGGTATTTACTCAGTAATGAGACGACATTCAGACGAAACGCTTTTCTTTGTCATATCTGTAGATACACCTATGATTACACAAAAAGCAATAAGTAAATTGTATCAATTTATGGTGGAACATTTAATAGAAGATCAACTAGATATCGCCGGTTTCCAAGAAGATGGAATGCCTATTCCAACGATGGCTTTTTACAGCCCGCATACTTTATCTTTTATAGAATCAGCATTGGAATCAGGAGATTACAGCCTTAAGAATGTCTATTCAAAAGTCAAAAGTGATTGGTTAGATGTGCGTGAAATTGGTTCATCTGATTATTGGTACAAAAATATTAACTATCAACAAGACTTAATAGATTTACATCATGACATTATGAATAGATAGGGGGCTGATCAAATGGTAGAACAAATAACTGATAAACTTGGACGTCCAATTCGAGATTTGAGGTTGTCAGTTACAGATCGTTGCAATTTTCGTTGTGACTATTGTATGCCAAAAGAAATATTTGGCGATGACTTTGTTTTCCTACCCAAAGATGAATTACTCACTTTTGATGAAATGGTACGTATTGCTAAAGTTTATACACGTTTAGGAGTCAAAAAAATACGTATTACAGGTGGAGAGCCTTTATTAAGAAGAAATTTATATAAATTAATTTATGAGTTGAACCAACTTGATGGTATAGAAGATATTGGTTTAACCACTAATGGTTTATTATTAAAAAAACACGGCCAAAAATTATATGATGCTGGTTTAAGACGTCTTAATGTGAGTTTAGATGCGATTGATGACAAAGTGTTCCAAGCTATAAACAATCGAAATATTAAAGCTTCCACGATTTTACAACAAATAGATTATGCAGTCTCAATAGGTTTTCATGTAAAAGTAAATGTAGTTGTTCAAAAAGGTGTGAATGATGATCAAATTTTACCTATGATTCAATATTTTAAAGACAAAGATATTGAAATACGTTTTATTGAGTTTATGGACGTCGGCAATGATAATGGTTGGGATTTCAGTAAGGTTGTAACAAAAGATGAAATGTTAAAAATGGTAGAGTCATCATTTGATATAGAACCTGTGGAACCCAAATATTTTGGTGAAGTCGCAAAATATTATCGACATAAAGATAATGGTGCTAAGTTTGGTCTGATTACAAGTGTGTCTGAATCATTCTGTTCTACATGTACACGTGCGAGATTATCATCAGATGGTAAGTTTTATGGTTGTCTATTTAGTACCGTGGACGGGTTTAATGTGAAATCATTTATGCGATCTGGTGTGTCAGATGAGGCATTGTTTGAACAGTTTAAAGCTTTATGGAATATTCGTGATGATAGATATTCAGATGAACGTACAGCGCAAACAGTAGCCAATAGACAACGTAAAAAAATCAACATGAACTATATTGGTGGCTGATTTATTAGCTATTAGCATTTATGGAAACTGAACTTTTGACCATAAGTATGACGATCAGTTATTAAATATTTAAAATAACTAATTATTTTATAATCATAATCACTATTGTGATTATTCAAAAAATATTATGAGTAGGAAATAATTCAAAGATTCAATTTGAATTATCTTCTACTCTTTTTTATTATAATTTGAACTCATATCTTATGTGAAATGAGTTCAAAAATGTAGAAAGATATTTTTATATGAAAATGTATTATACATAAGTATTTTTTTAACGATTAAAGATAATGAACAATAGAAAAATATTACCATAATCAATTGTAGCTATATAAAAACTTTACAATAGTAAAATTTATTTATCTGTTTCTTTTAAAATAATATATTTAATGAAGAAAGTGTTATATAATATTTTAAAAGCTTATTCATTATATAAAGCCAATACTAACAATGAAAGTAAATCATGAGGAGGCCAAATTTATGGAAAGTAAAGCATCATTTTATATTACATCTGAGAGGGCTTTAAGTCAGTTAAAACATTGGTTGAAGTCAGTTCACCGTCTATCTATCGAAGAATTTGTAGTGTTGTTTAAAGTTTATGAAGCTAATAAAATTAGTGGAAAAGAATTAAGAGATACCTTACATTTTGAAATGTTATGGGACACTAGTAAAATAGATGTGATTATAAGAAAGATTTATAAAAAAGAATTGATCTCAAAAGTTCGATCAGAAACAGATGAAAGACAAGTGTTCTATTATTATACTGATGAACAGTTAAAAGTAATAGATGATATTATAAAAGAAATTGAAAACATAAAAGTAGCTTAATTATTAAAGTTGCAATTAGATGACCATTAACGACAATGAGATAAATAAGAGATAAGCCAAGTGCTATACTAGCATTTGGTTTTTTTAATAAACTTTAAATATACGATTATTCAAGCCCAGTAATAACTTTGAAATAACTAGTATTCAAAGTTAAATATATAAAGTAGATACTAAAGGGTTCGTATTTAAAATGAGTACAAAAAAACTGCCAACAAAATAGTTTTGTTGACAGCTAAAGCAAATAATTTACAGTAACTTTAACTTATTGTTTTATGAAAAAATTAATAGGTATTCATGTGTTTGACTTTTCTACCGTGAACGAAGTAATAAATAATACCAGTAATTAAAACCAATACGCCCATAATAGCGTATAATTGAGCGAATGAAACTGTAGATGTTACAAAGCCTAATACATAAGGTCCAAAGCCTAACCCTAAGTCTAAACCGATAAAGTAGGTTGAGGTAGCAATACCGTATTTAGCTGGTGGAGATACTTTGATTGCAATAGCTTGCATACAAGATGAAATATTGCCGTAACCAGCGCCAAGGAGTAATCCAGCAAGAATTAATAACCAAATATTATTTGTAATACTTAATGTTAAAAATGTAAGGATTAAAAAGACAAAAGCAGGATAAGCGATGACGTTTTCGTTTTTGAGGTCCATCATTCTACCAGCAATTGGTCTTGTAATGAGTGATGCAATAGCATAAAAAATAAAGAAATAACTAGATATTGTAACTAAATTGATTTCTTGAGCGAAAAATTGTAAAAATGTCAGAATAGACGAATAAGATAATCCTGCAAGGAGCATAATAATTGCCACAGGTAATGCCTCTTTGGCGATATAATTATTAATATTAAATTTTTTGCTTTCAGTTGTTTGTGTTTTCGGTATATCAGTAGTTATATCGATATCTAACTTAATGAAAAATGAAATGATAAAACTGATGATACCGCACATTAAACAAAGTAAAAATAACAATTGAATTGGGAATGTATTAATAAGTAAAAGGCCAAAAAATGGGCCGATTGCAGCGCCTATAACTAAACTTAAAGAAAACAAGCTAATACCTTCACTTTTTCTCTCTTGTGGTGTTGCATAAGCAGCAATTGTCCCCGTTGCTGTCGTAGTAACCCCAGTAGCAATACCGTTAACTAATCTCGTGAACATTAGAACAGCCAAGGCACCTTCTATAAAATAAAGTAGTTGTGTGATGATTAATAAGATTAAACCGATGATTAAAATACGTTTAGGACCTATTTTATTAACGTACTTTCCAGTGATAAATCGTCCAATTAAAGAACCAATAATAAATAATCCAGATACGAGTCCCGCCATACTGTCTGACGCATGATATTCAGTTTTTGTATAACTCGCTATGATGACGATAAGCAAATACATGCATAAGTAAACTAAAAAGTTAGTAATAAAATTGATATTAAAGTTTTTTGTCCAAATTGGTGACTTCATCGATGCTGTTTGATTCATGTTAAAATTCCTCCATTTCCAAAATTTGCTCGTGAATAAGTTGAAGTGATTTTGTAATGTGTTCAAGTTCTGAAACAGATAAACCTGTATTTTTAATAATTTCGTCTTGCACTTTATCTACACGTGAACTGATATTTTTATAAAGGTTTTCTCCTTTTGGAGAAAGTGAAAGCCATTTTTCTCGTTTATCTGTACCTGTTTCAACAGTTAATAGAGATTTTTCAGAAAGTACTTTTAGTATTTTTCTTGTGGTAGGCTTCTCAATAGAACGTCGCTTTGAAATTTGTACTAGAGTGGTCGGTGCATTGTAGGAAATATCTTTTAAAACGAGCCACTGTGCAGGATATAGCTCAAATGATTCAAAGATAGGTTGGAACATTTTTGTATACGGTCTATAAATTGCGATGATGTTATCAAATACAAATTTATTTTGCATGAAAGCATACCTCCGAAAATGGTTAGCAAAGCTAACTTAATTTTGAACAAGTTATATTTTAGTCCATTTGGACAGGGAAATCAATACCTATTTATTAAATGATGCGCTTTATTCTCTGAATAAAAATAAATTTATAATCTCAATTTAAATCATTATAATGGGTTATCAGAAGTAAACGTGTATACAATTTGTTAAAATAAATGTAAAGGAAAAATAGGGGGATAAAGGTATGCAAGATTTAAAGTTAGATCATATCGTTCATTATGTACAACAATTAGATAATTTCAAATTCCCAGGTCATTTATTTACACTATATCAAGGTGGTAAACATGAGAAATTAGGCACATACAATCGTTTAGCCTACTTAAATAATGCTTACATTGAATTATTAGATATTTATAAACCAGAGAAATTGCAAAAAATTGTAAAAAGTGAAGAAGGTCGAGTGTCATTTCCTTCGAAAATTGTTCAAGATCATTATAAAGAAGGATTAAAAACAATCGCATTTCAAACGCAAGATATTACCAAATTAAAAGAAACGCTGGAATCACAAAATATAGATGTCATAGGCCCTGTTGAAATGCAAAGAGAAAACACAAAAGGAGAAAAGACTACATGGCGCTTGTTATATATAGCTGATCCTGATTATAGGGTGAAGCCGCCATTTTTTATTCAATGGAATGAAGATATTGAAGCAAGAGAAGAAAAGTTAAACCCATTACGCCAAAATGCTTTTAGCATAAAAAGTATTGAAATTAATAGTACAGAAAGAGCACATACGGTTGAGAAATGGCAACAGTGGTTTGGAATGGAGATCGTTAACAACACAGAAACATGCACGACATTAAAATTGAAAAACGATGATATTGTATATCATATATATGATGGTGAATATTCGGGTTATAAAGCAGTCACTTTGAAAGATGATAATACAACTTCACCATATACATTAATCATTAGAGGGCTTAAGTACAAAGTTGAAGCAGATTAATAAATGTAAACATACATACTATGTGCAATAACAATGATGTGTATCAAAGAAATTATTAGTGTTAAAATAGTTAAGTAAGTTCCCCATTTATTGTTATTAGATAAAAGTAGTAAATAACCCGTTACTACAAATGTAAAAACAGCGAGAATAATTCTTAAACTTAGGTATGAAACATTAAAAGTTGTATTAAATGTTTGGATTACAAAAATTAAATTTATTAAAAAAAGTAATGACAAGATAATGATACGCACAAGAACACCTCATTTCGTATATTATTATATCAAATAATGGGAAATGATGTGAAAGAATGTGTGAAGCAATGTATAATAACAAAGTATGTAATGGTAAAAGGAGATATCAGTTTTATGGAAAAGATGAATATAACGAACCAAGCGCACGATGCCTTTGTTAAAGCGCACCCTCAAGGTGACTTATTACAATTAACAAAGTGGGCAGAAACAAAGAAATTGACTGGCTGGTACTCAAAGCGTATCGCAGTAGGTGAAGATGGTAAAATTTTAGGTGTGGCGCAGTTATTATTTAAAAAGGTTCCTAAATTACCTTATACGCTATGCTATATTTCAAGAGGTTTTGTAACGGATTATAGTAATAAATTAGCATTAGAAACATTGCTAGAATACGCAATTCAAATTGCAAAAGAAGAAAAAGCTTATACAATTAAAATTGATCCTGATGTTGAAGTAGATAAAGGTGCTGATGCACTATCAAATTTAAGAGCATTAGGGTTTAAACACAAAGGTTTTAAAGAAGGACTTTCGAAAGATTATATTCAACCAAGAATGACAATGATAACACCGATTGATAAAAACGATGATGCGTTAATTCAAAGTTTTGAAAGACGTAATCGTTCAAAAGTAAGGTTAGCATTAAAGCGTGGTACTAAAGTAGAACGTTCTGATAGAGAAGGTTTGAAAACATTTGCAAAGTTAATGAAAATCACTGGCGAAAGAGATGGCTTTTTAACAAGAGATATTAGCTATTTCCAAAACATATACGATGCTTTACATCCAGATGGAGATGCGGAATTATTTTTAGTGAAATTGGAACCTAAACCAGTCCTTAAAGATTTACGTCAAGACTTAGCACAATTAGAAGCGGAAAAAGAAAAGCTAGCTGAAAAAAAACAAGATAAAAAGACATTAAATAAAATAAACGATGCTGACAATAAAATGAAAAAAACACAAGAACTCATTAATGAAATGGAAGCGTTAGAAGCTAAGCACCCAGAAGGATTATATTTATCAGGTGCATTGCTCATGTTTGCTGGGAATAAATCCTACTATCTTTATGGTGCATCATCTAATGACTACCGAGACTTCTTGCCAAATCATCACATGCAATTTGCTATGATGCAATACGCTCGCGAGCATGGCGCAAAAACATATGATTTTGGTGGTACAGATAATGATCCAGACAAGGAATCAGACCATTATGGATTATGGGCATTTAAGAAAGTATGGGGAACGTATTTAAGTGAAAAAATAGGTGAATTTGATTACGTGTTAAATAAACCATTATATCAAGTTATTGAAAATGTTAAGCCGAAGTTGACTAAGACTAAAATTAAACTTTCACGTAAATTAAAACGTAAATAGTTTTGTTTGTAATTTTGTAAAAAGTAGACACGTTATAAAGTTTTAATATGCAATTTAAACTTTATAACGTGCATTTTTTATGAGTTTAGAAAATACATAGATATGACTATACATAAAGAAAATAAATGCAATATTGAATTAAAATGATATTTGAGAGGAGAAAAGATATGATTAAAAAACTATTGCAGTTTTCGTTGGGAAATAAATTTGCAATCTTTCTTATGGTATTGCTGGTCATTTTAGGTGGTGTTTATTCAAGTGCGAAAATGAAACTTGAATTATTGCCTGATGTTGAACCTCCAGTGATTACTGTACAAACAACCATGCCTGGTGCTACACCAGAAACGGTAAAGGATGACATTAGTGATAAAATTGATGACCAAATAAGGTCAATGGCAAGTGTTAAAAATGTTAATGCACAATCTATTCAAAATGCTTCTATGGTTTCTGTTGAATATGAAAATGGCACAGACATGGATAAAGCTGAAAATGATTTAAAGAAAGAACTTGATAAAATTAAGTTTGAAGAAGGCGTTGAAGAACCAGAATTAACAAGGAATTCAATGAATGCTTTTCCAATTGTGGCTTATTCTTTTACTACAAATGATAATAATTTAAAAGATACAACCAAAAAAGTTAATAATCAGTTACTACCTAAACTTCAAACAATCAATGGCGTACAAAATGCACAATTGAATGGACAGACATCGAGAGAAGTTTCAATTAAATTTGATCAAGAAAAATTGCAAGATAGAGGATTAACTGTCGATAGTGTGGAACAATTCTTAAAGAGTGCAACTAGTGAAACCCCATTAGGGTTATTCCAGTTTGGTAAAACTGAAAAATCAGTGGTAATTGATGGCCAATTCACTTCAGTAAATGCATTGAAAAACCTTGAAATTCCATTATCAGCTTCAAGCATGAGTGCTCAAGGTAGCAACGATGGAAGTGCAAATCAGGGTGCTAGTGCGCAAAGTTCATCACAAGACGGTAACATGGCAACAGCAATGCCTAGCTCAGTTGCTCAAGACGGAGAAAATAGCATGCCTTCTGTTAAACTCAAAGACATTGCAAACATCTCAGTAGGTGATGAACGACAATCAATTTCTAAAACAAATGGCAAAGATGCAGTCAATGTACAAGTGACAAAAGCACAAGATGCCAACACTGTTAAAGTAGCTAAAGACACGAAAAAAGAAATTGATGAATTTATCAAAGATAATAAAGATATAAAATCTACAAAAGTTATGGATACTGCGAAACCAATAGAAGACTCGCTATATACAATGATTGAAAAAGCAGCACTCGGTACGATTGTTGCCATAATTGTTATATTATTATTCTTAAGAAATATTAGAACAACTGCAATTTCAGTCGTTTCAATACCGATGTCTATATTAATTGCAATGGTTGCATTGAAATTAACAGATGTATCATTAAATATATTAACACTTGGTGCACTAACAGTTGCAATAGGTAGAGTTATTGATGATTCAATTGTTGTAGTTGAAAATATTTATAGACGTTTATCAGATAAAAAAGAACCATTAAGTGGCAATAAGCTCATTATTAGTGCGACGAGTGAAGTATTTAAACCAATAATGTCGTCGACAATCGTTACCATTATAGTCTTTTTACCATTGGCATTTGTCAATGGATCAGTCGGTGAGATGTTTAGACCATTTGCATTAGCGATTGCATTTAGTTTACTAGCTTCTTTACTTGTTTCGATTACCATCGTGCCTTCTTTAAGTGCTACTTTTTTCAAAAAAGGTGTTAAACAACGTAAAGAAGAAACATTAGGTATGGTAGGTAGAGGATATAAACGTATATTGCGCTGGTCATTAGCGCACAAATGGATTGTAATGATTTTAAGTACAGTTATTTTAATTGCTAGTATTGGTTTAGGTGCAGCAAAATTAGGCACTAGTTTTATCTCAACTGGGGAAGATAAATTTATGGCATTAACTTATACACCCGAGCCTGGTGAAACAGAAAAAGGGGTATTAGCACATGCTGAACAAGTACAAAAGTATTTGAACAATAAAGATAAAGTTAAAACAGTTCAGTATTCCGTTGGTGGATCAACACCAACAGACCCTACAGGTAGTTCGAATAGTATGGCTATCATGGTTGAATATGATAGTAATACACCTAATTTTGATGAAGAGCCTGATAAGGTATTAAAACATATCAACAAATATCAGCATCCTGGAGATTGGGCAAATCAAGATATGGGCACAGGTGGGACAAATAATGAATTAGCAGTCACTATTACTGGACCATCTCTTGATGCAATAAAAGGAACTGTGAATAAAATCGAAAAAGAAATGAAAAATATTCATGGAATAGCTAACGTTAAATCTGATTTATCTCAAACATACGAACAATATAATATCAAAGTCGATCAAAATAAAGCTTCTGGTTATGGCTTGTCTGCATCTCAATTAGCTATGACATTAAATCAGAATACACCTGAGCAGAGTGTCACAACCGTAAAGGAAAATGGTAAATCGATAGATGTGAAAATTAAAGAAGATAAAGAAACGGATTGGACAGAAGAAAAACTTGAAAACACTGAAATACAAACAGCTACTGGTCAAGCGATTGAATTAAGTGACATCGCAACATTAGAAAAAACAACTACGCCAAATAAAATAGAAACTAAAGCAGGAGACTATACCTCAAAAGTTTCCGGCAAAGTTACAAATGATGATGTGGGTGGAACTTCACAGAAAGTGTTATCAAAATTAAATAAAATAGATAAACCTAATAACGTAGACGTCAACATGGGAGGCGCAAATGAAGATATAGGTAACGCAGTAACGCAATTATCTATGGCGATGTTAGCAGCAATTATAATAGTTTATTTAGTACTTGTGTTAACATTTAAAGGCGCATTGGCACCTTTCACTATATTATTCTCATTACCATATACAGTTATAGGCGTTGTAGTTGCTTTAGTAGTAACTGGTGAGACAATATCTGTACCGAGCATGATCGGTATGCTTATGTTAATTGGTATTGTTGTAACCAATGCAATAGTATTAATTGACAGAGTGATAAATAAACAACAACAAGGTATGGAAATGCAAGCAGCATTGTTAGAAGCAGGCGGAACGCGTATCAGACCAATTCTCATGACAGCATTAGCAACTATTGGAGCGTTGATGCCTATGCTATTTGGTGAAGATAGTTCTATCATTATTTCAAAAGGTATGGCAGCAACTGTGGTAGGGGGATTGATTTCTTCAACCTTACTAACTTTAATAGTTGTACCAGTAATATATGAAATATTATTTACCTTAAAGGCAAAAATCTTGAAAAAACAAAAATAGAATAAAATATAATGCGGACATGCGAGATTACTACTTTTAAAGATTTCGCATGTCCACACTTATATATAATTAGGCGTTTGGAAATATAAATGATGTGAGTTTCATTCTAAGGTGATTGAGTAATGATTATTGTGTGGTATCAAAGATAATTTTTTGGAAAGTACAAGACCATGTCCTGTTCGAGGTAAGCACGTAAAGCATTACGAAGAAATATACAAAATCAGCCCCGATAAGTTTCTTATAATTAGAAATCTTTTCGGGGCTGATTATATATATGTTACGTTATATTATCTTTAAAATAATGGTTTTTTAATATAAAACTAAAGTCAAAATAACATAAATTACAAATAAAATAACGCTCATTATATTTAAAATTTGAACGGCTTTTTGATCATTTTTGCTATTTTTGAATGCTGTAATTTCTACATTACCTATGATAAGCAGTAGTACAATAAAGACCCACCAATTTATTGCAGGGAATGATAAAGTAGTAATAGCTACTACGAATAATAAAAGTAAAGACATAATAATACGTAAAATACGCGTTATAATGGTGTTCATTTTAAATATACTTATGTAACTTACGATTAAATATAACACTGGCAAAAATATAAGATACAGTTGCATTTATTACATCCTTTCTATGTTCGCCCTTAATCTTAGCATGTAAATTATTGATTTACTAGGATGTTATTTATTTTCTTTTTGTCTAATTTCTGAACGCACTTCTGACATTTCTTGTTCTATCTTTTCAAGTTGTTTAACTAAAGGGTCCACAGATTGATTGACGGATTCTCTTTTTTCAAGGTCGCCTTGTAATCTAACGTAATCATGTTTCAGTTCTGCTAATTTGTCATTTAAATCCATTCCAATACCACCTTTTTGTCTAATGTAAGCGTTTTGTATATAAATTAAATTATAACATGAATTCGAAAGCTTCTAAAATGGTTGCTACTTATGTTAAAGTATGAAAATAGAATGAAAACAGATGATTGGATGAAAGAAGGATTAATGTGACCCAACAATTTATCATTATTATTTTACTAATTGCACTAGGTTATACACTCAAACGTATCAATTATTTTAAAGCTAATGATAGTCAAGTTTTTTCAACACTCGTTTTAAACGTAACATTACCTTCTTTAGTGATTGTTAATTTAAATGGTGCAAGTTTAGATTTGTCGCTATCAGTACTACCGATATTGATGATATTGTATGGTGTTATCGCTAAGATCATCGTAATTTGGTTTTTCTTAAAATATGATAATCATATACGTGGCACAGTTGGAATGATGACTGCTTCGCTAAATATTGGTTTATTTGCTTACCCACTTGTAGAAGCGATTTGGCCTAAAACAGGAATGATATATTTCGGAATGGCAGATATTGGTGGCGCTGTGATTATGTTTGGTGTTACATACTTTGTTGGAAGTTATTTTAGCAGTGCGGGTGATAACTTTGACTTTAAGTATTTAGGCAAAAATTTACTAAAATCGGTTCCTTTAATGACATATATCATCATGTTTATTTTGAATATGCTTAATATTCATTTTCCAGAACCTGTCATTAAATTTTTCTCAGTGTTATCAGGCGCTAACATGCCTTTATCAATGATCTTATTGGGCTTAATGCTTAACTTTAGTATCGATAAGCGTTTCTTACCTATCGCTTTGAAATATCTAGGTTTACATTATGGATTAGGTGTCATCGCAGGATTGTTGGTTTATTTCTTTTTACCTGTTGATAATGATATGATTAAAACAACACTACAAGTTGCTTGGTTATTACCAGTAGGTGTTGCTATTATACCTTATTCAATTCAATTTAAGTATAAGACGTTGCCGCTTGTTGGTATGGTGAGTAACTTAACGATTTTAATCAGCATTATTATTTTATATATATATCAAGCATTATTTGTTTAATTGGTTATTTGGAAGGCTTTAAATATAAAAAGGAGTTAATCCGTTATGAACTGCACCCTGTCAAGTAGACAGTGAAAAAAAAAATGTTTATGGCTACCTTATATTTACGATATAAGGGTAGCCATTTTTAAT
>NZ_PPQC01000060.1:30755-54259 GCF_002902365.1 Staphylococcus cohnii subsp. cohnii | reverse complement strand
TCCCTTCAAAGTTTACATTTTTAAGTGTCTACTTTGAAGGGAGCATATCATATATATGATAGGTTAGTCTTTTTTGTATTAAAAAACATGCGATTTTAACGTGCATGCTTCCCTGGGGATATGACTCGAGCCTGTAGTCTCTCGCTCATATCATTTCCCCGGGCGTCCGCACGATGTAAAATCGCTATAAGTACAAAGGAAAATCACAGTTATATAAAATAATTAATTTAGGTTGGATTTGCATTAACAAAAATCCAACCGTTTTGTGTATTAAACTAAACTAAGGATATAAAGAATTAAAATAATTTATTATAATGAAAAGGTGACAAAAAATATATTTTCACTTTTACAAATGAATTATAAACAGTTCAATATAATTACAAGTTATTTAGAGAATTAAAAAAACTGACATTTAAATTAATAACGCCACGACCTCTGAAATATATTAGTATTTATAAAGTATGACATAAGTTTATGACAATCATTTTATTATGATTTGTGGAGGTCAAAGATGACAATTATGAATATGTTTAGCCGAAAGAAAATAACTTGAATTGTTTCCATTGTATAACATTAGGGTTTTGAGCCTTGAAAGTGGTACTAGCGTTAAATTATAATAATATAGAAGTGTATAATTTAATGGAGGGTTACACACATGCAAAGACATGCAATAGTACTTGCAGCTGGAAAAGGTACACGTATGAAATCTAAGAAATACAAAGTACTACATGAGGTTGCGGGCAAATCAATGATTGAACATGTCGTTGATAACGTTAAACAATCTGGAGTAGAAAATCTTGTGACCATTGTTGGCCACGGTGCAGAAAGCGTGAAAGAAACGTTAGGAGATACATCTTTATATAGTTTCCAAAACGAACAACTCGGTACTGCACATGCCGTTAAAATGGCGAGTGAGCACTTGAAAGACGAACAAGGTACAACATTAGTGGTTTGTGGCGATACGCCGTTAATAACTGCAGAAACACTCAAATCACTAGTAGAACACCATGAAAGCAATCAAGCTGATGCAACAGTTTTATCAGCGGCGACAAGTAACCCTTATGGTTATGGTCGTATTGTGAGAGATGGCAATGATCATTTAGTTAAGATTGTAGAGCAGAAAGATGCTACAGTAGATGAACAACAAATCAATGAAATTAGCTCAGGTATTTTTGCATTTGATAATAAATTGCTTTTTGAAAAATTAGAACTGGTAAAAAATGATAATGTTCAAGCTGAGTATTATTTACCTGATGTTTTGTCTCTTATTTTACAGGAGCAAGGAACGGTTGAAATATATCGTACAGAAGATTTTGAAGAAATTATGGGTGTTAATGATCGTGTAATGTTAAGCGAAGCAGAGACAGCTTATAGAAAACGTATCAATGACTACCATATGAGAAATGGTGTAACGCTTATTGATCCTGCTACTACATATATAGGTGCAGATGTGGAAATAGCCATGGATGTCACAATTGAGGCAAATGTGAAATTAGCTGGTAACTGTGTAATTGGTGAAGATACGATTGTTGGCCAAAACACAGAAATTCAAAATAGTAAAATAGGTGCTAACGTTACAATTAAACAATCGGTTATCAACGAAGCGATTGTAGGTGATAATACTACAATTGGACCGTTTGCTCAGTTAAGACCCGGAGCAGATTTAGGTGAAAATGTTAAAGTTGGAAACTTTGTTGAAGTTAAGAAATCGGTCGTTAAAACAGGTGCTAAATTACCACATTTAAGTTATATTGGTGATGCAGAAATTGGTGAACGTACCAACTTAGGTTGCGGTTCTATCACAGTGAATTATGACGGTAAGCATAAATCCAAAACAATCATCGGTAATGATTCATTTATAGGTTGTAATACCAACTTGATAGCACCAGTAACTTTAGGTGATAGATCATTTATAGCTGCAGGTTCTACAATTACTGATAACGTGCCACATGACAGTTTAGCATTAGCAAGAGCGAGACAAACAACTAAAGAAGGTTATTTGAAAAAATAGACACGATTAGATTATGATTCTAATCACATATATATAATGTAGATGTAAGAAAGACCTCAATCGACATTTTGTAGATTAATGAGATAAATATAACTTTGTCTATGAACGAAACTAATTGAATGAATTAATTGGAGGACTATAAATGTTAAACAATGAGTATAAGAATTCTGCTTTGAAAATATTCTCTTTAAAAGGTAATGAACCCTTAGCCCAAGAAGTAGCAGATAATGTTGGAATCGAGCTAGGTAAATGTTCTGTAAAACGTTTTAGCGATGGAGAAATTCAAATTAATATTGAAGAAAGTATTCGTGGTTGTGATGTGTTTATTATCCAACCGACTTCTAATCCAGTAAACTTACATTTAATGGAATTATTAATTATGATAGATGCTTGTAAACGTGCTTCAGCAGCTAATATTAATATCGTGGTGCCATACTATGGTTACGCTCGTCAAGATAGAAAAGCGCGTAGCCGTGAACCAATTACAGCGAAATTAGTTGCAAACTTAATTGAAACTGCTGGCGCAGACCGCATGATTGCATTAGATTTACATGCACCACAAATCCAAGGATTCTTCAATATGCCAATAGATCACTTAATGGGTGTTCCGATTTTAGCAGAATATTTCCAAAATGATACAGACATTGACCCAGAAGAATGTGTCGTAGTTTCTCCAGACCATGGTGGTGTAACTAGAGCACGTAAACTTGCAGATATTCTAAAAACACCAATTGCAATCATAGATAAACGACGTCCTAAACCTAATGTAGCTGAAGTAATGAATATCGTTGGTGAAATTGAAGGTCGCACAGCAATAATTATTGACGACATTATCGATACAGCCGGTACGATTACATTAGCGGCTCAAGCGCTCAAAGACAAAGGTGCTAAAGATGTTTACGCATGTTGTACACACCCTGTATTATCAGGCCCAGCTAAAGAACGTATTGAAAATTCAGCGATTAAAGAGTTAGTCGTTACAAATTCAATTCAATTAGATGAAAGTCGTAAACCAGCTAATACTAAAGAACTGTCAGTAGCAGGTTTATTAGCACAAGCTATTGTGCGCGTATATGAAAGAGAATCTGTTAGTGTGCTATTTGACTAATTAGTGCAATAGTTGTATAATTATTCCGTTCGTGATTTCAATTCACGATTAAATAAACACTTGCAAGCAACATTGTGTTGATGGGCAAGTGAGGGGTTCTTATTATATGAATAAGGACAAAAATGAAAGGTGGAAATAATATGGCTTCATTAAAGTCAATTATTCGTCAAGGTAAACAAACACGTTCAGACCTTAAAACACTTAGAAAAATTGGTAAAGTACCTGCAATCGTTTATGGTTACGGTACAAAAAATACTTCAGTAAAAGTTGATGAAGTAGAATTTATCAAAGTTATTCGTGAAGTTGGACGTAACGGTGTTATCGAATTAGGTGTAGGTTCTAAAACAATTAAAGTAATGGTTTCAGACTATCAATTCGATCCACTTAAAAACCAAATTACTCACATTGACTTCTTAGCAATCAATATGAGTGAAGAACGTACAGTTGAAGTACCAGTTCAACTTACTGGTGAGGCAGTAGGAGCTAAAGAAGGCGGCGTTGTTGAACAACCATTATTCGACCTTGAAGTAACTGCGACACCAGATAATATCCCTGAATCTATCGAAATTGACATCAGCGAATTAGATGTTAACGATAGCTATTCAGTTGCAGATATCAAAGTTTCAGGTGATTTCACAATTGAAAATGATCCTGAAGAATCTGTAGTAACAGTAGTTCCTCCAACTGAAGAACCTACTGAAGAAGAAATCGAAGCTATGGAAGGCGAATCAGAAACTGAAGAGCCAGAAGTTGTTGGTGAAGAAAAAGAAGACGACGAAGAAGAAGAGTAATTTCTCTGACGTCATTCTAATACACGCGATTTCAATAAGAAAAAATGATCTTAAAAAGCACCATGCTTAATTCGTTAAGCTGGTGTTTTTTTATGTTAATATAGTGAATGATATGAAAATAAAAAAAGAAACGGCATAACGTTGTGAAATAATAAATGTTTTTGAGTGAATACAACAATTGGAGGTAACATAATGAAATGTATTGTAGGTTTGGGCAATATTGGTAAACGCTTTGAGCTGACAAAACATAATATCGGTTTTGAAGTTATTGATTATATGTTAGAACGCAATCAATTTAAATTAGATAAACAAAAGTATAAAGGTGCCTATACAATAGAACGTTTAGCTGGTGAAAAAGTGATGTTTATAGAACCAATGACAATGATGAATTTGTCTGGTGATGCTGTAGGGCCACTGATGAAGTACTATGACATTGATATAGACGATTTGCTTGTACTATATGATGATTTGGATTTACCACAGGGGGAAATTCGTTTACGACAAAAGGGTAGTGCCGGAGGTCATAATGGTATGAAGTCGATTATTCAAGCTTTAGGTACAGACCAATTCAAACGCATTCGTATTGGTGTTGATCGTCCATCCAATGGCATGTCGATTGTTGATTATGTATTACAAAAATTTTCGAAACAAGAAATGGATACAATGAATAAAGTAATAGAACATTCAGCACGTGCAGTAGAAGCTTATATTGAAAGTTCTCGTTTTGACCGTGTGATGAATGAGTTTAATGGTGAGGTCAAGTGAAATCAATAATTACAGAATATATTAAAAAAGATAAACGCTATCAAGAGTTAAATGAAGTATTTGGTGAAGCAAACGTATTGGTTACTGGACTATCTAGTTCGGCAAAGGCAACTATCATAGCCGAAAAGTTTATTCATAGTTCAAAACAATTGCTTGTAGTAACGAATAACTTGTATCAAGCAGACAAACTAGAGAGTGACTTACAACAATATGTTGATACAGACGATATTTACAAGTATCCGATGCAAGATATTATGACAGAAGAATTTTCAACCCAAAGCCCCCAATTCATGAGCGAACGTGTACGTACTTTAACGGCACTTGCTCAAGAAAAGAGAGGGTTATTTATCGTACCGCTAAATGGTTTTAAAAAATGGTTAACACCTGTTGAAATGTGGAGTGCACATCAACTCAAACTTTCCATTGGTGACGATATTGATATTGATGAATTTTTAAATAAACTTGTAAACATGGGATATCGCAGAGAGAGTGTAGTATCGCATATTGGTGAATTCTCGTTACGTGGTGGGATTATTGACATATATCCTTTAATAGGTTTGCCAGTAAGAATTGAATTATTTGATACAGAAGTAGATTCAATTCGAAACTTTGATGTAGAAACGCAACGTTCGGAAGAAAATTTAGACTATGTAGACATTACAACTGCCAGTGATTACATCATTACAGACGAAGTATTAAAGCATACTAAATTAAAATTAAAAGAAGCATATGAGTATACACGTCCAAAAATTGATAAATCTGTACGTAATGACTTAAAAGAAACGTATGAAAGTTTTCAACTTTATGAATCTTCTTTATTTGACCATCAAGTATTACGTAGACTCGCAGCTTTTATGTACGAATCCCCTGCGACCATTATTGATTACTTTAAATCTGATGCGATTGTAGCAGTTGATGAATATAATAGAATCAAAGAAACTGAAACAACACTGGTTTCTGAAGCTGAAGAATTTATGCAGAGTTTAATTGAAAGCGGTAAAGGGTTTATAGGACAGAATTTCTTACAATATGACGGGTTTGAGTCACTATTAAATCGATATCCAGTTACGTATTTTACTTTGTTTACTGCAACGATGCCGGTAGAACTCAATACAATCATTAAATTTTCATGTAAGCCAGTACAACAATTTTATGGTCAATACGATATTATGCGTTCCGAATTCCAACGCTTTATCCAAAATGATTATACGATTGTTGTGTTAGCAGAAACCGAATCGAAAAAAGAACGTATTCAATCAATGTTAAATGAAATGCACATACCAACATTTATAGATACGCCAAGTGCACAAAGTGAAGGTGGTAGTGCAATTATCACTGAAGGTAGTCTATCAGAAGGTTTTGAATTACCATATATGCACCTTGTTGTTGTTACAGAACGTGAATTATTTAAATCAAAACAAAAGAAAAAAGCAAAACAACATAAGAAATTAACAAATGCAGAAAAAATCAAATCATATCAAGATTTGAAAGTTGGAGATTTTGTTGTTCATGTTCACCATGGTGTAGGTAAATATTTAGGTGTCGAAACACTTGAAGTTGGCGGCGTTCATAAAGATTATATAAAACTACAATACAAAGGTACCGATCAATTATTTGTACCAGTAGATCAAATGGATCAAGTACAAAAATATGTTGCCTCCGAAGATAAATCACCTAAATTAAACAAACTTGGTGGTACAGAATGGAAGAAAACAAAAGCTAAAGTTCAACAAAATGTTGAAGATATGGCTGATGAATTAATAGAATTATATAAAGAAAGAGAAATGTCAGTTGGCTATAAATATGGACCAGATACACCACAACAAAATGATTTTGAAATTGACTTCCCTTATGAATTAACGCCAGACCAAGGCAAGTCTATTGAAGAGATTAAACAAGATATGGAAATTGAACGCCCAATGGATAGATTATTATGTGGCGATGTTGGTTACGGAAAAACAGAAGTTGCAGTACGAGCAGCTTTTAAAGCTGTAATGGAAGGTAAACAAGTAGCCTTTCTTGTGCCTACGACAATCTTAGCGCAACAGCACTATGAAACTTTAATCGAGCGCATGCAAGATTTTCCTATAGAAATCCAACTTATTAGTAGGTTTAGAACGACTAAGGAAGTTAAAGAGGTTAAAGAAGGACTTAAATCAGGCTATGTTGATATCGTTGTTGGTACGCATAAATTGTTAGGTAAAGATATTCATTATAAAGATTTGGGATTACTCATCGTGGATGAAGAACAACGTTTTGGCGTAAGACACAAAGAAAAGATTAAGTCACTTAAGACAAATGTTGATGTATTAACGTTAACTGCAACACCGATTCCGAGAACTCTACATATGAGTATGTTGGGCGTGCGTGATTTATCGGTCATCGAAACACCACCAGAAAATCGTTTTCCTGTGCAAACGTATGTATTAGAGCAAAATATGAATTTTATTAAAGAAGCTTTAGAAAGAGAATTATCACGTGAAGGCCAGGTTTTCTACTTATACAATAAAGTGCAATCGATTTATGAAAAACGCGAACAACTGCAAATGTTAATGCCAGAAGCGAATATTGGTGTGGCACATGGTCAAATGAATGAACGTGATTTAGAAGAAACGATGCTGAGCTTTATCAATCATGAATTTGATATTCTAGTAACGACAACGATTATCGAAACTGGTGTAGATGTTCCAAATGCCAATACTTTAATTATCGAAGATGCCGATAAATTTGGATTGAGCCAATTATATCAATTACGAGGACGTGTGGGGCGTTCAAGTCGCATAGGTTATGCGTATTTCTTACATCCATCTAACAAGGTATTATCAGAGACTGCTGAAGAAAGACTACAGGCAATCAAAGAATTTACTGAATTAGGTTCCGGTTTTAAAATTGCAATGCGAGATTTAAATATTCGAGGTGCAGGGAATCTTTTAGGTAAACAACAACATGGATTTATTGACTCCGTAGGCTTTGATTTATACTCACAAATGTTAGAAGAAGCGGTGAATGAAAAACGAGGTATTAAAGAAGAACAACCTGATGCTCCAGAAGTGGAAATCGAACTCAATATTGATGCTTATTTACCAGCTGAATATATTCCAAATGAACAGGCAAAAATAGAAATTTATAAAAAATTACGTAAAATTGAAACAGAATCGCAATTGATGGATGTTAAAGATGAGCTGATTGATCGCTTTAATGATTATCCAGTAGAGGTTGAAAGATTGCTAGAAATGATGGAAATTAAAGTGCATGCGTTGAATGCGGGTGTAACACTTATTAAAGATGTAGGTAAAAAAATAGATATTTATTTATCCGAAAAAGGCACTACAGATATCAATGGTGAAACACTTTTTAAACAAACCCAACCACTTGGACGTGCAATGAAAGTTGGTGTTCAAGATGGTAAAATGAAAGTGACGCTAAATAAAGATAAAGTATGGCTAGACAGTTTGAAATTCTTAGCGAAATGTTTAGAAGAAAGTATGGTTATACCAGATGAACGTTAAATCTGAAACAAAAGGTGTTTTTAATGGCGTTGTTGTACTAACTATAGCGCTTATCATTGTTAAAGTATTAAGCGCGTTGTACCGTGTGCCTTATCAAAATATACTAGGAGATGGAGGTCTATACGCTTATCAACAAGTATATCCAATAGTAGCTTTAGGCGTTATTTTATCGATGAATGCTATTCCTAGCGCAGTCACTCAAACTTTTAGCGCAAACGGACAACCCAATCAATATACACGCGTGTTATTAAGGTTGCAATTTGCTGGTGTTATCTTTTTCTTAGTTTTATTTATTTGTGCACATTGGGTTGCTTTTCTAATGGGAGATGTCAATTTAGCACCTATGTTAAGGGCAGCAAGTGTCAGCTTTTTATTTGTTGGCATACTTGGTGTCTATAGGGGTTATTATCAGGCACACCATGAGATGAATATACCTGCGATTTCCCAGGTTATAGAACAATTTATTCGTGTCGTAATTATCATGGTTGCTATTGTGATGTTTATGAGTCATTCATGGAGTATATATCGTGCAGGTACATTAGCGATTGTTGGTTCAGGTATTGGTTTTTTAGTATCTAGTTTGTTTCTAATACAACGGAAACCTTTTAAATTATCTAGAGCACATGCCAATGTTGATGTTGCTTGGAAAAAGTTAACGCTAGGCATAGTTGTATTCGCAGTGAGCCAATTGATTGTTATTGTATGGCAAGTGGTGGATAGCTTTACAGTGATACATGCACTTCAAATGACTGGTTTAGATTTTGATAAAGCAACTA
This sequence comes from Staphylococcus cohnii subsp. cohnii, assembly GCF_002902365.1. Lineage (GTDB taxonomy): Bacteria > Bacillota > Bacilli > Staphylococcales > Staphylococcaceae > Staphylococcus > Staphylococcus cohnii. The sequence continues at coordinate 45,299 of NZ_PPQC01000060.1, read as the reverse complement.
TTTTTAAAGGCATTTATGATCGTGGCGCCTCTTTTATACAGATGGGGTTAATTGTAACGACGACGTTCTGTTTTGTGCTTATTCCATTACTAACAGATGCATTAAAAACAAAAAAACATATACTGGTGAATCGCTATGCTAATGCATCGATAAAGATTACGATTTTATTTAGTGTGGCAGCAGCTATAGGCTTAATCAATTTGCTTCCTGTAATGAATAGCGTGTTCTTCAAAAATGATATTTTGAACGGAACGTTATCCCTATATATGCTTACAGTTATATGTGTTTCTCTTATAATGATGGATATTGCTTTATTACAAGTAAAAAATCGCGTTAAAGTTATTTTGTTTGCATTTGGCATTGGTGTTGTGATCAAAGCAATATTGAATATGGTTTTAATACCACAACTTTCAATTTTCGGCGCCAGTCTAAGTACTGTCATTTCATTGCTGTTATTTGTGTGGATTTTACAGTATCAAGTATTAAAAATGTATCATTTCCAAACAATGAAAAAATTCATTGTTAAATTAGTAGGGACAATGATGCTATTATCAATTACAGTACAAATAGTCATGTTTCTTATTCCAGGAGAAGGTAGAATGCAAGGATTAGTTGAATTAGCTATAGCAGCTACCATTGGCGTTATTGTAGTGATTTTTTCTATCGTACGCATGCACTTATTAAGTTTTAGAGAACTCAAACATCTACCTTTTGGAGATAAACTATTCCATATGAAAAGAGGGAAACATTAATGACAAATAAGATAACAGTTGTTGGATTAGGAAATTATGGTATTGAAGATTTACCATTAGGTATTTATAAATTTTTGAAAAAGCAAACATTAGTTTATACACGTACCATTGACCACCCAGTCATCCAAGACTTAACAATGGAAGGTATTAATATTGAAAGCTTTGATCAAGAATATAAAAATCATGACGCTTTTCAAAATGTATATGAAGCTATTGTGTCAAAATTGATAAATACTGCAAAAGACAATAATATTGTATATACAGTACCAGGCCATCCACGTGTAGCTGAAACGACAACTGTGTATTTAGAGCAATATGCACAACAACATTCTGATATAGAAGTTGAAATATTAGGTGGTAAAAGCTTTATAGACGATATATTTGAAGCGGTGAAAATTGATCCTAACGATGGTTTTACAATGTTAGATGCAACAGATCTTCAAAAAGAAAAGTTGAATATTCGTACACATACACTTATCACACAAGTTTATAGTGCAATGGTCGCTGGTGATTTAAAAGTGACATTGATGGAACGTTATAATGATGACCAACTTGTTTATATCGTAGATGGTGCTAGAAATAATTATGCCAACGTTATCAAAACACCGTTATATGAAATAGATCATTACGACGAAGTTTTTAACAATATAACTAGTGTATTTATTCCAAAAGTGGAAATTGAAGAAACATACTTTGGTGATTTTAACTATGCAGTTGGTATCATTGAACACCTTGTAGATGACGAGAAAGGTTGCCCTTGGGACAAAGTTCAAACACATCATACTTTAAAACGTTATTTGTTGGAAGAAACATTCGAATTGTTTGAAGCAATAGATAATGAAGACGATTGGCACATGATAGAAGAGTTAGGAGACATTCTATTACAGGTATTACTACATGCAAGTATAGGGAAAAAAGAAGGTTATATGGATATAAATGAAGTCATACAAAGTCTTTCTGAAAAAATGATACGTAGACATCCACATGTTTTTGGTGATGCAAAAGCAGAAACAGAAGAAGATTTAAAAAATATTTGGTCTAATGCTAAGTCTAAGGAAGGTAAAGCACAGCGTGTGAAATTTGAGAAAGTATTTGCAGACCACTTCTTAGCATTGTATGATAAAACAAAAAATAAATCGTTAGATGAAAATGCTTTAAAACGAATTTTAGAGCAAGGAGGAAAATGATGATGAGATTAGATAAATATCTCAAAGTTTCAAGATTAGTAAAGCGTCGCACATTAGCTAAAGAAATCAGTGATCAAGGACGTATTACTGTAAATGGCGTAGTTGCTAAAGCGGGTACTGATGTAAAAGAAACAGATGAACTTGTTATTCGATTCGGACAAAAAATTGTAACAATCAAAGTCACAGGTTTGAACGAACATGCAACAAAAGAAAATGCAAAAGGTATGTATGAACTTATTAAAGAAGAAAAAGTTAGTGAAATATAAACACAGGAGGTGACAAGCAAATGAATAAAAAAGTTGAAAATATAGGCAATACGTATACTTCAGCAAAAAACAAAAAAAAGCAGCAGCAACAAATGAGAAAGCGTGTTGTTCGTAAGCGTATCACTTTATTTGGTGGTATTTTACTATTGATTATTATCATTTTAGCCATCATGCTTGTCACTCAAAAACAAAGTAATAATGAAGATTCAGTTGAACGTCAACAAAAAGAACAAAAGTATCAAAAACAACAAGATGAAGAATTAGCACTAAAAGAACAATTAAATAATTTAAATGATAAAGATTATATTGAAAAAGTTGCACGTGATGATTACTATCTAAGTAATGATGGAGAAGTTATTTTCAAATTGCCTGGAGATAATAAATCTGACACTAAATCTAAGGCGCAAAATGATGATAAATAAGTGAATTTAATTTTTTGCATCATTATACCATTGTTAATTTATGCAAACAGGCATATAATAGGGTTAAAATCGAAACGAATCGGGAGGATTTATTTATAATATGTCAATCGAAGTAGGAAACAAGCTTAAAGGTAAAGTCACTGGAATTAAAAAGTTTGGCGCTTTCGTCGAACTTCCAGAAGGAAAGAGTGGCTTAGTTCACATAAGTGAAGTTGCAGATAACTACGTTGAAAACGTAGAAGATCACTTATCTGTTGGTGATGAAGTTGAAGTTAAAGTGCTTTCAATTGCTGATGATGGAAAAATTAGTTTATCTATCAAAAAAGCAAAAGATCGTCCACGTAGACCTCAAAGTAAACCAAATTATAAACAACCTCAACCTAAAGGTGAGGACTTTGAAAAGAAATTAACAAACTTCTTAAAAGATAGTGAAGATAAATTGACTTCTATTAAGCGTCAAACAGAATCTAGACGTGGTGGAAAAGGCGCTAGACGCTAAAATATATAAAATAAGACTGTTCCCAAGAGAACTGAAATTAATTGCTTAAGACAACATTTAATATGATTTTAATGACGTTTGACTTTGACAATGAATGACTGTTTTCTTACTTAAGGAAACAGTCTATTTTTTGTTGTGTCCAGAAGTTTCAACGTACATGTAAAACTTAAAGAAAAAATCTTTCGCATTGTGACATAGGAGGTAAGCTATGGTAGAAGTTAATGCTGGTGGTTGGAATAAAGATCAACATATTGTGTTAGCCGTTTCGACGGGGATTGACAGCATGGTATTATTACACAACTTAATTAATCAGTTGTCTCAATCGTATAGAAAATTAACTTGCTTACATGTGAATCATAATATTCGTGATATTGCACAAGAAGAAGAAACATTTATAAGAAAATATTGTGAATCGTATCAAATTCCATTGTTCGTGCATCATTTAGATTTATCGAAAGTCATTGAACAAGGTAACAGCATTGAAAATATTGCAAGGAATGAACGGTATCAGTGGTTTGATAATATGATGGTGGAGCTGGATGCAGACGTTTTATTAACCGCTCACCATCAAGACGATCAAATTGAAACTATCTTTTATCGATTGATGACGGGTCGTTCAACTAGAAGTAGTTTAGGTATGTCATATCTGACTTCACGAAGTGCCTATATGTTGTGTAAACCATTGTTAAAAACAACAAAAGCAGACATTCGAAACTATCAGCAAAATTATGAAGTGCCTTATTATGAAGACGAGACAAACGCTGAAAATCATTACGTAAGAAATGATATTCGTAATCGTATTTTACCTGCCATCGATAGCAATCGCCATTTATCTACAAAACAGTTACTTAAGTTGAAAGATTGGCATGATATGCAACTGCAAGCGTTACATGACAATGCGTTACATTTTATAGAAACACATGTTTATGAAAATGACGATAAGACAGAAATAGTAATTCCAAGAGTTGCATTTTCTGATTTAAATCATAATATTAAAATAATTATTTTAGATAAAATATTTTCAAAATTACAGATTACGACACCAATGACTGAAAAAATGTATGAATCTTGGTTTGAGCAACTCGAAGGCAAAGTTACTCAATGTACAATATATACAACAGATAAATGGAATATTTATATCGCTTATGATAAATTTATAATAATGGCAAATTATGATAAATGTCTTGTACCAACAAAGATTTTGCAACCAGGATTGTATCACTATGGTCATTATAGTATAAACATAACTGATAATTTTCCAAAAGATGATTATCCGTTAGTCGTTAGAACTAGAAATACGGGAGATAAATTCAAACTAAATGGTATAAAAGGACATAAAAAAGTTAGTCGATTACTGATTGATCGCAAAATTATACAAACTGAGCGAAACCAGTTACCAATTTTAGTTAATGCAGATGAAACAATTATTGCTGTAGGTACGTTATACTTAAATAATGAATATAAAGATACTATTTTCATACGAAATACGGGAGAGGAATGAAATTATGCGAGATGATTTAAAGGAAATATTAATGGATGAGGCAGAAATCGAACAAATTTGTAAAGACTTGGGTGCAAAAATCACTGAAGCATATGCAGGTAAACCACTTGTCTGTATAGGTATCTTGAAAGGGTCAGTAATGTTTATGACAGACCTCATCAAACATATTGATACACATTTAGCTATCGATTTTATGGATGTTTCTAGTTACCATGGCGGTACTGAATCAACGGGTGAAGTACAAATACTTAAAGATTTAAGTGGTTCAATAGAAGGCAAAGACATCTTGATTATTGAAGACATTTTAGAAACAGGAACAACTTTAAAATCAATAACTGAATTATTGGAATCAAGAAAAGTCAATTCACTGGAAATTGTAACATTATTAGACAAACCAAATCGTCGCAAAGCGGATATCGAAGCAAAATATGTAGGTAAAAAAATTCCAGATGAATTCGTAGTAGGCTACGGATTAGATTATGCTGAAAACTATAGAAACCTACCATATATTGGTACACTTAAACCAGAAATTTATTCAAAATAAGCAGTACAATTTAATCGTATGAAATATTGTTATATACTGTAAAACGTAATCGGATTAAATGAGTCGATATACATAGTATGTTGATAAAATACGCGGACATATACGTAAATCATTTAAGGGATAGATTATAAAGTATATGTTAACTGTTTGTATATCAAAAATATAAAAGTATAAAAACAACAAGAACTGTAACGTACATACAAAAGTAGAATTACTAGCCCAACACTTGTGTATTGTGTTACAATTTTTGTTAGTTTTATTATTGAAGTAGGAGGAAACGACGCATGCAGAAAGCCTTTCGTAACGTGCTAGTTATCGCAATCATTGGCGTTATTATATTTGGCTTGTTTTCGTGGCTAAATGGTAACGGAAATATGCCAAAACAGCTTACATATAATCAATTTGTTAAGCAATTAGATAAAGGTGAATTGAAATCCTTAGAAATTCAACCAGAACAAAATGTATATATGGTAAGTGGTAAAACTAAAAAAGATGAAGATTATTCTTCAACTATTTTATATAATAATGATAAAGAGCTTGAAAAAATAACAGATAAAGCACAAAGTCAAGATGGATTGAAATTTACGGTTAAAGAAGAAGAAAAACAAAGCGTATTTGTAAGTATTTTAACTACGTTAATACCAGTTTTAATCATAGCATTATTATTTATTTTCTTCCTTAGCCAAGCACAAGGAGGCGGCGGTGGCGGCGGTCGTATGATGAACTTTGGTAAATCCAAAGCTAAAATGTACGACAGTCAGAAAAAACGTGTACGCTTCTCAGATGTAGCTGGCGCAGATGAAGAAAAACAAGAATTAATAGAAATTGTTGACTTCTTAAAAGATAATAAACAATTTAAACAAATGGGTTCTAGAATTCCTAAAGGTGTTTTACTTGTAGGACCTCCAGGTACAGGTAAAACATTATTAGCTCGTGCAGTAGCTGGTGAAGCTGGTACACCATTCTTCTCAATCAGTGGTTCAGACTTCGTTGAGATGTTTGTGGGTGTTGGTGCAAGCCGTGTACGTGACTTATTTGAAAATGCTAAGAAAAATGCACCTTGTATTATCTTTATTGACGAAATCGACGCAGTTGGTCGTCAACGTGGTGCTGGTGTTGGTGGCGGACACGATGAACGTGAACAAACGTTAAACCAATTACTAGTTGAAATGGATGGATTCGGTGAAAATGAAGGTATCATTATGATTGCTGCTACAAACCGTCCTGATATTTTAGACCCAGCATTATTACGTCCTGGTCGTTTCGATAGACAAATTCAAGTTGGTCGTCCTGACGTAAAAGGACGTGAAGCTATTCTGCACGTCCATGCTAGAAATAAACCACTTGATGAAACAGTAGACTTAAAAGCAGTATCTCAAAGAACACCTGGTTTCTCTGGTGCAGATTTAGAAAACTTGCTGAACGAAGCATCTTTAGTTGCAGTACGTGAAGGTAAGAAGAAAATAGATATGCGTGATATTGAAGAAGCGACTGACCGTGTGATTGCTGGTCCTGCTAAAAAATCACGTGTCATTTCTGAAAAAGAACGTAATATCGTAGCACACCATGAAGCAGGTCATACTATTATTGGTATGGTGCTTGATGAAGCAGAGGTTGTCCATAAGGTTACCATCGTACCACGTGGTCAAGCTGGTGGTTATGCAATGATGTTACCGAAACAAGATCGCTTCCTAATGACTGAGCCAGAATTACTAGATAAAATTTGTGGCTTGTTAGGTGGACGTGTTTCTGAAGATATTAATTTCAACGAAGTATCAACAGGTGCTTCAAATGACTTTGAACGTGCAACACAAATCGCACGACAAATGGTTACTGAATATGGTATGAGTAAGAAACTTGGTACGGTACAATTCACAAGTAGCAGTAATGGACAAGTATTCTTAGGTAAAGACATGCAAGGCGATCCAGAATATTCTGGACAAATTGCGTATGAAATTGATAAAGAAGTTCAACGTATTATTAAAGAACAATACGAACGTTGTAAAGACATTCTTTTAGAACATCAATCACAATTACTTTTAATTGCTGAATCTTTATTAAAAGAAGAAACATTAGTTGCTGAGCAAATCCGTTCATTATTCTATGATGGCGTATTACCAGAAGTTGATTACGATGCAGCAGAAGTTGTTAGTGATCAAGAAAGTGAATTTAAAGAAGGTAAATACGGTAAATCTTATGAAGATGTACGAAAAGAACAACTAGAAGTTGGTAAACAACAAGAAAAAGAAGATCAACAAGAAGAAAAAGATGTCGATAAAGAAAGTAAAGATAGCGAACATGACAATGATGACTCAGAAGAGACAGGTCATGAGCAAGCGCCAAATATCGATAAACCTAGCAACCCAAGTGATCCTAACGATCCAAGTAATAGAAATTAATAACTGAACAAAAAGCTTCTTTCTGCTATCATATTGATGTGGAAAGAAGCTTTTTTAATATTTATCAATCCGCCAAATTGCAAACAGATATGTAGCAATTTTTTGCCTGAACACTTACAATAAATTGCATTGATAAAAAGTATTATGGAATTTTATATAGAATTTAGAAGGCAATTTAAACATTATATTGAATAAAAGGAGAAATTATAGAAATGACAAAAGATTACATTGTTAAAGCATTGGCTTATGAAGGACAGATAAGAGCATATAGTGCATTAACTACAGAAAGTGTTCAAGAAGCACAAACAAGACACTATACTTGGCCGACAGCATCCGCAACACTTGGCAGAACAATGACTGCAACGTTGATGATGGGTGCAATGTTAAAAGGCGATCAAAAACTGACAGTTACAGTTGATGGACAAGGGCCAATCGGAAAAATTATAGCTGATGCAGATGCCAGTGGTCATGTAAGAGGATACGTGACTCACCCACAGACTCACTTTCCTCTAAATAACATTGGGAAGTTAGATGTTAGTAGAGCTGTTGGAACCAATGGTGCAATAACTGTAGTAAAAGACGTTGGAATGAAAGATTATTTCTCTGGTTCAAGTGAACTTATATCCGGTGAATTAGGCGATGACTTTACTTATTACTTCGCAAAAAGTGAACAAGTACCATCATCTGTTGGACTAGGCGTATTAGTGAATCCTGATAATTCTATAAAAGCTGCAGGCGGTTTTATCATCCAAGTGATGCCAGGTGCAGAAGAAAAAACAATCAATAAATTAGAAACAGCAATCAACAATATGACACCAGTTTCGAAATTAATTGATCAAGGTTTATCGCCAGAAGAAATTTTATATGAAGTACTTGGTGAAGATGAAGTTCAAATTTTAGAAGAAATGCCTGCAAGTTTTGAATGTAATTGTGGTCACGAAAAGTTTTTGAATGCAATTAAAGGGTTAGGTCAAGCTGAAATCGAAAGTATGATTAATGAAGATCATGGTGCAGAAGCAGAATGTCACTTCTGTAGAAATAAATATCAATATACAGAAAATGAATTACAGGAATTATTAGAAAAGATGTAAAAAATCCTTTAAAATAAAGTTTAAGTCACATAAATTATAAAAATATTGTAATTTTCAATCTTCTTAGTTGTATTCAAATCAAAATCTGATAAAATATAAAGTATATCCGATAGAAAAAGTAGGTTTTAAACTTTTTAATGAAAAGGAGCAATACTTATGACAAACAAACCAGTAAATAATATCGTTGAGGTAATTGGTAATACACCAGTAGTTAAATTGAACAATGTGGTGGATGAAAATGCTGCAGATGTTTATGTAAAATTAGAATATCAAAATCCAGGTGGTTCAGTTAAAGACCGTATTGCATTAGCAATGATTGAAGCGGCTGAGAAAGATGGGAAAATCAAACCAGGAGATACAATTGTAGAACCAACGAGTGGTAATACAGGTATAGGTTTAGCTTTTGTATGTGCCGCTAAAGGTTATAAAGCAGTATTTACGATGCCAGAAACAATGAGTCAAGAACGTCGTAATTTATTAAAAGCTTATGGTGCAGAAGTTGTGTTAACACCAGGTTCAGAAGCAATGAAAGGCGCTATTAAAAAAGCAAAAGAATTAAAAGAAGAATTCGGTTATTATGAACCACAACAATTTGAAAACCCAGCGAACCCACGTGTGCATGAATTGACAACTGGCCCAGAATTGGTTGAACAATTTGAAGGAAAAACAATTGATTCATTCTTAGCAGGTGTTGGTACAGGTGGTACATTAACTGGTGCAGGTAAAGTATTGAAAGAGAAATATCCTGATATCAATCTTGTAGCTATTGAACCAGAAGATTCACCAGTATTAAGTGGTGGAGAACCAGGACCACATAAACTACAAGGTTTAGGAGCTGGCTTTGTACCAGATACTTTAGATACGAATGTCTATGACGAAGTTATAAAAGTGGGTAATGAAACAGCAATGGATATGTCTCGTAAGGTTGCTAAAGAAGAAGGTATACTTGGAGGTATTTCTTCAGGTGCAGCAATTTATGCAGCTATCGAAAAAGCAAAATCTTTAGGTAAAGGTAAAACAGTCGTTACTGTATTACCAAGTAATGGTGAACGTTACCTTTCAACACCTTTATATTCATTTGAAGATTAAAAACATATTTATAAAACCGATCATATGCAGATTTGATCAGTTTCAGACTGTCGACAAGGTACTGACTTTGTCGACAGTTTTTTTGTATGCTTTCTGTGAAGATTTTGTCGTTTTCAACACCTTGGTATAATATTATTACCTTACGGAATTACACGTATAGCAGCTGATATTAATTAGAAGTATTATAATGACTGTTAAAGACATGCCGATAGCGTTTATAAAATTAAATAAATCAATAGAAATAGGTCACAATATGAAAAGATTAATATATTTGAATGCGTTCTTGTCAATTACTTATTATTTAAATGAGTAAAATAAATTAGACTTAAATTTTTGGGTTACATGAGCATTGCTTACTGAAAATTTTATAAATTAGCGTTATTATAGAATAGTGATTACTAAGCTAGCGATGAGGTATTTAACAGTGAAAGGAAGAAAGTAACGATGGCACATACAAAAATTATGGGCATATTAAACGTAACACCTGATTCATTTTCTGATGGTGGTAAATATAATTCAGTAGAAAAGGCTGTTAAAAGAGCGGAAGAAATGATCGAAGAAGGTGTAGATATAATAGATGTCGGTGGTATATCTACACGTCCTGGCTATGAAGAAATCAGTGTAACTGAAGAATTGCAACGTGTAGTCCCAGTTGTAAAAGCACTCAGCCAATTAGACGTTCAACTTTCTATTGATACATATAGAAGTGAAGTGGCAGAAGCAGCAATGAAATTAGGCGCTACAATGATTAATGATCAGTGGGCTGGATTATATGACGAAAAAATCTTTGATATTGTATCTAAATATGAAGGCGAGATCATATTGATGCACAATGGTGATGGTAATCGAACAATGCCAGTTGTGGATGAAATGCTTCTACATTTATTGAAACAAGCAAATAAAGCTGAAATGGCAGGTATTCCCCAAGAAAAAGTTTGGATAGATCCTGGCATTGGTTTTGCAAAAACAAGAGATGAAGAAAAAGAAGTAATGGCGCGCTTGGACGAGTTAGTAGCTACGGATTATCCTGTACTATTAGCGACAAGTAGAAAAAGATTTATTAAAGAAATGATAGATAGAGACACACAAGCAACTGAAAGAGATGAAGCAACAGCCGCCACTACTGCATATGGTATAATGAAAGGTGTTAAAGGTGTGAGGGTTCATAATGTTGTGCTCAACGCCCGTTTGGCTCAAAGCATGGATTATTTAAAGGAGAATGAGGATGAGAGACACGATATTTCTTAACGGTATGAAATTTTATTGTTATCACGGTGCTTTACCAGCCGAAAATGAAATTGGTCAAATATTCGTCGTAGATGTGACAATGAAAGTTGATTTAAGTCTTGCAGGTGAAACAGATCAAGTTACTGACACTGTTCACTATGGTGAAGTATATGAAGATGTTAAATCAATCATGGAAAGTAAACCAGTGAATTTAGTAGAGCATCTAGCTGAACGTATTGCAAAACGTATAAATTCACACTATAATCGTGTAATGGAAACGAAAGTTAGAATCACTAAAGAAAATCCACCTATATCAGGCCATTATGAGGGTGTAGGCGTAGAAATAGTGAGGGAGAATTTCTAATGTCATATGCATACTTAGGTTTCGGAAGTAACGTTGGAGATAGAGAAACACAGCTTAATCAAGCGATTCATATTTTGAATGACACAGAAGGCATCAATGTAACACAAACATCCCTGATTTATGAAACAGACCCTGTAGGGTATGTTGAGCAACCTCAATTTTTAAATCAATGTATTGAAATACAAACGACACTAACACCTCGTGATTTATTAAAAGTATGTCAAGAAACAGAACAACAGTTGCATAGAGTAAGAGATATCAGATGGGGTCCTAGAACATTAGATGTTGATATTTTATTATTTGATAAACAAATTATAAATGAAGATGACTTGGTTATACCGCATCCACGCATGTTGGAACGCTCTTTCGTGCTCATACCACTCAATGATATTGCGCCAGATTTTACTGAACCTCATACAAACAAAAAAATTAGAAATTTAGTGACGTTAGATAATACAGTGAAACAATATAAAGGTTAAGAAAGCAATGCTGTATAAACTCAATGAAGATGAGGCCAAGCAAAGCGTTTTTATTGAATAGGTATATTTGCAATTTTATTATAGATTAATTGTGAAATTCATTTAGTTGCTTCTATCATTATTTGGACGCAGTAGAAGCATGTTAAATTATTAATACAACTGATATAACAAGATTAACTCTAACTAGAACATCATGTATTACATAACTATTGTAGTAATAGTTATATACATTGAATTGCTGTGCAGTAAAAAATAGGTATTTTAAAAATTGTTTCATTCATAAAGATAAAACAGATACTTTAGCATACGCTAAAAAATATACAGCTTTAATTACTTTATTACATTCATAACCTCTAGTAAAATTGAAAAAATTAGTGCTGAGCACATAGTCAAATACTCATCTTTGTATTTAAAAGATAGGGTAGTCATGGTAAAGTAAGAAATGATTGGAACAAATCAAGATACATTAACCATAAATGATAGATATTCCTCGAATTCTAACAAAAAGTTGGGGCTAAAATTAAAATAGAACAAGAAGTATAAAGGAGAGAAAGTTATGTCAGAAGAAATGAACGACCAAATGCAGGTGCGTCGTCAAAAAATGCAAGAGCTATACGATTTAGGTATCGATCCATTCGGTGGAAAATTTGTACGAACTTCAATGGCTACTCCGTTACATGAAGATTGGGATCAATTCTCTAAAGAAGAATTACAAGAAAAAGAAGAAGAAAGTCATGTCAGCATAGCTGGGCGTTTAATGACGAAACGTGGTAAAGGTAAAGCAGGCTTTGCACACATGCAAGATTTATCAGGTCAAATTCAAATTTATGTAAGAAAAGATCAAGTTGGAGAAGAACAATTTGAACTATGGAAATCAACAGACTTGGGAGATATCGTAGGTATTGAAGGTGTTATGTTCAAAACAAATACTGGTGAATTGTCTGTTAAAGCAAAATCATTCACGCTTTTAACAAAAGCATTACGCCCATTACCAGATAAATTCCATGGTTTACAAGATATTGAACAACGTTATCGTCAACGTTATTTAGACTTAATAACAAATCAAGATAGCACACAAACTTTTATTAATAGAAGTAAAATCTTACAAGAAATGCGTAATTACTTAAACAACCAAGGATTCTTAGAAGTAGAAACGCCAATGATGCACCAAATTGCAGGCGGAGCAGCAGCGAGACCATTCGTAACACACCATAATGCTTTGGATGCTACATTATATATGAGAATTGCAATAGAATTACATTTAAAACGATTAATTGTTGGTGGTTTAGAAAAAGTATATGAAATTGGTCGCGTGTTTAGAAATGAAGGTGTATCTACACGCCATAATCCAGAGTTCACAATGATTGAACTTTACGAAGCATATGCAAACTATCACGATATTATGGATTTAACAGAAGATATGATTAGACATATATCCAATAAAGTACTTGGCACTGCAAAAATTAATTATGGTGAAGAAATGATTGACTTAGAATCAAATTGGAAACGAGTTCACATGGCAGATGCTGTCAAAGAAGTAACAGGTATTGATTTCTTTAATGTTCAGAATGACGAAGAAGCTAAAACACTTGCTAAAGAACACGGTGTTGAAATAACTGACAATATGAAATACGGTCATATTTTAAACGAATTCTTTGAACAAAAAGTTGAAGAAACATTAATACAACCTACATTTATATACGGTCATCCAATTGAAATATCACCATTAGCAAAGAAAAATCCGGAAGACCCTCGATTTACGGATCGCTTTGAATTATTTATTGTAGGTAGAGAACATGGTAATGCATTTACAGAATTAAATGATCCTATAGATCAAAGAGAAAGATTTGAAGCGCAATTAGTTGAAAAAGAACAAGGTAATGACGAAGCGCATGAAATGGACGAAGATTTCATTGAAGCATTAGAATATGGTATGCCTCCAACAGGTGGTTTAGGTATAGGTATTGATAGACTTGTTATGTTATTGACCGATTCAGCTTCAATTAGAGATGTGTTATTATTCCCATACATGAGACAAAAATAATATAAATTAACTTATATTAAAGGATTAAATGTTGTGACTCACAAATAAGAGCATGATGTTTAATCCTTTTTTAATTATAAATTTGAACTTTAAACAAATGGAATAGAGCGAATTTTTAAAAACAAATTAGAAATAATAAAGTAATAAGATACAATTATGCATAATTATGCTATTTAATTATAAAAATATACCAAAAAGGGTATGGTCAACTGCGATTTCTTATGGTAAGATAATTCAAGTCGAGTTAAGTGAGCGCGAATACGTGTGAAATAAAATATATGTTTAAAATAAAAGTTACGAAAACAGTTGACTTTAATGAAAAAACATAGTATTATATAAAAGTCGTCAAAAACGAGTGTTTACATAAGAAACATCAAGTAAAGAACTTGTGAATTTCTTTAAGATAGTGTAAAATTAACTATTGTAATTGGTTGATAAACAATGTATCATACATTGAGTAAGTTATTTTGTCTGGTGACTACAGCAAGGAGGTCACACCTGTTCCCATGCCGAACACAGAAGTTAAGCTCCTTAGCGCCGATGGTAGTCGGACTTACGTTCCGCAAGAGTAGGACGTTGCCAGGCAATTATAAATGGAGGATTAGCTCAGCTGGGAGAGCATCTGCCTTACAAGCAGAGGGTCGGCGGTTCGAACCCGTCATCCTCCACCATTTTAATTT
>NZ_PPQC01000060.1:30506-30745 GCF_002902365.1 Staphylococcus cohnii subsp. cohnii | reverse complement strand
AGCGCCGATGGTAGTCGGACTTACGTTCCGCAAGAGTAGGACGTTGCCAGGCTTTATAATAAACATGTGGAGGATTAGCTCAGCTGGGAGAGCATCTGCCTTACAAGCAGGGGGTCGGCGGTTCGAACCCGTCATCCTCCACCATTTTCAAAAATGAATAGCCGGCCTAGCTCAACTGGTAGAGCAACTGACTTGTAATCAGTAGGTTGGGGGTTCAAGTCCTCTGGCCGGCACCATGT
>NZ_PPQC01000060.1:30151-30496 GCF_002902365.1 Staphylococcus cohnii subsp. cohnii | reverse complement strand
TCCTGCGATGAGAGATCATCGTACCGGTTCGATTCCGGTCCTCGGCACCATCATTTTAATAGAGCGCCCATAGCTCAATTGGATAGAGTACTTGACTACGAATCAAGCGGTTATAGGTTCGACTCCTATTGGGCGCACCATTTTAAAAATGATTTTATGATAAATACGGGAAGTAGCTCAGCTTGGTAGAGCACTTGGTTTGGGACCAAGGGGTCGCAGGTTCGAATCCTGTCTTCCCGACTCTTATTTAAAAATTATGGGGGCTTAGCTCAGATGGGAGAGCGCCTGCTTTGCACGCAGGAGGTCAGCGGTTCGATCCCGCTAGTCTCCACCATATATATTTAG
>NZ_PPQC01000060.1:29992-30141 GCF_002902365.1 Staphylococcus cohnii subsp. cohnii | reverse complement strand
AGCATCTGACTTTTAATCAGAGGGTCAGAGGTTCGAATCCTCTATGGCTCACCATTAAACATATATCGCGGGTGTGGCGGAATTGGCAGACGCACTAGACTTAGGATCTAGCGCCTTACGGCGTGGGGGTTCGACTCCCTTCACCCGCA
>NZ_PPQC01000060.1:29250-29982 GCF_002902365.1 Staphylococcus cohnii subsp. cohnii | reverse complement strand
GAGCATCTGACTTTTAATCAGAGGGTCAGAGGTTCGAATCCTCTATGGCTCATCCAGTTTCATTTTGCAGAAGTAGTTCAGCGGTAGAATACGACCTTGCCAAGGTCGGGGTCGCGGGTTCGAATCCCGTCTTCTGCTCCATTATTTTGCCGGGGTGGCGGAACTGGCAGACGCACAGGACTTAAAATCCTGCGATGAGAGATCATCGTACCGGTTCGATTCCGGTCCTCGGCACCATCTTTGAATTAAGCGCCCGTAGCTCAACTGGATAGAGTGCTTGACTACGGATCAAGAGGTTATGGGTTCGACTCCTATCGGGCGCGTAATTAGTGCTTCATCCTATGAAAAACGGGAAGTAGCTCAGCTTGGTAGAGCACTTGGTTTGGGACCAAGGGGTCGTAGGTTCGAATCCTGTCTTCCCGATATCTGCTAAAATAATTTTAAAATGGGGGCTTAGCTCAGCTGGGAGAGCGCCTGCTTTGCACGCAGGAGGTCAGCGGTTCGATCCCGCTAGTCTCCACCATATATTATTGTTTCAAACTAAATTACAACGGCGGTGTAGCTCAGCTGGCTAGAGCGTACGGTTCATACCCGTGAGGTCGTGGGTTCGATTCCCTCCACCGCCACTATTATTAGTTGTAAATTATACTCTGGACCTTTAGCTCAGTTGGTCAGAGCTAACGGCTCATAACCGTTCGGTCGCAGGTTCGAATCCTGCAAGGTCCATATAAT
>NZ_PPQC01000060.1:29031-29227 GCF_002902365.1 Staphylococcus cohnii subsp. cohnii | reverse complement strand
CGACAGGGGCTTAACGGCCCGCGGGGGTTCGAATCCCTCTTCCTCCGCCATTTTATAACAATTTAATAATTTTAATTATCATATATTTATGGAGGAATACCCAAGTTCGGCTGAAGGGATCGGTCTTGAAAACCGACAGGAGCTTAACGGCTCGCGGGGGTTCGAATCCCTCTTCCTCCGCCATTAATATCATTAT
>NZ_PPQC01000060.1:3385-29021 GCF_002902365.1 Staphylococcus cohnii subsp. cohnii | reverse complement strand
GTAAATCCGCTCCTTCGGGTTCGGCAGTTCGAATCTGCCCCCCTCCACCATTCAATTTAATAGGGGCATAGTTCAAAGGTAGAATAAAGGTCTCCAAAACCTTCGATGTGGGTTCGATTCCTACTGCCCCTGCCATGGCGGTTGTGGCGAAGTGGTTAACGCATCGGATTGTGGTTCCGACACTCGTGGGTTCGATTCCCATCAACCGCCCTTATTTATTAATGGGCTATAGCCAAGCGGTAAGGCAACGGACTTTGACTCCGTCACGCGCTGGTTCGAATCCAGCTAGCCCAGTTTTATTGGCGGCATAGCCAAGTGGTAAGGCAGAGGTCTGCAAAACCTTTATCACCGGTTCAAATCCGGTTGCCGCCTCCATGAATTATGCGGGAGTAGTTCAATTTCTAGAACACATTCCTTCCCGGAATGAGATATAGGTGCAAGCCCTATCTTCCGCTCCATTTAATTTAATATCATGCGGGAGTAGTTTAACTCTTAGAACACATTCCTTCCCGGAATGAGATATAGGTGTAAGTCCTATCTTCCGCTCCATTTAGTTTTTATATCATGCGGGAGTAGTTTAACTCTTAGAACACATTCCTTCCCGGAATGAGATATAGGTGTAAGTCCTATCTTCCGCTCCATTATCACTTCCTGATTGGAAGTTTTTTGTTTATAACATTGAGCCAGCGTGGCGGAATTGGCAGACGCGCGGGACTCAAAATCCCGTTCCTTTTTGGAGTGTCGGTTCGATCCCGACCGCTGGTATAAATAGCATATTAGTATTTCTCAGAAACCTCGTTTTTAGAGGTTTCTTTTTTTATGGATTTCATTATATAACATTTACTTTAAATACTCTGAACATTGAATTGCTACAAAATATTGTGAAAATTTTGTTTTGCAAGGTTTAGTAATTTTAACTTTTTTTGTTATTCTAATTATCAGCTCAACAATTCATACTTGTTCTATTGATATTGTAAATAATAGAAAATTTGTCGTACATTTATTACAGTGCTAGTTTTTAGTTATTTAAACGCTTTGTGGCAAAGTTTTTTTGTTGTCAGTTTGTGAGAAACGAGATGATGTATTATATATTATAAAATACTGTTCAATATTTAAATATTGGTTTTTAATATTAAACTTCATATTGTAGTTTAGTCAAAAATATAATATTATAAGTCTAATGTTATATTTGGAGGATACAAGAATGGTAAAATCTAGCACAGCCAAGGTTACAGGGAAAACATTTTTTAGTAATATTTTACAAGCTGTAGGAGCAGGTGTAGTCATAGCATTAATACCTAATGCATTATTAGGTGAATTATTAAAGTTTTTTAAAGAAGGCAATCAATTACTAGAAACTATTTATCAGTTAGTCGTTTTGATTCAATCATTTATGGCATTTATAATTGGTGTTTTAGCAGCGCATCAATTTAAATTTAACGGTGCTGGTGCCACGATGATAGGAGTTTCCGCTATGATCGGTAGTGGTGCGGTTAAAATGACACCAGATGGATTTTTACTTAATGGCATTGGTGATATTATTAATATTATTTTAGTTGTAGTAATATCTTGTTCTTTATATTTGTTATTACAAAATAAATTAGGGTCATTGGAAATGATTTTATTACCTGTTATTATTCCTGTTATAAGTGGATTTATAGGTTTGTTTACGTTAGGTTATGTATCAAATGTCACTAAAGGAATTGGTCATGTAGTAAATGCATTTACAGAATTAAATCCATTGATGATGTCTATATTGATATGTGTTACATATGCTTTGTTAATGGTTACGCCAATATCTGTAGTTGCTATCGCAACGGCAATTAGCTTATCTGGTTTAGGTAGTGGTGCAGCTAATATGGGTATTGTAGCAGCTTGTGTGACTTTTTTATTTGGTTCAATTAGAGTTAACGGTGCTGGCGTCAATTTAGTATTGATAATTGGGGCCGCTAAGATGATGATTCCTGTTTATTTTAAACATTTAATTATTGCAATACCATTAATCATTAATGGCGTGATAGGTGGTTTAGTAGCATATTTTATTGGAATTAAAGGTACACCAATGTCTGCTGGTTTTGGTTATACTGGTTTGGTTGGGCCTATCAACGCGTTTAATCGAATGGATGGAGATCCGACCATGAATATTATTTTATTAGTATTCGGATATTTTATAATACCGTTTGTATCAGCATTCTTTGTGCATGAAATTTGTAAAAAAATGATGCGTAAATATACAGATGATATTTATAAATTTGAAATCCCTAAACAGTAACAAAGCTTTACAATTACATAGATAATAAATAGCTATGCGTTTTATCTATCTATCTTTCAATATTATAATGCATGTTTATAACAGTCGTTATACATATTAATTGATATAAAATTTGAAAACAGAACAATGAGCTAAAAAACACCTTCATATTAAATGGAGGTGTTTTTTAATATATTGAGAATATAGCTGTCAATTAACGACATCAAATATACCATTTTATATAATCATACTAAGATGAACTTTTAAAATTAAGAAAAGAAACAAAACTCTTATTGAATATTTTTGCGTATTTATGTATAATAATAAATATTATAGAAAGGGGATTAATAGATGAAACAAATATTGAAAGTGATTACTGTTTTTTCATTCCTTATAAGTACTTTAATTATTTACATAAATCCAGAAGTAAATGCTAGTGAAAAAGATCAATGGCACAAAATTAAAGAGCGTGGTGAATTGCGTGTTGGTTTATCAGCTGATTATGCACCTTATGAGTTTGAACATAATGTTAATGGTAAATCAAAGTATGCAGGCATTGATATTGATATCGCAAAAAAGATTGCGAAAGATAATCATTTAAAATTAAAAATTGTAAATATGCAGTTTGATAGTTTATTAGGAGCGATACAAACTGGTAAAATTGATATCATTATTTCTGGAATGACACCTACACCAGAACGTTTGAAAGAGGTAGATTTTTCAAAACCTTATATGACGGTCGATCAAAAAATGATTATTAAAAAGTCTGAGGCAGATCGTTTTAAAACAATAGAAGATTTTGCGAATAAAAAAATTGGTGTACAAAAGCAAACACAACAAGAAAAAATTGCACAAACTGAAATTGATAATGCACAAATTCAATCCTTAACACGTGTACCTGAAGTTATAATGTCATTAAAAAGCGGAAAAGTTAATGGAATGGTAATTGAAGGGCCAGTTGCAGAAGCGTATTTAAAACAAAATAAAGATTTAACTTTTGCTAATGATGTTAAGTTTAATGAAGGTAAAAAAGAAACGGCAATTGCTTTGCCTAAAAATTCTCCAATGCTTATGGATAAATTAAATACCTCTATCAAAGATGTTAAAAATAAAAATTTGCTGGAAGATTATAAAGCGTCAGCTGCTGATGCAATGCAAAAAGATGACGGTAATTTCTTTACGAAGTATGGCAGCTTTTTCTTAAAAGGAATTAAAAACACGATTTTAATTTCTATAGTTGGAGTTGTTTTAGGTGCTGTATTTGGTGCATTTATTGCATTATTAAAATTAAGTAAAGTTAAAATATTGAGATGGATTGCTTCAGCTTATATTGAATTTTTAAGAGGCACTCCATTATTAGTACAAGTATTTCTAGTTTATTTTGGTACCACAGCAGTTTTAGGTCTAGATATCTCAGCATTGATATGTGGTATGATAGCGCTTGTTATAAACTGTTCAGCTTACATTGCAGAAATAATAAGAGCTGGTATTAATGCAGTTGATAAAGGACAAACTGAAGCTGCAAGAAGTTTAGGACTTACATATGGTCAAACAATGAAATCAGTTATTTTGCCACAAGCTGTAAAAAACATATTACCAGCTTTAGGTAATGAGTTTGTTACTGTTATAAAAGAATCATCTATTGTATCCGTTATAGGTGTTAGTGAAATAATGTTTAATGCACAAGTTGTACAAGGAGCATCATTTGATCCATTCACACCGCTCATTGTAGCTGCAATATTATACTTTATACTTACATTTACTTTATCAAGAGTGATGTATTTCTTCGAAGGGAGATTGAAAGTTAGTGATTAATATTAAAAATTTATATAAATCGTTTGGAAAAAATGAAGTTTTAAAAGGGATAAATCTAACGGTGGATAAAGGTGATGTTGTTGCTATAATAGGTCCTTCAGGTAGTGGTAAAAGTACACTTTTACGTTGTATAAACCTTCTTGAAACCCCTTCAAGTGGTGAAGTGATATTTAAAGATCATAGTTTAACAAATGAAAAAACTAAATTGGAAACACTAAGACAACAGATGAGTATGGTTTTTCAAAATTTTAATTTGTTTCCACATAAGAAGGTTATAGACAATATCATATTGGCGCCTAGTTTATTAAAAAAGGGTAATCAAAAAGATTTGAAAAAGGAAGCAATGGATTTGTTGAAAAAAGTTGGATTAGAAGACAAAGCTAATGCTTATCCTGCTCAATTATCGGGTGGGCAAAAGCAAAGGGTAGCTATTGCTAGAGCTTTAGCCATGAATCCAGAAGTACTTCTGTTTGATGAACCTACCTCAGCACTAGATCCAGAAGTGGTTGGTGATGTTTTAGAAGTAATGAAAGATTTAGCCAAAGAAGGTATGACTATGGCAGTTGTAACACATGAAATGAATTTTGCAAAAGACGTAAGTGATAAAGTTGTGTTTATGGCTGATGGTGTCATTGTGGAATCAGGGACACCGCAAAATATTTTCGAGAAACCACAACATGATAGAACTAGAAACTTTTTGGCACGTGTTTTATAAATATAAAATCAACCAAGGTGTTTGCAAATGGATTATTGTAATTCATTCATAGCACCTTGGTTTTTTTAATAAATATTGAAAATTGGATTATCGAATTCTCTTATTAATAATGAATATGTTAAACTATAGAATGTATGTTTTTAAGGTGAGGTGTGAAAGATGAATGTAGATCAATTGAAACAAGATGTCATAGACTATGCTCACTCAATTGGTATTGATAGTATTGGTTTTACCACGGCTGATCCATTTGATGAATTAAAACAAAAATTAGTTGATTATCATGAGAAAGGATATGCCTCTGGATTTGAAGAATCAGATATTGGTTTGCGTACTGAACCTAAGTTAACATTACCTACTGCAAGATCTATTATTGCTATTGCTGTTGGTTATCCCAATAAATTAAAAGGTGCACCTAGAAGTGTACGTGGAGACAGAAGAGGTATGTTTGCTAGAGCATCTTGGGGCCAAGATTATCATTCAATCATGAGAAAACGTTTAGATAAATTAGCTGAGTATCTAGAGACTAGAGTCCCAGATGTGGAAATTAAATCTATGGTTGATACGGGTGTGCTGTCAGACCGAGCTGTTGCTGAACGCGCAGGATTAGGTTATGTAGGTAGAAATGGGTTTGTCATAAATCCAGATCTTGGTACTTGGACTTATTTAGGAGAAATGTTAGTTAGTGTGCCTTTTCCTCCTGATGACCCAATCATTGATAGTTGTGGAGATTGCACAATATGTGTTGATCGATGTCCAACAGGAGCTTTAGTTGGTGATGGACAACTAAATAGTCAAAAATGTATTAGTTTTTTAACACAGACAAAAGGTTACATGCAAGATGAATATCGATATAAAATTGGTAATCGACTTTATGGCTGTGATACATGTCAACAAGTTTGTCCAAGAAATCGTGGCATTAACACACAGCACGATGATATTGTGTTAGAACCAGAAATATTAAAACCAAGGTTAGTACCATTATTACAAATGAGTAACAAAGAATTTAAAAATACTTACGGTCATTTAGCAGGTGCCTGGAGAGGTAAAAAACCAATTCAAAGAAACGCAATTCTAGCGTTAGCACATTTTAAAGAGGAAACTGCGATACCCGAATTACAAGAAGTCGCATTAAATGACCCAAGACCGATGATTAGAGCTACAGCTTATTGGGCAATTGGACAGATTCAAGGAGAGCAAGCAAGACCATTTATTGAAGCACATTATGACAGTGAATTAGAGGAAGTCCAACATGAGATGTTAAAAGGACTAGATATGAGGAGAGAATAAAAAGCATGACGAACCACATTGTATTATTTCAACCACAGATACCCGGAAATACTGGTAGTATCGCTAGAACCTGTGCTGGTACATATACACATTTACATCTAATAAAACCACTAGGATTTAGTACAGATGACAAGATGTTGAAAAGAGCAGGATTAGATTATTGGGATTCTGTAAATATTAGTTATTATGAAAATATAGAATCGTTTTTTGAAAGTACGCAAGGTGAATATTACTTATTAACTAAGTTTGGTGAAAAAACTTATTCTGATTTTGATTTTACTGATGAAGAGGAAAATCATTATTTTATTTTTGGTAGAGAAACTACTGGTTTACCTGATTGGGTAAAAGAGAAATATAAAGATACAGCATTAAGAATCCCAATGAATGATAATATAAGATCATTAAATTTATCAAATACTGCATCTTTACTTATTTATGAAGCGTTAAGGCAACAAAATTTTCCAAATTTACATTAAATTATATATTAATCAATGAAAAACGACTTTGACATTTGTATAATGTAGATAAAGCTAAAAGTAGTTTTTGAAAATTTAGTTGATTATTAAAATTATATAGTTTATGAAGATAGCTTCAAGGGTATTATTATAAATAATGCTAGAACGCGTCTTAAAAGATTAAGAGGAGTGTAATAACTATGGCAATGAACTTTAAAATTTTAGAAAACGAAAAAAGTGTAGCAGAATATGCTGCAGATATTTTAAGAAAACAGTTTAACAATAATCCAACTACTATAGCAGGCATACATCTTTCTAATGATAATGCACCAGTATTAGATGAATTAAAGAAAAATGTAGATGATCATGCAGTAGATTTTAGTCAAATTAATATATTAGATTATGACAGCAATAAGTCTTATTTTGAAGCGTTAGGCGTACCAGAAGGTCAAATATATGGTGTTTCATATGGTCAAGATACAGAATCATTTATAAGTGATAAAATTAAAACTAAAGAAAATAAAGGTAAATTGATTACACAAATACTGTCAATAGATACAAATGGCAGACTTAATGTAAGTATCAATCATGGTCTCTTTTCTGCAAGAGAAGTAATTTTAGTGATTACTGGTTCTGAGAAAAAAGATGTTGTGCATAAATTATATGAAGAAAATGGTAAAACTTCATTTGAGCCATCTGATTTGAAAGCACACCGTATGGTAAATGTTATTTTGGATGAAGCTGCTGCAGAAGGTCTTCCTGAAGATGTTCGTCACTATTTCACTGCACGTTTTGCATAAAATTAAAAATGTGAGGTGTAACTAATGACAGATGATAATGCAAATAAAAAGTATTCTAACCATGAAGCAGAACCAAAAAATGAAATGGTTGATGATTTTGAAGATATCGTAGAATTGGGAAAAGAAATGGAACAAATTTCTGAAGAAAATGATGAAGATAAACTAGATAAATCACATGATTCAAATGTACGTTCTGATTTAGATAATTAAGGTGTTAGGTTTGTTTAATAAATGATTAAATAGCATCTTTCAAAGTCTAAATGATATGCTATGAGTACTACTAACAAACAAAATCATTAATTCGTTTATAAATAATTGGAAGCGAGTAAGAGATGGTCAAATATTAAAAATTTGATGTCCTTCTCGCTTCTTTTTTATATTTATTTAATCAATTTGCCAAGTTATTTACGTATGATTTTATGAATAATAAAAAAATAATGCCAACATAAATTTGATTATGTTATTATTAAGTCATTATTTGAATTAAGGAGTTATCATTAATATGTTAAGTAACTATTGGAAACACCTCATGATATGTGCTGTGATTGTAAATTTAATTTCTATAAAAGGTTTTCCTATGGCCATTGGAGCAATATATCTGCCAATCTTGTTTAAAATTATTCAATTACAAATCAACTTGTCACATGGACTGGTAGATAAAGTAAATGCTTCTACGTTTGTAAAAAGTAATCAAACTGGAATCATTATTAGTGTAATATGCTGTATTGTTATAACAGTATTGTTATTTAAGCCGCTTGGGGGTTTTTATAATAGTTTAACTGGATTTTTAGGACTTCTTATCACAGTTAGTCCTGTGACTATGGTTATTGGGGCGATTCTTTTAGTCTTAACTGCAATAGGTATTATACAAGCAGCAAAGATGAAATTTAACGATGTAACAATTACAAAAGGTTAATGAATAGATGTAAAAACCAGGAACTAAAAATTAGTTTCTGGTTTTTTAATGCTAGCAACTACGTATCTAAACTTTGTAAACCGTTGTTATTACCTAGACATTTTTTATATAATGAAAACGCTATATTAAGAGATTGCCCAGTTAAATTAATTAATGCTATACTAAAGTTAAATACATATTGAAGGGGAGATTTTTAAATGTCAGTTAGAATTGAACATGATACATTTGGTGAAATTGAAGTACCTGCAGATAAATACTGGGGTGCACAAACAGAAAGAAGTAAACGTAACTTTCCAGTTGGAAAAGAACAAATGCCAATTGAAGTAGTTTATGGATTCGCTCAATTAAAAAGAGGGGCAGCATTAGCCAATCATGAATTAGGAAAACTAAGTGACGCAAAAAAAGATGCTATCGTTCATGCATGTGATCGTATATTAAACAAAGAATTAGATGAACACTTCCCATTAGTCGTTTGGCAAACAGGAAGCGGCACACAAAGTAATATGAACGTCAACGAAGTTGTGAGTTATGTTGCAAATATGTATCTCAAAGAACAAGGTAGCGATGAGTCAATACATCCAAATGATGATGTGAATAAATCTCAAAGTTCAAATGATACTTTCCCTACTGCGATGCATGTTGCATTATATAATGAAATTGAAGTGAAACTTGAACCTGCATTAAAATCATTACGTGATACTTTTAAAGAAAAAGAAGCAAAGTTTAATGATATTATAAAAATCGGACGTACTCATTTACAGGATGCTACACCTATTCGTTTAGGCCAAGAAATAAGCGGATGGCGTTATATGTTAGATAAATGTGAAACATTACTTAGTGAGTCAAAAGCCCATATTTTAAATTTAGCAATCGGTGGTACTGCAGTAGGTACCGGTATCAACGCTCATCCAGAATTTGGTGATAAAGTTGCTAAATTTATTTCAAAAAATACAGGGTATCCATTTGTATCATCTGAAAATAAATTTCATGCATTAACTGCGCATGATGAAGTCGTTCAATTACATGGTTCTCTCAAAGCTTTAGCTACTGACTTAATGAAAATTGCAAATGATGTGAGATGGTTAGCGTCTGGACCACGTGCTGGGCTTGCTGAAATTTCTATACCAGAAAATGAACCTGGTTCATCTATTATGCCTGGTAAAGTCAACCCAACACAATGTGAAATGTTAACGATGGTTGCAGTTCAAGTTATGGGCAATGACACTGTGGTTGGCATAGGTAGTTCACAGGGGAATTTTGAATTAAATGTCTATAAACCTGTGATTTTGCATAATACATTACAGTCTATATATTTATTGGCGGATGGTATGCAAACATTTAACAATAATTGTGCAGTAGGCATTGAACCAATTGAAGAAAACATTGATAATTATTTAAATCAATCACTAATGTTAGTAACAGCATTAAATCCTCATATTGGATATGAAAAAGCTGCTAGCATAGCTAAAAAAGCGCATCGAGAAGGTTTAACATTAAAAGAATCTGCCATCCAATCTGGATATTTAACTGAAGAACAGTTTAATGAGTGGATTAAACCAGAAGATATGGTTGAGCCTAAATAAATTTAAAATCTTAAAGTATATCAATATCTTTGATTAACGAAGAAACGTCAATTTCTATTGAAATGAAATAGAAATTGACGTTTTTGCATTTATTTTGATTCATTTTAACTACAATGTTGTTCGTGCGATAAAAGCTATAGAGAGAATTGAAAATTAAACCTATCTCTTTTAAATTTCATCATCTAAACTAACTGATATTTTTTCTTGTGTTAATGGGTGAATAAATTCAATTTTATAACTGTTCAATTGCAGTTGTCTTAAAGTTGAATCACCGTATAATGGATCTCCGATAACAGGATGTCCTATTTCTGCTAAATGCACACGAATTTGGTGTGTTCGACCTGTGTCCAATTTCAAATCGACTTCACAAACATTTTCTTTGACCATATTCGAAGATAATATGTGTGTAATGGCAGATTGTCCTGTTGTAGATACTCGGCGTTTGTTCGAATGAAATTTATCTTTACCAATAGGCGCATCAATGGTTTGTGGTTTAATTGGTAATAAGCTATGTACCTTTGCTTTATAGATACGGTCAATTTTATTTTCTTCTAACATACGGTCTAGGATTTTTTTCATTAAAGGATTTTTAGCAACAATTAATAAGCCTACAGTTTCTTGATCTAAGCGATGTATCGGTTCTGCATAGTCACTATTGATTGTATATATCACATGATTCATTAATGTATTACTTTCTTTTAAATCATTAGGATGTGTTTTAACCCCTTTAGGCTTCATAACAATTGCTAAATCATTGTCTTCATAATAAATTTGAGCATATCGATAACTTGGTAAATAATTACTTTTTTCTTCTGGTGTTGGAATGTAAACTTGATCGCCTGTTTGTACTTGTGACGTGAGTTTTGCATTTATATCATTGATTTTAATCTCTTTTGACATATTTAAATTGTGTAAATCTTTTTTTGGTAATTGTAATTGCTGGAAAATTTCTCTTAGTGTTAATGTATTATAATTTTCTGGGATTTGAAATTTCATAATATCCTCCTCTTTAACCAATTATTATCATACCATAAACACGCTGTTAAAAATATTAGACCTTGAGATTGATTTAATAATTTTTTACATTGTTTTAATTCAAGTAAAAAGGAATTATTTATCTATTTTTAAATGCTATACAAACTTGTATAATGTATGTAAATAGTGTTGTTAAAGAATGGACTGGTTAAATGGAAAAACCGACAAGATTAGCATTATTAAAAGAAATTGCTGAATTTTTAAATGAAGAGACAGAAACATATAGTATGCTACAAGGCGCATTAAAATCGTTAATTGATGGTAGTGAATTTACTACAGGCTGGATTTTTTTCATTGATGATGTGGGGCAACATGAACTCGTATCATATAATGGTTTACCAGGAGCATTGGAAAATAATCATTGTGAATATATGCGAAAGGGTACGTGTTGGTGTGTTCAAGCATATCAAAATAAAAGGTTAACGAAGGCTTCAAATATCATAAATTGCTCGAGAATTAATTTAGCAAATCGAGCTTATCATGAAGAAACTGACGGTATTACACATCATGCTACTGTTCCGTTAAGGTCTGGTGAAGAACAATTTGGATTACTCAATGTTGCAACACCTTATACAAGGAGATATAGTGCAGAAAACTTAGAGTTATTAGAATCTGTTGCATTGCAAATCGGATCTGCAATAAAAAGGATTCTCTTAACCGATCAAGAAAAAGAAGCTGCGCGTATTAGTGAACGTAATAGATTAGCTAGAGATTTACATGATTCAGTAAACCAAATGCTTTTTTCTGTTAAATTGACAGCTCACGCAGCATTAGGGATGACACAAGAAAATGTTTCTCGTAAAGCATTCCAAGTGATTGAAGATACAAGCCAGCAAGCAGTAAATGAAATGAGAGCTTTAATTTGGCAATTAAAACCCGTTGGTTTAGAACAAGGATTAGTTAGTGCGCTAAAACAGTATAGTGAGTTATTACAGTTAGAGTTAATTGTTAAAGTAGATGGTTTAATTAAACTTCCAAGTCAAATAGAGGAAAATGTTTATAGGATTGTTCAAGAAGCAATGAATAATACAAAAAAACATAGTGAAACCACTCAAGTTCGATTAGATTTAGTTCAAGCGGACAATTATTTATTGGTAACAATCTCTGATTTTGGCAAAGGTTTTGATAAGCATAAATCAAATCTTTATCACTCGCATGGTTTGAATAATATGAAACAAAGGACTAAACAGATAAGTGGCAAATTGACAATTGAAGGTGAACCAAACAAAGGTACAAAAATTTATATTTCAATACCACTTTAAAGTTTCGAAAGGAAGGTCAAGATGAATCGAATCATTTTGGTAGATGATCACCATATCGTAAGACAAGGTTTAGAATTTCTATTATCAACAGTTGATGATATAGAGGTTGTTAAAGGTTTTTCAGATGGCAAATCATTTTTAAGTTATTTGGAAGCGCATGATTTACCCGATATTGTATTATTAGATTTAGTGATGCCCAATATGAATGGTATAGAAATCACTGAAATTATGAAACAAAAGTATCCAGAAGTAAAAATATTAGTGCTAACCAGTTATGTAGATGATGAACATGTAATTTCTGCAACTGATAAAGGCGCTGATGGTTATGAAATGAAAGATGTTGAACCTGAGAAGTTAATTAAAACAATTAAGAACGTATTGTCAGGTGAAAAAGTTATCCATCCACAAGCCCAAAGTGTTATGGAATCTGTAAGCAGTAAACCGCATTATACAAACAAACTTTCAAAACGTGAATCTGAAGTATTGACAGAAATGGCAAAGGGTAAAACAAATAAAGAAATTGCGGAAACTTTATTTGTCTCAGAAAAAACTGTTAAAACACATGTCAGTCACATATTTGCTAAATTGCAAGTATCCGATCGTACACAAGCCGCTATTTATGCTATGCAGAATAATCTTATATAATATATTAGATGTTATGTAAATATTATTTTACATAGCATTTTTTTATTCGATATATACTTTTGTTTCAAAATGTATAATATTACTATATACTATATCTAATAAACATAAAGGGGATGTTATTATGAAGACTAAAAATCTTTCATTGAAAATTGTTATAGCGTTAATTCTCGGTATAGCAATAGGCTCCATACTTAACACGTTTGCGCAATCAAGTTTTGTAGTCAACGTTGATAAATATGTCTTCAATGTTATTGGGCAAATTTTTCTGAATTTAATTTTCATGTTAGTGGTGCCAGTTGTGTTTGTTTCAATTGTGTTAGGTGTAGTAGGTGTGGGCGATCCTAAATTACTAGGTGGTATTGGTTTGAAAACGATTAGCTTCTTTTTAACCACTACTGCAATAGCTATTATTATTGGGATTACTTTAGCTTTAGTTTTACAACCGGGGGAAGGGAAATCAGATTTATTAAAAAGTGAAGATGTTTCAAGTTATCAAAAAACATTAGATAAAGAAGATAATTCACAAAGTTCTGCTGCAAAGCAATCTTTTGATCAAACACTGATTAATCTTTTTCCTAAAAATCCATTACAAGCCATGAGTGAAGAAAATATGTTGCAAATTATTACATTTGCCATTTTCATAGGGGTTGGTTTGATAATGGTTGGTTCGAAAGCAGAAGCGGTACACCGGTTATTTGAGCAAACCAACGAAGTTTTAATGTATATAGTGACGATGATCATGAGTGTATTTGCGCCTATTGGTACGTTTGGTCTTGTTGCTCATGCATTTACAGGGGCAGGATTTGGAGCTATCCAACAACTTGGTATGTATTTCTTTATAGTGCTTCTAGCGCTATTTATCCATTTCTTCGTTGTATATGGTTCAGCGGTGAAATTTATGGCTAAATCAAGTCCACTAAAGTTCTTTAAGGGATTTCTACCTGCAATTACACTTGGTTTTAGTGCATCGAGTTCCACTGCAACCTTACCAGTATCACTTAAATGTACAAAAAATATGGGTGTTAGACCTGAAGTAGCATCTTTTGTACAACCTCTCGCTGCTACGATAAACATGGATGGAACGGCAATCATGCAAGGTGTTGCAACAATATTTATTGCACAAATCTCAGGTGTAGAGCTGTCATTTATGCAAATTATTACTGTTGTGGTCATCGCTGTTGTAGCATCTATTGGTACAGCTGGCGTACCTGGGGTTGGACTGATTATGTTAGCAATGGTTTTAAATGCCGTTGGATTAGATCCAGCTGCAATTGGTATTATTTTAGGTATTGATAGGTTATTGGATATGACACGAACA
The DNA here is from genome assembly GCF_002902365.1 of Staphylococcus cohnii subsp. cohnii. Taxonomy (GTDB): domain Bacteria; phylum Bacillota; class Bacilli; order Staphylococcales; family Staphylococcaceae; genus Staphylococcus; species Staphylococcus cohnii. Next base: position 14,939 of record NZ_PPQC01000060.1, on the reverse strand, counting down.
TCTGTCAATATTACAGGTGATGCTGCTTGTGCACTTATCATTTCAAAAGCTGAAGATAAAAAATTAGCTGCTAGAAATGAAAGTTAATAAAATAATAGACATAAATATAAGGAATTTAAAATCTGAGAGTGGCTCTAACATTTATATGTTTTGGCTACTCTTTTTTTAGTTGATACACATGAGAAGTGTTGTAAAATAGATGTTGATTTATAAAAGTATTTGTCTATCTAAAAAAACTAAACCATCACAATGATAGCTTAGTTTAAGATTAACCTAATGAGTTACTTATTCAGAAAGAAGTACATTATACAACTCTACAAATTTCTTACCATCTTTTCTTGGAACCTGGTCAAAAAGCCAAGGCTCTCCGTCTGCTTCCATAATAGTTATTCTAAAAGGGGTTAAGGATAGACCAAATTTAACACTTTGAAGTTCATCAAATGGGAATAAACTTTTGATTTCATGATTTTCAATTACTCCTTTTGCTTTAAACGTAATTTTATCATTATACAATGTCAAAAGGCCTGGAATCATTTGAGCATTAATAAATTTCATAGAAGCACTGGTAGAAATTAGTTTTGTTGAAGTATGATTATTCAAAGAAACATCCCCTTAAAATTTGTTTCTGTTAATATATCATTTTGAAAAATATTATTCAATTTCATGTTCAGTAACAAAAATAAAAGTAGTGAATGATATCTATATTTCAAATGATATCAATGCACTACTTTTTAGATGTACTACATTTTAATAAGCACGATAAATTTAACCTGTCGTAATAAAGTTAATTAGGGGTGTAACCTTTAAAATTTACATATTGATAATCTTGTTTTACTTCAGCCTCGGTAGGTGCTGTTATATGCTCTAAAGCATAAGGTAAACCTAGTGATTGCCATTTATGGACACCGAGTTGGTGATATGGCAGTATTTCAAAGCGCTCAACGTTATCGAGTGAATTTATAAATTCACCTAACCGTATTAAATCTTGTTTATCATCTGTAAGACCTGGCACTAGTACATGTCTTATCCAAACAGGCTGTCCTTTACGTGAAAGTGTTTTAGCAAAGTTTAATATATGAGTATTAGGTTGGCCAGTTAATTTCTTATGTTTAGCATTATCAATATGCTTAATATCTAATAATATTAAGTCTGTATATTTTAATAAAGCATCTAATTGTTTTTCAAAAGTGGGTGTATTTTTCGCTGTACCAGCCGATGTATCTATACAGGTATGAATATCGTATTTTTTTAACGATTGAAATAGGGCGGTTAAGAATTTAATTTGTAGTAAAGGCTCACCACCACTTACTGTAACACCTCCATTTGATGCATCAAAATATGGTTTAAAAGGTATTATTTCGTTTACCATTTCATCAACTGTAACTGCGCGTGTATAGTCATTTATTTTCCAAGTATCAGGATTATGACAGTATAAACATCTTAGTAAACAACCTTGGGTAAATAAAATATAGCGTAATCCTGGACCATCAACGGTACCCAAACTTTCAACAGAATGTAAATGTCCTTTTAACATATATAGGCCACCTTAAATTCAAATTACATTTTTTCATGGAAAGTACGTGAAATAACATCTAATTGTTGTTCTCGTGTTAATTTAATAAAGTTAACGGCATAACCAGAAACACGAATCGTTAATTGTGGATATGCTTCTGGATGTTCCATTGCATCTAATAGTGTTTCTCTATTAAATACATTAATGTTTAAGTGATGTCCGTGTTGCATAGCATAGCCATCCAACATACTTGTGAGATTTTTACATTGATCATTACTTTCCTTGCCAAGTGATTTTGGAACGATGCTAAATGTGTTAGAAATACCATCTTTACAACAATCATAAGGTATTTTTGCTACGGTACTTAGTGAAGAAAGTGCGCCTTTTTGGTCGCGTCCATGCATAGGGTTTGCACCTGGTGCAAATGGTTCTCCAGCTTTACGTCCATCTGGTGTATTTCCAGTCTTCTTACCATATACAACATTTGATGTTATCGTTAATACACTCATTGTATGTTCTGAATTACGATAAGTTTTATGACTACGTAATTTTGTCATAAAGCGTTCTACAAGGTCAATTGCTAAATCATCGACACGTGCGTCATTATTGCCATATTTAGGGAAATCACCTTCAATTTCAAAATCTGTAACAATACCGTTTTCATCTCGAATAGGTTTTACTTTTGCATATTTGATTGCAGATAATGAATCTGCAGCAACAGAAAGACCAGCTATACCTGTAGCCATTGTTCTAATGATATTTGTATCGTGTAATGCCATTTCTATACGTTCATAGCTATATTTATCATGCATATAATGAATAATATTAAGTGAATTAATATATACTCCAGCTAACCAATCCATCATTTTATCAAATTTTTCAAATACTTCATCATATTCTAGGACTTCTGTTTTTATACTTTCATAAGCAGGCCCAACTTGTCGTCCTGATTTTTCATCTACTCCTCCATTAATCGCATATAATAATGTTTTTGCTAAATTAGCACGAGCACCAAAAAATTGCATTTGTTTACCAATTGTCATAGCAGATACACAACATGCAATACCATAATCATCACCATAAGATTCTCTCATTAAGTCATCATTTTCGTATTGAATTGCACTTGTTTTAATACTCATTTTTGCGCAATATGTTTTAAAATTGTCAGGTAGGCGAACTGACCATAATACTGTGAGATTTGGTTCGGGTGCTGGACCTAAATTATCTAGTGAATGTAAGAATCGGAATGAGTTTTTAGTTACTAATGCACGTCCATCAATACCTACACCACCGATAGATTCTGTTACCCAAGTAGGGTCACCAGAGAATAACTCATTATAGTCAGGTGTTCGAGCGAATTTTACGATACGTAATTTCATAATAAAGTGGTCTATGATTTCTTGCACTTCACGTTCTGTAATCAATCCATTGTTTAAATCTCTTTCAGCATAGATATCTAAAAATGTTGAAGTACGACCTAAGCTCATAGCTGCACCGTTTTGTTCTTTAATTGCGGCTAAATATGCTAAGTACAACCATTGTACTGCTTCTTTAAAGTTATAGGCTGGGCGACTTAAGTCAAATCCATAAATATTACCTAATGTTTTTAATTCATTTAATGCTCGGTATTGTTCAGACAATTCTTCGCGTAATCGGATGACATCTTCTGACATTTCTTTAGACATATTGTTGAAATCTTCCATTTTTTTCTGCATTAGGAAGTCTACACCATATAAAGCGATTCTGCGATAATCTCCAATAATACGTCCACGGCCGTACGCATCTGGAAGTCCAGTAATGATTCCAGCCTTTCTGCAATTTAACATCTCTTTAGAGTATGCATCGAATACTCCTTGGTTATGCGTTTTACGATAGTCAGTAAATATTTTTTCAGTTTCACTATTTAAATCATAACCATACGCTTCACAAGCTGCTTTGGCCATACGAATACCACCAAAAGGTTGCATCGAACGTTTGAATGGTTTATCGGTTTGGACACCTACTATGCTTTCTAATTCTTTATTTAGATAACCTGCCTCGTGAGAAGTGATGGTAGAAGGGATCTTTGTATCCATGTCCCACATACCACCGCGATCACGTTCTTCTTTAGACAATTGCATGACTTGCTCCCAAAGTTTAGTTGTTGCCTTTGTAGGACTTTCTAAAAATTGATCATCACCTTCGTACAATGTGTAATTTAGTTGAATAAATTCTCTTACATCTACATGATGTTGCCAGCGACCTTTTTTAAAATCATTCCATGCTGTGGATTGCATATTATTTTCTTTTAACATATCATTACCTCCAAAAGTATGTTATTTTTTTCACAATAATTATATCATTTGTTTTGTTAAAAAAATCACAAAGTTTTTGAATAATTTTAATCTAAAATGTGAAAGCTTTTGGAATCTGTATTAAAAAGTAATACACTTAAGGTGTGTTATAGGTCTGTTATAGCACAGTTTTAAAAGTGTATCTTTAGTTAAGATGTAATAGAAAAAGCTAAACATAGCAGTTTAGCAAATGTGTTTAATAATAAATGAGTAATTCATATGAGATTTTGAGTTTGTAAGAAGATAATCATTTAATTACATGGATCAAAAATAATAAATATAAATGATTAGATAAATAAAAAATAAAAAGAATTTTTAAAAAATTCTTTTATTTTCAAATTTTTCTGATAATGTTGTATCCAAGTTGCAATGATTTTGTAATATTGTTGTAACAAAATAGTAAGGGGTTTTTATTTATCATTACAGTAGAATCAGGAATAAGTAAAAGTATAGTAAGTATAATTATTGGAGCATTAATTATTTCATTACTGAGCATTTTTAATAATGCAGAAGCGTCTGAAAGTAAAGATAATGTAAAATTAAGTCAGCCTAACGAGAGCACATTGCAAATTAAAGAAAGTGACGGTGTTACAAGTACTCAAGATGACAACGGCGTAGTAACTTTAAAAGATTAAAATGGTAAAACTGAAGAGTTACCTACAGAAGCAAAAGATAAAGATGATAAAGACGTAGTATTAAAATACAAAGAAACAAAAGATGGATATGATATACAAGTTTTAGATAAGAATCAAAAAGAAGGATGGGCAAAATGTACTCTAGGCACAGCTGGTGGAACAGGCACTGGCGGACTAGGTGGAGCAGGAGTCGGTTCAGCGGTACCTGGAATTGGTACGGTTGCTGGTGGAATTGTAGGTGGCGTTTCTGGAGCTGCTACTGGAGCTGCTGCATCTTGTTTCTAAATAATTATTAGGAGAATTGATATGGAAAATTCTATATTTTGGTCTAAGAAATTCATACCAGTTTATTTCATAGTTGCATTTCTAAGCTTTGCTTTATTTAAGTTTTATATACAAACAGATAATTATTTAGTGTATATTCTTATAATTTTAGTACTTGGCTTAGGTATTGCATCATGCATATATAATTTTAAAAAAGATAATAATCAGCATTCTAATTAAACTTGATTTAGGCACTTATATTATTTTATAAGTGCTTTTATTTATAATGTGATAAGTTAGACGAATAAATTTAATCTCTTCTGTAGTTGAATTAACTTCATTATATTTGTCTTTCTAACGATAATAAGTTGATTTTGAAATATTAAATACTTTTAATACAAGTTTAACTGAATATCTCAATTTCAATGATTCAACGACTTGTATAATATTTTTGGCTCAACTTCCCTTCCAATTTCTTGTACTTTTTAAAACATCAATTTCAGCTTTTTGCCTCTGTTTTCTATTCTTAACTTTTCTTCATTATTTATTTATTCAATATTCTTACCATATGAATACTGTTTACCAACTTGTTGGTAGAATCTATGAGTTTTACCATTTTTACCAAGTTTTCACTTGTGCACTGTTCCTAATGTTTAATGTTTCCGTAATTTCGCTTGTACAGTAACCTTCAATTTTCATTTCTATAGCTTTATTTTTGATTTCTAATGAGTAAGCAACTCTTTTCATAGAAAAAACACCTCCGTATTTTTCATTTTAAATGAATTCAACGGAAGTGTTTTTATTTTATTCCCACAAATTGTGATCAGCGCAAAAAGCTATCTCAGGTTTTTTTATGAAGATTAATTAAAAACTATTGTCTTACTATTTGCAGTCACAATCACCTTATGGAGCACATGATATTCTACAGCTTGAGCTAACACACTTGATTCAACATGCCGACCAATTTTACGTAAATCTTGTACATTGTACCGATGATTAATTCGTATAACGTCTTGATCTATAATAGGGCCCTCATCCAAGTCAGAAGTAACATAATGACTTGTTGCTCCAACTAATTTGACACCGCGTTCCCATGCTTGTTTATAAGGATTTGCACCTATAAATGATGGTAGGAATGAGTGATGAATATTGATGATTTGGTTTGGATAGTGACTGACAAAATGATCGGATAGGATTTGCATATATTTTGCTAACACGATGAGTTCAACTTGATGTTCAGAACAAACATCTAGTATTTTTCTTTCCACGATTTCTTTATCTTCGTTGCTCGGTATGTAATAAAAAGGGATATGAAGCGTTTCTGCGAATTGTCTATTGTTTTCATGATTACTAACGATGCACACAATTTCGGCAGGCAATTCATTTCTGTTAACACGTAATAAAATTTCGTTGAAAGCATGATCTTCCTTAGAAACAAAAAGTGCTATTTTTGTATGTTGTTGATTATCAAAGAGTTTAAAATCTATTTGATGTGTTTGCAACGTTGTTTCTAAATCTTCTTTCAATGATGGTACATTTTCAAATTCTAATCTCAAGTATAATTGACCAGTAGCATTTGGTGAATGGTCATATTCTGTAAAATGATCTAAATGTAGAATATTAGAATCATATTGAGCAATTTTATTAGTGATTAATGAAGTAATACCGACTTTATCTGTACAAGTTGCAAGTAATATATATTTCTCTGTCATCTTTTACACCTCAATTATTAAAGTAACCCTGATTATAATGAAAATTCTGAAAAAAGTAAATAAATGATCATTTTCAATTATTTAAGGCAAAGTATATGCCAAAAGGGAAAAATTAAGATATAATAATGAATAGTGTTTTTATATCAAAAGAGTAATAAGTGAAAAATATAATCACATTTCACGCTTGTTATGCGCTTACAATAAAAGTGGTATAAGTGTTTAAGTTAATTATAGGATATAAGATTGATTATTTAGATAATTTCGCAAATAATAAAAAACAATGAAAATATCATTTCGCTCTTTTATTTTATCGCAAATTGTATTAAGATGTAATTTGTGTTTCAAGAAACGTGTATTATTGCAATTTCTTGTGTCCGGATAAAATATTCTTTTATGAAAGGTAGATTAAAGTAATGGATAGACAGAGTTTTACAGATTTAATTCAAACAAAATTTAAAATGGTGCGTATTGAGGCGGGGTACACGCAAGATACAATGGCACAAACGATTGGTCTTTCAAAAAAGACATTAGTACAAATTGAAAAAGAGAGAGTATTGCCTAACTGGACAACATGTGTGTCAATTTGTGCATTGTTTAGAGATTCTGATGTTCTAAATAGTACTTTTGGTTGCGACCCATTAGAAATGGTACAAACAATTTCACGTAACCATTGTGCGTATCCAAATCATTCTACAACTAGTGATATATATTGGAACACAGTTGATACTCGTAACGGCTATATTTTACAAAGCAATAAAGTAAGTGATATCTACCGTGTACTAAATCAGGAAACACAACCTATTTTTGGTACTTCTAAATTAAGAGAAGCTGAAACATATTTTGGTAGAGTTTCAAAAGAAGAATTAATGCACGTATAAATAAATGCATTTTGTGATAGAAGAATCATTATTTATAACATTAACTAATGAAGTTATGGCTTATATATTGAATGGTTTAGTCACTATAGTTTAATTGAAATCGGTCATGAACAAATGAACCGAACTTAATAGGTAAGTTGATTCAGTTTTTGACCCATGATAAAAAGAATACATCAGTGTAAGAGCGAACACGGGAAATCAAATGTTGATTGATTTCTAAATCGCTCTTTTTTTATTTCTGTATTTTTACTAATTCAAATTGAATGTACTCATAGTGATTGCTGCCAAGCAATTTTGTTTATGAAAAATAATAAATAGTATACACATTTTCTTGATATATGTTATACAATGTAAAAATGACTGATATGATTGTACCTTCAGTTTATAACAAATTTTATTTGAAGGAGAATTAATTATGCACGCTTTTTTAATAATTATAGCGATGATGATTATTGGAGCAATAATAGGTGGCGTCACAAATGTAATTGCTGTAAGAATGTTATTTCATCCGTTTAAAACTTATTATATTTTTAATAAACGAATTCCTTTTACACCTGGATTAATACCAAAAAGAAGAACAGAAATTGCAGATAAAATTGGACAAGTCATTGAAGAACACTTATTGACTGAAACGTTAATTAAGTCAAAATTAAATGCACCTAAATCAAGAGAAGCAATCGAATCACTAATCTTAAAACAGATCCAAAAATTAAAAGCAGATCATATGACGATTCGATCGTTAACGAAAAGTTTCGATGTTGATGTTGTACAGGTTACTAATGATAAAATGTATTCAGTTATCAATAATAAATTAGAACAATATTATGCTGAACATAAAGAAACCCCTATAAATCAACTGATTCCTTCAGATATTGAAGAGAATATTGATGCAAAGGTAGATGGAGTACCAGAATTATTGTTTGAACGTGCACGCGTCTATCTTAAATCAGAAAAAGGCGCTGCTGATATAGCATCAATGTTAGATACTTTCTTTAACGAGAAAGGTAAAATCGTAGGTTTGCTACAGATGTTTATGACTAGAGAAAGCATTGCAGATCGAATACAACATGAATTGATTAGATTAACTAATCATCCTAAAGCTAAAGCAATTGCAAAGCAGATTGTTGAAAATGAATACGCAACATTTAAATCAAAGACGCTAGCAGAAATCATCAATGAAGATCAATTTGACTCACTCAAGGTAACAGTTACTGATTTAGTTATGAACTATGCAAACATAGATAGTATATCGAATCGACCATTGAAAGAAGTAATGCCAGAATTTATAAAATTCTTAGAAACAAAAATTTCAAAACAACTCACAGAATTGATTATTGATAAAGGTTCTAAACATATTTCTCCAATTATGAAAAAAATCAACCTAAGACAAATGGTTGAAGAACAAATAAATTCATTTGATTTAGCATATATTGAACGCTTAATCATAGATATTGCAAATAAAGAGTTGAAATTAATTATGCTTTTAGGCTTTTTATTAGGCGGCATCATAGGCTTATTACAAGGTGTGATTGCAATTTTTGTATAACATATTAAATTATGTTATTGTAATATCGATGTGGTTATAACACATATACAAATAAAGGAGTGAAGCACAGTGGCAGTAAATTTATACGATCATGCAAATCAATTAGAACAAGCTTTAAGAGAAAGTGATGAATATCAAGCAATTCAAAAAGCTTATGCTAAAGTAAAAGAAAATGATGAATCAAAAGCACTTTTTGATGAATTCCGTGAAACACAATTAAACTTCCAACAAAAACAAATGCAAGGTGAAGAAATTGGTGAAGAGGAATTACAAAAAGCTCAAGAACAAGCACAAAAAATCGAAAATGATTCTAACATTTCAGAATTAATGGCTGCTGAGCAAAATATGAGCCAAGTATTCCAAGAAATTAATCAAATCATTGTTAAACCTTTAGATGAAATTTACGCTGACTAATTAATTAATCAGAATGTTTAATTTTAAAAGTAATCTAAAGTTTTTATAAAAATTTAAAATATTTAATGTGTTGCTATGTAAAAATTGATTTTCGAAATCAATGCATGGCCACAACCATAATTGAAAGAGATATATGAACTTTTATTCAAGCATATGTATGATAAACTCAATATATTGAGAAGTGATATACAAAAGAATTGATACTTATAAATGAGTTCTTTAATTGCTGGATAATCGTTCATTTTTTATTCGATGAACTATGGTTAATATTGAATTTAAAGCTGAGACATATATATTATGTTTCAGCTTTTTGTTTTATCGACTGTACAATAGTCGATGTGGTAAAATAAAGAGATACAAGGTACTAGTATGTACATAGGTATGAGTCAGATTTTTGAATTTCAAATTGAATGCCTAATTTTCATGCTTTTTATAAAAACCTTTAAATAAAGGAGAACTATAAGTATATGGTTAAATTTATTCATTGTGCAGATTTACATTTAGATAGTCCATTTAAGTCTAGAAGCTACTTAAGTCAATCGATATTTGAAGATATGCAAAAAAGCGCTTATGAAAGTTTCAAAAAAATTGTGGATTTAGCGTTAAATGAAGAAGTAGATTTTATGATTATAGCAGGTGATTTATTTGATAGTCATAATAGAACACTCCGTGCTGAAGTGTTCTTAAAAGAGCAATTTGAACGACTATCAAAAGAACAAATATTTGTTTATCTTTGTCATGGTAATCATGATCCGCTTTCTTCATCTATAGGTACTGAATGGCCAGAGAACGTTTCTGTTTTTTCTGAAAATGTAGAAACATATCAAACAATTACCAAAAATGGCGAAGAAATATATTTACATGGTTTCAGCTATCAAAATGAAGCGAGTTACGAAAATAAGCTTGATGCATACCCATCAAGCCAAGGCCAAAAAGGCATCCATATAGGTATATTACATGGTACATATAGCAAAATGAACACAAAAGACCGTTATACAGAATTTAGATTAGAAGATTTAAACAATAAACTTTATCATTATTGGGCACTTGGTCATATACACGAGCGTCAACAACTAAGTGATATGCCTCAAATTCATTATCCTGGTAATATTCAAGGTCGTCATTTCAAAGAAACTGGAGAAAAAGGCTGCCTATTAATAGAGGGAGATGATTTACATCTAAATGCTAAATTTGTGCCAACCCAGTTTATTCGATTTGAGAAAGCTGAAATAGATACAGACATGACTTCAAAACAAGGCTTATTTGACGCAATACAAAGCTTTAAATCACAAGTTAGAGCTGACGGTAAAGCAATTTATCAATTAGTAGTACATGTCAATTCAGACGAAATTATTTCTGATCAAGATTTAATGCAAGTACATGAAATGATCAGCGAATATGAAGAAAACGAGCATAATTTTGTGTTTATAGAAGATTTAAAAATAATGAATAAAGATGATGATAAAACGACCCTTGTTAAAGAATTTTCGCCAGATTTGATTGAAGATAATTCAGTTTATGAGCAAGCTATGAATGATTTATATCTTAATCCAAAAGCTTCCAAATACCTAGAAAATTATGATGATTTTGATCGTCGTGAATTAATTAAACGAGCTGAATTATTATTAAAATCAGATATGAGGGGGGAATAAAATGAAGATTAAATCATTAGATATATATGGTTATGGTAGATTTATTCAGAGAACTATTCAATTTGATGAACATTTCACAGAAATATATGGAGAAAATGAGTCAGGAAAGTCTACGATACAGGCATTTATACATTCTATCCTATTCGGTTTTCCAACTAAGAAAGAAAATGAACCACGATTAGAACCACGTTTAGGTAATCAATATGGTGGAAAACTTACATTGATTCAAGATGATGGTTCTTTGATAGAAATTGAGCGTATCAAAGGTGCGGCAACTGGAGATGTTAAAGTTTATCTACCAAATGGCGCCATTAAAGATGAAAGCTGGTTAAAAAAAGAACTTAATTTTATCTCAAAACGTACATACCAAGGTATATTTTCATTTGATATATTAGGTCTACAAAATATTCATAAAAACATGGATGAAACGCAATTACAAAACTATTTACTTCAAGCTGGTGCATTAGGATCAACAGAATTTACTAGCATGCGTGAAATTTTGAATGATAAAAAAGAAATATTATATAAGAAAAATGGTAGAAATCCAATGATTAATCAGCAGCTTGAAGAATTGAAGTCATTAGAGCGTCAAATTCGCGAAGAAGAA
>NZ_PPQC01000060.1:0-3375 GCF_002902365.1 Staphylococcus cohnii subsp. cohnii | reverse complement strand
AAGCTATCCTCTTATAAACGTTTAGTAGATGATAAAGATAAAGCTAATCGACGTTTAGAAAATTTGAAACAAAATTTAAATCAACTGTCTAAAATGCATGGTCGTAAACAAAAAGAATTAGCTTTACATGAACAAACACAAGAATGGAAAACACTAGAAACACAATTAAATATCGAACCTGTCACATTTCCTGAACAAGGTATCGATCGCTATGAATCTGCAAAAATTCAAACACAAAATTTAAAAAGAGATATTGGTTTAAGAGAAGAGCGTTTAGCACACTTAAAAAGTGAAAACGAAAAAATCAATGTCCCTAAGCAATCTGATATAGATGCTTTTAACCATATACAACAACAAGAAAATGAAATTAAACAAAAAGAATACGAATTAAAATCAGTTGAAAAAGAAATTCAAGATAAAGAACGTGAAAAATCCGGCTTAAAGTCTAATATTGGCTGGCAAGATGTGTACCATGAAGTAGACAGTTCAGATGCAATGAAAAGTCACGTAAGTAATCAAATTAAAAATAAACAAGAACAGACTGCTTTTATTCAACAATTAGAACGCAATATTGAAGAAAGTAAAATTGATAAAGAAACAAATCAAACTGAGATGGATGCATTAGAAAAAGATATTGTGTCTGATGAAAATTATGAAAAGAAAAAGCAATATAACAATCGTGTGTTTGAACTACAAGAGAAGAATAATTTATATCAAAAAATGAAAGAAGCATTTGATAAAGAACAACAAGAAAATGAACGTAAGCAGAATATCTTCCGATTTGCCTTAATTATATTAGCGGTTGTTGGTATTGGGTTAACAATCTTTTCATTTATTTCTGCTAATTTGGTCTTTGGTATTGTATTTGCAATACTATCTCTTATATTTATCGTAGGCATCTTCTTAGTTAAATCGAAAGAGATTGGACATAGTGAAACATTTTCTAATGAAATTGAAGATTTGCAACATCAAATAAATGATTTAGAAGCTAATTATAATTTGGATTTTGATTTAGATGATCAAAATAGGATTCGCGAACAATTTCATAATGCTATTAAAACGAAAGAAGCATTAGATAAAAAAGCAAATTATTTATCTTCTAATTTAGAAGCGGCTCAGCACCAATACTCAAAATCAGAAAATGAGATTAACCAAATTAAAGATGAATTACATTTATCTGATAAAATTTCAGACGAACTCATTATTGATAGTATTGCGACGATGAATAAAATTAAGGATTATGACAATCATACGGTTGAATTGAACGATCAAAAAATTGAGTTACAGCAAGCATTAGATACATTTTATGAACATGCAAAAGCAGTAACACAAAATCAATTTACGGCTTTTAACACGTTATCTTTATTTCATGATGTAAATCAATGGTTAAAAGAAGAAACAACGAATTTAGATAAATGGAATAGGAATCAAGAACAAATCGCTTTAATAGAAAGTGAATTATCACAGCTTAAACATCGTTTAAATGAGAACAGTAATGTGATTTCACAATTATTTAACTTTGTAAGTGCAAATGATGAAGAATCATTTTATTATCAACATGCACAATACCAAGCTTATCATCAACAATTAAATCGTTTTAATGATTTAACAAAATATCTGGAAAATCAAAATTATAATTACGAAGCTAGTTCTATGTTAAGTCAAAAAACATATGCACAATTATCTGAGGAAGACGAAGTGTTGGAAAGACAAGTAGATCATTATAATGACCAATATTTAGAAATGCAATCAGAAGTCAGTGATTTAAACGCTAAAATCACTGATATGGAAACAGATAAAACACTAGCGGATTTACGTCATAAGTTCCATATTTTGAAAAACAGAGTGAACGATGAAGCGAAAGATTGGGCAAGTCTCAGTTACTTACAATCTTTAGTGGAAGGACATATTAAACAAATTAAAGACAAGCGTTTACCACAAGTGATAAATGAAGCAACAGAAATCTTTGCACATTTGACAAATGGAAATTATGTACAAGTTACTTATGCGAATGAAGTTTTAATGGTAAAACAAGTGAATGGTCAAATGTACGAACCAATTGAATTAAGCCAGTCTACTAAAGAAATACTCTATATCGCATTGCGTTTAAGTTTAATTAAAACATTAAAACCTTACTATCCATTCCCTGTAATTATTGATGATGCATTTGTACATTTTGATAAACATAGAAAAGAAACGATGATGAATTATCTAAGACAAATGCCTAATGATTATCAAATTTTATACTTTACATGTGTCAAAGATACAAGTGTGCCTTCAAAACAAATTATTACTTTGAATAAACCTGAGGAAGGCGGTAAATAATGAGAAATGTAGAAAAATTAAATCCTGGAGATTCAGTTGATCACTATTTCTTGATTCATAAAGCGACTCAAGGTGTGACTGCTCAAGGAAAAGACTATATGACGATATATCTTCAAGATAAAAGTGGAGACATCGAAGCCAAATTATGGACTGCTACTAAGGAAGATATGCGCGTGCTAGAACCAGAGAAAATTGTACACGTCATTGGTGATGTTATAAATTATCGTGGACGTAAACAGATGAAAATTAATAAAATTAAATTAGCATCAGATGAAGCTGATTTAAACATACATGATTTCGTAGATGGCGCGCCGCTGACACCAGAAGAAATCAGAGAAGAAGTCTCTCATTACATGTTAGAAATTGAGAATGCCAATTTACAACGTATTACAAGACATTTATTGCGCAAATATCAAACGGAATTTTTTACATTCCCAGCAGCAAGTACACATCATCATAATTTTTCAAGTGGGCTAAGTTATCACGTATTAACTATGTTACGTGTCGCAAAATCTATTTGTGATATATATCCACTGTTAAACCGTAGCTTGTTGTATAGTTCTATCATTTTACATGATCTTGGTAAAGTTAAAGAATTGAGTGGTCCTGTTGCAACAACATATACAGTTGAAGGCAATTTGTTAGGCCATATTTCTATAGCAAGTGATGAAGTAGCAGATGCTGCTCGTGAATTAAAAATAGAAGGTGAAGAGGTATTATTACTACGTCATATGATATTAGCGCATCATGGTAAAATGGAATTTGGCTCTCCAAAACTACCTCATATGAAAGAAGCGGAAATTTTATTTTTCATCGACAATATTGATGCAAAAATGAATATGTTTGAAAAAGCATATAAAAAAACACCAAAAGGTCAATTTACTGAACGTATATTTGGACTTGAGGGTAGACAATTTTACAATCCAACATCATTGGATTAAACAAAAAACTAATATACGTTTAAAAAATAAATTCTTAAAAAGGACTAATCCAATTTTGTGAACTGCACCCTGTCAAGTAGACAGTGAAAAAAACAAAATGTTTATGGCT
>NZ_PPQC01000059.1 GCF_002902365.1 Staphylococcus cohnii subsp. cohnii | reverse complement strand
CATTCAAATTAAATAATAAGAAACTCAACTTTAATGATATTAAGAATTTAGAAATTGCTAACAAACCTATTTGTCACATCTATAAAACACAGGGCAAGTATCAGTATTTAGAAATAGACTTTATAACATGTGATTGGTGCTTGTCGAGTTTAGGACAGGCAAAGCTGCAATCAAGGTTAAATACTGAATCAATCTTCTTGTGGTTAAGAGGATATAATTTGAAACTCAACTATAACAGTGTAGGGCATATGACAATATATTTACGTGGTGATCATTTAGCGATTAATTATTTACTAGATGAAATTAATAAACTCACTGCAGATGCTAAATATTGGCAGAAATACAGAGATGGTAAACGTATGTTAGAAATTGATAGAA
>NZ_PPQC01000058.1:26015-47588 GCF_002902365.1 Staphylococcus cohnii subsp. cohnii | reverse complement strand
TCCCTTCAAAGTTTACATTTTTAAGTGTCTACTTTGAAGGGAGCATATCAGGGCTACGGATTAGTCATTTTTGAGCGTGAGATTTTTGTCTCAGTTTGTTTTTATTACAACATCACACTTAGTTTTTATAATAAATTATGAATTATAATATCCTGCAATAGATTTAACTTCTAAGAATTCTTCTATACCATAATCTCCCCATTCACGTCCTAAACCTGATTGCTTGTAACCACCGAATGGTAAATCTGGTTTACGTCCAGCTTCATTAATTTCAACTGTACCAGCCTCAATTGAACGCGCTACTTTGTGAAGTTTTTCTTTATCTTGTCCATATACATAACCAGCTAAGCCATATTTCGTATCATTTGCAATTTCAATAGCTTCGTCTAAATCATTATACGTAATTACAGACATTACAGGGCCGAAAATTTCTTCTTGTGCAATTGTCATATCATTTTCAACATTATTAAAAATAGTTGGTCTTGCAAAATAACCTTTTTCTAAGTTTTCAGGTTTTCCAGGACCACCATATAATAATTCGGCACCTTCTTCTACACCTTTATCAATATATGATTGAACCTGATCAAATTGTTTTTTGCTAATAATTGGTCCTACTTGTGTACCTTCTTCACGAGGATCGCCAACTTTAACTTGGCTAAATTTTTCTTTAACAGCTGTTAAGAATTCTTCTTTTATACTTGCTGGTACTAAAGTTCTTGTTCCTGCAGTACAAACTTGCCCTGTGTTATTAACGACTTTGCCAGTAGCTGCACTTGCAGCGCCATCGATATCAGCATCATTTAAAATGATATATGGAGATTTACCTCCTAATTCTAGTGATACTTTTTTGAAATCTTCAGCTGCTTTTTTCATAATACTCGCACCAGTTGGACCAGAACCAGTAAAGGACATCATTCTTACTTTTGGATGTTCGCTAAGCGGATTTCCCACACCTTGTCCGTCGCCATTTACTAAGTTGAACACACCTTTAGGTACGCCAACTTTATCAAATATTTCTGCTAAAATAATTGCTGCAAATGGTGTTTCTTCTGATGGTTTTAACACGACCGGACTTCCTGCCGCAAAAGCTGCAGCTAATTTTAATGAAGTTTGGTTAGTTGGAAAATTCCATGGTGTAATTAATCCTGCAACACCAATCGCTTCTTTGACGACTAAATCGTCACCGCGTCTTTCTTCAAATTCAAAATTATCTAATGCGTCTCGTGCTGCTTCAAAATGATCTAATCCCATTTGGTAATGGACATTTTCAGATACTTTTAAAGGAGCTCCTAATTCGTCGGTTATTGCGTCAACGATATCATCTTTTCTATTTTTATATTCTTGAACGATTTTATCTAAGAGTTCTTTTCTTTCTTCTACAGAACTGTGTCTAAATTCTAAATATACTTTATCTGCCGCTTCTACCGCTTTATCAACATCTTCTTTATTACCTTTGGCAATTTTACCTGCTACTTCTTCAGTTGCTGGGTTGATAACATCAAGTGTTTCTCCGCTTGAACTTTCTACCCATTGTCCGTTGATATATTGTTTAGTGAAGTTTCTCATCTATTATTCACTCCTTAAATTTGTATTCATATTTTCATTCTAACCTAGATTTTTAATTTTAAAACATATCTGCTCATATCAAATCTTTTCAAACGTTGTTATTACAGGCTTTTGCGCATAATAATTGCACATTATTCTAATAACATTAACTGATGCTATAACGACATGAAATAACACTTATAGCTTAAAAATTTCACTTATCATCTTATTAATTATTAAGCATAATACGATATGTCAATCACCTAAGTCATTTTTAATTATTGCAAAAAGATGACTCAACAATAAATAAAAAAGCTATAAAGAAATCTTTAATTAAAGATTTCTTTATAGCTAACCTAAGTATGTTAAAAATAACCTCAACGCAACATTTATCTACCAATATTACGTAGAATATCAAATTAGATAGCTAAAATCTTTAGCCTTCTAATTCGATATATTCTTGAGCCCATTTTTCCATAGGAACCAATGCCGTTGCCAAGGCATCACCTTTATCTGTAAGTTGGTATAAAATGTTCATCGGACTAGTAGAAATAATCTTTTTCTCTACAAGCCCCCATTCATTTAGGTCTGTTAATTTTATGCTAAGTGCACGAGGCGTAATTGTTTTCAAATCACGCTTCATATCAGAAAAATGAGCAGATTTTTCTGTGCATCTAGACAAGTAATTAATGATAAGACCATTCCAACTTCTGCCTACTATTTTAAAGGTCTCTTCTAGATAAGGGCAAACCTCCATGGTCATCACCTCATATCAATTATATTTCCCACTGCATAAACTATAATTATGTTTTATTCATTCAGTATAATTATTATACCACATGTTTTATATTTTTTCAGTCCAAATGTCTGCACCAAGTGATTTTAGTGTTTTAACAATGTTAGTATAACCACGATAAATATGCTTTACATTGTAGATTGTAGTAACACCTTCAGCCAATAAACCAGCTACAATAAGACAAGCACCTGCACGTAAGTCACTCGCATATACTTCTGCACCAGTTAATTTGGATGGCTTGATAGTAGCAGTACCATTATCTGATGTAATATTAGCACCCATTTTTTTAAGTTCTTCTACGTGCTTGAATCTAGCAGGATAAATTGTTTCAGTCACAAAAGACACGCCATCAGCCATAAATAATAACGGCGTAATAGGTTGTTGTAAATCTGTGGCGAAACCAGGATATACTAATGTTTTGATGTCTACACTAGCATATGGTGCACTCCTCTTAATTGTTGCACTATCATCACTAACATTGATATCTACACCAAGCTCTTTCAACTTAACAGTTAATGGCTCAACATGAGTAGGAATAATATTATTAATCACAATATCTTCACCACAAGCTGCTGCAATACACATATATGTTCCTGCTTCAATTCTATCTGGAATCACCTGGTGATGTGATCCATGAAGATGCTCAACACCTTTTATTTTAATAGTACTCGTACCAGCACCTTTAATATTAGCTCCTAAACTTGTTAAAAAGTTTGCTACATCAACAACTTCAGGTTCTTTCGCTGCGTTTTCAATTACAGTTTGCCCTTCAGCTCGAACTGCTGCCAACATAATATTAATCGTAGCACCTACACTAACAATATCTAAAAATATATTAGCTCCTATTAAACGATCAGCTTCAATTTTCATAGATGTTTCACTGGATTCATCAATATGCGCACCTAATGCTTTAAAACCTTTGATATGTTGATCAATCGGTCGTGGACCTAATGGACAACCGCCAGGTAAACCAATCACGCATTTTTTAAATCTACCTAACATTGCTCCCATCATATAGTATGATGCACGTAATGATTCTACTTTGTTATTAGGTAACGGCGCATTTTCAATTTCATTTGGATCAACTTCAAGAGTCATACCTTCTAAGTTTGCCTTAATGTTCAAATCACCTAATAAACTCACAAGCGTTTCAACATCTGAGATTTGTGGCAACCCTTCTATTGTAACTTTATCTTCCGCTAAAATTGTTGCTGGAATAATTGCTACAGCACTATTTTTTGCACCATGATTATTAACTTCACCTTTTAGTGTTTGACCGCCTCTAATTTTTATTACTTCTTGAGCCATTCGCTTGATCTCCTTTGCCTTTCAATCAGTATTTCAATTTAGTTACATTA
Organism: Staphylococcus cohnii subsp. cohnii; assembly: GCF_002902365.1. Taxonomy (GTDB): domain Bacteria; phylum Bacillota; class Bacilli; order Staphylococcales; family Staphylococcaceae; genus Staphylococcus; species Staphylococcus cohnii. The sequence continues at coordinate 43,889 of NZ_PPQC01000058.1, read as the reverse complement.
TTTGCATTATAAAGTAAAAAAATACAGTTTGCAAAACACACCAATGAAACAAAACCTTTTTAATTTTAAATTATGTATTGCTTCACTTTTATGTATACTATAATGATATATTTATTCCCGATTTAATAGGATTCAAATCCTATTTGTCTTATTTCTGTTTAAAAATTATATTAATTTTTTCAATTTACTTAATTTTAATGCTCATAGATTATAACATAAAAAAATAAGACTGCGACATTAAAAATTGTCGCAGCCTTATCAGTTTAATCATCAAGATTGTTTTAAAAAACTAACTTTTTATTATAAGCTGATTATTTAGCTCTATTTGATGTACCAAACTCTTTAATTTTACCAATTACCGTTGTTTTAATTGCTTCGCGTGCTGGTCCTAAATATTTACGAGGATCATACATTTCTTGATCCTTGTCTAAAGCTTCACGTACTGCTTTAGCAGAAGCAATTTGGTTTTCTGTATTAACATTGATTTTTGCAGTTCCAAATGGAATCGCTTTTTGAATGTCTTTAGTTGGGATACCAGTTCCACCATGTAATACTAATGGTAAACCTGTTGAAGCACCAATCTCTTCCATTTCTTTAAATCCTAATTTCGGTTCACCTTTATACGGTCCATGAACTGAACCTAATGCTGGTGCTAATGTATCAATACCTGTTTTTTCTACAAGCTCTTGACATTCTTTAGGATCTGCGTAAATAACACCTTCAGCAACAACATCGTCTTCTTGTCCACCAACTGTACCTAATTCAGCTTCTACTGATACACCATGTTCGTGAGCATATTCAACTACTTTTGATGTAATTGCTATGTTATCTTCAAATGATTCATGAGAAGCATCAATCATAACTGAAGTGAAACCAGCATCAATAGCTTCTTTACATTTATCAAAACTTGAACCATGATCTAAGTGGATTGCAACTGGAATCGTAATTTCTTTATCATGCATTAATCCTTCTACCATTTTAACTACTGTATAGAATCCACCCATATAACGTGCTGCACCTTCAGAAACTCCTAAAATAACTGGAGCATTTTCTTCTTGTGAAGCTTCCAATATCGCTTGTGTAAATTCTAAGTTATTTAAGTTGTATTGGCCAACTGCATAACCATTTTCTTTTGCATCGATTAACATTTCTTTCATTGAAACTAAAGGCATGAAAGTTCCTCCTTAGTGCATTAAGCACATATTTTTACAATTTAATTATATCAAAATCCCAAGCAATTTGCATTCTTCTGTTCAATTGTAAGCGTTTTTAATTTATTTTTTTAATTTATTACTTTTAAATCAGTCTTTAATTTTCATGTTTTTATATAAAATTGCAATATTTACTACCATTATTTACAATAAGTTGAGTGGATAGAACGGAGGTACATATATGTCTAAAATTTTGAACACACAATTAAATGGTGTTTTTAATCGAATAGAAGCACAAGCTTTAGATATTCAAATGGCAGCTCAATGCTTAATTCAAGCAATTGGCGGTGAAGGTAATGTATTTGTTAAAGGTTATGGAGATTTGAATTTTTTTGAAAGCTATATATTAAACAGTAATGAAAAATTAGAATCTAGTATAGCGCTACGCTCACTCAATACATTCGAAGATATTGATACAACAGATAGAGTGCTGCTCTTTTCTCCTTATTATACCGAGGAAGTAGAAAAAGACGTTAACGCATTAATTGCAAACGATGTAGATTTTGTCTTAATTTGTAATAAACCAAAGACAGAAACCTTTCAGGATCATTTATTTCATTTTGTTAATTTAAATACGCCTAGACCTATTGTCTATACGGAAGATTACGATAAAATTGTTATACCACATCCTATTGCATTTAACTATATTTATTATGATATATATACACAAATGGTTGAAATGGTTAGAGATTTAAATCTTTAACATTTCATCAAATTTAATAGACAATCTTACTTAAAAAGGCTGAAACGTATGTTATCGTTTCAGCCTTTTTACAACCATATTTACTTAGTTTGTTGGTGTTTTAATGACGCTTCTATAAACGCTTTAAATATAGGTTGCGGTCTATTAGGTCTAGATAGGAATTCTGGATGGAATTGACATGCGACAAAGAAATCATTTTCAGGAATTTCTACCATTTCGATTAGTCTACCATCTGGACTAGTTCCAGAGAATATCATGCCTTTTTCTTCTAATTGGTCTCTATATTCATTATTGAACTCATAACGGTGACGATGTCTTTCTTCTATATCTACTTCGCCATAAATTTTATGCGCTAAAGTTCCTTCTTTAATATGGCATGGATATAAACCTAGTCTTAACGTACCACCTAAATCTTCAATGTCTTTTTGTTCAGGCAATAGGTCAATAATCGGATGTGGTGTTGAAGGATTTAATTCTGCAGAGTGTGCATTTTCAAAGCCAAGTACATTTCTAGCAAACTCTACTGTAGCAAGTTGCATACCTAAGCAGATGCCGAAATATGGTACATTATTTTCTCTCGCGTATTTGATAGCGGAAATTTTTCCTTCACTTGCTCTGAATCCAAATCCACCAGGAACTAAAATGCCATCAACATCATTAAGTATATCGTGTACATTCTCATCAGTTACTTCACTAGAATCTATCCATTTAACTTCAATATCTTTTTTAAATGGATAACCTGCATGTTTTAATGATTCAACAACTGATAAATACGCATCTTGAAGACTGACATACTTACCAACTAAACCAATAGTTATTTTGCCATCTAAACTATTGACTGTGTCCAATAAATATTGCCATTCATCTAATTGAGTATCGTACTTAGCGTTAAGTTCTAAGCGTCTAATTACGATATCATCCATATCCTGTTTACTTAATTGTAAAGGAATTTCATAGAGTGAATCGGCATCGCGACATTCAATTACACTTTCTTTGTTAATATCACAGAACAAAGCAATTTTATCTTTTAAATCTTGCGTTAATTCATATTCTGTACGTACTACGATTAAGTCAGGTTGAATACCTAACCCACGTAATTCTTTAACACTATGTTGCGTTGGTTTTGTTTTCATTTCACCGGCAGCTTTTATAAATGGTAAAAGTGTACAATGTACATACATGACATTTTCACGCCCTAAATCACTACGAATTTGTCTAATCGCTTCAATAAATGGTAATGATTCAATATCACCAGTAGTACCACCAATTTCAGTAATAACTACATCAGCATTTGTACTTTCTCCCGCTAACAGTAAACGTTCTTTAATTTCATTTGTAATATGAGGGATTACTTGGACCGTACCACCAAGATAATCACCACGACGTTCTTTTTTCAAAACATGTGAATAGACTTTACCAGCTGTAACATTTGAATATTTATTTAAATTAATATCAATAAACCTTTCATAATGTCCTAAGTCTAGATCTGTTTCCGCACCATCATCAGTAACAAATACTTCACCATGTTGGTATGGACTCATTGTACCTGGATCAACATTTAAATATGGATCAAATTTTTGTATTGTAACTTTTAATCCTCTATCTTTTAATAAACGTCCTAAAGATGCTGCTGTGATACCTTTACCTAATGAAGATACAACTCCACCAGTTACAAAAATAAACTTTGTCATTTTCTGCCTCCTATTATTAAAACAGTCATTCTCACAATACCAACAAAAATTTATGGCATGTTTCATTAATCATTGAAATGGTTATAATTTATCTAAACGTCAAAGCTTTATAATTTTTAAATATCATTATATTCACTATAAATAACGTCATAAATTAAAATTTATAAAATTTGTATAGTAATTCAAATAAAAAAATCGCTCCCTCTCACAGCATTTGCAAGGGGGAGCGTATAATATTTATACACGTCGTCCTAATTAAAGGAGCCCGAATAAAATTTTATCATTTTCGCAGAAAAAGTCAAATGAATATTGATAGATTATTGATTAATTTTCTTCGTCTTCTTCCTCTTCATCATATTCATCTTCGTCTTCTTCTAAATCTTCATCTTCGTCATCGTCTTCATCAATAACGATTTCATTTTCAGGAATCTCTTCGTCAACTTCTTCTTCATCAGGTTCTTCGATTGTCTCTTGGTCATCAGTGACTGCTGGGATGTCATCATCGTCGTCTGCCTCATCTTCACCAAGTAATTTTAATGTTTTATCTTCTTCATCGTCATCGTCTAAAATGTCGAATTTTTGGATAGTTGGTGCTATTTTTTCTTCAATATCGGCAACTGAATACCAATCACGTAAGCCCCATATGTTTTCTCCAACATTTAGGAAACGACCATCTGTGTTTAAGTCTGTATAGAATTGAACAATTCTATTTTCAATTTCGTGGTCTTCGTAATGACCTAAAGCTTTAAATTCGTCAATAATATCATATAAGTTCATTGTATCGCCTTTTTCAAGTAATAATGTGTAGGCCATATCAATAAATGATTTTTCGTCAACCATTTCTTTAGTGTAATCTTGAATTCTCATTATTTATTCTTCCTTTCAGAGGCATTTATGCATTTATCCAAATCAGTACTATTCATCTTAAGTAATAATAACAAAAGTAAATTATAAATGACAATCCCTGATTTCGCAAACACTATTAATAATTAATATATTTTTCAAAAACAGAAAAATCTTCTGCCTTTTCAATTTCAACAAAATTACTGTTTATACATAGTGGTTTTAATTCATTATTTTCCCCATAAAGTGTAATCGTTATTAGTTTTATACTTTCAAAATGTTTTCGAATATATGTAGGTAATTGTCTCAATGCACTTTCCGCTATACCGTTATGTCTCTCTGCTTTATCAACTTCAATTGAATTAATATTCATACGCTGTTCATGTTGCTCAATTGCTATAAAACCTACCTTATTATCGTCTTTCATCATATCAATAATATGCACATCATAAGGTGATGTATCTCCATTTGCTGTTAGCTTTAAAGAAGATACATGTTTAGAATCTAAATCTAAATAATATAGACGTTCTTTGCCAATCGGGCCTTCTTCTTTTGTGGCAGCATGCATAAAACCTGCACGTTCATATACATTCCATGCACCTTTATTTTCCGCATCTACAACTAAGTATAAATGATTAAAGTTTGGAAATAGCTTTTGAACATATTGTGGCAAATACATCATCATTTTTGTACCATACCCAAACCCTTGAAAATCTTCGTTTACAGATAAAGAACGAACATATATAACTTGTTTAGGTGTATCGTAGCCTTCATGTTGATAATATTGATGTAAGACAAAAAAACTTACTACTTCTCCTTCATCATTCAAAGCAATATTAGCTACACGGTCGTTATCCTTCAACGCATCACTAAGCACATCTTTTGGCAATGAAGAATATATCTGTTGGCGCTCACTTAATTTAAAATGACAAACAGCTGATTTATATTTTTCTTCAAAAACTTGTATTGTAATATTTTCAAACGTTTCTTTAATAAACATATTATATCCCCTATTGTGTTTAACTTTTATTAGTTATTAATACCACTTTTGCATTAATATAATCGAAATTTGAACATTTTATCTTATTAGTCTAAGAAACAATTCATGAGCCAATTGACTTCAAACTGATCTTTCACTTGTCCATGCATCGCATTAAAAAATGTTTTAGACAGAGGCATATGCGGTTCTCCTGCTTCACTTAATTTATCATACACTTGTTTTTGAGTAGCCAAATCATCGAAAGTTAAAATAATGTTCGTATTGTCATTGCTCCATTCACGTCCATATGTACTGGAAATATGTAATACAACTGTTTCATTAACATGAAGCTCCGCATGTAAAGTTTTCCCGTTTGTCTCATTTAATATTTTTTCATTACCACCAAACGCATTTTTATAATATGCAAGTGCCTGTTCTACATCATCTACTTTAATAAACGGACTTAAATTCATTAAAACCATCCCTTTCAAATTTTCTATAGTTGATTTTCCCTCATTTTATTATAATATAAGTTATAATGTAAATTTTTTAGGAGGTACACAAATGAAAATAGGCATTGATGCCGGCGGAACACTTATAAAAATTGTTCAGGAGGATAATGGCAATCGACAGTATACTACAAAATTAACTACTGAAATTAATGAAGTCATTGATTGGTTAGGGCAACAATCATGTGAAAGTATTAGCTTAACAGGTGGTCAAGCTGGAACAATTCAAAATAAGTTAAAATGTGAATCACGTATTTTTGTAGAGTTTGATGCTGCTGCAAAAGGTTTAGAACTCTTGTTAGAAGAACAAGGTCATCATTTAGATAATTACATTTTTACTAATGTTGGAACCGGAACATCACTGCATTATTCAAATGGCGAAAAGCAACAACGTGTTGGTGGTGTAGGAGCAGGTGGCGGTATGATACAAGGCCTTGGCTATTTATTAACTGGATTAAAAGACTACAAACAATTGACAGATACTGCCCAAAAAGGTGAGCGAGAATTTATTGATTTGAAAGTAAAACATATCTATAAAGATAGTGAACCTCCGATTTCAGGTGATTTAACTGCAGCTAATTTCGGTCATGTGTTGCATAATTTAGACAAAGATTTTTCAGATTCTGACAAATTAGCTTCATTGATTGGTGTCGTGGGGGAAGTCATTACTACGATGGCTATTACAGTAGCGAGAGAATACGGTACTGAAAACGTGGCTTATATTGGTTCATCTTTCCATAATAATCATTTACTTAAAGAAGTTGTTAAAGATTATACGATATTACGTGGTTTCAAGCCATTTTATATTGAACACGGTGCCTTTTCCGGCGCATTAGGTGCAATACATTTACAATAAAAATTACCATGACATAAGTATAAAGAATTAAAGTTTCTATAATTATGTCATGGTAAAAAAAAATGGAAACAGTTATTTCATTTGATGATGAATATTCCTTCAAAATAACTACTTCCATTAGTTCACATCTTCATTTACTTTAAAACGGTAATTGATCTATTACTTTTTGAGCTGAGACTACAGTACCTACAACACCTGATTTCAAATCGATCGCTACTGCTTTATCATCATCTCTTAAAATATCTAACCATTCTGCGAAGACTTCACCTTCTATTTCAATGATATCGCATTCTTCAAAGTCTTCATTTCTTACTTTTTCTGCTCTATTTCTAATACTCCACACCGGCATAATATGTGGCTTTTGATGTTCGTCATCACTAATCATGATAAATTGTTTTTCATTTTTATTAGTTAAACCGAACACAGCGTCTTCTTTCGCCACATCTATTATAAATTCTTTGAGACGAATTTCATCTAAATCTGACATTAATTCATTTGTAAAATCAATAATATTGACTAAATCACCATCTGTCTGAGATGACGCATTCATCAACACTTCTTCACCTTGTGCAAACATATCATCCATTTCATAAGTTACAAAACGATCAATATCGATTTTTTTAAGCTTATCATAATCGGTGTCATGTTTATTTAAGAAAGTTTCAGCTGTTTCTTTTTGAGTCCAAACACAAATGACGTCCTTCTCTAAAATTTCATGTCTAATTAATTGTTTTGACTTTGTTGCTATATAAAAATATTCATTGACTAGAATATCTTGAAAAAATGAACTTGCTTTATAAGACATAATTACACCTTCAATTCATTAAAATATTTAACTATATTTAAAATATAAATGAGTATATTACTATAGTCAATTAACGTTATACAATAAATATTAAAATTTTAATATATCTCAACAATAAACTTAAGTTATCAAATACTATTAAATGAAATTTTACTATATTTCTGATTATATTTTTAATTCTTCTAAAAATTGTCGTTCTAACTTTTCTATATGTTCTTGTGATTGTCCATGCCAAATACATGCAAATCTCGAAGGCACGCTTTCATTTTTATACCAATCACCATCATAATATGATAGTGGAAATAAGCAACCCATGTTCACATATTTTATAATTGTCTGAAAGAAATGCTCATTATCGTTAGGTGCAATATAACTATAAAACTTTTGATATCCAGATTGCATTAATGGATCTAATAAAAGCATACTTGTCGAACCATTTTGTCTAAAGTTCAAATCAATCGCAAATATATCACCATGTTTATCTAATAGTAAGTCAAAACCTGCGATTCCAAAATAACCTTTGGCAACACCTATTTCCATAATTTCTTTGCCAGCTTAAATGACTGATTCTGGCACATCTTGTACATTTTGATTGCCACTATAATGGCCATATTTGTCTGTAATTTGCTCTGATGTGCCAATATAGTGAATTTCCCCGTCCTTTTCACATGCAAATTGCACACAATAATTAGATGTTTCTTGAATTTTTTGTTCAATAATAATTGTATCAGTTTCTGCTCTTGCTTGTTCAATCCGTGATTTTGCTTTAATTAAATCTGCTTCGTCATAACAAATCATCACACCATAGCCACCTGCAGTTGGTAAATCATCACCTGGCTTCAAGACAAAAGGGAATTTCCAATCTGCAATTGCATTTTCGAAATCTTCTATTTTTACCACTTCACGTGCTGGTAAATACTTTTGATTAGTCCATTCTGGAATACGTGCTTTATTATTTAAAGCAACAAAGATATCTTTATCCATAGCGTAATATTCTTTTTCTAAAATAGATTCACTATGAATATATTGAAAATAAATACGTTTATTATCTTGTTCAGCGAGTTTTCTTATTGTTTGTTCGTAAGAAGCTTGGTTGTCAAAAGTGTAAATATTTGTGGGCATTGGCTTGCCAATCGTTTCCAATAATATTTCTAATTTCTTTGTGGCGCTTGCTTTATGAACAATAACCGGCATTTGATCAGCAATAATTAATTCTCTACCAGTCAAGAAATTAGATTGATGTTCTTCTGGTTCTAACCATGGATTTGATATATAAGATGGTCTAGAACTATATACGACATCATCATTGTATAAATCACTAAGTGTTAATTTAGGGCGTTGAGTACTTAGTTTTTTCATTTTTTGTTCCCCTTTATATAGTGGTGCTGTTCAATTATTTCATTTAATTCTGTTTGATTTTCTATTAATTCCAATCCCGTTAATGCAAGGATTTTAGCACCTCTTATTAGAGCTTGATCTCCATGAGCACTTCCTGCTGCTTCACGAAAGCGATGCGTATGCCCTACTAAATTCCTAGAACCTATTTTAATATGAGGATGAATCGTTGGCACAACGTGACTTACATTACCCGTATCTGTCGAACCAAAACCAAAATCATCATCTATGACCGCTTCTCCCATTTTCGTCGCATATTTTGCAAATAAGTCATCTAATTTAGGTGTCTTAATAAATTCATTGACGCCATTTTGTATAGGGCCAAATTCAAAGTCGCAACCTGTTTGAATTGCAGCACCTTTTGCAATTTGCCCTACCCTATCAGTTAATATATCTAATTCTTTACGTGATGTTGCACGTGTATAAAAACGCGCATGAGTATAGTCTGGAATAATATTAGCAGCTTTTCCACCGTCTAATATAACGCCATGAACCTTTTGACTCTTTTTGATATGTTGTCTTAACTGAGCTACACCATTAAAATACGCAATCATTGCATCTAAAGCATTTCTTGCTTCTTCAGCATTTTCAGAAGCATGCGTACTTTTACCATAAAATTTAATGTCTAAAACATCTACCGCTAATGTATTAATTGTTTTATAAGTTTCATTACCTGGATGAACCATTAAAGCAACATCTATTTCATCTACAATACCTTCTTTTACATATGCAGCTTTTGCACTACCATTGACACCGCCCTCTTCGGCTGGACAACCAAGTATTACTACTTTTCCACCTGTTTGTTCAATCACTTGCTTCAAAGCTATACCAGCAAATGTACTTGCCGTACCTATAATATTATGACCGCAAGCGTGCCCTAGACCTGGTAAAGCATCATATTCTGCTAAAAATCCAATGGTTGGACCATCGATTTCTGAATCATAACGTGCAATGAAACCTGTAGCATAACCTGCAATGTTAGTTTCAACTTCAAAATCATGCTTTTCCAAATCTTCAATTAACGTTCTTGAAGCAAATATTTCTTCATTGCCTAATTCAGGTCTTTGATGGATAAGGTGGCTCATCTCTATGTATGATAATTTTTCATTTTCTATATAATCCAATATGATTTGTTCATGTGTCATTTTCAATACAACTCCCTTGTATTACAATATTTCACACGTATTATTATTGAAGTTATAAAAATGTATGTTCAATAATAAACGTGCAAAATACATTTTGATTATTATTTATTCTATCCGTTTTGGTTAATTCTGTCATTATTTTTCTGAAATTTTAAAAAACGATAATTACTTGTATTTTCTAAAATTTATAGAAATTGTAAATGCCACTATGTCTTGTTACAATTATGATAATTATTATTTTAGGAGGACATCACATGCCAAAAATGAACGTTGAAAGTTTTAATTTAGATCATACCAAAGTAGTAGCACCATTTGTTCGACTTGCAGGTAAAATGGAAGGTGCTAATGGAGATGTTATCCATAAATATGACATTCGTTTCAAACAACCCAATAAAGAACATATGGAGATGCCTGGTTTACATTCATTAGAACACTTAATGGCTGAAAACATTAGAAATCATTCGGATAAAGTGGTTGATATCAGTCCAATGGGTTGTCAAACTGGATTTTATGTATCTTTTATAAATCACAGTGATTATGATGATGTATTAAATATCATTGAAAAAACACTTCAAGATGTATTATCCGCTACAGAAGTTCCTGCATGTAATGAAGTACAATGTGGTTGGGCTGCTAGCCATTCATTAGAAGGTGCAAAAGAAATTGCACAGGCATTTTTAGATAAAAGAGAGCAATGGCATGATATTTATGGTGAAAATAAATAATATCTAATTACCATTATAAAGTAAGATATCAAAATTGAATTTATTTAAAAAGGTCAAGATAAAAGGCTGAGACAATTAATTTGTCTCAGCCTTTTTAATGTTTCCATTTTTCAACATACATGTTCGTCAGGAATCAATTGTGGTAACAAATGAACATGCGGTCTCCAACCTGTATTATTTTACCGATTGTTCATATGTTCCAACATTACTATAATCACTGTACTTTATAAAACAGATATTTTCATATAAGTCTAGTACCTTCAAATTTATATCGTAACCATGATATATAAAACAGCGTAACAGTTTAAACCCTTATCGCTTTATAATTTATAAACCGATCACAAAACGAGTGATTGTTTAATCTATAATTTATTCACAACTTTTATCAAAACAAATTGTAGTGGAATTCTACCGAACAACAAACTTTCTGGTAGTTGTTTGTCACCTAGTGGCAATTTTTTCCTAGCCATATAAATATTTGCTGGTAATACAGCTAATAAAAATAAATTAATCATTTTCTTTAGACATGAACTTGGTCTTTTCACTATTAAAAGTATTCCAAAAATCATTTCAATAATTCCAGAAATGATAATAGCCGATTTTCTAAACGGTAAATAATCAGGCACAATTTTTCTAAAGCGCGACTCATGTTTAAAATGTAAGACACCAATAATCATGAAACCGCAACCTAAAATTAAGCTTAATAATCGTTTCATTTATCGACACCCATTTCTTTCAAATAGCTACGACCAAATTCAGGTAATTTAACACCAAAATTATCTGCAATAGTAGCACCTATAGAACTAAAGGTATCATCCATAGATAGCTCATGATAATCATTGATTTTAGGATTAAACATAAGGACCGGGATATATTCTCTTGTATGATCAGTCCCTGGTGCCGTTGGGTCATTACCGTGATCTGCAGTAATGATGACTAAGTCATCATCCTTTAGATGTTTGATCAGTTCGGGTAAACGCTCGTCAAAATCTTTTAATGCTTCAGCATAACCGTTTTTATCACGTCTATGTCCATACAGTGCATCAAAATCCACTAAATTCAAGAAACTTAAACCCTTAAAGTCACGTTGTACAGTTTCTATTAGTTTATCCATACCATCCATATTATTTTTAGTTCGAATTGCTTCAGTAACACCTTCACCATCATAAATATCATTGATTTTTCCTAAAGCAATCACATCAAATTGATTATCTTTTAACTCATTCATCACTGTACGTCCAAATGGTTTTAACGCATAATCATGTCGATTAGAAGTTCTTGTAAAAGCACCTGGTTCACCGACATATGGTCGCGCAATGATTCGTCCAATTAAATATTTTGGATCTTTTGTTAATTCTCTTACTTTTTCACAAATATCATACAATTCTTCAAGTGGAATAATATCTTCATGTGCCGCAATTTGAAGCACTGGATCTGCTGATGTATAGACGATCAGGTCTCCAGTTTTCATCTGATGTTCGCCCCACTCATCAATAATTTGTGTGCCAGAAGCAGGTCTATTTGCCACTACTTTACGACCTGTCATTGTTTCAATTTCACTAATTAGTTCTTGTGGAAAGCCATCAGGATAAACTTTAAAAGGTTGCATAATATTTAATCCCATAATTTCCCAATGACCCGTCATTGTATCCTTACCTACAGAAGCTTCACTCATCTTAGTATAAAACGCGTCAGGTTTAGACACTTTTTTAACGTTAGGTAAAGTGGCAATATTACCTAGACCTAAGCTTTGTAAATTAGGTAATGATTTATCAAAATCTTCGAGCGTATGCTTCAAAGTGTGACTGCCTTCATCATTAAAGGCTTTTGCGTCAGGTCCTTCGCCTATACCCACTGAATCCATGACAATTAAATGTACCCTCTTAAATGGTATCGTCATCATTCCATCTCCTATTCAGTAATTATTTTATGAATCAACGTAGGAACTTCACCATGTGAAGTAATCGCAATACTTTGATTTAATTTTTCCTTAACATCATCAATTTGCTCACGGTTACTATGAATCGTTAATAAAGCTTCGCCTTCATCAACTGAATCTCCTACTTTTTTGTGTAAGACAATACCTACACTTAAATCAATATCGTCTTCTTTAGTTTGTCTTCCTGCACCTAAGATCATAGATGCAACACCGATTTCATTGGCTATAATTTCAGTTACAGTACCCGATTTTTGCGAAAGCAAATCAATTTGATAGCGTGCTTGTGGTAGTTTACTGACATCATCAACGACAGAGCCATCGCCATCTTGATTTTCTAAAAATGTACGGAAACTTTCTAGTGCCGAACCATCTTGAATAGCTTTTTCTAATAATGCTTGAGCCTCATTTAAATCTTTAGCTTTACCACCAACTACTACCATTTGCGAACCTAAAGTCATTACTAGCTCAGTTAAATCTTTTGGACCTTGACCTTTCAATGTTTCAATCGCTTCTTTAACTTCTAAAGCATTACCTATTGCATTTCCTAATGGTTGACTCATGTCTGAAATAATTGCCATCGTGTTTCGGCCGACATTATTTCCAATACTTACCATCGCATGTGCGAGTGCTTCAGCATCTTCGATTGTTTTCATAAAGGCACCGTTACCAGTTTTTACATCCAATACTATGGCATCAGCGCCAGCAGCAATTTTTTTACTCATAATAGAAGATGCGATTAGTGGTATTGAATTAACTGTTCCAGTCACATCACGTAAGCCATAAAGCTTTTTATCTGCTGGTGTTAAATTCCCAGTTTGTCCTATTACAGCTACTTTTGCTTCATTTACAAGTTCAACAAATTTATCTTCACTAATTTCAACGTGAAACCCTTTAACTGATTCTAATTTATCAATTGTGCCACCCGTATGACCTAATCCTCTACCACTCATCTTAGCCACAGGAACACCAACAGAAGCTACTAATGGAGCTAATACTAGTGTAGTTGTATCACCAACACCACCTGTAGAATGTTTATCAACTTTAATCCCATTAATCGCTGATAAATCAATCACGTCACCTGAATTAACCATTGCCATTGTAAGTGCTGCTCTTTCTTGATCATTCATATCTTGGAAAAAAATTGCCATCGCTAAACTCGACGCTTGATAATCTGGTATTTCACCACTGGTATAAGCATTAATAAAGAATTCTATTTCTTCATTTGTTAAAGCTTGACCATCACGTTTCTTTTCAATAATATCTACCATTCTCATTTGAGTTGGCCTCCCCTGTTAGACATTTATGTCTTTATATGTCTCATTTTAAACTTAAAGATAGTGATTAATAATCTGAATTACTTTCTAATCCTTGAATGATTTGTACACCTGCACTAGCGCCAATTCGAGTCGCACCAGCTTCTAGCATTTTGTTGAAATCTTCTAAGTTTCTGACACCACCTGAAGCCTTAACTTCTAAAGCATCTCCAACTGTATCTTTCATTAACTTAACATCCTCAGGCGTAGCTCCACCACCGGCAAATCCAGTTGATGTTTTCACAAAGTCTGCGCCTGCTGCTTTACTTAACTCACAAGCTTTTACTTTTTCATCATCAGTTAAAAGGCAAGTTTCAATAATTACTTTCACTGTCTTACCGTTTGCTGCTGCTACAACACCTTCAATGTCTTTTTGAACTTCGTCATAACGTTCATCTTTTAAGGCACCAATATTGATAACCATATCTACTTCTGATGCACCATTTTTAATAGCATCTTCAACTTCAAACACTTTCACTTCAGTATTTGTAGCACCTAATGGGAAACCAATTACAGTACATACTAACACATCAGTGTCTTGTAATTTATCTGCTGCGTATTTTACGTGCGTTGGGTTAATACACACTGATTTAAAGTGGTACTCAATTGCCTCATCAAGAATTTTATCGACTTGGTCTCTTGTAGACTCCGGTTTTAGTAAAGTGTGATCTATATATTTTGCATAATTCATTCTAATTCCTCCTAAAATATTATCTGTCTGAAATTATTCTCATTCTTGAAAGTCATTATTATTCTAAAAAATTAATAACAACACAACAAGTGCTTTACCTCTATATTACAAAAATTCGCAAAAATAATAAACAAATGTTATCTTTATTTTGATAAAAGAATTTAAAGGAGAAGAAGTCTATGACAAAATCTACACCACATATTCAACCTAATGGAGTTAAAATTGCTAAAATTGTTTTAATGCCTGGTGATCCCTTGAGAGCAAAATATATTGCTGATAATTATTTGGAAGATGTAAAACAATTTAATGAAGTTAGAAACATGTTTGGTTATACAGGTACTTACAAAGGAAAAGAAGTTTCTGTAATGGGTTCTGGTATGGGTATTCCAAGTATTGGTATTTATTCATATGAACTTTATAATTTTTTCAATGTCGACACAATCATACGAATTGGTTCATGTGGCGCTTTGCAAGAAAATGTTAACTTATATGACATCATAATTGCTCAAGGTGCTTCTACGAACTCTAGTTATGTAGAACAATATAATATTCCTGGACATTATGCACCTTTAGCTGATTTTGATTTAATGTTAAAAGCGAAACAAAAGGCAGATGAAATTGGTGCTACTACACATGTTGGTAATATTCTTTCTTCAGATACATTTTATAATGCTGATCCAACATTTAACGAAAAATGGCAACGTATGGGCATCTTAGGTATTGAAATGGAATCAGCTGCTTTATACTTAAATGCAACTTATGCTAATAAAAAAGCATTAGGTGTTTTCACAGTAAGTGATCATATTCTACGTGATGAAGCAACTACTGCAGAAGAACGTCAAAACTCATTTACTCAAATGATGGAAATTGCTTTAGAAATTGCTGAATAACATTTGAACATGTTTAGCTTACCTACAAAAATAAAACAACTTTAGATTAAAAATTATAATCCCAAGCTGTTTTTTTATACGATTTAACTGAAATTGCTGAACACAAAATTTTATAATGTTTATGTATGAAGTATGTAGCTATTATGTTCTTATAGTTTTATCACAAAAAAGACAGAAATCAAATGATTTTATCATTTGATTTCTGTCTTTTATTCTTTTATTCATAAAAACTGTTTGTCTATCTATATTTTTATTTTCCTAAATAAGATTTTAACATCCAATTATGTTTGTCAATATTTGTTTGCATACCGATAAACATATCTTCTGTTACATCATCTTCAGCTTTAGAAGCTACTTCAATTGCTTCACCTAATTGTTTAGAAACATTATCAAAATCTACTGATAACGCTTCAACCATCTGTTCAGCAGTATAACCTTTGCCAGCTTCATCTATAATTGATAACTCTAAACTTTCTTTCAATGTTCCAACTGGATTACCACCTACTGCTAAAATACGTTCTGCTAAATCATCTATATATTGACTTGCTTCATCATATAATTCTTCAAATTTTGTGTGTAGTGAGAAGAAATTTGGCCCTTTTACATACCAATGAAAATTGTGTAATTTGGTGAATGCAACTGTCCAGTTTGCTACTTGCTGATTTAATACTTTTACAACTTCTTCATTATTTTTTGACATATCAAAAATCTCTCCTTTGAATAATTGTCATAATTAAGCGACAATCGATTTTCTATTACAATAATTATTATATTATAATAATTATAATCTGTAAAGCGGTTTTCTCTCCTAAATTAAAATTATTATAATTTAGAATGCAGCTTAATTATCTACTTACATTATACCCTGAATCACACGATTTAATCTAGCTCTTTTCTGTATGGCATCGCACCTTGAGCGCCTAATCCTGTAACTGAAAAACTAGCAGCTAAATTGGCAAAATTAACTGCTTCTTCTAATGATTTATTTTCAATTAGTGCAACTGCTAATGCACCATTAAATGTATCTCCAGCGCCTGTAGTATCAACTACTTGTTTTTTATAACCTTTTACAAGTTGTTGAGAATCACTGTAAAACAATGCCCCCGAAGCGCCTTTAGTTACAATTAATTTTTTAGGATACATCATTAAAGCTTGATCGACCTTATGTTCAAATAATAATTCACTTTCTGATTCATTTGGTGTCAGCCAATTAACTTTTTCAATAATTTCTTTGTCTAATGAACGAAATGGTGCAGGATTTAACATTACTCTCATTTTATGTTTTTGTGCATAATCCACTACTTCTTTTATGGTCTCTTCCGGTATTTCATGTTGCATTACAATAATATCGCCAGCTTCAAAAAAATCAAGTTTTGGAATTACTTTATCTGGCGTTACATAATTATTTGCTGCCGGCACTACAATAATACGATTATCATCATCAAATAGGGTTATATGTGCAGTTCCAGACGCTTCATTTTCAATAACATCCATATACGCTGTATTTACATTGTTGTTGTTAAGATTTGAAAGTATTTGTTGGCCATTATCATCATCGCCTACAGCTCCAATCATATAAACATGATCACTTAAACGCGCAGCCGCAACAGCTTGGTTAGCACCTTTACCTCCAGGATTTGTAAAAAATGATTCACCCATTACAGTTTCTCCTACATTAGGTAAAATATCTGTTTTCACCACTAGATCGATTGATGCGCTACCAATCACAATTATGTTTCCCATATTCTTTTCCTCCATCTATTCATTCAGTCAATAAAAAATGATTGCTCATAATCATTAGGTTTGTGCCAATGTGTTTTCCACATTCTGTTTCTATTATCCGCAAAAAGTTGATAACCAAAATCTCTCAGAAATTTAGGCGTTAAATATAATAATAATCCAATCCATTTATAATTTGTTAAGGATGAAATCAGTGATGCTATTGCATCTGATTTATATTTAAATTGATCTCCTTCTTGCAAAATAACACTATCGTGTTGTTGTGTTTCAGGATAATTGGCAAACATACTTTGAGCTGTAGCACCTTGAAGTTTTGCAAATTGGTAGCGACTAGACAACCCATTTTGTATAAGCCAAATTGCGTAATTATAACAGTATACACAATTACCATCGTAATAAATTATTGGCATATGTTCATCTCCTTTTTATGATTAGTTAT
>NZ_PPQC01000058.1:543-25991 GCF_002902365.1 Staphylococcus cohnii subsp. cohnii | reverse complement strand
TAAAATATAAATTATTTATTCACAGTTATATTATATCCTAAAATGATAAAAATAAATCATGATATGAATTACCTTAATATGTATCACTAACTATTACATTTACATACAAAAAAAGGATGAGGCAGAAATCTAATTTTATTAAAAAGATTTCGTCTTACCACTCTGACAAGGATAACTAGCATTGATAATGTATAAAATAATGACTTAAGCTGAAGTCCAATCATCTTCTGACAATATAAAAGCGTCTGGATCTCATCAATGATACCCAGACGCTTAATCATAATTTTACTGTCATTTTAATCTTGATTAACCTTAACAATTCTTGTGTACTTTAAAAATTGTTCAGTATATTTTTGCTTTATATCATTTATGCTATCGTACGTGATACCGACGATATGCCAATTCGGATTAAAATGATAAAATGAATCTTTTTTTCTAGACCACTTCACCATACTACCGTCCCTATTATATCTTGGCAATGTCATTTCATAACCTTCTAAAACGTTAATATACGTTTGAAAAATGTCTGGGTCTATACGATTAAAATTATCTATAACTAGATAACTTTTATCATTTCTTGGCATAAGATTAGTAATGAATCCCTCTCTATAATACAAAGCACCAGCCTCATTTGGTAAATATTTACCATACAGCATGTCTTCTGTAAAATCTGGATGACCTACTGTAATTACTGGATTAGCATTGGTCTTTTGTAACAAGTTTTCTGCAGCATTTAAACCTTCACCTTTACCAACTACTAAAAGAATAAATGGTTTTATATCATCATCTGCTTTATCGATAACGCCTTGACTTTTTACCGCTTCAAATTGAGATTTCATACCATCGTTTTCACTCATTTCAAGTATTGCATCAAACTGTGTGCGTGACATGCTTGCAATAGCTTGTTTTGCATTTTCTTGTAAATAATATAAATTTTTTAATTTAGGGTGTTTATTTAAAGTACTCAATGTTACAGGTTCGATTTCTTTTTCAAAATAAACTTCTATCGCAGTACTGTTTGTGCGACCAGGAATTGGCGATTTTTCATGTAAATGTTGACTTACTTCACCTACACCAATCACTGATTGTTCTCTATGTTTATTATAAAAAACGAGTTGGTCACCAATTTCAAGCTGTCTATAAAAATGGTATCCATTTCGTTTAATACCATTATATGTGTGTGTAAACAAGGTATTATAAGAATTGGGTTCGAATTCTTGTTCCTCTGATATAAAGAAGTATCTAGGTATTTTCGTTTCACCTTTACCTAAACTTACGATTAAGTCAAATTCATCTTTTGTAATTTGATTAAACAATGTTTCTTTCATATTAGTAATTCGAAATTCTAATTGTTCACTTCTTTTTAAGTAATCAGCAGTTAATGGTTTCAATTGTTCTAATAACTGAAAATGCACGCGAATTTTATTTTGTGCACCTGTTTGTACACTAGTAATTTCACCAAATCCCAGTAAACCAGTATCCATCTGTACTTGATAAAATATAACTTTATCTCCTACTTTAGCTTGTTTAAAAGATCGGAAACCTTGTGACGGATTAAATTGTGCACCTGATTCAAATAATGTTGTTTGACCCACTAATGGTTCGTTATGATTCCAGCGATTATATCCGCAATTCAACCAAAAATAACTTGTTTCCTCTGCCATTTAGATACTCCTTATCTCATATAAAAAATTCTATTTTCTCATTATATTTAAAAATCAGTTCTCAAACAATGATTATAATAAATTAATCAATTTCATTGATATTAAACTTGTTATTATTACTACTATCCAAGTCACTAAACCTAATAAAATCGGCTTTGCACCAGCTTGTTTAAACTGTTTGAAATCTACGTTTAATCCTATACCTGCCATTGCCATCGTTATTAAGAATAATGATATTTGTTGGAATATGTGAATAACTGTAGGTGAAAAATTAAAAATTGTACTAATCAGTGAAGCTACAATAAACCAAACAATGAACCATGGAAATATCTGTTTAATCGATGTGCCTGTTTGTTTTGATTTTTCTTTGCGTATCGTTCTATATGTAAAAAATAATACTACTGGAACAATCATCAATGTACGTGTCAATTTTACGATAGCACCAGTTTCTAAAGCTTTACTTCCGTAATTAGATGTAGCAGCAATAACACTAGATGTATCGTTAATTGCTGTACCACCAAAATAGCCAAAAGCCGTTTGACCCATGTTCATTAAATGACCAAGTGGTGGGAATATAAAAACTGCTATTAAATTGAATAAAAATATAGTTGAAATTGCGAAAGCTACTTCATTTTCTTTAGCTTTGATGATTGGGCTTGTAGCAGCAATTGCAGATCCACCACAGATAGAAGTACCGACACCAATCAAAATGCTTAGATTTTCATTAATTTTAAATATTTTCATCAATATAAACACGATTATAAATGCTGCTAATAAAGTTATGATTATTATTGGTAAAGATCTCCAACCAATTGAACCAATAGATTGAAAACTCAATGTAAAACCAAGAACAATAATACTATAATGCAATATTTTTTTACTACTAAATTGGATACCGGCACGATATTTTTTTGGGATTTCAATAAAATTATTTAAAAGAATACCTATAACAATTGCAAATATTGCACTTCCAATTACTGGAAATTTACTTCCCATAATCGATGCAATAAGTGCAATAATAAAAGTCATCAATATACCTCGAGATTTCGACATTTAGCCCACCTCCAATTTAAATTCTATTTTACCATAAATAATTTATCGCTAAAGAATATTTTATAATCTTTTAATTACAAATCTTATTAATTATAATCACTAATATGTATTCTGTTAAAAGTAAAGTTGATTTAGTTAATGACACAAATGATTTTTGCTTATAAAAAAAGTACCTTTTACTCTGAAAGTAAAGATACTAAATTTATTGATTATTGAACCATCGTCAATGCACCCAAAATTGGCATTAAATTAATGAGAACACCACCAAGTTTTAATAATCCATTTATTTCTTTGTTAGGTATCGTAATTAATGCAGCAATGATACCAATTGCACCAATGATAACTGGTAAGAAAAATGAAGGGAAAATAGGTATTTTTAAAAAAATTCCCGCACCAGCTAATAAACCGCAAATTAATGATACATATAAATACTTATACATTTTGAAACACTCCGTTTTTTTATCTATAAATAACTTATAATTAATTCATAATCTCCTTCAAAAATTGTATCTAAATCGTCTGAAGTTAGTATGAAATTTTGACCTTGTGTCACATCATAAATATCACCATCAACTATGACTTGTCCAGAACCTTTTAATACGGAAACTAAAACAAATTCTCTAGGTTTCATATAATTTAATGTGCCAGATATTTCCCACTTAACCATTGTAAAAAAATCATTTGAAACAAGTTGAATACGTTTATGGTTTTCAACAATTTCGGTGTCTGTTGCTATATTAATATTTTCTTGAGTAACTTCGATGACTTCTTTCGCTTTTGCTTGATTCAATCCTCTGCTATCATGTGCTGCTTCTTCTCGATCAAAATCATAAACTCTATATGTGACATCAGAAGATTGCATTGTTTCATACACAAGTACACCAGCACCTATAGAATGAATCGTTCCTGCTGGTATAAAATAAAACTCACCTGGCTTGACTTTAACTTTATTAAATAAATTTTCATAGTCTGTTTCATCGATTTGATCAACTACAGTATCTTTACAATCTACGTTCACGCCGTATATAATTTCTGCGTCCTCTTCTGCATCTATAATATACCAACATTCTGATTTACCATATTGTCCGTTTTCATTTTCATAAGCGTAGGCATCATCAGGATGCACATGAATCGATAATGATTCCTTAGCATCTACAATTTTTGTCATTAACGGAAACTCTTGACTCGGAAAATCACCAAACAATTCCCGATGATTTTTCCATACCATATCTAATGTTTGTCCTTTGTATGGACCATTCAACACTTCACATCTTCCATTTGGGTGTGCTGAAATCCCCCATGCTTCTCCAATATTTTCAGTAGGCAAATCATAACCGAGTGATTTCAACTTTGTGCCACCCCAAATTTTCTCATGTAATACTGGTTTTAAAAATAATGGCATTCACCACACCTCCAAACTTAGTTTTTATATTGTTTAATCTGATATATACAATTTAGAAAAATATAAAGTTACACTATTTATATTACATTTTAAAATTAATTTTACAGAACTATTGAAATTGTATCACATATCTTAATGCTTTATAAACTGTCACTTCAACGTTTAGTCATATTCAAATCATTAATTATTATATCAATACACTTAATAAACGTATAGTTAAATTAATGTCCCCCGATTCCATTCAATTAAATTTGACAATAAAATTATTCAATTGTCGTAAATTTTTTAAATAAAGACTTGCCTTCACAACATTTTTAACATTATAATGACACTAGAGTCTTCAAAGGGCTCATATTCTTTTACATATAAGGTAATAAATTATGATTATTTTGATCAGATGATCACTGTTCAAAATATAAAATTTGCAAAAAAGGCCCAAACTAATATTAGTTTGGGCTTTTTATTACTTGAAATTTAATTATATGTGCTTATACTTTAAGAACTTGGAAAGCATTAAAATAAATTTGAAGATTATAAGTATGTTACGTTCTAAAATTTATTTTTCTTTAAAGTTAGCTAAAATTGTTTCTTTAACTTCTAATAAATGTGACTCCATGGCTTTAACAGCTTCTACATCATCTTTGTTAGCAATTGCATTATAAATGACTACATGTTCCTCTAATAATTTATTCATTGTTTTTTGTTTACTATAAATAAATATTTTTCTTGTTTCTTTCATAGAATCTTGCATAAGTTCAGATATATTATTTAGTAATTCAACTAACAAGGAATTGTTGCCAGCTTTTGCGATTAATAGATGAAACTCTAAATCAGCTCTTTCTCCTGATGTACCATCTGTTATTGCTTCACCCATTCGATTCAAAGCCTTTTCCAAATCAACTAAGTTCTCTTCTGTACGGTGCCAAGCAGCCATTTTGACGGTTGCACTTTCAACAATCTCTCTTAACTCTAATAATTCTTTTATCTGAACTAACGAATTAAATTTATCTCCTAATTCAAAAAAAGTCGGTTCAATTTGCTTTACAAATGTCCCATAACCTTGTTTAATCTCCAATACACCTATCGTTCTTAATGCATTTAAAGCTTCTCTTACCGAAGCCACACTCACACCATATTCTTTACTGAGCTTTTGTATAGATGGTATTTTATCTCCAACTTGATAATTTCCAGATTTAATGCTTTCCAATAAAGTATCTGCAACTTGTTCATAAATTTTAGTGTTTGAAATCTTCATAGTTACCTCCAAACGATATCTATTATTGTATCAAATTTTCATCATAAAATTTATTAAAATAATAGATATTTCAATTAAAAATGGACCAAATTACATTAATTTGTAAATTGGCCCACATTTGTAACTATCGATTATTTATTTTTAAAGCTATCTAAAGCCTGTGATATTTCTACATCTCCACTAATAATTTGGAATTCAGTATTTAAATAGTCGTCACTTGAGACAACTTGATTGATGACTGAAGCAACATCTTCTCGTGGAATCGAACTTCTACCTTCAAAAAAGGCACCTACTTCAATTTTGTTTGTACCTTCATCATTTAATAAAGCACCTGGATGTACAATCGTATAAGGTACTGATGCTTGTTTTAAATATTCATCAGCATAATGTTTGGCAATTGTGTAGGGTTTCAAATCTCCACTTGCATCAAATGCTTCTCTTCTAGAATCATATGTTGACACCATCACAAATTGTTTCGCATTATTTACCTCACTTGCTTTAATAGCTTTAACAGCACCATCTAAATCTACAATAATTGTTTTATCTGCACCTGTACTACCTCCTGAACCAACGGAAAATACTACACGGTCAAAACCTTTAAATTTTTCAGTTAAAGTTTGAACATCATCTGTCTCAACATCAATTAAAGTTGTTTTGATATTTTTTTCCTTCAGTTGTTCAACTTGTGATTCTTTTCTAACTCCAGCGGTAAAATCTACCCCTTTTTCTTTTAACTGTTCTATTAAATGATGACCAACGCCACCATTTGCGCCAATAACTAAAATACTCATATTGGTACCTCCTTATCGAGTTAATACTAAAAGTCTACCACTTTTATAAGAATTTAAAACAAATATGCAATTTCAATTGACATATTCGCACAATAACATTAATATATGAATATATATTAATATATTCATATGATAGGAGGGTTAAATTTATGAATCCCCCAATAAACACTGAAACTTTAGAGCATGTAACTGATATTTTCAAGGCATTAAGTGAGACGAATCGCATACGCATCATGCATTTATTATCACAAAATTCTAGCAGTGTAGGTCATATTGCACATACTTTAAATATGGGGCAATCCAATGTGTCACATCAGTTACGCATATTAAAACAGGCCCACCTAGTCAAATCTAACCGAGAAGGCCAATCAATGATATATTCAATTGATGATACACATGTGACTGATTTATTGAAACAAGCAATACATCATGCAAATCATAAACTATAAAACTATAATGAAAGGTCTGATCTTATATGTCACAACATCACGAACACAATCACACACACAATCATACACACGGACATGTACACACCAATAATAAAAAAATCTTACTTATTAGCTTTTTAATTATTGGTATATTTATGATAATTGAAATCATCGGAGGTTTTTTAGCACATAGCTTAGCATTATTATCAGATGGTTTACACATGCTTAGCGATTCAATTTCATTAGGTGTAGCTTTATTAGCTTTTATTTATTCTGAAAAACATGCTACTCAAACTAAGACTTTTGGCTACAAACGCTTCGAAATATTAGCAGCATTATTTAATGGTGTAACATTATTTGTTATCGGTATTTTTATCATCATAGAAGCAATCGATCGTTTCTTTAATCCAATAGCGGTAAAATCTACAGAAATGTTTATCATCAGTGTAATTGGCCTCATTGTTAATATCGTTGTTGCTTCTTTTATGTTTAAAGGTGGAGATACAGATCATAATATAAACATGCGTGGCGCTTTTCTCCATGTAATCGGAGACTTATTAGGTTCTGTCGGAGCCATTGTAGCAGCTATTCTTATTTGGTCATTTAATTGGACAATTGCAGATCCAATTGCAAGCATTATCGTCTCCTTACTTATTATCAAAAGTAGTTGGGGCATAACGAAATCATCTCTTAATATTTTGATGGAAGGTTCACCCAGTGATGTCAATATGGATGAAATCATTAGCGCTATTACAAGTGAAGTGCAAATAAAAAATGTACATGATTGTCATATATGGACTATTTCTAATGAAATAAATGCTTTAAGTTGTCATGCAGTCGTACCTAATGACATGACAATTGAAGAAGGTGAACAACTTTTAAACTTACTCGAACATCGTCTAACACATTTAAACATTCAACATATGACAATACAATTTGAAACAGAATATCATAATCATGACAGCAATACCTTATGTTCAGCAATTTATACAGAAAAATAACATGAGGTAAAAAAATAAAAAGTGACTAGATTTTAAAGCTTGAAACAAGCAGTATCATTTAATCTAGTCACTTTTATGATTTTAATTACTATTAAAATATATAACAAATTCATAACACTTTATACATTATAAAAACTTATCAAATATCAATTCTTTAGCTGGCACTTGTTTTTCTTTAAAACCTCTTATAAATTCTTCATTATCATAAGGCACTTTAACTCGTTCAAATGAAAATTCATTTTCTTCGATAGTAACAATACCATATACAGCGTATGCGCCGTTATTTAATCCAACAGACCCAGGATTAAAATAAACCTTGGATTTATCATCAAACAAATGAACTGTATGATTATGACCAAAAACAATTAAATCAGCCTCTTTATCTTCAAAAAGTGATTTTATATTTTCTTCAGTAGGTTCTACAATAGGACTAAATGGTTGACCATCAATCGGCGTATTCAATTTATCATTTGGAATTTCGTAATGGATAAACATGACTTTTTTATGATTCATTGTTTTTTCAATAACACGAGGTAAAGCATTTAATTTATCGTAATAATCTTCGTCTAAGTGGCTTTCAATCCATTGGTGGTGTTCATAAAATTTATCTTTTAAGTCTTCAGGATAAGGTGTATCGTTAACAATTGACATCACCGCTTCATCATGATTACCTGCAATAATTTCCATATCATCTCTTTCGAATATTTCATCAAGAACTTTATTTGTTTCATGGCCTACACCAATATTATCGCCTAAGTTATATATTTTATTTATATCTTTTCTTCTATCAATATCATCCAATACTGTATCTAACGCATCAAAATTGCCATGTACATCAGTAAGAATTGCAAATTTCATGATGATATCTCCTTTCAACATTTTCTCATTTGGTCATTTTAACATTTTATAGCCATTTTGTTACCTATTAATTTTAAAATCCCTAATTTTTTGATAGCATATGCTTATCACTAAAAAGGAGTGCTTAAAATTTGTTTAAATTTCATAAACTAGCATTACAAAATGCAAAACCGCAAAATGCTAAAATTTTACTATTCACAATTGTAAGTTTTATCATATTGTTTGCTTTGACTGTACTAACTTTTATACCAGTTCAACCAGCAATATATAAATTTTTAATGTCAATGGCAATGCAACAACCTATTGGAAGTGCATTAATTACATTGATACTAGCAATACTAATTCCATTAGTGGTTTTTATATTTGTAGGATATCAACTTATTGCTGGAACTATATACACTATAGACAATGCAATTAATAAAGACAAGGCTAAATTCAAAGATTTATTTTCAATATTTAAAAAGGGTAAATATGCTAAATCATTAAAATTATCTTTAATCACATTATTAAGTATTATTATTATATTATTACTTAATCTTCTAATAAGTAAGCTATTACAATTAGGAATTGTGCAATTATTCACTGCATTACAAGGACCGTTAAGCAGTTCTGATCATGCACTTGGATGGTCATTAACATTCCAAATTATTGCTGCTACTTTACAAGTATTCATATTGTCATTTGTTTATTGGTTCTTTACAATCTTAATCGTCAACTATACACTAGCTTTTGTTAAAGAACCTAATAAAGGTGCTTGGTCTTCTGTAAAACGTGGCTTTAAAGCAATTAAAAA
Source organism: Staphylococcus cohnii subsp. cohnii (assembly GCF_002902365.1). Classification (GTDB taxonomy): domain Bacteria; phylum Bacillota; class Bacilli; order Staphylococcales; family Staphylococcaceae; genus Staphylococcus; species Staphylococcus cohnii. The sequence continues at coordinate 16,746 of NZ_PPQC01000058.1, read as the reverse complement.
CGGAAATAAAACTTGGTTTAAATTTTATATAGGTATATTATTATTAAATTTACTTGTTATAATCTTAGCAAATCCAGTAAGTCAGTTAGTGTCAATTAGTACTGGCGGTATTTCACAAACATTAGCAATGACTATTATCTATATTGTGTCAGTAATTGTTATAATAATTAGATTGATCGTTTATTACACAAACTTATTAGCAATTATTCAATACTACAATAAAAATGGTGAGAACATAGATAAATCAGAAGTCAAAAAATCTAAAGCTTCTAAGCAATCTGATCAAACATCTAAAGTAACTAGTAGTGTTAATCACACAACTGAGAAAGCTACTGATAAAGTTAATCATACTACTGATCAATTTAAAGATAATGCAAAAGAAAAAACTACAGACATCAAAGATCAAATAAATAATAAAGATAAATAATATATTGGAATATAAATTACAAAAAAGACACTTTCTCTCATTTAATAATGGTTATTAAATGAGAGAAAGTGTCTTTTTTAATTAATTCATCTATGCATATAGTTTATAATAAATGTTTTTTTAAGTATAATGCGGCACCATTTTCTTCATTTGTGAATGAAGTGACATCATCTGCTAAAGACTGAATTTCTGGTCGAGCATTCTTCATCGCCACAGTATAATTGCCAAACGCAAACATCGCTCTGTCGTTATCACTGTCACCAATGACTAACGTTTCTTCTTGTTTAATGCCAAAGTAGTCTATCATTTCTTTAATTCCAGTTCCTTTATCAATTCCAAAAGCCATTGTTTCTGCGTTAAAGCGAGATGAATTTGATACACTGATTTGAAGTATCGTTTGGTCATCGATTAACTGATTTCGAAATTGAGTAATTTTATCATAATCTGGTGAAAATAAATAAATTTTTGAAAATGACGTGTTAGGGATACTTGCTTTCCAACTTACTTTTTCAACGATAGATTCTCTTCGAGATGTCCATTCACTATATCCTACGTTTTCAGGTGGTGTTGATTGTTTAAACATCGCTTTTGCCCATGCTTGATCTTCATTAAGAATAATTCGATTGCCGTCGAAAGGAAAAACTTCATAATAAATTGCTTGTGCTTTTGCTCTTTTTACAATTTCATTAACCGTATCAAATGTTAAACTATGTTTAAAAATCGTTTCATTGTGAACAACACCATTAGTGCCGTTAGAACTAATAATACCATCCACCTTAAAATTTTCAGGTACAAGGTAATGAATCTCATCATGTGCTCTACCAGTAGCTAAAAATACTTTATAGCCATGATTTCTTAATGTTTGTATAACCTCTGTCGTTTCATTATCTACACGATTATCTTTATGTAAAATTGTGCCATCCATATCCAAAAATATTGCTTTAACATTTTTCATGTAATTAAAATCCTCCATCCTACGTTATCGTATTAAATTATGGCACTTAATCTATATTTCTGCAATGTCTCCATCTTTTAAAAACAGTGTGTATCGCCCATTGTTACATGCTATGTTGACATTTCTCTTAAAGAAATGACTCAATGTTGTATGATTAAGAATTTCAGATATTTGACCTTGTTTAAAAGGTTGCCCATTTTTCAATAAAAACCCATAATCAATATCTTGTGTAATTTCTTCTACAAAATGCGTTACATAAATTACTGCTAATTGAGGATTTTGCTTATACAATTGTGTCAGTGCACTTAATAAATCTTCTCTTGCAATAAAATCTAAACCTGAGGCTGGTTCATCTAAAATTAATAGTTTAGGGTTCCCCATCAAAGCTCTTGCTATCAACACTTTTTGACGTTCTCCAGTAGAAAGATAGCCATAATATTGATTTTCAAATTGAGCGATTCCCATTTGTTTTAAATATTTTTTAGCCAAATCTATGTAATGTTGTTGTACATCTTGAAACACACCGATTGACTTAAATATCCCACTAATTACAACATCTAAAACAATTTCACCATCCTGAAATCGATTCATTAAACTATTTGATACAAATCCAATTTGTTGGCGTACATTTTCAGCAGAATACCCTTTTTTACCAGGCTGCATACCAAATAAAGTCATTTCACCAGATGTGTTTGGCTCATATGCATTTAAAATATTTAATAGTGTAGTCTTACCTGCCCCATTTAAACCATATAGCATCCATTTTTCTCCCTCATTGATTTGCCAACTCACTCCTTGAACAATTTCTTTACCATCTTTTCTTCTTGCTATATTGTTCAATTCAATTAGCATATATATCCTCCTCTTTAAAATTTTCATTTATTTTTGATTTTGTCTAAATATCTTTTCCAATGTCTTGCCTTTAGCCAATTCATCAACCATTTTGTCTAAATATCTAATTTCTTTCATTATTGAATCTTCCATATTTTCAACACGAATACCACATATAACACCAGTCACTTTAGTTCTATGTGGATTTAACTGTGGTGCTTGTTGAATAAATGATTCATAGTCTGTGCCATCATCAATCATTCTATTTATTTGTGACTGATTATAGTCGGTCATCCATTTAATGACAGTATCTACCTCATTTTTTGTTCTACCTTTTTTTTCGACTTTTTTCACCAAATGAGGATAAACTTCTCCAAAAGCCATGGTATAAATTTTAGGTTTTGTCATTGTTTTATACGACCTTTCTTTATTTCTAAAATGTAAGCTTCTACATAGCATATTAAATTTTTTATATTTTTGAAAATATTTCACTTTTACTATACGTTAAAAATAAAAGCTACGACATCAAAATGTCTCAGCTCAGACTGTCCACAAAGTATCCGACTTTGTTGGCAGTTTTTTTGTGCACGCTTTCCGCGGGCACTGCCTTAGCTTGTAGTCCTCGGCTAGTGCTATTCCCGCAGGAGTCGGCCCAAATCACTGCCAATATCACACTAAAAATATTATTAATTCAGAGACTCATATGTTAAAAGAGAACGAGAAAAACAATATGCTTATAGTCTACCTGCATGTGTAGATAATGATTGTTATATCATTGAAAAGCACTGTTGATAATGTAAAGAAACAATATAATTTGCGAAATTAAACAATTGAGAGAAGATTTGACGATATAAAAGAACAGCATGATCCGATGAACGAGTTATAAACGTCATGACAAAGTTACTATGGATATCATGCTTATTTGTGTTGCCATGAATCTTTAAAAATTGGCAAAACGGTTAGTAAAATGGCCAATAATGGACTGAAATACCACTACTATTTTGAAAAATTTATATAAATAGACAAACCCTTCACAAATTAATGCGAAGGGTTTGTCTACATTCTGAAGCTGAGACATCAAAATGTCTCAGCTCAATCTAATTTATTAATTTATTCAACTGTTACAGATTTAGCTAAGTTACGTGGTTTATCCACATCTAAATCTCTGTGTAGTGCAGCATAATATGAAATTAACTGCATTGCCACAACAGCAACTAATGGTGTTAATAACTCATGGACATGTGGGATAACATATGTGTCACCATCTTTATTTAATCCATCCATAGAAATTATACAAGGGTTTGCACCACGTGCTGCAACTTCTTTCACATTACCACGAATAGAAAGGTTTACATTTTCTTGTGTTGCTAAAGCAATCACTGGCGTACCCTCTTCAATAAGTGCGATTGTACCGTGTTTAAGTTCGCCACCTGCAAAACCTTCTGCTTGAATGTAAGAAATTTCTTTAAGCTTCAATGCGCCCTCTAAACTAACATTATAGTCAATTGTACGACCAATAAAGAATGCGTTTCTTGTTGTTTCTAAGAAATCTGTAGCAATTTGTTTCATTACATCTGCATCATCCACAATTGTTTCAATAGCAGTAGTCACTTTTGCAAGTTCACGTAATAACTCAACGTCCGCTTCTTTACCATGTTCTTTCGCTACAATTTGTGACAAAATTGAAAGCACTGCAATTTGTGCTGTATATGCTTTTGTAGATGCAACCGCTATTTCAGGACCTGCATGTAATAATAAAGTATGATCCGCTTCGCGTGATAGTGTAGAACCAGGCACGTTCGTAATTGTTAATGACTTATGCCCTAGTTTTTTAGTTTCTACTAATACAGCGCGACTATCCGCTGTTTCACCCGATTGTGAAATATAAATAAATAATGGTTTTTCTGAAAGCAATGGCATATTATATACAAATTCTGAAGCAACATGCACTTCTGTAGGAACGCCTGCCCATTTTTCCAAATATTCTTTACCAACTAACCCTGCATGATAACTTGTACCTGCTGCAATAATATAAATTCTGTCAGCATCTGCTACATCTTTTATAATATCCGCATCCATTTTTAAATTGCCATCAGCATCTTGATATTCTTGAATAATACGACGCATTACTGCAGGTTGTTCATGAATTTCTTTCAACATGTAATGATCATAAACACCTTTTTCAGCATCAGCAGCATCAATTTGAGCAGTATAAGCTTCTCTATCTTGTACTTTACCTTCTTGGTCTTTAATAATTACTTCGTCACGTTTAACAATGACAATTTCATGATCATGAATTTCTTTGTATTGGTTTGTAACTTGTAACATTGCAAGTGCATCTGAAGCGATAACATTAAAATCATCACCTACACCAATCAATAACGGTGATTTGTTTTTTGCAACATACATAGTGTCACGATCATGACTATCAATAAGGCCTAATGCGTAAGAACCTTCTAATAACGATACCACTTTTGTAAATGCTGCTTCTGTAGAAAGTCCAGTATTTGAAAAATATTCAACTAATTGAACAATAACTTCTGTATCCGTTTCAGATAGAAATTTTACATCTGATAAATATTCATTTTTTAACTCTTCATAATTTTCGATTACACCATTATGAACTAAAGTAAAACGTTCAGTTGCGGATTGATGTGGATGTGAATTTTCATAGTTTGGTACACCATGTGTTGCCCAACGCGTGTGACCTATACCTACGTTGCCATCTACATCTTTACTATCTGCAACTTTTCTTAGCTCTGCAATACGTCCTTTTGATTTAAATACATTTGTACCATCATCGTTAACTACAGCAACACCAGCAGAATCGTATCCTCTATATTCTAATTTTTCTAATCCTTTTAATAATAATTCTTTGGCATTATCATGCCCGATATATCCAACTATTCCACACATATACATACTCCTCCAATTTAATGGTGAAGGGTATCGAACGTTCGGCGTACAGGAACCTGTTCAATATATGAGGCCAATTTAAATAAATTTCTTAACATTCATTTTATCGTAAGAAATTTTAAAAAAAGGCACAGAAATCCCATTCACCTTTAATCTTAATTTTTATTTAATTTGGCTATCTTATTAACTTTGTGCACCAGGTTGCCCTAATGTTTTCCTTAATAAGTTTACGAATGAGCCACATCCGGGATAGCATCCGCCGATGGTTCGATAACTATCCTCCTCGTCTACAAGCTTCGATTTCATATCTATTAAGATTTCTGTTTTAAATCTTAAATGCTAAATATTTAACCTTTTCACTTGCACAGGCGCTTTTATTGATATATTTATGTCAACCTGTCCTCCTTTCCTTCAATACCACTAATTGTACAATGCTTCTGCAACCAAATGCAAATTTTTTATTAACTTCATCCTTAAAATAATTGTGAAATTGTTTTATTATTTAAAATTCAAAACTTTCCATATATTAATAGTCATAAACTTTCCATATATTAATAGTCATAAACTTGTCAAAAACTCTGTGACAAATTTGGGATTACTATTTGTTGTTAATTTATGTAAACACACCTACAATAATAGTTAAATACAGAGAAAAAGAGGTGCAAATTATGTCACAAACAGATGCTCAAGATAATAAAGGGATTGGTCGTAAAGTTCAAGCTTTTGGTTCGTTTTTAAGTAGCATGATTATGCCTAACATTGGTGCATTCATTGCTTGGGGCTTTATCGCGGCAATATTTATAGACGGCGGTTGGTGGCCAAATAAAGATTTAGGTGAATTGGCTGGACCAATGATTACTTATTTAATACCATTATTGATTGCTTATAGTGGTGGTCGTTTAATTCATGAGATGCGTGGCGGTATTATTGCGGCTGTAGCAACAATGGGTGTGATTGTAGCATTACCAGAAACACCAATGTTACTAGGCGCAATGATTATGGGACCACTTGTTGGTTGGTTGATGAAAAAAACTGATGAATTCATTCAACCAAGAACCCCACAAGGTTTCGAAATGTTATTCAATAATTTTTCAGCTGGTATTTTAGGTTTTATAATGACAATCATAGGTTTTAAAATATTAGCACCAATTATGGAATTTATCATGCATATTTTGTCCGTTGCTGTTGAAGCATTGGTACATGCGCATTTACTTCCATTGGTAAGTATTATTGTTGAACCTGCTAAAATCGTATTTTTAAACAATGCTATTAACCACGGTGTATTTACACCACTGGGTGCTGATCAAGCTGCATCTGCGGGACAATCTATTTTATACACAATTGAATCAAATCCTGGTCCAGGTTTAGGTGTATTAGTTGCTTATATGATTTTTGGTAAAGGCACAGCTAAAGCTACTTCATATGGTGCTGGAATTATCCACTTCTTAGGTGGTATACATGAAATTTACTTCCCTTATGTATTAATGAGACCGTTATTGTTCGTCGCAGTAATACTAGGTGGTATGACTGGTGTTGCAACTTATTCATTATTAGACTTTGGATTCAAGAGTCCAGCTTCACCTGGTTCATTTATCGTTTATATGTTAAACGCACCTAAAGGTGAATTCTTACACATGATTATAGGCGTATTATTAGCAGCAATCGTATCATTTATTGTTTCATCAATTATTTTAAAATTCACAAAAGAAACAGAAGAAGATTTAGAAGCTGCAACAGAGAAAATGGAAGCATCAAAAGGTAAAAAATCAAGTGTATCTTCTAAGTTAACAGGGAATAGTGATGATAATACTTCGGCAACTGCGACTGATGAAACTGACAAAAATAGTGATAGTCAAACAGAAGATGATTTACTAGATAACTATGATACTGAGAATGTAGACGCACATGACTACAGTAAAGTAAATCACGTTATCTTCGCTTGTGATGCAGGCATGGGATCAAGTGCTATGGGTGCAAGTATGTTGCGTAACAAATTCAAAAAAGCTAGCATACAAGACGTTGAAGTAACAAATACAGCGATTAATCAATTACCTAGCGATGCGCAACTTGTCATTACTCAGAAAAAATTAACAGACAGAGCAATCAAACAAGTTCCAAATGCAATTCATATTTCAGTAGAGAATTTCTTAAATTCTCCTAGATATGATGAGTTACTAGAAAACCTTAAAAAAGAAGAAAACTAATCACTCACTAAAAAGATATAAATTGGAGGGTATGGCTATGTTTTTGAGTACGCGTGAAAAAGAAATTATCGAAATGTTAATTAAGTATCACGGTCAATATGTCACTATTTACGACATTGCTCAACATTTAGCTGTATCCTCCCGTACTATTCATAGAGAATTGAAGTCTATTGAACCCTTTTTAGCAAGTTTTAACATTGACTTAGAACGCGTTACGAAAAAGGGATTACAGTTATCTGGTAATTCATCTGCGGTACATTCATTAAAAAATGAATTAATTCAACAAGTTACGATTGATTTGTCTCAAGAGGAACAAAAAGTAATTATTTTATATGCACTTATCCAAGCTAAAGAACCAATCAAACAGTACAGTTTAGCACATGAAATTGGTGTTTCTACGCAAACACTAGCTAAATTACTAGATGAATTAGATGATGAACTAGACCAGTATCAATTAACACTTCAAAAAAAACGTGGTGAAGGTATTCACCTTTATGGTGCTGAATCAAAAAAAAGAGAATTATTAAGCCAATTAATGGTAAATAATTTAAACAGTACAAGTGTTTACTCTGTAATAGAAAATCACTTTGTGTATCAATCTATTAATCAATCTCAGTTACCAATGGTTGATTTAGATAAAATTTTCCAAGTTGAGAGAATTCTTATGGATCATTTGGGGCAACTGCCCTATTCTCTTACAGAATCAAGCTATCTAACCTTAACAGTACACATTGTACTCAGCATTGATCGAATGCTTAAAGAAGAATATGTAGCTTTAAATGACGATATTTTTAACAGTGTCAAAGATACCTTTGAACACCAAGTAGCTTCAGCTTTAGCCTTACATTTAGAGCACATCTATGGTGTTCAATTCAACCAAGCGGAAGTTACTTTCATCACGATTCATTTACGCGGAGCCAAACGCAAAGAAACTACTGAAGTATTTAAAAATAATAAAGATGATCAATGCATCGAAAATCTTATTCATTTGGTTTCAGAATTTTCTCAGCAAACATTTAAAGACTGGAGAACACTCAGTGAGGGGTTAAAGTTGCATATTATACCAGCAATCAATCGATTAAATGCTAATATAGAAACTTATAATCCTTTAACTGAAATGATTAAACATAAATATCCACGGCTATTTGAAAGTGTGCATCAGGGGTTAATAAAAACGTGGCCAAATTTTAAATTTCCAGAAAGTGAAATTGCATTTATTGTATTACATTTCGGCGGTGCAATTCAAAAACAAGCGACACCATTTTATAATGTACTTGTCATTTGTAGTAGTGGCATAGGAACAAGTCGTTTACTCGCTACTCGACTACAACAAACATTTAGTGAAATTCAACAAACAACACAAGCGTCTGTGGGTGATCTTAATTCCATTGATATTCAACAATATGATGCAATTATTTCAACAGTCAATTTAGATATCAGCTTACCCTACCTCACAGTTAATCCATTGTTACCAGATGCAGATATCAATCATGTAGCTGCTTTTCTAAACATGCAACAAGACAAATCACAAACACAAATATTTGATGACGCTAATACAACGTTTGCAAATCCTGAATATCAATTAGAATATATTCGTAAAGGGCTAGAAGTCATTGATTCAATTTATATTGATTATACACATACTCAAGATTGGATTATGTATTTAACTGGACAATTATTTAAACATCATATTATTGAAGATAAACAGTCATTCGCTGAACTTATTAAGCAACGCATGGATGAACAAGGCTTTGTTTTAGATCCTTACCCTATTGCTATGCCACACTTAAAAAGTGATTTAATTAAAAAGCCATTTATCCTAGTCACTATTTTAGAAAAACCACTTATGCTTAATAGTAATCAAAATGACAAAGTTTCTATAACATATTTATTAAATATGTTCATACCTCCGGATGATATCATGGCACAACTTATTAGTGAATTATCTGGAAAAATTGGTGAGCACCTCGATAATCTCGATCAATTTATGCAACAACCAGAACAATTATCAGGTTTACTAAAACAAAGTTATCTGAAAGCATTACAAAATCAATTAAACATGGAGTGAATAATATGAGCGAATTATTTAGCAATGACAATATTTTTATTAATCAAACTGTGAAAGATCAAAACGAAGCAATTGAAAAAGCAGGACAAGCACTTGTATCCAGTGGTGCAGTTACAGCAGACTATATTCAAGCTATGAAAGATCGTGAGCAAGTTGTAACAACATTTATGGGCAATGGATTAGCTATTCCTCACGGTACAGATGAAGCCAAAACAAGTGTTTTAAAATCAGGCTTAACGTTAATTCAAATTCCTGAAGGTGTCGATTGGGATGGTGAAGAAGTTAAAGTTGTTGTTGGTATCGCAGGTAAAGATGGTGAGCATCTAGATTTATTATCAAAAATTGCCATCACATTTAGTGAAGAAGAAAATGTTGAACGCATTATCAATGCTTCATCAGCTGAAGAAATTAAGCAAGTATTCGAGGAGGCTGACGCATAATGAAAGCATTACATTTTGGTGCAGGTAACATTGGTCGTGGTTTTATTGGTTATATTTTAGCTGATAATGATATTAAGGTTACATTTGCAGATGTCAATGCTGAAATTATTGATGCGTTAGATTCTAAACAAGAATATGACGTCATATTAGCAGACGAGGCAAACACAACAACTCGTGTACACAATGTAGACGCAATCAATTCAGGGCAACCTTCTGCTAAATTAAAAGAAGCCGTATTAGAAGCAGATTTAATTACTACTGCAGTCGGTGTCAATATTTTACCGATTATTGCTAAAACGTTTGCACCTTATTTAAAAGAAAAAGAAACACCAGTAAATATTGTTGCTTGTGAAAATGCCATTATGGCCACAAATACATTAAAAGAGGCAATTCTAGATATCACTGGTCCATTAGATGAACATATTCATTTTGTTAACTCGGCAGTTGATAGAATTGTTCCTCTGCAAACAAACGAAAATATTCTAGATGTCATCGTGGAACCTTTCTATGAATGGGTTGTAGAAAAAGATGCATGGTATGGTCCAGAATTAAACCATATTAAATACGTATCAAATTTGACACCATATATTGAAAGAAAATTATTGACGGTAAACACTGGCCATGCATACTTAGCCTATGCTGGTAGATATAATAATCAACCGACGATTTTAGATGCAATTAATGATAAAATGATCAAACATGATCTGGAAGAAGTCTTGAAAGAAACAAGCCAGTACATTACCAACCAATTTGATTTTTCAACAACTGAGCAAGCACAATATGTTGATAAAATTATTGAACGCTTTAAAAACCCTCATCTTTCAGATGAAGTAACTCGTGTAGGTCGAGGTACAATCCGTAAAATCGGACCGCAAGACAGAATTATTAAACCATTAAATTATCTTTATCAAAATAATTTGAAACATCATGCGTTAATTAAGGCAGCTGCATTACTGTTAAAATATGATGACACGAATGATCAAGAAACAGTAGAAAAAAATAATTATATTAGTGAATATGGTGTTGAAACATTCTTAAAAGCATACGCTAAAATTGATGATCAATTAGCATCTGAAATTAGCAAAGAATACAACGTCTTATAGCATTAAATTATTAAAAAATAATATATTTACTTACAGTATTGAACAACATAAAATTCTAAATCAAAAACTAATCCGTTTAAATACGAATTGGCTACAGAAAGTAAACAACCCCTGCACAAATTAATGTGTAGGGCTTGTCTATTTTTATTTATATAGTTATTTTTTGATAGCTGTTTCGAGTATTTTCTTAAATATTTGTTCAAATAAATCTGTATCTGTATCATGAAAACGACGTGTATAATTTTTACTAAAATAACTGGATTTATAGAATATCTACCATTTATTTTCGAGACAATATTTGTCTTTGACCTGTTCATATACAAAATTTAAATCTAATATCGTATCAACTTTACGTAATAAATGATTATCAATTAATTTATTCAACATAATAAACACCATCATTATTTAATTTCTATATATTATAATATTGGCAATGATTTAGGCCAACTTCTGCGGGAAGTACTAGCCGAAGACTACAGGCTAAATCATTGCCGCGGAAAGCGTGCACAAAAAAACTGCCAACAAAGTTGGAGGCTTTGTCGACATTCTTAAACTAATCCGTTTAAATACGGATTAACCTTTTTTATAGTTAATCTTTTATAGTTTGGACAATGCTTGTCAGATGTATATTATGATTGTAACTCAATCTTGTAGTTTTTTTATATAGTATTCTACTAAGCATACGACACCTTTATTTAGGTGACTTTAAAATATAATTTTAGGAACTACCCTATGTATTTGATATATTACTAAAAAAACTGTCAATACATGTACTAACGATACTATTAGTATTGTATTGACAGTTTATAATAAATAAAGAGCTTATTCATTTAGACCCATTTTGTCTTTAACTACATCAGCAATTGTTTGAGCATATCGTTGCGCTGCTTCATCAGTTGCTGCTTCAACCATAACTCTTACTAAAGGTTCTGTTCCTGAAGGTCTAACTAAAATACGTCCTTCTCCGTTCATTTCAACTTCAACTCTAGTCATGACTTCTTGAACATCTACATTTTCTTCCACGCGATATTTATCAGTCACACGTACATTGACTAAAGATTGAGGATATTTTTTCATTTGTTTTGCAAGTTGACTCAAGCTTTTACCAGTCATTTTAATAATACTAGCTAAATGCACGCCTGTTAATAAACCATCACCAGTAGTGTTATAATCCATTAACACGATATGACCAGATTGTTCTCCACCTAAGTTATAATTACCTCTACGCATTTCTTCAACTACGTAACGATCTCCAACTTTTGTTTTATTAGATTGGATGCCTTCATCTTCTAAAGCTTTGTAAAACCCTAGATTACTCATGACTGTTGAGACTATCATATTATTATTTAATTCTTGATTCTTGCTCATTGCTTGACCAATGATGAACATAATTTGATCTCCGTCTACGATGTCCCCATTTTCATCAACGGCAATTAATCTATCGCCGTCACCGTCAAAAGCTAAACCAAAGTCACATTCTTCTTCAACTACTTTCTCAGATAGCGTTTCTGGGTGTGTTGATCCTACATTATCATTAATATTATAACCATTAGGATTACAGCCAACTGTAACCGTATCGGCCTCTAAATCTCCAAATAAAAATGGTGCTAGTGATGAAGTAGATCCATGAGCGCCATCTAAAGCGATTTTCATGCCATCTAAGTTAACATCAATCGTAGATTTTAAATAACTTAAGTACTTCTGCGCACCTTCAAAATAATCAGAATAATGCACAATGTCGTCCCCTACTGGACGTGGCAATTCTGGGGTTTCTTGATCTAATAATTGTTCAATTTCTCTTTCTTGATCATCAGAAAGTTTGAAACCATCAGAGCCGAAAAATTTAATACCATTATCTGGAACAGGATTGTGAGACGCAGAAATCATAACACCTAATTCAGCTTCCATCTCTTTAGTTAAATACGCTACGCCAGGTGTTGATATAACACCTAAACGCATCACTTCTGCACCAATTGAAATCAATCCAGCAATTAATGCAGATTCAAGCATTTCACCAGAAACACGAGTATCTCTACCAACGAGTACTTTAGGATGCTTTTCACCTTCATTATGGGCTAACACATAACCCCCAAAGCGTCCTAATTTAAACGCAAGTTCTGGCGTTAGTTCTTTATTTGCAACGCCCCTTACGCCGTCTGTACCAAAATATTTTGCCATGATTTATATCTCCTTTATAAAAAAATCTATTTAATATTAATTTTTGCTGTTGTTTCTTTTGGATTAATTTTTGAAACGCCATCTGGTAATTTAAATTCTACATTTTTTTCAGTTGATTCTGTAACACCATCTAAATCGATTTCTGCAGTAATTTCGTCAATATCTTGAATGTCGTTTCTATTACCGAAAATTTCCACTTCTTTTTCATCTAATTTTATATCATCTATTTCTTTACCTTTAGGTAAAGCACCTATTGCTTTTGTTTTAACTTTTATTTTCTTACTATAATCTTCTACTTTTACACTCAAATTAACTTCATTCGGTTCAATTAATACTTTAACTTTATTGAGGTTTCTGTCAAAAGCAGTGATTCGTGCAATATCCGTAGTATCTTTGCTGATTTTATCTTTATCCTTAAATGTAGCTTTTAAATATGCAATTTTATTAATTTGTTTGCTACCACCAGTCACTTTAACTGTTTCAGGTGATACACTTTGATCGCTTACTTTATAATTAGCATTTAAATCGTTATCACTCACATCAGGTTCTACTTTAAGTTTTTTAGTCACTTTTTCTTCAAGATTAACTGTTGTTTCTTTTGGCTTAACTGTATAATCAATGTTTTTATTTAAACCATTGACTTTGAATTGTGTGGTATGCTTTCCAGCTTTTTCACCACTCAAATCAAGAACTGCCTTAATATTTTCACCGTTTTCAGCTTTTAATACTTGAGATTGTGGGCCAGATATTTCAATATCTACCTTACTCGGCACATCGCTAGCATATAACGATTTACTATCATAATTAACTTGTACTGGTACATCTTGAAGTGTTTCCGTAGATTTTTGTCCTAATTGGTCAGCATTGAAGATGTTACCAAACATGTTATTGACAGATAAGAAAAATACTAATGCTAAAACTAATGCTATTAATCTTAAGCCCCATTTACTTTCTAACATATTAATTCACACCTTTCTCTTGAAAGTGTGTGCCAAACCAATGTTCAGCCAATAATTCTTCAAATGCTTCATTTGATATATCTTTTCTTAATTTTCCATCAAACGTGACTGAAATAGATCCAGTTTCTTCAGATACTACCACTGTAAATGCATCTGAAACTTCTGAAATACCTACAGCTGCTCTATGTCTTGTTCCTAAACTTTTAGCTATTTTAGCACTGTCTGATAGTGGCAAATAGCTAGCAGCACTTGCAATTTTGTTCGCTTGAATAATCATAGCACCATCATGTAAAGGTGTATTAGGTATAAACACATTAGTCAATAATTCTTGAGAAATTTCAGAATTCATTGCTATACCTGTTTCAATATAATCTTGTAATCCTGTTTCTTTTTCAAATACGATTAATGCGCCAATACGACGTTTAGCCATATACTGTACTGCTTTAGAAACAGATGAAATGAGTTTGTCTTCATCACTATTCAAACTTGTGGAATAGCGTTTAAACAAACTTCCTCTACCCAGCTGTTCTAAAGCACGTCTAATCTCCGGTTGAAATATAACAATTAAAGCTAAAACACCCCATTGTATTACTAAATCAAACAAACGAGATGTCGCTGTTAAATTTAACATTTTACTCACTTGTTGGCCGATTACAATTACTACAATACCTTTCAGTAATTGAATCGCTTTTGTACCTTTAAATACTGTAATGAGAAGATAAAGTACATACCATACAATGAGCAAATCGAGTACACTTGCAATTATTTTGACTGTACTCCAATCATCAAAAAAGTTGGATAAATCCATAACATCTCCTCCGGTTATCTGTTCCCATGTTATATATTATACCAATCATAACACTAACTGTCATATTAAGTATTAAATTTTTATCATAAAATTAAAAGGAATATAAAAAGGAATAATATGGAAATAATGCCATATTATTCCTTTTATTTGTTTTTATAATAATGTTTCACCAAAGAAACTACCTACTAATGAAACTGCCTGTTCTGCTGTGTGATTATTCATATCTATCAATGGATTGACTTCTACTAAATCCATTGAAGTGATTAAATTTGACTTATGTAATAATTCAAGTGCAAAATGACTTTCTCTATATGTTAAGCCTCCCAGTACTCGTGTACCAGTTCCTGGTGTTTCAGCTGGATCTAAAGCATCTACATCTAATGATAAATGAATGCCATCTGTTTTAGATTTCAAATAATCTAAAGTTTCTTCCATCACTTGTTTAATACCTAGTTTATCAATATCTGCCATTGTATATGTTTTAACATTATTTTCTTTAATGTATTGACGTTCTCCTTTATCTAAATCTCTCATGCCTATAAGCACGATGTTTTCTGGTTTAACTTTAGGTGCGAAATTTGAGATATTCACTAAACGTGAATCACCATCTCCGGCTAATACCCGCAGTGGCATCCCATGAATATTACCTGAAGGTGACTCCTCAGGTATATTTAAATCACCGTGAGCATCATACCAAATGATACCTAAATTCTCATAGTGTTTACTGATACCCGAAATAGAGCCTATTGCAATAGAATGGTCTCCACCTAAAACAAGTGGAAAATTCCCATCGTCAACACTTTGAGATACTGTTTCGCTAAGTTGATTAGATACTTCTACTATTTCATCTAAATTACGTAATCCTTTTTGAACTGAGTTAAACTTCTCTAAACGCATTGCAGGAACATTAATGTTACCTGAATCTTTAACATCAATTCCAATATTTTGTATTCGTTCTACAATACCTGCGTATCGAATTGCATCTGGACCAAAATCTACCCCTAATTTTTTTTGGCCATAAGTCGAAGGTACACCAATAATCTCTACTAATTTATCCATTAAAAAACCCCTTTGTTTGCGTTTGATATTAGGATAATCTAAAGTGATGTGACTTTCAAGTTAATACAAACGACCTCAGTTATAAGACTTTAAACAAATTACATAAAGAAACAAAAAAGCGATTTTTAATTCAAAATAACTAAATATAGCAATGTATTTTTATAGTTTTAAACAAAAAAATGTATATACTAGATATCAAAAAAATTTTCATTTATAAAAATAACAAAAAAGCATTCCCAAAGGAATGCTTAAAAA
>NZ_PPQC01000058.1:0-533 GCF_002902365.1 Staphylococcus cohnii subsp. cohnii | reverse complement strand
TGACCCTCTGATTAAAAGTCAGATGCTCTACCAACTGAGCTAATGGCTCTAATGGCTGGGCTAGCTGGATTCGAACCAGCGCGTGACGGAGTCAAAGTCCGTTGCCTTACCGCTTGGCTATAGCCCATTAATGGTGGAGGGGGGCAGATTCGAACTGCCGAACCCGAAGGAGCGGATTTACAGTCCGCCGCGTTTAGCCACTTCGCTACCCCTCCGCATTATTAAATTAGCAATGGTGGAGGATGACGGGTTCGAACCGCCGACCCCCTGCTTGTAAGGCAGATGCTCTCCCAGCTGAGCTAATCCTCCAATATGTATAAAAATGACCCCGACGGGACTCGAACCCGTGTTACCGCCGTGAAAGGGCGGTGTCTTAACCGCTTGACCACGGGGCCATGGCTCCACAGGTAGGACTCGAACCTACGACCGATCGGTTAACAGCCGATAGCTCTACCACTGAGCTACTGTGGAATAATGAAATATTGCCTGGCAACGTCCTACTCTTGCGGAACGTAAGTCCGACTACCATCGGC
>NZ_PPQC01000057.1:2952-6071 GCF_002902365.1 Staphylococcus cohnii subsp. cohnii | reverse complement strand
ACTGATATGATAAATTAGTGGTTAGCTATACTTTTTACTTTGCAACAGAACCTTATATAGAGACTGAGAACAATGATACGAATGATTTGAATGATAAACCTAACAATATTTCTGAAAACGCTCATTCGAATCATACAAATCATCAAAAAACTGAATTTAATAATGACGCCTTAAAATTCCAAGTGCTTGAAGAATTGTCACAACAAATCAAAGATTACTTAAGTAATTTTGAAATTAGAGAAATTCGTATTATTAAAAGTGTTTTACTTAAAGGAAAAAAATCATTTAATAATGCTCATGATACATATTACCGTTTAGAAGACGTGGAGTTCGAACTTGTCAGTGTCTTAAAACGATTTAAAGCGATGTTGCTACAAAAAAATGAAACGGTTGAAGCTATGCAAGGTTATTTGATGCAATCGATTAAAGCTGAACTAGAAGAGATACATGCGCTTAATATGCGTCGTCAAAATATGCCTAAATACAATATCTTTAACGAATAATTCAAATGAGCTTACAGCAATCAAAGAGACTTCAAAATACTCGGTTAAGTCATCTGATTTTTTAACTGATGATGACGAAAAAAATCAAGAAATCGTAAATGATTTAGAAAAAGGTTTATACCGAAAACGTATGTTGAGTTATGTGGTTTGCTTAAACAAAAACATAAAATTTTAAATTTAGACGATGCTGAAGATGGCAATTTGGAATTTTGAAAAACAAAATTATTACTTAAAAGATTTGAAACGTTAGCTTAAAAGCTAGCGTTTTTTTTATGTATTTTTGCCCCTGCGGGAACTATAGTGTTCAACCAGCATGGTTGCCCAGTTTTTATGCAAAAAATAATTTTGTGCGTAACTGGGCAGTGTCTAAAAAATTAGTCACTGGTTTCGCTCAAATTTTTGCTTTTGGAAATAGCATATATTTATTTGGCTCATATTTCCGTTTTAAGAGCTTATATACGTTTTTAGATATAAAACTATATGATTTACCCCTAATTCTTTAAAATACCCCCTTAAAATTCAAAATAAAGGCATTTAAAATTTAAATCGTTCTTGTGATAAAGTTTGCTAAAAAGGAGTTTGTATATTTTATGTGGTTACGTTTTTCAGTGCAATTACTTTTGTCTATTTTGATGCTAGTTTTTATATATCAACAAATAAATCAAAGTCATTTAGATTTTTGGTTTATTATTTATTACTTATTTTTTATGGCTGTGGTTTTATTTTGGAAACCTTCAGAAAACAAAAAATAGATCGCGCATTTATGCCGAGAAAATTTATTGATGTTGAGAAGAACCCTTAACTAAACTTGCAGACGAATGTCGGCATAGCGTGAGCTATTAAGCCGACCATTCGACAAGTTTTGGGATTGTTAAGGGTTCCGAGGCTCAACGTCAATAAAGCAATTGGAATAAAGCAATATTGGTTTATAATTTATTTTGAGTAGAAGGGAGTTTTGTTATGAATAGTAATTATGTTTCTATCGATTTTTTTAATGAAATACCGTTATTTGATTATAATTTTTCTTTGATAAATCATGAATTTGAGCAATGGAATCAAGAATACGAGGCTTTTAATTTTGAATTTAGTGGAGTTGAATTTAAAAGTAGATTGGCTAAAAAAACTCCTAAAAAAGTAGGTTATTTTGTTGCGTTTTGGTGCAAGAATGAGATTAATAAAAATAGACCTTTTAATTTTAAGGAGTCAAAAGATAAGTTGATTATTAATATTTTAGATGGATCTAAAAAAGGTCAATTTATCTTTCCTAAAGAGTTATTGTTTAAAAAAGGAATTATTAGTTCTGAAAAACATAAAGGTAAAATGGCTATTCGCGTTTATCCTAGTTGGGAAAGGGATTTGAATAAAACGGCTGTTAGTACACAGAAGTGGCAAATCCCTTATTTTTTAGATTTTACTAAGGGTTTTGATGAGGAAAAAACTAAGGAATTGTATTTAAGTTGATTTTGATTTTAGAAACGAGTTGAAAACGAGTTTCTTCTTGTCTTGATACTATATAGAAAAAACATTCTTTTTATGTCTTTCAAAACTATTTATAGGATTTTTTATTTAATAATTGTTAAAATCTTACTAGGTGGAAAAAACAAAACACAAGTAGTGAAAAATCAAAAAAGGAGATTTTTCACAATGAAGCAAATAAAAGAATTATCAAAAGAATTAAAAGTATCAAAAACGACAATATGGAACTATTTACAGGATCTCCCTCAGAACTTATCAATAACCAAAGAAAAAAATGTTTATAAAATTGATAAGGATGTAGAGAACTTTATAAGAGAGAAGCTATTTAAAAAATCAAGTAGAGATTTAGTAGGTAAAGAGAAAGAAGCTAACGATTTAAATATAGAAAAAGATTTATTAATGAAAAGAATCGAGGAAATAAAAAAAGATAACGAATATCTTAAAAAAGAGGTTTGTAAGAAAGATAACTTCATTGAAGATTTAATGACAATCTTAAAAGAGCAACAAAAATACCAATTAGATATTAATAAAGAATTATTAATATCTAAAAAAACAACAGATTAAAGAACAAGTAAAAATTTAAATTTTCACTACTAGTTTTAAATAAATAATGTGAGTAAAAAGTGACCTACATGTATTAAGAATTAATGCAGTAGGTCATTTTTTATTGGAAGTTTTTTAGTGGAGTCTGTAATGATGAAAAATGAAGTTTAACACACATTTGATGAAACAGAGTAAATTAAGTTTTTAGAGCGTTGAAAATGAATTTATGTTGACTAAGACTTTAACCAAAGGAGTCGCGGAGGAGTCCCGGACAACAGGATAAGGAGGAACAATGCCATTGCCATGGCACCCAGCATAGCTGGGGTTCTCTAAACTTATCCTTAAAGACTCTGAACGCTGATATTACAGTATTTCTGAATCGTATTTAATGACGGACACAAAGGAATCGATGAAATTTTACATGGCATTTTCGTTGGAAAATTACAATGCTTTTATCCTTTGGGGCGCAAGGGATTTCGAAGCAGGGACTCTTTGGAGTCCCTAGAGACTCCCTAAAGGACTCCTTGTTTCCCTTCTAAATTAAGCAACATTTCATTCTATAATTTGTTAGTAATTACTTAGTTAAATATGATAAAG
>NZ_PPQC01000057.1:0-2886 GCF_002902365.1 Staphylococcus cohnii subsp. cohnii | reverse complement strand
TTTATTTTTTATAAAAACATTGAGTAATTACTAACTATATTATTGAATGAATGAGTGATTACTTAGTTTTGGAGGGGTCAAAAATGACTAATAAAAGTCATAGAAAAGCTAAAACAATCAATATCAATTTGACTGAAGAAGAATATAAAAAGGTAAAAGCGTTAGCAGAAGATAGAGATTTAAATCCAACAGCTTATACACGACTTGCGGCATTAGGTAATCGTATCAAACCTACAGTTGTCTATAACACAGATGAATATACTGAACAGTTAAAAAAAGAAAAACAAACACTTGAAATGGCTTTAGAGACAAGCGTACCAAAAGAAGATGTTGAACTTTTAGAAGCACAATGTGAAAGTTATAAAACTTATATTGATACATTCAAGAAGTTCTTGCAGTATGTACAAGAAGATGCGGAATATATTAATTTGAATGGATACAAGAGAGATGAACAATTAAAAGCAGAGATGAAAGATGCTATAAAGTCATTGATATAAATAGTTAAGGGTTAGTGTATAATGATTATCGTTTTGGTATTATGTTCTATTATCTTATTTTGCTTAGTAATTTATTTTTATAAAAAGAGCAATGATAATATGAAATTGAAGGAGAAAAAAGAACAAGCGCTAAATTCAAATATTGATAGTGAGAAAAACCAAAATAAAGATTTATCGGCTCGTTATAACGAACTAAGCCAAAAATATGAAGATGTGTGTAGGGAAAATAAAAACTTGAAAGAAAGTTATCGTTTAAGCTCTGTATCTAATAAAAACATGGGGGAAATCAAAGCTTCTAAAGAGTTACAAGAAATTTTTGAACAGTTGCAAGAAGAAGTTGATATCGACCATTTTGTAAAATTCGATAATCTTTTTTTGTACGATTTAAAAGAACCTAGACAAATAGATCATATGGTTATTTGCGATTATGGTGTTTATATATTTGAAACAAAATATTGGGAAGGTGATATATATTACAATATATCTAAAGAAAGTTTAAAAGGTACTAAGCATGAATTATTGAATCGATACATCTTTTATAAGCAAGATGAAAATGAGCATCAAACTTTTGTTTTGAAATTAAATGAAAATGGGGAAATAGAATACCGTAACCATGGTAATCCTTATAAACAGATATATAAAACAATGAAGAAATTAAGCGCTTTTTTAAATAAAGAATATTTTATCAATAGTATTATATACTTTAATTATCACAATGATAAATATCATTTTGTCGATGGATCAGATAAAAGTAATGGGATAATTGGGGTAAATCAAAAAGAAAGTTTATATGATTTATTAAAAAATAGAATGAAAAATTTCAAATTTGAAAAGTTGAATGAAAAACAAATAAAATATTTGAAGCAGAAATTTGAAAAATACAAAGTGTAAAATTAAATTATTTTACATATTTCAACTTATCGGAAGTACATATGCTTCAAAAGATACAGATGGTATAATAATGGAGTCGCCTATCTCTCAGGCGTCAATTTGACGTAGGGAGGAGGTGTTATTCATGTTGGAAATCCTTGTTCACATCACGACCACAGTCATCAGTGGTTGTATTATTGCGTTATTTACGCATTGGCTGCGTAATCGCAAAGACAAATAGGCGACAATAGCCACACCTACAAAAATCCCCTCACTATTTGCGGTAGTGAGGGGATTGGTGTATCCATGCTGGATTCCTTGTTAAGTGCATTATAACATCATAGTGGCAGGAATGCAAAAATTATTAATGGGACATTAAAATAATATAAAAAATAGTTATATTGTATATTATTTGATTTCAATTAATATATTTTTTCAACTTTGTTTTTCTTATCTATTTTATTAAGCATAACACCTAGTATAAGTGTAGCTATAAAAATAGCAATAGAAATAATAGACATTGTATCAAAAATCCCTTTATAAAATAGACGATAAAACATAGCGCCTATCATTCCACCAGATAGGGGCCCCAGCACTGGAACTATAGCATATCCCCAGTTTGAACCTCCTTTTCCCGCGATTGGTAAAATAGTATGAGCTATTCTTGGACCTAAATCACGTGCAGGATTGATTGCATAACCGGTAGGTCCCCCAATGCTTACACCAATAGCAACAATTAAAGCCCCAACAATTAATGGGTTTAGACCATCTGCGATATTGTTCATACCAATAAATAACAGTCCTAAAGTTAAAATACCTGTACCAATAATTTCTGTGATGAAATTAGCAAAATAGTTGGGGACAGAGGGTGCTGTAGAAAAAACACCAAGTTTGACTTCTGGTTCTTTAGTGGCTTTCCAATGTGGTAAATATGCAAGCCAAACAAGTATTGCTCCTACTATACCTCCCAACATTTGAGCAATTATATAACCTGGCACCATAGACCAACTTAATGAATGATCCATAGCAAATGCTAAAGTAACTGCTGGATTTAAGTGGGCGTCCGAAATATTGCCAACAGCATAAGCGCCTAAAGAGACACCTAGCCCCCATCCTACAGCAATTACAATCCAGTCAGAGCCATGTCCTAAATTACGTTTTAAATTAACATTTGCACAGACACCGCCTCCCAATAACACGAGTATTGCTGTTCCTAAAAATTCAGCTACATAAACATTCATAATAAAAGCATCCCTTTCTACAAAAAAGACACTTGTATCCTCGAGTGAAGGTACAAGTGTCTCTAGTTCTCCCTAATAATTATCAACTTAAAAAGCATTATAAATCTTTTGTGTAAACGTTATCAAAAATAGTTAGAACCAAAAAATACTAGTATTTTTTTATTGATCTAGTTTTAATATTTTTCTAAATAATAATTGGGGCTTAAACACATATGTGTTTAAGCCCCGAAAGAATTAATTGTGAAAACTTCTGATAATTCAAATTTAGCATATAAGAT
>NZ_PPQC01000008.1 GCF_002902365.1 Staphylococcus cohnii subsp. cohnii | reverse complement strand
AACGTTTCAAATCTTTTAAGTAATAATTTTGTTTTTCAAAATTCCAAATTGCAGTAATTGAATGTGCTTTTTCTTCTTCATCTGTTGTTTTATCTTCATCACTTGTATTAATTAAATTGCCATCTTCGGCATCGTCTAAATTTAAAATTTTATGTTTTTGTTTAAGTAATCCACCATAACTCAACATACGTTTTCGATATAAACCTTGTTCTAAATCACTAACAATTTCTGAATCTTTTTCACTATCTCCAGTTAGATAATCCGATGACTTAACCGAATATTTTGAGGTCTCTTTGATTGCTATAAAATTATCTAAATTATTGGTTAAAGATATTATGTTGTTTCATGTTTTGACGACGCATATTAAGTGCGTGTATTTCTTCAAGTTCAGCTTTAATCGATTGCATTAAATATCCTTGCATAGCTTCAACGGTTTCATTCTTTTGTAGCAGCATCGCTTTAAAACGTTTTAAGACACTGACAATTTCAAACTCAACATCTTCTAAACGATAATAGGTATCATGTGCATTATTAAATGATTTCTTCCCTTTGAGTAAAACACTTTTAATAATATGAATTTCTCTAATTTCAAAATTACTTAAATAATCTTTGATTTGTTGTGGCAATTCTTCAAGCACTTGGAATTTTAAGGCATCATTATTAAATTCAGTTTGTTGATGATTTGTATGATTCGAATGAGCGTTTTCAGAAATATTGTTAGGTGTATCATTCAAATCATTCGTATCATTGTTCTCAGTCTCTATATAATCAGTATTACTAAATTCAGTATCATTAGGGTCTAAGTTTTGGGATTCTGGAGTCCCATCATTTGGGATTCTGGAGTCCCATTGTTTGGGATTCTGGAGTCCCAATATTTGGGAGTCCTTGATATCACTCGATTCGTCATCGTTCGAAGTACTATTTTGTATTTCTTTTTCAATAGTTATATTCGTTTCTATTTCATGAAGATATAGTTTGTTCGGTCGATTAAACCCGGTTTTAACTTGTTCCAGTAAACCAACCTCTTGTAACTCTTTTTTTATTTTAGTTATTGTATTTTTACTTTTATCTAACACTTCTTGAAGATTTTCATTAGTAAAAATAAAGTATATATCTCCATTTTGATCTATCCAATTATTTTTAATAGATAAACTAACTCTATCATTAAGAATTGCATAGGTAACTTTAGCACTATCACTTAGCTTTTTATATTTTTCGTTGATAAATAAAACTTTATGTAGCATATAGAAATTTTGATTGGCTTGATTTTTTATATTTTTTCTAGGCATAATAAAAACCCCTTTCCTATTAAAGTTTTGGATAGAGGTAATAAAACATTACAAGAACACATAAATTTTCTGCTTGCACTTTGATGATATAGTTGTATATAATACAGATATCAAAAGATTTATAAACGTGCTGCAACGTTTTATCACCAAACCCCGACTATTACCAGTAGTTGGGGTTTTGTCATGTTAAGGTTATTATATCACTTTGAACAACCTTATAAAAGGGAAAATGCAGGCTTATCAAAGGTTTATAAAGGGTTTATAAACCTTTGATAAAAACCATCAACCCTTTATAAACCTTTGATGAAACGATTGACGGGAACCGTTTTTAATATTGTAATTACTTTATTACCAAGCTTTATGAGTTTATACTATTTTATAAAGGGTTGATAAACATTTTATAAAGGGTTGATGATATGAGAAGCGTGAAAGCTTTGAGTGAAGAATTAGAAGTTAGTAAGCAAACAATTTTTAATAATATTAAAAGATTGAATATAGAAACAATAAAACAGGAAAACACTTCGTTTATTAAAGAAGATAGCGACATAGAAAAAATAGTTCAAAGAGTAAATGAAAATAAGAAGAAATATGGATTTGAAAATGTTGCTGAAAGTAAACAAAAAAAAGACCCAGATAATATTGACGTTGAATCTAAAACTGATGCTCAAATAGTGGAGATTCTTAAAAACCAGATTGATACTTTGAATAATCAAATTGAAAAGCAAGAAAGTCGTCATGAAACAACAATTGAATTTTACAGAAAAGAGTTGCAAGAAAGGTCGAAATTGCTTGAAAATCAACAAGTATTAGCATTAGAAAGTAATAAAAAGATTAAAAAATTAGAAGATCAATTAGAGGAAGAAAGACGACTTAATTATTCTTTTGATACGTCTGTTAATGAGAGACAAAATGTTAATGTACAAGAAGCAACATTTACTGGAGAGTCTAAAGATACTGATCAACAACAAGAATGGGAACAGCCTACAGAGGTGCAGCATAAAGATATACCTGAAGAGAAAGAGAATGAAAACCTCAATGAAGAACCATCCACAATAGACGATAAACAATTCGAAGAAATAGATAATGAATACGAAGATAAGGAAGAAAAACCACCTAAAAAAGGTTTCTGGAGTCGGTTGTTTGGTAATTAACACAATAAAAAGCGCTACAAGCTCATGAACTTGTAGTGCTTTTTTATGCTAGAGCTTCTGATAATCATCGGTTATGTTAATTTAAATAATAAATCATATATTATGATTTATTATTTATTACAATTTTCCCTCTAGAATGACCATTTTCACTTAATTTATGAGCTTCTCGAACAAAAGATAGTGGGAAAATAGCTTCGAAGTAAGCTTTGACAACACCATATCCATATAAATTAACAACTTCTATTAAATCTTGACGATTTAATTCTGTCCATGTGAAATATGCTGTAATTCCCTTACTTTCTGCTTTCTTTTTATTAACTTGTCCGCGTATAGATATTAGTCTGCCTCCAGGTTTCAATACATCATAACTACGTTCAAGTGTTTCTCCTGCTTGTGTATCAAGGACGATGTCATAATCATGTACATAATCTTCAAAACGTTCTGTATTGTAGTCAATGGTAACATCTGCCCCAATTGATTTTAAAAATTCATGGTTGTGTGTACTTGCAGTAGTTGCTACATAGGCACCTTTAGCTTTAGCTAATTGAATGCCAAATATACCTACTGCACCTGCGCCACTATGTATTAATACTTTATCGCCGTGTTGCATTTCACCATATTTTATTAACGCTTGATAGACAGTCAAACCATTAATTGGAATTGTCGCACCTTCTTCAAAAGATAATGATTCAGGTTTTTTAACAACTGTGTTTTGATTAATGGCCACAAATTCTGCATAACCACCGTTTTTATCAAGTTGTTGTGTTGCAATAACTGGTGTACCTACTGTTAAATCTGTTACTTTTGAGCCGACTTTACGTATAACGCCTGATATATCCCATCCTAAAATGAGCGGTATAGGGTAATCAATTTTCCCTTCTTGTTCACCTCGTCTAACATGCCAATCGTATGGGCTAATACCTGTATTTTCAACTTCAATTAATACTTCTTCATCTGTTATCTCAGGTAGTGGTAAATTAAATTCTTGTAATACATCAGCTTCTCCATATGATTCTATTTCAAATGCTCTCATCAATATAACCTCCTAATTAGTTCACTTTGTGTGTTGGAAAATATGGAACAATTTCTTCGCCTAATTCATCTATAATGTCTTCAACAGGTCTTCTACCAATTATAGAAAAGCTAAATATTTGGGTATATAATAATCTTTATTATTATATTTAATTAACAACACAACATCTTTAATTTTTATAGTGACAAAAATGTCAGTATTGTTATTTGTCGTAAATAATACCATAATGATAATATAAAAGATAGATAGGAGGGCGTTTTAATGGAATTACAATTAGCAATTGATTTATTAAATAAAGAGGATGCTGCAGAATTAGCAAATAAAGTTAAAG
>NZ_PPQC01000056.1 GCF_002902365.1 Staphylococcus cohnii subsp. cohnii | reverse complement strand
AATGATATGAGCGAGAGACTACAGGCTCGAGCCATATCCCCAGGCAAGCATGTACGGCCAAAATCACAATATTGTTAAAACAACTAAAGGGGTAATACGTTATTTGTATGCATATTAAGTTTTGTCATTTGGTAAATTAAAACAAGTCTTTCTTTTAGTTGTATAGGTTAAATCATACGAAGCTTTTTCTATTATATTGAAACACATCACCTTTAGTGATTTTGTAACGTACTGACGCCCGGGAAAATGATATGAGCGAGAGACTACAGGCTCGAGCCATATCCCCAGGCAAGCAT
>NZ_PPQC01000055.1 GCF_002902365.1 Staphylococcus cohnii subsp. cohnii | reverse complement strand
GAAGATGAAAAGGAATAACATTGACATATTGTATTCAGTTTTGAATGCTCATCAGAGTATTCTATTTATGATGGGCCTATAGCTCAGCTGGTTAGAGCGCACGCCTGATAAGCGTGAGGTCGGTGGTTCGAGTCCACTTAGGCCCACCATTTTTGTACATTGAAAACTAGATAAGTAAGTAAAATTTATGATTTTACCAAGCA
>NZ_PPQC01000053.1:26503-44862 GCF_002902365.1 Staphylococcus cohnii subsp. cohnii | reverse complement strand
GCCATAAACATTTTGTTTTTTTCACTGTCTACTTGACAGGGTGCAGTTCATAAGTGGTTAAGCTCTCCTTTATGTTTACATCTTACAATTTTGACCGTACTTGTTTGTCTGAGTATTTGGTTTATTTAATCTGAGTCTGTAATCTCTTACTTATAGTATTATCAGAAGCGACGGTATGTTGAAAATCGTTAATGTAGTTTTTATTAATGTTTAATTAGTGGAAATGTGCAAGTAATTCATTGTACTGTGACTCAGTTAATGATTCTTGAGCATTTATAATCGTTTCACCAATTACTTCTTTTAGAGAAGATTTAGATGAAACTGTTTCTACAAAATCCTGTCTTTCTGTAGGTCCATCAATTAAATTTACACTGCCATCTGTAAAGTAAACTAAACCAATATTTTGAATTCTATGATGCAATTGGTCTGTAATTCTATCTTCCAATGCTTTGGCATTTTTTGAAGACTGTTCATATGGATCATAATTATAAAAGTCATAAATAATAGAATTATTTCTAATTCTCTCTACAAATGTGTATGTTGTAGGTCGTGTAGATTGGAATTGACTATGGAATTGATTTGCAATATAACGGCCAACTGTTTGATTTACAGTGTCATCGCCACTATTTTGTGTGTCATTTGTTGGGTCAACTGTGAAGTGGTAAAATGTTTTTTGCTTCCAGTTTTTTACATTAATATTAAATAAGCCTTTTTCAGTAATAACAATGTAATCGAAAGCTCTAGCATATTCAAACAAAGGATGTTTAACAGCTAAATTTCCAGTTGTTATTATATCAAAAAATGAAATTGAACCTTCACTTTGATATTGATTTAATATGTCATTTAAATCCTGTTTGGCTTTTCTTAATCCATGATGGTGTGTATCATTATTAACATTTTTTTCAAGCATTTGATTTTTTAAATATGTGTTTTCACGCGTGACGATACTAATTTTATTTATTAACTGATCTTTTGCATATGATTCAGTCTCAAGCTTATGATTCATCACTCTTCTTTCAATAATAATAATTAATAATAGTATTACAATAATTATTGCTAAAATAATCGGGAAAAACATTGGTATCATCCTAATCTTAATATTTTTAATAAACTATATTTTACTCTTTTATTTATATTAGTACAAATACAATTAACTAATAGGGTTAATATTAGTATAATCATATTTTTAAATTATAAGCAATTCCTACTTAATATATAAATGAATGATATGATTTGTTATAAAAATTATTGAATTAAAAAATGATATATCCATTTAATTAGTGCTTAATTGGGTAATACATATATTATCTACTATACTTACCATAGAAAAGTCTGTTTGGAGGACATTGATTTGACTACTATGAAAAAATATATCAACTATATAATAGAAAACATAAATATTGAAGATGTTATTGCATTTGATAACCACCCAGTTACTTATCATATAATTGACGAACTATATGAAGCTAAATTTAAAATTTCAGTGATTTCTTTTTCAACTGATATCATAAAATATGTTGCAAGATACACTGATTTTAATATTATAATGCCAAATGGAAAGGTAGACAATGCACTACATATTATCACTGGTGCCGATGTTATCCAAACATTTGAGAGATATCGCATTCGCTATTATTTTGCAACTGCGCCTTATATGGCAGATAAAGTATTGTATCAAACATTACCAGAAATTGCTGAAATTCAGTTAGCTTTATACAATCGTTCAGAAAAATTATTAATTGTTAACAGACCGGCGATTTTGAAACATCATCGTCGACAGGATTACAGTTATATTGGCGAATTTTAAATTAAAATGTGTTTAAATTCACATTTTTGTGCTTTTCACATTGAAAAAAGTAGTAACAAATAATATAATGATTATTAATGGAAACGCTTACTTTTGATAGGGGGTACAGATTTGCCAGTTAGTAATGATAAAAATATTAAAGCAGTTGTAAAAAATTTAACTGAAAATGTACCTGAACTGTTTAAATATAATGGTGAAGTCGCAAAACAACTTTTTCTACATGATGAGTTTAATTTAGACGATAAGGTAGATATTAGTGTCGAAAGAAAATATCTTGGTGAAGTTTTAAAGTTTATACCTAAAAGCAATACGATTGTTTTACATGATGGTAAAAATACAACTACTGATTTTACAAAGTTAGAATTTGCAGATGTCACACATGCAAATATTTATATAAATGATGAGTTAATAATGACAATTATTGTTTATGATGTTGAAGATGATGAATGGATGTTCAGGTGGAATCACAATATTCGCTTACCCGAAAAGCATATTTATTTTCATTCTATCAAATGGGATGTAGATTATATTAAACCTGAAATTGTATTAATGTATGAGTTATTGGATCCCATCGATTATCATCAATTACCAAATTATAGAAGTGTTATCGATTCATTAAGTTATTATCAATTTGTTATTTTACGTTTGGTTGTCGGAGATGAACGTATTAATCAAGCACTTATTTCAGAAAAAAAAGCAATTTAAAAACCCTTCAAATCATTCATTAGTATTCATTCACTTTCAAATGAATCTATACGATTTGAAGGGTTTTATATCGATAAATAATTAGTGATTATTGTTTAAATATTCAAACAATTTTTTGTATAACAATATTCATAAGTAGCATTAACTGCTTTCTCTGCATCTGCAACGTCGATTCCAAACATCATAGAAATTTCAGAAGCGCCTTGGTTCATCATTTTCAGGTTTATGTTTGATTCTGCAAGTGCATGTGTAATTGTGCTAGCAGTACCAACGATTCTATGCATGCCTTCACCAACCACCATTAGTATTGCTAAATCATGTTCAATGCTTAATTCATCTACATCACAATTTTTACGTATATCATTAAGTACTTGTTCCTCTTTGTTTTGTATCTCTTTAGAGCGCATGATGATACTAATATTATCTATACCTGATGGCATATGATCAAATGAAATATTATAGTCTTCTAGTACCGCTAGTATTTTACGTGTGAAACCAACTTGTCTATTCATAAGGTACTTTTTAATATTTAATACTGTGAAATCTTTGTCACAACTAATGCCACTTACAATACTATTTGAGTCAATTTCTCTATCATGTCTAATATAAGTTCCTATATCATCAGGTCTATTTGTGTTTTTTATTACGACAGGAATTCTGTCTTTGTGTAACGGTTGTAAAGCTTCATCATGGAATACGCCAAAGCCAGCGTAAGATAATTCACGCATTTCGCGATATGTAATTTCATTTATGACTTCAGGATTTTTAACAATAGAAGGATTAGCTCTAAAAATGCCAGAAACATCTGTAAAGTTTTCATATAAATCTGCTCTTACACCTCTTGCTACAATAGCTCCTGTTATATCTGAGCCACCACGTGGGAATGTGACCACGTAATTTTGTCTAGAAATACCGAAAAAACCAGGAATGATTAATTTTTCTTCAAATGACCTTAAGTTATAAAGTGCTTCATAAGATTGATCTAAGATTTGAGCATTTTGAGGTAAATCTGTAACAGTAATACCAGCCTCTCCAGGAGAAATATAACGCGTCGGAATACCTTGGCTGTTATTATATTCTGCAATAATTTGAGCGTTAAAATTCTCGCCACATGAAAGTAAAGCATCTAGGAGTCTGGATGGCTTTTCGCTCAATGTAGCTATGTAACTTTCTAAAGTTTCATCAATTGTTTTTAAAAGTGCATCACTCATGTTGAGTTCGTCAATAATATCTCTGTAACGCTGAATGATTTCTTCTTTTTTAGAATTGTAGTCTAATCGTTCTATCACTTTTTCGTAAAGTCGAATTAATAAATCAGTAGTTTTTATATCATCTTTATTTCGCTTTCCTGGTGCTGATACGACTACGATTTTTCGAGCTTCATCTGAATTAACAATGTCTAATACCTTTTTAATTTGCTCTGCATTTGAAACAGAACTTCCTCCGAATTTAGTTACTTTCATAATGTTATACAACCTTTCTAAAAAATCAGAAAATTTAGTTTAGTTTTTATCACAGGAGTGATAATATAAATATACGTTTTAAATATTCATAGACTTTACAAAAATAATGAATGAATTTATACTATACCATATTCAAGTATTTTTCAACTGTACAATTGTATTTTTTAGATAAACAAACGGAGGAATGAAGACATGAAAGAATTAAATGTAGCACTACTTGGTTTAGGAACTGTAGGTTCTGGTGTAGTAAAAATAATAGAAGAAAATAGAGAACAAATTAGAGAAACAATGAATAAAGATATTAATATCAGACATATATTAGTACGTGACAAGTCTAGAAAACGTCCTATTAATACATCTAAATATAATTTAACAGAGAATATAGAAGATATTTTTGATGATGAAACAATTGATATCATAGTCGAAGTGCTTGGTGGAGTTGAGCCCACAGTAGAATGGTTAAAACGCGCATTGAGTGAGAAAAAACACGTGATTACTGCAAACAAAGATCTTTTAGCTGAAAACTTAAGAGAGCTAGAACATTTAGCGCAAGAAAATGACGTTGCTTTAAAATATGAAGCTAGCGTCGCAGGTGGTATTCCGATTGTTAATGCTATAAATAACGGTTTAAACGCCAATAATATAAGTAAGTTTATGGGGATTTTAAATGGCACATCTAACTTTATATTAAGTAAGATGACACAAGAAGAAACATCTTTTGAAGAAGCGTTGGCAGAAGCACAACGTCTAGGGTTTGCTGAAGCAGATCCAACTGATGATGTTGAAGGTATTGATGCAGCACGAAAAGTTGTTATTACGTCGTATTTATCATTTAATCAGGTGATCAATTTAGATGAAGTTGATAAATATGGTATTAGCGATGTCACACTATCAGATATTAAAGTAGCTGATAAACTTGGCTATAAAATTAAGCTGATTGGTAAAGGTACATATGAAAATGCTCAAGTCAATGCATCAGTCGCTCCAACCTTGATTGATAAAAGCCACCAGTTAGCATCAGTAGAAGATGAATTTAACGCGATTTATGTTATAGGTGATGCTGTTGGAGAAACAATGTTTTATGGTAAAGGTGCAGGTAGTTTAGCTACAGGGAGTGCCGTTGTAAGTGATTTATTAAATGTTACATTTAATTTTGATACTAATTTGCATACGCTACCACCGCATTTTGAATTAAAAACTGAAGAAACCAAAGAAATGATGAACGAAGAAGAAGAGACGATTGTTATCAAAGGGAAAGAAAGCTATTATGTCGTGGTTCAAACAGATGGAGAAGATGTAAACAAAGTTGAAACTTTATTGAAAGGCGAATTGCCTGTTCATAAATCACTAGCAGTTACTGAACGTGATGCACATACTGCTGGTGTAGTTATCATAGGAATTGATGAATCTCCGATAGAAACAATTCAAGAATCAGGTTATGTTGTACAGAAAATTTACCCAGTTGAAGGAGTTTAATGTTTATGAAAAATTGGCAAGGGCTTGTAGAAGAATTTAAGGAATATTTACCAGTAACAGCTGATACACCTAAAGTAAGTTTAAATGAAGGCCATACGCCTTTGATATACTGTGAGAACATGTCTGAAATGCTTGGAATTGAATTACATGTTAAATACGAAGGTGCAAATCCAACAGGTTCATTTAAAGATAGAGGTATGGTAATGGCAATGGCTAAAGCTAAAGAAGAAGGCAAGAAAATAGTGATTTGTGCTTCCACTGGTAACACTTCAGCTTCCGCAGCAGCGTATGCTGCGAGAGCAGGTTTAAAAGCGATAGTAGTTATTCCAGAAGGGAAAATTGCTTTAGGGAAATTGTCGCAAGCAGTTATGTACGGTGCAGAAATTGTTTCTATAGAAGGAAATTTTGATGAAGCACTTGAAATTGTACAAGAAGTGGCTAAAAATGGTGAAATTGCGCTTGTGAACTCAGTTAATCCTTATCGTATTGAAGGTCAAAAAACAAGTGCTTTTGAAGTGATTCAACAATTGAATGGCCAAGCACCAGATATATTATCAATTCCGGTTGGCAATGCTGGTAATATTTCAGCATATTGGAAAGGATTTAAAGAGTATCATGACGCAAATGGTACTCAACTTCCTAATTTATATGGGTTCCAAGCTGCAGGTGCGTCCCCAATCGTTCAAAATAAAGTAGTGAAGAATCCAGATACAGTAGCTACTGCAATTAGAATTGGTAACCCTGCAAGTTGGGATAAAGCTAATCGTGCCTTAAAAGAATCAGAAGGTCTCATTGATAGTGTAACAGATGAAGAAATTTTAGAAGCATATCAACTGATGGCGCGAAAAGAAGGTATATTTAGTGAACCTGCAAGCAATGCTTCTATTGCTGGTTTAATTAAGTTACACCGTGCTGGTAAGTTACCAAAAGGTAAACGCGTCGTGTCAGTGTTGACTGGTAATGGTTTAAAAGATCCAGATACAGCTATCTCATTATTAGATAATCCAATTAAGCCACTACCAAATGATCGAGAAAGCATTTTAGAATATATTAAAGGAGCACTTTAGCATGAGTGTACGTTTACATTTAAAAATACCGGCATCTACTGCTAATTTAGGTGTCGGATTTGATTCTATTGGAATGGCTTTAAATAAATTTTTATATCTTGATGTGCGAATTAACCATAGTGATAGATGGACTTTTCAACATATTGGGCCAAATGTTGAATCATTACCTACAGACGAATCGCACTATATTTATCAAATTGCACAACAAGTGGCTAATAAATATGACGTGACTTTACCGTCTTTATCTATAGAAATGAGAAGTGAAATCCCACTAGCTAGAGGCTTAGGCTCCTCTGCTTCTGCACTAGTAGGGGGATTATACATAGCTAATTATTTTGGTGATATAGAGCTTTCTAAATATGAATTATTGCAATTGGCAACTGAATTTGAAGGACATCCTGACAATGTAGCACCTACAATTTACGGGGGGCTTGTCTTAGGATACTACGATCCTGAAACAAAAGTGACGGATGTATCATATATTGATCCACCCAAAGCTGATATTATCATAACAATACCATCAAATGAATTAAGTACGACGCTTTCAAGGAATGTGCTTCCGGAAACATTTTCACATAAAAATGCTGTTAGAAATAGTGCTATCAGTAATACAATGATTAGTGCTTTAATACAACAAAATTATGAACTTGCTGGCAAGATGATGGAACAAGACGGTTTTCATGAACCATATCGACAACATCTAATCCCAGAATTTCAAACCATTAAACAAATTGCAAAACAATATAAATCTTATGCTACAGTTATTAGTGGTGCAGGTCCAACTGTTTTAACCTTGATAGCACCTGAACGAAGCGGCGAATTAGTGAGAGAACTTAAACGTGAATTTACGAATTGTCGATCTGAACTCGTTACAGTTAATATTACAGGAGTGGAATCTGAAATAGTATATTAGTTTGATTTATTTGTTATAATATAGTCTTGTAGAGGTTGAAAGGAGATAGCAAGATGGGATATAAATTAATAGTGATGGATATGGATGATACATTAATGACTTCAGATAACAAAGTTAGTGTTGAAACAGCCCAATATTTAATAGATATACAAGCGCAAGGTTATAAAGTTGTACTCGCTTCGGGTAGACCAACAAATGGTATGATGCCTACAGCAAAACATTTGAAATTAGACCAACATGACAGTTATGTCATAAGTTATAATGGTGGAAAAACAGTTAAAGTTTCTGATGAAAAAGTGGAAGTGAGTCGCACTGTGTCGAAGTCTGATTTTGATAGTATTGTAGACTTTTGTAGGGATCAAAAATTGTTTGTTTTGACTTACCAAGATGGTTATATCGTATATGAAGGCGAACATGAATATATGAATATAGAATCAGAACTCACAGGCTTGCCAATGAAACAAGTGGATGATTTAAAAGCATATATTCAAGAGGACGTACCTAAAGTTATGGGGATTGATTACGTCCCAAATATTACAAGTATAAGAAATGATTTAGACGGTCATTTTAATGAAAATATTGACGTTACTACAAGTAAACCGTTTTTCTTAGAATTTATGGCGCAGGGTGTATCTAAAGGAAATGCTATCACTGAATTGTGTCAAAAATTAGATATAAAATTATCTCAAGTTATTGGTTTCGGTGATAGTTCAAATG
The DNA here is from genome assembly GCF_002902365.1 of Staphylococcus cohnii subsp. cohnii. Lineage (GTDB taxonomy): Bacteria > Bacillota > Bacilli > Staphylococcales > Staphylococcaceae > Staphylococcus > Staphylococcus cohnii. The sequence goes on along the minus strand of NZ_PPQC01000053.1, from coordinate 36,714 downwards.
ATATATCGATGTTAAAAGTAGTTGGTAAAGCTGTTGCTATGGGCAATGCAAATGATGATGTCAAAGCTGTTGCTGATGAAGTTACTTTAACAAATGATAATGATGGCATACCACACAGTTTGAATAAATTATTAAAATAAATGACAAATCGTAAGATAATCAAAGATTAATATGTTAATAATAGGGTTCAAATCCTAAAATTTTGCCCCAAAAGGATTTTATTAGAAAGAAATCTTTTTGGGGCTTTTTTTTATATCAATATTATATTTTATAAGCATTGGCAACAATCATAAAGTTTAAATAAGACTACATAGAAATCAAAGCGAAAGTGTTCAATTTATTTATATATCTTTCAGTACAATGATAAAAGCTAATATTGACAGAAAATGTCAAATTTATGTTTAATAAATGATTTATAAAACTTACAAGTCAACGTTTTTAATACTTAATTTAACATTCAAAATATTATATGATTTTTTTACTATTCTTTCCATGTAAAAAGTAATATAAAATAAGTGCTAATAGAATAATAACCGCAAGGATTTTATATATTCCCGCATAACCTAAAATTGGGATTCCAATTCCTAATATATAGGGTCCTAATCCATTTCCAAGATCCATAAAAATCATAAATGTTGAAGTAGCTAATCCTACATTTTCTGGTTTAGCTCCACTGACCGCAATTGTTTGAGTGATTGAGGAAATGTTACCAAAACCAAGCCCAATAAATAGTCCTGACAATAACATCATCCAGTCATCATTACTGATACTTAGTAAAAGTAAGCCAACAAAAAAGAATATAAGGGCTGGATACATAATTTTATTTGCTCCATAAATATCAGCAATCTTTCCTGTGAATGGTCTAGATGCTAATACTGAAGCTGTATATATTATGAAGAAGAAACTTGCTGCTTTTACCAAATCAATTTGGATTGCGTACAGATTAATGTACGAGACTATACCTGAAAAGGAAAATGCACTTAAAAATATAATAAGTCCAATTGGTATCGTAGATTTATTCATTAAGTTTTTCACAGATATTTCTTTTTTATTTTCGTTATAAGGTACTTTGATTAAAAATGACATTAGCAAACTTAATATTGCAAAGATCAAACTGGCATAAAAAATATTCATTAAATTAGAATTCTGTGTTAAAGATATTCCAATAAATGGACCAAATCCTGTAGCGAGTGCAGTACTTAATGCAAAATAGCTAATTCCTTCACCTTTACGCGATTGGGGGATGACTAAAGCAACAATAGTACCCACTATTGTTGTAGTGATACCTGCAGATAGCCCATTTACTAATCGAACAAATACTAAAAAATATTCGCCTAAGTTTATAAAATATAAAATAATTGATACGAAATAAATCGCCATATTTAAGATGAATATTTTTTTCGTTATTTTAATAAATCCAGTAAGAACTCTACCAATTAATGCCCCCACTATGAATACACTTGCTATAAAGCCCATCATTAAACTAGATGAATTATATTCAGTTTGAGCATAATTAGTTATAGTAGAATTTAGTAAAAAATATACGAGTATTAATAAAAAGTTAATGATAGAATATATTACAAAATCTTTAGACCATATTTTGTTATTCATAATAGTTCCTTTCTACATATCTACATATGGTAACTATCACCGTCATCTGGGATTAATACTTGATCTCCTAATCCTTTTTCATTTACAAATTGGTTTAATCTTTTTCTAGATAAATTCTAATGAGTTACTGCTTCCATATGCACTACAATAATTTTGGAATTAGATGCTTCTTTTGCTACTTTATATACATCATACTCATTCATAATTAATGAGCTACCTTCATAAAATTGGTTGTCACCACCGTTAACAATGATAACTTCAGGCTCATAGTATTTTATTACATTTTTAATCTCGCTATACCATACAGTATCTCCTGCAATATATAGTCTTTGTTCTTTAGGATGATCAAAAATAACGCCACATACAGAACCAATAATTTCTAATATTTCACCTCTACCATGTTCACCAGGTGTTTTTATTAGTTTAATATCTTGAAACGTTGTATACTCACTTAATATTTCTACATCTTTAAAACCAACACATTTAACTTCTTCTGCGTCGTTTTTGTCTTGTACAAATACCTTGATGTCTTTTGGTAAATGTTTTTGGGCTTTTTCATCAAAATGATCAATATGCAGATGTGTTAAAATAATCGCGTCAATATCTTTAATTATGTCTTCTAGAGACATAGGTAAGTCGACAAGAGGGTTCTCTAACTCTTCCCCTGGAGCATCAGGAAAACTTGCAAAAGATCCTTTTTCGCCTAACATCGGATCGATTAAAAACTTTTTGTCTGCATACTCAATGATGCTTGTAGCATTTCTTATATGTGTTATGTTCATAAATATTTCCTCCAAATTTTTTGTATATATTTATTTTAATTAGACAATCTACCTATTTAAATATAAATTTCAAAGCGTTTTTAACTAAATACTTGAAAATTGAAAGTGGGTGATAAAAATGGATGAATTAGATAAAAAAATAATAAGTGAGTTAAAAAATAATAGTAAAATTTCAATGAAGAAATTAGGAGAAAAAGTAAATCTAACTGGTCAAGCAGCAACAAATAGAGTGAAGAAATTAGAGGATGATAATGTAATTACTGGATACACGATCGCTTTAAACCAAGATGCACTAAACTGTAAAGTTCATGTATTTATTAATATTTATACTCATAAAATTTCTCATAATTCATATCTTGATTTCATTCAGAAAGAAAGCATTTTTGTTATGAATAACTATAAAGTTATAGGAGATCCATGCTATCTTTTAGAGTGCCGTTTTCCAAATAATGATTATTTAAATGCATTTCTTACACGATTAAATAATCATGCAAACTATAATGTTCTAATGGCAATATAGAAATACCAATCTTTTTACTAAACGCAGCAAATAAAAGTGACATGACTCTCATTTAATATTAAGTTATATTGAAACTTCTTTAATTTTGTAGTATTTATATTCAATTCTTTGTAAATAAATAAAAACGGGGTAGCGAAATCTACATGAAAAATGTGATTCTGTTACCCCGTTTTGTGTATTAGATATTTTTATGTCATACGTGCAATTAATTGTCTATTTAGCAGTATGAGTCCATTCATTTTTGCCTCGATGTCTTTTAACATGAGCATAAACATTATCTGCAGCATAGTTTAAATTAGTATAAACTGTGATTGAAAATGCTGACTGATTTTCTTCAAATTCTTCTTCTGAAAATAATTCTTTAAGATGGCTAAAAAGACTTTCCATTTGTGAATGATCTAAACTTGGATACTCTCTTAATGTGCGTTTGATTAATTGATCATGTCTTTCTTCAAGTGATTGTACAACAATAACGAAACGCTCGTCAGTTTCTAAAATATCGTCAAATAGGTTTGTTTGTCCAATCATAATTTCCACCTCTAAGTCATTAAATTATTAACTTCATTATACCTTAGTTTTGGATATCTGAAAATATGATATGCTTTTAATTATTATAAATTCTCATGGTTGAGGTTTATTTTTGAACAAGTAGGTAATAAATAAATGTAAGGTTTGCAACATTAAAAAAAGCACTGTAAAAGTAATCTTGAAATACTTTTACAGTGCAATTCATTAATTATAATCATGTTCTTTTAAATCAATGTCTTTGAGTTTAACAATTTTAGTTTGTCGTATTAATTTATGAACAAAGTAAATGATAGCTAAAATTACCATCGGCGATAGGTTTCTAATTAAAACGCTCATGTCACCAGATAAAATCGCACCAATTGAATTACCTATGAATAAGAATAGTAATGCAATGATGACTATGATTGGTCCTAAAGGATAGAAGGGCGCTTTATAAGGTAGTACTTCATCAGGATTCAAATTTTGTTTTTTAATCGCTGAACGCAGTCTGATTTGCGCTACGATACTAGAAGCCCAAACAACGATGACTAAAGAACCAATAATATTTAATAGTGAAAAGACGATATCTGATTTAAACTGAGCAATTATAATTATAAATAAAACAATAATAAAAGTTACGAACAATGACACTAAAGGTAACTTTGTAGTTTTATTTAATTTACTCAAAAATTTAGGTGCTTGTTTATCTTCTGCCATTGAGAAAAGCATTCTACTTGTAGTATAAATGCCTGAATTCGCAGCAGATAATAATGAAGTTAAAATAACAGCATTAATAACCGAAGCGGCAAAGGCAATACCTACACGATCAAATACGATTGTAAAAGGACTCTGTGATACAGATTCACTTTTGTTTAATAACAGTGGGTCTGTGTAAGGAATAATAGCTGAAATAACAGCAATTGATAAAACATAGAACAATAATATTCTCCAAAACACTTGTTTAATTGCTTTTGGCATTGAATGACTTGGATTTGATGATTCTCCAGCTGTTACGGCTACCACTTCGGTACCGCCGACAGAGAATCCAGCGACGAGCAAGACACCTAGGAAGCCAGAGATGCCTCCTACAAAAGGAGCTTCTCCTGTTACGTAGTTACCTAGACCATATGTCTTCCCACCTAAGATTCCAATAATCGTCAATACACCAATTACGATGAAAATAATTATTGTTGCAACTTTGATAAGTGATAACCAAAATTCTGTTTCACCGAAAGCTTTTACAGAGAAAATATTAAGTAAGAAAAGTATGGCAAGGAAGATAATACTCCAAGTAACTGGACTGAAAAATTGGAAGAAATCCCAATAATAAATTACACTTGAAGAAATAATAATATCAACGCTGGTTACTAGTAGCCAAATTGCCCAATATAGCCATCCCATGGTGAAACCTAGGGAACTATCAACAAAACGGGTTGAATAAGAACTAAAAGAACCTGAAACCGGATAAAAGGTGGCAAGTTCACCGATTGAAGACATTAAGAAATATAACATCACGCCAATAATTAAGTAAGCTAATATTGCACCACCTGGTCCTGCTTGTGATATTACACTTCCAGTAGCTACAAACAAGCCTGTGCCAATTGCACCACCAATTGCTATCATAGAAATGTGTCTAGAATTAAGACCACGGTTCATATTGTTTTGTGCCATAATACAGTCTCCTATAGTCTATTGAATTTTAAATATATTCTCCATTTTAATGGTTTTATGATTTAAGAGCAATGCTTTTTATGACTTTAAAGCCATAAAATATTCAAATATTTTGAAAATTGTTATTTTATAGATGTATTGTGAGTTGCTTTTACAAATATTATAGATTAAAATAAATACTAGGTAATAATTATTATTAATAAGAAAAAGCGGGGGAAATATTATGAGTAACAAGAAAAAGTTGACGAGCCTATTTGGCGCACCAATTTCAGATAGAGAAAATAGTATGACAGCAGGCCCTAGAGGACCATTATTAATGCAAGATTGGTACTTTTTAGAGCAAATGGCTCATTTTGATAGAGAAGTTATTCCTGAAAGACGTATGCATGCAAAAGGTTCAGGTGCATTTGGTACATTTACAGTTACAAATGATATTACACAATATACTTCAGCAAGCATTTTTTCTGAAGTAGGTAAACAAACAGAAATGTTTGCACGTTTTTCAACAGTAGCAGGTGAAAGAGGTGCAGCTGATGCTGAACGTGATATTCGTGGATTTGCATTGAAATTTTATACAGATGAAGGGAACTGGGATTTAGTAGGAAACAATACACCAGTGTTCTTCTTTAGAGATCCAAAATTATTTGCAAGTTTAAACCACGCAGTGAAGCGTGATCCAAGAACAAATATGAGAAGTGCACAAAACAACTGGGATTTCTGGACATCTTTACCTGAAGCATTGCACCAAGTAACAATTTTAATGTCAGACCGTGGTATTCCTAAGGGCTTTAGAAACATGCACGGATTTGGCTCCCATACGTATTCTATGTACAATGATAAAGGTGAACGTGTTTGGGTGAAATTCCACCACAGAACGCAACAAGGTATTGAAAATTTACAACCTGATGAAGCAGCTAGCGTAATTGCTGAAGACAGAGAATCATCACAACGTGATTTATTTGAAGCAATTGAAAATAAAGACTATCCAAAATGGAAAATGTATATTCAAGTTATGACTGAAGAACAAGCGCGTAACCATAAAGATAATCCGTTTGATTTAACAAAAGTTTGGTATAAAGGAGACTATCCATTAATAGAAGTTGGAGAGTTTGAATTAAATCGTAATCCAGACAACTATTTCCAAGATGTTGAACAAGCTGCTTTCGCGCCAACAAATATTGTACCTGGTATAGATTTCTCTCCAGACAGAATGCTACAAGGTAGACTTTTCTCATATGGTGATGCACAACGTTATAGATTAGGTGTGAACCATTGGCAAATCCCAGTTAACCAACCTAAAGGTGTAGGTATGGAAAATATTTGCCCATTCAGCCGTGATGGCCAAATGAGAATTATTGATAATAATCAAGGTGGCAGTACTCATTACTATCCTAATAGTGATGGCTCATTTGAAGATCAACCTGAATTTAAAAAACCTGGTCTAAAAATTGAAGGTGAAGCATATGAATATGATTTAAGAGAAGATGATGATAACTACTTCGAACAACCAGGTCGTTTATTCAGATTACAATCAAAAGAACAACAAGAACGTATTTTTGAAAATACAGCTAATGAAATGCAAGGCACTACTTTAGAAGTACAACATCGTCATATTCGTCACTGTTATAAAGCGGATAGCGAATATGGTAAAGGTGTTGCGAAAGCACTAGGCATTGACATTAATGATGTAGATTTAGAAATTGCAGATTAATAAATGCATCTTATTATACATGAATATTTAAGTTTCAATGGTATAAGGAATTTTATAAAATAATTAATTTATGCAAAATATTCGAGGTATATGTAGTTTGTGTATAATTTTTAGCGGATGATTTTTACGATATAAAGTAAAAATCATCCGTTTTTATATTTAATTATACCAAGTCTTTGTTGTAAGTATTGCTTTGCTTTTATTAATTTTCCACATATAAAAACCTACAAAGTCAGGCTTTGTAGGTTTTTAAAGGTTGTTAACTATCGCTCTCATCATATGATGCGACTGAATGATGAACAGTTATTTATTTCACAATCGCTAAAAAATAATTATCGAGTTTTGATACCTAAGAAATTTTGTGAATAGAAATGCATTTTACCGCAATGATTACATAATAAAGTTATCATAGGTGTCGGGTCATTGCCTAAAGAAGCAGTTAACAATGGTAGGAAATAATGTCCGTCTAATATTTCAATATTTGGATGTCCGCAGTTACATATACTTTTATCTTTTGTTTTCTCCGTTATTGAATCTATAATGTGCCTTTTTTGTTCATTTGTAATATGACGATTTTCCATATGATACGCCTCCACATCTTTAATATACTCTATCTATTATAAGGCTTAACAACCTTTATTAGTAGTCTCTATACCTATTTAAAAGTGTTAATTAAGTACTTTATTGTTAAATAACTATTAATTTTGGTGAATAAATTATAATTTGAAATAAACTATAATATTTTTGTGCATGTAAAGGTTTTAAATCTTAAAATGGTACAAAGAGGCCATAATCAAAATAATAAACTTATCATTTTCTTACAAATGTGATATATGTCAGCGTTTTTTTACCATAAAAAAATATAAAAAACGTCAATTCTATAGTAAAGAAATAGAATTGACGTAAATACTAAGTCCGAGACGTTTATATCCCAGATAATTAGTTTGAATGTCGTATAAAAAAGATAATGAAAGCACAGAATTATTTTGTTTCACGATGTAAAGTGTATTTATTTAATCGTGGACAGAATTTTTTAAGTTCAATTCGTTCTGGATTATTACGCTTGTTTTTAGTGCTAATATAGTTACGATCACCACATTCAGTACAAGCTAATGTTATATTTACGCGCAAAGTTAACACCTCTTTCTTAACAGGAATCATTACGTTTTAAAATATTATCATATTCTTTCATTAATTTCAATAAGATTGATCGTTGAAAAGTGTGTAGTTAATTAAACTTAAATTTCTAGCCATTATGTGAATGTTAATAATATAAATATTTTCAGTTTGATAAATAAAGAGAATGTGTTATTATATAAAACGTAATAATTACGATTTGCAAAAGGAGAGAACATTATGGCAAAAAAATCCAAAATTGCTAAGGAACAAAAAAGAGAACGCTTAGTAGCACAATATTATGAATTAAGAAAAACGTTAAAAGAAAAAGGTGATTATGAAGCATTAAGAAAATTACCAAGAGATGCTTCACCAACAAGACTGACACGTAGATGTAAAGTAACTGGTCGTCCAAGAGGTGTGCTAAGAAAATTTGAAATGTCACGTATAGCGTTTAGAGAACATGCACATAAAGGACAAATTCCTGGCGTGAAAAAATCAAGTTGGTAATTTAAGACTTTAGTTCATTTACAATTAGGGAAAAAGCATGTATATTAACTATTGGTAAAGATAAATAAAATGTCATTGTTCGGAAATAACTATCGTATGTTTAAGTATTTCTATTTAGAGTTATGAATTTTATTTGAAAATCTTACCTTTAAATACTATTTTATTAATAAATGTTAGGGGTTTATTTAATTATGAAGATATTTGATTACGAAGATATACAGCTTATTCCAAATAAATGTATTGTTAATAGCCGTTCAGAATGTGATACTACTGTGAAATTTGGTCCAAAATCATTTAAATTGCCAGTGGTGCCTGCAAATATGCAAACAGTAATGAATGAAACATTAGCAGAATGGTTCGCTGAAAATGATTACTTCTATATCATGCATAGATTCGATGAAGAAGCACGTATACCATTTGTAAAGAAAATGCATGATAAAGGGTTATTTGCTTCAATTTCAGTTGGTATTAAAGACCGTGAATTTGATTTTGTGGAAAAATTAGCACAGGATAATGTAATTCCGGAGTATATTACAATTGATATCGCACATGGGCATTCTGATGCCGTTATTAATATGATTAAACATATTAAAAACCATATACCTGAAGCATTTGTTATTGCAGGTAATGTTGGAACGCCAGAAGGTGTCCGTGAATTAGAAAATGCTGGTGCAGATGCAACTAAGGTTGGAATTGGACCAGGTCGCGTTTGTATTACAAAAATTAAAACTGGATTTGGCACAGGTGGTTGGCAATTAGCAGCGTTGAACCATTGTAGTAAAGCTGCAAGAAAACCAATCATAGCTGATGGAGGTATCAGAACGCACGGTGATATTGCTAAATCAATTCGTTTTGGTGCATCAATGGTTATGGTTGGCTCATTATTTGCAGCACATGAAGAATCTCCTGGTGAAACTGTTGAATTAGATGGAAAGATGTATAAAGAATATTTTGGCAGTGCATCTGAGTTCCAAAAAGGTGAACACAAAAACGTTGAAGGTAAAAAAATGTTTGTTGAACATAAAGGTTTATTGAAAGATACATTAATTGAAATGCAACAAGATTTACAAAGTTCTATTTCATATGCGGGTGGCGATGAATTAAATTCATTGACTAAAGTAGATTATGTTATAGTAAGAAACTCCATTTTTAATGGAGACAGAGATTAATAAACTAGTAGGTGTAAAAAATTAAACGATTTTTATTATATGTAATTGTACTTCTTTGTATCGTTTTAATTGTTCCAATCAAAGAATTTACACCTTTAGAAAATTTACAACAACAATTTAAAGCAAAAGTAGATAGTTGGTCATCATCTGAACAGTCACAAACTCAAAATGCTTTGAAAGTACCTGATGAGCAAGAATTTGCTTTGAATAATATTCAAATGAATATGTCGAAGGCTAAAGTTGAAAGTAAACTAGGTAAAGCAAAACGTGTTACTTCAAATGAATATGGTACACAATGGTATGCGTATTATTCGGAGAATTATAGAAGTTTTATTATGGTAAGTTATATTAAAGGTAAAGTGAACGGACTATACAGTAATCAAAATGTTATTTCTTCAAAATCTAAAATTAAATATAGTACTCCTAAAGATATAGTTAGAGAACGATTAGGTGATCCGATAACTACAAAACGTAAAGGTCATATGAGTATTGACGTTCGCGACAATGAATTTGATAATTTTAAAAAAGACAATATTTACACGACAGCTTTTTATGATAAGCATAATGACAACAATCTCACTGCGCTACTATTAGTAAGTGAAAAAATGGAGAAT
>NZ_PPQC01000053.1:17158-26482 GCF_002902365.1 Staphylococcus cohnii subsp. cohnii | reverse complement strand
ACTTCAAAATCAATATGCAACGCCTTCGCGTAATTTAGCAAAAAGTTTTGAACTTCAAAATTTTGATTTGGTCAATGCTGAAAGAGTACAACATGGGTTAAATACATTAGATTATTCTGAAACTATCTCTGATACAGCACGCAAACACAGTAATGACATGGCTGAGAATAATTATTTTGACCATAATAATCAATCTGGGGATTCACCTTTTGATAGATTAGAACAAGATGGACATGATTTTAATGCAGCTGGCGAGAATTTAGCTTATGGTCAACCAAGTAGTATTTATGCTCATCAAGGATTAATGAACTCTTTAGGTCATAGAAAAAATATTCTTAAAAAAGAATTTAATACTTTAGGTGTCGGCGTTGACTTTAATAAACATAAACAACCTTATTGGACTGAAAATTATACGGGATAGTGTTTATGCATTGTTGAAAAGGGTATCTATATTCTGTGAGGATGAGGTATTATGACAACAAATAAAAAAGATCAAACAGAAGATATACTAGAAAAAGTGAAAGATGTCTTAGAAAAAAATGACAATAAATAAGAGGCTACGCTATAAGCGTAGCCTCTTATTTATTGAGAGTGTCTTTATCTATAAAATTAAATTTCTCTAAATAGACCGACAACTTTACCTAAAACAGCAACTTGATCTAAATAGATTGGCGACATTGTACTATTTTCCGGCTGTAAACGGTATCGTGTTTTTTCTTTGTAAAAACGCTTGACTGTAGCTTCATTGTCCTCAGTCATTGCTACAATAATATCACCATTTTCAGCAATCGTTTGGCTTCTTACGATAACTTTATCCCCATCTAATATTCCCGCTTCAATCATGCTATCACCAACAACATTTAAGATGAAAATATCGCTGTTATGCGTTGAGGTAAAATGCTCGGGTAACGGAAAATACTCTTCAACATTTTCAACAGCAGTAATAGGTATACCAGCTGTTACTTTTCCAATGACTGGCACGTGAATTGTAGATTCCATATTCACGGTTTCACCTAATTGTTCGGTAACAATTTCAATTGCACGTGGTTTAGTTGGATCTCTTTTTATATAACCTTTTTCTTCTAATCTGGATAGATGTCCATGTACAGTTGAGCTAGATGCTAAACCAACAGCTTCACCAATTTCCCGAACACTTGGTGGATAACCCTTTGAATGAACAGTCTGTTTAATATACTCAAAAATCTCATTTTGTCGCTTAGTTAATTCTCTCATAATAGGCACTCCCTACGTTAATTTGTTTTTATTATAGCATGTATTGTTAATGTTTACAAACGTTTGTTCGTTTTCTTGTTGACAGAGAACAGATGTTCTGATAAAGTTTAAGTACAAACAAACGTTCTAGGAGTGACTTATATGTTTAAACTATATATATATCAAATTAAACCTTATATTACAGTGTTGCTAGTTACAATGATTTTAAGTACTGTATTTATATTAAGTGCTTATTATAATACGGAATCAGAACAAACGTACGAAATGACAGATCATCAAATCACAAATATTTCTACAAAAGACGAACAGTATCAAATGAATTCAGATGAAAAAAGCGAACGGACGCTCAATCAATTTTTAGCAAAAGCCAAATAAAATATTAAACCAAATATATTGTGAAAGTGAATTTATTTAGTAGAATGGTAAAGTAAGCGTAACTATTTAGTTTCGCTTATTTTTTTGTTATATTTTCTATATTATGAATTACGGAGGTTTATTATGGCGAAAAATGATGCCGTAGATATTAAGCGTATAAATGAGTTAGCAAAAAAGAAAAAAGAACAAGGATTGACTGAATCTGAATCAAAAGAACAATCGAAATTAAGAAAAGCATATTTAGATTCCTTCCGACAAAGCTTTAAAAAACAAATTGAAAGTACAAGAGTTATTGATCCTGAGGGCAATGATGTAACGCCTGAAAAGGTGAAAAAAATATTAGATTCTAAAGATAAAAAAGATAATAACTAAATCAATTTTTTGTTAAATAATTACTAAATAAGGTATAATAGTAATGAAACTTGCTATAAGAAAGGAAGTCATTTAGATGAATAAAGAAAAAGATCAATTAGCGATAGATACGATAAGAGCCTTAAGTATCGATGCTGTTGAACAAGCAAACTCAGGTCACCCTGGATTACCAATGGGCGCAGCTCCAATGGCATATACATTATGGACACGCCACTTAAATTTCAACCCCCAATCAAAAGATTTCTTCGATAGAGATCGTTTTGTACTATCTGCAGGCCATGGTTCTGCATTGTTATACAGTTTATTACACGTTTCAGGTAGTTTAGAATTGGATGAATTAAAACAGTTTAGACAATGGGGTTCAAAAACTCCAGGTCATCCAGAGTTTAGACATACAGATGGTGTTGAAGTAACAACTGGACCATTAGGACAAGGTTTTGCTATGTCTGTAGGTATGGCAATGGCTGAAAAACATCTTGCTGGTAAGTTTAATAAAGAAGATGCTAATGTAATAGATCACCATACTTACGTGATAGCATCTGATGGAGATTTAATGGAAGGTATTTCACATGAAGCAGCATCATTAGCTGGTCATACACAATTAGATAAACTTATTGTATTATATGACTCAAATGACATTTCTTTAGATGGAGATTTAAACAAAGCATTTTCTGAAGATATTAAAACGCGTTTTGAATCATATGGTTGGAAACACATTTTAGTTAAAGATGGTAATGATATAGATGCTATTGATAATGCTATTAATGAAGCTAAAACTGCAGATGTACCAACAATCATTGAAGTGAAAACAATCATTGGTTACGGCGCGCCTAATAAACAAGCTTCTCATGGCGTACACGGTGCTCCACTAGGTGAAGAAGAAAGAAAATTAGCTTTAGAAAACTATGGTTTGGATCCTGAAAAACGCTTTAACGTACCAGATGAAGTATATGAAATTTTCCAACAAACAATGTTGAAACGTGCTAATGAAAAAGAAGAAAACTGGAATAAACTTGTTGAAACATACAGTGAAAAATATCCAGAATTAGCTGAAGAATTCAAATTAGCAATCAGTGGTAAATTACCAACGAACTACTCAAACGAATTGCCAGAATTTGAAGCTGGCCATAGTGGTGCTTCACGTGCAGATTCTGGTGAAGTAATACAAGCGCTAAGTAAAACAGTCCCTTCATTCTTTGGTGGTTCAGCTGACTTAGCAGGTTCAAACAAATCAAACGTTAAAGATGCGGTTGACTTTGATAAAGATACACCTGAAGGTAAAAATATCTGGTTTGGTGTACGTGAATTTGCAATGGGTGCTGCAGTAAATGGTATGGCAGCTCACGGTGGTTTACACCCATATGGTGCAACTTTCTTCGTGTTTAGTGACTATTTAAAACCAGCCCTTCGTTTATCAGCAATCATGGGATTAAATTCAACATTTATTTTCACGCATGATTCAATTGCAGTTGGTGAAGATGGCCCAACACATGAACCAATCGAACAATTATCTGGTTTACGTGCAATTCCAAACATGAATGTTATTCGTCCAGCTGACGGTAATGAAACACGTGTAGCTTGGGAAGTAGCAATGGAATCAGAAAATACACCTACATCTTTAGTGTTAACACGTCAAAACCTAACAACAATGGACTTACCTAAAGAAACTGTTGAAGAAGGTGTACGTAAAGGTGCTTATGTAGTGTTTGAATCAGATAAAGATCCAGAGTACTTACTATTAGCTACAGGTTCAGAAGTTAATTTAGCTATTGAAGCTGCTAAAGATTTAGAAGGACAAGGTAAAGGTGTACGTGTTGTATCAATGCCTAACTGGAATGCATTTGATCAACAATCCGATGAATATAAAGCATCTATCTTACCTGCTTCAATTACAAAACGTGTTGCTATTGAAATGGCATCATCATTAGGTTGGCATAAATATGTTGGTACTGAAGGTAAAGTGATTGGTATTGATGGATTTGGTGCAAGTGCGCCTGGTGATTTAGTAGTTGAAAAATATGGTTTCACTAAAGAAAATGTCTTAAATCAAATTCAAACGTTCTAATTATTAAGATAAAAAGATAGGTAATATTTTTGGTATGAGAGCTTTTGTTCTCATACCAATTTTTAATTATAAATAAAGATTGGATTATATTTACAAACTGAAATTAGAATTGATATAATACATAAGGTTGGAAATATAAATTAAATGAGTCACTCTTGAAAAGGAGTGGTTATTTTAGTAAAATGCATTAGGATAGGAAAGTGGGTGAAACAATGGCAACTTGGTTAGCAATTTTATTAATCGTGTTAGCACTAATTCTAGGACTAGTCGGTGGATTTTTCCTTGCGAGAAAATATATGATGGATTATCTGAAAAAGAACCCACCAATTAATGAAGAAATGCTACGAATGATGATGATGCAAATGGGTCAAAAACCATCTCAAAAGAAAATAAATCAAATGATGACGATGATGAATAAAAATCAAGACGACGCATTCAAGAAGAAGAAATAATGTCTTTAGAAAAGCTGATGATTACTACCTACTAGTAAATCGTCAGCTTTTTTGGTTTGAACAAACTCCTATTATATTTAAAAAATGAGAATATCACCCTGGTTCGATCATATAAATGTGATGCTACTCAATTTTGTCATTTGAAAATCATACTTTAATGATTCGAAATTTTATAGATGGATTAAGTTTTTTTAATTGAGCATTAAAATAATTAAAGTGATAGTGAATGTAATTTATTTTTTAAATATTCAGTAAATATTTGATTGTAAAATCATATTTGTTATAATTTGTATATATAAGGGAGGTATTAATAAGTGAAGAGTGCTTATGACATGGAAGACAAAGAAGTTTTAGATCGATTAGCAAATATGCATATTAACTTTTCTACTGATGAAGCTTTCAAAGAATATCATAACGCGATGCAAATTCATGATATGAATTATCTTAGATATACTTTAGAAAATGCATTGTCAGCTTGTGATACAACACGCGCTATTTAAATAGCAATGAATAAGATAAGTCTGAAACAGGGCTTATTTTATTTTGAGTAATTTTCTATCATTACCTCCCGACGTTGGCATTAATCTTTTGATACTATATCACCTATACATAATTGAATTTTGAAATATACAGATAAGGCTAAATAACATGCTATATAGACCAAATGAAAACATATTAAAATTACTGAATGTTAAATAGTAAAATGATATACTATTTGAGGTGGAGATTAAGCCAGTAACATAAAGAAGGTGTAAGCATGTTATATTTAGTTTTTTCTATAGTTGTAGCTTTTTTAATGGGTATTGGGGTAATCGTTGTAAGAATGAAAGCGCAGCAATATCCAGTAAATGAAAAGAAAATTATTTTACCGCCATTTTTCATGGCAACAGGTGCATTAATGTATGTGGTACCTTATTTCAGATTAACCGGTATGGAAATAATAGAGTGCATCGTATTAGGTGTTCTTTTCTCAACGATATTAATTTGGACTTCTCGATTTGAAACATCCGGTAGTGAAGTATACATGAAGCGGTCTAAAGCTTTTCCTATTATCTTAATTTCACTGTTGTTAATCAGAACAATTTTGAAAATATTTATAAGTAATAAAATAGATCCAGGTGAAATTGGGGGCATGTTTTTCTTACTTGCTTTTTGTATGATTGTACCTTGGAGATTGGCTATGTTATATCAATATAAAAAAGTTAAGAAAACATTAATTAAATAAGCGAAAGAAGTAATAATTATATTAGAGTAATTGAATTTGCTTAATACTCAAGGGCTACTAAATTTCCTTAAAAATCATGGAATTTAAGTAGCCCCTTTTATATTTTGAAAAATTACTTGAGTATTAAGGACGAGTATTATATCATAAAATCGAACGGATGTTCTATTAGGAGTGATAGAATGAAAATTGTACATACAGCTGATTGGCATTTAGGACGGATTTTGAACGGAAAATCATTGCTAGAAGACCAAGCATATATATTAGATCAATTTATTAAAAAAATGAGCGACGAAAAACCAGATGTAATCGTAATTGCAGGTGATTTATATGATACTAGTTATCCCAACAAAGCTGCAATACAGTTATTGGAAAATACAATTAATACATTAAATTTAGAAATGAATATTCCGTTAGTGATGATAAGTGGAAACCATGATGGTAAAGAACGGTTAAATTATGGCTCAAAGTGGTTTGAAAAATCTCAACTTTATATCAGAACATCACTTGAGGATATGTGTGACCCTATTACCATTGGAAATATTGATTTTTATACATTACCATTTTCTACAGTGAATGAAACGAGTTATTTCTTTAATGATAAAACGATAGAAACACATCAACAAGCCGTGAGTAAATCAATAGAATTTATGACGCAGAATATTAATCAAAATAAAGTCAATATACTAATAGGCCATCTTACAGTTCAAGGTGGTATTCGCACTGAATCTGAGAGAGCATTGACGATTGGCACTGTTGAATCAGTTACAGCAAATTCATTTCAGCAATTTGAAGCAGTGCTACTAGGTCATTTACATCATCCATTTAGTATAGATTCGGATTTTATTCATTATAGTGGTTCTTTATTACAATATTCTTTTTCAGAAACTACGCAACCTAAAGGTTATAGAGTAATTGAAATGATTGATCATAAATTAAAAAATATATTTAGGCCATTAACGCCTTTAAGACAATTAGAAGTGATTGAAGGGGATTATGAAGACGCTATTCAAGAAAAACTAAGCATAAAAGATAAAAACAACTATTTACATTTTAAGTTAAAACATATGTCACATGTTAGTGATCCTATGATGCATTTGAAACAAATATACCCAAACACGTTGGCGCTTACCAATAGTTCTTTTGAATTTAATACGCCGTTACATCATGAAAATATAGAAATACAAAAATTAGATGATACAACAATTATTAATAAATTTTTTGAGAATATGACGGATCAATCACTAACAAGCATTCAAAATAATAAAATTGGTAAAGTATTAAATTATTTACTTGAAGGAGATCAGACTAAATGAGACCTTTAACATTAAAATTAACAAATTTCGGCCCATTTTTAGACGAAACCATTGATTTTCAACAAGTAAATAATGATCAATTGTTTTTAATTAGTGGTAAAACGGGTTCAGGAAAAACAATGATATTTGACGCAATTGTATTTGCCTTATTTGGAGAGGCATCGACAAAAGATAGGAATGAAGGGGATTTACGTAGTCACTTTGCAGATGGTAAATCACCAATGGTCGTTGAGTTCGAGTTTAAATTGAGAGATAGTATTTATAAAATTAATCGACAAGGTGCATTTGTAAAAGAAGGAAATAAAAATAAAACACTTGGACAACTTTCAATTTATCAACTTGAAGATACATTTGAATTACGTGAAAGTAAAGTGAATGCTGGAAATCAATTTATTAGAACGTTACTAGGAGTTAATTCAGAACAGTTTAGACAATTATTTATCCTTCCTCAGGGTGAATTTAAACGTTTCTTATTATCTAAAAGCATAGAAAAACAAGAAATACTAAGAACATTGTTTAATAGTCAAAGATTTGAAGAAATACAAAAATTGTTAAATGATGATGTTAAAGAGGTAAGGGCGAATATTGAAAAGCGATATCATACACTTGAAACGGATTGGATGGATTTAGAGACTTTTGATGAGACCCTATTAAATGAGTATAAAGAAGTAAGTTCAAGACAAACTGATAAAATCAAAGCATTAATACCACAATTCAAAAGCATAGGCCAATCTATTCAAAATGATTTATTAGCAGCTGAAAAAAGAAGAATTGAAAAATTTGAGCAAGCTGAAAATTTATTAAATCGTAATTTGAAACTTCAAGATGCAATAACAAGCCTTGAAGAAAATAAACAAAAACAAGAAGCATTGTTATCCAATCAAAGTTATATAAAAAATCAAATAAAATTATTAAATGAAATCAATGAGGTAAGACCACTTTCCAATTTATTAGACTCAAAAGAAAAACTTTTAAAAAAGCATAAAGAGATAGAAAAAGATAAAACAAAAACAATAACAAGCGTATCAAATTTACAGGAGCAATTAGAAGATTGTGAGAAACAATTAGCAAAACATAAAGACTTATCTGAAACAATAGATAAATCGAAAACATTTATAGAAAATTGTAAAATATTTTATAAAAAAATTGATAAATATAAAAAACTATACCAGCAAATCGAAAATTTAAAAAACACATACGCTGAGTTTAAATCACAGTACGAAAAACAAAAGCAACAACTTAATCAATATATTGAAAAATTAAATGATAGAGAGCCAGATTATAAAAGAAATGAACAACTTAATGAAAAAATACATCAGTTAGATAATGAAATTAAAATTAAAAAACAAAATGAGTTAAATAAAAAAGAATATCAAACGTTGCAAAAACGACAAAGTGACATAACAACGAAAAATGAACATATAAAATCTGAAATAAATACATTAGATGATAAATATAAAACTATTGATAAAACAAATATAGATTTAAATAATAAACAAGATATGATTATTAAATTGCAATCAGTGCTTTCTAAAGGTGACAAATGCCCACTTTGTGGGAATGAGATTCATGAAATTGAACATCATATTGATTTTGATGAACTTACCAAAAGACACGACCAACTCAATAATATTGAACAACAACGCCTAAAGTTAAAAGAACAAAAAATCAAATATGATAGTGAATTACAGCACATCTTAGAACAATTACATAAATTTAATTTAGATGAGTTAGAAAAAATTAACTATACAGAGCTTGAATTAACTAAGGATAACCTTTTGAAAGAAAAAAGATTAATAGAAGAGGAAAATGAAGAAATTAGAAACCTTAAAGAGAAAATTTTAAGTTTAAGGCAAAAATCACATGAGTTAGAATTGGATTTAAAAACAAAACAATTCAAATTAGATGAAAGCACGCAGATGATTAATGACTTTGAAAATACCACACAATATAAAGATGTGAATAAGTTTATGACCGCTTATGATAAATCATTAGAGAAAGTAAATGAATATCAAAAGAAATATGAATGGTTAGTACAACAAATTCAAAAATATAATAACGAATTGTCACTTGAAATGAATAATAAAGCACATCTAGAAGATACTATAAAGAGTTTGCAAAAGGAAATTAAAGAAGCAAATCATAAAATTGATCATGAAATGAATAGGATAGGCTTTACATCATTGAAAGATGTAGAACACACTATTAATGAAATTCCTAATAAAGCAAAAATAGAAGCGGAAATAAATAAATTCAATCAAGAGAAACAACAATTTGAAATTATCATTA
>NZ_PPQC01000053.1:1789-17147 GCF_002902365.1 Staphylococcus cohnii subsp. cohnii | reverse complement strand
CAACTACAAGCAGAAATTAATAACCAAGAATTACGTGATATTTCTCAATTAAAAAAAGATTTTGAACAAGAAAAAATACAACTAGATCAAGCTAAATCGATGTTAAGTCAACATAATTATAAGCTTGAATTTAACAATAAGAAAATCGATAATATTTATGCTGTTATAAATCATTTAGAAAAAGAATTACAAGAACAACAAGAAGTTTTTCAATTAGCAGAAGTATTATCTGGAAAAAATGAACAAAAATTAACTTTGGAAAATTTTGTTTTAATATATTATTTAGAACGAATACTTGCTCATGCGAACCAACGCTTATCATTGATGACGGGTGAAAGGTATCAATTAGTTAGAAGAGAACAAACTTCAAAAGGGTATAGTGGTTTGGAAATAGATGTATTTGATTCTCACTCTAATAAAAAGAGACATATCACCTCGTTATCGGGAGGGGAAACCTTCCAAGCCTCTTTAGCGCTGGCATTAGGTTTGAGTGAAGTGGTGCAACAAGAATCTGGTGGAATTGCTTTAGATTCTATGTTTATAGACGAGGGATTTGGTACCTTAGATCAGGAAACGCTGGAAACTGCTTTGGATACACTACTTAGTTTAAAATCTTCTGGTAGAATGGTTGGAATTATTTCTCATGTTAGCGAACTAAAACAACGTATTCCACTTATTTTAGAAGTGCAAACTGAGCAATACCAAAGTACAACAAACTTTATAAAACAATAAAAACCAAAAATAGTGAACTGCTTTTTGACAAAGTAAGTTCACTATTTTTTAAATCTTAAAGCTATAAATACCTAAGAGATAGATTGCACAGTTTGATGAATATAAGAAAACAAAATTAGGAATTATAGATAAAAAAGGCCCGTAAATGAATTTTCAAAATTCATTTACGGGTCTATCATATAAGGATGTATATCCTCATGCTTACACTAATATGAGATAACTAAATAGTGTTTTTGTTGCTGCTTATTATTTTTCACGTAATAAATCACGAATTTCTGTTAATAATACTGTATTTTCTTCAATTTCTTCTTCTTCTTGTTTAATTAATGTATTTGCAATTTTAACAAATATAAATAATGCAAATGCAATAATAATAAAGTCTATAATCGATTGTACAAACATCCCGTATTTGATACCCATGAAGGACCAACTTTTGGCAAAATCAACGGTACCGAATATTAAACCGATTAATGGCATAATAATATATGAAACCAAAGCTGTTACAATTTTGTTGAAAGCTGCACCCATAACTACAGCTACTGCTAAATCTAAGACATTTCCTTTTAATGCAAAATCTTTAAATTCTTGTAGCATATTAATAACCTCTCTTAATTAAATTTTTTAATATAAATATTATTATACTATATTTATTAAATTAAGAAAATACTTTTTAAAAGTGAATTTGATATTAACATAGATGTTTGTTATTCTTATGAATGGTTAAACTAAAAAATAGAAATAAATTTGTTTTTGCAAATTTTCTATTTAGATTTAAAAATTTAATATGAATATGAAAGGGAGTAATTAATTGTGAATTCTTCTGAAAATCAACCAAACGGTAAGAAGATATCCCCAGTATTTATTTATAGCGCGATTATTGTTGGTATAGTTGTTTTAATCGGGGCAATTGTTCCAGAACAATTTGACAATGTTACAAACACAATCAAACTATGGATTACTGATAAATTGGGTTGGTATTACTTAATTCTTACAACGTTTATTGTTTTCTTCTGTATTTTCCTAATTTTTAGCCCTATTGGAAAATTAAAGCTCGGTAAACCAAATGATAAACCAGAGTTTAATACTATATCTTGGTTTGCGATGCTATTCAGTGCTGGTATGGGTATAGGTCTTGTGTTCTATGGTGCTGCTGAACCTATGGCAGATTTTGCTGCACCGCCAAATGCGGAACCTAAAACAACTGCAGCATATACTGAAGCATTACGTTCTACATTCTTCCATTGGGGATTCCATGCGTGGTCTATTTACGGTGTCGTTGCATTAGCACTTGCTTACGCACAGTTTAGAAAAGGAGAACCAGGACTTATCTCAAGAACGTTACGCCCTATCTTAGGCAACAAAGTAGAAGGTCCAATTGGAACAATCATTGACGTGTTAGCAGTATTTGCTACAGTTGTCGGTGTTGCTGTTTCATTAGGTATGGGTGCATTACAAATCAATGGTGGTTTGAATTATCTATTTGGTGTACCAAATACAATTTGGGTACAGGCAATCATTATTGTGATCGTTACGATTCTATTCTTAATGAGTGCATGGTCAGGTTTAAGTAGAGGTATCCAATACTTAAGTAATTTAAATATTAGTTTAGGTGCAGTTCTAATGATTGCAGTCTTGATTATTGGACCAACTGTATTGATATTAAATATGATGACAAGTTCAACAGGTAGTTTATTAAATTCATTCCTATTTAATACTTTTGATACAGCGGCTCAAAACCCACAAAAACGTGAATGGATGTCTAGCTGGACACTTTACTATTGGGGCTGGTGGTTAAGCTGGAGCCCATTCGTAGGTATCTTTATAGCGCGTGTTTCTAAAGGTCGTTCAGTACGTGAATTTATTGGTGGTGTACTTTTAGTACCTGCTTTAGTAAGTTTTGTATGGTTCAGCGTATTTGGTGTACTAGGCATTGAAACTGGTAAGAAAAATCCTGAACTATTTAATATGACAGCTGAAACTCAATTATTTGGCGTGTTTAATGAAATACCATTTGGTATTATATTATCGTTGATAGCGCTAGTACTCATTGCATCATTCTTTATTACATCTGCCGACTCTGCAACCTTTGTATTAGGTATGCAAACGACATTTGGTTCATTAGAACCTTCAAATGTTGTTAAAGTGACTTGGGGTATTGCCCAGTCATTAATTGCTTTCGTGTTATTATTTGCAGGTGGAGGAAATGGTGCAGATGCTTTAAATGCAATTCAAAGTGCTGCCATAATCAGTGCGTTACCATTCTCCTTTGTAGTTATAATGATGATGATTTCATTCTACAAAGATGCGAATAAAGAACGTAAATTCTTAGGTTTAACTTTAACGCCTAACAAACATAGACTACAAGATTATGTGCAATATCAACAAGAAGATTTTGAAGATGATATAATCAATAGAAGAGCGCCGTTAAGAGACGCTGAAAAATCAGAGAAATAAGCTTGAAAACTGAGGGCCGAAGAAGGCTCTCAGTTTTTTTGTTTAAGTTTAATTGCACTTAATTAGTGATAATGATTCTCAATTAATAATAATAACTTATTACACGATGCACTTGTGATAAGTTTTGCTTATACATACTGATTGTAAATTCAAATCTAAATTATAGATGTTTATAATGGTAGGTAGTTGTTTTAAGTTACATATAATTATACAATTTAATTAACGGCATATAATTACTAAAAATTTCAAGGGGGATTTATATGGCTTCTAATTTAAAAGAGCAAGCGAAAAAGTCATTCGAGCTAAATGGGAAATCATACACATACTATGATTTAAAAACTTTAGAAGAACAAGGTTTAACTAAAATATCCAAATTGCCATATTCGATTAGAGTTTTATTAGAATCTGAATTGAGACAAGAAGATGGATTTGTTATTTCTGAAGATCACATTAAAGCATTGTCTGAATTCAATAAAGGTACAGTAGGTGAAGTACCTTTCAAACCATCTCGTGTAATTTTACAAGATTTCACTGGTGTACCTGCAGTTGTAGACTTAGCGTCATTACGTAAAGCTATGAATGATGTTGGGGGAGACTTAAATAAAATTAATCCAGAAGTGCCAGTGGATTTAGTTATTGATCACTCAGTTCAAGTAGATAGCTATGCGAATCCAGATGCGCTAGAAAGAAATATGAAATTAGAATTTGAAAGAAACTACGAACGTTATCAATTCTTAAATTGGGCTACTAAAGCATTTGCTAACTATAGTGCTGTTCCACCAGCAACTGGTATTGTACACCAAGTAAACCTAGAGTACTTAGCAAACGTTGTTCACGCACGTGAAGTAGACGGAGAAACAGTTGCTTTTCCTGATACATTAGTAGGAACTGACTCACATACAACTATGATTAATGGTCTAGGTGTATTAGGTTGGGGTGTAGGTGGTATTGAAGCCGAAGCTGGTATGCTTGGCCAACCTTCTTATTTCCCAATTCCTGAAGTAATTGGTGTAAGATTATCCAATGCGTTACCTCAAGGTGCTACTGCAACGGATTTAGCCTTACGTGTAACTCAAGAATTACGTAAAAAAGGCGTTGTTGGTAAATTTGTTGAGTTCTTTGGCCCAGGTGTAGAACAGCTACCATTAGCAGATAGAGCTACAATCGCAAATATGGCGCCTGAATATGGTGCAACTTGTGGTTTCTTCCCTGTAGATAAAGAATCTTTAAAATATTTACGTTTAACTGGTCGTTCAGAAGAACAAATTGAATTAGTTGAAAAATATTTAGAAGAAAACAATATGTTCTTTACTGCTGATAAAGATGAACCAGATTATACAGATGTAGTTGAATTAGATTTAGCTACAGTTGAAGCTTCACTTTCAGGCCCTAAACGACCTCAAGATTTAATCTTCTTAAGTGATATGAAAGAAGAATTTGAAAAATCTGTTACTGCGCCTGCTGGTAACCAGGGTCATGGTTTTGATGAAAGTGAATTTGATAAAACAGCAACAATTGAATTTAAAGATGGATCTAAAACACAAATGACTACAGGTGACCTTGCTATTGCAGCAATTACATCATGTACGAATACGTCAAATCCATATGTTATGTTGGGTGCTGGCTTGGTAGCTAGAAATGCAGTTGAAAAAGGCTTAAAAGTCCCTGAATATGTTAAAACTTCATTAGCTCCAGGTTCTAAAGTTGTTACAGGTTATTTAAGAGATTCTGGCTTACAAGAATATTTAGATGACTTAGGATTTAATTTAGTAGGGTACGGTTGTACAACATGTATCGGTAACTCAGGTCCATTATTAGAAGAAATCGAAAAAGCGATTGCTGAAGAAGATTTACTTGTAACATCTGTTTTATCAGGTAACCGTAACTTTGAAGGACGTATTCATCCGTTAGTAAAAGCTAACTATTTGGCATCACCTCAATTAGTAGTTGCATATGCACTTGCAGGTACAGTTGATATTGATTTACAAAATGAGCCATTAGGTAAAGGGAAAAATGGTGAAGATATCTACCTAAAAGATATTTGGCCAACAATTAAAGAAGTAGCAGATACTGTAGACAGTGTTGTTACTCCTGAATTGTTTAAAGAAGAATATGAAACTGTTTATAATAATAATGAAATGTGGAATGAAATCGATGTAACAGACCAACCATTATATGATTTCGATCCAGAGTCAACTTATATTCAAAATCCATCATTCTTCCAAAACTTATCTAAAGAACCTGATGATATTAAATCATTAAATAATTTACGTATTATGGGTAAATTTGGAGATTCTGTTACGACTGACCATATTTCTCCAGCAGGTGCTATCGGTAAAGATACACCAGCGGGTAAATATTTATTAGATCATGACGTACCTATTCGTCAATTTAACTCTTATGGTTCTCGTCGTGGTAACCATGAGGTAATGGTTCGTGGTACTTTTGCTAATATTCGTATTAAAAACCAATTAGCGCCAGGTACAGAAGGTGGTTTCACTACTTACTGGCCTACTGGTGAACAAATGCCTATATATGATGCAGCGATGAAATATAAAGAAGATGGTACTGGTTTAGTAGTATTAGCTGGTAATGATTACGGAATGGGCTCTTCTCGTGACTGGGCAGCTAAAGGTACAAATTTACTAGGTGTTAAAACTGTAATTGCTCAGAGTTATGAACGTATTCACCGTTCTAACTTAGTTATGATGGGTGTGTTACCTTTACAGTTTAAAGATGGCGAATCTGCTGATAGTTTAGGCCTAGATGGTACAGAAACGATTTCAGTAGACATCGATGAAAGTGTAAAACCACATGATTTAGTAAAAGTAACTGCTGAAAAAGAAAATGGAGAAGTTATTGACTTCGAAGCAGTTGCACGTTTCGACTCACATGTAGAAATTGATTACTATCGTAATGGCGGTATTTTACAATTAGTATTAAGAAATAAATTAGCAAATTAACTGTTCATTATGAATATAGTTAAGACTGAGACAATCTTTTGTGTCTCAGTCTTATTTTTATGTACGCTAAACATATATTGTTAAAAATTTAAAGGTTTTAACTATTGCTAGGTGAGTCTGTAGAAATGATTTTAAAATGTGTTTTCTGCCTTGCTTTCATTTTTATGTTAATATTTAGATATAAGTAATTCGAACAATTGAAAAGAGGACGTTTAAAATGATTTATAGTATTACAGAAATTCCTTCACGTTATGCAGAAACAGATCAAATGGGTGTTATTTATCACGGTAATTATCCAACATGGTTTGAGGTTGCACGCACAGATTATATATCAAAATTAGGTTTTAGCTATAAAGCAATGGAAGAGTCTGGTATTATTTCTCCCGTTACAGATTTAGATATTAAATATATAAAAACAATACAGTATCCTGAAACTGTTAAAATTAAGACATGGGTTGAAAAATATACACGTTTAAGATCAATTTATTGTTATGAAGTATACAACGAGGCTGGCGATTTAGCTACTACAGGTTCAACTGTTTTGACTTGTATTAGAAAGGACAACTTTAAGCCTATTAGATTAGATAGATATTTTCCGGAATGGCATGCTATGTATGCAGAAGTAGATAAAAGAAATCAAGCTGGAGAAACATTTGAAGTGAAAAATGGCATACTTTAATTTAGTTAGATGTATAAATGCATAATTCAATGTATGACATTTGTATTTATATACATCAATACATTTGCTATGTATTTTTGAAGTGTACAAATGCATGATAAAAATGATTGATAAAAAGAGCCTGGAATGGAACCAGGCTCTTTTTAAGTATATATTAATATATGAATTATAAATTGTGTTATGTGTTTTGAGTTCTATTATTATTTAGCAGAATAAGCAATTTCATCGACACTATCATTGATGTCTATGAATAAATCATGGTCTTCAAAATACCATAAGTCTTTTTCGGCAATTACTACATCTAAGCCATCGAAATGGTTTTCGTAACCAATTTCTACATCGTCTTTTTGATCAACACTAAATGCAGGGCTAAATCCTTGTTTTAATTGGAATTCTCCACCATAGCGAACGAAAAATTGTAAGACTTTGTTATCTTCAGGTAAATCAAGTTCATCTTTAAACCAAGATACAGCGTTATCTGAAAGTTTTATATCCATAATTAAAGTCCCCTCTCATTTCACAAGTTATAGCTTGTGACCATTGGTTACTAATTTTTAAATTAGTACTATAGTTATTACCCAATTTTGAGTAATAATAAAAGTAGTATATCATATTTAAGTATAATTTTCTTTGAATTCAAATTGTTCAATCATGTTTCAGCGTGAAAACGAAGATATTTAGTCACGTTGTAGATTAGTGAGGCATAATGAAACAACAAGATTATAAGGATTAAAATTTAAATAATATTAAATGAACGATAGATGTTATTGTTTATGAATATAGAATTGGGAGAAGCGCATTTATTCCATAAATGTTAAGTCATGTTTTATAAATTTTGTTTTAAAATGCTCGTTTTAAGAGAAAATCCTATTCATACGCTTTACTTGGATTATAATAAGTAAAAAATAATAATATAATAATAGTCTGAGTTATAAATCCTTAATTTAATGAATAAAAAATAGTGAAGCAGAAGTCTATTTTAAAGATTTCTGTTTCACTATAAGAGCAAACTGACTAATGAATAGGTTTATGTCCCATCATTTTCTATTTGCCAAATATTCGTTTTTTACTTATCAGTAGCTGTGGCAATAGATTGTCCCAGTCTGAGTATGTTTACTATTTTTGTTATTGATTGCTAATGACTTTTGTAATAGTTACATCCATTTAATTTTTGGTTCTTCGCCTTTAAATATTCTAACAATATTTGTGCGGTGTCTAAATATTAATAGAACTCCTACACCAAAACTCACGACTAGTAAGATATAATCTCGGATTAATAGTGCGCCGATAACACAACAAATTGATGCTATGATACTCGATAATGATACATACTTTGTTAAATAAAGTATGCCGAAGAAAATCGCTGCTAAAATGAGTAATAATATAGGATTGATTCCGAGTATAACACCAGCACTTGTGGCAACCGCTTTTCCACCTTTAAATCCAAGGTAAACTGGGTAAACATGACCTAGAATAGCGAATGCGCCTACGATGAGTCCATTTGTGAAAAATGTACTAATAGCACCGTCTGCATGCACTGGTAACCATAGTGGTAAGAACACAACAATAAACCCTTTAAATATATCTAAAAATGTAACTAGGAATCCTGCAGGTTTTCCTAATACTCTAAAACTGTTTGTTGCGCCTGTATTCCCACTACCAAATTGTCTAATATCTTTTTTGAAAAATAATTTACCTATTACATAGCCACTTGGGAAAGCACCAATGAGATAACTTAAAATTAACATGATAATTATCATCATCATACATAATCCACATCCTTTAATGACATTAAAATTATTTTACCATATATGACCTCGGTTAGACGAATAAAAATTTATAACTGTAGTAAAACACGGTTTAAATATTAATTTGATACTTGCAATTTATCAAGATTTATATAAGAATAACTAATGTATAGTTTTAAAAACGAACGTACGTTTGTAGGAGGGCGAAACGATTGGCAATGAACAAACAAAATAAATATTCGGATGATTCCATTCAGGTTTTGGAAGGGTTAGAAGCCGTAAGAAAAAGACCTGGTATGTATATTGGTTCTACCGATAAAAGAGGATTACATCATTTAGTATATGAAGTTGTCGATAATTCCGTCGATGAAGTATTAAACGGTTTTGGTAATGAAATATTAGTTACAATAAATAAGGACGAAAGTATTACTATAGAAGATGATGGACGTGGGATGCCAACCGGAATTCATACATCGGGCAAACCTACTGTTCAAGTAATATTTACAGTACTTCATGCAGGCGGTAAATTTGGACAAGGTGGATATAAAACTTCAGGCGGTCTACACGGTGTAGGTGCATCAGTTGTAAATGCATTAAGTGAATGGTTAGAAGTAGAAATATACAGAGATGGTGCTATCTATAAACAGCTATTTAGTCATGGTGGTATACCAACTACGGGATTAGAAAAACAAGGTAAAACTAGAAAAACAGGTACTAAAGTTACCTTTAAACCAGATGCTGAAATTTTCAAATCAGCAACATCTTTTAACTATGATGTGTTGAGTGAACGTTTACAAGAATCAGCATTTTTGCTTAAAAATCTTAGAATTACGCTTAAAGATTTGAGAGCTGGCAAAGAAAGAGAAGATGTTTTCCACTATGAAGATGGTATAAAAGAATTTGTGAGTTATGTAAATGAAGGTAAAGAAGTGTTACACGATGTAGCAAACTTTGCTGGCACTGCTAATGATATAGAAGTAGAGGTTGCATTTCAGTATAATGATCAATATTCGGAAAGCATCTTGAGTTTTGTCAATAATGTGCGTACTAAAGATGGAGGCACTCATGAAGTTGGCTTTAAAACAGCAATGACGAGAGTGTTTAATGATTATGCTAGACGAATTAATGAATTGAAAGAAAAAGATAAGAACCTAGATGGTAATGATATAAGAGAAGGTTTGACTGCGATTATTTCAATTCGTATACCTGAGGAATTATTACAATTCGAAGGGCAAACTAAATCTAAATTGGGTACACCTGAAGCCAGAAGTGCAGTAGATTCTGTTGTATCTGAAAAATTACCATATTATTTGGAAGAAAAAGGACAATTGTCAAAAACCCTCGTTAAAAAAGCATTAAAAGCCCAACAAGCAAGAGAAGCAGCACGTAAAGCAAGAGAAGATGCGCGTTCAGGTAAGAAAAACAAACGAAAAGATACGTTATTATCCGGAAAGTTAACACCTGCGCAAAGTAAGAATACAGAGAAAAAAGAATTGTATTTAGTTGAGGGTGATTCAGCTGGTGGTTCTGCAAAATTGGGACGTGACCGAAAATATCAAGCAATTTTACCGTTAAGAGGTAAAGTTATAAACACTGAAAAAGCACGCTTAGAAGATATTTTTAAAAATGAAGAGATTAATACGATTATTCACACAATAGGTGCTGGTGTAGGTAATGAATTTAAATTAGAAGATAGCAATTACAATCGTGTGATTATAATGACAGATGCGGATACGGATGGCGCACATATTCAAGTGCTTTTATTAACATTCTTCTTTAAATATATGAAACCTTTAGTAGAAGCAGGTAGAGTATTTATTGCATTACCTCCACTATACAAATTGGAAAAAGGTAAGGGTGCTTCTAAGAAAATAGAATATGCATGGACAGATGAAGAATTAGAAAAACTACAAAAGAAATTAGGTAAAGGATTTAGTTTACAGCGTTATAAAGGTTTAGGGGAAATGAACGCTGATCAATTATGGGAAACAACAATGAATCCAGATACAAGAACGCTGATTCGAGTACAAGTTGATGATGAATTACGTTCATCGAAACGCGTAACAACTTTAATGGGAGACAAAGTAGCTCCTAGACGTGAATGGATTGAAAAACATGTTGAATTTGGTCTTCAAGAAGATCAAAGCATTCTGGATAACAATGAAATTCAAATACTAGAGCAGGATTATTCTGATGAGGAGGAAATGAATTGAGTGAAATAATTCAAGATTTGTCGCTGGAAGATGTTATTGGCGACCGATTTGGTAGATATAGTAAATACATCATTCAAGAGCGTGCATTACCAGATGTTCGTGATGGGCTTAAACCTGTTCAAAGACGTATTTTATACGCTATGTATTCTAGTGGTAATACATTTGATAAAAATTTCCGTAAAAGTGCAAAAACTGTCGGTGATGTTATCGGACAATATCACCCTCATGGTGATTCATCTGTATATGATGCGATGGTCCGTTTGAGTCAAGATTGGAAGCTGCGACATGTTCTGATAGAAATGCAAGGTAATAATGGTAGTATTGATAACGACCCAGCAGCTGCTATGCGTTATACTGAAGCGAAATTAAGCAGAATTTCAGAAGAATTATTAAGAGATATTAATAAAGAAACTGTACCATTTATGCCTAACTACGATGATACGACAATGGAACCAATGGTCTTACCTGCTAGATTGCCACATTTGTTAATCAATGGAAGTACAGGTATATCTTCAGGTTATGCTACGGATATACCCCCGCATAATCTCGCTGAAGTTATTCAAGCAACATTGAAGTATATAGATAACCCAAACATCACTGTAAGTCAGTTGATGAAGTATATCAAAGGGCCCGATTTTCCTACAGGTGGTATTATTCAAGGGATTGATGGTATTAAGAAAGCGTATGAAACAGGAAAAGGTAAAATTGTTGTTCGCTCTAAAGTTGATGTCGAAGAATTAAGAAATGGTAGAAAAGAACTTATCGTTACTGAATTACCTTATGAAGTTAACAAAAGTTCACTTGTTAAAAAGATGGATGAACTGCGAGCAGATAAAAAAGTAGATGGTATTGTAGAAGTACGTGACGAAACAGACCGTACAGGGCTGCGAATAGCCATTGAATTAAAGAAAGATGTCAATAGCGAAGCGGTTGCTAATTTTTTATATAAAAATACAGACTTACAAGTTGCATATAATTTTAATATGGTAGCAATCAGTGATGGTCGTCCACTTCTTATGGGTATTCGTCAATTTATAGATAGTTATCTCAATCATCAGATTGATGTAGTTACAAAGCGTACACGTTTTGAATTAGATAATGCAGAAAGTAGAATGCATATTGTAGAAGGTCTAATGAAAGCTTTGTCAATTTTAGATGAAGTCATTAAACTCATTCGAAATTCAAAAAATAAAAAAGACGCTAAAGATAATTTGGTTTCTGAGTTTGATTTTACAGAAGCACAAGCTGAAGCTATTGTTACGTTGCAACTATATCGTCTGACAAATACAGATATAGTACAACTACAAGAAGAACATGATGAATTAAAAGCAAAAATTGCATATTTAAAAAATATTTTAGATAACCATGATGCTTTGTTGAATGTTATCAAAGAAGAATTGGGCGAAATAAAAAATAAATATAAACAGCAACGATTATCTACTATAGAAGCTGAAATCAGTGAAATCAAGATTGACAAAGAGGTCATGGTACCAAGCGAAAATGTGATTATGAGTATTACGAAACATGGTTATATAAAACGAACATCGTTACGTAGCTTTAATGCCAGTGGTGTCGAAGAATTAGGTGTAAAAGATGGGGACACAATGCTCAAATATCAAGAAGTGAATACATTAGATACAGCATTAGTATTCACTAATAAAGGCAGACATCTTTATATACCAGTTCATAAACTTTCAGAGATTAAGTGGAAAGATTTAGGACAACATGTATCACAGATTGTGCCCATTGATGAAGGAGAGCATGTTATAGATGTTTATTGTGAAAGTGATTTTAAACCAGATGTATTTTATATTTTAGCTACGCGAAATGGCATGATTAAAAAAAGTAATGTCTCTATGTTTAAAACATCAAGATACAATAAACCACTTGTCTCTATGAAACTAAAAGATAATGATGAAGTGATCAATGTAATGAGATTAGATGAACCACAAACGATTACTGTTTTAACACACAAAGGTATGTCATTAACTTACAGTAGTGAAGAGTTATCAGATACTGGATTAAGAGCCGCTGGTGTTAAATCGATTAACCTTAAAAGTGAGGACTATGTTGTATTAACACAAATCGTTAATGAAAATAACACGATCTTGATGGCGACTCAACGTGGTTCATTAAAACGCATAAGATTTAATATTTTACAAAAAGCAAAACGTGCACAGCGCGGTATCACATTATTAAAAGAGCTTAAAAAATCACCGCATCGCATCGTAGCAGCTAACGTTGTTCAACCAGATCATACAACTTATACAGTATATTCAAAACAACATGAAGAAAGCGGCAATATTAAAGATATTCATTTATCGGAACAATATACCAATGGTAGCTTTGTAGTAGATGTTAAAGAGTTTGGTGAAGTTGTTAATATGAGCGTTAAATAACACTAGTTTTAAAATTTTGTTAGTAAATACAACAATATAATGATAAAATACCTATAAGGTGTAACAAAAATGAAGCAAGAGATTTATAGTAATGTGAAAAGGTGCTGTGCAAAGCTTAGGATAAGTACTTTACCGATTCATTTATTTTCATGTCTACATAAACATTGGATTTTGTTTATAAACATGAATGAAACTATAAATCTCTTGATTTTACTATGAAAATTAATTTGTATAGATGAGAGGGATTAAATTGAGCAATTTTGATAGTTTGATTCCGGATTGGTTCAAAGGATTTGTTCAAGTCGGGAATGATTTAATCTGGTCACAATACTTAATTGGACTTTTAATTACAGCAGGTATATTTTTTACCATTGGATCTAAGTTCGTACAATTAAGATGGATACCGGAAATGTTTCGAGCAATTGGTGAAAAACCTGAAACATTAGAAAATGGAAAAAAAGGTATTTCACCATTCCAAGCATTTGCAATTAGTGCAGGTTCTCGTGTTGGTACTGGTAATATTGCCGGTGTTGCAACAGCAATTGTGTTAGGAGGCCCTGGTGCAGTATTCTGGATGTGGATTATTGCTTTTATCGGAGCAGCCAGTGCATTTATTGAAGCGACGCTTGCGCAAGTGTATAAGGTGCCTGATGAAGAAGGTGGTTATCGCGGTGGGCCAGCTTATTACATAACTAAAGGACTCAACCAAAAATGGTTAGGTGTTGTTTTTGCGGTATTAATTACAGTTACATTTGCATTTGTTTTTAATACAGTACAATCAAACACAATAGCTGAATCATTAAAAACGCAATATAATGTAAGTCCTATTGTTACTGGTATAATCTTAGCTATTGTTACTGCTATTATTATATTTGGAGGCGTAAGAAGTATTGCAACATTATCTTCTATAATTGTGCCTGTAATGGCAATTATTTATATTGGTTTAGTTGCTGTAATATTAATATTCAACTATGATCAAATCATACCTATGATTGCAACTATAGTTAAAAATGCTTTTGGATTTGAACAAGCAACTGGAGGCGCTGTTGGTGCAGCCGTTCTTCAAGGTATTAAACGTGGTTTGTTCTCAAACGAAGCTGGTATGGGTTCTGCGCCAAATGCTGCTGCTACAGCTGCTGCGCCACACCCAGTTAAACAAGGTTTGATCCAATCATTAGGCGTATTCTTTGATACGATGTTAGTATGTACGGTAACGGCGATAATGATTTTATTATATACTGGATTGGAATTTGGAGAGAATGCAGCACAAGGTGTTGCAGTTACACAATCTGCATTAAATGAACATTTAGGTAGTGCAGGTGGTATTTTCTTAACGATTGCGATTACTTTATTTGCGTTTTCTTCCGTTATCGGTAATTATTATTATGGTCAATCGAACATGGAGTTTTTATGGGAAAATAAAACTGTCTTATTTATTTTCAGATGTTTAGTTGTTGTGCTTGTCTTCGTTGGCGCAGTTGTGAAAACTGAAACGGTATGGAGTACGGCAGATGTATTTATGGGTCTAATGGCGATTGTCAACTTAGTAGCTATTATTGGTTTATCCAACATCGCTTTCGCAGTTATGAATGATTACCAACGTCAACGTAAAGCCGGCAAAAAGCCTGTATTCAAACCTGAAGAGTTAGAAATTAACTTGTTTGGTATTGAGAGTTGGGGAATGAAGAAAAAATAATCTTGTTTAAATATTGGTGTAAAGATTTAAATATTTCTCCATTAGCATATTTTCTTTAATATTAATTTATATATGCAGTAATATAAAGTCATCTTAAACATTTGATTTTATATTACTGCTTTTTAATATACACTGTAATATTTTAGTCTAATCTATTTATATACCATCAATACATTTAATTGAAAGTTGTTATTATGAATGATGCGTGTTTAGTTAAATTTTAATAAAACATGGCAAAATATATGTTTGGGAAATGGTCATTGTGTTATGATTAACATTAGTTATTTTAAAAATTAAACGTTATGTATTGTGTCACAAAAGTGCATAATTTTTTACTATGCGCTAAAAGATCAATATATTTTGAAAAATAAGGTTTGGTGATGTTATGTCAAATGAAGATAATTTAAAGCAAGAAACAGAATCTAAGAAAAGTAAGTTAAAACTAAGTTTCCCCGAAACGCGTTTTATGAAGTT
>NZ_PPQC01000053.1:0-1776 GCF_002902365.1 Staphylococcus cohnii subsp. cohnii | reverse complement strand
GCAAAGATTTAGTTTTTGCTTTGCTTATATTAATATTTATTGGCTGTGCGATTTTTATATTTGATCAAGTTTCTTATATTTTTAAACCATTTATCATTGTTTTTAATACAATTGTAGCACCAATCATTGTATCGATTATATTATATTATTTATTTAACCCATTAGTTAATTTGATGGAACGATATAATATATCAAGACTTTGGGGTGTGATTATATTATTCTTAGTCATTATTGGTGTAATTGCGTTAGCTATTAATTTATTGATACCTGTGATTGGCGCTCAGTTTAAAAGTTTTGGAAATAACTTCCCATACTATGTAGATAAGGTCAATAAATTTATAGATAGTGTAACGAAATACTCTTTAATTTCTAATTTTTATGGACAAATTCAAGATCAATTAGATTCATTGGCGAAAAAATTACCTTCAATGGTGTCTGATTATTTTAATGGTTTTGGTTCTAAAGTTAAAAATTTTGCTGAAGCTTTAGTAAATGTTGGCGTTGTAATTGCTACAACACCATTTGTTTTATTCTTTATGCTAAAAGATGGGCACCGCTTCAAAGAATTTTCAACAAACTTAATGCCGCCTAAATTTAGAAAAGATTTTCATGATTTATTAGATAAAATGAGTCTACAAGTTGGTTCTTATATCCAAGGACAAATTATCGTATCGTTCTGTATTGGTATATTATTATTTATTGGGTATAGTATCATCGGTTTAGACTACAGTTTAATTTTAGCTTCAATCGCTGCAGTTACAAGTGTTGTTCCATATATTGGTCCGACGATTGCGATTTCACCAGCAATTATAATTGCTTTAATTACTTCACCGATTATGTTACTGAAGTTAGTGGTTGTTTGGACAGCTGTTCAATTTATTGAAGGGCATTTCATTTCTCCGAATATCATGGGTAAAACATTGAAAATTCATCCATTGACAATTATATTCATCTTACTAAGTGCAGGTAATTTATTAGGTGTTGTCGGTGTTATTTTAGGTATTCCTGCTTATGCGATATTGAAAGTATTAGTTTCGCATTTGTTTACCATGTACAAACGTCGTTATAATAAATATTATGGTGATGATGCAGGGGAATATGAAATTACTTCTGATGAAGAAATTCGTTGATTTAAAATTTAAAAAATGTATTAAAAGGCTGAGACATAAGGTTCTTGGTCAAGTGAAAAAAGGCAATTTCTATTGAAATAATATAGAAATTGTCTTTTTCATTATTGTTTTGATTATTGTTAGCTTATTGAGCTATTTCTATTGTATTAAAACATATCATTTATAGCGATTTTGCATCGTGCGGACGCCCGGGGAAATGATATGAGTGAGAGACTACAGGCTCGAGCCATATCCCCAGGCAAGCATGCACAATCAAAATCGTAAGTTTTTTATATAAAATGGGCTCTTTCATCATGAGTACTCATATTAAGTTATATCTTTTGATTAATTAAAAATATGACTTGCTTTAGTTGTATAAGTTAAATAATGCGAAGCTATTTCTATTGTATTAAAACATATCACTTATAGCGATTTTGCAATCGTGCGGACGCCCGGGGAAATGATATGAGTGAGAGACTACAGGCTCGAGCTATATCCCCAGGCAAGCATGCACGATCAAAATCGTAAGTTTTTTATATAAA
The DNA here is from genome assembly GCF_002902365.1 of Staphylococcus cohnii subsp. cohnii. Classification (GTDB taxonomy): domain Bacteria; phylum Bacillota; class Bacilli; order Staphylococcales; family Staphylococcaceae; genus Staphylococcus; species Staphylococcus cohnii. The sequence continues at coordinate 125 of NZ_PPQC01000053.1, read as the reverse complement.
ATGGACGCTTCCATCATGTGTACTCATATTAAGTTATATCTTTTGGTTGATTAAAAATATGACTTGCTTTAGTTGTGATATGCTCCCTTCAAAGTAGACACTTAAAAATGTAAACTTTGAAGGGA
>NZ_PPQC01000052.1:7799-9713 GCF_002902365.1 Staphylococcus cohnii subsp. cohnii | reverse complement strand
AAGACTCCTTTTTGTTAAAATTATACTATAAATTCAACTTTGCAACAGAACCCATAATTATAACTTTTTTATTACCTCTTTTTAAAACTTAAATATGAAAGAGGTTTTTCTATGTCAAACTTTAATATTAAAGAAATCCAAAAAGAGAAATTCTATCAATTACCTAAAGTATTTTTTACTAATCCTAAATACACTAATTTGTCTAATGATGCTAAAATAACTTGGTCAATACTAAGAGATCGCTTAGACTTATCTATAAGAAATAATTGGATAGACGAAAATGGAGATATATTTTTTATTTATACCAATGAAAAACTTAAGTCTATTCTAAATATCAGTAGCCCCAATAAATTATCTAAAATTAAAAAGGAATTAACTCAAGCTGATTTATTTAATCAAATAAGAGTAGGTTTGAATAAACCAAATAAGTTATATATTAAAAAACCTGAAGTAACAGAAGCTGATATATACTACATATCACAACAGGAAAATGATGTAGAATCTCGTAATGACACGGACGTATCAAAATCATACGTCCAGAATTATGATAATAATACGTCAGGAAATATCAATTTAATACATCAAGACATATCAAAATCATACGCAAATGATACTGAATTTAATAATACTGATTATATAGAGACTGAGAATAATGATACGAATGATTTGAATGATACATCTAACAATAATCTAATAAATACTCATTCGAATCATACAAATTATCAACAAAATAAATTTAATAATGAGGCCTTAAAATTCCAAGTCCTTGAAGAATTACCACAACAAACCAGAGATTATTTAAGTAATTTTGAAATCAGAGAAATTCGTATTATTAAAAGTGTTTTACTCAAAGGGAAAAAGTCTTTTAATAACACATTTAATACATATTATCGTTTAGAAGATGTTGAATTTGAACTTGTCAGTGTCTTAAAACGTTTTAAGGCCATGCTGCTACAAAAGAACGAAACCGTTGAAGCTATGCAAGGTTATTTAATGCAATCCATTAAAGCTGAACTTGAAGAAATACATGCGCTCAATATGCGCCGTCAAAACATGCCTAAATACAATATCTTTAATGAGTAGTTCAAATGGCTTTAAAGTAATCAAAGAGAAAACATTCAATTACGGCAATTTGGCATTTTGAAAAACAAAATTATTACTTAAAAGATTTGAAACGTTAGCTTAAAAGCTAGCGTTTTTTTATGTATTTTTGCCCCTGAGGGAACTATAGCGTTCGACCGGCATGGTTGACCACTTTACATGCCAACTTTTAAGTTTGCATGTAAATGGGCAGTGTCTTAAAAAATGGACACTGGATTTTCTCAAATTTTTGCTTTTGGAAATAGCATATATTTATTTGGCTCATATTTGCGTTTTAAGAGCTTATATAAGTTTTTAGGCATAAAACTATATGAATTACCCCTAAATCTTTAAAATGCCCCCTTAAAATTCAAAATAAAGGTATTTAAAATTTTAAAAATAAAAAAGCTACTAGCAAAAACTAGTAGCTTAAATCTTAGTTAAATTTTGATGTAGTATTAATTTTTGTATCTGCGCCACAACACCGATTACTTAAAACTAAGATTAAAAAAATCGACGAAGGTCGATTATGGTTTTTACACGCGTTCTTTTAGAACGCATAAGTGCGCCCTTACGGGAATTAAATAGATTATAACGATGAAAAATAGACCTGTAAAGCGATAACTATTGTGATAAAGTTTGCTAAAAAGGAGTTTTAAAAATGAAAATTTTTGCAATTATTTTAGGAATTTTAGTAATTCTTTCTTGGTTATTTGTTATGAAAGAATATAGAAATGGCAATCAGAACACAACCAAAGCTCATAATATTATGTTATTAGCTTGTTTATTAACTTTGATTATGACAATAATGCAAGTTTTCTATTAGTTTTATGA
>NZ_PPQC01000052.1:5166-7771 GCF_002902365.1 Staphylococcus cohnii subsp. cohnii | reverse complement strand
GTTAAGGGTTCCGAGGCTCAACGTCAATAAAGCAATTGGAATAAAGCAATTTAATTTGGTAATTTGATTAATAAAGGAGGGGAATCTTTGAGTAAATTTTTAAAATATTTAATTTCAGCTATTCTTTTTGCAATTGGAACTTTTATTTTAATTTTTATTTTTGATTATCTAAAATTATCTCCTAATGATAGTGGATTTCTTAGCAATTTGAGTAATTTGGAATTGTTTTCTTTCTTTAGTACACCTGAGTTCAATGGTCTTTTTGTTTTATGTTTATTTATTTCTGTTTTAATTATTATTTTTGGTTTGTTAAGTGGTTCAAAAAGAGAGTGAGAATTAGGGTTCACTCTCTTTTTTGCGATTTTTAGAAATGAGTTGAAAACGAGTTTCTTTTTGTCTTGTTATTGAGAATATTTTTAAAATGAACAAAGTAATATTTTAATTTTGTAATTAATGTTTTGTTTGTTAATTATTTTTTTCAATCTTTGAAGGAGTGTTTTATTTTTTATGACTATTAAACAAATTGTGAATGATTTATTAAATAAAAATGGTCTTTAGAAGATTTGTTTTGGTTAATTTTTATGTGTGTAATATTTAGTACTTTTACTACACCATTTTTTGGTATTCCGATTGGAGTTATTGCTTACTTTTTATTTTTCTATAAAGATGATGATTTTGATGAGATGGGAGAAAAATATGATTATCAAGATAAAAATAAAAAATAGAACATGCATTTATACCGAGAAAAATTATTGATCATTTAAAGCTCCAACAATTAATGGGTTTAAACCATCTGCGATATTGTTCATACCGATAAATAACAGTCCTAAAGTTAAAATACCTGTACCAATAATTTCTGTGATGAAATTAGCAAAATAGTTGGGGATAGATGGTGCTGTAGAAAACACACCAAGTTTGACTTCTGGTTCTTTAGTTGCTTTCCAATGTGGTAAATAGGCAAGCCAAACAAGTATCGCACCGACTATACTTCCCAACATTTGAGCAATTATATAACCTGGCACCATAGACCAACTTAATGAATGATTCATAGCAAATGCTAGGGTAACTACTGGATTTAAGTGAGCGTCTGAAATATTGCCAACAGCATATGCACCTAAAGAGACACCTAGTCCCCATCCTACAGCAATTACAATCCAGTCAGCGCCATGCCCTAAATTACGTTTCAAATTAACATTTGCACAGACGCCTCCTCCTAATAATACGAGTATTGCTGTTCCTAAAAATTCAGCTACATAAACATTCATAATAACACTATCCCTTTCTACAAAAAAAGACACTTGTTTCCTTGAGTGAAGGTACAAGTGTCTCTAGTTCTCCCTAATAATTATCAACTTAAAAAGCATTATAAATCTTTTATGTAAACGTTGTTAAAAGTAGTTAGAATCAAAAAATACTAGCTTCTTTTTTATTGACCTAGTTTAAATATTTTTTAAAATAATAATTGAGGCTGAAACACATATGTGTTTCAGCCTCGAAAGAATTAATTGTGAAAACTTCTGATAATTCAAATTTAGCATATAAGATTATTGTGAATCAATCGTTTTTAATATTTTTCCTTCTGTTTATCATTTCACTTTCAAAGTCTTCAGATTGTGAGTTTATATATTCTTTGAGTCTGTGCTTGTTAGGTGATAATGTTAAACCTAAAAACTTACGTTCTTGGTTGGCATCTTTATAGAAACTAACCATCATACAAAGCACGATGATAGAGAATGGTAAGGCAGTCATGATTGCCATATTTTGTAGCGCATTTAATCCATTATCTCCACCTGAGAATAGTAAAATAAATGCAATCAATGCTTGTGCAATTCCCCAGATGACTTTAACTATTACGGATGGGTTTAATGAACCAAATGTTGTTTGCATTCCTAATACGAATGTCGCTGAATCGGCTGACGTAATAAAGAATGTTGCTATTAATAGCAACGTTACAATGGATAACACAAAGCCTAATGGCACCTCATTAAACACACCAAATAATGCAGTTTCTGGAGGCATATCAAATATTTTAGGTGTTTTTTTCGCAGTTTCGATACCTAGAACACCAAATGCTGCAAACCAAACTAAACTTACAAGTACTGGTGCTAACAGAACTCCAGATACGAATTCTCTAATTGAGCGTCCTTTAGATACACGTGCAATGAATATACCCACAAACGGACTCCAACTAATCCACCAAGCTAATTGGAAGAACGTCCATGATTTCATCCATTCATTTTTTTGTGGATCTAATGGTGCTGTATCAAACATGTTAAATAAGAGCGTGTTTAAATACTCACCTGTTGAACTTGTTAACATATTTAAAATAAGAACAGTTGGTCCTACAATAAAAACAAACAATAAGATTATGCCGGCTAAACCAATATTAGCGTTACTCAAATATTGGATACCACGGCTTAAACCTGACCATGCACTTGTTAAAAATAATATGGTAACAATAAGTATAATTATACCTTGAGTCATGATAGTATTTGGAACATCAAATAGGTAGTTTAGACCACCTGCGATTTGCATAGCGCCTAAACCTAATGATACTGCTACCCCGCCAATTGTGGCAAAGACAGAAACAACATCAATGATTGTC
>NZ_PPQC01000052.1:0-5156 GCF_002902365.1 Staphylococcus cohnii subsp. cohnii | reverse complement strand
CTTTATAGGCAGTTGCTGATTGAGGATCACCAGATGGTGGAGATACAAAGTGGCTGATTGGTTCAGCTGCTCCCCAGAACACTAAACCAATTCCCATACCAGCACTAAATAACATCGCAAACCATGAAATTGTATTAAATTCGGGTTTATCTTCTGGTTTACCCAATTTTAATTTTCCGATTGGACTAAATATCAAGAAGACACAGAAGAATATCATTAACGCAACAATAACCATATAATACCAACCAAAGTATTCAGTAATCCAACCAGTAATATTTGTCCCTATTTCATTAAACTGATTTGGAAATATTGCACCTAACAATACGACGATTGCGGTAATAATAATACTATAAGTAAAAACAGAAGAGAATTTTTTCCCATTAGCATTATTTTGTTTATTTTCCAAAATGAAAACCTCCTATTTTAAGTATTACAATATAAAAAGTAATGAATTGCTTTTTATAATATACAAATTATTATAAATTAAATTGGAGTGAAATCCTAGGTATCTTATGAAGAATAGGATATTAATTACTGTGTTGTTTATAGTGTTTTACTGCTCTGTAATTCATATAAAAACAAAGTACTTTTATTTAATATATTTCAAATTATCGGAAATGATACGCTAAAGAATAAATCTAAGTATACAGAGCTACTATTGTTTTTCATTTTTATTGAATTCTTTAAACTTTAAATAATTTATAGTAAGATTTTTGGTTACTATTGTAATATGTTACTAATATTGCAAATGAATAAAAGTTATAATTTTTTATAATCATCTGATGTAAGTTCATCATGCAAATCATTCATCGAATCTTCGTCACTGGATGTAGATACTTCTTCTATTGTGTCATCTTTAACAAGTCTATTGTTTTCTAAATTATAATTTTTATATCCTTTATAATTATAATATACATCAGGATCATTATATTCACTCGTTCTAGTCACTTTCACTGCTGTAATCAATGTAATTTTTGTTGGTTCAATTTTAGAAGCAGGTGAAACCTTTTCACCCTCTTCTTTGTCATCATCAAAGTAATCATCACTTGATACATCATAATCAACTTTATAGTAATTATCTATGTTTTCAGTCTTATATTTAGTGTATTTACTACTATTATATTCATCTTTAATAAGTTTATTATTTCTATCAAGCGTCTCAGAAATATTTTCAAGTTTATTTAGTTCGGGCAGGTCATTAGCTTCTATTGTATAAGTTTTCTTACCTTTAAATGAGCTTGAACCATTATTATTTATATCATCTATTAAATCTTGCGGAATAGTCAATTTGATACTATCACCATTTTTCAAATTACCATTATTAGGAACTGTAAATTCATAATTTGAGAGAGATAAATTAGACAAGTTTTTAGGAGCGTCTTTAGTTATTAAATTAAGTGATCCAGAACCATTCACGCCGGTAAATTTAGGATTGAAACCTTCAATCAAATCTTTTGCAGATAATTCTTTAGGTTTCTTTAAACCATGCACTTTAAATTCTTTTGTAAACTCTTTTGCTTTTAATTTAAATTCTTTAGATGTCCCTTTTTCGAGTTTTAATTGTACTTTAACTTTATCTCCATTTGATAAATTTTCATTATTGTAAATATTAAAATTGACATTATCCATGATTTTAGAAGCATGTCTCATTTGCTGAAGTTCATCATAATTTAGATTTTCTTCTTCTATATCTTCATCCTCATTGTTCTCTATCATTCTTATAATTTCTTTATTTTTAAAATTAGATTGCTTTAATGCACGTATGTAAAGTTTATTCATTACTTTATCATAAGATTTATCTGTAATCTCAGCAGTGCCAGATTTTTCATAACCATGGAAAGAGACTTGTACATCATCTTCTACATTTATTTTATGATTTTTAACAAATAAGGTAATTACTAAAATAATGCCAAGTAATAGAACGGTGCCGCCTATTAAATACCATTTAAATTTTTTCAGAAATGTTTTTAATTTTTCCATATGAACAATCCCCTTTTACAAATTATGTAATTAAAAAGTTATTAATATTAACTTAACACAAAATAACGTTGCAATATATATAAAATTAAAATAATATTGTTTATGTGTATATTTTTTAATTTTAAAAGGAGGAGATTATTTTGAAAAAAGGGTTAATACTAGTTTTAGTTCTTAGCGTTAGTTTGTTACTAACTGCTTGTGGAAATGCAGAAGATAAGGCACAAGGTGAATGGGTGTATAAAGAAGATGATGGAGAAAAGGTTACAATGGAAATAGAAGATAGTAATGCTGAGATAACTTATATGGGATTAACAATGAAAGGTGAAATTGAGAAAGTGGAAAAGGACAACTTTTCATTGAAATTAGAAGGTGATGACAGTACTGTGAAGTTTAAAGTAAAAGGTAAAGAATTAAAAGATGAAGATGGTAACACTTGGAAGAAAAAAAATTGATAGGATAAATTGTTCAACATAATTTAACTTATCGGAAGTAGATATGCTTACACTTTCACAAATGATATAATAACAGAGTCGTCTTAACTTCCGGCGATATATTCGACGGAAGGAGGTGAGACCAGTGGAACTGCTTTTTGTTAGTATAATTGCACCTGTTGTTTCAGGATGCATAATTGCGGGTTTTACGTTTTGGCTAAACAGCCGCAATAAATAATAAGGCGACATAGCCCACCAAAAAGAACCCCCAACCTACTGGAATAGGTTGGGGGTTCGGTGTTCCAATGGAACTACTTTTTGTTAAATACATTATAACATCATAGCAGGTGGGAATGCAAAGTGATATATACGATATTAGTTACAAGGTATCGTTTTAATATTTTCGATACTAATTGTAAAGAATTTAAAGGGTAAATTATGAATGTTATATATTGAGAGTTTATACTTTATCTTTATTTTTTGAGTAATTAGATTTTAAAAATGTAGTTAGATGCTTATATTTTCTTGGATGGCTTCTAAACAGATATTTAACCATTTATAAAATAGATTGTCATTGGAACGTGCATTAAATTTAGAATAAATAATACAAAAATCAAAATTTATGAAACCAAATTTTTGATGACTTCATTAAGCTTCGTATCAATATACTTATCTTTATGTATGACTAAATAGAAATAGCGTGTGATGTCTAAGTTTGTTACTTCTAGTTTTTCTAAATCATACGGCGTTAATGTGGATTTAGAAACAATAGAAAAGCCGTTACCAGCATGGACCATATTTTTAATTAGATTTGTATTATTAATTTCTACTAAATAGGATGATGAAGTCATTTGTGATAATGCATTTTCTTGGTAAACGCGTGTACCTGATCCACGTTCTCTGATAAAGCATATTGCTTTATTTGGAGATGATGATTTTTTACGAATTAATACTATTTCATCTTGAGCAATACGTCTACTGTATATGATATTGCTTTGAACCTCTTTTTCGATTATACCTAAATCGATAATGTTATTCTTAATATGTTGTAATACTGTATCAGAATTATTTAATTGCACATGAATATATAATTCAGGATATTTTTTTGCTAAATCAGTAAGATGTTGTGACAATCGATATTCGCCATACGTGTAACTACTCCCTACCGTTAAATCTCCCGAAATCGTATCAGGCTGCATTTTCAAATCGTGTCTTAAGGTTTGTTCTAAATGCTCACGCTGTAAAGCATATTGAAATAGTTTCTCCCCATCACTCGTTAAAGACATTTTAGAATGTCTAAATTCGAAAATTTTTACATCGTATTCCAGTTCTAATCGTTTAATATCACGACTTATTGATGGCTGTGAAGTATATAAATTTTCTGCAGCCTTAGTAAAGCTTTGCGTTTTAACTACTTCAGTTAGAACTTTTAATGAATCCATTAACTAGGCCTCCTGACATTTGAGCCCCTCTATTATAACAAAATTGTTATGAGTAATATACTTAATATTTATTTCACGTTATAACTTTGCGGTGCTAAGCTTTTGATAAAGGAGGAGTTAAAAAATGAAGACCTTAAAAAGTAAAGCCTTTATTTATGGTTTATTATTCACATTTATCATCGCAGTTATAAGTTTATTAGGCTCAAAGTTACCATTTTTAGATAAGATAGGTGCTTTAACAATTGCTATACTGATTGCGATTCTATATAGACATTTTAAGGGTTACCCTGAAGCATATCGTTCAGGCATCGCATTTTCATCTAAACGGTTACTGAAATTAGCTATTATATTATATGGATTAAAGTTAAATATTTATGATGTGATTGGAAAAGGTAGCGGTTTGTTATTAATCGATATTGGAGTCATCCTTTTTAGTATCGGGTTAATGTTGTTACTAAATAAATACATTAAAGGGGATAAACACCTCACGCTATTATTAGGTATTGGCACTGGGGTATGTGGCGCGGCGGCTATTGCAGCAATATCTCCAATAATAAAGTCCAGAGAAAAAGATTCTGCGATTAGTATCGGGATTGTCGCACTTATTGGCACTATATTTTCACTTGCATATACTGTGATATATTCTGTTTTTACAATATCTCCTGAAGTATTTGGGGTCTGGTCAGGCACAAGTTTACATGAAATTGCACATGTAATTCTTGCTGCGGATTTCTCAGGTCAAGCAGCTTTGAGTATTGGATTGTTAGGAAAACTGGGACGTGTGTTTTTATTAATACCTTTGAGTATTATTTTAATTCTAATTATGAGATTTAAATCACAGGGCGAGACCGAAAAAAAACGTATTGATGTACCTTACTTTTTACTTGGTTTTGTCATGATGGCACTGTTCCATACTTATGTGCCATTGCCACACATGGTTATGCAAATTATCGATAATGTCACGACTATATGCTTATTGATGGCAATGGTTGCATTAGGGTTAAATGTTTCCTTTAAAGACTTAAAAGATCGTGCTTTCAAACCATTAATAGTTGTCACTGTTGTATCTATTTGTTTATCGGTTGTAACATTTATCGTCGCGAAATGCTTTTACGGTTAAATTATAATAAAAGAAATTGATATAAATATCTATATAAAGTTGAAAAAAGTCTTCAATAATTCAATTTCTCAAATCTTTGGGTGTAGATTTTGAGGGATTGAATTATGAATCTAATGTTTTTCATTTATCTTATTGGTTCTGTTGCAAAGTTGAATTTATAGTATAATTTTAACAAAAAGGAGT
>NZ_PPQC01000051.1:571-13363 GCF_002902365.1 Staphylococcus cohnii subsp. cohnii | reverse complement strand
AGCCATAAACATTTTGTTTTTTTCACTGTCTACTTGACAGGGTGCAGTTCACTGCGGTGGTTGTCTAGCATTTATAATTATTATGGGCATTATCTTTGCTGCGTGTTCTGCAACTATGGTTAATGAAGTTGATAAAGAATTGAATAATGGAAATTCTGAAGTTGAAAAAGATGACAATGCATCTAAAGGACAAAAAGCAGCATTAAACTCAGCTAAAACGTATGCAGATACAATGCACATGTCTAAAGATGGAATTTACGAACAACTAACATCTGACGCTGGAGATCAATTTTCAGAAGAAGATGCTCAATATGCAGTTGATCATTTGAAAGTAGACTACAAGAAAAATGCATTAGAATCAGCAAAATCATATCAAGATGACCAAAGTATGTCTAAAGATGCAATTTATGACCAACTAATATCTGATGCAGGTGATAAATTTACAGAAGAGCAGGCACAATTTGCTGTAGATCATTTAGAAGATTAATTTTCGGGCAGTTAACACTGCCCTATATATTTTTATCTTTTTATATGGAGAAATTCTATATAACTTAATTCAAAATTTTTATTACTTTTTATCTTTAAGGTTACTAAAATGTCACGTAAAATAACTCACCTATTTATTTAGGTGAGTTATTTTGTTTTCATAATATCCATTCAACTAATTCAGCTTCTTCATATGCCTTATTTTTAATTTAAAACTATTTAGTCCTTTTATGCTATTCAAAACAAATATATCTTTATCCATTTCTACTTTTCTAAACCTATCCAATAAAAATAGTTTTCGATATTTAGGATAATTCCAAAAATACTTCAAAAACGTGAAGGTTATTTTTTCTTTACAGTCTTTTTCCATATCAGGTCTAGTTTTAACAATTTAGACTTTTAGAAAAACCAGATGATTTATTCTCAAAACCATTATTTTTATAAAAACTATGAGCATTACCTCTTTCTTCTCTATTACCACTATTTAAAGTAATTGCTTCACATCCTAATTGAGTTGCTAAAATTTCTGACTCTTTTACTAAAAGTGTTCCATAACCTTTTTCTCTATAATTAGAATTTATAACAAATGCTAGTAAACGCATATACTCACCATTCTTTTCATAGAACATCATTTTGCACATACCACTCAACCCGATTATCACATCATCTTTTATTAATAGTAACAAATAATAATCTTCATGACTGTATATCTTTTTCAAACGATTAACTAAATCCTCTGTTATTGTTGGATAACCTAAATCTTCATATAAAACCAACAATTCTTTTATTTTGATTAAATCTTGTTCTTCAAATAACCTTATTTCTATTGTCATAATATAACCTACTTATATATAAAATTTCATATGTGGCTTTTCTTCTTTATAATAATCTAACCTATCTTGTAACGTGCCTGTATGTAATTCTAATTTATGCCCGTCTGGATCAGTGAAATATATTGATTTTTTATCTCTTATGTCTCTATTACGTCCTTCTAATATATTCACATTGTTATCTTTTAACCACTGATACCATTCATCAAATGTATTTTCATCAATTGTAAAAGCAATATGCGTATATGAGTATTGAATTTCATTTCTAGGTATATCCTTTTCTTCATTAAGTGCTAACCACAGACCACCTAATGCGAAATATGCAGTTTTATCACTTTCTACTAGAATATTAGCTTTTAAAATATCTTTATAGAAAACAATAGATTGCTTAATATCTGATACTGAATAGGTAACGTGATTTATAGATTGAATCATAAAGTACCACATTATACTTGAAATTTAGTTAATAAAATTTTTTCGATAGCCATGAAAAATTCTAAAATCTTGTTTTTCGTAAAATTTTGCTGAACGGTCTGTTGCTAATAAATCTATTCTTGTATTTGGATACTGTTTATGTAAATGAGTTATCAAAGAATTACCTATACCCATACCTCTTTTTTCTTCCATTATAAGTAATTCACAAATAAACAAAGTGGTATAACCATCTGTTAGACCTCTAATAAAACCAATAACATTATCACATTTATCAACGGCAACTATTGTTATGGAATTTTCTAAAGATTTCTTGTAGTTATCCTTACTTTCAACAAGCTCTTGCCATCCCTCAAGTTTATTCAATTCATTAATTTGTTCCCAATAACGTAAATGAAATTCTACTAATTTAAATTCAATGATAAATGCACATCCTTTTTATAATTCACAGAATATTCTAACATAAATAAACACAAAAATAATCTCTACATTTAATAGATACTGCTACGTAATCTTTTTATCAAAATGTAATATAAGTATATTCATAATTAATAGGTTTAACCATAACTTTTTGTTATCACCTTTATTTTTTAAGTATAGTACAATTAAGTTAATAATTTATTTTTTAAAGGAGAGTATTAAATGAAAAAAGTCTTATTTTTATTATTAGCAAGTTTCTTAGTTTTAGCAGCATGTGGGAATAAAGAAGAAAGTAAATCAGAAGATACAAAAGAAACAAAATCATCATCAAAAGATGATAAGAAAAAATCAAATGATGATAAAAATGCATCTAAGGATAAGAAAACAGATAAAGAAGATAACTCTGATAGCGATAATCAAACTACTAACAGTGACAGTCAATCACAAAATAGTGATGGCCAACAAGCTAACGTAGATAATCAAAATCAAACTACTAGCAATACACAACAAGCTAATTCAGACAAAGAGAATCAATCAGCTAATACTAACCAACAACAAACAACTGCTAACCAGCAACAACAAGCTAATGCAAATACGAAACAAAACCAACAAGTACAACAAAATAATCAACAAGCTAACGGTTATGACCCAAACAATCCATATATGAACATGCCTGACCAAGAATGGCGAAATAATACTGGAGATGGGCTTTCATCTGGTGAAAAGCAAACTATGTATGCAATTGAAAATAATCAATATGAAGTTGAAGACGCAGAACAAAAACTTGCAGCATTAAAATATTACCAAAATAAATATAGTCAATAATTTATAAGGCTTTCCTGCTGTAAGTTATATATTTTTAAAACAACCCACCTATTCATTTAGGTGGGCTTATTTTATCTCAACAATATCTTTTAAATTTAACAGTTTCTTCATATAAAATTAGTATCTACGTGTATGTGTCTACCTATATATGTAACCTTTTTAGTATTAATATAGACAATTTCAAAATAATGCAACTCAATTATGGATTCGTAATATATATTTTTATATTAATATATCGTTTAAATCATTCAATTTATCATTGCTTAGTGAAAGTTTATCTACTTTGTTTTGGTCTTCAACATAATGCTCTAATCTCTCATAGTGTTAAGGCGTATTTTTGAATAGCTGACTTGTGATATGCGTGGATTAAGATATTCACGTGTTATTTTACGACAGCAAGCCTCACTTTTATATCTAACTGTAAACATAGTATTACCTCAATAAATATTAACGGGACACTTGTTATAATATGTAAATAAAAAATAACCACCCATTGACATGCGTGGGTGGCTTAATAGAAAGACAAAAATATTCAATCCACTATACAAAACATTTATAAACTGCGATTATTTCTAATTTTCATTGCTTTAATAACTAAGTATATTGAATTTACACCCATTACAAGAACATAAGGTATTAATACAAACAAATTTTCTAATTTTGTAATAAAAATAAGACCAAATAAAAATAAAATATTTAACCAAATAGATATAAAAAAATTTGTGTCCAATTCAGGATTAATCTTCAAAAAATCACCCATTCTTTAAATTTCAATATAATTGCTTTATTGACGTTGAGCACGAAACAATTTTATTTTAACACAAAAAATAAAGCAAGCACATAAGTGCTTACCATCGATAATCAATCCAATACCCTATCAAAAACTTGTCGTACTCTCTTATCTGATACTTCAAATATACGTCCCACCATGATAATTGAATAATCTGTTGTACTTTTATATCACAATTGTTATTCAAGTGACCTAATTAAATCACTTAAATTTCTATTTTGTAAAAATGTTCAACTACTGGAAAAGGTTCATAATAACAATGCAATAAAGTCTTCCACTTTGTATATTCTTCAGACTCACGAAAACCTATTGTATGATCTTCTAATGTTTCCCACTCAACCAATAACAAATACTTACCTTCTTCTTCAAAACACTTATTTAACGAATGATTTATATAACCTTTCATCGAACTAATAATACTAGAGGCTTCTCTAAAAGATTCCTCAAATTCATTTTCCATATTCTTTTTAACTTGTAACATCGCTCCTTCAAGTACCAATGCAAAATCCCCTTTAAAATATATTTTAAAAAAATAATACAATTTTCTTTTATATTAACCACTTTTATATCATTAATCTATTTTGCCTTATTCCAATTGCTTTATTGACATTGGGCCTCGGAATAATTTATTTAAATGATAACATAAAAAATAGGGCAAACACATTAGTGCTTACCCTTCCACTATTTTATCCAACACCCTATCAAATACTTGTTTCACTTTCTTATCTGATACTTCAATTAAACGTCCCACCATGACAATTTAATAATCTTTTGTACTATTTTACTTGGCTATTGTTATATACCTCTGTAATGCCCTTTACAATCGATTCTAGGTTCATATATTGAAGTTCATCTCATGTGATTTATTCTTATAAATATCTACCATACTATGGTAATTACGCACGTATCTTTCTAGTATAACTCTCAATAAATTTCAAAATTTTTATACATGAAAAAAGCCCTCAACCGTTGTGGTTGAGAGCTCTTATAGTGGAGACGGCGGGAGTTCATTAAAGCGATTATCTATTCATGTAGAATACGCCATAAGTATTGTCATTTCAACGTTTAAGTTGTTTATTAAGTTGTGTGTAAAATGTTAAAATTACTAAAACATAAGTAATTTGGGGCAACGAAAATTGCTTTATAACGATAACATTATCATTCATATATGACCTTTGTTTCGATATTATGCCCTTGATTTAAAATATAAATTCTTCATAGTCAATGTTACTAGATCTTAAAAATTGTTCATATTCTTTTTTACTAGACAAAATATATCTTTTATCATTCTTGAAACTAATTACATATCTATAAAAGACTTCATCTTCGATATTTTCTTCTATTTCTTCAATTTCAAATTCACTAATTATGTCATTATCTAAATTAATATACTCAATTTTTTTAATTTTACTTTCATCATTTTGTATATCCCCTAAACTATCAATTAAGTGCCTTTTTATTAACTCTTCTTTTATTTTTTCTAATGAAAACTTAATCATTTTTATCCACCTTTCTTAGCAAATATCATCTTATAATTTTTATAAAAATATTTCTATAAATCAGAATAATTCTTAAAAGTTTTATATTGAACACTTAAAGTACATAATACTCATATTAATATATCACTGCAACACAGGACGTTTCTCAGCATTAAAAAACACCACTATTTAGGCAGTGGTGTTAATCAAACTATTATTTTATTCTATTTCTTAAGAATACTTTCTTGAATGGCAAATATTTTAACAGTATTCTTTCTACTAAACCTGTACTTGCTATAATAGATATAGAAGCATATATTTTTTGCAGTGTAATTCTTTTTTTATCATCTTCATATTTATGAAAATGAGCTAATTGGGAAATTGTGGATATATATGAATTTTTAAATTTTTCTGTTTTCATTTCGTAATATTTTCTAGTAATATTGCTATCTCTATCAACTAGTAAACTCAAATCTAAATTTCCATCAATTAAATCATTGAATTTCTCTACTGACAATAAGTTTCGATATGCTTCGCTTTTAAGTCTATTTCTATACATATTGTATAAATAAATTTCTTCCTCTAAAATTAAAAGTTCCCTTTTTTCTTTTTCGTCTTTACAATCCATATTATGTTTAATGATTTTACAATTTTCATCAGCTTTAATGGATAATTTTAAAAGATATTTTTCTAATTCATTTATTATTTGTAGAAGATGCTGAGCTGCTATATAATCTTTCAAATTTAAATCATTTATAGATCCACCTAAAAATTTGACTGCTCCAGTTAGACTAGTAATTGTGCTTTTTTCTATAATTTTACTTAACATTATGTAAAACATCTCCCTATTTAAAAATTTCAAAATAGCTAAAAAGAATAAAGAACAATACATCTATAAAATTTCAAAAAAAACACTCACCTTTTGGTGAGTGTCCAATGAGGGTCACGTACTTAAGATACGCTTAGAAACCATTCGACCTACTCATTGCTAAAACAGGCATATTGCTGTTACTATTATTTTAACATCATTAGATATTTTTAGCAATAGAAGTACTTTTAGGACTATTAAAATAACTATCATCTGGTAGTTTTAGACACGTTTCAGTTTCCAAAAACTCAGAACCACATTTTTCATTTCCTCTAAATCTTCTATACTTTGTATTGGCAATTAAATCGGCTACTTGAATAAGCCTATCATGTTTTGAATCTAAATATTTTATGGTGAACTTACTTTCTATCAACGGCATAAAGTCCCAATAAAATTGTTGAGACATAAATGTACCTGGTTTAGACCAATACCTATTTAAATAATAAATAAAGTTATTCAATCCCTCTTTACTATTAAAAGCTTCATTATCAATTTTGATGTTAACTACATCTTCTTTTCCTAAATAGTTCTTTTTAAATATTTCTTCTATAATTCTTCTAATTGTGTATTGTTTATACCGTTTAACATTATGTGGATTATGAAAATTCAATCTTTTCAATTCTGTATTTTTTACTATAACAAAAAACTGATGTGCTCCTTTTATATCAGATAAAATAGTCAATAATTTTTTTCTGTCTTTGATTTTTAAATGATTCCCTTTTATTTCTCCTTTTATATGTCTTTTTCTACAAAAAGCATTTATTTTATTATTAATTTCTTCAACAACACTTTTATCTTCTGCGAAAAGGCAACCATATAAAAAATATTCATGTCTACCATTATTACTCAATTGACCAGAATCATCAATATATAAGAATTTCTCACTCATTTTAATCACTCTTTTTAAATTAATTCTAAAAGAGTTTTCTAATAAAATAAAGACGGAACATTATTACGAACATAAATTCCTAAACTCACTATAGTCACTTTGAATAATATTAACTACTCCTCAAATCTACTTAATATCATCGATATGAAACTCTGCACTCGGATATTGTTTACTTAAATTTTCAATATCTCTCTCATTCTTTTTCTTCATCTTCTCCGATACCATCTATAAACACTGGTGTAGCTACATTCACTTATCTAACATTACAAGTTACAATATATGGTTGAATATTTTGTTCGTTTCTTAGATCAACTAACAAAGGGCGACGTGTTTCCCTACTTCCTTTATCTAATAACTCATGTAGCTACCGTCACAAATTGTTACATAAGCTCATGCACTAAAGTGGTGCGTTAGCTTACACACTAAAATACTGTATGAGATGTATACAAATTTTTATATACCACTGTCCATATTTGGACTGTGAAACTCACTGCGCAAATCTGCGCCACGAGATCATACATCATAAATATATTTCGACTATAAGCTGCGTAGCCAAATTGACTACGCACATCTATAAGTTAGATAACCAATATTTCGGTTTTCCAAAGTACCGTTTTGGTAATTCAGCTATTACAGAACTACATTTGAGCTTTTCAGAATTTAGAAAACGGAAATATGCGTTATCTAATATCCCCAAATATGGACGTATTACATCGATTTTTAAAAGTGTAGTTGTAACTACGGTTTCTCTTAGCAAAGCTCAAAAATGAGCCGTGTACTTTTTGCAAAGTCCAAATTTGGACTCTGCCGTCGTGTTTTAAGACCTCGCGCGCCAAGTTAGTGCATATTGCTAAATTAGCAATATGGTTTACATACTTTTCAAGAATTGCTCATAATTATCAAATATCCCATTCTCACATTCACTCTGTGCTGCATTGAGAAATGAATAAACGTATAGTTGTTCGTTTGATGTTTAATAATTTAAATGAAATTGATATAACATTAAGCTAAATAATAAATTACGATAAGATATTCTCATTAATATTTATGAATAGTACAATAGTATTTAAACACTATTATTAAAGGAGAATGTGATATGAAAAAGTTATTCTTTATGTTACTAGCAAGCTTTCTGATATTAGCTGCATGTGGTAATGAAGAAGAAAGTAAACTAGACGATAAGAAAGAAACTAAATCTGAAGATAAAGATAAGGAGACTGATAAAGAAAAAGAATCAGACAAAAAAGATAATAAATCAAATAATAAGGACGAAAAATCTAATGAAGAAGTAGCTAATAATAAAGACAAACCAAATGAAACTTCTCAAGAAAAACAAAAAATGGAAAATAAAAATAATACGCAACAACAAAATCCTAATATAAACAATAATGAAGGGCCTACTCAACAAGGTAATAGACCCTTTGGAGGTATTCCGCCTAAAGGTATGACAAATGAAGAATATCAACTTCTAGAAAACAATATGCCTAATGCAAATAATGTTTCAAATGAAGAATATGAGAAACTATTAAACGAACAAGTACAAAGAATAGCTAATAAAAATAATCACTCAATAGAAACACCAATGGGTACATTTACTCCAAATAATCAAAATGAGAATACAGATCAAAATCAAAAAATAGATTTAAATAAAATGCCTGCTGGTGATTTTTCAACTGAAGGTATGTCGGAAGAAGCCAAGAATAAAATAGAAGACCTCACAAGACAAAAAGATTTTGAAGGATTGTCACAAGAAGAATACAATGATCGTGTATCAGAAATAATGAATGAAGAAATGAACAACAATTAATGGTATCATGCGCTATATATTTTCAGCTTATAAAAGATATAATTTCACTTTTATTTGATACTACATTACAATTTCCCACTCTCACATTCACTCTCTGTTGCATCGAGAAATGAATAACCGTATAGTTGTTCGTTTGGTGTTCGATAATTGAATTTAAATCAACATTAAATATAAGAGTATTCACAAATAATTAGTTTAATCATAATTTTTTTGTTATCACCTTTATTTTTTATGTATAGTACAATTAAGTTATTAAATTATTTTTAAGGAGACATATAAATGAAAAAAGTTTTAGTTTTATTATTATTAAGTTTTCTAGTTTTGGTTGGTTGTCAAAGCCAAGAAGATAAAGAGAAAGAGTTTAAAAAATCAACAACTACATATGTAAACGAACTAAATAAACATTTGGATAAGTATGATGAAGATGAAGGTGAAAGCATAGCAGATTTCGCAAAAATTTCTAATAAAACAAAAAAAGAAATAATTAAATCTTTTGATAAATACAAAGACAATTTTGATAAAGATGCTTTAGATAACTACGAGAATAAAGAGGTTTATAACGCTTTATCGAACATTACTAGTTTGTATACTGATTACTATTCGAATGTAAATAAAACAGCAAAAATTAATAATATAGGTGATGAAACATTTATTAAACATCTAGCAAATTATACATATAGATTAAGTGATTCTTTAACTAATCAAGAGGAAAATTTAAAAGAAATAGATACAAAATCACTACTAGGTAAAAAAACAAACAATAAATTAAATGATATGATTCACACTGATGAAGATGACATGGATGAATATATGTCTGTATTTGGGAGTTTACAAGGTGAAGGGTACGAAGTTGATAATGTAGATGAATTACCAAAATTTAATGCTGTGAAATATAGTAAATATCAAAACAATCAACATGACAGAACAATGTCGGCAAACGAGTATAATGAAATAGCAGATGAAGCCAATAAAATGTTAGATTCTGATTCACAAGTTGAGCATGTTGATGATGAAGTTAACGTATATGTATATAATTTATTAATGGATAAATACAACGCATTAGTTGATTACGAATAATTGAAATTGCCACCTACTGTCATATATTTTAAACGCCCCACCTATTCATTTAGGTGGGCTTATTTTATCTCTACAATATCCATCAAGCTAATTTTACTTAACTTATCTTCTACATGGATGTATAAGCATTGCTCTAAGTCACCCACTTTGTGAATGATACCCTCTACATTTTCAATGTAACCGTCTTTATAATAGCTGACTGTAAGTGATGGATCATGAAACATCTTATATACTAATGTATCATTTAACTCATTTAATTGATCTTCACTTAATATAGGTCTCTCAGTTTTATTTTGGTCTAGTATGTATTGCTCTAATCTTTCGTATTGCTCAGGCATTGTCTTGAATGGTTGCCATTTAACCATTCCACGTCCTTGTGGTATGCGTGGATTAAGATATTCACGTGGTATTTTACGATAGTCCGTTTCATTTTTATATTTATCTGGCATCATAGTATCACCTCAATAAATATAATAGAACATATGTTCGTTATTGTAAATAAAAAAAGACAGACTAGACCGTCTGCCTTATAAATTAAGAGTTATAATGCTAAAAATTGATAAATACAATTTAACATGACATTGAACTATCAAGCAAATAACCATCCCGTAACATACTTGGGCAATTGGTATGAGCAAAAATTAATAATTATAAAATAATATATATATATAGCTGTATGTAAGTTTACTAAAGCATTAAATATTAGAATAAGCCTATTTTATACTCACTCTAATATGATTAAAAGAAAAAATTTAGTTGTATAATAACCAAATAAAAAAGACGACTTTTAAAGTCGTCTAGTGTGTATTCGTAAGAAAGTGATAAGTGATTCCATTACCTATTATATACAATTTTAGTTATATTGCAAATATTTAATCATTTTAACTATTAACTTGTCTAACATCTGCTTAACTCTCTGCTC
The DNA here is from genome assembly GCF_002902365.1 of Staphylococcus cohnii subsp. cohnii. Lineage (GTDB taxonomy): Bacteria > Bacillota > Bacilli > Staphylococcales > Staphylococcaceae > Staphylococcus > Staphylococcus cohnii. The sequence goes on along the minus strand of NZ_PPQC01000051.1, from coordinate 2,539 downwards.
GCCTACTTCGAATATACGAGCCATATCTTTGTAATTTTTCCCCTCTACCATCAGTAAAAACAAATTAAACTCTTTGAATGTTCCTACTGTTTCGGCAGCCAATTCTAGCTCGTTTAAAAATATCGCATCTTCTGTATTCATTTGATCTATACGCTTATGGTCAACTTCAGCACCTAACTCAAAGAAATCATCTGTTTCAATGGGTTTATCTTCATAATCATCGTTAATATGCTCGTGACAACTCAATATAAACTGTTTAATCGTCTTTTTATCATACATAGCTGATTTCACTCGCCAATCGATCTAATATAGACGTTCTAGCACGCAACAATACTCTTTGTTTAATACCGATAACGTCGCAAATAACGTCATCTGATAAGGTTTCCTTGTCCCACCACGTCAACTTGATAACTTGTTGCTTTAATAAAGAAGAATCATTATATACAGCAGTTATACCTTTAACCACATCACATATATTTCGGTACTGAAGGTCATTGACGTTATGAGGTCTGTTGATGTACCAGTCACAAAGTCTGTGATAGTTCAACATATACTTGGCTAACATTTTATAGTTCACATCTTGATACTCAATAATCATATGGCAAGCACCTCACGTTCATTTTGCAGGCTTTCACGTTTTGTTTCGATATAGTCATTATAAATCACTTTATTGGCTTGTATATGCTTCTCACGGCGTTGTGAACGGTTTTTATGATGGACTTGATATAAATCTTTCTGCAGTTTCTCAATCATTTTGTGTGGCTTATATGAGCCATTTGACTGCATGTATTGAATGATAGCCTTTTGTTCATACGAAGGATAGTGTTTGATTAGCTTTTTAACCAAATTTAGTCGTTTATTTGATTGTTTTTTATATCTATCCAGTTCGTCTTTTTTCTCAACAATCCAACATACTAACTTTTCTAAAGGATATGAAGTTGTGACTACACCCATCACATCATCACACACTGTATGACTGACATTTAAATGATACATTGCATCGATTTGTTCCTCTATTGCTTTTATTTTACGATTAATAAACATAGGATTATAAGCAGTTAATAGCTCGTATTCGGTTATCTTTTCTGCAGGATAATATCTTAATACTTGCTTACAGGGTTTTAGATGCATGTTATAACCTCATTTCTTTATATAGTTATATAAACGCTTATAAGTTTTCTGCAACAGTTGCAGAAATCCATTTCTTACCAAAATTTGGAAGGCATTATTATATATTTAAGTTTGTCCAACAGTTGGACAATTAGTCATTTTTGCCTATGCCAAACTCTTCATATACTGATTTAGGCTTCTTACCTGTCACAAAATCACCTACAGGATCATACTCATTTTTTGTCTTAGGTTCCATAATCTTGAGACGTGCCTCAACAGTTAAGCCTAATTTGGGACAAATGGCGTTCATTGTATTCACGCTATCCCTTTGTATTGTGTAATGAGGTGAGAGTTTACTTCCACGTTCAGTCACAACCACCATACCTTCTTCTTGTAATTTGAGTGTGGCATTTTTGTAGTTACTATATGTTTGGCAATAAGTAGCAAGCAGACCTTTGTCTAAATCTTTTATAGGTAATTCATTAATAAGTGGAAGCACTCTATACCATTCTTGAATAGCATCATCGTCTAAAAAATCGGGTGGCTCTTTTGATAAAGGTGTAAGCTCATTCATAGCTTTCTCGGTCGCATTTCTTTGGTCTTGTACATCTTTTGTACGGTATGCTTTCTGTTGTGATAATAATTTTCTTTGTGACATCCATATCATCTCCTATTAGTATTATATGTATTGAAACAATAATTCATATTAAGCTCTGACAAACGTCTTATAGTGCATTGAAAGGCTTAATAGTCGGATATTAGGCCATAAACGGCTTAAATTAGGCTATTTTATCTATTGATATTGTGAATTTTTACACAATTTTAGCTTTTCATTTCAAGATTCGGTTACGGATAAGG
>NZ_PPQC01000051.1:0-468 GCF_002902365.1 Staphylococcus cohnii subsp. cohnii | reverse complement strand
CGCTTAGTAACTCGTTTGTGCTTCTCATATTGTTGTTACTTATCATCTAATATAATAATAATTAATATTTATTTTTATTATTTCAGAATCTTAATTTAGTTTTCGATTTACTTTTTAAATTTATTCTCACAAACTTTTTTGTAATTCAAATCTCAATTTACTTTTGTCTTTAACATTTGCTTTTGATTTGATGAATGAACTTCAAAATTGAACTTCACAATTGAATCAAAAATAGAAATCATTTATCTTCTGAACACAATCAACAATGAAACTAAACAGAAGATCATTAACAAACAATTAATGTTAGTTAAATAAGAACAAATGATTTAAGTTAATTGATTGAATCATTTTAAATTATAATTTGTTTCTTCTCTTTTATTGTCAATGAACAATCACAACAAACAAATGAAACTCTTTACACAATGAGTTTGATTACTTAATGTAATGACCTTATAAACTCTGTGTTCA
>NZ_PPQC01000050.1 GCF_002902365.1 Staphylococcus cohnii subsp. cohnii | reverse complement strand
AGAATGGTATAGAGTGCTTCCACTTATTAATGAATTACCTATAAAAGATTTAGACAAAGGTCTGCTTGCTACTTATTGCCAAACATATAGTAACTACAAAAATGCCACACTCAAATTACAAGAAGAAGGTATGGTGGTTGTGACTGAACGTGGAAGTAAACTCTCACCTCATTACACAATACAAAGGGATAGCGTGAATACAATGAACGCCATTTGTCCCAAATTAGGCTTAACTGTTGAGGCACGTCTCAAGATTATGGAACCTAAGACAAAAAATGAGTATGATCCTGTAGGTGATTTTGTGACAGGTAAGAAGCCTAAATCAGTATATGAAGAGTTTGGCATAGG
>NZ_PPQC01000007.1 GCF_002902365.1 Staphylococcus cohnii subsp. cohnii | reverse complement strand
ACTCCTTTTTGTTAAAATTATACTATAAATTCAACTTTGCAACAGAACCAATTAAATGAAGTGCTGCATTTTATAAGTACACTCTAAATTAACAAGATGTATAATCAATCTCAAATTGTAATTTTATACTTTTATTATATGATCTTTGTACTTAGAGATATATTGTAAAAAAACCAATAAAATGTTATATTAACATTACTATTTTATCGATGAAGGAGGATTAAAATGACAGCTTCTATGAGACTCAAATAAACCTTTTTGAATACAAAACTAAATTAATTCAAAAAGGCTTGTCCGCAATACACACACTCATAGGATGACTTATGTCATTTTTTATCCTTCGATAGGAATAATAAACGCTTTCAAATACTAAAACATCGTAATAATTCTTTAAGTGTTTGAAAGTGTAATGTGAATGAGACGGGAGTAGCCTGTCTCATTTTTTGCGTACACGTCCTTTAAATATACAAGGAGTGTATAAATATGGAACAATATACAATTAAATTTAACCAAATCAATCATAAATTGACAGATTTACGATCACTTAACATCGATCATCTTTATGCTTACCAATTTGAAAAAATAGCACTTATTGGGGGTAATGGTACTGGCAAAACCACATTACTAAATATGATTGCTCAAAAAACAAAACCAGAATCTGGAACAGTTGAAACGAATGGCGAAATTCAATATTTTGAACAGCTTAACATGGATGTGGAAAATGATTTTAACACGTTAGACGGTAGTTTAATGAGTGAACTCCATATACCTATGCATACAACCGACAGTATGAGTGGTGGTGAAAAAGCAAAATATAAATTAGCTAATGTCATATCAAATTATAGTCCGATATTACTTTTAGATGAACCTACAAATCACTTGGATAAAATTGGTAAAGATTATCTGAATAATATTTTAAAATATTACTATGGTACTTTAATTATAGTAAGTCACGATAGAGCACTTATAGACCAAATTGCTGACACAATTTGGGATATACAAGAAGATGGCACAATAAGAGTGTTTAAAGGTAATTACACACAGTATCAAAATCAATATGAACAAGAACAGTTAGAACAACAACGTAAATATGAACAGTATATAAGTGAAAAACAAAGATTGTCCCAAGCCAGTAAAGCTAAACGAAATCAAGCGCAACAAATGGCACAAGCATCATCAAAACAAAAAAATAAAAGTATAGCACCAGATCGTTTAAGTGCATCAAAACAAAAAGGCACGGTTGAGAAGGCTGCTCAAAAACAAGCTAAGCATATTGAAAAAAGAATGGAACATTTGGAAGAAGTTGAAAAACCACAAAGTTATCATGAATTCAATTTTCCACAAAATAAAATTTATGATATCCATAATAATTATCCAATCATTGCACAAAATCTAACATTGGTTAAAGGAAGTCAAAAACTGCTAACACAAGTACGATTCCAAATACCATATGGCAAAAATATAGCGCTCGTAGGTGCAAATGGTGTAGGTAAGACAACTTTACTTGAAGCTATTTACCACCAAATAGAGGGAATTGATTGTTCTCCTAAAGTGCAAATGGCATACTATCGTCAACTTGCTTATGAAGACATGCGTGACGTTTCATTATTGCAATATTTAATGGATGAAACGGATTCATCAGAATCATTCAGTAGAGCTATTTTAAATAACTTGGGTTTAAATGAAGCACTTGAACGTTCTTGTAATGTTTTGAGTGGTGGGGAAAGAACGAAATTATCGTTAGCAGTATTATTTTCAACGAAAGCGAATATGTTAATTTTGGATGAACCAACTAATTTTTTAGATATTAAAACATTAGAAGCATTAGAAATGTTTATGAATAAATATCCTGGAATCATTTTGTTTACATCACATGATACAAGGTTTGTTAAACATGTATCAGATAAAAAATGGGAATTAACAGGACAATCTATTCATGATATAACTTAAAAACTATACACTAATTTATATTGAATATTTCTTTAAAGTATTATAATAAAGTAAATAACAATAGTACCATAACCGATCATTTTTGAGAAAAAGAATATAGAAGAAAAGAGAGGGAGTTTTTACCCTCTCTTTTCTTGTTTTATTATTAAAATCTCATAATAGATGATTAATATGCGTTTTAGAACGCTGTGAGAAACGCTCATTTGCATTGACAACCTATTTATCAAGATAATCCCTTATCGTGTTTAATTCTATAAACAGTCTGCCTTGTTATATTTACTTCTTTTGCAATTTTACTAATTGCTTGGCCTTCTTCTAACATTTCGACAACTCGATGATAGATAACACGCTTTTGAGGATCTTTCGCGTTTGGCGAATAAAGTAAAGGTCGTCCTTTATAAACGCCTTTTTCTTTAGCAACTTGAATTCCTTGTGCTTGTCGACGTTTACTTTCGTTTCTCTCTTGTTCTGAAACCATTGCTAAAATTTGAACAATTAAATCTTTCATAAATTTATCCAGTAATGGATTACTAATAACTTCATTCATCATAGGTAAACTTGTAATCATTAACTGAACGTCTTTTTCTTTTAAGTAATTCACAGTTTCAATAATTTCATCATAATTACGTCCTAAACGATCAATAGATTCCACAACGAATCGATCTCCCGTTCTTACAAAGTTAAGTGCTTCTTGAAATACTGGTCTATTTTCAATAGATTTCCCAGACTGTTTTTCTGTAAATATTTTTTCAGCCCCAAACGTCTTTAAATTTTCAAGTTGTCTTTCTAAATTTTGATCGATCGATGATACTCACGCATAGCCAACATGTCACTTTATTCGATATATGAGAATGATTTTACCTAATAAATGAGAAAAGCAACGCACTATATTAAAATGCGTTGCTTTTTCTATTATCGAATACCTATAACTAAACTATCTCTAGCTGTTTCTACAACTTCTGTACTTATTTTATCTAAACCATTTATATCCATAATTTAATTTCTTTTTGGAGGCCACACAAAATATGAAATACAAATAATTAAGTCTATAATAATAACAATTGTCCAAATATGAATAACACCATCCATAGCTTCTGTACGACTTTTATCATTAATTAAATAAACAATTAAATGTAAAATCCCAGTACCTATAATGTAAGACAGTAAATGTTTCAACCAACTTTTAGCATAGTTTTTAGAGTAAGCTAAACCGTCAAGTTTATAAGGTTTGGAACCTTGCTTCATCACATAATATCTAAATCTATCATCTGCCCAATTTATCATGCTTTTGCCAAAGACAAGAGAAATTGAAATATAAACTGCTGCTATAGCATGTGGCATTTCAGCTGTTGCACCATTCATAAGGTCTACAACCGTTGTTATAAGGAGTATTAAATCTATAATAGGCGTAAGTGCAAGGAAGAATAAACCTAATGTTTGTTGATATAATATATATCTTGTTACTAAACCAAGTAATATTACAAACCAAAAGGCTATTTCACAAAAAATTATAAGCCATATTATAAAATTCACGGGCCGTCCTCCTTTATTTCGTTAATCTAACTATTTCTTCATCAACAATGATTTGAATATCATCGTTTGAAACACCGTTTGGATTAAGCAATTTATGTAAAGCTAAACCGTCAATTAATGCATGTAATTTCATCGAATTAAGATGAATATTCACATTGTTCTTCAGCAAATGATCGTTTTTTAATAATGTCAAAATACTATTACATAATTGATCTAACCCATCATCAAGTGTACTTTGACCATACTCATGTATGTCATTGCGAAACGCCATCCAAACTTCCATATCAGCTAGTCTCTCTTTATCCAATGGTAGTACTGTTAATAAACTCGCTTTTGCTTTATCTATTGTAGTAAGGTTTTCAGATTTAAATATTGCTTCAATTCTCCTCCTTACTTTTAATTCTACTGTAGACATTACAGCATTTAATAACTCTGAATGATTCGGAAAATAATATCTAATCTGTCCAGGTGTCATATCAGCTAATTTCGCAATTTGTCTTACAGTAGATCCCTTAACTCCTTTTTCTACAATGGAGTCGAAAGCGTATTGAATGATTTGTTTTTTCTTTTCTTTATGATTAATTATTTTTGGCATAGTTATATGTTAACACATTTTAATACAGTTGTGTTAAAAAAAGTGTACAGAAAACAACCATTTTCTGTACACTCTCTTTTTATGCCGAAATAAGTGAGTAATACATATATTTTCGTGTTCAAAAACCCAACAAAAAATCTATGTTCACAAAAGACCTTGAAATTAAGTTATGGTACACTGTATATGTATATAGGAGGTTTGTATTTTGAAAATAGGTTATGCAAGAGTTTCAACTGGATTACAAAATCTGAATTTACAGGAGGACCGATTAAACGCATATGGTTGTGAAAAGATATTTAGCGACCATATGAGTGGTTCAAAAAGTAAAAGACCTGGATTAGATAAAGCAATTGAATTTGCGAGATCAGGAGATACGATTGTTGTTTGGAGACTCGACAGACTAGGACGTAATATGGAGGATTTAATCACATTAGTTAATGAGCTTAACGAACGAGGCGTAAGTTTCCATAGTTTAGAAGAAAATATAACGATGGATAAATCAAGTTCTACAGGACAATTATTATTTCATTTATTCGCAGCGTTTGCAGAATTTGAACGAAATTTAATTTTAGAACGTTCTTCAGCTGGCCGAATTGCAGCACGTGCTAGAGGACGCTATGGAGGTAGACCCGAAAAATTAAATCAAAAAGATTTAAACTTACTTAAGACACTTTATGATAATGGCACGCCAATTAAGACAATTGCAGAGCAGTGGCAAGTTTCACGTACAACGATTTATCGTTACCTCAATAAATTGGAGGAAAAGGAAGATGAAAAACAAGGAGAAGTATCTAACTAATTTCTCTGAAGCCAAACGTAAAGAAGCTACTCAAAAGTACAATATTATAAAACCTTTTATCTTGGGCAAGCAATCTTTATCAAGCATTTCTAAAAGCAAAGGTATTGCGTTAAGTACACTTTATAGGTGGAATAAATTATATAAGGAACAAGGTCTTACTGGTCTAATTCATAATACAAGAGTTGATAAAGGTGAGCATAAATTAAAACAAAACATAATAGACGAGATTAAACGCCTTGCACTCTAGAATAAAAGAAATAGTATTGCTACGATTCATAGGAAAATCGCTAATTATTGTATAGAGAATAATTTTGATAAACCAAGTTATAAACAAGTTTATAGTATTATTAAAGCAATGCCTAAGTCTGTTATTGATTTCTCTCACCAAGGTGAAAAATACTATCAAAATAAGTACGATTTAATACAAATAAGAGAATCCTCAAGACCCAATGAAATATGGCAAGCCGACCATACTTTGCTAGATATTTATATATTAGATCAAAAAGGTAATATCAATAGACCATGGCTAACCATTATTATGGATGACTATAGTCGTGCAATTGCAGGCTACTTTATAAGTTTTGATGCTCCTAATGCTCAAAACACAGCATTAACACTACACCAAGCAATATGGAATAAGAATGATACCAACTGGCCAGTGTGTGGTATACCCGAAAAATTCTATACAGATCACGGAAGTGACTTTACCTCAAATCACATGGAACAAGTCGCTATTGACTTGAAAATAAATTTGATGTTTTCAAAAGTTGGTGTCCCTCGTGGTCGCGGAAAAATAGAACGCTTTTTTCAGACAGTTAACCAAACTTTCCTAGAACAACTGCCTGGATATATAAACAATAATGATACTCCTAGTAATCTAATAGATTTTCACAATTTTGAAGAAAAATTACGTTACTTTTTAATTGAAGATTATAATCAAAAAGAACATAGTGCTATTCATACCACGCCTATCAGTCGTTGGAATAGTAATCACTTTTTCCCTAATATGCCAAGTAGCTTAGAACAACTTGATTTATTATTGTTGGAAATACCTAAATCTAGAAAAGTTCATTCAGATGGCATTCATTTTCAAGGTTTTCGATACAGTAATACTAATCTAGCAGCTTATGTAGGTGAATATGTACTGATTCGTTATAACCCAAATGATATGGCTGAAATACGTGTGTTTTATAGAGATGAATTTCTTTGTACTGCTATATGTCCAGAAATAGCTGATTACTCCATAGATATAAAAGACATACAGCACGCTCGTAGTCAGAGAAGAAAACACTTAAAACAAAATATTGCTAGTCCAAGTACCACGGAATTAATTAAGGAAGAAAAAAATTGTGGTTATTCACCTCAAGAAACGACTAAAAACGTCAAAAAATTAAAGAGTTATCGTAATGACTAAAAATCAAAATTTCATTGAAACGAAAGAGTATAAACGCTTTGCTGAATTTTGTGATGCTTGTATTAAATATCAGTATATTGGTATATGTTATGGTCAACCTGGTGTCGGAAAAACTTTATCGTCTAGGTATTACACAAATTGGGATACTATTGAAAAACAAGTTAACCATAGAGGTTGGGAAGATTTAGCTAGTAAAACGACCGATGACATACTATCGGTGGATAAAATATTTTATACTGCACCAGCAGAAAAACAAACTAAATTAAGGAATGATTTATATAGTATTACTGCAAGCATTGATTTGGGTCAAAAATTACATGTTGTAAATAAGTATGGACATGAACATAGTAAACATTATAGTGATATGTTTAAATATATTGATTTAATTATAGTAGATGAGATTGATCGCCTTAAAGTGCAACATTTAGAGCAATTAAGAGCTATTTATGATGAACATAATTTAGCAATGATATTTATTGGTATGCCAGGTATTGAGAAGAAATTATCTCGTTATCCTCAATTATATTCGCGCATAGGTTTTGCGTATGAATTTGATAATCTGAGTAAAGATGAAACGCATCATATATTAGAATATAAGTGGCAAGATTTAGGATTTGATTTAAAACTCGAAGATTTTACTGATTATGAGGCAATAACAACGATTATTAAAATTACAAAAGGGAATTTTAGGCTGATTCATCGTTTATTTGCGCAGATAGATAGAATTATGGATATAAATGGCTTAGATAAAATCAGTACAGAAGTTGTAGAAACAGCTAGAGATAGTTTAGTCATAGGTATTCGTTAATAGAAAAAGCAATGTACTTTAATATAGTACGTTGCTTTTTCTCATTTATTAGGTGAAATCATTCTCATATATCAAGTAAAGTGACACGCAACTAAAACGTATGATTAGGGCGTATATTAATTATGGAGTGAAAATAAATGATTATAGGTTATGCAAGAGTATCTTCGATAGATCAAAATTTAGAAAGACAACTAGAAAATTTAAAAACGTTTGGTGCTAAAAAAATATTTACAGAAAAACAGTCTGGGAAATCTATTGAAAATAGACCGGTACTTCAAGAAGCTCTTAATTTTGTAAGAATGGGAGATCGATTCGTGGTGGAGTCTATTGACCGTTTAGGACGTAACTATGATGAAATTATTGAAACGGTGAACTATTTAAAAGAAAAAGACGTGCAGTTAATGATTACAAGTCTACCTATGATGAATGAAGTGATTGGTAATCCTTTACTGGATAAGTTTATGAAAGATTTAATCATTCAAATCTTAGCAATGGTTTCAGAACAAGAGAGAAATGAAAGTAAACGTCGACAAGCTCAAGGTATTCAAGTCGCAAAAGACAAAGGTGTATATAAAGGACGTCCTTTACTCTATTCACCGAATGCGAAAGATCCTCAAAAACGTGTTATCTATCATCGAGTTGTCGAAATGTTAGAAGAAGGACAAGCAATTAGTAAGATTGCGAAAGAAGTTAATATTACAAGACAGACAGTTTATAGAATTAAAAATGATAAGGGATTATCTTGGTAAATGGATTGTCAATGCAAATGAGCGTTTCTCACAGCGTCCCAAAATACATGTTAATCATGTATTATGAGATTTTAATAATAAGACAGGAAAAAGAGAGAGCGTTTTTGCCCTCTCTTTTTTTCTATATTTTTTTTTCAATAACGAACGTTTTTCATTACTTCTGTTATCTCATTTAAATCAAATAAATCTGAAGATTTCCATGTAACATTTTGTTCATTAGACTTATTTTCTATATATGATATGCTGAAGCACCTGTTAATAGAATTTTTTTGTAAATTTAGCCTCCAATTTTAAAAATGAGCAGGCACATGCTTGCCTCAGCTCATCTTTTTCATAATAAGCTAAATTGCTCACTACAATTAAATTAATTTGATATAAGTGTGGCAAGAGTTCTACGTCTCTTAATAAATAATACCCAATTTTATTGATAAATGAACTTAAATTTAAAATTAAATTGATGAGTATCAGAAGTACGATTTACATAAAAAGGTACGACAAGTTTATGAGCTTGTCGCACCTTTTTAATTACAATTAGTTACTAACAAACGACTCCAAAAGCCTTTTTAAGTTGTGTTTATTCACCCTTTTTTCTTCCTAATGTTGATTAATATTTACAGCGTCTGTAGTATATGATACTTCTTACACATCCACGTTTTATCTATCATTAGTAGGTGTATCAAAGGAATAATTAAGCAGCCTCTCTTCCTCTAATTAATTTTTGAATCTTTTTTATTACTCTCTAACGCCAAAACTTGCTGATTCTTAAGCAATCTTTAATCTTTCCTGCAACTCTTTTCTATTCTGGCTCATATATGCGTTTTAAGAAACAAATGTAATTGAATAGGTTAAAAATTATATATTTTTAAAGTTTCCTTTAAACCAACTGTTAAAATGTATAATAAGGATATTGGATTACCACATGTAAATTTGTTTTTAGCACGACGTTTTTTAGGTGTGTAAGTGTGCCTTTAGATATAAAAATAAAAGTCAAACTAGAAAAAGTAGATTGACTTTTTCTTTTGATGCAGTATCGTCAATGTAAATCTAAAAATTCTGGCTATAAATCTACATCACTTTTCAAAAATGTAGTAGTGATATTCAATACTAATTAGTTTTTATAACTACTAGGAAATATCTCAAGGCGTTTCTTTAAATTAAAAATACCCCACAAATAAATGTGGAGTATTAAAGTGAATCATCTTTTGTAGGTTTTATTCCAGATTAGCATGATTTTGCTGCATTGTTTCTTCATCAACGTTTATCTCAGTCATTAAATCTAAAACAATACTATCTAAAAACACTTGTGATGCTTGTTCAAATAAGCTACCTAGAGGTTGTGCTGAACCTTCAGCATCATATTTCGTTCCCGCCGGTAATTCAATCACTGCATTTGCAAGTTCACCAATATTTGACGTTGGATTTGTTGACAATAATACAACTTCTGCACCTACAGCTTTAGCTTTATCTGCTAATAATCTTAAATGCTCTGTCGAACCTGAGCCAGAAAGGATAACAAACAAATCTTTTTCGGTAATGGAAGGTGTAGTGGACTCACCAACTACATGTGCACCCTTCCCAAGCTGATTCAATCTCATCGCAAAACTATTTGCTACAAAACCCGAACGTCCTTTTCCAGATACAAAAACTTGCTCTGCTTTAATAATTTGCTTTAAAAACGTTTCGGCTTCACTGTCTTTCACATGTGATAATGTGTTGTCTATTTCATCTAGTATTAAACGATAATTTGTGATTTCTGTCATCATTATTTTCCTTCAATCGCAGCTCTACATTGTTTAGCAGCTTCTACAGGGTCATCAGCATTTGCAATGCCGCCACCAACAATAATTAAATCAGGATTTTCTGCAA
>NZ_PPQC01000049.1 GCF_002902365.1 Staphylococcus cohnii subsp. cohnii | reverse complement strand
CAATGAGTTTGATTACTTAATGTAATGACCTTATAAACTCTGTGTTCAATAGTCTGACCTTTAACATAGGTTGCTTATTCACTGTATCCTTTATTGTGCAGTCCTCTAAACTACCCACCTTAATAAGCAGTGTGCTTTAATACACAGTGTCTTTAATGCTTGGGCACTTTATAACAGATGGCTCTTTATTATCTATGCTCATTATTTGCCTGCACCTTTAATACTTGGGTCTTATAACTGCATGTGCTTTTATATACTATGTTGAAGTATCTGCTACACATTGAATGCGTTCCACATATATCATTGTGATTACTTTCACATATATACTTTAAGAAAAGACCACCACCAATTAATAGTGATGGCCTAAACCAACGTACAGAA
>NZ_PPQC01000048.1:48765-67469 GCF_002902365.1 Staphylococcus cohnii subsp. cohnii | reverse complement strand
GACATGATAAATTAGTGGTTAGCTATATTTTTTTACTTTGCAACAGAACCATATTATAGCTACTTGAATAAAATTCAAAGATTTCAAAATAAATTACCGCAACTTTTTCATGAAAATGGAGGAGAGTAGTTTTGAGCAAGTTAAGTATTGAGGAACTAAATGAATTTTTAGATGATTTGTTTGATAAATTAAAAGAAGAAGCGAAATTTTACAATTATCAAGGTGAGTTTGATACTTTCTTATCTCGTTATCAATTTGAGAAAAATGATAACTATAAAGACAACCTATATAATGACAATGCTAAAGTACTTATACTTGGAGTTAGAACTGGTGGATTAAAATCTAAAGATATTAATGGATTATTTAAAAAAGCTGGTTTAAGAGATAAATATAAAATAATTGAGTATGATGATATGACAAATTTTGATGTTTCAATTTTAGAAAATTCAATGCAATATACAGATGTTTTTATTGGGCCAGTTCCTCATAAAATGAAAGGTATTGGTGATACTGATAATCCTGTCCAAAAGTTATTAGAAGGATCGGAAACAGTATATCCTAAGACTCATAAATTAATGACTGGAAACGAACTTAAGATAACTAAAACAAATTTAATGAATGCCATTACAAATTCTGTTTTAGTTAACTCTATTAGAGCTGTAAATAATTAGTAAAACATTCAAAAAGATATAAATAATTATTGGGAGGAATAAGTAGGATGAATCTATTCATAATGGGAAACGGATTTGATATAGACCATAATATCAAATCTAGTTATGCAGATTTTAAAAATTATTTAGTAAATTTAGATGATTTAGAAGCTACAACATGTATTGAAATTATGGAAAAGGGCCATAACAATTCTCAAGGGGATTTATGGAGTCAATTAGAAAAAAACTTAGGTCATCTAAATTTAGATTATGTAATCAACAACAATTTTGAATACTTGACTCAAACTATTACTTTATCTGAGATATTTAGTAAATTATTTAAAGGTTGGGTTAATCAATTAGATAATGAAAGGAAATCAAAAAAACAATTACAGCAGCTGATTAACCCGACTAATGATTTGTTTTTCACATTTAATTACACTAATACGTTAGAATATATATATAACGTTAACGAAAGTAATATTAAATATATCCACGTTGTTAAAGAAGGAGAATTCTATGAATTTGGTCATAAAAAAATAGAAATTGATACTTCCTCTTTTCATTATAATTTTGGAGTAAGCAACTTTTTCAAACAACAATTGATTAAGGACACATCATCTATATTTCAAAGAAATAGTGATTGGTTCCATGATTTGAAAAATTATGAAATCAATAGTCTTTATTTTTATGGTTTTAGTTTTGCTGATATAGACCTAATTTATATTAAAGGTATCTTAGATAATATTGATGAAAAGCAGTTGAAAAGTATTCATTTATATAGCTATAAAGGTCAACTTGAATGTGACTACAATAATCAGAAGGATATTTTAACAGGCTTACTTAAGGATGCTAATATAGAATTAGAAGTAAAAAAATTTGAAATATTGGGGGATTAATAATGAGTATCATTGGATTTGAAGAAAAGTTATGGCAAGCTGCAGATAAATTACGTGGGAGTATGGATGCGGCAGAATATAAAAATGTAGCATTAGGTATCATATTTTTAAAATATGTATCAGATTCATTTGAAGAGAAGTATTATGAATTGTTAAATGATGAATATGCAGACGAAGAGGATAAAGATGAATATTTAGCAGAGAATATCTTCTGGGTTCCTAAAGAAGCACGTTGGCAATATATTAACGATAATTCAAAGAAACCAGAAATTGGTCAAATTATTGATAAAGCTATGATAGCAATTGAAAAAGAAAATGAATCATTAAAAGGTGTTTTACCTAAAGATTATTCTAGACCAGCATTAGATAAAGAAAAATTAGGCGATATTATTGACCTATTTACATTCAAAGTTGGAGACTCTGAAAGTAAGAAGCAAGACGTCTTAGGTCGTGTTTATGAATACTTTATCGCAAAATTTGCGAGTGCTGAAGGGAAAAATGCGGGGGAATTCTATACACCTGCATCAATTGTTAAATTACTTGTTGAAATGGTTGAACCCTATGAAGGTAGAATTTATGACCCTTGCTGTGGTTCAGGCGGTATGTTTGTACAAAGTGAGCGTTTTGTAGAGCGTCACCAAGGTCGTTTAGACAACATTGCTGTTTATGGTCAAGAATCAAATCCAACCACTTGGAAATTAGCAAAAATGAACTTGGCTATTAGAGGTATTGATAGTGACTTGGGAGAACATCATGCAGATACGTTCCATAATGATTTACATAAAGATCTAAAAGCAGATTTTATCCTCGCTAACCCACCTTTCAATGCGAGTGATTGGGGACAAGAAAAATTATTAGATGACTATCGTTGGAAATTTGGTATCCCACCAAAAGGAAATGCCAACTATGCATGGATAGAACATATGATTTCTAAGCTAGCACCAAGTGGTACAGCAGGATTTGTTTTAGCAAATGGATCAATGTCTACGAGTGGTAAAGATGAATTAGAAATTCGCAAAAATTTAATTGAACAAGATTTAGTGGAATGTATAGTAACCTTACCTGGACAATTATTCTACTCAACACAAATTCCAGTTTGTTTATGGTTTATTTCAAAAGATAAAGATAAAAATGGCAAAAATGAACGTAGAGGAGAAGTTCTCTTTATAGATGCTAGAAATGTTGGAAGTATGGTATCTAGAACATTAAAAGAATTCTCAGATGATGAAATCAAAGATATAGCAAATGTCTATCATTCATGGCGCGGTACAAATGATAATCAATATGAAGATAAAGCAGGCTTTTGTAAAGTTGCCAAAACTGAAGAAATCAAAGATAACGAATATATCTTAACACCTGGTCGTTACGTTGGTTTAGCAGATGTTGAAGAGGACTCAGAACCATTTGAACAAAAAATGGATCGAATCACAGCAGATTTAAGTGAACAATTTGCGAAATCAAAAGAACTCGAGGACCAAATCCGAAAATCATTGGAGGGGTTAGGTTATGGAGTATAACTATATTGAGCTAGGAAATTTTATTAATTCAGCAAAAACTGGTGGAGATGCAATAAAAAAAACACCAATAGTTGATTATGAAACAGACATAAGATGCCTACGAATCGGTGATATTTCGAATAAAAGGCCATATTCTAAATGGGGGTATTCTCTAGTTGAAGAAAAATATAAAAATCAATATCTTTTAAAAAAGAATGATATTCTTATTGCAAGAACAGGAAATACTATTGGGGTAGGAACCATTATTAAAAACGATATAAATTCAGTTTTTAATAATGGTCTAATTAGATTGATCATTAATGAAAAAGGAAATCCGTATTATATATACTATTTAATAACTAGCACAAATTTCAAAAATTTTATTTATTCAATTTCGGGCGGAACCTCCACACAACCTAATATTAAAATAAAGCATCTTTTAAAATACATGGTTCCGGATTTACCATTATCAAAACAAAAACAATTTGCAAATTATTTGTTAAATATTGACAAAAAAATAGATTTAAATCAACATATCATAGCAAATCTTGAAGAACTTTCACAAACATTATTTAAACGTTGGTTTGTTGATTTTGAATTCCCTGATGAAAATGGAAATCCATACAAATCAAGCGGCGGAGACATGGTTGAGAGTGAATTAGGTGTGATACCTAAGGATTGGAGTATACAAACTTTAAATGATATATCTGAAAGTTATAATACTAAAAGGAAACCATTATCAAAGTTAGAACGAGAAAAAGTTGCATCAATTTATCCTTATTATGGTGCGACTAAAATAATTGATTATGTAGATGACTATTTATTTGATGGTAAATTCATACTTGTTGGTGAAGATGGTACTGTTCAAACAGAAGAAGGTCATCCTTTTGTGCAGTATGTTTGGGGACAATTTTGGGTTAGTAATCATGCTCATATTTTGAAAGGGAAAAATTTATCAGATGAAGTGTTAATGCTAATATTAAATAACATTGATATTCAACCTTATATTACTGGTGCTGTTCAGCCTAAGATAAGCAAAAAAAATTTAAATAGCATTAAAATAGTAGTAGGTAGTAAACTTATATATGGAAAGTTTGATCAGTATATAAACACTTATTATAAAAAAATTCGCGAAGTTCATGATGAAAATAAATATTTAACCCAACTCCGTGACACATTACTACCAAAATTAATGTCAGGTGAAATTGAGATACCTGACGATATCGAGGTGAATGAAGATGAACTTTCAATTTAGTGAGGACGATTTAGAACAAGTTGCGCTTGAATGGTTTGAAGAACTGGGTTATACAATTAAGAATGGCAGAGAAATTAGTGAAACAGGTATTACGCCTGAACGAGAAAGCGATAAAGACATTGTGCTGGATAACCGTTTAGAAAACGCTTTAAGACGTATTAACCCAGATTTACACAACAATGCAATTCAACAAGCAATTCATGAAATATCCATAGAAAAATCACCAAATTCAATTGAAAATAATAGAATATTCCATGAAATGATCACAAATGGGATTGAAGTAGAACATTATAATGAAGATGGAGAAACAATCAATGATTTGGTTTATGTATTCGACTTTAATAACCCAGTAAATAATGACTTCCTGGCTGTGAATCAATTGACGGTAGTAAATGGTGATTACAATAAACGACCAGACGTTGTATTGTTTATCAATGGTTTACCTGTTGTTGTCATTGAACTTAAAAGTTCTACTAATGAATCTGTGGGTGTAGAAGATGGTTATCATCAATTGGAAACTTATAAAATGAGAATTCCTCAATTATTTAATCACAATGCTGTATTGGTGACAAGTGATGGTATTAATACAAAAGCGGGCTCTATGACTGCAGATTATGATCGTTTCATGACATGGCGAACAAAAGATGGTAAGACTGAAGCTTCGTCTACAATGGCAAGTTTAGATGTATTAATCCATGGCATGTTAAATAAAGAAGTATTATTAGATTTAATTCGACATTTCATTTTATTTCAAGATGATGGTAAAGGTAATATTGTTAAAATTTTAGCTGCTTATCATCAATATTATGCGGTTAATAAAGCCGTTGATCGCGCAATAGAAGCCACTTCTGACCAGGGAGATGGTAAAGGTGGCGTTATTTGGCATACTCAGGGCTCAGGTAAAAGTTTGACTATGGTTTTCTTTTCAGGAAAATTAATTCAAAAGTTAAATAACCCTACTTTAGTTGTTGTAACAGACCGTAATGACCTAGACAATCAATTATATAGTACATTTGTAAAATCTAAGGGTCGTTCTGGTAAAGGATTATTAAGACAGACACCTAAACAAGCAGATTCTCGTAAAGAGTTGAAAGAACTATTATCAGTTGAATCTGGTGGTATTGTATTTACAACGATGCAGAAATTCGAACCAGAAGAAGGCAAAGTTACTATGGATGCCCTAACAGAACGCAGAAATGTCATTGTAATGGCCGATGAAGCACACCGTACACAATATGGTTTTAGCGCATCTTACGACGAAAAAGGTGAAGGTATTAAATATGGTTATGCCAAATATTTAAGAGATGCTTTACCTAACGCTTCATTTGTTGGATTCACTGGAACGCCTGTATCTTCGACAGACAAAAATACACAGATGGTTTTTGGAAATTACATTGATGTGTATGATATGACGCAAGCTGTTGAAGACGGTAGTACGGTTAAAATATATTATGAAAGCCGAATAATCCCATTAAATTTACCTACAGATTTAGATATTGATGCAGCTTATGATGATATTACTTCCGGACAAGAAGACGATGTCAAAACACGATTAAAGTCTAAATGGTCTCGAATAGAAGCATTATCAGGCTCAGAACAACGTGTTCATTCTTTAGCAACTGATATTATTAATCACTTTGAAACAAGACAAAAGGCGATGAAAGGTAAAGGCATGATTGTCACAATGAGTCGTCGTATAGCGGTTGATTTATATGATGAAATTGTAAGATTAAAACCCGAATGGCATTCAGATGATGATAACCAAGGTGTTATCAAAGTTGTGATGACAGGCTCCTCAAGCGACCCTAAAAACTTCCAGAGACATATTGGCCCTAAAAAAAGAAGAAACCTGCTAGAGAGTCGTATGAAAGATGTTGAAGATGAATTACAACTCGTTATCGTGAGAGATATGTGGTTAACAGGTTTTGACGTCCCTTCTATGCATACGATGTATATTGATAAACCAATGCATGGTCATAATCTAATGCAAGCAATTGCACGTGTGAATAGAGTGTTTAAAGACAAACCTGGTGGCTTAATTGTGGACTATGTAGGTATCGCTGAAAGTCTTAAAGAAGCTTTAAAAGAGTATACTGATTCTGATAAAGATCAAACCGGTGTGGATACAGATAAAGCTTTAGAAATTATGTTAATGAAATACGATGTTATTCAAGATATGTTATATAATCATGATTATTCTGACTTCGAATCAGATAAAAAATCTGATCGATATAATGTCATCTCAAGTACGATGGATTATGTAATTGGCTTAGGCGAAGAAGAAAGACAAAGATTTGTGAATACAGTCACTGAACTTGGTAAAGCATTCGCTTTATGTGCAACAGAAGAAGCAGCTCAAGAATTAAATAGTGAAATTGCGTTCTTAAAAGCCGTTAAAGCAGGCATCGTTAAACTATTAGCGCCCCCAACTGAAGACGATGGCACTAATAAGTCTCCCGCTGAAGTTGAAGCTGAAATTAATCAATTGATATCAAAATCCGTTGTAACTGAAGAAGTTGTAGATATATATCAAACACTCGGTTTAGAAAACCCAGATATCTCTATTTTATCTGACGATTTCTTAAAAGATGTAGAAGGATTACAACAGAAAAATGTAGCAGTTGAATTATTGAATAAATTACTTAAAGGCCAAGTTAAGTCTTTAATGAAAACGAACGTAACCGTATCCAAACAATTTTCTGAAATGCTAGGAAAATCTATTCAAAAATACAATAATCGCTCTATTGAAGCTTCCAAGGTCATTGAAGAACTGATTCAAATGGCAAAAGAAATTAATCAAGAGCAGCAACGAGGAAAAGATTTAGGTTTAAGTACTGAAGAAATAGCATTTTACGATGCATTAGCTTCGCATGAAACAGCTAAAGAAGCTTTGGGTGATAAAGAGTTAAGAGCTATTGCACATGAGTTAACTAAAACAGTTAAGGATAATATGAGTGTAGATTGGTCTAAACGTGATAGTGCTAAAGCCAAGATGAGAGTCCAAGTAAGAAGGTTACTGAAAAAATACGGCTATCCACCAGATCTTCAGAAAATAGCAGTAGAACAAGTAGTAGAACAAGCAGAATTAATGGCAAGTCAGCAATAAAAAAAATAATTGAGCATCTTCCAAGTAAAGCGGAAGATGCTCTTAATTATTAATAGTAATTCTATTTCAAAAATTCAAAATAGAAGAGCAATTTAATAATTTATTTTATTAATAGATACCTTACTTTAAATAAAATATCTCATTTATTATTGTTCTCATTATAATGAAAGATAAAATATCTTAAATGCTAAATAATATAGGTTAAAGTAGTTTTTCTTTATTGATTAATGTATTTATATTCATCTTTTTCATGAACTATTAAATAATTACCTGGTAAGACTTCTAAAGAAACTCAAAATAATTGTGATAGTTGTCAAACCTTTTGTTGTAGTTTGATTACTAATTTAATGGGATTACCTATTAATATATCAACAAGAGCTTTACTTTGGTTATGGTACTTTCATCAGATTGATGATTTCTCTATGAACTATGATCATCAATTGTATGATTTTGATATATTCATTTATAGTGGATTAGTCTAATTCAATATAAGTTTCTTGTGTTACTTCCCCAGCGTTATTAATATCTTTAACTACTCCTTCTGGAGTTACTTCATAATTATAACTTCCTGAACCACTTTTATTATTTGCAGCAATTTTGAAGTTGCCATTCCCATCTTCAATTGGTTCTTGGAACGTAATAAGACTAGTATCTGCGTCTTCATACTCTAAATATTTAAATAGGTAATCAAATACGTTATCTCTAGTTACTTTATTTGAGTTATTATTTGTTTCTTCAGTATTTACTGGTTGTTCATTAGTGATTTGGTTTTCTATCTTTTCATTATTTTCTTTTGTTGATTGTTCTGATGTCTCATTCTTTTCACCTTTGCCTGATTTAATGGTAATTTGAATTCCATTACCTCCATTCATTTGTTTAAATTGAGAATATCCAAATAACCCTGCTGATACTATAACCGCAACTGCTGCTATTATTGATAAAGCTATTAATAATTTTTTCATATTTTTTCTATCCTTATTATTTTAAATTAGTAAGTTCCACCTTCACCTTTTTGTCGAGCTGTTACTTGACCTCTTAAGAAGTCTTCATAGTTTGGATCATCTTGCGCCATTTCGATGGTTGTTTTTGCTTCTTCTGGATCCATTCCTTCAGTGTATTTAGACATAAATTCTTCAGTATCCATGTCGTCAATATTGTTACCTTCATTATCTGTTACTGGTTCATCGTCTTTTTCACTTGCATTTGAATCTTGATAATACATTTCACGAGAAGTTGGTTGGAACTTTCCTTGTCTAGTTAATTCCCATAATTCTGGTGTCATTTCATCTCTTGTTGCAACACCGTCACCATCTTTATCTGCTTTAGCAATTTCCGCATTTACATCTAGTTCTTTATTTTCCTCTACAGTTTGTTCTTCTGATGTTTCTTCTTGTGCTAATTCAGTTGATTCTTCAACATTCTGTTTTTCATTTTTTTGCTCTTTTTTGGTTTCTTTTTTAGACTCTTTTTCTTTATTTGATTTTACTTCCTCGACGTTCTTATCTTCTTTACTATTATTAATATCTATAAAACTCTTATATCCAAATACTCCTGCCGCTAAGATAACTGCTAATAAAGCTACTGATGCTAAAAGCATTAATAAATTTTTCATTTTATCTCCCCTTAATATTTTAAATTAGCAAACTCAAAATTCTCCAATTTAACAGACTGCTTCTTGGCGTTTTATAAGTGTCAATACCTTCAATCATCATGATGTATATGCATTACTGTTTCCAATCCTCTGTTAAGATAATCTCTAACAATTCTACTGATGCTAAGACCATTAATAAATTTGAATTTCCTTTATTGTCATTATTTGTTAATCAATTAATATAAATATTTTAATCTATTTTGCAAAACTTTACTACATTTATTTTGATAAAAAGGATAACTTATTTAATTAATGGTAAAAGGAATTGAATTATTTATTTCATTTTATTTAATGATTTGATTGTCCATGCTTTTCTGGCAAGGGGATTCAGCGGGTGCATCATCTCATTTGTTTGAGGGTTTGTCAGTATGCTAACCTTTTTATTGCTTGTTTCTAACATATCCAATACTTCTTTGACTCGGCCTACTACCTTCGGTTTCTTACCATAAGCACCCCATGCAAGAATAACTATATCCGCTTCTTTGACTGCCTTCATCAAGTGAATATCTGTATGCTTATCACAACTATTTTTCAAATGCTTTAAATTACTAGGTGTATCAATATTGGAATATAAATTGACAAAATTAATTGTTCCGTATTCTTCTTTTTCAATCACTTTATTGATAATAATCTGAGTTGTAAGATCAATACTTTTAACACCATCATAGTGAGGATACATAGTTATAACAGTGACAGTTTGTTTTGTTTTATCCCATATCTTTTTTAGTAGATATCTATGTTGCTTATCATCACTAAATATAGCTTCAGTTTCTAATGTACTTTTAATGTTTTGCATATTTATTTCACTCCTTATTAATATTCTTCAGGTAACATCATGACATAATATGAAAGGTCTACATCATCTTCACGGATAACGTAGACCTTACTGATATTTATTGCTTTTTGATAATTTGCTTTATGAATTTTGATATATTCAGGACGTTCTTGCTTATGTTTAATATATAGTTGGTCATTGTACATATTAAATCGAAAAATATGAAAATAATCCATTTCATCATTTTCAATTGATTGTTCATTTTCTCTCTGAGATAAGAGCTCCCATATTTGTATTTGGACTACTAGCGGTAAGTGAGAGGCTATGCCTCTTGTAATGTAACGTTCCATTATGCTTCTCCTTTTTCAAGATCTTCTATAATTGCAATCACACCTGTTATGACAGTAATACTAATTTCTGCGATACGAATCCATGTATTCATCTTTATTCACCCCCTTTTTGTAATAAATAGCGTTGATCTATTAGCGCCATAACTGAATTATGAAAATATAAGAAATCCATATCATAATTTTCATCGATATAACCAACAGCTATGAGTCGATTCTGATAGTAGAGGATAAAGGGGTATATATGTCTTTCGTGAAGTGCATCCGAATAATAAGTGTATGTCTGTAGTATTTTATTACTTAACGGACCAAGTCTTACGTATTGTTCGGGAAGCACATCATCAGCTGCTTCATCAATTGCTTCACAGTCCCATACCTCGTCTTTGGGTAATTTGAATAGATTCGTAATATAATTTTTGAGTTGTTGTTCCAATGTCATAATTATGACCTCCTAGTGTATTTGATTGATGCATACATTAATTACATCATTTTGATAATATATATCTGATATTCAGTTCATTTCTCTCACTTTCATCACTCGTGATTAAGTGGCAAAAGTGGAAATTTGGTCAATAGAATATTCCTGTGAACCATCAATTACAAAATGAATTTTTGGCATAAAAAAAGACCCCCAATCTTTTTTCAAAGATTGAGGGATAAGACTTTCATCAATTTTATACCGTATGAGCTTCACTTTTTTATCTGTAGTAATTTCAACAGAATCAATCAACAACTTCATAAGCTGATTTTTTGCTTCAGGATTTGCTTCTTTTAAATAAACACTAAAACGACTAATTATCAAAGTTAAACGACTCTTCAACCTATCAAAGTCTGGTACTTTTGTTTCTTCTAGATTAGATTGTTGAGACGTTTTGATTTGTTCTTCAAGAGCTTGAAGTCTATGATTCAATTGATGCTGTTTTTCTTTCAACATTTCACTATTCATTTGGTCATCTAAAAACAATTCTAATAAACGTTCTTGTTGTCCTTTAAGTTTAGCTTTTTGTTTTTCTAAACTATTAATATCAATGATAATGTTACTTTTATTGTTATGTTTTCGTTTCAACTCTTCTATAACATTAGTCGCAATTTGTTTAATGACTTTTGGTTGAGATAAAATACGATTGAGGTGAACGTTAATAACATGTTCTACAACTTCCGCATTAATCGCATTACTATGACATGCAGAACTACCAGAACGATTGAATAATGAACAAATGTAATAACGTTTAATTGTACGTTCTTTTGATTTTTTCGTGTTGTAATAACTACGCCTACATACCATATTATTACCGCACTCTGGGCACTTGATAAGTCCACGTAAATAGAAGTCTCCACCAATTGGTCGTCCTGGTTTAAAACTTTTAGATACTAATTTATCATGTACTTGATCAAACATTTCCTCACTTATAATTGCCTCATGCTTGCCTTTCACCAAAATCATGTCTTTTTCGTCACTTTTGCCACTTCGACGTTCAACTGACCAATTTTGATAGTTATTAAATCTCACAAACCCCTTATATACAGGATTATTCAAAATATATTTAACTCCAAACACTGAGAATGGCTTTTGGTTAATCGTGCGATGACCTTTTTGATTCAATATTGTTGTTATGGCTTTAAGTCCTTTATTATGATTCAAATACAAATCAAATATTTCTCTGACAATATTAGCTTCATTTTCATCGATAACCAAATCATTTTTCTGTGTCAGTGGATTAAGTGATAGTTTGTAGCCTAAAACCCTTCCTGTTATAGCTTCTCCACTGCGTGCTTTTGCATTCATAGACATCTTAACATTAGATATCAAGCTCTGTCTTTCTATAGAACCTATCAAACCAAACATTGTGACTAAAACTTCACCAGACGCATTTGAAGTATCAATGTTTTCTGAAATTGATTTATATCCTACACCATGTTCTTTAAGCTCATAAATAATATTAAATACATCACGCATTGAACGAGAAATACGATTCAATTTCCAACTTAGTACCATCTCTACTTTATTGTCTTTGACATCCTTTAATAATCTTTTCATTGCAGGACGATCTTCAATATTCTTTCCTGATATCCCTGAATCAATATAAGTTTCATAGTCATAACCTGGATAGTTTTTAACAACTTCTTTGATGAGGACTTGTTCTTGTTCATGAATAGAATATCCGCGCTCAGACTGTTCTGTCGTACTCACCCTTGAGTATAGTGCAATTTTTCTTTCCATAATATTTCGCTCCTTTTACTTAGTTGTCGTTATAGACCTTGGTATATAACATCAATGTAATAATATATATTTGTAGATTTGTTTCATTTTTATCACTTTTAACAATTTATAATATGAGCACTACGAACCGAAATTCGTAGTGCATGGTCAGCTTAATACCCTTATTTACTTGTATTGATTCGTTCTTCCACAATAGGTACAAGAACCTCTACAAATGCTTCAATTTGTTCATTATTCACCTTCAAAGTCCTCCTCATCCCATTCCCAAAAGTCTTCTTCATAAAGTAATTCAGAATCAGTTATACTTACATTTTCATCGAATTGGGTTAATCCAGCTTCTTCAGAATAAGTAACTTGGCGATCAGATTTTTTCCAATCTAATCCTATCCAATATTCATAACCATCATATCGTTTTATTTGAACTTCATAATTTGCTTGAATTAGTTGTTTAATAACCTGAGAACTTACGTTAATTTCTTTCTTAATAACTTCATTTAAATCAGACACTTTGATAGATGAACCATCTTTAATTTCTATACTTTTTCTGAGTAAATTAATGCATGCCTTCTGACTGTTAAGGTTGACTGATTTGCTAGATATAAATATATATCCAAAATTCAACCAATTATGAGTTAACTCCGTAACACGTTCATTTTCGAGACATTCTTTATTTTCATGTACCAATTGCTGATAAACATACATCAAGTAGAGGAAAATTTGTTTTTTTTCATTTTGTAATTTGTCATTCAACGATGTATCCGCTTTTTCAACATAGTGCTCACATGGTATTATAGCAATCCGACGCTCTAATGCTTTTGCATGTTCTGAAGGAAAGTTCAATACCGCATTCGTATTAAAAATGAGTTTTAAATCTATAGTAACTTCTACTTGCTTCTGACCTTTCCGATCTACATGAGTAGACTCAACAGAGAGTAATTTTTTAAAATCATTAACAACTTTCTCATTAATTTTAGCTTGCCCAATTTCATCGCTTGCCATAAGTCTTTTACCAATTAGACTTTCTTTATCAAAGCGTCCTTCAAGCTCATTAAGTGTTTTAGATACAACATCATTACTATAAAAGAATGATTTAAGTAACTTGAGATAAACCGATTTCCCATTTTTGGCGCTGCCATACAAAATCAGACCGCGACGTAATTTTGTATCTGCAGTTAGTAATACCGATGTGTGTTGAATTATAAAACACTGTAATTCATGATTAAAATTAGCAAGTTGTAGCATAAAATTATCGAAATGAGGCGGTATTTTATCAGAGACTACATCATTCATATCTAAATCTAAATTTAAGCGGGTTTTTGGGAAAATATTCAAGTTGTTTTTAACTACTTTAAATGTATTTAGATTGAACATATTTGGACCGCAACCAATGTATTGTTTATCTTCAACAAGTTCTTCAACATCTGTTGACTTTTGTAATCCATCTACTATACTTTTCAAGATGCTTAGTGAAGGTTTATAATCTACCAGCAACACTTGTATCATTTTAGATATCAACCCTTGTAATTCATCTTCATTTACCTTTTGCCAACCTTTATCTTTAAAAATAAACAATTCTGAAGCAAAGCGTTTGACATGAAAAACATTTATCATCATATCCATTAATATTGTGTCATTAGGTTTTTTCTGAATACTAAAATAGCTATGAATATTAGGTCGATAGTCTACATCTTTAGGGATGTTAAGTTTTAACTTATCAATAAGTTCGTTAAACACCGTTATAGCTTGTCCAGACTCATCTATTTCATCATTATTTCCAACACTTCCTGTTAATATAGCAATCAGACCTTCACGGTCGATTGCTTCCTTAGCTTCACTCAATAGTTTCGTTAACATCTGTAATATATGATTCATTATAATAATCCTCCATCTTCATTTAATGGTGCTACATCGTGTACATAATAATTACCGTTATATTGACCAATAAATATTAAATGCTTTCGGTCAATGTATGGTTCATACGTGTCATGACCCACGCTATAGTTGCTATGACGTTTAAGCCAATCATGAATTGATAACTGATTAGCGCTCGGTTTTGTTGGAATATTACGATTCGCATATACAATCTGATTGTTCACTTCAATTTCATACGTGAATTGGTGCTTTATTTCACCTGAGAAATCTGTTTGGATCACAGAATGTAACGTAGCTACATATATATTATTTTCTTTGATTGGTGTACTACTTGGGATGTGTAGGCTTTGTCCTCTATCATTATTCATGGTCTACGCCTCCTATTTCTTCCACTGTCACATGGGCAAATTCTCCATTGAACAACTGGTTAGCCGTATCTTTCATTAACTGACCCACATTTTGTGCAATTTCTTCATCTTCACATTTAATCATAATCGCATCGTGTATCGGTACTATAATCTTGAACGTTTTTTGATCGCACTGTGCTTTGTACACTTTTAGCAGAATGTGCTTGAAAATATAACTCGCTACAGTTTGTACGTAGATTGCCATAATACTGCTACCTTGAAATGCGCTCATATCATGTTCAATACTATAAGGCATAGGCATGGAATTACTCTTTTCAACGTACTTCTTAAGTTCAATGACTTTTGTAAATTGGCTGACCAAATCCAACCATTGTACTTCACTTACATATTGATTCAGCTTGAATTTAGGATTTTTGAAGTTACCTCCAAATAGAAACGAACCAATAAATGCACGTTTAACAAATACACGTAGCTCATCTGATAAGCCTAATTCACTTAGCAATGCGTCATACAGTCCGTCTTTCTGATTTAACAAGTCAATCAGTTTTGAATCTTGAGTCATGTACGCTGCAACTGATGGTTCAAACGATTTAAAATCGACTGTATACACCTTCTTAAATTTTGAAGGTAAAATCGTATGTTGGACTGCTTTAGGTAAGCCTTGAAGATTAAAATTTTTAGTTGTAATTCGATGTGTTCGTGTACCAATCAACGATAATTGCGTATATAATCGATTCGTACCATTTAATGCCTGTTCTAACCTATCAAATAGCTTTTCGATTTTATCAGAATGTTCATCATTCTTGGCTCTTTCAAGCATTGTTGCTTTGATATCGGGTAATTTATCAATATTAAGCGTAATAGGTTCTGATTCAATCTCTTCCTTTAATGATTCCAATCCTTGATGCAATTCCACGTATTGGTCTAACTTAGCTTTTTCATCAACTAAAAGTGCATTATATTGTTGATCAAGCTGCTGACTGAATTGTTGCTGCAGTTGCTGAACATCATCTTGGTTAGATGATTTGTCCATTAACCACTGCTGTGTTTTGTTACTTTGAGTCAACGACATCAGTTTGTCTCTTGTCTCCATGTAAATCTTCTCCTTTATGGTTGAAAGTGGCGCGCTCACTTTCAACTTAAAATTTGTTCAAAACATTTTGATAAAACAATCTTAATACTAAATAGAGGTCGTTGATGAAGTGGCAAAAAAATTCAAAAAAATTCCCACCAAGCAAATAAGCTCAATCCCTTTATATGAGGGATTGAGCTTATCAATTATTAATCAATTTTCTACTTAACTTCAATTAGAGCTTTTCCGGTTATTCCTTCTTTTTAACAGTTGATTCTTAAATTGCTTCATTAACATTGCCATCGGGATGTTATTTTCATGAGTCTTAGTCACTTCAATTTCATTATTATATGCATTATAAAATGATTTATATTCATTAATATAGCCATTTTTCATATCATTATAATGTTCAGTCTTATTAATGTATCGGTCTATCAATGTTACAACTTGCTGCATATCATCCATAAAATATTGGAACATTTCATTGCCTATGTGTGAATGATTTTTCTTATCTAATACTGCTGCAGAATGAAAGTCTAATCGTTTACGTAACTCTAGTAAATGCTTTCTAATTTGTTCATCTTCATTAAAAAGCTCAATATTGTCATTAATGACCTTTATCTTATTATCGAAGTCATATTTTTTAGATTGCTTATTTAAGTTTTCCTTTTTGTTAAGCTCTTTATCTATCATTTTCGATACATCTCTAAGGAAATAATGCTCCATATCTCTAAATGTTTGCGTTCTGTGATGCGGTTTAGCATTTCTCATTCCCCATCCATCGGCAGCTCGTTGAACTTTATTTAGTATGTTAACTAATAACCAATCTAATTGTTCATCTCTATCATAAATAAATGCTCTCTCTTCATCTATACCTTCAGTTATTACATTATCTGTTAATTGATTTACAAAATAATTATATCGAAAATCATGCTGACTTGACCTTTCACTCGTTTGATGATGTTCATTAATTCGTTCATTATATTTACTTTCTGAAAATGTTGAGTAAACAGCTTCATGTATAGCAAATGCAATTTTATCACTTAATTCCACTTGTTTATCTATTGGTAATTGACTCATTACTTCAGAAGCTAATTGTAACTTATCGTTTATTTTACTGCCTGAATCAAACACCTTTTTTACATCTTGGTATGCTTTTTGTGCATGTATATGTAACTTTAATGGTTTAAATTCAATTTTATCTATGTCATTCTTAACATTTTTAATAAAATTCGCATATTGGGTAATATCAATATTTTCTATCGCATCTTTTCTCAGCCTTACATCTTCATCCGTAATTGCTTTTGGTATGTTATCATCTGTCATATTATTTAATAAGACACATAATATATCAAAAGCAATACCATTGAAACTATAAGCAGCTCTTTCACTTTCACCAGAATTTTTTTGAAATTTCTTCATATCAACCTTATAAATATCAACTAATTTATCAATTCTTTTCTGCAATTGAGCTTTGTTTTTAAGACCTAAAGCTTTCTCGAGATCTTTCTTTGTATATGTTTTTTGAATTCTTTCTTTGAAATTAGATTTACTCAACCTATTCACCTCTTCGATTCATTAAAATTAATATCAAAAGCTATTAATTAGTAAAGTTTCCGATTGCCTTATTAAATTAATTATTTGGGATTCTTTCAACATTTGGTCTTCAATTATTTCAGCCGAAGAATGATTGATTGGATTGTATTGGCGTAATCTATATAATTCACTCAAAAAATTATCAATGTTTTGTTTTTTATAATAATTTGGATTTAGTTCTTCAAAATCCTTTTTTACATTATTTACTTTATAATGTCTATGATAATCTGGTAACTTTCTTTTAGTATATGAAATACCTTTATAGCACATTAGTAATGAAACTATTCTATCAAAATAAGTTTTATAATAAGCAAATGCTTCTAGTGTATCACCATTTTTGTCATGAAATTTATATAAAAAGTAAAGATACCATACTTTTGAACTATTATCTGAAAATGCATTTTTTAAATTTAAGTTTAAAATATAGTTATATTCTTTATCTAGCTCTTTTAAAAAATCCTGTTTACAATATCTATCAATGTAATCAATAATTTCTGAATCTACATCTTTAACTTTACTCATTAAGTCATTATGTTGAAAATTTCTCAACAATAAGTAATTAATACTTATTGATACATCAAAAGAATTAAATTTTTCCTTATTAAATAACTCATTTAATAAAAATTTGATTAACTCACCATTATTCGTCTTTAATATAATTCTTAAAAATATATTGATTTTATAATTTATAAAATTGTAATCAGTTAAAATAAGTCGTTTTATTTTACAAATAATTGCTTCATCTTGAAATAACTCATCTTCATAATATGCTAAATATCTAAGTACTTCATCTGAAGAGTATGTAATACCTTCTTTAGTAAAATATTTATCTAATATTTTTTTAAAATTTTCATGGTTGTGAGAATACGCTAAGTTATATAAATCATCTAAAAAATAACCTATATTATATTTATCATAGAAATAAGCAATGTCAATTTCTTTTTTATTAACGTAATGATTATACAATGCAGCATTCAATGTCTCATTTACTTCGTTAGATTTTCCTAGTTTTGTTTTATTTTCATTTAAATTTAGTTTAACTTTTCTATATGCATCAATTACTGCATTTTTAATCCTTGATGATACTAAATTTAATTCATCTTCCATAGTATTAAAAAATATATACAAATCATCTACATAACGAATAATTTGGAAACTTTCTATTTGAGGTTCATTCTGTAATACTGTCTCTAATTCATAATCAACCTCATCCAAATATATATAAGTTGCTAAATAAGATAAACTTGCACTATTTTCTACAGTAGGAAATTTGTTCCCACCGATTTGTTGTAATAATCTTTTATAAATCAAACTACTACGTGTATCAAGTACTTCTTCTCGTTCGTTTATTAATTTAAATAATAAGTTCATATCAATAGCATCAAAAAAATTGCTA
>NZ_PPQC01000048.1:0-48751 GCF_002902365.1 Staphylococcus cohnii subsp. cohnii | reverse complement strand
AAATTATCATATACACTTGAAAGTGCGTTTATATCTGCAAAAAATTTATCATAACTATTCTTATAAGAAAATTGATTTTCATTTAAATCACCTGAATAATAACACCGAACATTTTTCGACTTACGAGTGTATTCTTGATTGATATGATAACCTATTGCTTCTATGTAAAGATATACAAACGGAGAAACAAGAGACATATTTCTAAAAGAAGCACTTGTCTTTTGAGAGTAGTGAGATGGAAAATTAAAAGTGTTATATTCCTTAAAAATAGCTCCATTTTTAATAAAATTTTCAAAAAATTTTTCACTTGATATTATATTCTTACTATTTTCTGTTAACTTCGAAAATGGGTACCACTGAATGTAACTTTCTAGTTTTGACCCATTTAAATTAAAGAATGATTTACATACATTTTCCCAATCATTGAAATTTATATTAATCACTATTAAAATCCTTCCAATTAAATTACAAATTTATAATTATAATCCACCTTTATTTTTGGCTTTTATTTTAAAATAAGTTGTTCAAAATCTAATTTTTAGTTTTATTTGTGATAAGCTTCACCGCGCATGATTTTAAACGCACGGTAGACTTGCTCGATTAAGACGACGCGCATCATCTGGTGTGGAAATGTCATTTTACTGAATGATAAGGCGTAGTCGCTTCTGTTTAAGACGTCTTGATGCAAGCCATTGGAACCACCTATAATAAATGTGAAGTCGCTTTGGCCACGTGTCATGCGGCTTTCTAATTCTTTAGCAAGTCCTTCAGAAGTCAGCATATTGCCTTTTATTTCTAAAGTAACGACTGTGGATTGTGGTTTTACTTTTGCTAGTAAGCGTTGGCCTTCTTTTTCTTTCACTTGTTCAACTTCTTTGTCACTCATATTTTCGGGTGCTTTTTCATCTGGTACTTCAATAATTTCAATTTTGGAATACGCACCTAAACGTTTTTCGTATTCAGCTATGGCTTGTTTCCAGTATTTTTCTTTTAATTTGCCAACTGCAAGTATAGTAATTTTCATAATATGCCTCCTGTAAAAGCTTAAAAATCAATAGTTATTAGACTTATCCACAAGTTATGCACTTATTCACACAATTCCCTCTTATTATAACAGGAATGTATACGATATTTTAAAATAATTTACGTTTTTTTCACAAGTAAGAGTGGATAACCTGTTTATTTGTGGATAACTCTGTGTATAATGTGGGTATTTCTCTGTTAATTGTGCACATCTCTGGATAACTTTGGATAAATACGTGGATAAGTTGCCGATTGTCTTACATACTTATTCACAAAATTTACGTTTATTTTACAAAATCTCATGTTCGTTCAAGCTATAAGGTAAGTTATCCACTGTTTATAAATTATCAGATAAATGCATATATGTAACTACTTTAATTAGCTCGTCATTTTATAAAATTGATAGTTAAACAAACCTCTAATTTATTAAAATGATTTCGTCGTGTCATCACAGCACGATGACTAGGGTTCAAGTGATACTGAACTAAGCTTCATGCATAAGTCTCCGATAACTCAATAATATGAAAACTGGTGCTTTAACTAGATTAACGTTTAGCCATCGTGTTAAAAATTACTCAATTTCACTTCTTATGCCAACTACAATTTGCATCATCTTCAGCAAATCCATCAAGATCCTCTATCTTTTCAAATAAGCTGTTTCAACTATAGCTTACAGTAATCTTGGGTTAGTGCACAAAAAAGCCCTAACCGCTTCAATGAAGGGCAAGGGCTTCTTTATTATAATGTATATATTGGTGTAGCTTGAGCTTTGTCTGTGTCGCAGAGGAGTACTTCTTTTTCTGTATCGATGTCGTGTTCGTTTAGGACTTGGCCAACGCTCATACGTGCAAGGTCTTTCATGTTGTTGTCTTGTGATAAGTGGGATAGGTAGATGCGTTTCGTGCTGCCTGTAATGACGTCTGTCATGGCAAGCCCTGCATCTTCATTAGATACGTGTCCCATATCACTGAGGATACGTTGTTTTGTCTTCCATGGATAGCCACACATACGAAGCATGTCAACGTCGTGATTACTTTCGAATACGAAAGCATCACTGCCTTGAATCATGCCTTTCATGCGATCTGAAACGTAGCCTGTGTCTGTGAGTATCGTGAATTTTTTATAATTATTATGGAAGATATAAAACTGTGGATCTATGGCATCGTGAGACACGTTGAATGATTCAATATCAAAGCCTGCAATAGACTTAGTCTCGTATGGATTAAAAATGAATTTCTGATCCATTGGGATTTTACTATCTTTCTTTTCGATTGCCGACCATGTTTTTTCGTTTGCGTATATTGGCAATCCGTATTTACGTGCTAAGACACCAAGGCCTTTGATATGGTCGGAATGTTCATGTGTTACTAAAATGCCGTTTAAATGCTTAATTTGTTTGTCGATCTGACCAAACAGTTCTTCCATTTTCTTACCTGTCAGGCCTGCATCGACAAGAATACTACCTTTATCACTTTCTACATAAGTGGCGTTACCTGTACTACCACTCGCTAATACACTCATTCGTATCAAGCGATTCACCCTTTCTAATCGATAAACACTCGTTGCTTATAATTTGTTTAGGCAGTCTACGGTTTATGTGACCTCAACATGCCCTCTGTCTAATGATTAAAGTTTTTATATCTGCTGAAACTGTTTTTTAAATTATGTACTTTTGAACTATCCTATGTGGTACATATTTATGTTTACATGCGTTCATCTTAAATCAACGCAGTTGGTTTATAACTTTGATTTAACAATAATCTATTTTAACATACTTTGAAGCTTAAATTGAATTTATTGTTTAATGTGGTGTCTTGTTTTTTTAAATACTGTGTCTCAAAGTACATAATAAAAGAGCGGTATCAAAATCAATGTTAATACTTTTGATTTCGTATATCCGCTCTCTTATATTTATGATAAATCTTTCAATACTCACTAAACGGTATGCTTGTGTGAAGTCATAAATGCTATGTTCGCACTATTCTTCAACAATTTTGGGACTGTCTGAAATGGCTTCGACGTAATATGTCTTGGATTCATCTTTATGTTTTACTTTGATTTCCCAATTGGCTTCTAGTACTTGCACGTTAGGTTCTTTAACGACGGTATAATAGCCGAGTCGGACGTTGGTCACTTCATCGTTTCGTTTAAGGTAACGATGATTATAATAAAGTGCTTCTATCGCGCTTTTCGCAGTGTTTACTTGTTTCTTATCGTTGTTAGCACCTTCTGATGGCTCTATGGATTTCATAGCTGTTTGTCTGTAGCTTGATGCTTTACCATCGTCATTGATATTAAATTTGAGTTGTGCTTTACTATTATTCATGATTGGAAAGTCGTTATAAGTCTGTTCAAAAGTAACATTTTTATCGTCAATTTTACTCATTTCGTAATTTTGACCTTTAAAGATTTTATCTTTAACATACGATTTTAAATCTGTGTATTGATCGTTACCTACATCAATTGGATCGTTGATTTCACCTTTGATTTTTTGACCGTCTTCTTCGCTTGTAATACTTGAACGTGCTTTTGCATAAGATGAAAAATCATTAGATCTTGCAGTGAGTAGTTGCATTTCTATATTTTTAACGCTTGGCAAATTTTCAGGAATTTCTATTTTTTCTTGTTTGAAATTCACTGCATTTTCGTCGGCACTATCGTTAATATGAGATTTGTTGACTTTATCAATATAGATGATGATAAGGCTGATGTTCACTAGAATAAATACAAAAATAAATAATGTTTTCGTGTGTTTCCAGTTCATTTATTCTAGCCCCCCATCTTTGTATGCACGCCACTTGTCATCGTACTCTACATACCAACATGGCTTAAATTCACTATTGCGCTGGATTTCTATATCTCCGTTGTCCTGTTTATCTTCCATGCGGTAACCAATGGTCATGTTTGTTACCTTTTCGAAATCTACTTCAGGGTTATTGGCGAGTTCCGAACGGACAGTTTCAGCGCCTGGTAGGTTGACTTCTTTTTCGCCACTATCAATAGTTACATTTGCTTTTAATAACGTACGCGCATAGCTATAAATACCTTTATTGCCCCAAGAAACTTTCAATGTATTTAAATCGTCGTCGTTAAACGTTGGTCGTCCATTCAAGAACAGTTGATAAGTCAGATCGCCACGTTTATCGTCTGTATGGAATAATCTGAAATCATCTGTAAAACCACCGTGATTATTGATGTATGCATAGGTGCTTGGAATGCTTTCTTGCATGTTCGTTGAACGGTTTTCATCTTCTAATAGATTTGTGTAGCGATATTTTTCGGTTTCATCGTTGTAGTTGGCCACACCTGTATTATTGTTGTAAGTGACTGCACCGCTTCTTGAACTACGCACTACCACTGAATCGTTAAATAGTATTGAATTCATGGTATCTACACTAATGTGATTATAGATTGTATGGTAGGATTTTTGTCCTTTTGGTGACTTCGGCGCAAAGATATGTGTCGCTTTATCTATCGTATCTTTATTGGTAATAATTTCTGTGTATGGTTGCATATGCTTATGCTGGTTTTCCAATGCTTGTGTGAATTTATCTGTCTTCACCGTTGTGGTCATGCGTACAACATTATGTCTATCTTTACTAATCGCATAAAGTTTAATTTTGCCGTCTTGATTGTTATCTATTAACAAACGATCAAATTTAAAGTTGTTGGGTACTTTGGCATTGATGTTTAATACTTGGCCTAAATATGTAGCAAGAGGCATATCATAGGTGAAGTCCAATACTAAAAATTCATCGCTCAAGTCTGGAATAATTAAATTATGATTGCTGTGCATTTGTTCAGCGTGTAATACACGATGATTTTTTAAGGGTTTAATGATTTCTTCGACATTGCTGCGTGTTGCTTCCATACCTTCTGTACTTTCACCTTTAGAGTGAATGACTTGGTATGGTGTGATCACTTGAGGCATTCCTTGTTTCAAAGGTTTACCGATTGTATTTGATTTCGCTTCTTTTTTACTATTGTCTTGTTTATCTACATTAGCCAAATCAGGTGAAAAGTTCCATGTCATATACGTCAAAATCGCACTCATGAGTACTAAAAGAAATAGGATAATAGATTTAATTAGTTCTTTACTCTGCATCCCAATCACCATCTTCTAGTACTTCACATGGAAGTGTAATAAAGATTGACGTGCCTTGTCCTTCTACACTATTTGCCCAGATGCGACCGTTATGTGCTTCGACAATTTCTTTAGAAATGGCTAGTCCTAATCCTGTACCACCCATTTTTCGCGTCCGTGCTTTATCTACGCGGTAGAAACGATCAAAGATTTTATCTACTTTATTGATAGGAATACCAATGCCGTTATCTTTGACGCGGATGGTCATACGATTATACAGTGAGTTTTGTTTCACGTGAAACTCAACACGTTTATCACCGCGTGAATACTTCATTGCGTTGGTAATGACATTGTCAAACACTTGTGTCATCTTATCTGGATCAATTTCTGTAAAGATTGTTTGTTTTGGAATCTCACGTACAAATGTTGTATCCTTCGCTGACATTTCATGGCGATTAATAATTTTATTGATAAACATATTAAAGTCGACAATTTCTTTGGTAATCTGATCTGATTCGTTATCCATTTTTGATAATTGTAGTAAATCGTTTACGAGTCGAATCATACGTTCTGTTTCTTCACGTGTCACGGATAAGAATTGTGGCGCTAACGCATCATCTTTCCATGCACCGCTTTCTAATGCCTCGATATAACTATTCATGGATGTTAACGGCGTACGTAATTCATGTGAAACATTCGCCACGAATTCGCGACGTTCTTGTTCAACTTGTTGTTGTTCTGTTACATCATGAAGTACGGCAATATAACCTGTAACGAAGCCTGTCTCTTGTACGATTGTACTAAAGTTTACACGAGCGATTATACCTTCACTTTCATTGATATCTAATAAGAAACTATCATTATTTTCTTGAATTTCATCTAATGAAAAATCTTCTTCTAATTTAAGCATATTTAACATGTAATGACCGATAATTTCTTCTTTCATCATGCCTAGCATCGTTAATGCCATATCGTTGACAATACGCACACGGCCACGACGATCGGTTGCGATAATACCATCACTCATATGCGTAATGACAGAGTCTAGACGTCGTTTTTCACTTTCTGTATTTGCTTGTGCTTCTTGTACACGTTTGGATAAATTATTAAAGGCTAGTGCAAGTTCACCAATTTCATCATTACCGTAAATTTTAACACGTTGCGTATAGTTACCTTTAGACATCTCAACGGTTTGGTTACGCATATCGGTAATTGGCTTTGTGATTGTGCGCGCAATAAAGAAACCTAGTATCACTGTAATTAATAGCGAGATGCCTGTCCCAACAATAAAGATTTGGTTGATGTTGCTTAATTGGTTATATACATCGTTGATATCTGCTTCTATATAAACATTGCCAATTGTGCCATCATCTGATGTCTTCACTGGTAAATTGTAGACCCACACACGTTGTTTTCCATTACCATAGTCTTTTAATACTGTATGGCTATTAATTTCTCCTAGAGATAGCGCTTTTTGTATGGAGCTGTCATTAGCTTTTTGATTTATTAGACTACGCGTAGACTGCTTTGAGGTAGCCATGATAATTTGATCTTTATCAATAAAACGAATTTCTTCTATTTCTTGTCTATTGGCATACTCATTCAATAAATTTTGGACTTCTTTTTGTGCATTGACTGAGTTGTCTTCGTCATAGACTTTTTCTATATTAATTTCTATTTGTTTCGCGTATTGCGAGATATTATTTTTGAATGTTTGTGTTAATTCTTTTTCTAGACTATTGGTAAAGTATAAACCGATAATCTGCATACCGATTACGATTAACAATACATAGACAATAACAAGTTTCGTGTGTAGAGATTGAAAATGTTTAAGCCACTTCATTTAATATTGTCCCCTAATCGTGTTGTTGGAGGAAGTATCCAACACCACGGCGCGTCACTATATATTCTGGATGTGATGGATCGTCTTCAATTTTTTCACGTAAGCGACGAATCGTTACGTCTACTGTACGTACATCACCAAAATAGTCATAGCCCCAAACAGTTTGTAATAAATGTTCACGTGTCATAACTTGACCCATGTGTTTAGATAAATAATGGAACAGTTCGAATTCACGGTGTGTTAATTCAATATCTGTACCACGTTTTTTAATAGAATATGCATCTGGATAGATAACAATATCTTTAATTGTAATTTCATTAGATGCATCGTTCACTTCTTGTGCTGGTTGTGAATAATGACGACGTAAGTTTGCTTTGACACGCGCAATTAATTCACGCGTGCTAAATGGTTTCGTCACGTAGTCATCGGCGCCAAGTTCAAGACCCAATACTTTATCGATTTCTGAGTCTTTTGCGGTTAACATAATTATTGGCATTTCATATTTTTTGCGTACTTCACGGCATACTTCCATGCCATCGCGACCAGGTAACATAATGTCTAATAAGACAATGTCTGGTTCTTCATCATATATTAAATTTACTGCGTCATTACCATCATATGCACAGAATACTTCATAACCCTCTTTTTTCAAGTTGAACTCTAAAATATCAGCAATTGGTTTTTCGTCATCTACTACCACAACTTTTCTAGCCATATTTATAAACCTCATTTCTAAATTGTAGTACGTTTACATATTTTTCTACGCATTTCTCTATAATATAATTTACCATTTATAGCGTGCTAATTCTATTTTTCTAAACAAAAAAATAAATTGGTATATTGTAAAATTATAACATTTTTTACTATTAATAGGTTAATTATAGATATATTAAGCCTACACAACATGATATCACTGTGCGACTATATTGCCCATAGTCTATAAAAAAGTGATACATATCTCAGCAAGGGTCATGTTATTTTGACTAAGGTATTTGAGATAACTTAGTCATAATTTGAACATGATGTCGCTTAAACTGGATATGCATCACTGATAATATTAAATATTTTTAGATTTTTTAACGAAGAGCGATAATATAAATCCGATAACTGTCAATATTACAATAAAGAAACAGGCATATTGGATACCATAAGACAGTACAACTTCTTGTTCTGCATTTGGATGGCTTGCGCCAAAGGTACGCATTGCCGTGGTATAAATCGTAATGGCAATTGCAGTACCAGCTGAACCTGCTACTTGTATTAACGTTGTAATTGTTGCTGAACCATCAGCATAAAGGTGGTGTGGCAATTGATTTAAGGCATTTGTCTGTGCTGGCATCATGACCATCGATATGCCAAAGAAAAGTACCATGAATGCCAAAATAATAGCCCAAACAGGTGTAGAAACTGAAATCATTAATGAAAATATTAACGCTGCAATAAACATCAGTAAAAATCCGAAAATGCCAAAGTATCTAGCACCAAAACGATCAAATAAGGAACCAACAATCGGGGATAAGATTAAATTGATTGCATTACCTGGTAATAAAATTAAACCAGCAATAATCGAATTAAATAATAAAGCACCTTTTAAATATAGCGGCAATAATATACCCATAGATAGGATGCATAATATCGTAACGAAAACCATTGCAGCCCCTATGACAAACATTGGATATTTAAATACGTTTAAATTAAGCATCGGCGAATCAATCTTGAATTGTCGTACGATAAAGATAGCCAGTGCAACAATTCCGATCAATAACGGCAACCATACAATAGTACTTGTAAATGGTGCTTCAGCTAATGTGCTTAATGCAAAGATTAATCCCGCAAATCCTATTGTAGATAATGCAATAGAAATCATATCAATTTTAGGTTTGGTAATTTCTCCAACATTTTCTACTTTTGAAATTGCCATAAATAATACGATAATGTATAAAATCGCACTAATCCAAAAAATATAATGCCAGCTAGAAGCTGAAATAATGACACCTGACAGCGTTGGTCCAAGCGCAGGTCCAGCGGTAATCACTAGACCCATAATGCCCATCACGGCACCGCGTTTTTCTATTGGGAATATAAGCATCAACACTGTCACCATGATTGGTAGTAAAATACCTGTGCCAAGTGCTTGTACAATACGTCCTAATAATAAGAAACTAAAATTAGGCGCGAGCGCACCAATAATAACGCCTATTAATGATAATACAATTCCTGTAATAATAAGTGGTTTCGTATTAAACCACTTGATTAAATAAGAAGAAGCAGGTACTAAACAAGCCATAACGAGTAAATATCCCGTCGTCAGCCATTGCACCACTGCAGCTGAAACTTGGAAATCAGCCATAATATCTGTGAGTGCCATGTTTAACGCTGTTTCACTAAATAATCCCATAAATCCACCAATCATAAGTACAAGTGCGTACATGCTTGGGTTCTTTACTTTTACTTGCGTTGTCATTTTAAATACTCCTTTTTAATGGTTCCATGAAGTATAAGTATTATTAAGAGACCTAACATTGATATGTAATGCTGTCGTACGTGATAAACTTCGTACCATTTACTTAAAATTAATCTCTTCGATCCATAACTTATCTCGATATACCATTCAAATTTGTTTTATATCATTGAGCATTTACAATATGAATTTTAAATGATAAACACATCTTTTCATTGATATGTATACGTTATTTGTTACTTCAAAGTAATGTCCTCGAACGATCAACTTCATTACTGTATCAAAATTTCCCTTTTATTGTCAACTAGGTTTACAATATTTAGTACAAAATTAAAAGTATTGTAACCATTGCTTTTAAAATGGCACAATACTTCATGCTTGGATATTTTATTGTAAGTCTTCTAGTTGCCAGTCTTGATGTAAAATCGTTTTAAATAGCTGTAATTGCTCAGTTCCAATGACTTTTGCAATGTGTTTTTCAATGGATTGTTTATAAGTCATATACTGTTCAATGCATTCGATGCCGCTATCTGTTAATGACACACATTTCTCTTTTTTATTATGAACTAAGTTTTCAACTTTGACTAATTCTTTTTCTTCTAATTGTTTAATCGCTTTATGAATGGCTTGCCTTGTTAAATTAACCGATTGTGTTACTTCAACAAACGTAAGTTTACTTACGTATAATTTTGCCATGATATACCATTCTGAACTGGAGTTGTGTATCCCGTTCTTGTCATTTGCTTTGTTTTCAACAATATTCCTCAATGCACCGTGTCGTTCGCTCAGGGCATCTAGCATATCTAATTTTTTCAATTCTGGATCTACAGTCATCATTGTTTCACCTCTTGTCTCACTCAATACATTTAGTTTAACCTTTTTTATTTTAATTGTATAAAAAAGTGTTATTGCAAAGCAGCATCGCATTTACAATGATACTTTTATGAACTGTGCTAACCTGCACTAGCATGAAGCATTTAAAATTCTACGTATTTAAATTGAGCATCCGCTCGTTTCACAAACGAAGACACACGCTTTTATGTTTATACATAAATAACTACTACCTTCAATTTAATGAAGTTTAAAATATATATCGTAGAAAATTGTACAAAAAAATGCCCATCCTATTGGATGGGCAATACGGTCTCGACGGGAATCGAACCCGCGATCTCCTGCGTGACAGGCAGGCGTGTTAACCGCTACACTACGAGACCTAAAAATGGTGACTCCTACGGGACTCGAACCCGTGTTACCGCCGTGAAAGGGCGGTGTCTTAACCGCTTGACCAAGGAGCCTCTCTTAAGCACAAGATAAATTATATCAACTCTCATTATGGTTGACAAGCTATTTTTTAAATTAATTTAGTATAATTTTCTATCATTAATGTATAAAGTAACAAAATAATACTCGAAGCTGTCAAAACAGTATTTTATTTGCTTATTAACTTACTTTTGAGAGACATTGATGTACACTTACTTCTATAATTATGTTCTTTTTAATTTTTATTTCAACATGTAAATAATAAATATAAAATCTTTTGTGTTTTAAATTCATTTTGCTAAAATTATAATTAGTTTAAATAAGGAGGCGCAATATTGGCAAAAATATTATTTGTTAATCCAGGTTCTGCTGGACATGTAAACCCAACAATTGCAGTTGTTAAAGCATTAGTTGATCGCGGCGAAGAAGTTGTTTATTACGCTAGCGATATATAAAGATAAATTGAAAGATACTGGTGCTGAAATTAGAACGCTACCTACAGAAGCGATTATGACAGCATTCACTGATCATGAAAATCATCATTTGTTCAATGTTATCAATGGCTTATTAAAAACTGTAGATATCATTGTGCCACAAATTTTAAGAGAAACTGAAAATGAGCATTTTGATTATATGATTCATGATTCTATGTTTAGTTGTGGCTATATATTAGCGCAAAAATTGAATTTACCATCGATTTCATCTGTATCTTCATTTGCTCATACAAAGACATCTTTTGAAACATTTATTAATCATTTAACTTCTACTGTGAGCAAAGAAGAAATTCAACACGCTGATGAAACCTTTAATAATTTAAAAGCCCATGTTGAATCAACATATGATGTAACCATTCCTTCTCGTTTTGAAGTTATGAATAACCCGGGAAATATTAATATCACTTATGTAATGAAAGGTTTCCAAGTTGGTTATGACGCCTTTGATCCTGAATATTACAAGTTTGTTGGTCCTTCCATACTGGAACCTAAAGATTCTGGCTTTATGGACAACATTGATACCACACGACCAGTCGTCTATATTTCTCTTGGAACGGTATTTAATCAAAATATTGAATTTTTCAATCTCTGCTTTGAAGCATTTGCAAATATCGACGCTTCATTTGTTGTATCCATTGGTCATGATAATCAACTTGAAGATTTTAATGCGATACCATCTAATTTTACGGTTGCACATGTTGTTCCACAAACAGAATTATTGCAACATACGTCACTATTTTTAACACACGCGGGTATGAATAGTACGAATGAAGCGATGTTGATGGAAGTACCTATGTTAGCTTTTCCTCAAAGTGCAGATCAACCCGTTGTGGCTCGCCAAATCGAAAAACTACTTGTTGGTCGTCAGTTACAACTAGAAAATATAACGTCCCGAGAGTTAAAACAAATTGTCTTAGACATGCTAGATGATATACCGAACTATCAACGTAATATCAGAAAAGTTAAATCTATACAATCTAGTAATAAAACAGGTTATCAGTTAGCAGTCGATCACATTCTAAATTTTCGTGATCAATATGTAACACATTCAAATATATAAATAAAAAACACCTTGTAAAGATGGCCATATTAGGCTACATCAACAAGGTGTTTTTTCATTTCAACATTTTACTTTTTAAATTTATAAATCAGTTTTTATAGGTAAACGGCTTACCATAATGATTTTAATAAGTTTGTTTGATTACGATCTGGTCCTACAGAGAAGATTGAAATTTGAACGTCACATAATTCAGAGATACGTTCTAAATATCTACGTGCATTGTCTGGCAGCTCATCTAATGAGCGACAACCTGTAACATCTTCTGTCCAACCAGGTAATGTTTCAAAGATTGGCTTACAACGTTGT
Organism: Staphylococcus cohnii subsp. cohnii; assembly: GCF_002902365.1. Classification (GTDB taxonomy): domain Bacteria; phylum Bacillota; class Bacilli; order Staphylococcales; family Staphylococcaceae; genus Staphylococcus; species Staphylococcus cohnii. The sequence goes on along the minus strand of NZ_PPQC01000048.1, from coordinate 36,220 downwards.
AAGTCTTTTAAATTCGCTGGATATTCAGTAATTTCTTTACCGTCCAATTCATACGCCGTACAAATCTTCACTTCTTTAAGGCCTGTTAAGACATCGATAGAGTTGATTGATAAATCAGTAATACCACTCGCACGACGAGAGTGACGTAATACAACTGAATCGAACCAACCTACACGACGTGGACGTCCAGTAGTTGTACCGTACTCACGGCCAACTTCACGGATGTGGTGTCCATCATCATCAAATAGTTCTGTTGGGAATGGGCCATCACCGACACGTGATGTATAAGCTTTACATACGCCAATGACTTTAGATACGTATGTTGGACCAACACCACCACCGACAGTGACATTACCTGCAACTGGGTTACTTGACGTAACGAATGGGTATGTACCGTGGTCGATATCTAACATAACGCCTTGAGCACCTTCAAATAATACTTTTTCTTCTGCTACAAATGCATCGTCCAATACTTTTGCAGTATCCGTAACGAACTCTGCTAAACGTTGGCCTGCTGCGTAATAAGTTTCAAAGATTTCTTCAAATGAAGGACATGCTTTATCAAACATACCTTTGAAATATGCTGATTTGTATTCAATATTTTCTTTTAATAATTTTTCAAACGTTTCTTTATCTAATAAATCTGCAACACGAATACCAATACGTTGTGCTTTATCTACATAAGCTGGACCGATACCTTTTTTCGTAGTACCGATTTTATTATCTCCACGACGTTCTTCTTCATATTCATCTTGTTTAATATGATAAGGTAAAATAACTTGCGCACGGTTTGAAATACGTAAATTATCTGTTGAAATACCTCTTTCATTTAAAGCGTCTAATTCTTTTAATAGTGCTACTGGATCGACAACGACACCGTTACCAATGACTGCTAATTTTTCTTTATAGAAAATACCAGATGGTACTAAGTGCAATTTATATGTTTCGCCACCAAATTTAATTGTGTGGCCTGCATTGTTACCGCCTGAAAAACGTGCAATAACATCTGCTTGTTCTGCTAAAAAGTCTGTGATTTTACCTTTACCTTCGTCTCCCCATTGTGTCCCAACAACTACGATTGATGACATATGAGCACCTCCAAGTTTTTCTCAATTAACCATTAAGTATTCTACCAATACCACACTAATAATGCAAACAAAAATCGAACATTGGTTTTTTACATTTTCTCGAATTTCATTAAATGTTTAAAAATGCAATTACACATCTTAAACATAGTGTCATCAAGGTTTTCAAAGCGATATCCATTTAATTACAACACATACTTCATTAAAAAAGAAAGAACCAAATGCAAAAAAACCGTACGATAAATAAACATATTTACAAATCGTACGGAAAAAATAAATTTTATTCTTTTTTTAACCCATGTCTGCATGTGCATAATCGATATCAGTAAATTTATTATACTGCTTCATAAAGTGTAATTTAACAGTACCTGTTGGACCATTACGTTGCTTCGCTATTATAATTTCAATCTCACCATTATCATCATTTGTTTTTGGTTCAAAGTTCGTATCTCCATCATCATCGTCTTCATCTTCGCCACGATTATAGTAATCATCACGATATAAGAATGCGACGATATCAGCATCTTGCTCGATTGATCCTGATTCACGAATGTCACTCATCATTGGTCGTTTGTCTTGACGTTGCTCTACGCCACGTGACAACTGACTTAGTGCAATGACTGGACATTCCATTTCTCTGGCAATCGCTTTTAATGTACGAGAAATCTCTGATACTTCTTGTTGTCGGTTATCTGAGAATCTTGAACCACTACCTGAGATTAATTGCAGATAATCAATCACTACCATGTCTAAACCGTGTTCTTGTTTTAAACGACGGCATTTTGAGCGAATATCTGTAATTCGAATACCTGGTGTATCATCAATAAATATCTTTGTTCTAGATAATTTACCTACTGCAATTGTAAAGCGATTCCAGTCTTCTTCTGTCATCATACCCGTTCTTAAACGGTTCGAATCTACGTTACCAGAACTACAAATCATACGTGTTGCTAGTTGATCCGCACCCATTTCTAGCGAGAATATACCGACTGAGAAATGGTCTTCATGCGTAGCAACTTTTTGTGCAATATTAAGTGCGAAGGCAGTCTTACCTACTGATGGTCTGGCAGCCAGAATGATTAGATCATTACGGTTAAAGCCCGCGGTCATCTGATCTAGATCTCGATAACCAGTTGGGATACCAGGTGTTTGACCACTATTTTGATCAAGTAATTCTGCATTCTCATACACTTCTCCAAGTACATCTCTAATATCTTTAAATCCATCGCTTTCACGTGTAGATGACAATTCTAATATTCGACGTTCTGCATCGTTCAATATTGTATCTAATTCTAATTCATCATTATAACCATCGTTAGCAATGCTATCGGCAGTTTGTATCAACTTACGTTTTGTCGCATGCTTAAATACGATATCTGTATAATATTGAATATTTCGAGTTGTCGGTACATTACTAGATAATTCTGCTAGATATTGTGGGCCACCCGCTTCATTCAGTCGTCCTTCATACGACAGTTGATCCATAATTGTAACCACGTCAATATCTTTATTATCTTCGTTGAGGTTCATCATGGCTCTAAAGATGTGTTGATGTGCGCCTCTATAAAAGGACTCAGGAAGTAAGACTTCCTGAGTTCTGTTTATCAATTCCGGATCTATGATAATGGCACCTAAGACAGATTGTTCAGCCTCATTACTGTGGGGCATTTGATTTTGTTCATACATTCCATCCATTATGATTACACCTCATATCTCAATCCGTTTTTATTGTTCAACTGTGTGTACACGAATTGTACCTTCTACTTCTTTATCTAATTTAACTGGTACATTTGTGTAACCCAATGCATGTATACCGTTTGGTAAATCCATTTTACGCTTGTCTATTTTAATATCATGTTGTTGTTGTAATGCTTGCGCGATTTGTTTTGTACTAACTGAACCGAATAATTTTCCAGCATCACCTGTTTTAGCAGATACTTCAACTTCAATATGACTTAATGTTTCTTTTAATTTTTTAGCATCTTCAATTTCTTGTTGGCGTTCCGCTTCTGCAGCTTCATTTTTCTTTTCAAGCTGTTTTAAATTACCTGGAGTAGCTTCTACTGCATAATTTTTCTTCAATAAGAAATTGTTTGCATAGCCTACAGGTACATCTTTAACTTCGCCTTTTTTACCTTTACCTTTAACATCTTGTGTGAATATTACTTTCATGAATTTTCACTCCTACTCATTTGTTCTGTTATAGCTTGTTGTAATTGTTCTATTGCTTCATCAACAGTGACATCTTTTAATTGTGTAGCTGCATTAGTTAAATGACCACCGCCACCAAGTGCTTCCATTGTCAATTGAACGTTAACTGCACCGAGTGATCGAGCAGACATACCGACTAGATTATCTTCTCTTCTAGCAACTACATACGAAGCTTCTACACCATCTAAACTTAACAGTTCATCAGCTGCTTGTGCAACTGTTACAGGATGATAGATTTTTTCGTTCGAACCATGTGCAATTGCGACACCGTTCTCTTGAAGTTTCACTGTTTGGATTAATTCAGTACGATTAATGTACGTATCTAAATCATCTTTCAAGAAATGTTGCGTTAATATTGTATCTGCACCATGTGCACGTAAATAACTTGCCGCATCAAATGTTCTTGAACCTGTACGTAATGTGAAATTACGTGTATCTACAATAATACCTGCAAAAATAATTGTCGACTCTAAACGTGTTAATCGTTGTTCTGTTGGTTGGTATTCTAGCAATTCAGTCACTAGCTCTGCAGTTGAACTTGCATATGGTTCCATATAAACAAGTAATGGGCTAGAGATAAAGCTTTCACCACGTCTATGATGATCGATCACAACTTTACGATTTGCCTTGTTTAATATGTTTTCGTCGATAACCATTTCAGGTTTATGCGTATCTACAACTACTAAAGTTGTCTTAGACGTCATGACATCCCATGCTTCATCAGATGTGATAAAACGCTCTTTTAGTTCAGGGTTTTCATCGACTGCATTCATCACACGACGCAGCGTCGGATCAATATCTGAATCATTTAACACAATATAAGCATCTAAGTTGTTCATCATAGCAAACCTTGAGACACCAATGGCTGCGCCTATAGCATCTAAGTCTGGACGCGTATGTCCCATAATGATGACTTTGTCGCCTTCCATTAAAATATCTTTTAATGCATGAGAGATAACACGTGCTCTTACACGTGTACGTTTTTCCATGGGGTCAGTCTTACCGCCATAGAAACGCACATTTCCGTTCATATGCTTAATTGCAACTTGGTCACCACCACGGCCTAGTGCTAAATCAAGTCCAGATTGAGATAATTCACCTAAATCGATTAAGTTCTCTGAACCTTCACCTACACCAATACTTAATGTCAATTGCGCACGGTAACCCACACTTTTTTCGCGTAATTGACTCAGTATACTAAAATTAGATGCTTCAACTTCATTTAGAATGCGTTGGTTTAAATAAGCAACAAATTGATCTGAACTATAACGTTTGAAATAAATGTCATATTCTGTTGCCCATCTACTTATGACGCGCGTAACCATTGAGTTAATTTCTGAACGTTGTGTATCATTCATATTTTGCGTAATTTCATCATAGTTATCTAAAAATAGTGTTGCAATAATTGGTTTAGATGCTTCATATAACTCTTGTGTATGTATTTCTTCAGTAATGTCGAAGAAATACAATACATGTTCTTTTTCTGAATATCTTACACGATAGTGATATTCATTTTCTTGAATTTCCACTTCTTGTGTTTTTTCTAACTGTTTTAATATATTAGGATATACTTCATTGACTGGATCAGAAATGACATTTCGATCTAGACGATCCGACATAAATTGGTTCATCCACTCTATGTTTTCATTTTCATCTAAGATAATCATCCCAATAGGTAACCTTTTAATAGCAGTATTACTGCTTGCTGAGATTTTTCCACTCAGATTATCTACATAGTTATCCAATTTTTGTAAAGCTTGTCTTACCATCAGTACTGTCCCTACGATTATGATGAGTAATACAACAGTAGCTATACCTGCAATCAATTGGTTAAAAATAAACCAAACGACGACAAGCGCTATCGCTGTAAGCACCATAATAATAAATGGTAAAATCAACGCTTTTTTAGTGGATTGACGGTTCATTTTTCCACCTCAAATCATTTTTTAATGATACGTTTTAAATTGATACATAAATCTACAAATCCCAGGAGACTCACAATATGTGTTAATGGCATTAAAATTGTCCCTATCACCATTAATAACACAGTAAGTGCTGGCGGCATTGATTTCGCTTTTCCGAAAAAGTGAATCACACTTAACCCCTGAATGTACATACATAATGATAACACAATTTCAAAGTTTAAGACGATGGTTTGAAACGCACTTGGTTGCGTTGAAAACATAACACAAATTAATACAATAACATACATCCATAAGACAGAACGCTTCATTTGCCAAGCATATAATGGTTTAAATATGGGTGTAGCGATTTTGAATTTACGCAAGATTGGAAAAGTGATAATTAAATTGATTAATATAAGTAGAAATACACCAACAATCATATAACTTGGTAGTTGCACTGCTGATTGGCGGAAAGTCTCTTCAAACATTTGTTTATAATCCGCGTTGACTGAAGCGCTAGAAATTATGTTATACATCTGTTCTTTAATCGGTTTGATTAATGATGTAGCACTTGGTATTTTTTTAAATGCTTGTAACACCATAAATGCAATTAATGCAATGATACTAATAAACGTTGTTGTTATATAAAGTATACGTTCTTTTGATGTACGTTCTTTTAATAATTGACCCACTACAACACTCACTACGAACAAGAGGATCATGATACTTAACACGAATATATTACCTAATAACGTAGTTAGCACAACTGTAATGACTGCCGTTAAGCCAAAAGATTCTACAGATTTATGCCATAAAATAATACCTGGAATTGTTGCAAATAAACTCAACACGAGTCCAAGTAGCGGTAATATATGTAAAGCTAAAGCTACTATAATTAACGTGATTACACTAAGTATAGTGGCTTTAGTATGTATTTTAGAAAACAAATTCGCCACTCCTATACAATTTTTGTCTATGTTTATTATTTTAACCTCTTTAAAACTTTTATACAATTATTGACAATTCTTTTTGTCAGAAGTTCAATATCAGCGACAAAATCTGAAAATGAGCGCCTTTTTAAATTACATCTCCTCGTTAATATCAACTTCAAATTTCACATTTTACTCACCATAAAAATAAGACGTCATAGGAACACAGTTATTTCCACTTTCATTTAAGTATAAAATAACTATCCCAGACGTCTTATAATACAAAACGAACTAAAATGTAGCATATCGTCATTTTCTTTTGAACTTGGAAACTTTTAAAAAGTGATACAAATTGGGTGCCCAATCGTTAAAGTTCAGTAAGAAACCATCATGTCCTACATTATCTGGCACAAACCAATGCTTATGATATTTAAATCGCGTACCTGTAGCATATACTAAATTTTCTGGATATAATAAATCATCCGTAAAGCCCATAGTCATAACTTTAGTATCTAGACGTCCAAACACTTCATCTACATCAGTACGATCTCTATCTATATCGTGGCTATCTAAGACGTCTAGCAGGGTTAAATAACTCAATGGATCAAAGTGCTTTTTGAACTTATTTCCCTGATGCTTCTGGTAGTTTACAACTTGGTCTGGTGTAAATCGTCTATCGTAACTTTTAGAAGAACGATACGTTAAGAAACCAAGTTGTCTTGCGATACTCATACCTTCACCATGATCTAATCGAATCGCCTGTCTCGCAATTTCATTAAATGCACGACTATATGAGGATGTCTTATCTGTTGCAGCTAAAATGACTGCTTTATCTACTTCAAATTTATGATTATACAATAATTCCAGCGCTTGCATACCTCCTAAAGACCCACCGATTAAAATACTAATTCGATCAAACCCTAATGTTTGAATACCTAATTCTATTGCATTGACAATATCACGCAATGTTAAATGCGTGGGGAAGTCAGCATCTGTAAGTGGCGAACTCGAGCCATATGGACTACCTATCACGTTGAATGTTAAAAATTGATAATCATGTATTGGCATGTACCCTCCATCTATAATCTCTCGCCACCAACCAGGATTGTCATCCGTCCCGTATGTCAAATGATTACCTGTCAGCGCATGGCATACAAGTACAAGTGGCTGCCCTTCATATCCAACATGTTCATAACGTAATTTTAAATTTAAGATCGTTTCACCTGATTCAGTTGTAAATGGCCCCAATTCTAATGTATCAACCGTATAATTTGTCATCATTTACCTCCTACTTAGTAAAAAAACTTCCTACCTATTTATAATAAGTAAGAAGTTACAATACTTATTATTCGAGCGAATCGTTGGTATTAGCACCGTGCTTCTAAAGTCGGTTGCTGAAGCTTCATTGGGCCAAGTCCCTCTGCTTCTCGAAATAAGATTTAATTTTAATTGTAAAAAGCTGTGTATAAATCAAACATCTATTTTAACAAGTATTCCTTCAAAATTATCAAAATTTTCTAATTATTGCTATTCTAACGGATAATGTGAACCACTTCAATAATATATTTAAAATATCCATCTTAAAACTGCCATTATTAAAATACCACTGACAATCGTAATCGTTAAACTCCGTGTAATAATGGCAATGATTATTGTTGGAAGCATCGTCACTAAAAACGGTAAATTAATACTATACACCATTGAACCTTCATGTTGTTCTAAGACGCCGTCTACAATCAATGCCGTAAATAATGTAATAGGAATGAAGGAAAGCCACTTTACAACTGTCTCAGATAGTTTAATTTTTGTAATTAATATAAACGGTATAATTCGTGTTAACCAAGTGACCACACCACATAAAACAATGATTAATAGCATATGTAAGGTCGTTGTCATTTATCGATCACCACCCCTAACCCCGCAGTAATTGTCGAAGCTAAGATAATTGCTACATATGAAGGCATAAAGAAACTTAAAATAAGCATTAATATGATCACACAAACAATTAATACTAAATATGTTTTAAATTGTGATTGCTTAATAGCATCAAATTGGGAAACAGCTAAGAATATAAACATTGCAGTAATAGCAAAATCTAACCCAAACGCATCTGGGTTTGTTATGTATTTACCAAAAACAGCACCAACAACACTTGCAAATGTCCAAAATAAATAAGCTGTGATATTTAATCCATGCAGCCATCGATCATTGATTTTTTCACCTTTTAGATGTGGTGTAATAGCGACACCAAATGTTTCATCTGTAATCAAAGAAGACATACCTATACGATTCCAAAACCCATATCCTTTATAACTTGGCGCTAAGGTCATACTTAATAAAAACATCCTAGAATTTACAATAAATGTCGTTAATACAATTGCAGAAATTGGAGTTCCAGCAATGACTAACGCACAAATAATGAATTGTGCCGCGCCAGCATAGACAAGTAAGCATAATAAAATGATTTCAATCAAATTGAAACCTGAAGCAACTGCAACAATACCAAATGAAAGACCAACACCAGCATAACCTAACAAAGTCGGTACACATTCTTTTACACCTTGCTTAAAAGTTAAATGTGTTGCCATCATGCCACCTCCCACACATTTTTTAAAAATAATAGAATTAGTTTAATACAAACTGAAAGAGACATTCAACGTTTTTAGACTTACGCATGTGTAACCTAAGACTTACGTTCGTCTAAAAATACTGTTATTCCAATGTTTTTAATTTCGGAATATTGTGTTTTTTATTTTAGACTTCCCTCTACTTTTTTGAATAAAATAAGGTATTTTTTCAAATTAAATAACCTGCAAAACAAGATATTTAACACCTCCCCTACCCTCTCTTTACTTTAAAAATATTTAAGATGTTTAGAAGATCAGAAGGATCATTATTCATATAAAATGAGAGGTTGAGACATCTATTTGTCCCAACCTCTATTTTTATTTCATCATTTTATGGTATCTATTTTGAAAGTTCAACGCTTAAGCTAGCTCAAATGCCACTGATGATATTCATTCAAACGAATCTATTTTTCTTTAACTGGGTGAATCACTGTTTTACCGCCCATATATGGTACTAATGCATCTGGAATAGTAACTGAACCATCTTCGTTTTGATAGTTTTCTACGATTGCAGCAAATGTACGACCTACTGCTAAACCACTACCATTCAATGTGTGCACTAATTCTGGTTTTGCTGTTTTATCACGTTTAAAACGAATGTTAGAACGGCGTGCTTGGAAATCTGTAATATTTGAGCAAGAGCTAATTTCTTTGTACTCATTATAGCTTGGTAACCAAACTTCTAAGTCATACGTTTTGCTTGAGCCAAAGCCTATGTCACCTGTACATAAAATAACTCTACGATACGGTAAGCCTAACTCTTCTAAAATTGCTTCTGCATGTTCTGTCATTTCTTCTAATGCTTGCCAAGAGTCTTCCGGTTTTTCAAAACGAACCATCTCTACTTTATCGAATTGGTGTAAACGGATTAATCCTCTTGTATCTCTACCAGCTGAACCCGCTTCACTACGATAACACGCTGATTGCGCTGTGAATTTAGCAGGTAAGACATCCGGACCAATAATTTCATTACGATAATAATTCGTTAATGGTACTTCTGCCGTTGGTATAGTATATAATCCTTCTTTTTCAATTTTGAATAAATCTTCTTCAAATTTTGGTAATTGTCCAGTACCATACATTGAATCAGCATTTACTAATTGTGGTACCATCATTTCTGTATAACCATGTTGCGTCGTATGTTTCGTGACCATATAGTTCATTAATGCTCTTTCTAACTGTGCGCCTTCGCCAGTTAAGAACACAAATCTTGCACCAGAAACTTTTGCACCGCGTTCAAAGTTAGCCATTTGTAATGACTCTACTAAATCCCAGTGTGCTTTTTCATCAAAATCAAATTTCCTTGGTGTACCCCAACGTTTTAATTCTACATTCTCTTCATCAGAATCACCCTCAGGCACATCATCATGAATTATATTTGGAATACGAGATAATAAGTCTTCTAGTTCTTTATCCACATTATTTAAATCATTGTCTAGAAGTTTGATGTCGTCACCTAATTTTCTCATTTCTGCGATAACATCATCTGCATTTTCTTTATTGCGTTTTTTCTCAGCAATTTCACCGCTCACTTTATTACGTTCAGCTTTCATTTCTTCAGCTTTACGAATTAACTCACGGCGTTTGTCATCAAGTGATAATACATCATCTACTACTTTTGTATCCATACCACGTTTTGCAACTTTGTCTTTTAAAAATTCTGGGTCCTTACGAAATAGTTTAATGTCTAACATGTCACTTTCCATCCTTTCAATTTCTATTTTTTTAAGAATAGAACACAAAAAAGACCACATCCCTGTACAAGGGACGTGGTCTTTACGCGTTGCCACCCTATTTAACAGCCAAAAGAGACTGCACTTTCACCAAAATAACGGTTAAACCCGATTGTTCTCATATAATAGGTAGATTCACATTGACTCTGGTTACTTGTTCTCACTAACCACAAGCTCTCTGAAACCAAAAGTACAATACTACTTAGCCTACGAACAATAGCTTTATTAACTTGATTTTAATATAGCAAATAACCTATCACTTTTCAAGGCCAAGGATATGCAATCGCTAAATGTTCATTAAAAATTCACTCAACCTTAATTAGCATAAGCGTGATCTAATAAATACTGTGAAACAGCTTCTATGTCTTTATGAAATTGGCGGTCTTCAGTGATAGATGGTACAACTTTTCGTAAAGATTGATATTTTTCATAGGTTTTAGGTGATAATTTTTCAACATCTTTATATTCTACTGCTTGAAGTGCGATGATTGCTTCTATTGCTAACACACGTCGTGCATTTTCAATCATTTGGTAACCATGGCGTGAAGCAATCGTCCCCATAGACACGTGGTCTTCTTGATTAGCTGATGATGGAATAGAATCTACACTAGCTGGGTGTGCGAGTGTCTTATTTTCCGAAACAAGACTTGCAGCTACATATTGCATGATCATTGCACCACTCTGTAAACCTGGTTGAGGGCTTAAAAACGCAGGTAAACCATTGTTCAATTGTGGGTTTACTAATCTCTCTAAACGTCTTTCTGAAACATTGGCTAATTCACTTACGCCTAACTTTAAGAAGTCTAACGCGAATGCAATCGGTTGACCATGGAAATTACCTCCAGAAATAACTAATGTCTCATCGTCTTCATCAAATATTAATGGATTATCGTTCGCCGCATTCATTTCAAATTCAAGCTTTTCTTTTACATAATTAAAAACTTGGAAGCTCGCGCCATGTATTTGTGGAATACAACGTAATGTATAAGCATCTTGTACGCGAATTTCTCCCTGTGTCGTTGTTAATTTAGAACCTTCAAGCCAGTCTAACATGCGTGAAGCAACATCTATCTGTTCTGGAAAATTTCGGACGCGATGCACTTTTTCATGATATGCATCCGTAATACCATTTAATGCTTGATGTGTAAGTGCAGCAATCCACTCGGCTTGGTAACCAATATCTTCCGCTTCTATATAATTAATTACACCTTGTGCAGTCATAGCTTGCGTGCCATTAATTAAAGCAAGACCTTCTTTAGCCTGTAAGCTCAAAGGTTCACGATTTAATAAATTTAAGACATGCCGGCTGTCTACTTCTTCACCTTTATAATAGACGCTACCTTCTCCAATCAGTGCTAAAGCTAAATGTGAAAGTGGTGCTAAATCACCTGAAGCACCAAGAGACCCTTGTTGTGGAATAACTGGAATAATTCTATTGTTAATAAAATAAATGATTTGATTTACTAAATCGATTGTCACACCAGAATGACCTTTTAGCAACGTGTTTAGACGTAAAACCATCATCACTAAGGCGACATCCTGTGAAAAAGGTTTTCCAATACCACATGCATGCGAACGAATTAAATTTACTTGTAATTGATTGTATTCTCCCTCATCAATACGCACATCACTAAATAAACCAAATCCAGTCGTTATACCATAAATTGTTTCTTTATCATCTATAATCTTTTCTACTGTTACCCGGCTCTGTTTTACACGTTCATATGCATCCTCTGTTACTTTTACATCATCACTTTGGTATAAAAAATCTTTAATTGCATTAATTGTTAAATTTTCACCATTAAGCTGTAATGTCATTTCCCCATCTCCTTACTTCTGATGATTTTCAATTAATTAGAGTATACGCTTCCATATTTTTAAGAACAATAGGTTCTTCCATATCCGTAACATGGTATTAAATTAGTATTTTAATAAGATAAAGAAGGCAAATTTATTATTTCTAAAAATAAACAAATTCTTAATGCTTTTACCTATTGACTAAAGTGCAAAGCAGGTATAATATTTTCTATTGTATTTAAAAAGTAGATTAATAAAAAAGCTACAGAGAAAACCTTTCATAAAGCTTATAAATACACAATTCTTATCAAAAAGTACAAACTTACGAATCAACAAAATAATGATCAAATATACAAATTAAAAGTTGAAATATCTAATATGATTAAAGGGGGTTTCAATGTTGGAAACAATTTCATCAGTAAGCATTCCAAAACGTAAAGATGAAACGCATAAAGGTGATTATGGCAAAATTCTTTTAATTGGAGGTAATGCGAATCTAGGTGGGGCAATCATGCTTGCTGCACGCGCTTGTGTCTATAGTGGCAGTGGTTTAATTACGGTAGCTACACATCCAACAAACCATGCTGCGCTACATTCACGTTGTCCTGAAGCAATGGTGATTGATATCAATGATACTAAAATGCTCACTAAAATGATTGAAAATACAGATTGTATCTTAATTGGTCCTGGGTTAGGGTGTGATTTCAAAGGAAATAATGCTATCACGTTCTTATTACAAAACATTCAACCACACCAAACACTTATAGTGGATGGAGATGCTATTACTATATTTAGTAAATTAAAGCCAGATATTCCAACTTGCAATGTTATTTTCACACCACACCAAAAAGAGTGGGAACGTTTAAGTGGCATTGCAATAGAAGAACAAACCTATGAACGTAATCGCGAAGTTGCTGATAGAATTGGAGCAACGATTGTATTAAAAATGCATGGCACTGAAATCTATTTCAAAGATGGAGATTACAAACTACCAATTGGTACACCTGCGATGGCTACAGGCGGTATGGGTGATACACTTGCCGGTATGATTACAAGTTTTGTAGGTCAATTCGACGACACGAAAGAAGCGGTTACGAGTGCTACTTATACACACAGTTATATCGGTGAAGAGCTATCAAAGAAAATGTATGTCGTACCACCTTCCCATTTAATTAGCGAAATTCCATATGCCATGAAAGCATTGGAAAGCTAAATAAATACCTAAGATATAAATATGTTAAATCAAAATAAAATGAGCCTGGAACATAAAGTTCTTGGACAAGTGAAAAAGGCAATTTCTATTGAATAATATAGAAATTGCCTTTTTAATATTGTTTTGATTATAGTTGTCTCGTGGAGCTACTACTTTTCTTATATTAAGTGCGTTAATACAAAGAACTAAAGATGCTAATAGGGCATCTACTTTAGGATTTACTCTAAAACGATTTATTGTTTTATAAGAAGGTGTTTGATTTTGTGATAGACACATGCATTCAGATACGATCATTTAGCAGTTTTTCTATTTTACAACCAAAACATATGAATTGTGTGTAGAGATATAGAATAATTATTAACATCATTTTGGGATGAAATGATGTAGCACCACGATGATGTTTAAATTCATCGAATGTATTTTCAAGGGTTGTTTCAACGTTTTTCTTCACATATCGTGACATATCATTTGTGGGATACTAAACTGAAGTTTCCATTGGTAGTGTATGTTGAGTCACGTAATAATTTTTATACATATGTGACTCTTTAATTTACATAGTGCTTATTAAATTATACGTAAAGGCCTTATTTTTTTGAACAACAAAATATAAATTGTAGCGATTTTGCATCGTGTGGACGCCCGGGTTAATGATATGAGCGAGAGACTACAGGCTCGAACCATATCCCCAGGCAAGCATGCACGATCAAAAATCGTAAGTTTTTATATAAAATGGACGCTTCCATCATGTGTTTTCATATTAAGTTATATATTTTGGTTAATTAAAAATATGACTTGCTATTAGCTTTATAAGTTAAATAATACGAAGCTGTTTCTATTGTATTAAACCACATTTCCTATAGCGATTTTGCATCGTGCTGACGCCCGGGGAAATGATATGAGTGAGAGACTACAGGCTCGAACCATATCCCCAGGCAAGCATGCACGATCAAAATCGTAAGTTTTTAAATATAAAGAGGACCAATCCATATTAAGGATTGACCCTCTAATTTTGAGAATGGGGATTTATGTCCCAAACTCACTTGTATATTTAAATTTTTCAATTTTTAATGTAACTATTGGTTTACTTCTAAAAATTGAGATTATTCGTCATCTTCGTTTTCAGTATCTTCATTATCACTATTATCGATGTCTTCATTGATACGGTCCATAAAGTCTTTTCTCACTTCTTGACGACCATCTTCATCTGTATCTTCTTCAACTTCGGTATGAACGACGCCTTCTGATAGATCATCAGTTACGACAGATTCTGATTGTTGACTGTCACTTGAAGTATCTTCAATTTGCTCATTCTCTGTTTCTTGAAGTTCAATTTCTTCAGCTTCTTTTTCTTCTTCATCTACTTTAGCAACTGTAGAAACAAATTGATCGTCGTTTAATTTAATCAATCTTACACCTTGGGCTGCACGTCCATTTTGTGAAATATCTTCAACGCCGATACGGATAATTACACCAGCATTTGTAACAATCATCAAGTCTTCTTTACCTTCGACGGATGTGATACATACAACTTGACCATTACGTTCTGTAATCGTAGCAGTCTTAATACCTTTACCACCACGGTTAGATAAACGATATTCACTAACTGGCGTACGTTTACCGTAGCCATTTTCAGTCACAACTAGAATTTCATCATCTGTTTCTGCTTTAGTAACATCTAATCCAACGACGCTGTCGCCTTCTCTTAATGTAATACCTTTAACACCAGCAGCTGTACGACCTAAAGGACGTAATGCTGATTCGTTAAAGCGGATTAAAGAACCATGAGCAGTACCAATTAATACATCATCTTCACCATCTGTTAATCTCACTGCAATCAATTCATCATCTTCTTTGAAACCAATCGCAATCTTACCGTTTTTATTAATGTGTGAGAAATTACGTAATGCTGAACGTTTAACGATACCTTTTAACGTTGCAAATACTAAGTAGTCTTCTTCACTTTCTAAATCTTTAACGGCAATCATTGTGCTAATCGTTTCATCATTATCCAGTTCAATCGCATTGACTACTGGGATACCTTTAGACTGACGGGAGAGTTCTGGCACTTCATAACCTTTAAGTTTATACACTCTACCTTTATTCGTGAAGAACAAGACATGATCGTGCGTACTCAAGGTAACAAGTTGACTTACAAAATCTTCTTCTAATGTTTGCATACCTTGTACACCACGACCACCGCGATGTTGAGCTCTATATGTTGAAACAGGTAGGCGTTTAATATAGTTATTGTGACTTAATGTAATGACGATTTGTTCTTCTGGGATTAGGTCTTCGTCTTCAATGTTGTCGAGACCACCCAATTGAATTTCTGTTTTACGTTCGTCACCATAGCGTTCACGAACATCAATTAACTCATCACGAACAAGTTGTAATAGTTTTTCTTCGTCTGCAAGAATCGCCTTTAGTTCTTCTATATATGCAATTAATTCATTATATTCAGATTCAATTTTATCTCTTTCTAAACCTGTTAAACGTCTTAATCGCATATCAAGGATGGCTTGCGCTTGTCGTTCAGTAAGTTTAAATTGTTCTTGCAAGCTTACCATTGCAACTTTATCTGTATCAGATTCACGGATCACACGTATAATTTCATCAATGTGGTCTAAAGCAATTCTTAAGCCTTCTAAAATATGTGCACGGTCTTGTGCCTTCTTCAAGTTGTATTCTGTTCTTCTTCTTACAACTATCTTTTGATGTTCAAGATATTCAACCAATGCTTCTTTAAGGTTAATCAATCTCGGTCTGCCATCAACTAAAGCAATCATGTTAACACCAAATGACGTTTGTAATGGTGTCTGTTTATACAAGTTATTTAATACAACACTGGCATTGGCATCTTTACGTATGTCAATCACAACACGCACGCCAGTACGTAAACTTGTTTCGTCACGTAAATCTGTAATGCCATCGATTTTTTTATCACGTGCCAATTCAGCAATTTTTTCAATCATGCGGGCTTTATTTACTTGATATGGAACCTCTGTTACAACGATACGTTGACGACCGCCACCACGTTCTTCAATTTCAGCTCTTGCTCTCATTTGAACAGAACCACGTCCAGTTTCAAATGCACGGCGTATACCACTTTTACCAAGAATAATACCTGCTGTAGGGAAGTCTGGCCCTTGGACATCTTCCATTAATTCTGCAATCGTAATATCTGGATTATAGCTTAAACTTAAAACGCCATTAATTACTTCAGTCAAGTTATGTGGCGGTATATTAGTAGCCATACCTACTGCGATACCTGATGCACCATTTACAAGTAAATTTGGAAATCTTGAAGGTAAGACTGCCGGCTCTCTTTCGTTACCGTCATAGTTATCAACAAAATCAATCGTATCTTTGTTAATATCCCTCAACATTTCGAGTGTGATTTTAGACATACGCGCTTCTGTATAACGCATCGCCGCTGCACCATCACCATCCATAGAACCAAAGTTACCTTGACCATCAATTAAAGGATATCGATAGCTGAAGTCCTGTGCCATTCTAACCATAGCTTCGTAAATTGAGGAGTCACCGTGAGGGTGATATTTACCCATAACATCCCCAACAATACGCGCAG
Source organism: Staphylococcus cohnii subsp. cohnii (assembly GCF_002902365.1). Taxonomy (GTDB): domain Bacteria; phylum Bacillota; class Bacilli; order Staphylococcales; family Staphylococcaceae; genus Staphylococcus; species Staphylococcus cohnii. The sequence goes on along the minus strand of NZ_PPQC01000048.1, from coordinate 19,132 downwards.
ATTTCTTATATGATTTATCAGGTGTCATACCTTGTTCGTGTAAGCCGTAAAGTATGCGTCGATGTACTGGTTTTAAACCATCTCTAACATCTGGTAGCGCACGTGAAACGATAACGCTCATCGCATAATCTAGGAACGATTCACGCATCTCATTCGTTATATTTCGTTCATTTATTCTTGATTCAGGTAATTCAGCCATCAAGATATCCTCCTTCAAAAATTCAGTTCATTGTCTTAGAAATCTAAGTTTGCATAAACTGCATTATCTTCAATAAACTGTCTACGGTTCTCAACAACATCGCCCATTAACATTTCAAAAACTTGGTCTGCTTCAATCGCATCATCTAATGATACTTGTAACATAGCTCTGTTTTCTGGATTCATAGTTGTTTCCCATAATTGATCAGCATTCATTTCACCAAGACCTTTGTAACGTGCAATAGACCATTTTGGACTTGGATCCAATTGAGCTTTAAGTTTTTCTAATTCACGTTCGTTAAACACATAGTATTTCTGTTTACCTTGTGTCAATTTGAATAATGGTGGCTGTGCAATATAAACATATCCAGCTTCAATTAACGGTCTCATAAAGCGATAAAAGAATGTTAATAATAAAGTTCTAATATGTGCACCATCAACATCGGCATCTGTCATAAGGATAATCTTGTGATAGCGTGCCTTACTTAAATCAAACTCTCCACCAATACCAGTACCAAAAGCAGTAATCATAGAACGTATTTCATTATTATTTAAAATTCTATCTAAACGTGCTTTTTCAACGTTCAATATCTTACCACGTAACGGTAAAATGGCTTGCGTTTCTGAGTCACGACCAGATTTTGTAGACCCTCCGGCAGAGTCCCCTTCGACGATGAAAATTTCACTTCGAGAAGGGTCTTTACTAGAACAATCTGCAAGTTTCCCTGGTAAACTTGAAATTTCTAACGCAGATTTACGACGTGTCACTTCACGCGCTTTTTTAGCTGCAAGACGTGCTTGTGATGCCATAATCCCTTTTTCTACGATTGTTCGACCTACTTGTGGATTTTCGTATAAAAAGCGTTCAAACAACTCGGAGAATATACGATCAACAACTTGACGTACTTCGGAGTTACCTAATTTAGTTTTAGTTTGCCCTTCGAATTGTGGATCACCATGTTTGATTGAAACAACAGCCGTTAAACCTTCACGTGTATCTTCACCTGAAAGTCTTTCTTTATCTTCTTTCATGATTTTACTGTTAAGACCGTAGCTATTTAACACACGAGAAAGCGCTCGTTTAAAGCCTTCTTCATGAGTACCACCTTCATAAGTGTGAATATTATTCGCATATGTTAAAAGATTTGTAGCATAGCCTTTATTGTATTGAAGCGCTATTTCAACTTCAATATCATCTTTTGATTGATGTACATAAATCGGTTCTTCATGAATAGGTTCTTTATTTTCATTTAACATTTCAACGTAAGATTTTATACCACCTTCGTAGTGATAAGTATCTTCACGAACCTCTTCTTCTCTTTCATCTTTTAATGTAATTGAGATACCTTTATTTAAAAACGCCAGTTCTCTGATACGTTGTTGCAATACTTCATAATTATATGTTGTTGTTTCAGTGAATATCTCTGGATCAGCTTTAAAACGAATCGCAGTACCTGTAGAACCAGTGCTTTCATCGGTTTTCCCAATGATTTTCAAATCAAACTGAGGTATGCCTTTTTTATATGCTTGATGATATATATTTTCATCCTTGTATACATACACTTCCAAATCTTCTGATAAAGCATTTACAACAGAAGAACCTACACCATGTAGACCACCGGAAACTTTATAACCGCCACCGCCGAATTTACCACCAGCGTGTAGCACAGTTAAAATAACCTCAACGGCAGGTCGTCCCATTTTCTCTTGTATACCAACAGGAATACCACGACCATTGTCTGTTACTTTTATCCAATTATCTTCTTCAATAATAACGTCGATTTGGTCAGCATAACCTGCGAGTGCTTCGTCAATACTGTTATCAACAATTTCCCAAACTAAGTGATGTAGTCCTCTTTCTGAAGTTGAGCCTATATACATACCTGGTCTCTTACGAACCGCTTCTAGACCTTCTAATACCTGAATCTGACCAGCACCATAATCTTCCGTGTTGTTCACATCTGACAATGCTTCCACCTTCACTTTCCGTTACTTTATAATTTCGCCATTATTAATGCGATAAAGTTTAGCGTTTTTCATAATTTCATGATCAATGCCATCAACTGATGTTGTCGTCACAAATGTCTGCACTTTATGTTGAATTGTACTCAATAAATGAGACTGACGTGAATCATCCAATTCACTTAACACATCATCTAGTAATAGGATGGGATATTCACCTACCTCAATATTCATCAGTTCGATTTCTGCAAGTTTGATTGATAAAGCCGTCGTTCTTTGCTGTCCTTGCGAACCGTAAGTTTGAGCATCCATACCATTTACGTTGAAACCTAAATCATCTCTGTGAGGGCCAAATAAACAGACGCCTCTATCTTTTTCACGATCTTTATTATCGTCTAGTAAAGTTAAGACTTCCTCTAAGCGTTCCGTCTCACTTTTTTCTTCAGCATCTAATTTGATACTAGGAAGGTACTTTAATGACAGTGTTTCATTCTCGTCTGTAATACCAGAATGAATAGGTTTGGCTAATGATTCAAGTTCTTTAATAAAATGTTCACGTCTTAATGTAACTTTGAGTGCATATGTTGCAAATTGTTGATTTAAGACATCAAGCATAGTGCTGTCAGTCTTTTGACCATATTGCAATTGCTTCAAATAATTATTCTTTTGTTTTAAAATTCTTTGATATTGAGACAAGTCATTTAAATATACAGCTGAAATTTGTCCAAGTTCCATATCTATAAATCTACGTCTTATTTGAGGTGCGCCTTTGACAATATTCAAATCTTCAGGTGCAAACAAGACAACGTTTAAGTGACCGATATATTGTGTCAGTCTACTTTGTTCTAAGTGATTGACTTTAACCTGCTTACCCTTTTTAGTTATAAACATCGTTAAAGGCATTTCTCCATATCTATAACTGAGTTCACCCTCTATTTTAGCATAGTCTCGATCAAAACGTATGAGTTCTTTATCATTTGATGTTCTGTGGCTTTTGGCTAATGCTAGTGTATAAATAGATTCCAATAAATTAGTCTTCCCTTGCGCATTCTCGCCAATCAATATATTGACTTCAGAGTGACAATTTAGGGTAATTGACTCATAGTTACGATAATTGTCTAGCTGGAGTGTCTTTAGTTTCATTCTTCACCTTGATGTATAATCAAAAATGAACCGACTTCTGGTATAACGATGTTATCTTGATGGTTTAATTTTTTACCACGACGCATTTCGCGCTCACCATTGATCATTACTTCAAAATCTTGCAAGAACCATTTCGCTTGACCACCAGATTCAATAATACCTTCTGTCTTTAGAAATTGCCCTAAAGTAATGTCTCCATCAACAATTACTTCTTCAACCAAATCAATCACTCCATTCCTTTTAAACTCATCTATATATTATACCTTTTTTCGAGAAAAATTTCATGCAAAATGCAGATAGAAAGCGTTTTCTTATGTATAATTTTTACTATTATTGAAATTTATTTACGAAGGTACTTTTAACAATGTAACACTCATATATTATAACAAACTTTTATTCCTAATATTCTATTTCTTTAAAAAAGATTCTAACTAAAAAATTAATTATTAATGTTTTTAACTAAGCAATACTTCATAAGGATTTTTTATATGAGTTCAACGGCAATGTTATGATTTTGAATTTTAACGACTTTCTCAGCTTATTTATTCGTTTTAGGTATCATAAGTCTGAAAAAGATTAAATTGCTTATATTTAAGCTCTAAATAGCATGTAAGTAACGGTAAATGTTTATGATTAATATGTCTTTATCAATATACACGTTTTATCTTATGAAATTACTTCGAAATAAAAAGAATGAAGCAATCATTTATATGTGACATAAAGTTGAGACATAATAGTCTCGCCTCAATCTCATTTCACATTGGCAGTAGATGACTAAACTGAAAATGCGTTATAAATCAAGCTTCTGTCAATTCTAGTCATTCTTGCCAGGTGAGACGATGAAATCTATTTAATAAAATTAGATTTCTATCCACACCCCTAAGTTATGCTTACTAGGTTTTAAATATCCACAATAAAAAACCCGAGACATAAATCTGTCTCAGGCTCTCTGTTGAACAAAAAATTTAATATGTTCTAATTGGTAAAATTAATTGTGTAACTGAATCATCATCTTTTGGTTTTAAAATAAATGGTTTCATCGTACCAAAGAATTCGACTTCAACTTCATCGTTATCGATTGCTTTAAGTGCATCCATCATATATTTAGAGTTAAATGAAATTTTTAAATTGCCACCATCAACGTTATCTGCTTTCACTTCTTCTTTCACAGTACCAATTTCTGGTGATGTAGAAGATAATTCGACTAATTCATTACCTGTACTTAATTTAATAACATTGTTTCCACCTTCACGTGCTAATAGAGATGCACGATCAATAGCATGATAGAATTCTCCGTTATCTATGCCTATTTTAATTTCATAGTTTTCTGGGAATAAACGTGAAGTATCTGGATAGTGACCTTCTAAGAGACGTGAAATAAAGTTTACATTTCCAACTTTGAATAATACTTGATTTGAGGCAAAGAAAATATCGATATCTTCTTCACTATCAGACATAATTTTATTTAATTCTGCTAAAGCTTTACCTGGAATAATGACATTTTTATTTTCAGATTCATCTTCTAAAGTCACTTTTCGCACAGCCAAGCGGTGTGAGTCAGTTGCTGTGCATATTAATTCATTATCTTGTATAAGCCAATTAACACCAGTAAGTACTGGGCGTGTTTCTGAGGTGGACACTGCGAAATTCGTTTGTGCTATCACGTTTTTAAGCACTTTTACAGATAGTTGAATCGCATCATCACGAGAAACTTGTGGTAATAAAGGATATTGATCTGGATCTAAACCACTTAAATTAAATTCTGAATGTCCAGAAGTTATTAAAGTTTGGAATTGTTCATTTGTTGATAATTTAACTTCTTTTCCTGGTAGTTTTTTAATAATATCTACAAAGAAACGACCAGGGAGTACAACTGAACCAGTTTCTGTAATTTCAATAATGTCTTCTCCATCTACTTGTTTAGGAATCGTAATTTCTATTGAGATTTCTGAATCTGAACCAGTAAGTATGACTTCATTGTTTTTAACTTCAATTTTTATACCCGTTAGTATAGGTAATGTAGTTCTTGGTGAGATTGCTTTTAATGTGTCATTTAATTGATTTATAAAATAATCTCTTCTAATTGTAAATTCCATTTTTAAACTCCTTCCAGTCGTTTATATAATAATTATATAGGTTTTAAACCCGTAGTAATAGTAGTAGGGCTTGTGGATTAGGGGATAACTCAAATTAATACAATCATGTCATTGTTCGACGACTGTGGATAACTTGTGCACAGTGTGTATTACTTTTGCACATTGTCCACAAAATTAAAAAATAAGTTATTTTGTTATACCTCTAAATTGATTGAATAATCTGTTATAGTACAGATCGTTTTATGGGTTTCTAATTTCTTTTTCAAGATTTTCAACTTCTTGTTTAAATGTCGGATCATTATTGATATCTTTTACTATTTTTTCTTGTGCGTGAATAACAGTAGTATGATCACGTCCACCGAACTCTTCTCCGATTTTAGGTAGCGAAAAGTCAGTTAATTCACGTGATAAATACATAGCAATTTGACGTGGATAAGCAATCGATTTTGTACGTTTCTTGGCACTAAAATCTTCTATTCTTACACTATAGTATTCTCCAACAACTTTTTGGATATCTTGTATAGTAATTTTTTTAGATTTAGGTGCTTGGATGATATCTTTCAGTGCAGCTGCCGTTAATTCGGTTGTGATAGGTTGTCCTTGTAACTTTGAAAAGGCTAATACACGATTAAGCGCACCTTCAAGTTCACGTATATTTGATTGTATTTGATTAGCGATATACGTTAAGGCTTCAGTGGGAATATTTATATTTTCTTCACCAATTTTTTTCTGCAAAATCGCCATTCTCGTTTCGTAGTCTGGTGGTGTAATATCTACTATCAATCCCCATTCAAAGCGAGAACGTAGTCGATCTTCTAATTTAGCAATTTCTTTAGGAGGTCTATCACTAGAAATAACAATTTGCTTGTTCGCTTGATGTAAATCATTAAATGTGTGGAAGAATTCTTCTTGAGTTTGTTCTTTGTTTTGAATGAATTGTATATCATCTATTAAGAGCACATCGATATTACGATATTTTTCTCTAAAACGTTCTGTTTTATTGTCTCGGATAGATTTAATGAATTCATTGGTAAATTTTTCACTAGATGTATAGATTACTTTGGCATCTGGATTATTATCTAAGACATAATGCCCAATAGCATGCATTAGATGGGTTTTACCTAATCCTACACCACCATATATAAATAGTGGATTATATGCTTGGGCCGGTGCTTCGGCTACAGCTAAACTTGCAGCGTGTGGGAATCTGTTTCCGGGACCAATGACAAATGTTTCAAATGTATTGTTGATATTGAATTGTTCATCACCAACTTTTGCTACATCAACAGTATCAAGGTCTACTTCTTTTTCATTAGCGCTTTGCTTAACATCTTGTTTTTTTTCAGATTTTAAACTTTCTAATTCATCTTCAGAGTAAAATACTGGCATGATTTCGTGACCAATAGCTTCATATAATGCAGATTGTACAATTTCAACATAATGTGTTTTTAACCAATTAGCTACAAAAGGATCGTCGATGACTACAATAGCTTCATCATTTTGTAACGAATAAAGTTTTGTATCTTTCAAAAAAGTTTGATAGCTAGGATAGCTGACTTTTTCTTGAGCTAAGGTTAAAACTTTTTCCCAAATTTCTTGTTCTGACATAATAGCAAACTCCAACTTTCTATATTTTAAAAGTTATACACAGAAATAACATGTGTGAATAAACATAATCACAAGCTGTTAATAATTATCCACAAGTTACACACAATCAGTGGATAACTCACTGTGATTATAAGTTATACACAACCATTTAGGATATATCTTCATAATATAACCCCTTATTTATCAATATTTACATAACTTATCCACACAATTATACTTTTTAACAAACACCTCTGTCAAATGGCTGTGAATATGTTGTTAAATCATAAATAACCCTGTGCATAGATGAAATATTATCCACAAAATAAGCATGCGTATCTGTGAATAAGTGGATAACTTACAAGAATGAATAGTATATCAAAAATTAAGCGATTTGTGGGCTTGGGAAATAATTTATAAAAAGTGTATGGAATTTGTATAATTAAAAAATCCTCTAGGTTTGAAATGAAAAATATTTATATGATAGGGTGAATCTTCTATATTAATAGACGTATTTATCAATACAGTTTTAAAATATCTAGGACTGATTCGTATTATAATGAGATAAAAACATGCTTGAAATTGATACTTGCTTTATAAAAAAGATTTTGTTATATTGTAGTAGTTGCTTGAATTATGACTAGAAATTAATAATATTAAATCAAGACTTGAAGCAAAAAGCTTATATTAATTTATCTATTATAATATTTAGATAACCGAATACAGATGGAGGTGTTTTTGCATGGTAAAACGTACTTATCAACCAAATAAACGTAAACATAGTAAAGTTCATGGTTTCAGAAAACGCATGAGCACAAAAAACGGTCGTAAAGTTTTAGCGCGTCGTCGTCGTAAAGGCCGTAAGGTATTATCAGCATAAGATCACTGACTCATCAGTGGTCTTTTTTTTGGTTTAAAATAACGAAAATATGTAGCAAAATTATTGTTATTATTAAAAAATACAACGCATGTTAGATATATAATAATAAATGTAATGAAAAGATAAGCGAGTGATGTTTCGTGGAGAAGGCATACCGAATTAAAAAGAACAGTGATTTCCAATTTATATATAAAAAAGGAAAATCAGTAGCAAATCGTCAATTTGTAGTCTATACGAAACCTAATAAAGAATTAGAACACTTCAGACTAGGTATTAGTGTTTCTAAAAAATTAGGTAATGCTGTTGTTAGAAATAAAATTAAGCGTGCTATACGTGAGAGTTTCAAGGTACATAAACAAAATATATTACCAATGGAAATTATTGTGATAGCCAGGCATCCAGCTAAAGATATGGATACACTACAAATCCAAGCAAGTTTAGAACATGTTTTAAAAATAGCTAAGGTTTTTAATAAACGAATTAAGTAGGGCAGGGGATAATTAAGACTGGCGTCAGTCTTACATCATACAACCCTAAGACTAACTTTATGAAAATTTTAAACAAGATGTTAGCTTTTTGATCCAAAACTATTTACAATATTATAATGATAAATTTTAGAATAAAGGAGGCGAGATGGATGATGGATTTAGATACGATAACGAGTATATCCACACCTATGGGTGAAGGTGCTATCGGTATTGTACGTTTGTCAGGTGTTGACGCAGTAAATATTGCAGACAAATTATATAGAGGGAAGGGACCATTAGAACATGTACCTTCTCATACAATAAATTATGGGCACATTGTTGACCCTGAGACAAATGAAGTGGTCGAAGAAGTAATGGTGTCTGTCTTACGTGCACCGAAAACATTTACTAGAGAAGACATCGTTGAAATTAATTGTCATGGTGGTATTTTAACCATCAATAGAGTATTAGAGTTGACGATGACACACGGTGCTAGAATGGCAGATCCTGGTGAGTATACAAAACGTGCGTTTTTAAATGGGCGTATTGATTTATCTCAAGCCGAAGCGGTGATGGATTTTATTCGTTCTAAAACCGATCGTGCATCTAAAGTTGCAATGAATCAAATTGAAGGTCGTTTAAGTGATATGATTAAGCGACAGCGACAATCCATTCTCGAAATCCTTGCACAAGTAGAAGTTAATATAGATTATCCAGAATATGATGATGTGGAAGATGCCACAACAGAAGTTTTATTAGAAAAATCAAATCAAATTAAGTCAGAAATTAATAAGTTATTAGATACAGGCACACAAGGGAAGATAATGAGAGAAGGTTTAGCAACGGTCATAGTTGGTAAGCCGAATGTTGGTAAGTCATCCATGTTAAATAACTTGATCCAAGACAACAAGGCGATTGTTACAGAGGTTCCTGGTACGACTCGAGATACTTTAGAAGAGTACGTAAACGTTCGCGGTGTACCTTTAAGGCTAGTAGATACTGCTGGGATACGTGAAACGGAAGATATCGTTGAGCGTATTGGTGTAGAACGTTCACGCAAGGCTTTAGGTGAAGCGGATTTAATCTTGTTTGTGCTAAATTATAACGAATCATTAACAGAAGAAGATCGCAAGTTATATGAAGTTATTAAAAATGAAGACGCCATTGTCATAATTAACAAGATGGATTTAGACAAACAATTAGATATTTCAGAAGTTAAAGAAATGGTTGGAGATATGCCAATCATTCAAACATCAATGTTAAAACAAGAAGGTATTGACCAGTTAGAGATACAAATTAGAGATTTATTCTTTGCAGGAGATGTCCAAAATCAGGATATGACATATGTATCGAACTCAAGACATATTTCATTGCTAAAACAAGCGAGAAACTCAATTCAAGATGCTATAGATGCTGCAGAAGCTGGTGTGCCAATGGATATGGTTCAGATAGATTTAACGAGAACTTGGGAAATTTTAGGCGAAATTATCGGAGAATCCGCAAGTGAAGAATTGATAAATCAATTATTTAGTCAATTTTGTCTAGGAAAATAAAAGGGAGGAAAAAGTATGGCTCAAGAATATGATGTAATAGTAATTGGAGCCGGACATGCTGGTATTGAAGCTGGACTTGCTTCAGCAAGACGTGGTGCCAAAACGTTAATGTTAACAATAAATTTAGATAATATTGCATTCATGCCATGTAACCCATCAGTTGGTGGCCCGGCTAAAGGAATAGTAGTTCGTGAAATAGACGCATTAGGTGGCCAAATGGCGAAAACAATCGATAAAACGCATATCCAAATGCGTATGTTAAACACTGGCAAAGGTCCAGCAGTAAGAGCACTTCGCGCACAAGCTGACAAAGTACTTTATCAACAAGAAATGAAAAAAGTAATTGAAGATGAAGCAAACCTTGATATTATGCAAGGCATGGTGGATGACTTAATTATTGAAGATGAAGTCATCAAAGGCGTACGTACGAATATCGGCACAGAATACTGGGCAGATGCAGTCATTATTACAACTGGTACATTTTTACGTGGGGAAATCATTTTAGGTAACATGAAATATTCAAGTGGTCCAAACCATCAATTACCATCTATTTCACTAGCTGATAATCTTAGAAATCTCGGATTTGAAGTAGTGAGATTCAAAACAGGTACACCACCGCGTGTTAATGCCAAAACGATTGATTATTCTAAAACAGAAATACAACCAGGTGACGACGTTGGTAGAGCATTTAGTTTTGAAACAACGGAATATATTTTAGATCAATTACCTTGTTGGTTAACATATACCAATGGAGAAACACATCAAGTTATAGATGATAATTTACATTTATCTGCGATGTATTCAGGTATGATTAAAGGTACGGGACCTAGATATTGTCCATCAATTGAAGATAAATTTGTAAGATTCAATGATAAGCCTAGACATCAACTTTTCTTAGAACCAGAAGGTAGAAATACCAATGAAGTTTATGTCCAAGGTTTATCAACAAGCTTACCTGAACATGTTCAACGTCAGATGTTGGAAACAATTCCAGGCTTAGAAAAAGCGGATATGATGCGTGCAGGATACGCAATTGAATATGATGCACTTGTACCGACACAACTGTGGCCAACACTAGAAACTAAAAAAATTAAAAACTTATATACTGCAGGACAAATCAACGGAACTTCTGGTTATGAAGAAGCGGCAGGACAAGGTATCATGGCTGGAATTAACGCAGCCTCAAGAGTACTAGGTGAGGAAGAAGTCATCCTAAGCCGTTCAGACGCTTATATTGGTGTTTTAATAGATGATCTTATAACAAAAGGTACCAATGAACCATATCGTTTATTAACATCTCGTGCAGAATATCGTTTATTATTAAGACATGACAATGCAGATTTAAGATTAACAGATTTAGGTTATAAATTAGGTATGATTTCTGAAGAACGTTATGCGCGTTTCAATGAAAAACGTCAAATGATAAAAGACGAACAAGCACGCTTAAATGAAATTAGAATAAAACCGCACGAACGTGTACAAGAAATTATTGAAGCGCAAGGCGGTTCACGCTTGAAAGACGGTATATTAGCCTTGGAATTATTGCGTAGACCTGAAATGACGTATAATTTAATTCTAGAAATTTTAGAAGAAGAAAATCAATTACCTAGTGATGTAGAAGAGCAAGTAGAAATTCAGACAAAATATGAAGGCTATATCAATAAGTCGTTACAGCAAGTTGAAAAAGTAAAACGTATGGAAGAAAAGAAAATTCCAGAAGACTTAGATTATAGTAAAGTTGATAGTTTAGCGACTGAAGCACGCGAAAAATTAGCGGAAGTTAAACCGTTAAATATTGCGCAAGCATCTCGGATTTCAGGTGTAAATCCTGCAGATATTTCGATCTTATTAGTGTTCCTAGAACAAGGTAAAATACAAAGGGTGGAAAATTAAGATGAGTGTAAAATGGTTAACTGAGCAACTCAGCACACAAGATATCGAACTTACAGAAAAACAACAACATCAATTTCAAACGTATTTTCAAATGCTCGTTGAATGGAATGAAAAAATGAATTTAACAAGCATTACTGAAGAACATGAAGTGTATTTGAAACATTTTTATGATTCCATTGCACTAAGTTTTTATACGGATTTGACACAAGAGCTAACATTTTGTGATATTGGTGCTGGTGCTGGTTTTCCAAGTATTCCATTAAAAATTATTTATCCTAATTTAAAAATTACAATTGTAGATTCATTAAATAAACGCATCCATTTTTTAAATCAATTAGCAGAAGCATTAGATTTAGAAAATGTGAATTTTGTACATGATCGCGCAGAAATTTACGGGAAGGGAGACTACAGGGCGTCTTATGATATTGTAACTGCACGTGCAGTTGCTAGACTTTCCGTATTAAGCGAATTGTGTTTACCGTTAGTTAAAAAGGGTGGACAATTCATTGCTTTAAAATCAGCTAAAGGCGAAGAAGAGTTGGAAGAAGCGCGTTTTGGTATAGGAGTCCTCGGTGGTAAACTTCAGGATGTCATTTCATATGAATTACCAGAAGATGCTGGTGAAAGGCAAATGATCAAGATTGATAAGAGAAGTGAGACACCAAAGAAATATCCAAGAAAACCAGGAATGCCCAATAAGTCTCCATTACTTGAAAAAGAAAAGTGATTTAATACAACTAATTTAGAGGGAGCGCATAAAATATGAAGAAACCTTTTTCTAAATTATTTGGTTTGAAAAATAAAGATGACATTGTTGGTTATATTGAAGAGGATCATAATAGTGTTGAATCTATTCATACTGAACGTATTGTGCCAAATCGTTATCAACCAAGACAAGTATTTGAGCCAAATAAGATTAAAGAACTCGCAGAATCAATAGATGAGCATGGATTGTTACAACCGATTGTAGTACGTCCGATAGAAGAGGATATGTTTGAAATCATTGCTGGAGAGCGTAGATTTAGAGCCTTACAATCGTTGAATAAGACATACGCAGATGTCATTATCAGAGATTTAGGTGATGAAGAAACTGCAGTGGTTGCTTTAATAGAAAATATCCAACGTGAAAATTTATCTGTTGTAGAAGAGGCAGAAGCTTATAAAAAACTTTTAGAACTAGGTGATACTACACAAAGTGAATTAGCTAAAAGTGTAGGTAAAAGTCAAAGTTTTATAGCAAATAAATTGAGATTACTAAAATTAGCGCCAAAAGTGATAGAACGTTTACGTGAAGGCAAAGTTACAGAACGTCATGCACGTGCGATGCTAAGTTTATCAGATGAAGATCAAGAAACATTAGTGGAAACGATTATAAGCCAAAAGTTAAACGTGAAACAAACTGAAGCTAGAGTAAAACAAAAAGTCGGCCCTGAAAAAGTGAAAGCGCAAAGTTTTGCATTTGAAAAAGACTTAACAGATGCACGTGAAGCGGTAGGCAAAAGTTTAGAAGAAATTGAAAAAAGTGGCATCAAGTTTGAACATCAAGCTAAAGACCATGATGATTATTATGAAATAAAAATTAAGCTTTATAAAAAATAAAAGTTGAGTTTAATTGAATATATAGCTTATCCAAAAAGTACAACTTCGTTTAAATTTAAACGAAGTTGTACTTTTTTTATTTATTATAAGTGTTAATCAGTCAGATATCATATAAATGTAAAGATTATTTTAAAAATTTATTTTATTTTATATTCCTCAAAAATTAAAAATAATTAAATAAAAAAACATTTACAGGATTGTAGAATAATAAAATATGTGATTAAATTAAGAAAACGCTTACATATTATTAAAAGGGGATGTTAAAATGGTAACGTTTATTGTATCTATTATTTTATTAGTTATAGGTTATTTCACTTATGGGAAGTATATCGACAAAATGTTTGGAACGAAACAAGATAGACCAACACCAGCATATAATCAACGCGATAATGTCGATTATTTACCTATGAAGACGTCATCAAATTCACTCATTCAACTATTGAACATTGCAGGTGTAGGACCGATTTTCGGACCGATTATGGGGGCATTATATGGACCTGTAGCATTTATATGGATTGTTGTGGGATGTATTTTTGCAGGTGCAGTACATGATTATTTGACTGGCATGATTTCAATTCGAAATAAAGGGGCACATTTACCGGAACTTGCTGGTAAATTTTTAGGTCAGGTCATGAAACACTTTGTAAATATCTTCTCAATCTTATTATTATTGCTAACTGGAACAGTTTTTGTAACAAGTCCAGCATTGTTACTACATAATTTATTAGATGGACGAATCGCATTAGGTATCATTATCTTTGTCATTTTTGTTTATTATATTTTGTCTACAATTTTACCTATAGACAAAATCATTGGTCGCATTTATCCAATTTTCGGTGCATTGTTATTAATTAGTGCAGTAGGTATAGGTTTCCGTCTTATTCAAACAGGTGCACCGATACCTGAAATTAATTTGAAAAATATGCATCCAGATGGCGCTCCTATATTTCCACTACTATTTTTTACAATTACTTGTGGTGCTTTATCTGGTTTTCATGCTACACAAACACCTATTATTTCGAGAACGACAAACAAAGAGAAAAATGGTCGTTTTATATTCTATGGAATGATGATTGCAGAAGGTATTATAGCAATGATTTGGGCAGCTGCAGGCATGAGTTTATTTAATGGATATAGTGGATTAAGTGATGTTTTAGCACGTGGGGAAGCGGCGCTTGTTGTAAGTGAAGCATCACATCTATTATTGGGTTCTGTGTTTGGTACGATTGCAGTACTGGGTGTGATTGTCTTACCAATTACAAGTGGTGATACATCTTTCCGTAGTGCACGTATGATTATAGCTGATTATTTAAATTATGGTCAGCATAGTATGTTAAAAAGAGTGATCGTAGCTGCACCATTATTTGTCGTAAGTTTTGGTTTGACTCAGGTAGACTTTACCATTTTATGGCGCTATTTTTCATGGGCAAACCAAACTACAGCTGTTGTCGCTTTATGGGTAGGTGCAATGTACTTACTTATCGCGAAAAAGAATTTTTGGGTGGCTGCAATTCCGGCAGTCTTTATGACTTGGAATATTTTTACTTATATTTTAAGTCAGAAGATAGGTTTAGGTCTGGATCTTAATTTAAGTTATGGACTCGCGTTTATATTCACAATTTTATGGATTGGCTACTTTACTTATCAATATAAAAAAATTACTGCAGGTGCTTCATTTGAATTAGATCATCCTATACCATATCAACAACAGCAAACTGTGACGTAAATATAAATTTATGATGGGATGCTGGTTTCTTAATGCTATGACACAGGTTAATTAAATAATAATAATGATAGGAGTAAGATACGTGATTAAAAGTATGATTTAGTTGCGGTCTTACTCTTATTCTTATTTCATGTAAGTCTGAGGGAAGTCTAAAAAAAGCGCTATATATATGACAAAAACTTTTTGCATAATTAAATGTGCGCATGTCAATACAATTTGGTAGTCTAAAATAGAATCACACTATAGTCTCAAGTTAAAGGAGCTTGGCAAATGAACATAGGTAATCAAATTAAATTTTTTAGACAGCGTGACCATTTATCACAAGAAGCATTAGCTGCAAAATTGTATGTTTCACGACAAACAATTTCAAATTGGGAAAATGATAAAAGTTATCCAGATATACATAATTTGTTAATGCTTAGTTCTTTGTTTCAAGTTTCTTTAGATAATTTAGTTAAAGGAGACATAGAGATTATGGAACAAAAGTTAAAACAGAGCAAATTTAATTTATGGAGTCATTTAATGTTTTGGCCTATGTTATTATCCGCAATTTTAGCAGGTCCAACCCTCTACTATTGGACGGCATTATGGATTTCAGCTGAAATTATACTCTTAATAACTATGATTATTGCATCATTTAAAGTAGAAGCTTTAAAAAAATCGTATAGAATACAAACGTATGATAGGATAGTTGCTTTTATGCATGGGAAAGACCCTAACGATGTTTATAGTAGTAAATTGCGTAATACTGTAACTTCTATGTACAGTTTTATACTGTGCGTCGGATTATTTATTATCATTATGCTATTAAGCATGCACTTTTTTGATGTATTGTAATAGTTACTTTTCATAACACCTTGTAGTTAAAGATTTATCATAACTATGAGGTGTTTTATTTATGAAATCTTTGTTTATTGCAATCGTATCCCCCACGGCCTAGTAAATATTATTTCTTACAATAATAATATTCAAATCTTAATAATAGTATTGCTTTACCAACTGGGAAATATTAATATTAAGTAAATAATTTGTAAATAAAATGTTAAGAAAAATAATTGCTAATTTAGGGGTGATTGTATGTTTCGTTTTTTAAAGCCAGCAAAACATGTGGATCCTTTACCGTCTGAAAAGGTAGATGATACATATAAAAAGTTACGGTTACAGGTTTTTTTAGGTATTTTTATCGGTTATGCGGGTTACTATTTGCTGAGGAAAAACTTTTCATTAGCAATGCCTTCATTAATTGAAGATGGTTTCAGTAAAGGAGAGCTTGGTATTGCGCTATCAGCGATTTCAATCGCTTATGGATTTAGTAAATTTGTAATGGGAACCGTAAGTGATCGCAGTAATGCGCGTGTATTTTTAACTTTAGGTTTGATGCTTACGGCAATTGTTAATTTATTATTAGGATTTGTACCATTTTTTACTTCTAGTATAACAATCATGTTTATTATGTTATTTCTAAATGGATGGTTTCAAGGTATGGGATGGCCGCCATCAGGACGTGTACTTGTGCACTGGTTTAGTGTTAGTGAACGTGGTAGTAAAACGTCTATTTGGAACGTGGCTCATAATGTTGGTGGAGGTTTAATGGCACCGATCGCAACTTGGGGAATATCTATGACTGCCCTTTATAATTTTGGTTATTTAAGAGGATTTGAAGGCGTATTTATATATCCAGGATTACTGGCAATTGTCATCGCAATTATTGCATATGGCTTAATTAGAGATACACCTCAATCACAAGGTTTACCTCCTATTGAACGCTATAACAAAGATTATTCTACGACGTCACATGAGACACTTGAAACAGAGTTAACAACAAAAGAGATATTGTTTAAATATGTATTGAATAACAAATGGGTATGGGCCATTGCTTTTGCTAATATTTTTGTCTATTTTGTACGTTATGGTGTGTTAGATTGGGCACCTACTTATTTAAGTGAAGAAAAGCAATTTAATTTAAGTGAATCAGGTTGGGCTTATTTCCTTTACGAATGGGCAGGCATTCCAGGTACACTACTTTGCGGTTATATTTCCGATAAAGTATTTAAAGGACGTCGTGGTCCTGCAGGTTTCTTCTTTATGCTTGGCGTGACAATCTTTGTGTTGATTTATTGGTTGAATCCTCCAGGTCATGCATGGTTAGACAATTTATCACTAATTGCAATTGGGTTTTTAATCTATGGCCCAGTAATGTTGATTGGTTTACAAGCATTAGATTATGTACCTAAAAAAGCAGCCGGAACAGCTGCAGGTCTAACAGGTCTATTTGGTTACTTATTTGGTGCTGTGATGGCAAACATTGTTTTAGGTTTTGTCGTACAACATTTTGGATGGGATTTTGGTTTTGTCTTATTAACAATTATTAGTATTTTAGCGATGTTAAGCTTTATTTTAACTTGGAATAAACGAGGCCAAGAACAATTACATTAATAAATAAGCATTATAAGGCGTGACTATGAGAGCAAAGGGATGATTTTGATTTCATAGTCATGTCTATTTTTTAAAAAGAAATCTATTTTTGAAATCATTAATGTAGTTGCTATTTGTGTATGTAATTAACAAGCCATAAGTACTTTGAAGTGCTGAATATGAAAAAATGAAATATTTCATTAATAAATGAATAATTTATATAAAATTGTGGTAATTAAATAATAAGTAAGTACACTAAAAATTTTTTATGGTATGGGTACATCATTGATTTAATGCAAAAAGTTGCTCAATACTTCAGTTGTTTCACTAGTAAAATACGCATTAAGGCACCAAAAATATATTTAAACGAGCAAAACTACATGAGACTGTTTTGCAATAGTTTAATTAAGAAAGGTGATTTATTATGTATAAAAATATTTTACTACCATACTCTTTTGAAAATGATTTCGATAACATTCCCGAAAACTTAGCGAAATTAGTTGGAGAAGATTCTACTGTAGTTGTTCATAATGTCATGACTGAAAATGATTTATTGGCGAGTGTACGTTATGAAAATAAACATAAAGAAGATATTATTAAAGAAAAAGAAGAAGAACTTTCTCCATTTCTTGAAAAATTAAAAGAGCAAGGTATTAATTATAAAGTAGCCATCGAATTTGGGCCTGTAAAAGATACCATACTTGAGAGAATCAGTTTTGGAGATACGGATGTAGGCGATTTTGATTTAGTTGTAATGAGTAACCATCGCGTAAGTATAGATATCAAACATGTACTTGGAGATGTAACACATAAAGTTGCTAAAAGAAGTCCTATACCAGTACTTATAGTGAAATAATATTGAAGTATAAAGTATTGAAATGCTTTTATTGTAGCGATGAGCGTTATGTTTCCTCATAAAAAACATCATATTTTAGACTAGAAAGTAATGGTTAAAATTACTTTCTAGTTTTTTATTTTTTAAATTAAAACATGAGCAAGTTTATTTTAAAGTTAATGAATTCAACTTTAATAAATATATTTATAGAAATATTGAATTTTTATGTTTAGTTTTGTAATCCTTTTATGACGGCTTTAGCATCACAATATATATTAAAAGAAACATTAGTGCTGTTGTTTTAATATATAAAGTCTGTTATTCTGCCTAATGTTCAATTATAAGGGAGGTTACTAATTTTGGAAAATAAACAACATAATGCTAGTGGGAAGAAACTGTCCTCTGTTTTTACTTATAGTATTATTATTACCGCAATAGTTGTATTGTTAGGTGCAATATTTCCAAATCAGTTTAATTCAATAGGGACAAATATTACTGGTTGGATTACTGAATACTTTGGTTGGTATTATATGGTTATTGTAGCTCTAATGATATTCTTCTGTGTCTTCTTGATATTTAGTCCAATTGGAAAATTGAAATTGGGTAAACCTGAAGATAAACCAGAATTTAACACAATTTCATGGTTTGCGATGCTATTTAGTGCTGGTATGGGAATTGGTTTAGTATTCTGGGGAGCAGCTGAACCAATCAGTCACTTTGTATCTCCACCATCTGGTGATCCTCAATCAGCAACTGCCTATAAAGAAGCTTTAAGAGG
>NZ_PPQC01000047.1 GCF_002902365.1 Staphylococcus cohnii subsp. cohnii | reverse complement strand
CAATGAGTTTGATTACTTAATGTAATGACCTTATAAACTCTGTGTTCAATAGCCTGACCTTGAACATAGGTAGCTTATTCACTGTGTCCTTTATTGTGCAGTCCCTCTGTAACTATACCTTTAATATATTGGCATCTCCTTATATATCAGCCACATTCAATATATCCATACTTTCATCACACCTACTACTTATAAGAAAAGACCACCACCAATTAATAGTGATGGCCTAAACCAACGTACAGAA
>NZ_PPQC01000046.1:333198-333842 GCF_002902365.1 Staphylococcus cohnii subsp. cohnii | reverse complement strand
GACTCCTTTTTGTTAAAATTATACTATAAATTCAACTTTGCAACAGAACCTTAAATGATAAATCAAATATTACAATACTTGAATAAAAAGTGTTTTTATTACAACATCATTACAATAAAATAGAAAAAATAATGAGTCTTAAGATGATGGTGAAAGTATTCTAACGTTATTTGGACAGTGTAATAATAAACTTTTATGTCATGAGGACGTAAAAAATCTAACTGTTTTTTTAACTTCCCTGTAACCCACAAGTACTTTTTGGATGTTACAGTGGGAACTAGCAAATTTGATAAAAGTAATTTTGCAAAAAACGAAAGCACAAATTAAAGCATAAATTTAAAAGTATAATCTCTTGGGAGGATTTATTAATAATGAAAAAAACAGTATTAGCTTCAACATTAGCAGTAGGACTTGGCGTAACAGGAATTGCAGCAGGAAATTCAGCAGATGCGTCTGAACAAGGTATCGATCAAGCACAATTAGCTCAACAAGCACAAAACAATCCACAACAATTGAATGCACAAGCATTACATGACGGTTCATATAATTATAATTTCAGCCAAAACGGTACAAATTATAATTTTGAATCTGATGGCACAAATTGGTCATGGAGCTATGGTGAAGGTTCAAACGGATCAAGTGAA
>NZ_PPQC01000046.1:142925-333188 GCF_002902365.1 Staphylococcus cohnii subsp. cohnii | reverse complement strand
GCACAATCAACAAGTGATGCAGGACAACAAGAACAAGCACCACAAACTCAAGGTCAAACACAACAAGCTTCATCAGAACAACTAGCACAAGAACAAGCACCTCAAACTGAGCAAACACAACAACCACAACAAGAATCAGCTTCATCACAACAATCAACAGATAGTTCTTCAAGTGAAGCATCAAGTGGTTCATCTGTAGATGTAAATGACCACTTGAAACAAATCGCGCAACGTGAATCAGGTGGCGACCTTAAAGCTGTTAACCCATCTTCAGGTGCAGCAGGTAAATATCAATTCTTACAAAGTACTTGGGATTCAGTAGCACCAGCTGAATATAAAGGTGTATCTCCAACAGAAGCACCAGAATCAGTACAAGACCAAGCAGCAATGGATTTATATGAATCTGCAGGTGCTTCACAATGGGTTACTGCATAATAAAATAATATTCAATTTTAAAATATTGAATCATCAATCCCTAGGTTCTTTTTATAGAATCTAGGGATTTTTATTTTTTAAAGAAACATGTGTAATGATTAAATAAAGGCATAATACAAAATATCTTTTGATAAATTGAAGTAAATATTATATATCAATAAATAATCATAACCCGCTTACGTTGAAAAACTTACGTATTTTTATTATTATGTCTTCTGTATTAAAAAAATTATAGTTTAAAATTGTAATTCTGAAACTTTTTAGCTATTGCTAAGAAGTTTCTTTTTGTGTTGAAAGAAAATGAACGAAGTATAGTTAAGAAAATGGTGTTCAAAAATTTAAATCATTTATAGAGAGGGTGTGAGTTTAATGGAATATAAAATTCATCTAAAAAATATTTGTTTTTGTCTTATAGGTACTTTTTTAATTGCAATAGGTGTTAATTCATTCGTTTTAGCTTCAAATTTAGGAGAAGGCGGCACAGTCGGTGTCTCCTTAAATCTGAAATATACTTTAGGCCTTTCTCCAGCATTGACGACGCTTATTATTAATATCATATTAATTGGTGTAGGATGGAAATATTTAAGTAAAACAACTGCACTTTATACGTTGATTACTGTGGTTGCGAGTTCATTTTTCTTAGGGATTACTGAATCTTTTAATTTGAATTTAGAGTCAGATTTTATCAATACTATTTTTTCAGGAGTGTTAATTGGTATTGGTACAGGCTTTGTTATATCTGCCCGTAGTACGTTGGGTGGTACTTCAGTTATTGCAAAAATCATAAACAAATATAGTGAAATTAAAACGTCACAAGCATTATTTATTCTTGATTCATTGATTGTTTTATCTTTCTTGCTTGTCTTACCTATTCAAAATGTACTTTATACAATTGTTATGTTATTTATCGTTGAAAAAAGTATGTCTTTTGTAATAGAAGGATTTAATCCTAAAAAAGCAATTACTATTATTTCAGATTTTAACGCGAACATTAGTAAACAAATTAATGAAGAAACGGGGCGTGGTTCTACACTGTTAAATGGTGTAGGAGGATATCAACAAAAAGAAACGAATGTACTTTACGTCGTCGTCCCTCAAAATCAGTTAGCTAGGATTAAAAAGATTGTAAACCGTCATGATGAAAATGCCTTTTTAGTTATCCATGATGTGCGAGATGTTCTGGGAAATGGATTTATGAAATTACAATAAGCATAAATAAGAACATAAATGCAAATTAACTACAAAAGTTTGGTAATAATAGTCATTCATTTATAAATAAGAGGCTGGTATTTTTTTATTCTAGTTTGTTATAGGGAAAATGTGTTTCTATTATCAAATTTTAAAATAAGATGCGGGATAAAAAGATGACAATGGCCACTGTGAAAACACTGAACAATGTAGAAAATAACACAATTTTTGCGCGTAATTCTGGTAAGTTGTGCACCTAATAAAAGAAAAATGGCAATTTCTAATTTTATTTAGAAATTGCCATTTTTTAGTTAGCTTGGTACATATTAAAATTATAAAATATTTACACATAATTTCAACGCATATTTGTATTATACAAGTTGTTTAAAATTTTCCAGGCGTTTTGCCTTTTCTTCATCACTAATGTCATGTTTTTTAACATAACGATTACTTTCATGTTTAGCACATTCATGACAACAAGCACCTAAATAACGTGCTTCATTTTCTTCAGATACTAAAATTTGACGGTTACATTCAGGGTTTGAACAGTTGATGTAACGTTCACAAGGCGTACCGTCAAACCATTCTTTACCTACAACTGTTTTTTTAACTTGATTGACGTCTACACTGATACGTTCGTCAAACACATACATTTTACCGTCCCAATACTGACCTTTTGTTTCTGGATCTTTTCCATAAGTGGCGATACCACCTTCAAGCTGGCTTACGTCTTCAAAACCTTCTCTTAATAGATAACCGGAGAATTTCTCACAGCGAATACCACCAGTACAATAAGTAACGATTTTTTTGTCCATAAATTGATCTTTATTTTCTTTAATCCACTCTGGTAAATCTCTAAAGCGAGTAATATTAGGTCGTATAGCACCACGGAAATGTCCTAAATCATATTCATAATCATTACGCGCATCGATAACAATTGTGTCGTCGTCAAATAATGCTTCTTTAAACTCTTTAGGTGATAAATAATTACCAGTAAGTTCTTTAGGATTAACATCTTGTTCTAAATCTAATGCCACAATTTCTTTTCTAGGACGAACGTGCATTTTTTTAAATGCGTGACCATCTGCTTCATCAATTTTGAAAGTAATTCCTTTGAACCTTTCATCTGATTGTAATGCAATCATATATTTGTCTGTTGCTTCAACTGTTCCGGAAACAGTACCATTAATACCTTCAGTTGATACTAAGATACGTCCTTTAAGCTCTAAATCTTTACAAAAATCTAAGTGTTCTGTAGCAAATGTTTCGGGGTCTTCAATATTTGTATATTTATAATACAATAGTACTCTGTAATCCATAATTCAATTCTCCTCTAAATTTTTTTCTGTTTATAATAGTTTTATATAAAATTAATAGTTTAATAGTATCGTGCGGCTACAATCCATAATGATATGATGAATGTATATTTGTTATATGCTTTTATAAAAGGACGAAATTCTCCTCACTATATTGTAACAAAAAAGGTACAATATTCAATTTAAAAATTTTGTAAAACTAAATATTGTCAAAATTTTTTTGAAGAATATTAGATTATTAATAAAAAACATGCTCTTTTCAAGTTTGTTATTATCAATGAAAAGAGCATGTATATAAATTTATTTATTTTTATTTGTAAAGATAAGTGCAACTACTAAACTAATTGTACTGATTGCAAAGACAATATTCATGATCGAAAGTGTTTCTATAATCACTACATCTTTGCCTAATCGTTCAAAAGCATTTTGTTGCATTTCTTTCTCAGAATTAAAATCACTGTCGGTTCTTGAAGGCTTTTCTTCAATATCTTCTAATAATCTTTCTTTAACTTTAGGCATATAATACCTCCTTATTCTCTAATATAAATTTTCCCTATTAACAAAAAATAAATCATAAATATATGAGCATTTGCATCATATGGTTGTGGTGCCTATACTTTTATTAAATAATGTATTAAATCAGGAGGGGATAGAATGGAAACTGTATATTTAGCAGGAGGTTGTCTCTGGGGTGTTCAGGCATTTGTTAAGACACTACCAGGTGTCATTCAAACAGAAGGTGGTAGGGCAAATGGTATTACGCATACCCTTGATGGAGAATACGACGGCTATGTAGAAGTAATTAAAACAACTTTTGATCCTGAAAAAGTGTCTGTTACTGATTTAATGGGGTATCTTTTTGAAATTATTGACCCTTATAGTGTAAACCAACAGGGCCAAGATATTGGTTTAAAATATAGAACAGGATTATATAGTGAAGACGTAAAACATTTAAAAGAAGCACAAGCATACATAGATGCAATTGAAGACCATCACCTTATTGCCACAGAGGTATTATCATTGACTAATTATGTTAAAAGCGCAGAAACACATCAAGACAGATTATCAAGATTTCCAAATGATTACTGTCATTTACCCAAAGCACTGGTTAATAAATATAAATAATGATAAAGCAAAGTGAATTCAAAATTAAAACCTCGTTGTATATCTTCAATCACTCTTTAGATATACAATGAGGCTTTGTTTTTATAAATAGTAGATAGCATTATCTTTTCACAATCTCACCATCAATACCTACAATTTTAATATTATCAGGGTTTTTTAATATCCCAATACGATCTAATGGATTATCATCTACGATAATAAAGTCAGCTTTTTTGTCTGTTTCAATTGTGCCTATTTCATTGTCATAACCTAGACATTCTGCTGCAGTTTTAGTGGATGCTACTATAGCTTGCATTGGTGTCATACCATGTTCAACCATTAACTCTAATTCACGTAAGTTAGTACCGTGTTTAAAGACACCAGCATCTGTACCCATGGCGATTTTTACACCTGCGTTTACAGCTTTAGTAAAACTTGTTGTATGTGCCTCTAAAACTTCTTTTGACTTTTCAACAGAACCTTCAGACATACCAAGTTCATCTGCAAATTCAATAACTGAAACAGGTGCTAGTAAAGTCGGTACGAGAAAGGTACCTTGTGCCTTCATTTTTTCTATTGCTTCATCATCTAGGTAAATGCCATGCTCTATAGAATGAATGCCTGCTGCGATACAATTTTTAACGCCTTGTAGGCCTTGGGCATGTGCCATAACTTTCCTATTACCTCTGAATTGTGCTTCTTCAACCATAACTTTAAGTTCTTCAATAGAAAATTGTGTGAAGTCTGGATGATCTGTTGGACTTGTTACACCACCAGTTGCATGAACTTTGATTACATCCGCACCAGCACGTAACATCTCTCTTACTTTTTTACGTACTTCTTCAACGCCATCACAAATTCCTGTAGGCAAACCTGGATAATCTTCAATAAAACTTGGCATAGTTATACCAGATTTCGTTAATTTATCACCATGGCCACCAGTAATCGTTAATGCATTGACACTAATTTGCATGCGGGGTCCGAGTATCAAACCATTTTGTACAGCTTCTTTAATCCCTTGGTCAGCACCAAGTGCATCACGCACGGTAGTGATACCGCAATTTACTGTACGTTTAAGATGATCTATAGCGCGATAGAATGTATAAGAAAATGGCGTAGCTAATTTATCTGTCAATGGTCTCATTTCTTCCATGATATGAACATGGCTATCTATCATGCCCGGTAATAAATATTTATCGGTACCATCGATGATTTCATGATTTTCATGGTTTAAATTCTGTCCAATAGTCTTAAAGCGATGATCTTGAATAATCACATCAACGTTTTGTTGTATAGCGCTACCAGTACCATCTATAAGGTTTATATTTTTTATAAGCATTTAAAATTCCTCCTAATTAATAAAATTCATAATAATACCTGTTAAAATCACGGAAGCTACCGTAACGGAAGTAAATCCACCTATCAACATAGGACTAAGTAATTCTTTGAAAAGTGCATCATGTTCTTTTTTGTTTTTGGTTAAACTACGACTCACTTCTTCACATAGCATGTAATCTCCAGGGAAACCATACAATGCAGTTAACGCAACTGGAAGTGCCTTTGTATAACGCCAACCAATCAATTTTGCAGCAACTGCTCCTCCGATTAAAATACCTATCGTACCTATTAATAAAATAAGTAAGATAGCTGGTAGGTGATGCCATAAATCTTGTGGTGTGATATCTCCCATAGAACCGATGACAATCAGCATGATAATAACAAGAATTAAAGTGAACGACTTGTTTTTTTCTAATTCTGCTTGTTCAAATAATCCTAGTTTTAGCCCGACAATCCCAAAGAATAAACTGATAAGTGTAAAATGAATTGGGGTCACTTCTCCAATTACAAAAGCTAAACTAGCTAATACAAACATAATAAATAGTCTTAAAGTATTATTTTGTAAAATAGGATATTTATCATGTAAAGTATGTGTTGTTGATGTTCGAGTCGTTGATGCTTCTTCACGGGTATCAGTTTGTAAATTTTTAGATTCTTGTTGCAAAAAGTGTTTACCGTAACGTTTCATGATTACTGAACTTAATGGTAACCCGATAACACCTTGTAGACCTTGCACAAGTGCTGGTAAAACAATTAAATAACTTAAATCTAATTCCTTTAACTTATCAATTGTAATTAGTAATGCAACAATACCACCTGAGATAGGACCAACACCAGAAGCGGCGATACGAAAATCATAAACTAAAGATACGATGATTAAAATCATAGTCGTTGAACCTATAATGCCGAAAAGTGAAATAATCACTGCCTTCCACTGTGTTTTTAGCGTTGATAAAGGCATCATCGTTCCCATATGCATAATAGCAGGTGCTATAGCTAGTGCACCTAGTGAAGGTAAAATAGCTGAATCAAGAATATTTTCAGGAAATATACCTGCCCATTTAAGTAATAAAAAACTGACCATTGCAGTCAAAAGCATTGGTACTCGTGCTTTTGTCAATGTTGAAATAACTTCCCCCAAAGCAATTAAAGCAAATAAAGCAGTTGCTGAAATAATAGGTTCACTCCACATGATAATTTCCCTCCCTAATTTAAAGTGATAGTAAGTATCATAGCATTAATAAAGGATAAAATTAACAGTAAATACAGAATTTTCAGAATATATTTTTGTTCAAAATCACCATGAAATTTTTTGGAAAATAGGTTTGACATTTAAATTTAAGAAGCGTAATATATAAAAAGTACACGGGGTGTACTGAAGTGATTTCACCCTTATAAATAGCTGGTCATGCGTGTTAAGCTAAGGCAAATATTTTTGTTTTAGTCTTTTTTTAACTTATAGTACATGGGATGTACAATTAAAGGAAGGTAGTTGGAAAAATGTTGAATGAATTTAAATTTATATTTAAAAATAAAATGTTAGTGGTATCTTTAATTGCAATATCACTTATTTCGTTGCTATACGTAGCTTTGTTCGTTGGTTCAATGTGGGATCCATACGATAAGACAGAAAATCTAAAAATATCTGTTGTAAACCACGATGAAAAAGCAACGCTTAATAATAAAGATATTACTATTGGCGATGATTTAGTAGATAAATTAAAAGATAATGATAAGTTTGATTTTCAAGTTGTTTCTGAAAAAGAAGCGAATAAACAATTGAATAGAGGTGAAAGTGTAGGAACTATTATTGTTCCCAAAAATGCCTCATCAAATGCAACGACAATTTTAGATGAAAACCCTAAAAAAATAAATCTTGAAACTAAGGTGAATCCTGGTTCTAGTTATACTGGTAGTCAATCTGCAAACTCAGCTATTAATACAGTGACTGAATCTATAAAAGATAATATAAGATCTAACTATTTGAGTGAATTATTCGCGAGTGCTAAAAAATCACAATCAGGTTATCAAGATACATCAGAAGCATTAGGACAAATGTCTGATGCAGAAACGGAACTCATTGATGGTAATCAACAAGTGACAGATGGTATTCAACAAATGGCACCAATGGTAGGTCAGCCAGCTCAAAAATTATTATCAGGAAATCAACAGGTAACAGATGGACTAAAAGAACTTCAAGCAAATAATGACGAGTTAAAATCAAAAATTGATGATGCAGTTAGTCAACAAAATAATGTATCATTTGAATCTGAAAATGAAAAAGCACTCAATGATGTTACAAAAGTAAAAGAAAATAATCCAACGAATGCTGATGAATATGGTGCAACGATTGTTCCTTATATGGCAAGTGTAAGTTTATTTGTTGGTGCGCTATCGTTTAGTGCTATTTATCCATTGAGAAAAACGATTGATAAATCTACAACTTCAGTGAGACAAGCTTTAGGAAAATTTGCATTATATATTGTTCAAGGTGCGTTGTCTGCATTATTTATGAGCAGTTGGGTATTATTTGTGTTTAACATGTCAGTTGGTAATGTTTGGAAATTTATATTAGTAGGATTGTTATGGGCTATTGCAGCAATTACAATCACATCGTTCCTAACATTATTCTTAGATAGAATAGGACTATTTATATCCATGATTCTTTTAATCTTACAATTAAGTGCAAGTGAAGGTATGTTCCCAATAGAACTTTCTGCAACGTTCTATAGATGGATACATCCATTTTCTCCAATGTCTTACGCTATTCAAGGATACAGAGAAGCGATATTTACTAATGCAGGTCACTTTGACTTTGGATTTGTTGTAGCTTTACTTATCGGTATCATAGTCGTAATGATGATTTTACAATATTTAGTTCTACTATGGTTTAATAAGCGCGATAAGTTACCACTTTCTATCGAATTTAAGTAATTTAAAAAGGGGGATAAGATTATGAATGATGTAGATGCATCGATTGAAAAAGCGATAACCAAATTTCAAATAGTGATGTTGTATTTAAACAAAGAAATTATTGAAATGGTGAACGAGTCGTCCCTCACAAACTTACTTTCAAGAGAACAAATTGAAGCGATGAGAATTATTCAAACAAAAGGGCAAGTTACGATTAATGAATTGGCTGGATTGCAAAATATATTTAAAACAGCTGCATCAAAAAGAATAGGTAAACTTGAAGAAATGGGTTATGTGCAAAGAGCATACTCAAATAATAAAAGAATAAAATTAGTTCAATTAAGCTTAGAAGGTGAAACATTTTTAAAGCAAGCGACTGCTACAATGACAGAATCAGTAAAAAATCGCTTAGGTGACCAATTTTCACTTGAAGAAATAGAAGATTTTGTAAATCAATTGGAACGAATAGATGAAGCCTTTAGAAAAAGTAAATAATTACCTAGGAATTTAAATGTGTTATACATGGACTTGTAGCAACAGGATGCGTATACTAAATGATATAATTCTAAACAGATATTAACTGAAAAAATATAAATTTTTGATTAGGGGTGACAAATAATGAAAAGAACAGCTGAACGTATACTTGCCTGGATTGGTATTGGCATACAACTACTAGGTGTAATTGTACTTGCGATATTCTTACCATTAGTTGGAAATGGTGACAATAAAAATGCAATGATACAAGCAATGATGGAAGACGATAGTTCGATCACTTATGAAAATGGAGAAGCGGTTATTAATATGTTAAGTGGATTGGTAACTGCAGGTCTTATATTATCTATTGTGCTACTTATAGTAGCTATCATCGGTGCAGTGTTAATTGGAAAAAAAGCAAAAGCTGCTGGTATTTTATTAATCATTGTTGGTGTTATTTCATTAATTGGTAATTGGATTACCGCAATATTGTGGTTAGTAGCAGGTATTATGTTACTTGTGAGAAAGCCACAAAAAGCAATTTATAGTAGAGATGAAGAAGATGATGCAAATCCCTATATCAAAGATGGATCACAAGTAAATGAACATAATAACTCATTTGTATTATCCGAAGATCAAAAAGAGAACGAACAACAAAAAATCAAAGAAAATTATTCCGATGATGATGAGGATAATAAATATAAATATTAATTCGTAATCCAAGTTTGCCTTTGATTGGTAAACTTGGATTTTTTATATTTTATTCAGATTTAATCGTATCCAAAATTAATTGGAGTTGGTTATATAATTGATGTGGTTCTATCTTTGTATTTGTACTTTTAGAATAATGTTGTTTTATAAAATCTTTAGGTGTCATTTGCATCACATTTTTGAAATCTCTCAAATAAGTATTGTATGAACGGAACCCATAGTCTACCCAAATTGATTCACTATTGCCATTTGTTAATAACTCTCTAGATAAACTATAGATTTTAACTTTTTTAATGTATTTGATTAATGAAATATTCATTTTCTTTGAAAATTCTCTAGACAAATAACTACTGTTTACGTAAAAATTTTTGGCAATTAAATTAAGCGTTAATGGTTGTTTGTAATGTTGGTTAATATATTCTACAACGTTTTTAATTAATTTATTTGAGTAAGTCAACTGTCCATATATATTTGCTTGAGAAGAATTGAGGTAATTGATTAATTTAATAACTCCGATGTCTCCATTAAATGAATTATTTTCTAAAATATTTTTTAAAGTTGTAATATAGGTTTCAGTAATCAATTTACTTAATTTATATTTTTCTAGAAGGTTTTCCTGATTTATTAAGGTAAACCGATGATAACTTAAATTATTTACTGAAATACAAGCAAGCATACCTTCTCGATGAATAATGAGGTTTTCTTCAAAATCATATACTACAAATACATCTCCTCGATGAAATATAAAGTTTGATTTTACTTTTTGGAAATGAATCATACCTGAAATGACTAAATATATATTGGAAAAGTTAGATGTATTTAAATGTTCTAATTTATCGCCTTCATCATAAATGATTTGGTTATAATTCATTAAACCCCTCCTTTCCTTAAATGTTAGCTAGTAAAATTGGCAATGATTTATAGTAAAATGAGAATCAGATTAAGTATTAAGGTCTTGAGAGTGTACACAATAAATTCGTTCAAGATATGTAGATATACTTGAATTTAATTTCATTTATTTAAATAGTACTCTTTTTAAATTTAATAAGTCAATTAATGTTGCGTAATTATAATAAAATAAAATTCTAAAACTAAAAAAATGGATAATTTTTTCATCTGTTTATAATATATTCTATTATTGTGCACTAAAATAGTAATAAATCCGAACAATTCGTGAATAATATTGAAGGATTAAATAATTGAAAATATGTTCAGCATTTCATTATGGCAATTATTTTGGTAATTATCGTTATGATTTAGCAATAAAGTTAAGACTTTTAGCTTTTATAAAAGATGTAATATGAACAACTAAAGTAACATTTCAGACAGATAAGCGAAAAAAGTAGATTGTCGAACACGAATGGGTGTAATATCAAGTGAAAAATGAATAGAGATAATTATTAAACTAATTTAAAATATAATAAAATAGGTTGTTCTATTGAGGAAGATAACAAAAACATGTAAATTGATAGTAAAGGTTAATTTAGACATTAAATTGAAATGAACGAATGAGGTGAGCTAAATGATGATGATGATTGGTATACTTACACCACTATTAGTTGTTGGCTTTATAGTTATGTCAATTTTGGAAGAAAAAAAACGAAACAAAAGAAAGCAAGAAAATAACAGCAATGAACAAAAGTAGATTAATAATACTACTAATAACGATGAAGACAACCGAAGAGACGAATGATATATTATCTTATTGTTATAAATCCCTTTTAAATAATAAAGCAAATCCATTAAATGATGTACAAATTAAAATAGTGTAACCTTAGTAAAGTGTAGAATTTTATTGATACAATATGGGAGTTGAAATATGAAATTGATTTCTAATTTATCAATTTTTATTTCACTCCTAATTT
This sequence comes from Staphylococcus cohnii subsp. cohnii, assembly GCF_002902365.1. Classification (GTDB taxonomy): domain Bacteria; phylum Bacillota; class Bacilli; order Staphylococcales; family Staphylococcaceae; genus Staphylococcus; species Staphylococcus cohnii. The sequence continues at coordinate 321,844 of NZ_PPQC01000046.1, read as the reverse complement.
TTATATTTTTAAAGTATACAAACAACATAGTTTTAAAAGTCAGATATCTAAATTTAGCTTAAATACAAATGAATATATCTAGTGTTAAAGTTTCTTACGAGGGAGTGTTCTAGGATGAGTGAAATGGCTTATATATTACAGAGTGTGTTATTACCTATTTTTATAATGATAGCATTAGGATTTATCTTACAGAAAAAGTTCACTCTAGATTTGAAGACTTTAGCTAAATTAAATATCTATGTGTTTGTTCCAGGATTTATTTTTGTAAAATTTTATAAAACAAATTTTGAACTGCGTTTATTATTGTATATTGTAGTGTTTTTCATAATATACATCATTTTTTTATATATAGTGGGAAAAGTTTTAACTTTAGTAAACAAAAGGGATAAGGGCGAGGCTACAACGCTAACCAATAGTGTATTATTTTTTAATTCTGGAAACTATGGTGTCCCAGTCAATGATCTAGTATTCAAGGGTGATCCACTAGCGATGTCAGTACAAGTCATCGTTTTATCATTACAAAATATTTTCACTTTTTCATATGGTATTTTCGCAATACAATCTGCACAAATTGGAAAATTGAAAGCGATGTTAGGTTATTTTAAAATGCCAGTATTATACGCTTTGCTGTTTGCAATTATTTTAAATTATGCTGATATACCTATACCAGAATTTATTTGGACGCCAGCTAACTATGTAGCGGATGCGATGATTGCAATTGCTTTAATTATGTTAGGCGCACAAATTGCCAATATAAACTTTACTTTTAAGTGGTCATTATCATATATTTTTATATTTGTACGCTTAGTGATTGGACCAGTCATCGCATTAATAATTATAAAAATCATGGGTATTGAAGGCGTGATTGCGCAAACTTTGTTTATTGCTTCAGCAATGCCGACGTCAGTAAATAGTTCTGTGATTGCTCAGGAGTATGACAATCACCCAGAACTTGCAGCAGAGCTTGTCTTTTTATCTACTTTATTAAGTTCAATTACTGTGGTGGTTGTTATTTACGCTTCTAAACTACTATTTTAGATACTTAAAAGGTTACATGCATTATCATTCCTTATACTTTTATGCACTGAGAAAAAATATCTCAGTGCTTTTTTGTTTTAGTTTTAATAAATTTGTATGAACTTAAAAATAGCTAATGTATTTTAAAACATTGAAAACAGGATCACTACATTTCTTAATGTAAAAATGTTATATCATTCATTGTTGTTACTTGTTTGATGTATAAAAATTGAACTGAAAATATTTTCTTTATAAAAACAATTTTTATTTTCAAATATATTGTGCTATAAATATAACGTGAGTGACATTGAAAATAAATAGTTAAAAAAGTAACTATAAATTAAAGGATGGTATATGTGAAAGAGATTGTATTAGGCATAGATATCGGTACAAGTTCTGTTAAAGCCATTGCTATTAATAAAAAAGGTGACGTTTTAGATGTTACTAGTGAACCAATTCATGTTATTAATCAACAAACAGGTTTTAGTGAACAAAATCCAGAAGATTGGTTTGAAGCCTCTAAAGATTGTATAAAGTACTTATTGAATTCGGAAAAGTTAGCAGATATGAAGGTTAAAGGTATATCATTCTCTGGTCAAATGCATAGTTTAGTGTTACTTGACCATCAATTTCAACCACTTAGAAATGCCATTTTATGGAATGATACAAGATCCACATTTCAGTGTGAACAAATAAAACAACAATTTGGTGAATATGTCATGGATAACCCTGTTTTAGAGGGCTTTACGTTAACGAAGTTGTTATGGGTTAAAGAAAATGAACCGTTGATTTGGTCCAAAGCAAATGTCTTTTTACTACCTAAAGATTATGTGAGATTTAAATTCACAGATACGATAAATATGGAATATTCTGACGGATCAAGCACATTGTTAATGGATATAGCAAATAAGTGTTGGAATAAAAATATTTGTGAATATTACGGTGTATACCAACTTTGTCCAAATTTAATTGAATCACAAGATTTTGTAGGGTACCTTAATACTTCAATTGCAGAGGAATTAGGTTTAGATAAAAATGTTGCAGTATATGCTGGGGGCGGAGACAATGCCTGTGGCGCATTAGGAGCAGGCGCTATTAGTGATGGCGATACATTATGTAGTATTGGTACTTCTGGTGTCATATTAGCGTGTGATTCTGAGAATACAGGGACTTATGGTCACAATATACATCATTTTAATCATGTGCTCCCTCAAAAATCATATGCAATGGGTGTCATATTAGCTGCAGGCGATAGTTTAAAATGGTTTCAAAAAAACATTACGCCAAGCTTAACTTATAGTCAAATTTTGGGTGAAGCTAAACAATCTTCTCTAGGGAGTAATGGTTTAATATATGCACCATATTTATCAGGAGAACGTACACCCCATGGTGATAGTCAAATTAGAGGAAGTTTTATTGGCTTAAGTCATATGCATAATAATAAAGATATGGCTCGTGCTGTGATTGAAGGCATCACTTTTGCATTATATGAATCTATCTATTATTTACGTAAAAATGATAAAAAAATTAAAGAAATGATTTCTATCGGTGGTGGGGCTAAAAGTGATTTTTGGCTTCAGTTACAAGCAGATATCTTTAACGCTAAAGTATATAAATTAAAGCATGAAGAAGGACCAAGTATGGGTGCAGCGATGATAGCAGCAAAAGGTGTAGGGTGGTTTAATAATGTCGCTGAGATGGTTCAACAATTTATTCAATATGATAAAGTATTTGAACCCAGTGTAGAACGTCATATGCAATATATGAAATATTTTGCAATATACCAAAAAGTTTACGATGAGACTAAAGAAATAACAAAGGAATTATTAAAAATCTCTCACTAAAATTATGTTATAGCAACAATCATGCATGATTTGTCATGATATTTCCTAGAAAATAATAAGCTGAAAATATATAAGGTTGAAAAAATACAGTTTTTACGTTAAATTAAACATAAATTAATTGTAAAATTCACATTAATTAAATAGAGCTAAGTTTAACCACTGGAAGTGCCTTTAGGATAAAAAGGCTGAGACTAGCGTGATACGCTAGAATTCCTTGAACCTGATCCAGTTTGTACTGGCGTAGGAAAAGTGGCGTTATAAACCATATTTGTCCGTTCACATTAACGTTATTTTTCCAAATAGGAAAAATAACGTTTTTTTATTTTAGGAGTGATTATAGTGATTATTGCGATTACCAGTTATCATAAATTAACCAAGCAAGATAGCATTAATTATTGCGAAATTGAACCTTATTTAGATTATCTAATCGTCAGATCACCGATGTGTACTTCTGAGACGATAGAATGGATAAACCAACTAAAGCAACGGCATTTTCCGAAAGATAAAATTATTATTCACAGTGATTATCATGTACTCCAATCTTGCGACTTGTCACGTATACATTTTAGAGAAAATGATGAGCAAATCCGTGCTTTAAAACAACATAGTTCAAACATAAAAATAAGTATGTCTACACACAGTCGCCAGTCGATCCAATATGCAGAGGATTTAAATTTGGATTTTGTACTTTATGGGCACGTATTTGAAACAAAGTCTAAAAAAGGGTTAGCACCCAAATCATTAATTGAGATCAACGATGTATTGAAAAGTGATATTCCTGTAGTCGCATTAGGTGGTATTAATTTAAAAACGATGTCTCATTTACCTAAGGGATTTCAAGGTATCGCAGGTATATCAATATTTAATCACTCGATAAAAACAGTACAAGCCTTACACAGAGCATGGTTAAACTATGAAGCAACATAAGGTTAATTGTTTACTAATCAATAAGTGAGAAAGGAATGAATCATGATGCATTGCGTTATTAATGGTGATAATTTCACATTTGAAAATCCTTTAAATATACAAGAAATATTACAAACACTCGGTTTAGACGAAAAGAGAGTGATTGTTGAACATAATAAAAAATTAATTAAACAAAACCAATTTCAAGATTATATCGTTAATGATAAAGATTGTTTAGAATTACTAGAATTTGTAGGAGGCGGATAAGATGTTTAAAATAGGAAAATTTGAATTCAATTCAAGATTGTTATTAGGAACTGGTAAATTTGAAACAGAAGCCATTCAAAAGGAAGCTATAAATGCGTCTGAAACAGAGGTTTTAACTTTTGCAGTGCGTCGAATGAACTTATATGATGAGAAATTACCTAATCCTTTAGCAAAAGTTGACTTATCAAACTTTGTTACTTTTCCTAATACTGCTGGTGCAACATCAGCTGAGGAAGCGATAAGAATTGCAGAAATTGCTAACCACGCCAATCTTTGTGACATGATTAAAGTAGAAGTGATAGGTGATCAGGAAACCTTACTACCCGATCCTTTAGAAACATATGAGGCATGCAAAGTTTTGCTAGAAAAAGGTTATACAGTGTGTCCTTACATTTCAAATGATGTTGTACTTGCCAAACGTCTAGAAGAATTAGGTGTGCATGCAATTATGCCACTAGCTTCACCTATTGGTACTGGAAGAGGAATAAATAATCCTTTAAATCTACGTTATATTATTGAACGCGCCAATGTACCTGTAATAGTCGATGCAGGTGTAGGATCACCAAAAGATGCATGCCATGCTATGGAATTAGGTGCAGATGCCATTCTATTAAACACAGCAATTTCAAGTGCGAAAGATTCAGGGAAGATGGCAGAAGCTATGAAGTTGGGCATTCAAGCAGGAAGAATGAGTTATCAGGCAGGAAGAATACCAGTTAAGTATACAGCTCAAGCTTCAAGTCCAACAGAAGGAATCGGATTTTTATGATGGAAAGGTATTCTCGTCAAATACGTTATAAAAATTTTGGAAGAAATGGTCAGCGTAAACTAGAACAAACACACGTGATGATCGTAGGAGCCGGAGCATTAGGAAGTCATTGTGCAGAAATATTATCACGTATGGGAGTTGGCGAACTTACAATAATTGATATGGATATTGTAGAAATATCAAATTTACATAGGCAAGCCACTTATACTGAAAATGATGCACAAATGATGGTACCTAAAGTAGAAGCATTAAAAAAGCATTTATTAGATATAAATTCTAATATTAAAATCAACGCATTATACCAAGAAATAACTTGCACCAACATTGAACACATTTTAAGAAACTCTAATCCTGCTATCGTCATGGATGGAATGGATCATTTTAAAATTAGGTACTTGATTAACGAAGCATGCCACAAATTTTCGATACCTTGGATTTATGGGGCTGCAATTGGAAGTCAAGGCACCATTTATGGCATTGATTATAAAGGACCATGTTTAAAATGTGTGCTCGATAAAATACCTGAATCTGCAGAAAGTTGTTCTATTAATGGTGTGTTGCCTACAGTCATATACCAAGTAGCTAGCATGGAAGTCTCAGAATTATTGCGTTGGCTAACATCAGCTGGATTCTCTCAAAAATTAATAACGATAGATACTTTTTCAATTCAGTATCATACAGTGAATATCAACCAACTTAAAAATAGCAATTGTAGTATTTGTGTACATCAGCAATATGATTTACTTAATCAACCTCAGCCTACAAACGTAGAGTCTCAATGTGGCGATACATTTTTGCTTCGTTTCGATGAAAAAATGTTTGAATATGCGCATTATCTACCTGCAAAAATTAAAAAAGCAAATAGTTTTGCTAAATTACTTTCTTATAACGACACCGATATTACTTTATTTAAAGATGGCCGTATGAATGTTTATGGATTAGAAGATGAAGCACAAGCGCATGCATTATATACGCATTTTGCTAAAAGCATAAAATAGGACGTTTACATTTCTCAAAAGCAAAAATTTTAGAATAAAAATTAATGTTTCTTAAATCGTAACAAGTTTATGACATATTTGTTAACAGCCCTTCTTAACATTGAAACACTATATATTGTGGTATAAATTATGTTTATATACAATATATAGAAAAGAAGGGGTAAAATGAATAAATTAGAACAAGATTTGACGAAACTTATTACAAAAGATCCTACAGTTATTAACGAAAATGCGAATAAAGATAGTGCCACTTTTTCTACGATGAGAGATTTAACAGCAGGTGTTGTATCTAAATCATATGCTTTAGATTACTTATTGCCTAAACATATAGCAGAGGCACATAAAAGTGGTGATATACATTTCCATGATTTAGATTATCACCCTTTCCAACCACTCACTAACTGTTGTTTGATCGATGCTAAAAATATGTTGAAACATGGCTTTCGAATTGGCAATGCATCTGTAACATCTCAAAAATCAATTCAAACAGCTTCAGCTCAGCTAGTTCAAATTATCGCTAACGTTTCTAGTAGTCAGTATGGGGGTTGTACCATTGATAGAGTAGATGAATTATTAAGTGACTACGTAAAATATAATGAAGCAAAACATCGAAAATTAGCGCAACAATTTGTTGAAGATACACATATTGATGCTTATGTTGATCATCAAATTACACAAGACATTAATGACGCAATTGAAAGTCTAGAATATGAAATAAATACACTTTATACTTCAAATGGACAAACGCCATTTGTCACTCTTGGTTTTGGCCTAGGTATAGATGAATATAGTAGAAAAATTCAACAAGCTATATTGAAAACACGAATAAAAGGACTCGGAAAAGATCGTATTACAGCCATCTTTCCTAAACTCGTTTTTTCCATTAAAAAAGGGGTGAATTTTAGTCAAGATGACCCTAATTATGATATTAAAAAATTAGCGTTAGAGTGTTCTACAAAAAGAATGTACCCAGATATATTAAATTATGATAAAACAGTAGAAATTTTAGGTGATTTTAAAGCGCCAATGGGTTGTCGTTCTTTTTTACCAGAATGGAAAAATAAGCAAGGTGAAGCAGAAAATAATGGAAGATGTAATTTAGGGGTAGTTACGCTTAATGTACCTAGGATAGCTATAGAATCAAATGGTGATATGGAAAAGTTCTGGGAAATATTTCATGAGAGAATGCAAATTATGCACGATGCATTAGTTTATCGCATTAAACGTATGGAACAAGCTACGCCTGATAACGCCCCTATTTTATATAAAAATGGTGCTTTTAAACATTATTTAAGTGATGAAGATAGTGTAATGTCACTATTTAAAAATAAACGTGCCACGCTGTCGATCGGTTATATAGGTTTGTATGAGGCAGCTACAGTGTTTTATGGCCCTAAATGGGAAAAAACAGCAAGAGGTAAAGCATTTACGCTTCAAATATTAAAAGCTATGAAAGTTTATCAATTGGAATGGACAGAACGCTACGATATTTGGTTTAGTATCTATAGTACACCAAGTGAGTCTTTAACAGATCGTTTTTGCAGATTAGATAAAGAAAAGTTCGGAGATATATTAGATATTACGAGCAAGGGATATTATCAAAATTCGTTCCACTACGATGTGCGAAAAGATATTACACCGTTTGAAAAGATAGATTTTGAAAAAGATTATCCATTTTATGCTAGCGGTGGTTACATACATTATTGTGAATATCCAAAATTAGATCATAATATTAAAGCATTAGAAGCGGTTTGGGATTATTCATATGACAAAATCAGTTATCTAGGAACAAATATCCCTATAGATCATTGTCGTTTATGTGATTTTAAAGGTGATTTTAAAACAACCCCAACAGGATATCAGTGTCCGGAATGTGGAAATAGTGATCCTAAAACCGTAGATGTAGTAAAACGGACATGTGGTTATTTAGGAAATCCAGTGCAACGTCCTACAATCGAAGGTAGACATAAAGAAATTTGTGCAAGAGTAAAACATATAAAAAATCAATCGATATGACAATATTAAATATCATAAATGGACAAGGTTATATTGCCAAAATAGAGTCACAAAGTTTCGTAGATGGCGAAGGTGTGAGATGTAGTTTATATGTTTCAGGATGTCCATTTGCATGTTTAAATTGCTATAATAAAGCAGCACAAAATTTTAAATATGGTGAAAAATTTAATGATGAAATTTTGAAAGAAATAATAGAAAATTGTGAACCGGATTATATAGAAGGTTTAAGCATTTTAGGTGGGGAGCCATTTTGCAACTTAGACATAACACTCAAATGTGCTCATGCATTTAGACAACGTTTTGGTCATGAAAAAACTTTATGGGTATGGACAGGATTTTTATTTGAATACTTAAGGAATGATCAATATCAAAGAAATGAATTATTAAAAAATATAGATGTACTCGTGGACGGTCCTTTCATTCATCACTTATACAAACCCAATTTACCTTATAAAGGTTCATTAAATCAGCGTGTCATCGATGTGCAAAAATCACTAGCTAGCGGTAGAATTCATGAATATATAATTTAATGTTGTGATTCCATAACTATTTCCTGAAATTTAAGCGAATTGCTATTATTATGATATAAAGTTAATTACAATCATAATGAAGACAAAAATAGATTTAGTAAAGTGCTATTAAAGGAGCGTATAAGCAATGTGTACAGGTTTTTCATTTATGTCTGAGAATCATCAAGCTATATTAGGTCGAACAATGGATTTTGTTTATCAATTAAAAGGCAACCCAGCAGTTCAACCACGTCACTATTACTGGGAATCACGTGTAGAGTATAAAGGTGAAACATTATATGGTTTCGTAGGTTCAGGCAGTGATATGGAAGGTTTTTTATTTGGGGACGGTGTTAATGAGCATGGCATTGGCGTTTCAGTACAATATTTCAGAGGCTACGCTTCTTACGCAAATGAAACTAAAGCAGGCTATATGAATATTGCTCAAAATGAAGTGATAAATTGGATACTAGGTTATAACAAAAACATAGCTGATTTAATAAAAAATGCCCAATCTGTCAATGTTGTGGCGCATACTCTGAATGACCTCTCTGAAGTTCCACCGTTACATTATCATATTTCTGATGATACGGGTAGAACAGTAGAGCTTACTTTTAATAAAGGTCAAATAGTGGTTAATGACAATCCAGTTGCCGTTTTGACTAACAACCCTGATTTAAATTGGCATTATGAAAATTTAAAGAATTACATAAACATTACACCCCAAAAGCCAAAAGAAAAAAAGTTTGCTAATATTAATTTGAAATCGTTGGGAAATGAAGGCGGCACGTATGGCTTACCAGGTGGATATACTTCAGCAGAGAGATTTATTCGCATTGCTTACTTGAAAAATTATTTAGAAGAAGCAACAAATAGTCCAGAACAAGACATACTTAATGCATTTAAATTATTGGAAATCATGAGTATACCTAAAGGTGCAGTTAGAGATGAAGAAAATGAGTTACATTATACCTTGTATCAAACCGTATTAAATTTAACGACACGCACATTTTATATTAAATGGTATAATTCTAATAAAATTACTGAATTACATTTATCAGAAGACTTACTAAATAAAAAAGAAATGACGATTTTTGAGCCAACTGAAGGATTAGCAATAACTCGTTTGAACTAAAATTCAAACCGAGTACATGTATCGAATGAACTTTAAATAATAAATAACTAATAAAAGACACATAAAAACTGCTGTTTTTATGTGTCTTTTTTATGTTTATTAACAATCATTTTTGATGGTAAAACGTATTAATCTCACTATTTTACTTAAAAATTCAAATTTTTTACTGACTTTCCATTGCGTATTTTTGTGAAGGAGCCGGATATATTATTACGGGCACTTTTTTAGTGGCTATTATTAAATCAATACCCTCGTTGTCAGATTATGCGGCATTAAGTTGGATGTTTGTTGGATTAGGTGCAATACCATCAACTATTCTTTGGTCTATGTTGGCCGATGTTTTAGGTCATGGTAAGGCAACGTATTTAGCTTTTATTTTACAAATAATAAGTGTTATTTTACCGATATTATCAGAAAGTATGTTGAGTTTAATATTAAGTTCATTATTATTTGGTTCAACGTTTTTAGGGCTTACTACATTATTTATGTCCAAAGCACAAGCTTTAATGTATCAGAATAATAGTAGATTGAACTTAGTTGCGATATTGACTGTTATATACAGTTTGGGACAAATGATTGCACCTGCATTATCTGGGTTATTAATTGGAAACGAAGGGAACTTCAATGCAGCATTGATTTTTGCTGCTGTTATTTTATGTGTAGGTTTATTTAGTAGTATGTATAGTTATCGGACTAGGAATTAAATGAAATTTGTCTTATAACTTTGATATTTTTGCTAAAGATATGAAGAAATAATAGTATAGATTGTTTCCATGTGTATATCTTGAACTGCTTTCTGAGTCTTTCAAGCGTACAATAGACTTTTTAGTGATTGTGTGTGATGTTTCAATTATTTAAGTAATGAGTCTTAGTTGGGAGTTGCTTTTTGGAGTGTTTAAATCTTTTTGTATAAGTCTTATTTTTGTGGTAATATCGTCATGAATAAAAATTCGAGATAATAATAGATAAGAAGGTTAAAAAATATATGAAAGAAAATTTTTGGCGTGAATTACCGCGTCCATTTTTTGTTTTGGCGCCTATGGAAGACGTAACAGATGTAGTCTTTCGTCATGTGGTCAGTGAAGCGGGAAGACCTGATGTCTTTTTCACTGAGTTTACAAATACGGAAAGCTTTTGTCACCCTGAAGGTGTACACAGTGTACGTGGCCGTTTAACGTTTACAGAAGACGAACAACCCATCGTTGCACACATTTGGGGAGATAAACCTGAACATTTTCGTGAAATGAGTATTGGTATGGCAGAGATGGGTTTTAAAGGTATTGATTTGAATATGGGTTGTCCAGTTGCGAATGTTGCAACAAAAGGTAAGGGTTCAGGTTTAATACTACGCCCAGAAACAGCAGCTGAAATTATTCAAGCATCTAAAGCAGGAGGACTACCTGTAAGTGTTAAAACGCGATTAGGTTATTCTGAAATTGATGAGTGGAGAGAATGGTTGAAACATGTTTTCAAACAAGATATTGCGAATCTATCCATCCACCTTCGTACACGTAGAGAGATGAGTAAGGTAGACGCACACTGGGAATTAATCGGCGAAATAAAACAACTGCGTGATGAAATTGCACCAGACACATTATTAACGATAAATGGTGACATTCCAGATAGAAAAACAGGACTTGAACTGGCAGAAAAGCATGGTATTGATGGCATTATGATTGGTCGAGGAATTTTCCATAATCCTTATGCCTTTGAAAAAGAACCAAGAGAACATACGAGTGCGGAACTTTTAGACTTGTTAAGACTTCATCTTGATTTGTTCGACAAATATTCACAAGAAGAAACACGCTTGTTTAAACCGTTGCGCAGATTCTTTAAAATATATGTGCGTGGTATCAGGGGTGCAAGTGAGTTAAGACATCAACTGATGAGCACAAATACGACTGACGAAGCACGTGAACTATTAGATGAATTTGAATCTAATATGGAAACAACAATACAATAGTAAAAGTTTGAATATATAAAAAGGCTTGAAAATCTAAAATTTTAGATTTTCAAGCCTATTTTTGCTTAATGGTAAGCGAAATAACGAATGCAATAATCATAAAACTAGTAATCATTAAAACGACACCTGGCCATTGAATATAGTTATAAAACACACCGGCTAAAGTACCTCCTACAGAAGACCCCATATAATAAAACAATAAGTAGAGGCTAGAAGCCTGTGCTTTATGATCTTCCGCACGACTGGTAACTACTGCACTTGCGATTGCATGACCACTAAAAAAAGCATAAACACTAAAGGCTAAGCCAATAATTTTGAATGTTAGCGGTGGTAATAAAGTGATGTTAATACCAAAAATTAACAATAAAACACTAAATTTTAAAGCATTTAAAGTACCTAATTTAGTACGTAATTTTGCATTTAGTATTGAGGAAATCATACCTATTAAAAACAATAAATATATAAAACTAATGATACTATCATGTAAATTGTATGGCTTTTCTGATAACACGAAACCAATATAGTTAAAGGCAGCTATGTTACAACCAAGTAGCAGAAAGCCAATCATAAAAGGTTTGAGTAATCGAATATTTGTTAGATGTTTATAATAACTAATTAATAATGCTTTGACAGAAAAACGCTGCTTATCAAAATGTTTAGATGATGGTAGTAAAAATGTAAATAAAATGGCTGCAATGACACTGATAACACCTATGCAAATTAGGCCAGTTTGGTATCCATAAATACTTGAAATAAAGCCGGTGAATATTCTTCCAAAGGCACCACCAAAAGCGTTTCCACTAATATAAATACCCATCGCTTCAGGTAGATTGTGCGAAGAAATTTCTTCACCAATATATGCCATTGCGATTGATGGTAAACCAGCTAAACATATGCCTTGTATCAATCGTACAATTAAAAAGGTATTGAAATCTGTTAAAAATGGTTGGATTAAGGCGAGTAAGGATACAGAAAGAACGGAAAAAATCATTATAGGTTTACGGCCTAACACTTCAGATATGGCTCCGAAAAATAGCATGGCAAAGGCAAGTGTTAAAGTTGCTGATGATAAAGCTAAACTTGCCTTTGTTTCGCTCACATTAAAAGATTTTGTGAAATGAGGGATTAATGGTTGAACACTATAAAGTATTGAAAATATGGTGAATCCAGAAATAAAAAGAGCCACAATTACTTTAATATATGTCTTTGATCCTTTTACTGCATAATTATTATGAACTTCATACATGTTGAATCCCTCACTTTTAATTAATAGTTCTATGTTAGCACGTAATATAGCATACCAAAAAGACACTGTTTTTAATTTTTGATAAAGTAATTTGTAATATTTAAGAAAAAATGGATATGAAATTAGGAGGTTAAGTGTAAAAAGTTAACTGTTATAGTTGATTTACAACAACTGTAATATAGATGTATAGGGTTCAATTAAAAGTAATGGAAACGCTATCTGCTTATCTAGAAGGAATTTTCAAAAAATTTACGTTACATCACAAACAAATTACTAACAAATTAAAAAACAGTTTCTGCTATTCTCTTTATACAGTTTCTCTGATACTATTATGTATGTAAAAATTTTGGGAGAACTTATTAATTATGAAAAAAATGGTTACAGCAACAATTGCTACGTTATCTTTAGGTGCAATTGGTGTCGCACAGGGAGAAGCACACGCTTCAGAAAACAATCAATCAAATACACAATATACAAGCAATCACGCGAATAGTGATATTTTAACTATGGTTATATCGATCAAGATGATAATGGGAACTATCATCACACATTAGATGGAAACTGGGATCAATCTATGTTTGATCAACAACAATATTATTTCTATTTAATAGATAATGAAGGGAATTATCATTACTATTATTTCCCAATGAATAATCAAAGTGCTAACACTTCAAACGTTGAAAATGTAAATGCTTCAGATGATAATAACTACACTGATGACCAAAGTCATGAAGAAGTACAATCAGAAGGTTATGACATTAACCAACCATCACAAAACAATGATGTTGATAATAGTGCAACAACGAACCAAAGCACTGAATCTGAACAAACAGCACAAAGTAATTCTAATAACGTAAACAATACAGCAAATAATGTACAAAATAATACACAAAATAACGCATCAACAAATAACAATTATGAAACGAATTACACACAAAATAATGGTACTAATGATGTGCAACAAAACGCTACATCAAGTAATGATTCAACACCACAACAACAAGCTGCACCACAACAAAACAATACACAATCAGTAGCAGCGTCAAACAGTAGTAGTAATAATAGTACGCATTCATCCAATTGGTTAACTAAAAACCGTCAATTACAACCTTATGGTAGCTACCATGGTGGTGGTGCACACTATGGCGTTGACTATGCTATGGATGAAAATACACCTGTTTATTCACTAGCAGATGGTACTGTAATTCAAAGTGGTTGGAGTAATTATGGTGGTGGTAACCAAGTTACAATCCAAGAGAAAAACAGTGATAACTATCAATGGTATATGTATATGAATTCTTTAAATGTTAAATCTGGCCAAGAAGTTAAAGAAGGACAACAAATTGGTTTATCAGGAAGCACAGGAAATTCTACTGCACCTCATCTACATTTCCAACGTATGTCAGGTGGAGTGGGTAATGGATATTCTGTTGATCCAACTTCATATGTAAATTCAAAATCATAATATACGACACATATTGGTCGCCTTTGAAATCCTTTTAAGGATGTAGAAGGCGACTTTTTGTTTGATTTTCGACTGTAAACTATGATTTTTTGTCGATAATAACTTAGATAATTTGAATTATGGTTCATGACATATCATAATTACACTGAAATCACATTGAAAGGGAAGATGATATGTTTACAGTTTATGCTCATAGAGGATTATCAAGTAAAGCTCCTGAAAATACGTTGGCAGCATTTGAAGCAGCAGCAAATGTGACTGGATTAAAATGGATTGAGCTTGATGTTGCAATTACAAAAGATGAACAGCTGGTCATTATTCATGACGATTTTTTAGATCGAACAACAGATATGATAGGTGAAATTACACAATTAAATTATGATGCAATCAAAGATGTATCTGCTGGTAATTGGTTTAATGCAAAGTATGCAGAAGAAAAATTACCGACTTTTGATGATGTGATTGCATTTGCTAATAAATATAAAATGAATTTAAATATAGAATTAAAGGGTGTAACTGGTGGAAATGGCAGTGCTTTATCAGAAAGTATGGTTAAACAAATTGCAGAAAAATTAAAAGCATTAAATTCAAGCTCGGACGTTTTATTATCTAGTTTTAATATTGTTTTATTGAAATTATCACAGCAATTAATGCCACAATATAAGCGGGCAGTTCTTTTTAAAGCAGCAGCTTTTACAGGTGATTGGAGAACACTTTTAGATTATTGTGGATCAACGATTGTCAATATAGAAGATGCAAAACTGAGTCAAGCACGCGTGCGTTCAATTAAAAATGCAGGTTATGAGTTAAATGTATGGACTGTAAATAGTAAAATGAGGGCAAATCAATTGTCAAATTGGGGCGTAGACGGCGTCTTTACAGATAAAGCAGATGAGTTAGTCCATTTAAATAGTGGGTTTAATGCTTAGTAAGTTAAATATCATTATCGTATATAAAACGGGGCTATTTAAACGAATTGAAGTTTAGTAGCCCCGCTTTTATTTAGATATAAAAAAAGGAGAAGTTTTTTAAATACCGCTATGTTATTCATTATTTTTTATAATTAGCAATTGTTCAAAAATGATATAAAGTTATAAAAATTTAAAATGTCCTTTGCTTTAATTATACTATGAGAATTTCAGATATTATAGTCTGTATTTTCCAATAGATATTGCATATAATAATTTAACAGCTTAATGATTATGAGGGGGCTACACGATGAACAGTACAAAAGCGCAGTTTGGGCAAAATTTATATATACATGGGACGAAAGCTAAATTGGAGATTGGTGATTTATTATATACTTTGTATAAATCTAATTATCAGGACCGAATTATGAATCATATATATTTCACTGGTACATTAGAAGCAGCAAAATGGGGAGCTGAACTTGCAGTTGCTTTGTCTAAAGATATAGCAGAAGAGCATATTTATGTTGTTGAACCATTAGGAGAGTTCGAAGACGATCCGAATGTCACAGATAAAAAATTTCCTGGCAATCCAACGCTTTCTTATCGCTCTAGTGAACCACTGAAAATTGTCGCGGAATTAAGCGCATGGGAAAGACATTCGGATGGCGAAATTAATCAAATGCTCAAAAGCATAAAGGAATTGCGAGACAAAGGACTAGACGTTATTGAAGATTAATATACTGATATGAATGAGACATTCAACTATGCGTACCAATTGAATCAATGTACAGATAAAGGCATAATAAATTAAGTCAAATGAAAAAACGGTTATGAAATAATAATCTTATTTTACACATAAATAGTATGGACATAGTATAGTAATCATATAACTATATAATATAAAAGGATTAAAAATTATGTTTTATAAATTGATAAAAGTATTACCAACAGCTATTTGTGGATTAGCATTAGGGATCGCGTCGCTTAGTAATTTGCTGTTTAATATGACTTGGCATGGCTTAGCGGTGTTATTTTTTATATTGAGTTGTATCATTTTATTGTTATTTATACAAAAATGCATATTATATCCCAATACAGTACAGGATGAATTGAGCGATCGTAATATCTGTGCTACTTTCCCAACTTTTCCAATGGCTCTAATGACAATCATTTACATCATAAAGCATCACTTAAACGTCAATCTAGGTATACTAATATGGTTATGGTGGTTAACGATTATCATCCAATTCATCATTATCGTAGGTTTCATTTACTATCATCTAATATTACCTAACAAAGGTACTGTTTTGCCGAATACGAGTTGGTTTGTCACATTTGTAGGAATAGGTGTAATATCTGAAACTGCAAAAGAATTTAATCCAGTTTTAGGGGAATTCACGGTATATATAGCAACTTTTTGCTTTATAATATTAATAGCGATTATTTTAATCAAAAAAACTTGGCGCTTATATAACGAAAACCAATTTCCAATGGCAGTCATCATAGCGGCTCCAGCAGCACTTTGTTTTAATGGCTTTTTAATTAGTGCAAAATTTGATGACTTCATATTGACGATATTTGGCTTTATCATATCCCAATTACTTTTTGTAGTTTCATTAACGTTTATTCCTAAGTTAATGGCTATCAATTTTAAATTTTCATTTGCTGCTTTAACGTTTCCATGGGTAACAACAGCGACTGCTTATTTTAATTTTATGTATCATATGCGTTTTCCGAGCCCAATACATACCTTATTACAATTCATGTTGATATG
Source organism: Staphylococcus cohnii subsp. cohnii (assembly GCF_002902365.1). Taxonomy (GTDB): domain Bacteria; phylum Bacillota; class Bacilli; order Staphylococcales; family Staphylococcaceae; genus Staphylococcus; species Staphylococcus cohnii. The sequence goes on along the minus strand of NZ_PPQC01000046.1, from coordinate 305,024 downwards.
TGAAATTATTTTTGTGTCATTGGCCGTGGTATATGTCATTTTGGGTTATATTGTTTTTTTGAGAAAAAGAATCAACAGTAAAGTGATTTAAGATAAAGGAGTGGTTGTAATGACTTATAATTTTAATGAAGTTGTTAATAGAAAACAGACGAGATCAGTTAAATGGGATACGATGGAGGATGTGTATCATATTGATGATGCTTCAGACATACTGCCAATGTGGATTGCAGATATGGATTTTAAGGCACCTCAACCAGTAATTGATGCATTGAAAAATTGTGTCGATCACGGCGTGTTTGGCTATTCTTATTTAGATGAACACTGTAAAAATGCAATTCAATCTTGGTTTAACAAACGTCATGAGTGGCATATTGGGAAAGATTGGATTCTTGCGCATTCTGGCGTAGTTCCTGCGATAGCGTCAATTATTGAGACATTTACGGCTCCAAAAGATAGTGTTTTAATTACGCCTCCAGTTTACCCACCTTTTTCCAATTTACCTTCAGGTATGAATCGACAATTAATTACGCGTGCTTTGATAGAAGATGATAGAAATTACTCGATTGACTTTGAAGACTTTGAAGAAAAGTTGAAGCAAGGCGTAAAAATGTTTATCTTATGCAACCCGCATAATCCAGGCGGGATTGTTTGGTCTAAAGACACTTTAAAAAAAGTGATTGAACTTTGTGTTAAATATGACGTGTTAATATTATCAGATGAAATCCACGCCGATTTGGTATTTCCAGGTTATCAACATATTTCTCTTGATAAATTAGCATCTGATAAAGAAGCACAAAAAATCATTACATGCACTGCACCTACAAAAACATTTAATCTAGCAGGTATTCATGCTGCTCTGATTATTTCGCCTGATAAAGATGTTAGACAAGCATTAGCGGCTAATTTTACGGCACATGGTTTAGGTGTTAACCGTATTAGTCCATTTGGAGCAGCTGCACTAGAATCTGCTTACAACCATGGAGAAGATTGGCTTAATGAGCTCATAAATATTGTTTCTTCAAATATGGATTATGTTATTTCAGAAATTACCAAAGCTATACCACAAATAAAGATTAAAAAGCCTCAAGCAACCTATTTGTTATGGATTGATTATAGAGAAACTGGCTTGACTGAAGAAGAAATAATGACAAAATTACTAGAAAAAGGTAAAGTCGCGCTTGAACCTGGGACAAAGTATGGTGAAGAAGGCAGAGGGTTTTTAAGAATGAATGTGGCTTGCGCACCCCAAACTGCTAAAGACGGCGTTGAACGTTTTATTAAAGCGTTGAAATAAATTTACCTCCCAAAATTTTAAGACATATTTAAAAAGGATTGTGACTTATGGAAATAAAAAATAATGACTATGAAAATTTGCTATTTTACTTTGCATATAAAACATTTATTACGACAGCGGATGAAATCATTAAAGATTATGGTTTGAATCGCCAACACCATAGATTTTTATTTTTTATTGAAAAAGTCCCTGGTATCTCGATTAAAGATTTATTGAAAAATCTAGAAATTTCAAAACAAGGTAGCCATGCAACTTTAAAAAAACTAAGAGATGAGGCATTCATTGTAGAAAAACAAGCGCCAGAGGACAAGCGTATTAAAACGTTGTATCCAACAGAAAAAGGCCGGAACTTAGTTCGTAAATTAAATAAAGCGCAAAATGATATGTTTAAAGAAATTCAAGAAAAAGTAGGCAATGATTGGTATGCAATTATGGAAGAATTTGCTTCGTATAGAGAAGGATTTCAATCAGTAAAATATTTGAAAGGCGACCAAGAATAATTTTTTAAGTATTTTTGTCAATAGTATAGCGAAGTTACATTTACTGAATACAATTATTTATATCAGAGGTTTGTTTTCTAGATTTTAGAAAGCAAGTCTCTTTATTTTGTTTGGAGGTATAAATAAGTCAACAAACTTGACCTAATTTATTTAACAAGTTATATTTAATGTGTAATGAAAATGAAACACATTAAAGGAGAAATGATGTATGCAAAAAAGAGTAGGACAATATTTGATGGATGCAATTCGCTCAGTTGGTGTTGATAAAGTATTTGGCGTGCCTGGTGATTTTAATCTTACATTTTTAGATGATATTATCAATCGAGATGATATGGAATGGATTGGTAACACAAATGAACTTAACGCTAGTTATGCAGCAGACGGCTATGCAAGAATCAAAGGCATTAGTGCTATGGTAACAACATTTGGTGTGGGAGAGCTAAGTGCGGTTAACGGTATAGCAGGTGCTTATGCAGAACGTGTACCAGTCATAGCAATCACAGGAGCACCAACTCGTGAAGTTGAACGTGCTGGTAAATATGTTCACCATTCATTAGGTGAAGGCACATTTGATGATTATCGAAAAATGTATAAACCTATCACGACAGCACAAGGATATATTACTCCAGAAAATGCACAAACTGAAATTCCAAGATTAATCAATGCAGCAATTAATGAAAAACGTCCCGTGCATATACACTTACCTATCGATGTAGCTGCTGTAAATATTGAAGTACAAACACCGTATCAATATACGGCGCCAGTCAAACAAGATGTTGACAGTTATATAGACATAATAGAAAACAAATTGAAAAATGCGAAGCAGCCTTTAATTATTACTGGTCATGAAATCAATAGTTTTGGGCTGCATGACAAACTAGAACAATTTGTTAACCAAACGCATATACCAGTTGCTCAATTGTCCTTAGGTAAAGGGGCTTTCAATGAAGAAAATCAATATTATATGGGTATTTATGATGGAAAGATCGCAGATGAACAAATTAAAGCTTATGTAGATCATAGTGATGTAATTTTGAATATTGGAGCAAAACTTACGGATTCTGCTACAGCTGGATTTTCTTATAAATTCAATTTAGAAAATGTAATCATGATTAATCATCATCATTTCAAAGTAGATGAATTACGCGATGAAGAAGTAAGACTTGCAGATTTACTAGATAGTTTATTGGAAATTGATTATACGGCTGACGTAAGCTATCCGCGTTATCAATTAACCAACGAAACAGTTGAATTAAGTGATGAGCCATTAAAACAGTCAACATATTTCAAATTAATGCAACAATTTATTCAACCCAAGGACGTTATACTTGCTGAACAAGGAACATCATTCTTTGGTGCTTATGACTTACTTTTCTCTAAAGATAATACATTTATAGGACAACCATTATGGGGCTCAATCGGTTATACTTTACCTGCGACTTTAGGAACACAAATTGCAGACAAACAACGTAGAAATGTGCTGTTGATTGGTGATGGTTCACTACAGTTAACTGTTCAAGCATTATCAACAATCATACGTGAGGATTTAAAACCAGTTATTTTTGTAATAAATAACGATGGTTATACAGTGGAACGTAAAATTCATGGTGAAAGCGCACCATACAACGATATCAAAATGTGGCACTACAAACAGTTACCGTTCGTGTTTGGTATGAAAGATACGGAAGTTAAGATACATGATGTTACAACAAGTAATGCGTTAGCAACAGCATTAAATGAAATCAATCAAACTCCTAACATGATGCATTTTGTAGAAGTGCACATGGATGTACATGATGCACCAGAAAAATTAGATGCGATAGGTAAAGCTTTTGCCCAACAAAACGGGTGATAATTGGAAATTTTTTAAAAACAGCACATATTCGTTTACAATGGAATTGTGACGTTAGGTTAACTATAGGTTTAAATAAAGTTATTATCAATAACACCAAAACAAAGGAGAGATTGTCATGACAGTAAATATAAAAGATTATGTTGATGAGAATTATGGATTGTTAATTGATGGTGAATTTGTAAAAAGTAATAGTGGAGAAACATTAGAAGTTGTTAATCCAGCTACAGGGGAGATACTATCAAATATTTCCAAAGCTGACGAAACGGATATCGACAAAGCTGTATCATCAGCCCAAAGCGCCTTTGAATCATGGAGTTTAACTTCTAAAACAGAGCGTGCGAATTTATTAAGAAAAATCAGTGAAAAATTGATGGCAAATAAAGATAAACTTGCAACAGTGGAAACCTTGAATAATGGTAAACCGATTCGTGAAACTTCAACGATTGATATACCATACGCTGCAAGACATTTTAACTATTTTGCAAGTGTTATTGAAACACATGAAGGTTCGGTTAATGATATTGATAAAGATACTATGAGTATCGTACGTCATGAACCTATTGGCGTTGTTGGTGCTGTAGTAGCTTGGAATTTCCCAATGCTCTTAGCAGCATGGAAAATTGCACCAGCCATTGCTGCAGGGAATACAATTGTTATTCAGCCATCTTCCTCAACGCCTTTAAGTTTATTAGAAGCAGGAAAGATTTTTCAAGAAGTATTGCCACAAGGTGTGGTTAATATTGTAACTGGTAAAGGTTCAGAATCAGGTAATGCTATTTTTAATCATGAAGGTGTAGATAAATTATCATTTACAGGTTCAACAGATGTCGGCTATCAAGTTGCCGATGCAGGTGCAAAACGTATTGTCCCTGCCACATTAGAACTTGGTGGTAAAAGTGCCAATATTATTTTGGATGATGCAAATTTAGATTTAGCTGTTGAAGGTATCCAACTCGGTATATTATTTAATCAAGGTGAAGTATGTAGTGCAGGCTCACGTTTATTGGTTCAAGAAGGTATATACGACACGTTAATTTCTAGATTAAAAGAGGCATTTTCAAATATTAAGGTTGGTGATCCATTAGATGAAGATACTCAAATGGGCAGCCAAACGAGTGATGAACAGATGAATAAAATATTGTCTTATATCGATTATGCTGAACAGTCAAATGCTGAGGTGTTAACTGGAGGCAAACGTATTGTTGAAAATGGATTAGATAAAGGATACTTTATAGAACCAACGCTGATTGCAGTTAGTGATAACCAAAATAAATTAGCGCAAGAAGAAATCTTTGGTCCAGTTTTAACAGTAATTAAAGTGAAAGACGATCAAGAAGCGATTAAAATTGCTAATGATTCTGACTATGGTTTAGCAGGTGGGGTATTCTCACAAGATATTACTCGCGCATTGAATATTGCTAAAGCAGTTAGAACAGGCAGAATTTGGATAAATACGTATAACCAAGTGCCTGAAGGCGCACCATTTGGTGGTTATAAAAAATCAGGTATTGGTCGTGAAACGTATAAAGCAGCATTGAGTAACTATCAACAAGTTAAAAATATATTTATTGACACAAGTAATGAATTAAAAGGTTTATATTAAACATTTGCCAATACACTTTGTGAAAATAGTATTAAAAAGCAGGCTCGGAAATTTGAACATTAATTTTCGAGCCTGCTTATTTAAAAAATGTTTAACAAAATATGATTAAAACAAATATCAAAGCGCATCTTAGTGCATTTTGTAACTAGTTATTAAGTATTGAATTTGTTGAATACATGTATGATGATTTTCATCGTGTGTGCTTTTAGAATCATAATTTTTATATCGTGGAAGTCTTATGTCCCATTTTTATGATCTACTTCTTTATAATTTACTTCATCATAATTTGTTTCAAGTTTACGCAATTCATCTCGAGTTTCTTTCTTTAATCCTTCACCATAATCCATCATTTTTACAATATCTTTAAAAGCAGCATAAGGGATAGCTAATTCATCTATATCTTCCAGAGTTACATGTAAATCTATGTCATTTGGTCTTTGTTCTTTTAATTTAGTAACGAAGTCTGGTTCAGTGACGAATGGTGATGACATGCCCACCATATCCGCATTTTGTAAGGCATCCAAAGCACTATCAGGAGAATTAATACCTCCGCTAGCTATGAGTGGAATGCGTCCGTTGAGATATTTATAAACGACCGCATTGACATATTCTCCGTTATATTTTCCTTCAGAACGTACTTTATTTTGATAGATTTGACGTCCCCAACTTGCAATCGCTAAATATTGAATGTCGGCAGTTTCTAACACCCAGTCTAAGTGACGGTTAAACTCATCAACAGTGTAACCTACATCACTACCACGTGTTTCTTCGGGTGTGGCACGATAACCTAAAATAAACTGTGAAGGTGCTTCTCGATCAATAACATTTTGAACAGCTTTTAATATTTCTAATTCAAAGCGTGATCTATTCTCTAAATTTTGGCTACCATATTCATCGGTCCTTAAATTAGAGAAAGTCGAGAAAAAAGTTTGGATTAATAAACGTTGTGCAGCTGAAATTTCAACACCATCAAACCCTGCTTTAATTGCACGTGATGTTGCATCTGCGTATTGTTGTATAACGGATTTGATTTTGTCTGTAGTCATAGATAAAACTTCATGCTTAATTGGAGAATTTAAGGTCATCGCACTTGGACCATATACTTGACCAAAGTTTAAAATAGCTTGATTTGAAAAACGACCAGCATGCGTAAGTTGTAGTATTGCTTTGTTGCCGTTTTGTTTCATAGCATTAGCTAAAGTTGTTAAGCCAGGAATACAACTATCATCAGTAATGCTAAAACCATATTCAAATAATTGTCCATAAGGTTCAATATAAGCGGCGCCAGTAACTTGAAGTGGTGCTGAGTGTGCACGACGTCGTGCATAATTAATATCTGCTTCTGTGACATGTCCGTCTTGTGTAGAAGAATTAGTTGTCATTGGAGATAAAACAAAACGGTTGTTTAAGACAATACCATTTGGCAATGTTAGTGGCTTTAATAATGCATTGTAATTCATATTCATAATTATAACCTCTATCTTCGTTGTTATTAATAATTTTAAAGTAACACTTAAATATAAAAGGGTCAAAACGATTAAAAAGTAGAAATTTTTTAAGCAAAATCTAACAAAAATTCTCTATATCCGTTATCCTATAAGGTGTAGACAATTTAAAGTGGACGCATGTTGTATTAAGTAGAGTGTATAGTGATGTTACGTTGCATTTATCTTAACTGAAAGTCATAAGATACTCAAATATACTTGCTTTAAGAACAATCGTTAACAAAGCGTATTGTATAATGTATGATTGGTGGAGGTGGTAATTCAAGTGGTTCAATTTAATGTGTTAGATTATGCTGTGATTGACGAAGGCAAATCTGCCGAAGAAGCTTTACAAGATACTGTTCGATTAGCACAGTTAGCTGACAAACTCGGCTATAAACGTTTTTGGTTAACAGAACATCATAATGTACCAGCATTTGCATGTAGTAGTCCTGAATTATTAATGATGCAAATTTTAAATAAAACAAAAAACATTTCTCTGGGGTCAGGTGGGGTGATGTTACCTCATTACAGCCCATATAAAGTTGCTGAAAACTTCCGTATGTTAGAAGCACTTCATCCTGGACGTGTCGATTTAGGTATTGGCAATAATGCAGGTACTGCTCAAGTGAAATCGGCGATGAATGAAACAAAATCACACTTTTTAGACTACGGGCAGTCTATTGAAGATGTGAGACATTATTTAACAGAACAACAGACGCAGCAGCGACATCATCGCGTTGTAGCACAACCAAGTACGAAATTCATGCCCAGCATGTGGTTGCTGAGCACCAGTGTAGCATCGGCTAAAAAGGCGGGGGCACAAGGTATAGGTTATACATTAGGTACTTTTCTATTACCTAATGCTAAAGCAATAGCTAAAGCAAAAGATAGTGTGAAAATGTATAGAGACGCATTTCAACCATCGTCATTAAATATGGCGCCATCTGTGATGATTACTGTTTTTATTGCATTAGCTGATACAGTAGAAGAAGCGGAAACTTTGGGCCGAAGTCTAGATATATGGTTATTAGGTAAGGAACAGTTTGCTGAATTTGAACGTATGCCCTCGCCTGAAACAGCACAATCTTATCATTGTACAGAGAAAGATGAGCGACAAATAGCTCAAAGTCGTGCACGCATCATTGTGGGCACCAAAGAAAGTGCGAAGCCACAAATAGATCGCATGATACAAGATTTTAATGCAGATGAAATCATGGTAGTGCCTTTGATACCGAGTATTGAAGCACGTTGTCGAGCTATTGAATTGCTTGCAGAAATATATTTATAAATTATTTATGAAGGGAAGTATTTATTATGAAAAAATTAGCGAATTATTTATGGGTAGAAAAAGTAGGCGCACAATATGTTTATAGTATGACGCCAGAGTTACAAGACGATATAGGTACAGTTGGGTACGTAGAATTTATAGGTAACGATGAAGTGAAAGTAGATGACGAAATAGTAAGTATTGAGGCTTCTAAGACAGTGTTAGATGTTCAATCTCCATTAGCTGGTATGATTGTAGAACGAAATACAAAAGCAGAAGATGAACCAACAATTTTGAATTCAGAAAAACCAGAAGAGAATTGGTTAGTTAAATTAGAAAATGTTGATGAAGCAGCATTTAACGCACTACCAGAGGCATAATATATGCAACAACAAGAGCGCTTATCTTATTTAATTGAATATTTATGGCGTGAAGCACATGGTGAAACAACTTTAAATTTACCGGAAGATGAAACATCACGTTGGGAAATGTATAGAGGGCTCGCCAATGTAAGATTACCTCGACCTATTGCTGACACTTATTTAGATGTACAAGATGCATTTTTACAAACGATGAATCGTCAACATGTTACTCATATTGATACATTGTCGCCAATGATTGGTGATGATGTATTTTTATGGCAAGGAGATATCACTCAACTCAAAGTAGATGGGATAGTGAATGCAGCAAACAGTCAATTATTAGGTTGTTTTGAAGCTAATCATAATTGTATTGATAACATCATTCATACTAAAGCTGGGGTACAGTTACGTTTGGCATGTCATGAAATTATGGAAGCACAAGGGAAAAAAGAAGGTATAGGAAAAGCTAAAATAACATCAGCATATAATTTGCCAGCCCAATATGTAATTCATACAGTAGGGCCACAAGTTCGCAAATTACCTGTATCTGATATGAATAAAGATTTGTTGGCACGCGCATATCGAAGTTGTTTAGAAATTGCAAAACAACATTCGCTAAAAAGTATAGCGTTTTGCTGTATTTCTACAGGTGTGTTTGGCTTTCCTCAAGCAGAAGCTGCAAAGATAGCCATTAACACTGTATTGGATTATAAAAAAGAGCATCATATGGATGATACGAAGATTATTTTTAACGTGTTCACTGATACAGATGCACAATTATATAAGGAGGAGCTAAAACGTTATGACTGAAACAACATGGCGTGTTATGTCAACAAATCAAAGTAGTCAATCTGATGTATTAGCACAAGCTATAGATGAAGCAGATGCAGTAGTTGTAGGCATAGGAGCAGGTATGTCTGCTTCAGATGGGTTTACGTATATAGGAAAAAGATTTATCCAAAATTTTCCGGATTTTATAGAAAAATAGGGTTTTTTTGATATGTTGCAAGCAAGTCTTCATACATTTGAAAGTTGGCAAGAATACTGGGCATTTCAAAGTAGATTTGTTGCATTGAATTATTTAGATCAACCAGTAGGTGCATCCTATGTTGCGCTGAAAGAAATACTAAAAAACAAAGCGCATCATATTATTACCACTAATGCAGATAATGCATTTGCAGTTGCTGGTTATGATTTGGACAAAGTATTTCATATCCAAGGTGAATATATTCTATGGCAGTGTAGTCAACATTGTCATCCACAAACCTATAGAGACGATGAGGCAATCCGTCAAATGATCCAAGAGCAATCAAATATGGAAGTGCCGCGCGAATTTGTACCACATTGTCCCAAATGTGATGCACCTATGGAAATTAATAAGCGAAAAGCACAAGTCGGTATGGTAGAAGATGCAGATTTTGAGGCACAATTATCTCGTTACAATCAGTTTCTTGAAAATCATAAGGAAGGAAAAGTCCTATATTTAGAAATCGGTATTGGTTATACTACACCTCAGTTTGTGAAACATCCTTTTCAACGTATGACAAGACAGAATTCTGATGCATTATTTATGACATTAAATAAAAAAGCATATAGGATACCTCAAAATATACGTGAACGAACAATACATTTAACGGATGATATTTCGACATTAGTTTTAGAAGCAAATAATAAATTAGCAAAGTAGGAGAAAACTATGTATTTAATTGAACCGATTCGAAATGGTGAATATATAACAGACGGTGCAGTTAATACTGCAATGCAAGTCTATGTAAGTCAAAATATTTTTTTAGATGATGATATTTTATTACCTTATTATTGCGATCCAAAAGTAGAAATAGGTCGTTTTCAAAATACAGCAGTAGAGATTAATCAAGATTATATAGATGAACACGGTATACAAGTGATGCGTCGTGAAACTGGAGGTGGCGCAGTTTATGTAGATCGTGGTGCTGTGAATATGTGCTGTCTTTTACAAAATGATAATTCGATATATGGTGATTTTCAAAAGTTTTATGAGCCAGCAATTAAGGCGTTACATAATTTAGGTGCTACTGAAGTCGTTCAAAGTGGGCGTAATGATTTAGAGATTAATGGAAAGAAAATTTCTGGTGCTGCAATGACTTTGATCAATGGACGTATCTATGGTGGTTACTCACTCTTATTAGATGTTGATTACGAAGCAATGATTAAAGTGTTGAAACCGAACCGTAAAAAAATTGAATCTAAAGGAATTAAATCTGTTAGGTCGAGAGTTGGAAGTATTCGTGACAATTTAGCAATTGAATATCAAAATATTACTATACATGAGTTTAAAGACTTAATGATTAAACAATTATTGGGCTTAGACGATATCAATGACGTTAAACGTTACGAATTAAGTGAAGCAGACTGGCATGTAATAGATGAAATGGTGGCAAAAAAATACAAGAATTGGGAATGGAACTATGGACGTTCTCCACGTTATGAATATAATAGAGATGCGAAATTAGCTGCAGGCACCATTGATATCACACTAGCCGTTGAACAAGGTCGTATTGTTGCATGTCGTATTTATGGTGATTTTTTCGGACAAGGTGAGATTAAAGAAGTTGAACAGCAACTTATTGGTGTTCGAGTTGTTAAAGCAGATTTGCTTGATGCTTTAAGTGAAATTGATATTCCTTACTATTTCGGTAAAACGTCAGCAGAAGAACTCGTTGAATTAATTTTAAGTTAATAACAAGAGTGAACATTTGCTAAAATCAATGTAGTGGTAAATGATTTGTACACAAGCAGTTATTTCTTGGGAAATAGTACAAGACCACGTAATAAAGTGATATTAACTCAACATTTAAAATTGTCCTGAAACATTCAAATATAATTATATACAGATGATAAAATGGACAAACAAACTATGACGTATTATGCATTATAAGGCTGAACAGATAAATATTACAGCCTTTATGATCGTAATGGATGATTTGATTTTTGATTCGAAAAAGTCATAGTTATTTCAATATAGACAATAAATTTTTATGATAAAAAAGGGGAAATTTATGAATATAGGTATAGTTGGAGCCGGAAAAATTGTAAAAGAAGCATTGCCAGTGATGTCAGAGGTACCTGAAATTCATATACAAAGCATAGTGACTACTGGACGTAATCCTGAGAATGTAGCTCAATTGCAAAAGCAATTTGATATTAAACAAGTCTATGAAGATTATCAAGCGTTTATAGAAGATGAAAAGATAGATACTGTTTATTTGGCTGTTCCCAATCATCTTCACTTTGAATACGCACGTAAAGCAATAGCGCAAAATAAGCATGTGATTTGTGAAAAACCATTTACATTAACTGCAGAAGAGCTCATCACACTAAAAGATTTAGCCGAGCAACAAAATGTGATTATAATTGAAGCTATTACAAATTTGTATTTAAGTAATTATGACGTACTAAAGCAAAGCATACCAGAAATTGGGAATTGCAAAATTGCTCAGTTTAACTATTCTCAGTATTCTTCAAGATTTGATGATTTTAAAAATGACATTATTCAACCAGCATTTGACCCAAGTAAGGGCGGAGGCGCATTAATTGATATAAATGTTTACAATATCCATTTAGCAGTAGGCTTATTTGGTAAACCTAATAAAGTGACATACTTTGCAAATATTGAAAAAAATATCGATACTTCTGGAATCTTACAATTAGAATATGAAGATATGAAAGTGGTTTGTATCGGAGCTAAAGATTCTAGTTCTGATAATCAATCTTATATTCAAGGAGACAAAGCTACAATTAATCTTAAAGGTCCTACAAACGAGTTGAATGCATTCGAATTAAAATATCACACTGGTGGTACACAGTATTATCAAGTAAATGCACACAAGCATCGAATGTATGAAGAATTTGTGAAAATCGAAAAAGTGATTCGGGAACAAAATACTATATTTGCAACAAGACAATTAGAACACAGTATTCATGTACTAGATGTCTTAGAGCAAGCATTAACGAGTGCAAATTTAAGCATAGGACCTTCAATTAAATAAAATTTGAACACAGTTGATTTCATAATATTAAAAATAACAGCTAAAAGACAGAAATAAGTCGTCAATACGTCAGTTGATCACTATTTCTGTCTTTTTTGTAAATAAAAGTTTTGAAATTACGTTGTTTAAAATATTAAAATACTATAATATGTGTAGTGTGATACTTATTTGTCATTGCTGCAATTACAGCTATTGTAGACAAACCGAATAATCCACTCCAAGGATCAAATATTGAGCCTAATAAGAGTCCTACCGCTAACCCAGAAAAATATTTTGTTGTTGTTAATAGCATACCTTTTTTTAAGGCTTTACCGCCAATTTTTAAATTCATTTGACTTCCTACACAAAAGATAAAAAGTGCAATTAAGACAAGTGCACTATCTTTGAATAGTTCTTGTGAAAATCCCCCGATTTGAAGCATTTCGTAATAGCCTTGTTCAGTTTTGGGTGCACCGAGTGACTTAAGTAGATTCATTATAGGGCTTAAATGTAATTGATCAACGGTGTTTATAGTAGCACCTAAAAGTAATGGGACTACCATCAATCCTCCAGGAATTTTTTCTATTGTATCTTTAATTCTCATAACTAACATCCCCTTAATATGTTATTGGTTATGGAAAAATGTTTTTACAATATTCTTGGTTGTTTGTTTTATCAATTTTTCCGATTTTGAAAATGTTTCTTCTAATGACATAGGTCCGTTACTTAAACTAAAAGCGCTGAGAATTCCACTGTCTTTTAGGTCTTTTGCATCAACTTCTACTGATCCTCCTATAAAAATAACTGGAATATCATATTTTTTGGCACATTGTGCAATGCCGATTGGTGCTTTTCCATAAAAAGATTGTTTATCAATTTTTCCTTCTCCAGTAAGAATTAAGTCTGCTTGTTTTAAGTATTTTTCGAATTGTATATATTCCATAACTACCTGAATACCTTCTTTAAAGTAACTTGGGAAAAACGCTTTGAATGCACCTCCTAAACCACCTGCTGCACCAGCACCAGGTAAATCGTGTAGTCTAACGCCTGTGGTATGTTCAACTAGATTAGCCCAATGCGTGAGATTATCATCAAGTTGTTGCATATTTTGTGCAGATGCACCTTTTTGTTTCCCAAAAATAAATGATGCACCATTAGGTCCTACTAATGGATTTTGAACATCAGTTGCTATAATAAAATTGCAATGATTTATTCGAGGATCAAAATTTGATAAGTTAATTTGAGCTAAACTTTGTAGTTCGCCACCCCCAAAATTTATTGAGTGATTTTGATTATCTTTTAACTCTGCCCCTAAAGCTTGTAACATGCCAGCGCCAGCATCATTTGTAGCTGAACCACCAATCGCCAGTATGAAATTTTTATATCCTTGATTCAAAGCGTGTAAAATTAATTCACCTGTACCATATGTTGTTGTAGATAAAGGATTTAATGCCTCTTGGGCCAAATGCTTTAATCCTGAAGCTTCTGCCATTTCTATGACACAAGTATGATTATCTAGAACCCCGTATTGAGCTGTTACTTTGTCACCAAGAGGTCCGGTTACACTGACCGTAGTAAACGTCCCATTTGTTGCATTTACTAATGCTTCCATTGTGCCCTCACCACCATCACCGATTGGTAAATCATGAATGGTAGATTCAGGGAAAATTTCCAGTATGCTATCTTTCATATACTTTGTTACTTCGCTTGCCTTCATACTTCCCTTAAATGAATCAGGTGCTAATATGATTTCCATTGTGAATTTCTCCTTTTAAGAAAGCGCTTTCTAAAATGTGTTGTTTTAAGTTTAACGATTTTATTATATTGAAAAAAGGGTTAAACTATACAAAAATAATACTTTGAATTTGTATATAAATAACAAGTGGTGAGATAAATGGATATATTGACTGAAGAAATGGCAACGCTAATCGTTAAAGAAACAGCTAAAAGAACCAAAACTAATATTAATATTATGAATTTTAATGGAGTAATTATTGCATCTTTCGATAAAAGTCGTATCGGTACGCTTCACGAAGGTGCTATTGAAGTGTTGAAACAAGAAAAAACAGTGGTAATCAACCAAGAAGATAGTTTGCATTTTAAAGGTACTCAGGCAGGTATAAACTTACCCATAATTTTCCAAGATAATATCGTTGGTGTTATTGGTATTACAGGTAATCCTAATCAAATAACACATGTAGCAGACTTAGTTAAAATGTCTACAGAATTGTTACTTTATCAAAATTATTTTACGTACGAATTGGAGGGACAAATACGAAGTCAAGAATTATTTATAGAGGAGTTATTAAAAAGTGAATCATCAAAATCCTTTATTCAATATTTAATGAAACAACTTAATATTGATTTATTAACTTATAGAAAATGTATCATTATCGATATCGAAAAACAGATATTTTCTAGAAATAGTATTGTTCGTTCATTAACGAGCAGGATAGATGCTAGTTCATTTACAATTGCATTTACGAATTATAACCGCATCGTTATTCTTGCTACTGCTCATTCGATGCAAGCTTTAGATAATAAAATCAATAATATATACCAAATATTTCAAAATTTAGAGCTGAAAGTCCAAATTGCCTCAAGTCTTATGTTTAAAAGATTAAAAGACTTTAGAAATGCATATGAAGAATGTGAGTTGGTGTTTATGTTAGCTGAAAATGGAAAGACTGTGACTTCATTTAAAGATGTGGAAGAAAAAACACTTTTATATCAAATTGATAAAAATATAAGAGAACGATTTAAAAAAAGGATATTAAGTAATGTGGATCAGCAGAGTATAGATACACTAAAAGCTTTCTTTCAAAATGATTTAAATATAACGCAAACTTCTAAAAAATTGTACATCCATAGAAATACTTTATTGTATAGGTTAGAAAAATGTGAAAAAGAAACAGGGTTAAATCCTAAAAAGTACTCTGATGCTGTCAAATTACAGATTGCAATATGGTGTTAACAACGAAAATAATCGGAGCGTTTTATAAGAAAGTTTAACAAAAATAATTGGTACAAAAGTAAAAATATTTTTAGTAATTAAAGCTTAAATGTAACTTTATTTTACTATTTTAATTATGACATACGTTAAAAATTAAAAGTCCTAAGCATGTGATGAAATCGTATTGCTTGGGGCTTTTTTATATGGTTTTATTTTAGCTGAGCAAATTAAGAAAGTGAACGATAAAAAGTAATCATTAAAATTGGTTGTTTTTTATAAAACAATATGACATACTCAATAATAATTAGCATGACATATTAAAAACTTGAGGTGAATCTGTATGACAAAATATATTTATGCATTTGATGAAGGCAATAAAGCCATGAAAGATTTATTAGGAGGTAAAGGTGCTAATTTAGCTGAAATGAAACGTTTAGGGTTACCCGTACCGGATGGTTTTACCCTTACTACACAAGCGTGTATTGAATATTTAAAGCAAGGCGCTCATCTTTCAGATGAATTAGTTGGGCAATTACATGAGCAATTAGAAGCATTTTCTCAACGCACACAAAAATCATTTTCTTCTAAAGAGTCACTTTTATTAGTGTCTGTAAGAAGTGGTGCAAAAATTTCCATGCCTGGAATGATGGATACTATTTTAAACTTAGGGCTGAATGATAATAATGTAAAAACATTAGCAGAAAAGACAAATGATGCACGCTTTGCATATGACTGTTACCGTAGACTGTTACAAATGTTTGGCGAAGTAGTATATGGCATACCGATGACGTCATTTGATACATATTTTAATCAATATAAAGCACAACACGATTATCAAAGTGATGCAGATATCCCAGCTGAAGGTTTAGAAGAAATATGTGATTATTTTAAAGGTGTTTATTTGGAAGAAGTATATAAACCATTCCCACAAGAGCCAATTGTGCAATTAACGGAAGCAATTGAAGCAGTTTTTAAATCATGGGATAATGATCGCGCACGTGTATATCGTCAATTAAATGAAATACCACACGATATTGGTACAGCAGTTAATATCCAAGAGATGGTCTTTGGTAATAGTGGTGCACAAAGTGGTACAGGTGTTGCATTTACGCGTAATCCAGTGACTGGTGAAGCAAAATTATTTGGTGAATACTTATTAAATGCCCAAGGGGAAGATGTTGTTGCTGGCATTAGAACACCAAAAGATATCAGTACATTGAAAGCACAAATGCCTCAAGTTCATCAACAATTTTTAGAAGTTTCTCAACAATTAGAAAAACACTATAAAGATATGCAAGATATTGAATTTACTATTGAAAATGAGCAATTGTATGTCTTACAAACGCGAAGCGGTAAAAGAACTGCTAACGCAGCGATTCATATTGCCGTAGATTTAGTGGAAGAAGGTATTATTTCTAAAAATGAAGCAGTTATGAATGTTGAAGTAAAATCAATTGATCAATTATTGCATCCTAATTTTGATGATAATGCCCTTGAGAAAGCTACAGATGTTTCGAAAATGGGACTGCCTGCTAGCCCTGGTGCTGCAAGTGGTGAAATCGTATTTTCTGCTGAAACTGCAAAATTAAAAGCTGAACAGGGATATAAAGTAATATTGATGAGACCTGAAACCTCACCTGAAGATATCGAAGGCATGGTCGCAAGTGAAGCGATAGTTACCACACATGGTGGTATGACTTCTCATGCGGCAGTTGTAGCCAGAGGAATGGGTAAATGTTGTGTGACTGGATGTTCAGACGTTGAAATTAATGTTATAGATAAAAAAGTGACATATCCTAACGGAACATTAAATGAAGGGGACATTATCTCAGTAGATGGCGCTAAAGGTGATATTTATTTAGGTGAAGTTGAAACGATTAAAGCTGAGAGAAGTAAGGCTTTTGAACAATTTATGCAATGGTCAGAAGAAATTGCAAGATTAGATGTTCGCATGAATGCAGAAACATCACAAGATATTCAAGCTGGCTACCAATTTGGTGCGAAAGGTATTGGTTTAGTTCGTACTGAGCATATGTTTTTTGGCCCTGAACGTTTGATTGAAATGAGACGTTTCATTTTATCCGATACACAAGATAAAAGAGTGAATGCTTTAAATAAAATTAAGGAATATCAAAAAGAAGACTTTGAAACTATCTTGAAGTTGTCTGGGGAACGTCCAACAATTATTCGCTTGCTTGATCCGCCTTTACATGAATTTTTACCTAAATCAACAGAAGAAAAAAATAGCGTGGCAAGTCAACTCAATGTCACTGTTTCAGAGTTAGAACATTATATTGAAAGTTTAAATGAAGTTAATCCTATGTTAGGGCATCGTGGATGTCGCTTGGCGATTACTTACCCTGAACTTTATATTATGCAAGCAGAAGCTATTATGGAAAGTGCATTGAACCTTAAACAACAGGGTATTGATTGTCAACCTGAGATTATGATTCCGCTCGTATCAACTGTTTCAGAATTTACAACGTTAAAGTCGCAAGTTGTTGAACGCATTGAAGCCTTACAAGCTGAAATGGGAGCAAGTGTTCACTATATGATTGGAACGATGATTGAAACACCAAGAGCATGTCTAATCGCTGGAGATTTAGCACGAGAATGTGATTTCTTTAGTTTTGGCACAAATGATTTAACACAATTAACGTTTGGTTTCTCACGTGATGATGCTGGTAAATTTATTAGCGCTTATTCAGAGCAAGGTATATTAACAATAGACCCATTCCAAACACTCGATATAGATGGCGTTGGACAATTAATTAAGCAAGCAACAGAACAAGCAAAAGCGGCAAATCCAACGATAAAAATTGGCGTATGTGGAGAATTAGGCGGTGATCACAAATCAATTCAATTCTTTAATCAATTAGATATGGATTATGTATCATGTTCTCCATTTAGAGTGCCAGGTGCCTTGTTATCAACCGCTCAAAGTGAAGTCGAAGGCGGTAGATTGCGTGTTAAATGATAATGAAAAAAACCAGTTAACGTTATTCGTTGTATCTGACTCTATAGGTGAAACAGCACAGCGAATGATTCATGCGACATTAACACAATTTCCAGATGTCACGCGTATAGAAATTAAAAAATTTCCTTTTATAAAAAATCAAGATGAACTACTTAATGTACTTTCATTGGCAAAAGCGCGTGGTGCAGTTGTTATAACGACTTTAGTTAATCCAGAATTTAATAAAAAAGGTCAGGCATATGCTCAAGAACAACAAATTCCGTATGTTGACTATATGTCTGATTTAATTAACATTATTCAAGAACATACGAATTGTTCACCCATTTTAGAAAGTGGTGCTTTGCGCAAGTTGGATGACAACTATTTTAAAAGAATTGAGGCAATGGAATATTCTGTTAAATATGATGATGGTAAACATTTCACGGATATAGGAGAAGCAGACGCTTTAATTTTAGGTGTTTCTCGTACATCAAAGACGCCTTTAAGTATGTATTTAGCGAATAAAGGTTATAAAATAGCTAATATTCCTTTAGTTCCAGAAGTTGATATCCCAGATGAGGTCTTTAGAAATAAAAATTTAAAAGTATTTGGTTTGACTGCGAGTCCTACTTATATCTTAAATATTCGTACGGAACGCGTGAAGGTTTTAGGTTTACATGGACCTACAGATTATAATAGTGTCGATAGAATTAAAGAAGAGTTGATGTATGCCGAAGAAATATTTGCTAAATTAAATGCTACAGTCATTAATACGGAGTTCAAATCAATTGAAGAGTCAGCATTTTATATTGAAAAGTTTTTATAAGAATGAAAATTATAATTAAGTATGCAATTCAAATGTATTGTTAAAACTTCAATTGTCTAAATCTGTGTTTAAAGGGTATGTTTGATATTAGAAAATGATATTAAAAAAGAGGGGATATTATGTTGAAATCGACAGTGCCGTATTTGTTTTTTAACGGTCAATGTAAAGACGCTTTGGCATTTTATAGTAAGGTGCTGAACGGGGAAATTAAAGCTACAATGACGTATGGTGAAGCGAATGAAAGTGTTGCAGATGATCCTAATCGTGTCATTCATGCGCAGTTAGAAGTTGATGGAAACTTATTCATGTTGTCAGATATACCCAAAGACGATGACACAATGCTCCAAGATAGAAATGTTTATATTGTTTTGGAATTTGATAGTGAAACAGCAATCCAAGAAGTGTATGAACAATTGAAAGACGAAGGCGATGTTCAAATGGAACTAGACACTATGTTTTGGGGAGCGAAATATGCCAAGCTGGTTGATAAATACGATATCGGTTGGGATTTAAGTTACACATTTCCACAATAATTAAAGTTGTAATTCGAATATAAATATTCACGAATATGTATGTTAGTCTGATTAAAGGTAAAGAGATGTTTATTAAAGTATAACTACAGATAATAAAAAACAACTGCATTTTCATTTTTGAAGAGAGCCCCTCAAGTTGCATAGCTATTTTAATGCTATCAATTGAGGGGCTTTACTTTAGAATGGATTTGTATTTTTTATTTGAAATGGTATGTAAACTGATCCATTGAAGTGACAAAACATTTAACGGCAGCAGCGTTTTTCACACTGCTAATGTTAAAATTAGGCCTTCATTTTTTATAAGTACGAATGATTTTGGATTTGGCTATCATATATATGATCAATCCTGTAATCATGGCAATGGTTGCAGTCGTTGGGATTTGAGAACTTAAAGCTGTGATTTTAGGAAGTTCTTGGTGTGTCACAAAGGGAATAAGGTAATTATTGATGTTGAAAATTATAAACATAACAAATGCAAATAGGATACTGCCGTTACGTGCTTTTTTGATGTATTTTTTGTATTCATCTTTAGAATCGACATCAAATAGGTCTACTTTTTTATTGTGAAGTGCGCGTGTGAGTATGATTGAAGCTACCATCAATCCAATCAATGCAATGATACTAACAAATGGTATTTGTTGAAAATACATAGAGATAAAACAATCTAGTGCGGAAATCATCAATGTTCCCCAAAATATCCAGACATAGAGTTTGGCGTAGAGGTTTAATAATACTTGCCGTTCATATTCATCAGTAAATCTATAGTTTGGAATTAAGCGAAGTGTTTTTTCATTAATCAAGATGATTGACCTCCTATTCTATTAATTTTATGCGCGAATCTTTGTTAACTGTAAAGATGACGATCAATATAAAGGGGATATAGGTACTTATATTTAATAAATAGCTAAAATTCATTGGGTTTCCTGCAAGTAGTGGTGCGATGATTGTTGCAGTCCCTAACATATAAATTAGGGCTATAACCAAGAAAATAATCCTTTTATTTCGTGTTTCTTTTAGTAGTTTATGATATGTATGTCGTTGATGTACTTCAATTTCAATAGCATCTGCACCGAGACGATTCATGCTCATTCTACAGAATAGAATAATAATTAACAGGGCACCACCAACGGTAAATGGTGATAAAAATGCTCGCTCTATATCAAGGAAAATAGATAAATAAACAAGTGCAAGTAACGTATATAAAGCAATAATTGAAATTTTTGCTAATGTTTTATCAATTTCATGTCGTTGATATTCATCAGGTGTATCAATTAAACCGGCGAAGTTTTGATATAACCATTTATCTCTTTTCTTCATCGTTATGATCCTCCCAAAATAAATCGTTTAATGTGACATTTAATGATTGTGCAATATTGATACATAAGTTTAATGATGGATTGTATTTATCATTTTCAATCATATTAATCGTTTGTCGTGAAACGCCTACGGAACGTGCAAGCGCAAGTTGAGATATTTGTTGTTGACTGCGAAAATGTTTTACCTTATTCAATTTAAATCATCACTTCTTTCTGATGTGTCAAATATATATGACATAACTTTTCTCGTCAAGGTAATATAAAAATTAATAAATAGTTATATATTAAATAAAGTGCGCTATATAAAATGTTTCTAAAAATAAAAGGGGTAGAAATCATTTGATAACATTTGATTTCTACCCCTTTTTTGATTGTATATGATAGTTCATCGTTGGATGTGTCGTACCTTGGCAACAGTATCATTGGTCGTTATTTTTAAGAAGCTTAATGACCATTTTGATGATGAATTTTATTTATCTGTGTATGTAACATTGATAGTATCTAATGTTAGGTGAAATTTTAATTCGATTGTTATTGTGCCTGATAATGAATAGTGGCGGTGAGTATAACAACTTCATCCGTTGGATTATAGTAAAGATGTGCTACATCACTATTAAAACGAAAAGCTTGGTTACTGCTAATTGTATAAGAAGTTTGAGCAACTTCAATTTTTAAAGTACCTGAGTTAACGATGATAAACTCTTCTGATTGTATATGATGTGGATCAGAAACCATTTTACCACCTGGTTGAATTTCCATTTTAAACATTTCGAAATGCTTTCTTTCATTGTAAGGGAAGTATGGGAAAATCTTAACTTTATCTTCAACAA
The DNA here is from genome assembly GCF_002902365.1 of Staphylococcus cohnii subsp. cohnii. Lineage (GTDB taxonomy): Bacteria > Bacillota > Bacilli > Staphylococcales > Staphylococcaceae > Staphylococcus > Staphylococcus cohnii. The sequence continues at coordinate 283,235 of NZ_PPQC01000046.1, read as the reverse complement.
TAGGAATAATATCAGATTCATCTACAAAATCTACAGGCTCGTGCATTGTTGATGTCAGTTGTGACAGGGGTAAATGAAGCCCGTTAGCAATTTTCCATAATGTTGTAATTGTTGGATTAGATGTGCCTTTTTCAATTTGACTTAACATGTTTTTGCTAACGCCAGTTAGGTTGGCCATTTTATCTAAACTAAGTTGGTGTTTACTACGATAAGTTGCTAAATTTTTGGCAATAATATTTTGAATATAATACATGTGAATCGCTCCTATTTACATTATAACGTACATATTGTACCATATATAATGTTGTTTAGAAAATTTATGATGTAAGGTGAGCAAAATGGAAAATTATAGAAAAGTAAAACCATTTAATTGGCTATTATTTATAGGTATTTTATTAGTGGGTGCAAATTTAAGGGCGCCAATTACTTCCATCGGAGTTGCGCTACCTGATATAAAAAACGATTTGGCGATGTCTAACAGTGCTGTTAGTGTAATTACGGTCGTCCCATTAATCGCATTCGCAATCATTTCACTATTTGCAGCAAAAACGAGTTATCGTTTTGGATTAGAACGAACGATTTTTGTAGCTTTATGGCTAATATTGATTGGCGTAATCGTACGTTCTATCACAGGTGTTTCATGGTTATATATAGGTACCATCCTTATAGGTATTGGTATCGGTTTTGGTAATGTACTTGCACCTGCAGTAATCAAAGCGAAATTTCCATTGCATATAGGTGTGATGACGGGTTATTATACTGTCGTTATGAACGTATTTGGAGGATTATCTTCATATGGAACGGCACCGTTTGTCAAAGCGTTTAATTATAATATTGCAATTAGTGCGATCGGTGTCATTACATTGATAACCATTATTATATGGGCATTTCAATTGAAAAATAAAGAAGAAACAACGACATCATTACCCCAAGAGAGTGTCAATGTTTGGAAGTCGCCATTATCATGGCAAATAACGATACTTATGGGCGGACAGTCACTTATTTTTTATTCTCTAATTAATTGGCTACCAGCATATTTATCTCAAAGTGGTATGACTATCAGTGAAGCGGGGATGTATTTATCAATTATGCAAATCGCTATTATACCGTTAACATTTATTACACCTATATTTGCTACTAAAATGAAATCACAATTTTTATTAACTTTTATGACTGGTTTATGTTTTGTGGTGGGAGTTTCAATAATGTTATTTTCACCGCAACTTGCTTTAATTGCTACAATTTTAGTTGGTGTTGCAAGTGGTTTAGCGTTTGGACTTGTGAATACATTCTTTAGTTTAAGAACAGAACATAGTCAAACGTCGGCGAAGTTATCTGGCATGGCTCAATCTGTAGGGTACCTTTTTGCAGCAATAGGTCCTTTACTGTTTGGTATACTACATGATGTCACAGGTCAATGGATAGGTTCATTAAGTATATTATTAATCACTGCACTATTAATCACATTATTCGGCTCACAAGCAGGTCGTAATCGCACAATAGAAAAAACAATAGAACAATAGACAGTATCATGCAAATATTGTACGATATTTTACAACATGTTTTGTTTTTCAATGAGCTTTTAAAGTAATTGGATTTGATAAGTTGAGCTATATCTTAGTCAATTAAATGAGGAATATAGTTTCATTAAAATCTAATAAAAAACGATGAGGTGTCATTATGCAACTTATTTTTGATCCAAGTGTAAGTCCAATTTATAGAGGTGTACTTGCATTTTTCTTTGTTATTAATATAGCGCTCGCGTTTATTATTGTGTTTTTAGACAGAGATCGTAGAGACGCAACAGCGACTTGGGCTTGGCTATTTTTACTATTTGTAGTACCTATTTTAGGCTTTGTTATTTATATATTCTTTGGTCGAGCAGTGCGAAAAAAACGTGAACAAGGTTTCCATCATAATCAGATAGACGATGTGAAGGAACGAATGAAGACGCAGTTATCAGATGCTACCAACAAGATTAATCATTCAGATAACCGAATAGTTAAAAAACATGCAGATATTGTAAATACATTGCTAACGAAAGAACCAACGTTTTTAAGTTACGATAATAATGTCGATATTTATACTGATGGTCATGCGCTATTTGACCAAATGAAAGAAGATTTACGCAATGCAAAAACGTATATTCATTTAGAGTATTATGTGTTGAAATTAGATAAGTTGGGTTCTGAAATTGTCGATATTTTGCAACAAAAAGCTGAAGAAGGATTAGAAGTTAAAATACTTTATGATGCAGTAGGGTCTAAAACGGTACATAAATCAAAATTCAAAAAATTCCAAGAAGCTGGTGGACAAGTTGAGGCTTTCTTCCAAGCTAAAATTCCATTAATAAATTTCAGATTAAATAACAGAAATCACCGTAAAATTTTAGTGATTGATGGTATGACTGGTTATGTTGGTGGATTTAATATTGGTGATGAATATTTAGGTTTAGATGAAAAATTTGGCTATTGGCGTGATACACATTTAAGGGTTAAAGGTGATGGTGTTGACGCGTTACAGCTCAGTTTTATCCACGATTGGAACTCTCAATCACATCGTGAACAATTGGAGTTTAACGATAAGTATTTCCCAGATAATGCAAAGCAAGGTGGAGATGTGCCGATGCAAATTGCGCTTAGTGCTCCGAGTGATAATTGGCATCAGATAGAGTTTGGCTATATCAAAATGATCATGAACGCCAAAGAATCTATTTATATGCACAGTCCGTATTTTATACCAGATAAAGGTTATATCAATGCATTGCGTATAGCTGCAAAAGCTGGGGTAGACGTGCGGTTAATTATTCCTAATAAACCAGACCATATTTTTGTATACTGGGCGACAATTACGAGTGTCGCGCAGTTGATTAGAGATGGTGTCAAAGTTTATACGTATGAAAATGGGTTTATCCATTCAAAAATGATGATTATTGATGATGAAGTGGCAAGTGTAGGCTCATCAAATATGGATATACGTAGTTTTGAATTAAATTTCGAAATTAATGCATTTATGTATGATAAAAACATTGTCAAAGAGCTTAAAGCTGCTTTTATAGAAGATATGAAAGTATCTGAGGAATTGACAGAGGAACGCTATGAACAGCGATCAAATTGGATTAAATTCAAACAATCAATTGCTAAATTAGCGTCACCAATTCTATAAAAATATAAAGCACATTGAAGTGACAGTGCATACGATTATATGTATTTATCAATGTAACAATCGATTGCGTTTCTGGCGTTTCGATAACATATTGTAGTTTTTAAATCATAAAATTGGTCTGACGAGGGCGGAATATGAAATCAAATTTACGTTTTGGTTTCTATACCGTCCTCGTTTTCATTATAATGAGTGATATGAGACAACGGAAAAATGGATGAGGTGAAGAGGGGGATTGAATGCAACGAGAAAACGGTCAATTTATTTATCGTCAATTATACAGACAATTAAAAGAAGATATTCTCGCATTTAAATATGAGAGTCATGAAAAATTGCCTTCAAAAAGGGATATGGCACAACATTTAAACATTAGTGTGAATAGTGTAAAAGCAGCATATGAACAATTATTGGCTGAAGGCTATATTTATACTAAAGAACGAAAAGGTTATTTTATTGAGCCTTTAGAAAAATTAATCATTGATCCAAATGCGCAAATTCCTCTAGATGTGCAAGAACATCATATTGAAGCTACATACGATTATTCATTTTCACATATGAGTACTGATATTTCAGCATTTCCTGTAGAAATATGGACCAAGCTTGTTAAGCGTGTATTTCAAAATTATGATTATGAATTGTCTTCGATACCTCAAATTAAAGGTCCAATAGAGTTAAGGCAATCAATTGCTAAATTAGTATCTTATCAAAGAGGCATCCAATGTCATCCGGAACAAATTGTCATTGGTTCTGGAACTAATACACTGTTAACCAAATTAATTCAACTATTACCAGATGAAATCACAATAGCAGTAGAAAACCCTGGATACTCAAGATTTAGAACACTAATCAATCAAACATCTGCGCAGTTAAAACCGATTGCTTTAGACCGTAAGGGGATATCTATTGAAGAAATTAAGCAAGCTCAGCCTGATGCTACGATAGTGACACCTTCACACCAGTTTCCAATGGGTATAATCATGCCTGTATCGCGTCGTATTGATCTTCTGAATTGGGCAAGTCAAACGCAAAGTTATATCATAGAAGATGATTATGATAGTGAATTCAAATATGAAACAGATAATATACCTTCACTGTTTAGTTTTGATAAAAATGAACGCGTGATTTACCTAGGTACTTTTTCAAAAACTTTGATGCCGGGATTACGCATGAGTTATATGATTTTGCCTATAAATTTAATAAAGAAATTTGATTGTCTTAATTTAAATATGATTCCTGATTTTTCAACGATTCATGCACTTACGCTAAATTTAATGATCAAAGAGGGTTACTATGAAAAATATGTGAAAAAGATGCATCAGATATATGGAAAAAAACGAGAAACGCTCATCACACACTTATCAAATAGCTTTAAAAATGATATTCGAATTAAAGATACACAAGCTGGTTTGCACTTTATTGTAGAAGTTAACACACCATTTTCTTACCAAGAAATTGAAACGCGCGCTAAAGAAATGAAACTTGAGCTTTATACGTTAAATCGATTTTCTGTGAAAGCGCTTGAAAAAAATAATACATATAAAACGCTTATCATAGGTTTTTCAAAAATCAAGCAAGACCAGATTCCTCAGGCAGTCCAGAGATTGAAAGAAGTCGTATCGGGATAGTCTGGTTCCATTAAATTATCTTAACTGGTACTTTACACTATACCAATAATCCCTTAAATTTTAGAAAACCATGCGTCTTACGTGGAGACAAAGAGGAGGGATTATTGATGACAAATCAATTCGAAAGCTATAAAAAACAACGTGATAAATATGTAGCACGCGGTGTTGGGAACGGCAATCTGCATGTTGCGGATTATGCACAAGGTGCTACGGTCACAGATGTAGACGGTGCACGTTTCATTGATTTCGCGGGAGCTATTGGTACATTAAATGTTGGGCACACGCATCCTAAGATAACCAAACATTTAAAAGAACAACTGGACAAGTTTATACATCCTGGTTTCAATGTCATTATGTATAAAAGTTATCTTAACTTAGCACAAAAATTAACTGAAATTACGCCTGGTGATTTTGATAAAAAAACGATTTTACTTAATTCAGGTGCAGAAGCTGTAGAAAATGCTGTAAAAATTGCTAGAAAACACACCAGAAGGCAATCAGTTGTATCATTTGTAAGAGGTTTTCATGGCCGTACAAATTTAACAATGTCTATGACAAGTAAAGTAAGACCTTATAAGCTTGGTTTTGGTCCTTTTGCACCAGAAGTTTACCAAGCGCCATATCCTAATATTTCAGAAAAATCCGAATCTTTATCTGAAACAGCTTATATTGAACAAATGATTAATAAGTTACATGATTTCTTTGTTGAAACGGTAGATCCTAGTGAAGTAGCTTGTATCGTGATGGAACCTGTTCAAGGAGAAGGTGGATTTATTATTCCGGATAAAAAATTCGTCAAAGCAGTTAAAAAAATATGTGAAGATCACGACATTATTTTTGTGGCGGATGAAATTCAAACAGGTTTTGCTCGAACAGGAAAAACATTTGCGATTGAACATTTTGACATAGAACCTGATTTAATAACGGTGTCTAAATCATTAGCTGCAGGATTTCCATTAAGTGGTGTAGTTGGCAAAGCTGAAATCATAGATAGTGCATCTCCAGGAGAACTAGGTGGCACATATGCTGGTAATCCTTTAGCGTGTGAGGCTGCTTTAAAAGTCATTGAAATCATCGAAGAAGAAGATTTAAACAATAAAGCAGAACAAATTGGACAACAACTTGAAGATTTCCTATATCACAGCGCAGAACAACATTCATTTATAACGAACATTCGTAGACTTGGTGCTATGGTAGCCTGCGAAATCATCGATGATCAAACTGGCGAACCAAATAAAGCATTAACTGGAAAAATTACTCAAACGGCAAATGAAAATGGTTTGTTATTATTATCTGCTGGTATTAAAGGTAATGTTTTACGTTTCTTAACACCGCTTGTAATTTCAGACGATGAATTACAACAAGGATTAGAAATATTGTCTGAGACTTTTAAAAATGTAGACGCAACAGAAGCGCATACAAACGCCTGAAATTTTATTTTTAAATAGAGGGTATAGATAAGTCATACCTCATAACAAAAATAAGTGTAAGGGAGAGGATAAAAATGGGTCAATTAGAAGTTTATAATCCTTCTACAAATGAAGTTATAGAACGTTTGAATTACACGAGTCATGATGAAAGTAATTCAAAAATTGAACGTGCACATAAAGCATTTGAAGAATGGAAATTAGTGGATGCACACGAACGTTCAGCAAAGTTGTATCAATGGGCGAATCTCATTGATGAACATCAGGATGAACTTGCGGAACTGATTACACTTGAGGGTGGAAAACCATTAGCAGAAGCCAAAGGGGAAGTCATCTATGCTAATGCTTATGTTAAGTGGTACGCAGAAGAAGCTAAGAGAGTATATGGACGTACAATACCAGCAAACACGCCATCTAAAAAGATAATGATTGATAAATTTCCAGTAGGTGTAGTAGGTGCAATTACACCTTGGAATTTCCCGGCAGCGATGATAACACGAAAAATGGCGCCTGCATTGGCAGCTGGATGTACGATTATTTGTAAACCTGCTGTCAAAACACCATTAACAACCATTAAACTTGTTGCGCTTGCACATGAAGCAGGCATACCTGAAGGTGCAATATCTTATATTATTGCGTCTGGTAAAGATGCAGGTGATATCTTCACATCTCATAAATTGATTAATAAAGTGACATTTACTGGATCGACTGCTGTAGGAAAATCATTGATTGAACAATCCGCGCAAAGTGTAAAAAATGTAACGATGGAGCTAGGCGGTTTAGCACCTTTAATTGTGCATAAAGATGCTGATATTGAAGCGGCCGTAGATGGCACCATTGCTTCTAAATTTAGAAATGCTGGTCAAACATGTATCTGTGCGAATCGTATCTTTGTACATCAAGATATTGCTGATCAATACACAACGCGCTTGATTGAGAAAGTTAATGAATTAGCTGTCGGTGATGGTTTTCAAGCGGACGTTAAAATTGGTCCGCTAATTGATAAGGCCGCAGTTGAAAAAGTAATGACACATATCACAGATGCGCAAGCTAAAGGTGGAAAATTATCACGGACAGTGGATGATATACAAGCGTTAAATGGAAATTTCCTAAAACCAGTTGTTATCTCTAATGCAAATTTAGATATGAAAGTGATGCATGAAGAAACTTTCGGTCCTGTTGCACCAGTTATGGTTTATGAAGATTTAGATGAAGCAATAAAAATGGCAAACGATACAGAATTTGGTTTAGCTTCATATTTCTTTACAAATGATTATCGTACAGGACTAAAACTTTATAATGAATTAGAATATGGTGTTGTTGGATGGAATGATGGTGGCCCTTCAGCTGCTCATGCGCCATTTGGTGGTTTGAAAGAAAGTGGCTATGGTAGAGAAGGTGGCACTGAAGGTATAGAGCCATATTTAGAAACGAAATATTTATCCATAGGTATTTAAAGTGCAAGCGAAGCATTACTAGTGGTAAGTAAAGCAAAACTTATGAATCTATATGAACAAGAAAGTGATGATTAGATTGAAACTAATATAAAAAATTTAAGCTCATTCACTTTTAATTCAATGAATGTTATGGGGTATGTAAAATGAAATCTCAATTTAATAAGACGATGAATATTGTTGATGTCTTATTCTTGGCGATTGGCGCAATGCTTGGATGGGGCTGGGTCGTATTGTCAGGGGAATGGGTATCAACAGCAGGTTTTATAGGAAGTATTGTGGCATTTTTACTCGGTGGATTTTTAGTCATTGTTATCGGACTTACATATGCAGAATTAGCTGCTGCAATTCCAGAAACTGGTGGGGGCTTTGTATTTGTTAAAAAAGCCTTCACTCCAGGAATTGCCTTTACATCAGGTTGGTCTGTATTATTTGGCTATGTCTCTGTAATTACGTTTGAAGCGGTTGCATTGCCTACCGTGATTGACTATGTCATTCCTTTTCAACATCAAGGATTGATGTGGAATATCGCAGGTTGGGATGTATATTTTACATGGGTTATCATTGGCTCAATTGGAAGTGTCATTTTAACCTCACTTAATTATTTTGGTGTCAAACCTGCAGCGATTATGCAAACTGTTTTCACAATTTTTATTGTAGGTGTTGGTTTGTTACTTGTATTTGGAGCGGGCTTTAATGGTAATTTTAACAATTTACAGCCATTTGAGAATGGGGTTAGTGGAACAATGTCTGTATTAATGATGATTCCATTTTTATTTGTTGGTTTTGATGTCATTCCACAAATCGCAGAAGAAGTTAAAGCACCTGCGAAAAAAATCGGCGGTATTTTAATATTATCAATTATCGCCTCTGTGATTTTTTATTTGCTCATTGTTTTTGGTGTGGCAACAGGCTTATCAGCCAAAGCTTTAAGCAACAGTAATTTGGCAACAGCAGATGCAATGGTTAACTTATTTGGTCATAGTGGATTTGGTGTCTTACTTGTATTAGGTGGTGTAGCTGGCATAATTACAAGTTGGAATGCTTTTATAATTGGTGGTAGTAGAATTTTATATGCTATGGCAAAGAATCACATGATTCCTAAATGGTTCGCATTTATTCATCCTAAGTATAAAACACCTACACACGGTATTTTGTTTCTTGGTATATTAGCTTTCGTTGCACCACTTTTAGGAAGAGCAGCACTAGTATGGATTGTTAATGCTGGCGGTATTGGTGTGGTATTAGGGTATTTACTCGTAGCAATTTCATTTATGAAGTTACGTAAGGTGCAACCTGATTTAGCTAGACCTTATCGTATAAAAAATGGAAAACTCGTTGGTAGCATAGCAATTATTTTAAGCATTTTGTTTATAGTCATTTATTTACCTGGAATGCCATCATCATTGGCATGGCCTTCTGAATGGCTTATCGTATTGGCTTGGTATCTTATAGGGGCGATTTTATATATAACACAAACAAGAAAATCTACTACGAATGTACCTGTAAATGCACATGTAGATAAAGAGTAAAATGAAATAAAGCTATGAACATAATGTTATTATTGAAAATAGTTATATTGATCTGGCAAAGCTCACGCTTGAAAATGATGAGTGAAATTTAAACATAATTAAATAAATCAAAATATAGCAAAGCCTGAGGCATTTATGTGTCTCAGGCTTTGTTTTTATATAGAATATCATTGCTAATTTGCAATGTGAATTAATTGATCGCCAGGACTTATCCATTGCTTTTTTAAACAAAGTTTATAAAGAAAGAAACTAATGATGGCTGGCAATAAAATATGGAAAGTAATGATTAAGCACCAAGTCTGTATAGAACCACCCATTGTATTGATAGTCATAATTTGACCGATGAATCCACTCGTCCCCATACCAGCACCTGCAGCGTTATTCGTCATAGGAAAGAACGTTGTCATAATAGGTGCGACAATCGCACTGGTAACAGTAGGCGGTAGTAAAATCATTGGATGCTTAATGATATTAGGGACTTGCAGCATACTTGTGCCAATACCTACTGAAAGCACACCACCCCAACCATTATCTTTGTAACCAGTAACTGCAAAACCAATCATTTGTGAAGCGCAACCGATTGTTGCTGCACCTGCAGCGAGCCCGTTCAAGTCTAACATCAACGCTAATGCTGCACTAGATATCGGTGCAGTTAAAGCTAAACCAAAGATAACAGCAACTAAGATACCCATGATGAACGGTTGTTGCTCCGTAGATACAATAATAATTTTACCTAAGCCTGTCATAAATTGATTTAATGCTGGTCCGAAAGCTTTTGCAATAAACCCACCAATTAATATCGTTAGTAGTGGAGATAAAATAATATCGATTTTAGTTTTTCCAGCATATAATCTACTCAGTTCAACAACGATAACTGTAGCAATATAAGCGCCTACTGGACCACCATCAAAAGTTGTATAACCTAAGGTACCTACAATAACACAAGAAAATGTAACGAGTGGTTTTGCGCCTAAACCGTAAGCAATCGCCACACCGATAGCAGCACCAGTCATGGACATTGCTACTTTACCGATTTCTGATAGAAATGTCAGATTTAATTGTGGTAGTAATGTTTGTTCTCCAAGCGTTTCTAAAATTAAGCCGATAATCAAAGAGCCAAATAAACCTAAAGCCATATAACTTAGCGCTTCAATAATCCATCTATGTAAATAATTTTTCATATTTCCTCTCCTTAAAATCATTGGTAATTAGCAAATTAATATAATTATATAGTTTGTTGTTATTTATGGCTAGACTATTTATCGATTTCTCATAAAGTTTCATCGATGAAATAAGCTATAGATTCGGAGTGTAAACATTTTTAAAAATAAAATTACTCGCTACTGTGATAAATGACATGTGTGTACGTTAGATTGCGTACAGAGGACAATAAATATAGTTTGAATTTATAAATCATTGATACAACTTGTATTTAAACATTACTATATAAAAACACACACTAACTTTAATAGGTCAGTGTGTGTTTTAAATGTTACTTATATTTGCTACTTTTCCTGGGAAATATAAAAATATTACTGATTGATCATTAAGCTTTATTTACTGATGCATCGTAGATAGAGTCGATTGTATCTGCTAAAATTTTATCAAATTCTTCATCTGATTGATTGACATTTAAGTCATTGATTAATGCACGAGAGAAACTAGCAATTAAGTCTTTGTTTTGTTTTAAAACTTCGTTAGCATGCTCTCTACTATAACCACCAGATAAAGCAACGACACGAATCACATTAGGGTGTGCGATTAATTCTTGATATTGGTTTGCTTTAGTTGGGATTGTTAATTTTAGCATTACGAGTTCATCGTCATTTAATTTATTTAACTCTGCTAAGATTGCACTTGCTAAATATGATTCAATTTCTGCTTTGTTATCAGCATTGATATTCACTTCTGGTTCGATAATTGGTACTAAACCGGCAGAGATGATTTGTTTTCCGATTTCGAATTGTTGTTGTACGACTTGATCAATACCAGTTTTATTAAATTCTAAAATATTTGAACGCATTTTTGTACCAAAAATTTTATGGTCATTTGCGCGACTTAATAATTTATCTAAGTCTGGAATTGGCTTCATTAACTGTACGCCGTTTTGTTCTTCGGCTAAGCCTTTATCTACTTTTAAGAAAGGAACGACACCTTTATCAGCTAAATAGTCACCAGTATGTTTACCTTCTACTTCACGATCCATTGTTTGTTCGAAAAGAATTGCACCGATAATTTTATCAGAATTGAATGAAGGTGATGAAACAATTCGTGTACGCATATCATGCACAAGTTTAAACATTTCATCTTCACTGTTATATTGGTCTTCAGTTACACCATAGTCACTTAATGCTTTAGGTGTACTTCCACCACTTTGATCTAATGCAGCAATGAAACCTTTACCATTTTTTACTTTATCAAATTGTTCTTTATTCATTCTTACCACTCCTTTTGCTTTTATTCATATATAGTATGATAAAAAATAGATGCCAACGCAAGTTGTAGGCTCTAAGTGAAACGAATTATTCATATTTTAATAGGATGAGCAATGTGTTCAGTTTCATTGGCACACATTATTTCGTTAATGCTATTAAAAATATAGGTGTAGGATTATAAAATTCATCTTGCGTTTGATAAATACGTTGATAAATTGTCGTATCTACATGAATGGACTTCGTATTTATTTGCTTAAGGATATTTAAATCGTATTGAGGGCGGCTATAGTGGTTAATTGAAATACTTTGCTTTATATTTTCACTCTCCGCTAACATCGTGTTTTCTAAAGCATGATGTGCATGGTGATTTGGTAAATTACTATAATCGGTAAAAGCATCTTTTCCATAATCTCCATCGATATTAATGAGTGTAGCATTTGGTTTTAAAACCCGTAACCATTCTTGGTAGGCAGCTTTTGTATCTGGCAATAACCAAGTGACATTTCTAGAAATGATTAGGTCAAAACATGCGTCGTCAAAGTGTAAATGTTCAGCATCCATGACTTGAAAGTTGACATTCATATTAAAATGTAAAGCATTTTGCTTTGCAGATTGAATCATTTCAGGTGAAAGGTCAATGCCGGTAACTTGTGCGCCTTGTTGTTGGCAGAGTATTGCCAGAAAACCTGCACCGGTGCCAATATCTAAGATTCTCATACCAGGTTTAATTGTTGTAATCTGGTTTATTTCAGCTAACCATCTTTCTGCGTGCACACTTTTTAGTTCTGCTTGCTTATCTTGACTAAAAGATGTCGCACGCTTATTCCAATAATCAATAATTTTGCTTTTGTTCATGATAAATACCTCATTTATTATAAATGCACTATATATAGATTATAAGCTATTTTAGTGGAAAAGTATGGAATTAATAGTTTAGTAAAAAGAAAAACGGGACAGGAATCGCTTGTAAAGCATGATTTCTGTCCAGTTCTTTATGTGCGTTATTCTAACTACTTACGTGGTAGTCCGTATTGATTACCTGCTTTGTCACTGTCAGTAATCATGTAAAAGAATGCGACGATATTTAAAATGAAGAAAATAATACTGCCAATGCCTAAAACGCCTTCTAAGCTATTGAAAAATATGCCTTCGCTGTATGAGGTATATGAACCAATTGGAAATAGCACAGAAAAGACGCTAAATATAATTGGAAAATGCTCTTTGTTAAATCTTGATAACCACCAACATTATTTTAACAAAATTAAAATCTATCGCAATTTAATAGCACATTAAAGTTGTTATTTCAAAAAGAAAATAACAACTTTTTGAAAAAAATAAAACTAATATTAATACATTTAATACGTATAAAAATACAAAAATAAAGTTCGTTCTATTTGTTAATTTCGTTAAATTTAAACTTAACACTGCGATTAGAACGAATTTCAAGACTGTGGATGTTATAAAAATTATATATTTATTCATCTTTTGAGTTTGATATTTTTGAATGTAATTTGCATTATTATTAAAAGTTCGTTAGGCTCATGTTTGTAATTTAATAAATGTTTTTGCTAAAAAATTACACTAATTAGCAAAGTTTTTACATATTTTACTAACAATAAGGGGTGTCTATTGTGAAAAAAGAAAGAGTAAAAGTAATGGATTGGACGACCTTTATAGGGTCTTCATTGATATTACTTATTGCAGTTATTCCGATGATGGTTTTTCCTAAGGCCAGTCAGGATATAATAACGCATTTAAATGAAGTCGTGTCGAGTACACTCGGCTCAGTATATTTATTGATTGGACTTGCGACGTTAATATTTGTACTATACATCGCATTCGGTAAATATGGTAATGTTACGCTTGGTAAAGCGACAGACAAGCCAGAATTTAATAATTTTAGTTGGGCAGCTATGTTGTTTTGTGCTGGAATTGCTTCAGATATTTTATACTGGGGCGTTATTGAATGGGCATTCTATTATCAAGATCCACCACATGGCGGTAAAGGAATGACGGATAGTGCATTGAATTACGCTACTATGTATGGCATGTTCCATTGGGGTCCAATTGCTTGGGCTACATTTGTACTGCCAGCATTAGCAATTGGTTATCTTGTTTTTATCAAGAAAAAACCAGTTTACAAAATCAGTCAAACAATGAGTCCGATCTTAAGAGGTCAGACAGATGGCATTATAGGAAAAATCGTTGATATTCTATTTATCTTTGGTCTGCTTGGTGGCGCAGCTACCTCACTAGCACTTGGTGTACCAATGATTTCTGCAGGTATAGAAAAATTAACAGGTATTGGAGACAGTATGTTGATGCGTAGTATTATTCTATTCACAATTACAGCTGTCTTTGCATATAGTTCTTACTCTGGTTTGAAAAAAGGAATTAAAGTTTTAAGTGATGCAAATGTTATTTTATCTTTTGTATTATTAGGTTTTGTATTTATTGTTGGACCAACGGTATTCATCATGGAAACCTCAATTACAGGTATGGGTAACATGATTAAAAACTTCTTCCAAATGGCTACATGGATTGAACCATTTGGTGGTATAGGTGGTCGTAAAGAAACGAATTTCCCACAACAATGGACGATTTTCTATTGGTCATGGTGGATTGTATATGCGCCATTTATAGGCTTGTTCATTGCACGTATTTCTAAAGGGCGTACACTTAAAGAAATTGTGCTTGGTACAATCATTTATGGAACGTTAGGATGTGCACTGTTCTTTGGTATCTTTGGTAACTATGCAGTTTATTTACAAATCACTGGTTCATTCGATGTGATACATTTCTTAAATACGCATGGCACAGAGGCTACTATTATAGAAGTTATGCATCAATTGCCGTTCCCTAATTTAATCATCGTGCTATTCTTGTTATCTGCATTCTTATTCTTAGCAACAACATTTGATTCAGGTTCTTATATATTGGCTGCGGCTTCTCAAAAGAAAGTCATAGGCGAGCCGTTAAAAGCAAATAGATTATACTGGGCTTTTGCACTATGTCTATTACCATTTGGATTGATGTTAGTAGGTGGGGAGCGAGCTTTAGAAGTCTTAAAGACAGCTTCTTTATTGGCAAGTGTTCCTCTGTTGGCTATATTTGTCATGATGATGATTTCATTCTTAAGGACATTGTCCGAAGATAGATTGAAGCTTGAAGATAGAGCTGAAAAATATAGAGAAGTAGAAAGACGTTCGTTACGCATAACACAAGTAAGAGAACGTAGAGAAAATGATAAATAAAAAAGTAACAAGCGCAGCAAAATCTTATTTTACGGTAAGATTTTGCTGCGCTTTTTTTATAATAATTACTATTAGTCAAACTTTGTAAAGTATAGGTATTCGTCCTGTTTCAATACATATGAACACATACTTAAAGCTGAGACAGTTCATTATGTCTCAGCTTTTTGTTAGTCTTTTTTTTCTGGAATTGGGAAATATTTAAATATTTCACCGGATTCTAATGCATTGCTTAAATTGTCTAGCCATTCATAATAAGGCAAAGTATCAAGTAATTGTTGTTTAACTTCCTCTGCTTCCGATTTTGTAGCTTCATCTGCTTTGTTGTTATCAATAATCTTATCAAGTATAGCTACTGCATCGTGAACGCCTTCTGAATTAATAACAATCTCCCGACGCCATTTGCGTGAAAAGAAATTACTAAAGAAATTAAAGAAATCCTTTTCGGCGACAAAATGTTGTTTTCTACTTCCACGTGTGAATTGTTGTTTAACAATATCAAATTCTTGAAGTCTTTTAACGCCAGCACTCATGCTGGGTTTGCTCATTTGTAACTGTTCTCTCATTTCATCAAGTGTCATACTGTCTTCAAAAAACATTGTTCCAAATAAGTTTCCTACACTTCGATTGATGCCGTATAGATCCATAGTTTCACCTATGGCATTAATAACGATATCCTTAGCTTCTTCTAATTGATAATCAGGGTTGGTCGAATGTACCAATTGTCCACCTCCGTTCAAGTCCATATATAGTTAAGTGAAAAATAAATAGTGAGTTCCTATAGTTTACATTCCATACTCAAAAGATGCATGTATAAACCCCTATCATATTTAAACACATTTGACACTTTTTCAACTACTATGATAACATAAAGTTCATAAAATTCGTTAAATAAAAATTTAACAAACTTAACGGAGGTAATTTTAATGGAACTTGTAGATCATTTATCTCGTCTTCAATATATAGATGGAGAATGGGTAGAAAGCTCAAATAAGCAAACGAGAGAGATTATTAATCCATATAATCAAGCAGTTATTTTTGAAGTAGCAGAAGGAACTGCAGAAGATAGTGAACGTGCAATTTTAGCAGCAAGACGCGCTTTTGAAGAAGGAACATGGGCTAATGAAACAAGTGAAAATAGAGGCAAGAAAGTTAGAGCAATAGCTAATTTAATTGAGACACATCGTGAAGAATTAGCGAAACTTGAAACGTTAGATACAGGTAAAACATTAGAAGAATCTTATGCTGATATGGACGATATTGCAAATGTATTTAACTTTTTTGCTGGGTTAGCAGATAAAGATGGAGGAGAAATTATTGATTCTCCAATCCCAAATACAGAAAGTAAAGTCGTTAAAGAACCAGTAGGAGTAGTAACACAAATCACACCTTGGAATTATCCTTTACTTCAAGCATCTTGGAAAATTGCGCCAGCATTAGCGACTGGTTGTTCTTTAGTAATGAAACCAAGTGAAATTACACCATTAACAACAATCCGTGTGTTTGAATTGATGGAAGAAGTTGGCTTCCCTAAAGGTGTTATTAACTTAGTATTAGGTAAGGGTTCTGAAGTAGGAGAACCATTATCATCACATAAAGATGTCGACTTAGTTTCATTTACAGGTGGTATTCAGACAGGTAAACACATTATGAAACAAGCGGCAGATCATGTAACGAATGTTGCTTTAGAATTAGGTGGTAAAAATCCTAATATTATATTCGCTGATGCAGACTTTGAACTTGCAGTTGATCAAGCGCTTAATGGTGGCTTTTTCCATGCAGGACAAGTTTGTTCAGCTGGTGCCAGAATTTTAGTAGATAACAAAATTAAAAACCAATTTGAACAAGCATTAATTGAAAGAATCAAAAATATTAAATTAGGCGACGGCTTTAACCCAGAAACTGAAATGGGTCCAGTAATCTCTGTAGAACATAGAGAAAAAATAGAGAAATACATGGAAGTAGCTAAATCAGAAAATGCCACTATTGCAATAGGTGGTAAACGACCAGAACGTGAAGATTTACAAGATGGCTTATTCTTTGAACCCACAGTGATTACTGATTGCGATACTTCAATGCGTATCGTTCAAGAAGAAGTGTTTGGCCCTGTTGTAACAATCGAAGGTTTTGATACAGAAGAACAGGCAATCACACTAGCTAACGATTCTATTTATGGACTAGCTGGCGGTGTATTTACTAACGATATTGGTAAAGCAGAACGTGTCGTTAATCAATTAAGAATGGGCACTGTTTGGATTAACGATTTCCATCCATATTTTGCACAAGCACCATGGGGCGGATATAAGCAGTCAGGTATTGGTAGAGAACTTGGAAAAGAAGGTCTAGCAGAGTATCAAGTTGAGAAACATATCCTTCGTAACACAAATCCAGAGCCTGTGAATTGGTTCGGTAAAGCGTAACGTTAATCACTAAAATTAACTATGAATCTTAGAAATATATATCAGGAGGCTATATAAAAATGAGAGAAGCGTATGATTATATTATTATTGGAGGCGGCAGTGCCGGATCAGTATTAGGTGCGAGAATTAGTGAAGATGTATCTAATAATGTACTTGTACTTGAAGCAGGACGCAGCGATTATCCTTGGGATTTATTAATCCAAATGCCAGCTGCTTTAATGTATCCAGCAGGCAATAAGCTATATGATTGGATTTATGAAACTAATGAAGAACCACATATGGATGGTAGAAAAGTAGGTCATGCCCGTGGTAAAGTGCTTGGCGGTTCAAGTTCTATTAACGGCATGATTTATCAAAGAGGTAACCCAATGGACTATGAAAAATGGGCAAAACCTGAAGGCATGGAGAATTGGGACTTTGCACATTGTTTACCATACTTTAAGCGTTTAGAAACAACATTTGGTTCAAGTAAAGATGATCCATACCGTGGCCATCATGGTCCAATTAAGTTAAGAAGAGGTCCAGCAACAAATCCACTATTCCAAGCATTTTTCAATGCAGGTGTAGAAGCGGGCTATAATAAAACACCAGATGTTAATGGTTTCAGACAAGAAGGATTTGGTCCTTTTGATAGCCAAGTTCATAATGGTCGTCGTGTTTCAGCTTCAAGAGCTTATTTACATCCAGCTATGAAACGTAAAAATTTAGACGTACAAACACGTGCTTTTGTTACTAAATTAAATTTTGATGGAAATAAAGTAACTGGTGTTACATTCAAGAAAAATGGTAAAGAACATACAGTTAATGCTAAAGAAGTTATTTTATCAGGTGGTGCAATTAATTCACCACAATTATTACAATTATCAGGTATTGGTGATTCAGAACATTTACGTTCTGTAGGTATCGAACCTCGTTTACATTTACCAGGTGTTGGAGAAAACTTTGAAGATCATTTAGAAGTATATGTACAACATGCATGTAAACAACCTGTATCATTGCAACCAAGTTTGAATAAATTGAAGATGCCATTTATTGGTTTGCAATGGATATTAGGTCGTAAAGGTGCTGCGGCATCCAATCATTTTGAAGGTGGCGGCTTTGTTCGTTCTAACAATGAAGTAGATTATCCAAATCTAATGTTCCACTTCTTGCCAATTGCAGTGAGATATGATGGTACTAAAGCGCCAACAGCACATGGTTACCAAGTACATGTTGGTCCAATGTACTCTAATTCACGTGGTCACTTGAAGATCAAATCTAAAGATCCATTTGAAAAACCTGATTTTGTCTTTAATTACTTATCTACTGAAGAAGATAAACGTGAATGGGTAGAAGCAATTAAGGTCGCTAGAAATATCTTGTCTCAAAAAGCTTTAGATCCCTTCAATGGTGGAGAGATTTCACCAGGACCTGAAGTTCAAACAGATGAAGAAATTATCGAATGGGTAAAACGTGATGGAGAAACAGCATTACATCCATCTTGTAGTTGTAGAATGGGACCAAAATCTGATGAAATGTCAGTAGTTGATCCTGATACATTTAAAGTACATGGTATGGAAAATTTACGTGTTGTAGATGCTTCAGTTATGCCACGTACGACAAATGGTAATATCCATTCTCCAGTATTAATGATAGCTGAAAGAGCTGCTGATGTAATCAGAGGTAAAAAACCATTAGCACCTGAACATATTGATTATTATCGTCATGGTGTACATGATAAAGATGCAGGAACAGTAAAATAATTTATACGTTATGACATTATATAGCACAATCCCTTTTTCATTCATTGTGAATGAGAGAGGGATGTTTATATTTAATGTGTTGAATTGAGAGTAACTGCTGTAAAGTGCAGCCTCTTTAAATTATGAAGTTTAATGCGTTTAGACGAAAATATGTTTACTTGATACTTTAGCGTATCAGTTAAAGTGATTTTGCATTGTGCTGACGCCCTGGGGATAGTATGAGTGAGAGACTACAGGCTCGA
The DNA here is from genome assembly GCF_002902365.1 of Staphylococcus cohnii subsp. cohnii. Classification (GTDB taxonomy): domain Bacteria; phylum Bacillota; class Bacilli; order Staphylococcales; family Staphylococcaceae; genus Staphylococcus; species Staphylococcus cohnii. Next base: position 263,945 of record NZ_PPQC01000046.1, on the reverse strand, counting down.
GCCATATCCCAGGCAAGCATGCACGGTCAAAATCGCATATGATTCTTATATCAAAAGTTCCAATTCTTTATTACTTATGATTTCAGGCTGATTCATGTTATTAATTTTATAAAATAAGCACTTCATCAATATATTAGAGGGAATGAATTGCTTCAAATGAGCCTTTGCTTTTGTATCTTGATAAATATTCCAAACGATTTTGCAATCGTGCTGACGCCCGGGGAAATGATATGAGTGAGAGACTACAGGCTCGAGCCATATCCCTAGGCAAGCATGCACGATCAAAATCAGAAGATTTTAAACAATATAAAGAGGACAAATCCATTGTTAAGGATTTGCCCTCTTATTTTGAGCATAAGCATGTATATCCATGCCCTTTGCATCATACAATATTTATTGGTTTTTAGTAATTAAATCAGCGATTGCTTTAGAAGCATTACCATTTTCAATTGAACAAAAATCGTTATAAAACTTATTGATTTCAGCTTTATAGTCATTTTCAATTTGATCTAAGTGTTGTAGGTCCTCTGCTAGTTTATATGCATCTTGATAAATAGGTCCCGGTAAATCTTTGTGATAATCTAAATAGAAGCCTCTTAAATCCTTGGCATATTTATCTAGGTCATAAGCAAAGAAGATTTGAGGTCTTTTTAGCACACCATAATCAAACATTACTGAAGAATAATCTGTGATTAAACAGTCAGAAATAAGATATAATTCTGAGATATCACTATAATTTGATACATCAATTGCAAAATCTTCATAACCTCTTAAATCTAATGCGTTAGCGATAAGGTAATGCATTCTTAATAGAATAACATAGTCATCACCAATTTTTTCTTGCAAGTTATTTAAATCGATTTTTAAGTCGAATAAATATTTTCCTTTTTTGACAAATTCATCATCACGCCAAGTTGGTGCGTACATAATTACTTTTTTGTCTTCAGGCAAGTTTAAGTTTTCTTTAATTTCTTGAATGTAAGCTTGATCATTTGCACGATTAACTAAGACATCATTTCTAGGATAACCAATTTCAAGTATTTTTTCTGGCGGCATCCAAAAAGCTGTTTCAAATTTCTTAGATGAATAAGCGTTTGGAGAGATAAGATAATCCCATCTGCTTGTTTCTTCCTTGAAATTACGTTTATAGTTATCAGTTGTTGTTCCAGGCATACGGATGACTTTCATATCATTTGCTAAACGTTTTAAAGGTGTTCCATGCCAAGTTTGAATATAAACTTGGTTAGCTTTTTTATTCAAGTATAAAGGTAGTCTCGCATTTGTTACCCAGTATTTCGCGCTAGCATATGCTTCATAGTATGCTTGTGAACCTTTTTTAACTTTTTTAGCAGGTCCTGGTAAATATACTTGATCAGGTTTTCTGAATACCCAAATAAATTCATAGTTTGGATGGTATTTCATCATATATTCATAGATATACTTTGGACTGTCACTATAATTTTTACCACCAAAAGCTTCGAAAATGATTGTGTTCGGCTTAACTTTGTTTTCATTATCTGTAAGTTGATATAATGAACGGTTTTTATTTTTTCGACGTAAAACAACATTTTTGGCTAAGCGAGCACGCTTTCTAAATCTGTTAACTTTAAATGCTGGTGTTTTCTTATTAAACATAAGCATTAATGATTCTAAAATAAATAATGGTTTTTCACTCTTGAATATTGTAGTCATTAACTGTCTAGTGACTTTTGGTAAAAGTTCGCTATTTGATTCATATCTTTCTGGTGTTTTTCTTAATGACGGTTCAAAAGAATCTCTATATAAATTCTTCATTTTAGTTTTTATGAATTTTTTATTTTCTTTTAAAGGCGCACGTTTTACAGCGTCGGAAAAGCTATATACATAGTCATTAAAAATAATATTGAAATCTTGAGTTGATAAAGTCGGTTTTTCAAAAGGATCATAGATTTCTCCTTTAATATAGAAAGGGAATCTACTGATTCTTACAAAACCATTAGAATATTTAATAAATTCTAAGACGAAAGACCAATCGATAAAGATATCTAAATCTTCATTGAATTTAATATTATGTCCACGCATGATAGCTGTTTTAAAAACAATGTTACAAACAGAATGTTTACGCAGAAACTGATTTGATTTTGTTTTAGTGTTTAAATATTGCACTTTCACTAAATTTTGGTCAACGTATTGTGGCACATCTAAAGTGAAAGAATGAATAGGTGCAATTAAAGCATCGTATTGATTTAAATGTTTCATATAAAAAGCGAGCGCGTAAGATGCAAGATAATCATCAGAATCTATAAATATAAAATAAGGTGATGTTACTGCTTCTAGTGCGGTGTTTCTTGCGTAAGCATGTCCAAAGTTTTGAGTTAAATCAATTTCTTTAATTGAGATGTTCCAATCTTTGATTGTTTCAGTCGCAATATGTTTTGAATTATCAGTTGAACCATCGTTAACTAATATTAATTCAAAATCTTGGAATCTTTGATTTTTTAAGCTGTTTAAGCATTTTTCAATATAATCTTCTGAGTTATAATAAGTTACAATAACAGATACAGATTTCATTATTTTACCTCTTTCTCCATTAACTCTATTTATTATTTGAATAGCACACATCGTCTGCTAATGTTCAAAATAATAGGGTGTTTTTTTAAAAAGCAATTTCACCGTTTGGAGTTAAAACGGATTATTTTAATTTTACTATAATATAAATATATATTCAAAACATCAACTATTGTTTAATCTTAATTATACTATATATGACTTATTGAGAAAAAATATTTTTCTTAGTTTATTCATTGTTTTGATAAATCAAAAACTTCATTATAGGAAATTCATGGGTCGAAGTAATGTTGTTCTCAAACTTTAAAAATCATTAAAATTTTAAACAGATGATTTGTAAAATATAACAAATTGCGTATAATTTGATTTTGTAAAAAAAGACTAAGGAGAATTTTGAAATGAAAAATAATGATTTTGAAGATGTTGTATTAAATAGAAAATCTGTGAAAGTGTTTGATGAGCAAGTTAAAATTCCTAGATCAGAAATGGATGAGATGATACAAAAGGCAACCAAAGCGCCATCATCTGTGAATATGCAACCGTGGAGATTTTTAGTGGTTGAAAGTGAAGCAGGGAAAGAAAAATTGAAACCACTTGTTCGTTTTAATACACGCCAAAACGATACATCCGCAGCTATGGTTATTATATTTGGCGACATGCAAAATTATGAATATGGAGAAGATATTTATCATAATGCAGTTTTAAATGGTTATATGCCTGAAGAAGTAAAAGTTGAAATGTTAGGCAAAATATTGCCCTTATATAAAAGTTTAAATCGTTCAGAAATGAATGATATTATTAAAATTGATAGTAGTTTAGCAGCAATGCAATTTATGCTCGTTGCTAGATCTTATGGTTATGACACAAATCCAATTGGTGGTTTTGAAAAAGATCAAATTGCTGAAGCATTCGATTTAGATCCAGAACGTTTTGAACCAGTAATGATTGTTGCAATTGGAAAGGCTAAAAATCCTGGACATGAATCATACAGATTGTCAGCAGAAACTGTTACAAAATATGTTTAAAAATTATAATTTTGATAAAATTCGTCTAATTATTAGTAATAATTTCAATAGTAAATAGATTATTATTGAGGTGTAATATTGACCTAAATATGAATTTGCATTTTTAAAAGGACAAAAATTATAAGTTAATAAAAACAAAAAGAGTTTATACGTAAAATTTGATACTCAAAAAAAGCGCGCGAGTCCAACTAGGGTTTGCGTGCTTTTTTAAAACGTACTTACTACACAAAAAACATTAAATTCATTTGAATATATGTAATAAAAGCTTAATTATTTAAAGTTTGTTATGATATAAATAGTTTATAAAGGTATGAAACGATTGAATTTATAATTCTAAAAATATTTCAACAATTTATATTGTATGAAAGGGGGTATAGGTGTTGAGATATAAAATTTTACTTCCTTTATTGTTTTTATGTTTTATCGTAGGTAGTGCCTGCTGTTTATTAAATATTAAGCATTTGAACCATAATGTTTCATTTTATGCAGTGGGAGATAACTTAATTCATCCAGTAGTATATAATGATGCTTCGGTGCACAATGGAAATTTTGATTTTAAACCAATGTATCGTCATTTAAAAAAAGATATTGAAGCTTCAGATATAGCTTATATAAATCAAGAATCTCCCATTGGTGGAGATAGTAAAGGTTTGTCTGGATTTAAGCGATTTAATACACCAGAAGCTTTAGCAAAAGATTTATCGAATACAGGGTTCAATTTAGTGAACGGTGCTAATAATCATGCATTAGATCAAGGGACGAGCGGACTTATGAATGAAATTGCACTATGGAAGCAATTCGATGATATTGAATATTTTGGGACATACAATTCGCAAAACAATAGAGATGAAATCCAAATCATGAATAAAAACGATATTAATATAGCTTTATTGAGTTATACATATGGCACGAATGATATTCAATCTTATAAACCATATTACATTAATTATTTTGATGAAAAACAAATTAAAAATGATGTGGCTAAGGCTAAAAAACAAAGTGATGTTGTCATCGTTTCAGCGCATTGGGGTAATGAAGGTAAACATAACCCAAATAAAACACAAAAGAAATTCGCGAAAGTGTTTGCGGATGCTGGGGTAGATGTAGTGATTGGGACACATCCCCATGTCATTCAACCTGTGAAGTGGGTTGAAGGTAAAGACAATCATAAAACACTAGTGGGTTATTCCCTGGGGAATTTTTTGAATGGTCAAGCAACAGGTGATGAAAACAATGTATTGGGAGGCAATTTAACGTTCAATATTGAAAAGTCTCCGAAACAAACTAAAATTAATCAGGTTAAATGGAAATCACTGGTAACACATTATGAGCTGGAACCTACGTTGTATAAAAATAAGAAACAAAATTTTAAAATGTATCCATTGAATCAATATAATAATGAATTGGCACATAGGCATGGGTTAAATCAAACAAAGCAAGGTGACGTTAACGTACAACGCTTAGAGCAAATCACTAAAGCACATATTGATCCTGCATTTTTAACAGAAGAAAGTTTCTGATTATTAACTGTTTATAAAAGCAAAACATATATTTTTAAACATAAAAAGAAGAAGCATAATCAATTCACATATTTTGATTATGCTTCTTCTTTGATTTACATATATTTATTTTACTTGCTTAGCTAAATTTGTGATGTAATTAAAGAAACTATCATGTTCAACATGATGTACCACAGAAACTAATCGACCGTTTTCTTCATCGATGTATGTACTTCCTTGACTAGGGCCATCAATATGAACAGAAGTTTTAACATCATGTTGTTTTACTAAGTCTGGTTTACCTATGTAAGCAGTAGTTAAGACATCCCATAAGAAATATGTAGAATTTGTTTGGAAATGTGTGAGTGGAGGCACTGCAGCATAACTTACACCTAAAAAATCAACACCGGTATACGCGCGTTCGTTTGCCCACATTTGTCTGATATCCCAAGTCATAGGTACTTGATTTGTACTTTCTAAAGCGACCATATCAATTTTTAGTGTTGTATCAAAAACAGTTTTAACTGCTTCAGGATCCCAAAATGAATTCCATTCAGCTGTACCATCATGTTCGGGTTCTTCAACATTACCTTTATCTAAAAACGTTCCTCCCATCCATACTAAGCGTTCAATGTTATTTACGAGTTTTGGTTCGATAGTGATAGCTTTAGCTAAATCCGTAAGCGGTCCAGTAAATAATAACGTGACTTTTTCATCGCTTGCGCTTACTTTTTCGATAATATCTTCATATGCTGTGTGTTTTAGCAATTTGGAGTGTTGCGAAGTAGGTTCATTCAGTATAGGTAAAGCATCCATAAAGAATGCATGCATACGCCAATCTTTAGGAAATGGGTTTTTGCCGCGTTCTTTCGATGCTGCTACGTGGATAGGCGTTGATGAAAAACGATTTATAATTTTTTGTGAAGCACTCACAGCTGGTTCTACATAGCTATCAGCGCCAATTGCACTGACACCAATCAAATCAACTTCTTCCATTTGAATTAATAAAAAAAGTGAGACTAAATCATCTACACCACCGTCATGGTTAAAATAAACTTTTTTCATAAAATGTAATCCTCCGAATTTAATGATTTTTAATCATTATACCAAACTCAGTTATTAGAAATAGTTCATTCAACAAAAGTTCATAAATCTTAAGAACGCTATATTAATAGTCATTGAGTAGGAAAATTCTGAAAATAGAGAATGAAAGTGTTTATATATACGCGTAAAGGTTATGTTATATTATATCTATGGAAATAAATAAGGGGTGTTTTTATTTGTGAAGTTTAAAAAAGAAAAAGTGAATCATGTAGATTCTAATCAAGCTAAAAAAGGTGTAGTAGCAACGGGGATAGGTAACGCAATCGAATGGTTTGATTTTGGATTGTATGCACAATTGGCAGTAGTTATCAGTGCGAATTTCTTTGGTAATTTACCACAAGAAATGCAAATTGTGTCAACCTTTGCCGTCTTTGCTTTTGCATTTATTGTAAGACCAATTGGAGGAATATTTTTTAGTCATTTGGGAGATAAATATGGTAGAAAAATCGTTTTATCTACAACCATTTTATTGATGGCTGCCTCTACATTAATGCTAGGTTTGTTACCAACGCAAGAACAAATTGGAATATGGGCACCAATACTCTTATTAGTAGTTCGAATGATTCAATCATTCTCTACTGGTGGTGAATATGCAGGAGCAATGACTTATATTGCTGAAACATCTCCAGATAAAACAAGAGGTAAATTAGGTAGCGGACTTGAAGTTGGAACACTTGCAGGGAATATATTAGCTGCAATACTTGCTGGTACAATGTATAGTTTGTTGAATGACCAACAGATGGCTGAATGGGGATGGAGAATTCCATTTATCATAGCAGCACCATTAGGTATTGTAGGTATTATACTTCGTTCAAGTCTTGACGAAAGTCCGGCTTATGAGTCTACACTAGAAGAACAAAAAGAATTAGAATATTCATATTTAGATATCTTTAAATATTACTGGAAAGATGTTGTCGTTTGTTTTACAGGTGTAGCTTTCTTAAATGTAGCTAATTACATGGTGTTGTCATATATGCCTTCGTTCTTGAATACGACGATTAATTTAGGTGGAACGATGGGCTCAATATTAAGTACGATTACCATGTTACTCATGATACCAGCCGTATTTTTCTTCGGATGGTATAGTGATAAAATTGGAAATAAACGGACGATTATATTTGGTTTAGTAGGCTTCAGTTTATTCTCAGTGTTAGCTTTTTGGTTAATGAGTATACCAATGTTGCCTTTAGTAGTCTTAGGTTTATTTATCATTGCACTATTTATGTCAACATTTGAAGGTGTTATGCCTTCAGTGTTACCAAGTATGTTCCATACTAAAGTTAGATTGCGTACACTATCGCTTGTATATAATATAGGTGCTGCTATTTTTGGTGGTCTAACACCATTTATCCTTTCTACACTAGTAGAAACAACCGGCCAACAAATTGCACCTTCCTACTATTTAATGTTTATAAATATAGTTGGACTTATTATCTTTGTAACAATGTTCAAATCAACATCTAATAAATCTTTAAGAGGATCATATCCTAATGTAGAATCACAGGAAGATTATGAAGATGTGATTCAAAATCCAAAAGATGCATTATGGTGGGAAAAAGAAGTTAAACATGAAAAAAATAGCACAACATAGGGTGACTGAAATCACAGTTTTTCAATTATACATTTTAAAATTTAGAGCTTAAGATTGAGCCTCAAAGATTGCTGATGAAAGTAATCTTTGAGGCTCATTTTATTCTCATATTGTAATTCGTTGGTTATGAATATATTACAAATTAAGAGAAGATGTAAAAATATCAATTATATATGTATTGTGTACACAATTGATTGGATGTATTGATATATTACATTTATTAAAAATGTTTAGTAATTAATTTAAAGCGCAAGTAAAAAACAAAAGAAAAATCAAATAAATAAATTATTATTAAGCCTTTTGTGGTATTATTAAAACAATCAAAGTTAATGGGAGGTTGAAGGGTATGTCTAAAACAGTAAAAATTATTATCTCAGTTGTAATTGGTGTGCTTTTAATTGCCGGTATTGGGGGCACCGCTTATTACTTTATTACCAAAAATACACCTAAAAACACATATTTATTGAGCGAAAAGGAAACAGCTAACCAATTTCAAGAATATGCTAAGGATCGATTTGAAAATGAATTTAAATTTCAAGATAAAATGAAAGATGAATCATACTTAATCGATTTAAAAGCAAATGCTGATGTTCCAAAAAGTTTATTAGAATCATCAGGTATTCCTAAATCTGTCGCGGATGCTTCTGAAATAGGATTGACAGTGGGACACGATCCTAAAAAAGAAAAATCAGTTTTAGCTTTAAATCCAACGATAGCTGACAATGAAATTGGGAAGTTTCAATGGGCAGCAGACAAAGATAATCAATATTATGCATCACCATTGTTTAATGATATTTACAAAGCTAAAAATGACGAACTTGTAGACGTTTATGAAAAAATAACTGGAGATACATCAAGCACAACAGGTAAAGAGAGTGTATTGACAAATGATACATTAAACTTAAACTCATTATTATCAGGGTCTCAAATTTCACAAAAAGATATAGAAAAAATAAGTAGTAAATATACAGATGTTGTCATAGATAAATTAGACAAAGATAATTTTGAAAAAGAAAATGCTACGATTGATGTAGATGGTGATGAAAAAGATGTTAAGAAAGTAACATTGAAACTTAGCAAAGGCGAAACAAAAGCAATCGTGAAATCAGTTTTGGAAAAAGCTAAGAAAGATAAAGATATTAAAAAAATTGCAGAAGATCAATTCAAAACAGAAGATTATGAAGATAAAATTGATGAAGCTATACAAGAAGTGAAAGATCAAGATAAAAATGATTTTCCAAGTATTAAATCTGTGATTTGGGAAGAAGATAATCTGATTTTAAAACGTGAATTAACTGCTAAAGATAAAAATGATTCAGAGGTGAAATTAACAGGAACGAATCAAATTGATGATGACAAATTAGCTATGAATTATAAAATTACTGCAGATGATACTGAGCTATCATTGAAAGGTAAATCAACAAAAGACGATGATAAATATAAAGATAATTATACTATTGGAGCTAATGAAAGTTACAAGAAATCTACGATAAAACTATCAAACAATGAAACTCAAGATGGTGACAAACGTACAGATAAAGGTAAAGTGAGCGTCGATGCAAATTATCGCAAAACTGAATTTGAATATAATAATAATTTAGAAACCGACGTGAAAAATAATACGCAAAAACAAGATTTCGAATTAACTACAGACGTTCAATATCAGCCAGTAACATTTAATATCAAAGGTGAGACAAAACTTAAAGACGATATTAAATTTGAAAAATCAGGTGCTAAAGATTTAAATGAATTGTCCGATAGTGATTTGAAAAAATTACAAAAGGAAATTTCTAAAAAAACAGAAGCTATCGTTAAAGATTTAGCAAAAGATTTTAAAAAATAACTAAAAGGAGAGTGGTAAAATGAAAACATTACAATTGTTTCGCATTTACCACTCTTTTTTATTAAAAAAATGGTATTTACAACTATATTTATTAATTATAGTTGTAGGGTTATTTGCTACTTTAATAGTGATTCAACAATTAAATCAAGATAATGAGAAATTTAGAATTGGTGTTGTTGATAAAGATCAGTCTCCAGAAACGCAAATCATATTGAAATCGCTAGGTGACGGTGCCAATTTGGGGAAGGATATTAGTATAAAAAAGTATAATCAAAAAGTAGCTGAAAAAAAGTTAGAAAATAAAACTTTAGAGGGTTATTATGTTTTTGAAAAAGGCATGACACATGATTTTTATAAAAATGGAAGTTTGCCCATTTCAGTACATACATATGATAAGCAATCGACAAAAAGTCTAGTTATTAATCAGTTAACAGATTCAGTATATCAAAGACTCATGCTATCGATGGGTGGCGGTCTAACTTATACAACATTGTCATCACAAAATGATAAAGACCATACATTGATGCTACTCACAGATTTATTGTTTACGGGACTAAACCGTACTGGTGCATTTAATTATGAACCTATACATATATATGACAGTGTAAGTTATTATGTGATTACAACTTATTTAGCGTCTATTTATATTTTCGCTTTGTCATTATTTACCATTTTGAAAATGAACCAAACGACGGCGTTGTGGTCAAGGCTAAGCATGCATCATTTTTCTTTTGAAAAATTAACGCTGATAAGAAGTATATTCACGCTGTTTTATACAGGATTATGGACATTTTTCGGTGCGCTTTGGTTGATTAAATCCATACCTAATCAATTTGAAAGTTATAATTGGTTAACGATTGTAATTCAACTTAGCTACTATGTCTTAATGATTATTATTTGGTTAACCATTATTGATTTAATTGCTTTTAAATGGATGAACTATGTACTAAAAATTATATTGAGTACATTGATTATTGTATTATCGGGGATGACGATACCAACAATTTATTTTAAACATTCTATTTTGGGTATGGTTGATTACTTACCGTTTAGTTTTGTAACAAATCAAATGCTAGAAATTGTATTGAATAATTATATTTTAGATGTACCAATAACTTTTTATAGTAGTCTATTTATATCTATTTTTATCTTAGTTCTGATAGTGATTGGGAGGTATCGCTCATGATTCAACCCTATTTCTTCATAATTGTAAAAAAACAGTGGAAACAACATTTAGCCTTTATCTGTATCTTATTACTCTCTTTAATTGCTATATGGGGTGTGTATAAAACGTTAAATAAATCATTTCAAATTCCTGTGGCAGTACAAGATTTAGATCAATCAGCTGCTTCAAAAAGCTTAATCAAAGGCATCACAAGTAACGAATACATTACTAAAATCGAAGTGCCAATAGAAGAAACATATTTGGATGAATATATAGAAAAAAAAGAAGCAATTGTAAGTTTACAAATACCGGAAAATTACAGTCAACAGTTACATGACAATCGTTTGAAGGAAAGTATTTTATTATATGGAAGAGATGACTTTATTGGTGATATTACTTTAGAAATCATAAGTATGTCATTATATGAACAACAGATACCTAATATCGTTAAAAGTCATCTAGATGATAATGGTGATCGTACATCCTTGACGAGAGTGAATAAAATGTTGGATGACAAGACGCCTCAATCGCAAATTGCACATTATTTTGTGAAGTCACATTCAGAAACTTCTATATCATTGAGCGTTATTTTTGCGATATTGTTGTGTATCAGTAGTGTGCAAATTATTTTACACCAAAGGTTAAAACAGAACGGTCCGTTGATTAGAATTTTTTTAGTACAATTTAGTCAGTTGAAATTGTATGTTACATACATACTTTTACATACGATTTTATTGTTAATGATATTAATTATAAGCGCATTATTGTTTCATCAGTCGCTATCATGGATATTTTATTTAAAATCACTTTTCATCATTGTAATATTTGAAGCAGGTGTTGCGTATCTATTATTTAAAATTAACACACTGAGTCATAGGTTATTTATGACGTTTATATATGCGCTTGTCATGAGTGTGATTTATGTCTTTATACAAATTTAGGAGTGATGGGATGATAGCATTAAAACATGTGCAGAAGAAATATCATAATAATATAATTTTTCAATCTCTAAATATGAAATTTGAAAATCAACAATTAACTGTGCTATTAGGTGAAAATGGTGCTGGCAAATCAACATTATTAAGAATGCTTTCGGGGTTAGAGCAACCCGATCAAGGTGAAATTACGTACTTTGGAAAAAAGTTATCTAAAAAGCAACTACAAGCAATGATTGGATATGTCCCACAAGATATTGCATTATTTGAGCATATGACTGTCGCAGAAAACATCAATTGTTTTAAAGCTTTATGTAAAAACGCAATATCAGACGCGCTAATTACAAAATATATGGAACAATTAAATATCGATGATTTGGACGTTACGGTTTCTCGTCTATCTGGAGGGACAAAACGTAAAGTAAATGTATTAATTGGTTTATTGAACAACCCACAAGTTCTCATATTAGACGAACCTACGGTAGGCATAGATTTGAAATCAAGGTTTGATATTCATAATTTACTGAATCAAATGAAGCGAAACTGTTTGATTATATTAACAACACATCATTTAGATGAGGTAGAGGCATTGGCAGATTGTATTAAAGTTATAGGTGTCGATCCTTTTTATAAAAAAGTATTATCAGATAAACAATGGCAATTTGAAAGTTATCAAAATTAACTTTAGTTTCAAGATAATTCGAGCCTTCACTCCTGAAAAAGCACTCGCAAGGTGAATTTCAACCATTCGCTTTGTAAGTGCTTTTTAATTTTTATAAAGGTCAAACACCTAAAATAACAACGTTGTTATTTTAGAACAAAAGGTGTATAATATGAGTTTATGAATACGTTTTCATAAAATTGGTTTGACTGGGGGACTTAAATTGTCATTTATGAGTGAGCATTTACCGATAATATCACTTATTATTGGCGTAGCATTATTATTATTCTTAAATATTAAATTAAAGATTAACAGTATTTTTTCTTTGATTTTTGCAGCTATTGCTGTTGGCTTGTTGAACGGTATGAAGCCGATGCTAATATTAGATACAATTAAAGAGGGATTAGGTTCAACGTTAGGTAGCCTCGCGCTTATTATTGGTTTTGGTGCAATTTTAGGTAAGTTAATGGTTGACTCTGGTGCGGCGCAGCGAATAGCTACCACGTTAATTAATAAAATTGGTGCAAAGCATGTACATTGGGCATTGATTATTATTGGCGCTGTCTTCGGTATTTCTGTATTTTATGAAGTAGCCTTTATGATTTTAGCTCCTTTAGTGATTAGTATTGCAATTGAAGCTAAAATACCATTTATGAAATTGGCTATTACTATGGTTGCCGCAACGACACTTTCTCATAGTTTATTTCCACCTCAAGCAGGTCCTACTGCATTGGTAGATGCTTATCAAGCTGATATGGGAATGGTATACATTTTAGGAATGGTCGTCTTTATACCTGGTGTAATGATTGCAGGTATTCTTTTACCCAAAATGATGAAAAATTTAAATTATCCTGTGCCACCATTGTTACAGAAAAATAAAGAATTTAGTGAAAGTGAAATGCCTAGTTTTGGAATGAGTTTATTAATACCATTAATTCCTGCTATTTTAATTTCACTTTCAACAATATTAAGTATGTTTATAACTAAAGACACTTTATGGCATGAAATTGTATCATTTTTTGGGAGTGCAGAAATTAGTCTTATAATCGCAATTCTTACATCAATTGTTGTCTTTGGGTTAAGAAAAGGTAAAAAGATGGATGAATTGATGAAATCTTTTGAAAGTGGATTGAAAGGTGTAGCAACAATTATATTTATTGTTGGCGCTGGTGGTGCATTTAAAGAAATCATTTTAAAAGCAAATGTGGGTGATTATATTGCGGGAATTATGCAAAATACAAATATTTCACCACTAATCATGGCGTGGTTAATTACTGCACTTATTCGTATTGCTACAGGACAAGGCGTGGTGTCAGCAATAACTGCAGCTGGAATTGTAGGGCCTTTAATTCCTACTTTTAATGTTAATCCAGTATTGATGGTTTTAGCAACTGCTGCCGGTAGTAACACGATTACGCATGTGAATGACGCATCATTTTGGTTATTTAAAGAGTATTTTAATATAACGATTAAAGATACATTTAAAACTTGGGGACTTTTATTATTTACATCTTCTATTGTTGGTTTGGTCATTGTATTAATCATGGATTTGTTTATGTAAAGTAACAATAGTATGAGCAGAATAAAAAATGGTGATTTGTTCCGCTTTATACCCCTTGTTAGTTATTTGATGTGGCATGTCACTTAAATATATCCTTACCACAGTTGTTAAAATGACTAAATGTATAATTTGAATATTAGTACGAATATTATCTTAAACATTAAATTATGATATGCAAATTGTATACAATGAATTATATGCATCTATTGAAATTTCATAATTTTGATAGATGCCTTTTTGCTTGTTTTAAAGCCTTTTTTAATATTTTTATAAGAAATTATTTAAATAAACCTTTGACTTATTATATTTAAAAGTGTAATATTCATGAATATTAATACAAATATTAGAATAATAATAAGGTTGGTGTATTGAATGAATGCATTATTCGAATTAACAGATCAATATAGTTCAAATAATTATAGTCCTTTGAAATTAGCATTAGCCAAAGGTAAAGGTGCGCAAGTATGGGATGTAGAAGGTAAGCGTTATATTGATTGTATAGCAGGATTTTCAGTAGTAAATCAAGGACATTGTCATCCGAAAATTATTGAAGCATTTCAAGCACAAAGCGAGCAAATAACTATGGCGTCGATCATGTTTTAGAAGATTCATATAATCAGAGTGCTTATTTTAATCAATCGATTTTAACGACAGATACGATCACGAAACATTTGTCTGTAAAAGTAGACATAGATAATCAAACAGTAACAATTGGTGGCACTGCAAAAGGTTCTGGGATGATACATCCTAATATGGCGACTATGCTAGGTTTCATAACGACAGATGCAAAAGTTGATAGTAAGGCATTGAATCAATGTTTACGTCAAACTACAGATCACTCTTTCAACATGATTACTGTTGATGGTGATACTAGCACGAATGACATGGTCTTATGTATGGCAAATGGTCAAGTTAATCATCATTCGTTAGATGAAAATCATCCTGAGTGGCAAAAATTTGTTTATGCTATCAATTATGTTGCACGTTATTTGGCTCAGTCGATTGCAAAAGATGGTGAAGGCGCTACAAAATTGGTGACAGCTAAGGTTAAAGGTGCAATAGATATTCATGAGGCTAGAAAAATAGCGAAAAGCATTGTTTCATCAAACTTAGTTAAAACAGCAATTCATGGTGAAGATGCAAATTTTGGAAGAATTGTAACAGCGATGGGGTACGCATCAAAATATATAGACCCTAATTCAACCAATGTGAAATTATGTCAAGTTTCTGTGTTTAAACAAGGCATGTCAGTAGCATTTGATGAAGCTTATTTAAAACAACAATTGGAAGCAGATAACATCGTTATAGAGGCTACTGTAGGTGAGGGAGAAGGGGACGCTACCGCTTATGGTTGTGACTTATCATATGAATACGTACGCATAAATGCGTCATATAGAACTTAAGAGGTGTTTGATATGGATTACATTGTAATTAAAATAGGTGGAAGCACTTTGACGGATATGCATGATTCTACAATTGAAGATATTATTGCATTAAAAAATCAAGGTTATAATCCGATAATCGTCCATGGAGGTGGTCCTTTTATAAATCAATCTTTAGAATTACAAAAAGTAGACTCAAAATTTAAAGATGGTTTGAGAGTTACTACTGACGATGTACTTTCTGTTACGACCCAAACATTAATTGGTCAAGTGAATCCTAGTTTAGTCAATAAAATCAATCAATTTGGTGTTCAAAGTATTGGTATGAATGGCATAGATGCCCAATTATTTGATATTAAACCATTAGATCTAAAATATGGTTTTGTTGGTGAACCTATTCATATAGATACTAGTGTTATCGCAACTTTAACTCAATCTTTTCTACCAGTCATCGCATCTATAGGTGCTAATAAAACGACGTCTCAAGTATATAATGTTAACGCCGATACACTGGCATACAAACTTGCGCAAGCTTTACATGCACCAATTTATTTATTAAGCGACATCCCAGGCGTTTTAATCAACGAAAAAGTACAACCGTCACTGAATGCGAAAAACATCGAAACATATATTGAACAAAAATTAATATATGGTGGGATGATACCTAAAGTACAAGATGCTGTAAAAGCAATAGAAATGGGGTGCCAAAAAGTGGTTATTGCTGCAGGGAATGAAACACATATTATTCAAAAACTGCAACATGGCCATAATGTAGGCACTACAATCCGTAAATAATATTTACTATGAGTGGCATATACACAATTTTTTAAAAATAATGATATCGTCCTACTCAGATAAGGACGAAATTTTAAAGGTAAATTTACAAGTCGATCATCTCGTGCCCTATATATAAAAAAGCCCAGACATTTACTATGTTCTGAGCTTTTTTATATAGCTAAAGATGATTTAATTAAATCAAAAACTAAAGATTTTTAGAATAAGTTGTTAAAAGTTCACTGTAAAAATCAATGAATTTTAAGTACATATCTTTTTCCACACATTCATCAATTTGATGTGGTTTAATACCAGGGCCAAATACTAAGAATGGGAAATTTTCATCTTTATTTTTTAATAAGTTTGAAGCATCTGTAACGCCACCGATTGGAGAAGCAATAAAGTCCTCATCAAATAGAGATTTAGCTATAGACTGAGCGGTATTAATTAGGCTGTTATCACCAGTAGTAAGAACTGGATCTAGGTCTAAATATAAGTTGCTTGATAAATTTGCACCTTTATCATTATGACTTTTAATTGTGTTTGAGAATAATGCTTTTACTTGTGCGTTATCATATTCTGGAATTGTACGAATATTAAAATCTGCATCAGCCTCTTCAGGGACAGAGTTAACTTGTACCCCACCTTTAATTAATGTATTACTTATAACTAAACCTTGCAGTGCAGATTCTACATCTTCAAGTGCTGTTGTTGCAGGCAATGAAGGTTTAATTCTATCAATAAATTTTGTAAAATCTAATGCTTTTCCCTGAACTTCTTTGGAAATTCTAGCATAAGCGTCATCGATATCTTGTATAAATGAGATCAATGGTTTTATCGCATTTATGCCCATTACAGGCATAGAGCTGTGCGCTGATTTACCATAGGAAGTTATGCGATAATCCATAGAACCTTTATGTGCGTATACCATGATATCTTGGCAAGGTTCTGCTATAAGTAATGCATCAACGTCATCCATATAACCATGTTCATATAAAGTTTGGGAACCAAGTTGTTCCATTTCTTCGCCACTAGTTGCTAAAAATCTAATACGACCCTGTTGCAGTGCTTGAGATTGTTTAATATCAATCAGTGCAATTGCTAACGCAGCAAGTCCTGACTTCATATCTGCTGCGCCACGCCCATATAAAAATCCATCATCCTCAGTAAGCGAAAATGGATCGTATGTCCATTGAGATTTATTGCCTGCAGAAACCACGTCCATATGACCTGAGATACCAATTACTGGATTCCCTTCACCGATTTCAGCAATAAGATTAGCACGTCGTTCATCAATTTTTTGAATTTTTGATTCAATTCCGTAGTTAGAAAATAATTGCTGTAAATAATTACAAACTTCAACCTCATTATCATTTACTGTTTCAATCGCTACAATATCTGATAAGATTTGTACTTTTTCTTCATTAGAAAATGTACTCATTGTGTATCACTCCTTTGTATGTCTAAATTAAGTATACATCTAGAAAAAAAGGTTTTTAAAGCAAAACGATTTTTTTAAAAAGAATATAACAAAATTATTTATATTGTAAAATCTTTAATAATGAAAACAAAATAAACTATATTTGTACTATTACACATTCTGGCGTGTAATGTTGAAAATTAAATATGTGTTACGAATATAGGCAATACATCAATTGGAAAGTTAAATGCCATAACAGTTTGTGAAGTAAAGTTAGAAGCGGTAATTTATAAAGGGATTTAGGTAATGATCAGCATATAGCTTTGAATAGAACATCACTATTTCCAAGGAAATACCATATTCAATATTATAAATTAAATTTATATATTTAAGTGGCATTAATGAATGCATTTTTGAATATGAAAGAAAAGAATGCAAAATAATTATTGTAATATTTCAAATCATTTCCTATGATTTTACCCGTATTTGATGATACGCTAAAGAAGTGGAATTTGGTTCCAAATTATTTTATTTTTTCATATATCTTTTAAATAGTTAAGAGTGAAAATAACAGTGATATATATGGAAATTTTATATAGAAAGGGGATAATCATATTGGCAAAAGTAGCAATTATTGCTGGAGGCAATAAACTTAAATCAAGACTCACAGGTATTATAGATTATGCGGAATCATATTTGAATGCTGAGGGCATCGAAACAAATGTCATCCATGTACATCAATTAGATGCTGAGGCTTTAATTACTGCAGATTTCTCTAATGAATCAATCAATACTACGCATAAAACGATAGAAGATGCAGATGGTATTATTATAGTATCTCCAGTATTTAAAGCAGCTTACTCAGGTATCGTAAAAACATACTTAGACTTATTACCACGTGGAGCATTTACTGGTAAAACAGTACTACCATTAGCTTTAGGTGGCACATTTGCACATGTATTGGCAATCCAATACAGTCTTGATCCAGTGATTAAAGAACTAGGTGCAGATACAATTCATAAAGGCAGATTTATATTAGATAAGCACATCACACAAAATGAAGATGGTAGCTATGGTTATGATCAAGAAGCGAAAGATGGATTAAATAAAACTTTAAAGAAATTTGTCAGCGACAAGTCACAAGTTAAAGAATAAATGTATTTGGAATACGGATTATATCAAAAGTTACGATAAACGTAGTATTAACTATAATATAACTGTAATAAAAAATGAGCACACAGTATCAAAACTTGTAAATTGATATTGTGTGCTCATTATTTTTTATAGCTCATTTAAGTGCCACTGAGCTTGGTTATCTAAGGTTAATTTAAATTCATTTGTCTGAATGCATATGGGATGGGCTTCAGAAAATTGATCAGAGAATAGCCATTTATTATTTTCTCGTGTCAGTAAAATAAAACTGTCATTATAATGATCGCCGATAAAATTTAAATCATCTGGTACAAATGTTTGATTTTCATATGTATTTAAATGATATTTTGATAATGCTTCAAAGACTTCTCTTGTTTCATTACGAACGAACCCAATCTCACTAATTCTTGAAAATTCAGGGTCATCCGTAATATTAGAAATGCGTGCAATGAGTTCAACGACATTCCCTGATGGATCTTGAAAGTAAAATGAATGCGCAACAAAAGATTCGAAATAAGTCGTATGTTTACCATCTTCCATCAATAGAAATAATATATTTTGATAATGTTGTTTCATATCATAAAAATGGTTGTATGGAATATCAATTGCAAAGTGGTAAAATGGTTGGACATCATCGTTTGTTTGTTGAAAACACAAATGAGTCTCTCCAATTTCAACTGTAAAAGCCTCCTGACTAATCATACGAACAGAACATTCTAAAATTTCTTCATAAAATTGGAATGTCTCTTCAAACTCTGAAGTGAATAACTTAATGTTTTCAATTTTCATAAACAAATCCCATCCAATCCTCATGTTTAACATATAAATATAATAAAAAATTTACTTGTACTTTATCAAAATAATAATCAATATGATAATAATAAGAATTTTATATGAAATAATACGCTTTAAGTAACAATAAAGCCTATTTTCAGAAACCATTTAACGCTATTTACTACAACTGAATTTTTTAAAATATATACACAATACATATTTTATTTACAATTGTTTTTGTATTTGTGTACGATAATAAACAGTTTTTATTATTAACACTTTAAGAGCTGCGAAATACATAAAGTTGAACTAGAAATGGTATTTGATCTATGTATATAATAATATGCGGTCGATAAAATTTCATAAAAAAGAAAAGGCTGAGACACTTCAACTTGTCTCAGCCTTTTTTGTCAGAACGAAATGAAAAAATGGTTTTAAATAAATTAGATTCCAATATTTCACTCCGATTTGTTAGTTCAAGAAGTTTGTATATCAGACTTGCTTATACTAAGTGAATAATAATGAGATAATATAAGCACTAATACCAACTAAAATACAATACAGAAGTGCAGGTCCTAATGTTTTTCTTATGACACTACCTTCTTTACCTGGCATATTAACCACTGCACACACTGCTACTACATTGTGCACACAAATCATATTACCAGCAGCTGCACCAATGATTTGTGCAGCTAATACAATAAATGGATCTCCACCAATAGAGTTGGCGATATTTAATTGAATAGGCGAGAAGGTCAACGTTGAAACAGTTGCACTACCTGTAATAAATGAACCTAAAGTACCTAAGAATGGTGCGACAAATAGCCAAATAGGACCTAAAGTGTTGGCCATATTTTTGGCGATGTATTCTGGCATGCTAATTAAATCATGTGCATTTATACCAGAGTTAATAAAAACATGTACCATAGCGAGTGTAGCAATAAGTGTAATACCAGTAATTTTTATTGTGGATAGAGACGTTAAACTTGCATTACCAAAATCCTTAATAGATTTTCTTTGAACTATAATCGCAAAAATTGCAGATAATAATAAAATTGTTCCAGGTGAATAAAGAAATTGCCATTCAGATGATATTTCAGAGAAATTTAAAATATTATTCCAAGAAAAATCAAGGACATGTGTGGTGAAATATTCAATACTTGGCACCGTTCTCGTTAATAGAAGTAAGATAACAACCATTACATAAGGTGCCCAAGCAGTTAGTAAACTCATAGAATGTTCCGTACTATCTGCTTCGTATGTGTCATCTAAGCCATCTCTCCACACTGTTTTAGGCAATAACCACCCCTTACTTGCAGTTAAGACTGCTACTACAAGTCCTGTTAATGATCCTAATATAGCAACAAATTCTGCACCAAATACATGTGCATATACAAAGGCAGACACGGCATATACAATACCTATTAAAGCTAGCCACGGCAAAATTTCAATAATAGATTTTAGTTTCTTGTTTTTTCCAAAGAAAATCACCATTGTAGCGATTACGATAATAGGTATGAAAATACCACTTAATAAATCTAATACAGTTATTTGTTCAGCTGTAGACTGGAAAAACGATTGATTTGCTTCTTTTAAAGTACTCAACCCAACAATAACTGGTGTACCTACAGCTCCGAAAGACACGGCAATACTGTCGGCAATTAATGCTGTAACAACAGCAATCATAGGTCTAAAACCTAAAGCAACCATTAAAGGTGCCGTAACCATTGCTGGTGTACCAAATCCTGAAGCACCTTCAATAAGTGAACCAAATAAGAAAGCGACAATAATTACTTGGACACGCATATCTGGTGAAATTTTTTTAAATCCTGCATTTATACGGTTTACGGCACCTGTCTGACGTAATGTATTAAGTAAAACGAGCGCTCCGAATAAAATGTAAAGTATCGTTAATGTTTTATGTGTACCTTGAAGTATAGAAGCAATAACGACATTACCTTGCATCCCCCATACAAATATCCCTAAAATTGTAACAACGATAGCGCTAATAATCATTCCTTTTAAAGCAGACATACGTAAGAGTACGAGAAATAAAAAAGGTACGATTACTGCACTGAAAGCAACTAATAACATCATTTTATATAAAACTCCCTCATAAAAATTTAATAATCATCTAGTCATATGATGTTTAAATAACTTTCATTGTAAACGTTTACAAATAAATTTTCAATCATGTATAAAAAATATATTTTTAATCTAAAAAAATTAAGTGTTATGCATATATTTTTTCTTTAACTTTAACAGTCTATATTTATTGATTTTATTCATTTGTGTCGTAAAACGAAAATAAATGAAAATAAATTTGCGTTATTAGAAAAAATATAATAATATAATGATAATATTTGAAAGCGTTTACAAAGTAATAGTCGCAAAAATCGGAAGAAAATATTTAAATCAATTCTAATATCAATGATTGATTTATAAGGGGTGCGTAATATGAGTGATAAATTAACTAAAATGGGCATGCCTCCAACGTTATTTTGGGGATATGTTGGTGTATTAATATTTATGATGGGGGATGGTCTGGAGTTAGCATGGATTATTCCTTATTTACATGATCATGGTCTGTCCGTGCAACAAACAGCGATTTTGACAACATGTTATGGTGTGACGATAGCCATTGGGTCTTGGTTATCAGGTGTCTTGGTAGAAATTATTGGTCCAAGAAAAGTAATGCTATTAGGGACTGGGTTATATATCATAGGTCATGCAATATTCGTTGGTTTGGCAATTCCAACGATGAACTACAATATCATGATTCCTTCTTATGCAATAAGAGGTTTTGGCTATCCATTATTTGCTTATTCTTTTTTGGTTTGGGTTGCTTATCGTTCTCCGCAAAAACGTTTAGGCGCTGCAGTAGGATGGTTTTGGTTTGTGTTTACAGGAGGGCTTAGTGTTCTAGGATCATTTTATTCTTCGTTTGCAATTCAGTTATTTGGACATTTCTTTACATTATGGACTGCGATTATTTGGGTGTTAATAGGAACATTTTTAGCAGTTTTTGTAAATAGAGATCAGTTTATTATTGAAGAAAATGTCACGGCTTTAAAGAACACTTTAGTGAAGTGCTTGCAGGTATAACGATACTAAAAAGAGAACCGCGTGTTGCAGTGGCATGTGTTGTTAGAGTCATTAACCAAGCAGCACAGTATGCTTTTCCATTATTCCTGCCGATTTATTTAGCTTCCAAAGGAATTGCGACTACAACTTGGTTAAATATTTGGGGAACAATTTTTATTGCTAATATTATTTTCAATCTAATTTTCGGTGCGTTGAGTGATAAAATTGGCTGGAAAAATACAATTTCCTATATTGGTGGTGTAGGATGTGCAATATTTACGTTAGGGCTGTATTTTGTCCCTGAACTATTTACAGGTAATGTCTTTATTGTCGGTGCTGTAGGATTTTTATGGGGCATGTGTTTAGCAGGCTTTGTCCCTATTTCTGCGCTTGTTCCTTCATTAGTTCATGATGGGGATAAGGGGCCTGCAATGGCAATTTTAAATTTAGGAGCTGGTCTTTGTGTATTTGCAGGACCAGGATTAGTGGCATTGTTTTATGACAGTATTGGTGTGAAAGGTATGATGTACTTAATATTTGGATTATATGTTGCTAGTGCAATCATGACACGCTTTTTAAAAACACCAGAAGAAAGAGCACGAAAGAAAGCTGAAAATTTTGCATCATAGCGTAAAGTATTTATGTAGAAGCTATGAAAAAGTAAGTACTTGGTTTGGTAAATGATATAACTAATAGTATGAGTTTGAGATTAGTAAATAATAAAAAACAGGCATGCAGTTTCAAAATGATAGATTTTGATATTGTATGCCTATTTTTTATTCATTTTTAAAGGATGATTATGCAATGATTTTGAGATGATGTGGGATAAAGAGAGTTATTTTTCTTGGAAACCACCTGAAACAAAATGAGCAGCAATTTGCTTAATAGTGGCAAATAATAAATCTAACATATATTCACCTCCAATGAGCTAGTGACTACATCATTAATTTACTATATATCCTTAAAATATAGTGTGAGAAAGCACAACTTAGTTAAATGATTGCCATGGTGTTTATTGTCAGAAATCTTGCTTGCTTAACCGTTGTAAATGAGGTCGTGATTGTATATAGATATATTTTTAAAGTAGATTACACTTTGTTGATTTTATAAAAATATTTAAAAATATACAAAAAAAGGTATATTTATACTTGAGAATAACTTTATTTAAGTTTAATATGTATATAAATCTTATAAAAATATTGGAGTGATGAAATTGGGGCGTACACAACAGATTTAAAAAAATTAGCATTGTTAAAAGGTAAGAGTTTTTTGAAAACGAGTGACTTTACTGCAGACGAATTAGTAACATTGATCGACTTTACCGGAGAATTAAAAGAAAAGAAAAAGCATGGCATTCCACACCCTTATCTTAAAGGTAAGAATATTGCTTTATTATTTGAAAAACCATCTACAAGAACACGTTCAGCATTTAGTGTAGCAGCTAATGATTTAGGTGCATTTCCAGATTATTTTGGTCAAGGTGAAATTCACTTAGGTGTCAAAGAATCAATAGCGGATACAGCAAAAGTATTAGGTAGTATGTATGATGGTATTGAATTTAGAGGTTTTTATCAAAAAGATGTAGAAAGTATAGCGCAACATGCTAAAGTTCCAGTATGGAATGGTTTAACGAACGAATGGCATCCTACTCAAATGATTGCAGACTTTTATACTTTAAAAGAACATCTAGGTACATTACAAGGTAAGACATTGACTTATGTTGGTGATGCAAGAAATAATGTGGCGCATGATTTATTAGTTACCGGTGCAATATTAGGTATGAATATTCATATTGCAGCCCCCAAATCGCTACAGCCTGATCAAGATATTCAGCAACTCGCTAAAAATTACGCAACACAATCTCATAGTAATATTTTAATTACGGATAATATTCAACAAGCAGTTTATAAAACAGATGCAATATATACAGATGTTTGGTTTTCAATGGGAGAAGATGAATCAGTTCAAACACAGCGTATTGATAAATTACTTCCATATCAAATTAATGAAGCTATGCTTGTCAATACAATGAATCCGGATGTTATTGTATTACATTGTTTGCCAGCTTTTCATGATGTGCATACAAAAGTAGGACAACAAATCTATAAGACCCATGGATTAACTGAAATGGAGATAACAGATGATGTGTTTAAGGGTGAACATGCTGTTATATTTGAACAAGCGGAAAATAGATTACATTCAATCAAAGCAATTATGGCTGGAACATTAGGAGATATTTTTTAGCACCATATCACAATTGAATAATTATAGAACCTCACAAAGTAAAATGACTTTGTGAGGTTTTTTGTATTTAAAAAAGTTATCTATTTTATGAAAAAGTTTTTCATGACGATAATTTATATTGATTAATATTTTCTTTGATTGTATATTTATGGTAATTAGGAGGTTGATGACTATGAGTAAATTGTTTGAAAAGGCGCAACAATTTGGTAAATCATTTATGTTGCCTATCGCTATATTACCGGCAGCTGGATTATTGTTGGGAATTGGTGGCGCATTAAGTAATCCAAATACAATCAAAACTTATCCCGTGTTAGATATTACTTTATTACAAAATATATTTGTCCTTATGTCATCTGCAGGTAATATTGTATTTCAAAATTCACCAGTAATTTTTGCTATAGGTGTTGCTATAGGATTAGCTAGAAGTGATAAAGGTACTGCAGGGTTAGCAGCAATGCTAGGATTCCTGATTATGAACGCTTCGATGAATGGGTTGTTGATCATTACAGATACATTAGCAAAAGGCAATTTGGCAGAAGAAGGATAAAGTATGGTGCTTGGCATTCAAACAGTAGAAACGGGCGTGTTTGGAGGAATTATAACAGGTGTTATGACAGCGCTTTTACATAATAAATATCACAAGATATCACTTCCGTCGTATTTAGGATTCTTTGGAGGATCTCGTTTTGTGCCAATTATCACAGCAATCTCTGCAATCATACTCGGGGTTATCATGTTCTTTATTTGGCCTACAGTGCAAGGATGGATATTTGGCGTTGGCGGTATCGTAGATAAAACTGGTGTCATTGGTACTTTTTTCTTTGGATTTATATTAAGACTGTTGGGACCATTCGGTTTACATCACATTTTCTATTTACCGTTTTGGCAAACTGCATTAGGTGGCTCATTAGAAGTCAAAGGTCATCTTGTTCAAGGTACACAAAATATTTTCTTTGCTCAACTAGGTGATCCAGACGTAACGAAATACTATTCAGGTGTTTCGCGCTATATGTCAGGGCGTTTTATTACAATGATGTTTGGCCTATGTGGTGCAGCTTTAGCAATTTATCATACTGCTAAACCGCAACATAAAAAAGTCGTTGGCGGTTTAATGTTATCGGCTGCTTTAACTTCATTTTTAACAGGTATTACAGAACCGCTAGAGTTCAGCTTTTTATTTGTTGCACCTGTTTTATATGTGATACATGCATTTTTAGATGGTTTAGCTTTTATGATGGCAGACATATTTAATATTACGATAGGTCAAACATTTAGTGGTGGGTTTATAGACTTTTTATTATTCGGCGTTTTGCAAGGTAACGCTAAGACGAATTTTTTATGGGTGATACCGATTGGCATCCTTTGGTTTATTTTATATTATGTTATTTTTAGATTTTTAATTAACAAATTCAATTTTAAAACACCTGGTAGAGAAGCAGAAGCAACTACAGAAACCGATGAAACAACAGAACGTGCTAAAACAATTATCAAGGGATTAGGCGGTAAAGAAAATATAGATATTGTCGATTGTTGTGCTACAAGACTAAGAGTGACGTTAAAGTCGGATGAACCTGTCAATAAACAAGTGCTTAATTCGACCGAGGCTAGAGGCATTATTCAGAAAGGTAATGGTGTACAAATTATTTATGGGCCACATGTCACAACGATAAAAAATGAAGTAGAAGAATTGCTAGAAAGCGAGCAAGTGTAATTAATAAAATAGTCAATTTGTCATTAAACAAAGGTAATATGTAGAAAGTGATTGGTGAGCTTATGTATATTTTAAATTTAGAGAACCGGCAACTTGCAAGTCAATATGTTGCGATTGAACTATTAAAACAAATGAAATTAAAACCAAATTCAGTATTGGGGCTTGCTACAGGAAATACTATGATAGATGTTTATAAGTATTTAAAAACATTAATCAACAATAATCATTTGCAACTAGATCAAATAGTGACATTTAATTTGGATGAATATGTGGGTTTGAGCGCAGACAATGAACAAAGTTATCACGCTTATATGTATCAACAGTTATTTAAACATCATCAAACGTGGCATAAAGAAAATATATTTATACCACAAGGAGATACCGGTAATATAGAACAAGAATGCTTAATGTATGAACAATATTTAAAAGATAAAGGCCCTGCAGATATACAAATTTTAGGTATTGGTGAAAACGGCCATATAGGATTTAATGAGCCTGGTTCGTTGTTTGAAAGTGTCACAAGAGTTGTAGATTTATCTTCTTCAACGATTAATGCAAATAGTCGTTATTTTGATTCAATAGAAGATGTTCCTAAGCAAGCAATTTCTATGGGACTGGCATCTATTATGCGTGCGAAACGTATTATTTTGTTAGCGATGGGTGAAAATAAAAAAGAAGCCATTTCGCAATTAATAGAAGGAGATATATCTGAGGTATTACCAGCATCTATATTACATCAACACCCACATGTTGAAGTGATTGTAGATAATGAAGTATTCGAAGCTTTAGATCAAAATAAAGTTCAGCGCTTAGAAAGGCATTTGTCATAAAGATATTTGAAACCGTTGTGTTTTGGCAAGACGCTTAATGTAACAGGACAAGCTGAAGCCTATAGACTAAAGTCGTCCCTTAAGAAAGCGAGCCAACAATACGAAGTATTAAATAAAAAAGAAGCACTCAGATGAATTGAATTGTACTGAACCCTAAAAGTTGTACTTTGGTTTAGTATAATATTTCGAAGGTTTGTTTCCTAAAATTTTTAGGAGATAGGCCTTTTAATTTTGATTTAATTCTTTCATTATTATAAAAATAATATAAAACTTTATCACTGAATGACAACTAGGAAACATTAATTGTAAAAATTAAGTATTGTAATCACACTTAGGTATAAAAAACGATAAATCAAGAAATATTTACAACAACATTAATAATTTTTATTATAATTTAGTTAAAGGTAATCAACCTTTAATAAATAATATATCGAGGAATGAGGTGTGTTAAATGTCTGATTTCGTAAACGCAATCAGTGAAGCTGTAAAAGCAGGTTTAAGTGCTGACTGGGTAACAATGGGAACTAGCATTGCGGATGCATTAGCTAAAGGCGCTGACTTCATCTTAGGTTTCTTTAACTAATAAATATTGAAAGAGGCTGAGACAAATTGAATTGTCTCAGCCTTTTATTATTTGATTACAGGAATGGACGACGAAATCATTTTAAATAAATTTAATTTCTGTAACACTCTTTTTTAATATTATAATACTAAACCAACTATTGATGCTGAAATAATTGGAGCAAGTGTAGAACCTAGCAACAAGCGTAGGGCAAACGAAGCCACCTTATTACCTTGTGCATCACTAAATCCTTTGATAGCGCCAACGATAATGCCTACAGTACCAAAATTAGCAAAACTAACAAGATAGACAGAAATGATACCTTGTGTACGTTGTGTTAAATCTCCAGCTAATTTTTGGAAGTCTAACATAGCAACAAATTCATTAGTAATTAATTTAGTTGCCATCAATGATCCCGCTTGAACTGCTTCGTTCCAAGGAACACCTATAATAAAAGCAATCGGTGCAAAAATAAAGCCGATTAATTGTTTGAAATCTAAACCAACAAAATTAAATAACACTGTGACTGCTTCCATCAAGGAGATAAATGCAAGTAACATAATAGCGACACTTACGGCAATTTTAAAACCATCTTTAGCACTATCACCAATCATTTGGAAAAATGGAACCTTTTTCGACTTTGTTTCATCACTATTTGAATTGCTTTTAGCTGTGGATGAGTTGGAAAACTCCACATCACTATCATCTGATTGATATGGATTGATGACACTTGCAATAATTAATGCACTGAAAATATTGAGCATAACGGCAGTAACAACATATTTAGGTTCAATCATTTGCATATATGAACCTAACATAGCCATACTGACAGCACTCATACCAGAAGTGGTAATCGTATATAATTTCTCTTTAGATAATTTAGGAATCATTTCTTTAATAGTTAAATAAACTTCTGGCTGTCCTAACATCGACGTTGAGATTGCAAAGTAACTTTCGAGACGGCCCATACGTGTGATTTTATTGATAATAATACCAACATATTTAATGATAAACGGAAGAATTTTAAAATAGTTTAATACACCGATTAGTACTGAAATAAATACTAAAGGTAGTAACACTGTAATAAAGAAAGTTGAAGCACCTTTGTTTTGTAAACCGCCGAAGACAAAATCGATACCAGCTTTACTAATATTGATTAATTCTTCAAAAAATGAACCTAGTGTTGTTAATATCGTTAAACCAATAGTCGTATTCATCATGAATAATACAATGACGATTTGAACGATTAACATAATTACTGGTTTTTTGAAATCAATTGCCTTTCTGTTATAGCTAAATAAAAAAGCGATGAATAACGCAAAAAGTATACCAGTAATGGCAAATATGATTGACATAAGTATCACCTACAATTTATTGAAAGCAACTGCAATTTTAGCTCCAAGTACCGCATTGTTTTCAACTAGTTTGATATTTGTATTTAAACTCTTGCCTTCAGACTTTTCGACAATTTTACTGAGTAAAAATGGCGTAGAATCTTTACCACTAATACCTTGCGTTTCTGCTTCTTTAACTGCTTCTTCAATAATGCCGCCAATATATGATTTTGGTAGTTCATCTTCTTTCGGAACTGGATTAACGATGACAACACCGCCTTCAATATTTAAATCATTTTTAATTTTACAAATACGTGCGATGTCGTCTGGGTTTTCAGAAGAACTGTTTAATTTAATACCGCTTTGTCTTGTGAAGAACGCTGGTAATTCATCTGTTTGGTAACCAATTACTGGTACACCTTTTGTTTCAAGATATTCCATTGTTTTTGGTAAATCTAGAATAGATTTAGCACCTGCACATATTACTGTTACATTTGTTTTACCTAATTCTTCTAAGTCTGCTGAGATATCCATAGTGTTTTCAACGCCCCTATGTACACCACCAATACCACCAGTTACAAAGAATTGAATTTCTGCTAATTCTGCACTCATCATTGTTGATGCAACAGTAGTTGCGCCAATCTGTTTAGTAGCGAGTACTTCTGCAAAATCACGACGTGAAACTTTTGCAACATTATCACTTTTAGCAAGTAATTCTAGTTCATCATTTTCCAGTCCAATTTTAATCTTTCCATCAATTAATGCAATTGTTGCTGGAATAGCGCCATATTCACGTATGATATTTTCAACAGTCGTAGCCATTTCTACATTTTGCGGGTATGGCATACCATGTGAAATAATTGTTGATTCTAAGGCTACGATGGGCTTCTTGTCTGCTTTAGCTTGTGCTACTTCTGTGGAAAATTCAATATATTGCTTCATTTTTATAGTCCTCCAAATCTCTAAATAATTGTTTTTTATCTAAGTTTTGCCTCACTGTATATTCTGTTTCAATTGTTTTACGAGAATTAATCATGCCTGCTGTCAGTATGCTTTCGGTATCTAGATCATTTAACCAACTGAAAATGACTGCACTAGAGAAAGCGTCACCAGCACCTGTTACGTCAACGACATGCTTAGAAGGTATGACAGGTTTAATTACTTCTTCGTCATTATTTCTAAAAATAAGTTCTTTTACACCGTTTGTAATAACGATATTTGAAACACCCAACTGATTCCATTTCTGTGCAGCTTTACGCAAATCATCAGTGTCTTGTATGTTCATATTTAAATAAGTTTCTGTTTCACCTCTATTGATAATGAGCCAATCGATAGCATGTAACGAATCAGGCATGTTTTTCATTTTTGGGGATGAAACTGGAATCACTATTAATTTAATACTATGTTTTTCTGAATAGGCACATAAAAAATCCATTGCACTTTTTGAAATATTGAGGTCTGCGATGATACATTTTGCTTTTATTAATAAGTGTGTACGCTTAATTAAAAATTCTGGAGTGATATAATCATAGACCTCCATATCTGCTAAGCCATATTCCATATTACCGTCGCTATTGATTAATGCAGTATAGGAACCAGTGTTTGCATTTTCAATTTGTTGAACGTGGTCTAAATTCATGAATGGGGTTGATAATTTGTGAATCATATCCCACTCACTATCATTGCCACTCACAGATAAAAATGCGACTGTTTCTCCCATACGGCCTAGATTCTCAGCAATGTTGCGCGCAACACCACCTATAGATCTCGTTGAGGTAACAGGATTAGACGTTTCTAATTGTAAGTCGCTATGAACATAAAATTTTCTGTCTAAGTTCGCAGCGCCAATGCACACAATTGGATAATCTTCATTTAAAACATATGCTTTTCCTAAAACATATTCTTTACGAATAAGTCCGGATATAATATTTGCAACTGCTGGCCTAGATAATCCAATGGACTGTGCTAATTCTTGTTGTGAAATGAATGGATTTTCCTGAATACGATTTAAAACTGCTTGTTCATTTTTATTCATATGGCAACCTCCTTTATGCAAAATTAAACTTAAGTTTACAAATTAAACATTTGTTTAAGTTGATAAGATAAGAGCATGAATATTCTTAATTGTATACGCTTACATATAATAGTTCGTAAAATTGTAATATCTATATAACTGCGAAATATCAATTTGAATATGCTACATATTGCTGGAAATCAGGAGTTTTATGGCTTTTTATAATTCGTGTAATTTATTAAATTAGTTTGAATGAAAATTTTTTTCAATTAATAACAATAATTTTATGTTTGAATTGTGGAAAGTATATTTTAAACGTTAATGAAATTAAATAGAAAGGAGGGGGGGTTATAAAAAGATATATATTTAATAGTTTTTATAACTAATAAAAAGCTAGGGAAACGAGAGATTAAGGTAACAGATAGACATGTCAGACAGCAGGTGAAAATAAAAACTGTCGACAAGGCGAGCCCTTAGTCGACAGTTTTTATTTTGAGAGTATCATCTATATTTTATATTTTTTGAAAACATATATTAATTTTACATGCTAACTTTCAGCGTTATCATTATTTGCTTCTTCATCTTTATTAAACAAAGAAGAAAATTTAGATTTTATATCATCTAGCTTACTATTTACTTTATCCAATTCTTCTTGCATTTTATCAGTATTACCATTATCTTTTTGGGTTTTTGCCTGTTTTAAATCATCTATCGTAGTTTGATATTTATCAGCTAAATGATTTGTTTTATTAGAATCAGCTTCTTGTTTTAAACTATCAATCTTATCTTGTAATGCTTGTAATTTAGAATCTGTTACTTCATTAGAGTTTGAAATATCTGTTTTTAATGATTGTATATCATCTTTAACTTGATTGTTCTGACGTTCGAAATTGACATTATCGCCTTGAGTATCATGCGATTGATTTTGATTGGCGGTGGATTGTTCACTTGATTCATTTGCAGTTTGTTGATCATCGTTGCCACCATTCATAAAAGTACTAACTGCAAAGATGACAATGATAACTAATAAAACCACCATACCTAAACCTAGCCAAAATTGTTTGCGTTTTGATTTTTTATTTTCTTCTAATAACTGCAACTCACGTTCGCGATCTCGCTGATTGTAGCTTGTTTCTGACTTGTAATCATTGTACTTATTGTCATTATAAGATTCGCTATTTTTTTCAGTACGACGATAGGGATTGTATAAAATCGTTCCGAAGGTATCTTGTTGTTGCTGGTCATTCACAGTATGAATATTTAAATCCGTATTAGCGTTCCCATATTTGTCTAACGCAATAATTTTTCCATCATCTTCAATTTTTAAAATTTTAGGATAATCATTGAAAGAGTTATTATTAGCCATTTTTTCACCTTCAAATATATTTAGATATTAATTGCTTACTTTTAAATTACCCAACTCTAGTAGTATAAACATTGCTTGTTTTAATAGTCTTTCATATATATTACTTAATTTTTTTAAATATAACATCATCATTTAGACTGAGGTGATGCATTTGGTGATATTTTGTTTTACTTTAACAAAGATATAAATTAAGGAGTGGGACAGAAATCTTTTTAATAAAATTAGATTTCAATCCCACTCCTTTAAATAGTGTGTTTAAGTAATTATGCAATGTAATGGCCACGTTTCAAGTAACAAGTTGGATTACTATTTGTGGTTTGTTAATATCCTGAATCGACTTCTTCACCGTCTTCGTCATATTCAGTAACGTAACCATCCTCATCAATTTTATAAGAACCTGCTAACTCTCCGTCTTTATCTGTGAAGGAGAATCCCCAACCGTCTCCAGTTTTTTCGGGTTCTTTATAAGTATAATTATCTGTATCCAAAGTACTCCCTTCATAAGATTCAACTTTATCAATAACATTATCACGTGTTACTTTTTCATCAGAATTGGAAG
This sequence comes from Staphylococcus cohnii subsp. cohnii, assembly GCF_002902365.1. Lineage (GTDB taxonomy): Bacteria > Bacillota > Bacilli > Staphylococcales > Staphylococcaceae > Staphylococcus > Staphylococcus cohnii. The sequence continues at coordinate 230,808 of NZ_PPQC01000046.1, read as the reverse complement.
TACTATCATCGTCGTCATCAGAATCTGCTTCTTTTTCAATCATTTTATCTTCATAATCGCTTATTGCATCATCGTCAAATGTTAAAGCTACGTCAATTTCATCTTCATCATCATTTGGACTTGAAACATTTTCTACACTAGATTTGAATTGTTTACCCTCAACTTCAGTGGTAGCATAAACTTCGACTTTTTCATCAGGTGCATAAGGGCCGTAAGTGACAGATTCATATTCATCAAAATCTGATTGTTCATTACCATTTATATAAAGTTTAAGTGAATCGGAATCTGCAAAAGATGAATCGATACTAACTGTAAAACGTTTTTGTTTGAATTGCAGATCTGCACTATTACTTTCTGACATATCGATATGAATGACACCATCGAATTTTTTGTTATCAACCTTTTGCGTTGCTTTTAAGTCATATATGCCGATTGGAAAATCATCAAGTGTTTTCGTCTTACCTTGTTTTAACTTAACTTGCGTTGTTTTGTCATTAAGTTTGTAAGATAGTGTCGTGTCTTCTTCTGAAGTAATAGAAACAGGTTCCTCATTAACATTAAAAATGTAATTTTTAAATATACCCCATTTTTTCCCATCTTCGGTGATATTGATTAGAGAAGTATCGCCAACAGTGACAGTTTGTTCGTTTAATTTGTTTTCTTTGATATTTTTTGCACTACTTTGTAGTTCGTCAGCAACACGATCTACGCTATCAGTTTCGTCAATATATTTATAAATAGCCTTAGCTTCATCTTTAGAAATAGCTTCACCATTTGATTTTAAATGGCTAGCTAGACGATCTGTATCTTTGTTTTTTAAATCTTTAGCAATGGTTTCTGCTTGTTTTGTAGGTGATAGTTGCGCGTCTATTATTTTATAAGCCACAAACAAAGCGATAATAATGACTAATATCACTGCAATAATAATAAATAGAAGCCATTTTGATTTATGGTTAGGTGATTGATTATTTGCTCTTTGTTGAATAGGCGTCCCACATTGGGTACAGACGCGTTGACCAGGTTTAATTTCAGCACCACAATTACTACAATACTTCATTTGAAACATCCTCCTTAATAACCTGTATTAAAAAATGAACTTAAATCACTTAATGTATTAGAAACAGTACTTTCCACTATAATAAGTAAAATGATTCCTAAAATGATGATATAGATGAATATAGAATAAATGACAGGCATACGTATAAGTTGGTTGTGGCTGTATTTCGTAATTAAATATATTGGTGCAATTAAAGTGAATAATATAGCAATAATGATAAGGAATATTGCAAAACTTGGTACATGAATTGTTAAAAATAGTAAACCAAGCAAAAGGGTAATGACAGATAAGGTGTTGACTAAAACGAAATCTGAAAATATTTTATGTAACGTCGAATGAATATTCAATATTTTGATAAGTGCATAAGTGATTCCAAATAGTACTGCAATTGTAATTAATAAGAAAAGTGAAATGTTAAACACAACACTTGCTTTACTCGACATGAAATATGCTACTTCTGCAGGTATCAGTATCATTAATAATATGATGGATAAAAGGAACCCCGCTACAATAATACTGAAAAGTGTTTTGTAAGAAAAAAAGTGAGGACTCACAAGTTCTTTATCCGGATGTCTAAAAGCAGTTAAAAAGAACGTTTTAGCTTCATTGAATATGTCTGAAGAATGTTTTGAAAACTGCTCGCTTTTAGGATTAGACTGTGTTGAGTATTGTGTTGATGTTTGTGTTGTATTAGATTGCGTTGGATCTTGTTCAGATTCATATTTCGATTTGTTTTTAGTTTCATTCGTTGTATTCGTTTGATGAGATAATTTTGTACCACACTCTCCACAAAATAAATCTGATGCTTCAATAGGATTTCCACATTTTGGACACTGCATAAGGCTTCCCCCTTGTAATATGTATATTAAAATATAATATCACATTTATATTTGCGATACACTACTGTTTTGAAAATTAACTAAATTTAAATTCAAAAAATTATAAATGTAAATAGAAGTAGTTTTTTATTTAAAAAAGAATAATAATAAATAGAGGGTGTGTATAATGAAATGAAGAGAAATACAGTGCAGTTATTACGAAGAAAAAAACATTATTATTATATAATGTAGTTATAATAAATAAAATGGCAACTAAAGTATATATTAAGGAGTGGAATCCGAATGGTTAAGCGATTATTGAGTAACAATGCTTCAGAACTACTAGCAATGACAGGTGAAGAATTAAAACAGAGTATTAAAGCTAGTGCTGGACGCGTGGTTTTATCTGAAAATATAGTAACAGAAACACCTGTCGTGCCAGATATTACCAATGCTGAAATAGCGCGTGCGTTTGGTGCCGATTTGATTTTGTTAAATGGCTTCGATGCATTTCATCCAAAAGTGAAAAATATAGAAGAACATGAACAGGTTATAGAAACATTAAAACAATTCGTTGGTAGACCCATTGGCGTGAACTTAGAACCTGTTGATGACGGAACAAATATGTATGATCAACACTTAGAAATTGCAGAAGGACGTCAAGCAAGTCCTGAAACGGTTCAAGTACTTGAAACATTAGGGGTCAACTTTATATGTATGACAGGAAACCCGGCAACTGGTGTATCTAATAAGAAAATAGTTGAAGCAATCCAAAATACAAGAAATCATTTTTCTGGTTTGATTATCGCTGGAAAAATGCATAGTTCAGGTGTGGATGAACCTGTGATTACAAGAGAATATGTAAGGAAATTTATTGAAGCGGGTGCTGATATTATACTGGTACCCGCTGTGGGGACAGTGCCAGGTTTCGATGAAGCGCAACTTAAAGACATTGTCAAAGAAGTTCATCGTAAAGAGGGGCTTGTCATGTCAGCAATTGGTACGAGTCAAGAAAGCGCTGATCCAAGTACTATTAGAGATTTTGCCATTCGAAATAAAATATGTGGTGTGGATATTCAACATATTGGTGATGGAAGTTTCTGTGGTTTAGCACCTGTGGAAAATATATTTGAATTAAGTAAGGCATTGCGTGGAGAAAGACACACGTTGTCAATGATTGCCCGTTCTATTAATCGCTAACAAAAGTGGAATATATAAATTCCTGTTTTCAAATATTAATTGATTTATTTTAGATTAATTAAATATATCAAAAAGTATTTTTTTTGTGTTTAGAAAAGTTTAGCAATAATAACTCAATTGAAATAAATACTTATAAGTTATAGGACATCAAAAAAATGAAGATATAGAGGAGAGAATGCAACACATTAATGTTGAATTCTCTTTTTTTATATTTAATCGATATTTTTTATATAAAATGATTATTCAATAAATTATAATTTGAAAAAGTGATCGTTTATGTTAGATGTGCAACTTTTCGGATTATGAGACGAAAGAGATTACACATCCAAAATTTAAAGTAAGCGGTTACAATAAATATGTAAGGAGGTTGCTCATGTGTTAAGCAAGAGACAGCATCATATATTAACATTCTTACTTGAACGTGAAACGTTTATAACTATTCATCATTTAGCTATTCAATTCAATGTTTCAGAAAGGACGATACAGTACGATTTAGAATATATAGAAAGTATGGCACAAAGCTTAGATTTAACAATTTTTAGAAATAAAAATGAAGGTATAATGATTAAATCTAAAAGTCCCTTGAATGATAACGTTCCGAAATATATGGCGACTTCAATACATTACTCTAAAGAAGAAAGAATACGTTACATCATATTAAAGTTATTTGAATCTAATACACCAACATCTTCTAAGACGTTGGCCGATATGGTATCCGTTACACGTAGAACGATCGTTGAGGATTTAAAAAATGTACAAACTTGGTTATCTTCTTATGATTTAAAGTTAGAATATATTAAAAATAAAGGATTTATCATACAAGGTGAGGAAACAAATTATCGCAAAGCATATGCGACACGTGTCCATGAATATTTTCAAAATCATACACATCAAATAGGACATAAGTTATTTTCGAACAAAGCATTAGAAACGATTCGATTGACGGTAGTGTCGGTATTATTTGAAGCGGATTATCAGTTAGTCCAAAGTGCGATTGATGGTCTAATTTATCATATTTTAATTGCAATACATCGAACTAAAGAAAAATTTGTTTTTGAGATACCTGAATTGGAATATAACAAATTAGCAGAAACGGACCATTTTCGAGTGGCATTACTCATAAAAGCATCTTTGGAAGAAAAACTCGATATACAATTCCCTAAAAGTGAAGCAGGTTTTATTACCTTACATTTGTTAGGTGCTAAAACTTCAGAGATGAATCAAAAACGCGAAACAGTCGATGACTTAGAAATTCTAACCGAACAATTGATAGAACGTATGAGTGGTGACTTAGGTATAGATTTAATTAACGATACTAAATTATTAAATGGTTTAATTGTTCATCTGAGACCAGCTATTCACCGATTGAAATTTGATATGACGCATAATAATCCTCTAACAGATGAAATATTTCAACAGTATCATCACATCGTAGAAAGACTACGCAATCATATTTGGGGCGTTGAAGAGAATTATCGTATTTGTTTCAACAAAGATGAGCTTGCATACATTACGTTACACTTTGCGTCAGCGATTGAACGTATTTCTGCAATTACTACAAATGCTATAAAAGTAGTGCTATTTTGCGGTTCTGGCATCGGTACTTCACAATTATTGAGAAGTAGATTGCGCCATATTTATCCTGAACTTGAAATTGTAGATGCTTATTCAATCTACGAAATTGACGAAACATTATTAAAACATGAAGGCGTTGACTATATCATATCAACAGTACCGTTTGAACATGCGTCGATACCTATACTTAATGTTTCTCCATTTTTAGATAAAGATGATCGACAACAAATTAACACAATCATTAACAATTCAAGAGAACAGTATGTGCATGATATCAAAGGGTTGGGGCCTACCTTGAAAGAAGTCTTACCAGAAAACAGAATTTTAACACAACAACCTTCACTTTATAGAAATGATGCAATAAGGCAAAGTATTGAAGCTTTGGTAGACGCTCAAATTGTTGATTGTATTTATGCCGATGAAATTATTGAACAATTAGATGCATTTGGACCTTATATGGTTATAAGTCCACATATTGCTTTAATTCATGCGCAACCAACGCACGTTAAAGGGACAGTAGGTTTTAGTATTACACATTATCAAAATGGTATTTATTTTGGGCATGAACAATATGATCCTGTTAATATCATCGTTACATTAGCAACCGCTCAACCACAAATTCATTTAAATGCTCTGAGACAACTTAGTGAGCTTATTATGGATGACAAAACTAGAAAGGTATTACTTTCAGGAAATATTGAAGCAATTATGCGCTGTATAAATGACGTGAGTCAACATTAAGGAGGGAAAAAATGACTTTAGAAATTTTATCATCAGATAAAGTGCAAGTACTTGAACAAGTTGAAAGTTGGCGTGAGGCAATTAATATAGCTGCAAGTCCTTTACGAGAACAAGGCTATTTTCAACAAGCGTATATTGATGACATGATTCATAGTGTAGAAAAATTAGGACCTTATATCGTTATTGCTCCAGAAATAGCAATTGCCCATGCTCGACCGAATAATAACGTTAGAAAGATAGGTTTGAGTTTGTTAAAGCTAAATCAACATATTAACTTTTCAGAAGAGGGACACTATGCTTCATTGGTTTTTGTATTAAGTGCTATAGATAATGAAGGACACTTAGAAGTATTGAGAAGTTTAGCTACGACTCTAGGCAATCAGCAGACAGTGAATAATTTATTAAAGGCACAAACATCAAGTGAAATTATAAATATATTTAAAGGAGAATGATGACAATGAAAATTTTAGTAGTATGTGGGCACGGATTAGGAAGTAGTTTTATGGTTGAAATGAATGCACAAGAAGCATTGAAAAATTTAAATGCACCATCAGATATAAAAGTTGAACATAGTGATGTTATGAGTGCAAGTCCTGATATGGCAGACTTATTTATTTGTGGAAGAGATTTAGAAGAAAATACCAAAAAATTAGGTGATGTCATTGTATTAGACAATATATTAGATAAAGAAGAATTACAGCAAAAACTAGATGAAAAATTAAAAGATTTAAATATACTTTAATCATTAATAAGGAGGTAAGATTATGAAGCCAATTCTTGATTTTATCGTCGATATTTTAAGTCAACCTGCGATATTAGTTGCCTTAATTGCATTTATTGGATTAATTGTCCAGAAAAAGTCGGCAACTGATATCACATCAGGTACGATAAAGACGATTCTAGGATTTTTAGTTTTAAGTGCGGGTGCTAATGTAGTAACGCAATCATTAGAACCATTTGGCAAGATTTTCCAGCATGCATTTGGGGTGCAGGGTGTTGTGCCTAATAATGAAGCAATCATATCAATCGCTTTGGAACAATATGGTACGACTGCAGCATTAATCATGGTGTTTGGGATGATTGTGAATATCATTATTGCGCGCATTACGAACTTGAAATATATTTTCTTAACTGGTCACCATACATTTTATATGTCCGCATTTTTAGCAATATTATTGTCCGTTGGTCATGTGACAGGTACATTTACAGTGATTATTGGAGCGATTATTTTAGGTTTGATTATGGCAATACTACCTGCACTAGCACAGCCTACAATGAAAAAAATAACGGGAAATGACCAAGTCGCTTTGGGTCATTTTGGTACATTGAGTTATTGGGCTGCTGGAGAAATAGGTAAATTATTTAAAAGTAAATCAAAATCGACTGAAGATATCAATTTTCCAAAAGGGTTAAGCTTTTTAAGAGAAAGTACGATCAGTATTTCTTTAACAATGACATTGCTTTACTTTGTAGCATCATTGTTTGCTACACCTACTTTCGTGCACTCAGAAATCAGTGATGGACAAAACTTTATTGTGTTTTCACTTATTCAGGGTGTTACATTTGCAGCTGGTGTGTTCATTATCTTAACGGGTGTTCGCTTAATTCTTGCAGAAATAGTACCTGCATTTAAAGGTATATCTGAAAAGTTAGTTCCAAATACAAAACCTGCGTTAGACTGTCCGATAGTCTTCCCTTATGCACAAAATGCAGTGTTAATTGGCTTCTTTGTCAGCTTTATTGTAGGTGTGATTGGGATGTTCATCTTATTCTTATTTGGTGGTGTCGTGATACTTCCAGGTGTGGTGGCACACTTCTTCTTAGGTGCTACAGCAGGGGTCTTTGGTAATGCACGTGGAGGCATTAGAGGTGCGATTGCTGGATCTGCATTAAATGGATTATTAATCACGTTTTTACCATTATTATTCTTGCCATTCTTAGGGGAATTAGGTGGTGCTGCTACTACATTCTCAGACACAGATTTCTTAGTAGTGGGTGTCGTGCTTGGTAATGTAGCGAAATATTTGGGCATCATTGGCATTGTTGGTTTAATTGTTGTTGTCGGTGTGGTGTCAATTTTACTACAAAAACGTTCGAATCAAAAAGCGATGAAAGAACAATAATCATAAAAAACCTAGGCTATGCAAAATCATAGGCCTAGGATTTTTTGTGTTATCTTATTCTTTATAATAAACAAGTTGAGTTGTTGTAGCTAATAATTCTCCATCAGAACTCCAAATTTCGCCAGTTTGGTCATAAAAACCATCATTAAAATTATGTGCTCGCGTGTGTCCTAATACGTGATTAATGCTGTGCTGTGCTAATGTTGCTGTGTCTGAATGAAAGTACACAGTAAGAGAAACTGTACCTATTGGGACAACTTTTTCACGACGGACATATATTCTTGGAAAAAAAGCATCACACATTGAGGCAAGAGATAAATAATCTAAAGTTCTATTTGGTTTGTCTTTCATCCATTGTAATGTAACTGAATCTGCATGATTTGATTTAGTGTAAGCTCTAGGTGCACCTTTTATTATTTTAATATCATATTGATTTACCCAGGGCGGAACTTCTGTTAATGATAAACTGTCTACATTTTCTGCGTTTGGTATTTTTGGCATGTTTAATTCGGTTGAAGACCATGTATCTCTTTTCTTTGCTGTAACTGCAGTCGCTGTAATGACTATCTTATTATGTTGGTGCAGTTCAATATACCAATGTTGTGTAGAGCGATTGGTTCTAACTGGATTGGCATTTATAGTGAATGATCCATCTTTGACAGGTGCTGTGTAATTAACAGTAAATGAAACTGGGTTACCAAGACAATCTGTATGCTCTATAATTGCTCGTAATAATGTTGATGCAATCACACCACCAAAAGGGCCAACCATATTGGCATAATCAGAAGAAGTATGTCCATGATAAACGCCAACTTCTTGTGGTTTTAAGTTTGTTGCGATATCAAAAGGATGTGCGTACGTATTTAATGTCATTTGTATGCCTCCATATAATTTTTAGCTTACGTTTAAGATTTTATTGAAGCATTTCTTTATAAACTTTATGATTTTGATATGAAGTATAAAGTAGTGGTGCATCTAATTGATGTTCTTCGGCTAAATTCAGCAAATAGCCTTGTAAGTGATCGGCTTCAATATTTAAGCCTTTTTCCATATCACGTTGCATGGATGTTTTGAAATGGTAAGATAGCTTAGTAAGTCCTTTCATATATTTATCGACGATTGTTTTATCAATCGGGACTTGGTGACTTCTCATAATGGACGAAACTTCTTCATATAATGATTTGATAAAATCAGTACCACCTTCACTATCACGTATTGGTCCGATTGGCGCATGCATCATTGTAGTTACACTTGATAATACTGTAATCATTAGATATTTTTGCCACATACCACGCTCGATATCTGAAGTTAAAATAAATTCAGATTTTGTATTAGCGAAAGTATCCTCTATCAATTTAGCTCTTTCACTATTTGTGCCATCTAATTCTCCAAAGAAAAGTTTATCGAAATCACTTGTTTGTACGACTTCACCAGTTGCATTTAATGAAGTTTCAATGATGCAATAACCACCCATAATTTTATTTTTACCAAAAACAGCTTGTAATTTTGGAATATGTGCAACACCGTTTAACAGCGGAATAATCACAGTATGATCTCCCACAAACGGTTTCAAGTCATCGATTGCTTGCTCAAGATGATATGATTTTGAAGATAGTAAAATCACATCAAATGGTTCAGTATGATCTTCTCTAGTAACCAATTGTGGGGTGAAACTATAGTCACCATTGTCGCTATGGATGACTAAGCCATTCCTTTCTAAATAAGATTTTCTTTTCGGCCTTACTAAAAAAGTGACATTTTTATGATTCTCTGCTAAACGACCACCAAAGTAGCCTCCAATTCCACCTGCTCCTAGGACTAAAATGCGCATCTCAAACACTCCTTAATCTATGTAATGATTCATATTGCTATTTATATACCACTAAAAGTTCAAAGTTACGCATCAGAAATGAATGAAAAATTAAGGGGGTGTGTTAATCGTATAATGTAATATACAATAAATTTCTAATACCTAAGAACATCTATTCATATTTGAGAAAGAGGGTTAACAATCTATATCAAATTATAAGAGCATTAAATTTTTGCTAATCATATAATGAATTGTCTGGGGAGTTGCAAAATTAAGCGAGGTTTAACGTAGTCCGTTATTTATTGTTAAGCGCTCTGTTTTGATGGTGTTAGTTTATTTAACACACCTGTATTAAAATGTGTTAGACTGAGAACATGCCAAAAATAATTAATCATGAAAAGAAAAAAGAACAAATCATTCAATATGCTTTCGACTCAATTGTAGAAAATGGAGTTAAAGGATCTACTGTAAGACAAATTGCGAAATTAGCTGAAATGACACCTGGACAGATTAGATATTATTTTCCCAATCATTCAGAGTTATTAAATGCTGTAATGTCTACTGTGGAATTAAAAGTAAGAAGGAGAATCGAAGTAATATTTACGTCCGAAAACCTTAATACAATAGACAAAGCAAAAGCAAGTTTACTATCGGTATTACCATTAGATCAAGAAAGGTTAGCTGATATGGAAGTATGGATGGCATTTCGATATGACATACATGAATATGGTCAAAGTACACTTGATGATGGGATAGATCAATTATGTAATAGTGTTTTGACATTATTAAGAAACGAGCATTTGTTGAAAGATAATTTGAATATGCACCTTAATTCTATGAAATTACACGCATTAATTGACGGTTTGGCTTTGCATAAACTACTCAACCCAAACGGGATTTCAAACGATGATATTCAAACAATTGTAGACGAAGAAATAGTTAGATTAACGCAATGAAGGAGGACAGCCCATGAATTTTATCGTATGGCTTATAATTTTTTGTGAAATAGCCTTTTGGGTTGTCATATTACTTGGTTTGGTAACAAGATATATCTTAAAACAACAAAAACTGGGTTTTTTCTTCCTAGCACTTACACCGGTTATAGATTTAATATTGCTTATAACAACAGTTGTAGATCTCATGAATGGTGCAACAGCTGAAACACCGCATGCTATAGCTGCAGTTTATATTTCAGTATCTCTTATATTTGGAAAGAGTATGATAAATTGGGCCGATGATAGATTTAGATATTATGTAATGAAACAAGGTCCCAAACCTTATAAACTCGATGGTTTAGCTTATTCTAAAAAATATTTCAAAAGTTGGTTGAAACATTTACTTTCTTATATTATAGGTACAGGAATTTTACATTTACTTGTCTATTTAATTAATGATAAAAGTCGTACAGAAGCTATGGATGTTGTTATTCATATTTGGACAATTGTCATTATTATAGACTTAATTATTAGTATTTCATATTTTGTGTGGCCGCCTAGAAAAGAAAAAAATCATAATAAATAAGAAAAGAAAAAACGGTATCACAATAATGTCCTTATAATATTTATCGTCCAATAGAGGTCATCGATTGTTCTCCTAAAGTGCAAATGCCATACTATCGTCAGCTTGCTTATGAAGACATGCGTGACGTTTCATTATTGCAATATTTAATGGATGAAACGTATTCATCAGAATCATGCAGTAGAGCTATTTTAAATAACTTGGGTTTAAATGAATAACTTGGGCGTTCTTGTAACGTTTTGAGTGGTGAGGAAAGAACGAAATAATTTTAGCAGTATATTTTTCAGCGAATGCGAATGTGTTAACTTTAGACGAACCAACTAATTTTTTAGATATTAATACGCTAGAACATTAGAAGTGTTTATGAATAAATACCCAGGGATCATCTTATTCACATCACACGATAGAAGATTTGTTGAACATGTGGCAGATAAAAAATAGGAACTAACAGAACAATTTATTTATGATATAACTTAAAAACTAAAGTTTAAAAAATGATATGGATTTAATTTTGTCTTAACAGCATTGTATATAAAATCAATAACTCAACGAACTAAAGAATGCATAGCAGTAAAGTAAACGTTATGATGACAATAGAAATTACGGTTCTAGAAAAATTCATAAGGTTATCATGCGACATGTTAAAAGCGACTTCTTATTATTCAGAAGTCGCTTAATAATTTTAAAGTCTAATATAATACTAGTTGTACAGATTTAATGCTATTTCTTAATTATCGAGATTTCAACTTATGATTGATAGTAAGACTGAAATATTAACGCTAAGAGTCTTTAGGTATCATACTTTTAAGATTTCTCAAGAAATTAGCAATTTTATGTTTTAATTTGTCGAATTGATGAGATGAATATACTTTATTATGGACCACAGCTATTCATGTTTTAGTAATGTGACGAGTATTTGAAAAAGTGTTCAATTAAATAATTATTTGACAGTATCAATACATTCAAAACAATACAAATGATTATTTTTATGCACGCCATTTAAAAAGCTATTTAAACAAAAAATATCTCTATGGCAATTCTCACATTGACCAATTAATTCTCTCATTTAAATGCCTCCTCGACCATTTTATTTACATGAATGTCCATAGTTTCTAAAATTGGAATATTAAAATCACTATTATCAAAAAGCATTTGTAATTCTGTACATCCTAAAATTACGCTATCAATATTGTCTTCTTTTGTCATTCGACTAATGATTTTTAGAAAATCTTCTTTAGTTTCTTGTTTTACAATACCATTTTCCAACTCATCAACAATTTTTTGGTGTATTAGTTGTTGTTCATTCTCATTAGGTACAACAACATGCTTATTATTTTTAGTGAATTGCTTTTTGAAAAAATCATGTTCCATTGTAAATTTAGTTCCTAAAAGACCTAATGATTGTAAGTTTTCTTCATTTGCCCGTTCATAAGTTGCATCTACAATACTGATCATTGGTACACTTACCATTTTTTTAATGTCATTAAATACTATATGTGGTGTATTTGCAGCTATAATTATAAAATCTGCACCAATATCTTCTAATTTTTTTGCTGCATTTCCTACATAGTTTGCCAAATCTTCCAATTGATTGTTGTTAATATATTCAAAAATATTATACATATTAATGCTATTAATAAATAATTCGGGCAGTGTTTTTTTACTATTTTTTCTGTCTTGATATTTATGAATAAAAGATTGGTAATAGTCCACTGTTGATTCAGGTCCGAGACCTCCAATTATACCTACATTTCTCATCTTAATTCCTCCAATAACCGTCAAAAATTAAATTCAAACGATATTATATATTTAATCAGTTATTAAATTGTTACCCGAATAATTTAATTTCAATGATATTTAAATATTTGAAAGTTTATATTTTATTAAGCAGAACGTTTGTTTTTGCTATTATTTAGATAAATAATAAAGACAAGCTTAAGCAAGCAATTTGTGATCATAAATAATAATTAAAAAGTGGTGTAGATATGGAAGATAAAGGTTTAGAAGAAAAAGTAAATGATCTCATCTCAAATAATTTTGTCAATAATGTTGAGGAGAAAAAAAGACAGATGAATCTTGCAATGGAAAGTGTGAGAAACATCATAGAATTATGTGGAGATGATCCTGAAAGAGATGGTCTCATCGATACCCCTTATCGTTTTATTAAAGCTTTTTTAGAATATACAGAAGGGTATAACGAAGATCCTAAAACACATTTAACAAAAACGTTTGATGTTAAACAAGACGACATGGTTTTGGTCAAGGATATAGAATTCTATTCAATGTGTGAACATCACTTTGCACCTTTTTACGGTGTTGTTCATGTTGGTTATATACCTAATGAAAAGGTAACTGGATTATCAAAAATTGCTAGAGTAGTCGAAGGATATGCGAGAAGATTTCAAGTACAAGAAAGATTAACAACTCAAATTGCACAAGCAATCAATGAGGTGTTAGAACCTAGAGGTGTCATGGTAGTGATTGAAGCCAAACATATGTGTATGTGTAGTCGAGGTATCAAAAAAGAACAATCTTCTACAATCACTTCAGCTGTACACGGGTTATTTCATAAAAATTATAATACAAGAAATGAATTTTTAACTTTAATCAATAAATAATTAGAATAAGGTGTGTAATTATGTGTAGAAAAGTAGCCTTAATTACTGGTAGTGCAAAAGGTTTAGGTAAGAAAACAGCGCTTGATTTAGCTGCTAATGAAATTGATATAGTTATTAATTATCGGAAAAGTAAGGCAGAAGCACAAAAATTAGTTGACGAAATTAAGCAAAAATTTGGTGTGAATGTTATTGCCATCCAAGCAGACGTATCAAAAATAAAGGATGTAAAAAATATGATTGAATCAATTATGTCTACTATGGGGCGCTTAGATATTTTAATTCATAATGCAGGACCATTTATTAAAGATAAGCAAACCATTATTGATACTTCTTATGAAGAATGGAATGCCATGGTTGATGGTAATTTAAAAAGTTTTTTCATTTTAGTTAAAGAAGTTGTCCCTATTATGAGGAAAAATAATTGGGGGAGAGTTATAACAATTGGTTTTGATCAAAGTCAAAATATACCAGGTTGGATATATCGAGGTGCTTATGCGGCAGCAAAAACAGGCGTCTTATCATTAACACAAACTTTATCAAAAGAAGAAGCCCGTTTCGGAATAACATTTAATACGGTTTGCCCAGGCGATATTTTAGGTGATGATAAAGAAAGAAATATAGCTGAGCATAAAAGAAATGACTTATCTCATTTTGAGATTCCAAGAAAAGAATATGGTGAGGATATTTCTCGTGTTATTAATTTTCTTTGTGAAGAAAAATCAAGTTATATAACAGGTGCAACAATCTCTGTCACAGGTAATCATGATGTTATCAATAAGTATAATTTATAAAGAGGTGCTTTAATTATGGATGATAATGTTGTAATTGTAGGTGGATCTATAGCAGGTATATTTGCAGCAAAAGAATTAAGAAAAAAAGGGTATCAAGGTGGCATTAAAATTGTTGAAAGCGAGGAACGATTGCCATATGATAAACCTCCTTTGACGAAAGAGTGGATGCAAGACAATGAAAATACTGCTATACCTTTATTAGAAAAAGAAAATTTTTATGATGACAATAATATAGAAATTGTCTTAAATACTAAAATTATAAATATAGACACAGATAAAAAACAGTTACTTACAGAAAGAAATAAAATTATAAATTATGACAAACTCGTATTAGCTACTGGTGTAAAAAATAAGAAATTAAATTATTCAAATCAAAACTTGAACATTCATTATTTATCTAACTTTTTAGATGCATTGAGCATTAAAGAGGAAGCAAGCAAAGAAAAACAAGATATTGTTATTCTGGGTGGAGGATTTATTGGATTAGAACTAGCAGCGAGTTTAAAAAATTTAAACCATAATGTAACTTTAATTTCAAGATCTGAATATCCATTGAGTAAAATTATTGGTAATCAAGCTGCTAAATATATTAAACAACTTCATGAAAAAAATGGTATTAATTTTATGACAAACGACACTATTAAAGAAATTGAAGGAAAAGATACCGTTAAAAAGATTACAACTGCTAATAATTTAGAAATTCAATGCAATATCTTGATAGCAGGTATCGGCACATTCTTTGAAGAAATAAGAAATCAAGGTGTGGAAAAATTAAATACAAATAATCAAGGCTATATTGTAAATGAATATGGTCAAACGAACATTAAAGATGTTTATGCGATTGGAGATTGTGCGGTTTGGCCTTATGACAATCAATTAATCAATGTTAAACATTGGGAGAATGCATTTAACCAAGGCAAGAATTTAGCTAAGAATATAATTAATAATAACACTTCACCATTTAAAATAATTCCTTATTTTTGGTCTGATCAATATAATGACTCTTTTGAATATTTGGGTCATATAAAAAATTGGAATAGAAGTGAAATTGAAGGAAACATTGAAAATGGAACATTTTCAATCACATATTATGATCAATTAGATAAACCACAAGCTGTGTTTTTCACTAATGGTTATAAAAATAAAAAGGAAGTACAAGATTATCTTATAAAAAATAAAGCATAAAATTAGGAGTAATCATAATGACTAATAATTTCACAAACTATGGTAGTTTAGCTAAGCAATTAGTAGCTTTAATAGAAGATGAAGTAGAACCTATTACCATTTTTTCTAATATCTCATCTTTACTTTATTCAAATTTACCAAATGTAAATTGGCTAGGTTTTTATTTTATAAAAAATGAAGAATTATTATTAGGTCCTTTTCAAGGGCAACCAGCTTGTTCACATTTGAAATTAGAATCTGGTGTATGCGGAGATGCTGTAACACAGCGTAATTTAATAAACGTAGAAGATGTTTACGAATATCCGAATCATATATTTTGTGATTCAAACAGTAAATCAGAAATCGTATTACCTATATTTGTGAATAATACGATAATTGGAGTATTAGACATAGATGCACCAACGATTAATCGTTTTAATAAAAATGATGAAGTAAATTTACAAAATATAGTAGAACTTATAGAGAAAAAATTAGCAAAAATAGATTTAAGTATCATGACAGACGTATCTACCAATTTTATTAAAAAATAAGGAGTATATAAAATGAGTTTACGAATGAATTATGAGGAAATTGCCTCAGATAATATTGAATTAATGTATGAAATGGAAAAATTATTGAAAAAAATACAATTGATAACAAGTTGCAAGAATTAATAAAAATAAGAGTTTCTCAAATAAATGGCTGTGCATTTTGTTTAAACATGCACACTACAGATGCTAGAAAACGAGGTATAGACGAAAAGAAAATTTATTTATTAAATGCTTGGGAAGATACTAATATATACAACGATGCTGAAAAATTAGCACTAGAATTAGCTGAACACGTTACGTTAATTTCTAATCATAAAGTTCCGAAAGAGCTCTATAATCGCGTTCGTGAAAAATACAGTGAAAAGGAATATGCTGATTTAATATTTACAATTGCACAAATTAATACATGGAATAGAATATCTATATCTATGGGAAATGAATACAATGTTTAAATCAAAGGAGTGCACAATATGTCTATAAATAATCAAGTTGCGATTGTTACAGGATCCGGTAGAGGCCTAGGTGCTGCTATTGCAATAAATTTAGCAGAAAAAGGTGTCAATATTGTTTTGAATTATTTAAATGATGAAAAAAGTGTTGAAAATGTTCAAGAAAAAATTAAAGATTTAGGTTCCAACGCTATTATTGTACAAGCTGACGTTACAACCATTGATGGCTCGCAGCGTATAGTTAATGAAGCATTAAAATCATTTGGTACTGTTGATATTTTGGTGAACAATGCTGGTCCATTATTTAGACCAATGTCAATTGAAGACATGACTTGGGAAGATATGTCTAAAAATTTAAATGAAGATATGGGCGCAGCCTTTAATATGACAAAAGCTGTTTTAGGTACTATGAAACAAAATCATTATGGTCGTATTATTTATATAGGATCATTATCTAGTGAAAAACCGTCAAATAACGTAGCACATCATGGTAGTTCTAGAGCTGCAATAAGTACTTTTTCAAAGTATGTAGCACTTGAAATGAGTGAATATGGTATCACTTCGAATGTTGTTGGTCCCGGTATGATAGAAACAGATCGAACTAAATCACAAACCAAGATTATTAAACGTATTGCCGAAATAACACCTGCTAAAAGAATTGCTAAACCAGAAGATGTTGTGCGTGCAGTTAACTTTTTTGTGAATGACGATGATGGCTTTTACACAGGACATTACTTCCCTGTGAGTGGTGGATTACACTTAAAATAAAAATGGTTTTAAATTTAACATTCAAATACTCACAGCCTTATTATAGCTTTAGCTGTAATGAGTTTTTCAATTGTAAAATATATTTTTAACTATAAAAAAAGTTTTAAAGAAGGTTTAAAATGAACTTTTACGACAGAAATGGTAATGCTACAGCTTATACAGAAGATAATACACATGTTTATCTATTTAATGGTAAAGCAGTCGTTTATTTTCAATGTAATAAAGTGTATGGCTTTAATGGGAGTCATTTAGGTTGGTTTGAAAATGGATGGATAAGAGATTTAAAAGGTAAATGTGTAATGTTTAGCTCGAAAGCATCTGGTGGTCCAATAAAACCTATTAAAAACAAGGCTCCTGGAAAAAATATAAAAGAAGATATGCCAATTAAAAAGAATAGAAAGCAAGTTAAAATTAAAAATATATATCATATAGCTTGGTCACGCTTAAGTGGCATAGATTTTTTATTACAAGGTGTTTGAAGAATGACTTTTTTTAGTCATTCTTTTAAAACAACTGCTTGCATATGTTGTTCATTTTTAGCACAAAATAACTAGATTATATTACTGTTATTTTGTGTTATTTTTTAATATCTTTTTGCACCTTTATTATCATGATTTTTTGAAGGCAACTTTATAAATATTACAATCTAAATTAACTACTTCTATAGAAATACCACTAGCTCCGATGCTATCTATTAATATACGAATACTAGAATCATTTTTAGAAGCGCAAATTCGCACTAATTTTATACGTATAACATTTCTACCAAACACTTGATTTTACAAAAATAATTTAAATAGTATGCTAAAGATAGGTTTTCAATAATATATTAAAACGATAATAAATATGTTAGTAATTTATTTGAATAAGGTGATTTAATATAATGATTTTGTCTTAATCTATCTTAAATTACTATTAAGGAGAGATTATATGTTAACAAATGAAGAAATCAAAATAATTAAAGAAACAGTGCCACTTCTAAAAGATGAGGGACAAAATATTACCTCTATTTTTTATAATATGTTATTTGAAGAGCATCCAGAATTAAAAAACGTATTTAACCAAACGAACCAGAAGAAAGGTTTACAATCTTCAGCACTAGCTATGGCTGTTTTAGCTGCAGCTGATAATATTGATGATTTATCTCCAATTGTTCCGGTTATCATGCCAGTGGTCTACAAACATTGTGCGTTACAAGTTCAACCCGAACATTATCCGATTGTAGGTGAAAATTTAATTTGAGCGATTCAAGAAGTAACTGGATTGACGGATGATAGTGAAATTATTCAAACATGGATTAAAGCTTATCAAGCAATCGCAGACGCATTTATTGGCTTAGAAAAAGAAGTTTATAGCCAAATGGCTTGGGAAGGATTTAAACCGTTTGAAGTCACTGATATTAATAAAGAAACAGAAATCATTAAATCATTTACGATTCAATCAGAGGATATTGATTTAAGTCAATTCACGCCAGGTCAGTATATTACTGTAAATATTTCAAATAAGAAATTACCTTATCAGGCTAAAAGACATTATTCCATTGTAGATGGAAATCGTGATTATTTAACATTTGGCGTGAGAAAAGATTTTACCGAAGAACATGAGGGTGAAGTTTCAACGATTTTACATGACGAAGTTAACATTGGAGATACATTAGAATTATCTGCGCCGGTAGGTGGTTTTGGTTTAGTAAATAAAGATAAAAAGCAATTACTCTTAGGTTCTGGCGTAGGTGTAACACCACTTGTTTCAATGTATAGAGAAGCTGTTGAATCTAATGCGGCTGCTACATTTATTCAGGTAACTTCAGATAGCGATAATATTGCTTTTGAAGATACACTTAAATCAATTAACGCAAAATCAGAAGAAAGTGTATTTCATGTTCATTTACGTGACGAGGATGGTTATATAGAAAAGAAAGATTTAGAGGCATATCTTGATGATGAGACTGAAATTTATATTTGTGGTGGAAGTTCATTCTTAAATTCAATGATGTTAAATTTACAAGCACTTGAAATTCCAGAAGAGCGTATTCATTTTGAAGCATTTGTTCCAAGATTAAGTTTTTCTGTATAAAAATAATACTTTTTGAACATCATATGCGATGATGATTAGAAAAGTTTATGAAAAAATGAAAAAGTGTATGCAAACAGCGTCAGCTAGTAAAAGGCGTCAATTTCTATTGAAATTGACGTTTTTTTATTATGAATAATAATTTTAAAAATTCTACATAACTTAAGGAACTGAGTTACTAAATGATCGCTATATTTAGTGTAAATGTATTCGTTTCACATGGAACAATTTTATTAATATTAGATTAATCATTAATAAATTAGAATTTTCTAAAATTTCATTGACTAAACACGAGTGTAATGCTAGGATTAATACAACTCAAATACATATGATTAACTCTTATTTAGAGAGGCGGAGGGACGTGCCCGATGAAGCCCAGCAACCATCGTTTAACGAAATGGTGCTAATTCACAGAAAGTAACAAATGATTACTTTCGAAGATAAGAGAAGGTGCGTACTTTCTCTTTATTTTATTAAGAGAAAGTATTTTTTTACATAATGAGTGAATTTTATTTTTAGATAAAGCTAAGGAGAGATGTTATGAAAAAGGTCATTAGTTTAACAGTTTTAGTATTTTTTGCTGTAATACTCGTAGCATGTGGTTCGTCCAAAGATAAAGAGAATAAAAAGATCACAATTGCTACATCACCAGCACCTCATGGTGAAGTTCTGAAACATGCGAAAGATGAAATGAAGAAAAAAGGGTATGATTTAGAAATTAAAGTTGTTAATGATTATAAAGTACCCAATAAACTTTTAGATAAAGGTGACGTAGATGCAAACTTCTTTCAACATGTACCTTATTTAAAGGCTGAAAGAGATGACCATAATTATAATATTGAAGAAGTAGGGAAAGTTTTTACAACGCCAATGGGTGTATACAGTAAAAAATATAAAGATATCAAAGATATTCCGAATGGTTCTACAATTTATGTTTCTAATAATCCGGCAGAAGAAGGACGTTTCTTATCATTTTTCGTAGATAAAGGGTTAATAAAAATTAAAAAAGGTGTCAAAATTGAAGATGCCAAATTTGAAGATATTGTAGAAAACAAAAAGAATCTCAAGTTTAACAATAAGCAAGGGGCAGAATTTTTACCTAAAACTTATAAAAGTAAAGAAGGCGCAGCTGTAATCATGAATTCTAATTACGCGATTGATAATGGCTTAACGCCACACAAAGAGGCTATTGCAATAGAAGGTAAATCATCACCATTTGCCAATATTGTTGCAGTTCAAAAAGGGCATAAAGATGATAAAAAGTATCAAACATTACTAAAAGTTTTACAATCTGAAGATATGAAAAAGTTTATTAAAAAAGAATATAATGAAGATGTTATACCGTATGAAAAATAAAAACATTGATTTATGAATATAAGTTTTAACAAACAGAGGAGGTATGGTTACACATGTCTAAGTTAGGAATTGTCGGACTTGGTAGAGTAGGCAGTCAAGTATTGACAGACGTTCAGTATTTGAATTTATTTTCAGAAATTGTATTGATTGATAGTAAAGAAGAAATTGCAAGTGGTGAAGCGCTTGATCATAATCATTCACAAGGGTTGTTTAATACAAGTCATGTAAGAATTAAAGCCGGCGCGTACCAAGATTTAGCTGACGCAGATTTTATAGTTATTGCTGCAAGTATACAAACAGATAAAAATGATGGTGACCGAACATTATTGGCACAAGATAACCATGACATTATAAAAAATGTGATGAAGCAAATTGCTGAAGTTACGCAAGAAGCAATTATTATTTTAATTTCTAATCCTGTAGATTCGATGGTATATTTTGCCAATCAAGTCAATTATCCATCGCATAAAATAATTGGAACGGGTACAGCATTAGAAAGTTCAAGGTTTAAAACTATTGTTGGTCAGCATTACCAAATTGATCCTAAAAATGTTGAAGCGTTTGTTATTGGTGAACATGGTCAGTATGCAGTGCCTGTATGGAGCAAAGTACGTATTCACGGTATGGAATTATCAGAGTATGAAGCTTTAAGTCAATCACCAGCGATTGATAAGGCACATATAACGTCTATTATAAATGAAGTTTCAATGGATGTTTTTTATCAAAAAGGGTGGACCAATGCAGCTATTTCCAAGGTGACGACTGCTTTGATCCAAGCGATTGCTTTAAACCAGCGTACAATTATGCCATTGACATCAATCAGTCAGGAATATGGGTTAGATGATGGTGCGTATAGTTTACCGACATTAGTTGCCCAGTATGGCATTGTCCAAAGGTATCCTATAGCATTGGATGAGCAGGAAGAACAACAGCTCATTGAAGCATATCAATATATCAGACAAACAATTAATATAGCACAAAAATAAGATCATTTAATATAGAGTGAGGAACATCAGTGTCTCATAGTATAAAAAATGGCAATTTCTAGATTTTATATAGAAATTGTCATTTTTTTATTTTGTACTCACATTTTTGTTTTATCATTTCATCAAAGATATCTTAGTGTGACTTCTTGCTTTAATGTGAGGGTATGGCTACAATGTATTTAAATATTAATATTGAATTTAATAAAAATTCAAACGATTAGAAAGCGCGGTGCAATCATGTTGGTAAGACATGCTAAACTTATTAGGTTATTGTTAAATAACAGTAATCATTATCTAAGCGCAGATGAAATAGCAAGTTATTTAAATGTTTCAAATAGAACAGTGAGAAATGATATTAAATACATTAATAGCGAAATTATAAATCACTTGATTACAAGTGTTAAAGGTAAAGGGTATAAACTCAACCATGACCATTACGATGAGACTGAATTAGAGACATTGGTACATTCGTTTTTAACGAAAGAAAATGAAAAATTAATGAAACTCGGTTACGAATTATTAATGTATCAAAAACCAAATACAATTGATCAAATAGAATCAGAATTTATGATTACAAAAACGGAAGCTTATGATTATCTAAATAGAATAAAGGCTTGGTGTGCGTCCTTTGATATTAATGTAGATGTCATTAAGAAAAAAGGTGTTACTGTAGTAGGTAATGAAATGAATATCAGAAATACGATATTACATTTAAATCAATTATCTAATAAGGAAAAGACAGTAGAAGCTTTTATACTTAATGAAATACCTCAAGCGCACATTAAATCTATCTGTTATATTATAAAAAACAGATTAGAGCAACATCATTTGTTTACTTCTGATATGCGTATTCAACAATTACTTATTCATTTGATTATTATTATAAAAAGAAAAAAACAAGTGAAGATTCATGGGTGATAAATAAAGAGTCTGAAGAAATAGCAATGCAATGTATAGAGGATATCAATCAAAAATTAGCTTATGGTTTATCTAAAGATACAGCTAAATTATTTTCTTTTTTTATTAGCTATTACTTTAATAAATATGATTTGGGAATAGAAACGCTCTTTGTCGAAAGCTATGTAGTGCGCATGATTAAGCACATGGAAAAAATAGTTGGTATCAATTTTACCCAAGATAATATTTTACGTGAAAATATTCAAGCACACTTTAGTAGAGCGTATTTGCGTATTGCTAAAAATGTATATATCAATAATCCATTAACTGATGAGATAAAAAAATACTATCCCTTTGTTTTTAATGCATTATATGAAACTGTAAAATATCTGGAGAAAGATTCAAAACTAAACTTAGTAGAAGATGAGATTGCCTTTTTAGCATTACATTTTCAATCGTCCATTGACCGTAATAAAAAAGATGAAGTTAACGTTGTGATCACTTGTTATTATGGTTTAGGAATATCTAGTTTGTTGGAAGTGAAAATTGCGAATTTAGATAATCATATAAATATTGTTGATACTTTAAAATTAGAGCGGGTGTCTCATTACAACTTTTCAAATATTGATATGTTGATTACCACGCACCCCATTAATACAAAGGATTTACCAGATACATTACACGTGATAGAGGTATCTCCTTTGCTTTCAGATAATGACATAAATCAAATTAAATCATTTATTAATAGTAAAAGAAATCCTGTGTTAAAGCAGGATGAAATATCTGCAATTCAATTTGATGTTCAAAAGATGACAGATGACATAACTGTAACCCATGTTTTTGAAAAAGCACAATCACTTTTAATGAAACAACATGCTATTACGGAAAGTTATATGAAGAGTGCATTGGAACGTGAAAAATATGCTTCAACATATATAGGGAATGGTATTAGTATGCCACATGGTGACCCTGACAAAGTGTTGCGTTCACAGGTTATTATATTTAAATGTCCTCATGGCTTACTATGGAAACAAAATAAAGTAAAATTAGTATTCTTTTTAGCAATTGCTAATTCTGAAATTTCAGCAATGAAAAAAATAATACATGTGATCGCTGATTTAAATGACTATGATGTCGATTATCTTATGACTATGGAAACGCAGCATCTAAAACAATACATTATAAATTTAATCAAAGAATAATTGCCACTAGCAACGGCAATTATTCTTTTTAACTATTTTAGAAAGCGTTTACAATTAAAAGTGAGGAGGATGAAATGATGAAAATATTAGCGATTACATCGTGTCCAAACGGTATAGCGCATACTTATATGGCACAAGAAAAGTTGGAACAAGCTGCTCAAGAAATGGGCGTAGATATAAAAGTAGAAACTCAAGGTGGCGTTGGGGCAGAAAATGTTTTAACATCAAAAGAAATTAAAGAAGCGGATGGCATTATCATTGCAGCAGATAGACAAGTAGATTTGTCACGTTTTGATGGGAAATTAATCATAAATGAAAGTGTTCGTGAAGGTATTCATAAACCGAAAGAATTAATTCAACGTATTATTGATAAAGATGGACATATTCATCATGATCGTAACGGGGATACGAATCAAAAAGATGATGAACAAGATCAAAAAAGTGGGATGCAAATGGTCTATCAACATTTAATGAATGGGGTATCATTTATGGTGCCTTTCATTGTAGTTGGTGGTTTATTGATGGCCATTGCCTTAACTTTAGGTGGGGAGGCTTCATCGAAAGGTTTAGTTATACCAGATGATTCTTTTTGGAAATCTATTGAAAATATTGGTTCTCTAGCATTTAGTTTTATGGTTCCAATATTAGCTGGGTATATCGCAGTTAGTATTGCAGACAAACCTGGTTTAGTACCTGGTATGATTGGTGGCGCAATCGCAGCTGACGGTAGCTTTTATGGCAGTGATGCAGGAGCAGGCTTTTTAGGTGGTATTGTTGCAGGATTTATCGCAGGCTATATTGCAAAATGGATAAAAAATATTAAAGTACCTAAAGCGATGGCACCTATTATGCCAATTATTATTATTCCAATCATCTCTTCATTGATTGTCGGATTAATTTTTATATTCTTGATTGGCGCACCAATTGCGAGCATTTTCGAAGGTTTAACAACTTGGTTAAAGAGTATGCAAGGGACAAACATTGTTATTTTAGCATTAATTGTTGGGGCAATGATTGCTTTTGATATGGGTGGTCCAGTAAATAAAGTAGCATTTTTATTTGGTTCAGCTTTAATCGCAGAAGGCAACTATGCTGTTATGGGAATGGTTGCAGTTGCGGTATGTACACCCCCTATTGGTTTAGGATTGGCTACATTTATTAATAAGCGTAAGTTTAATAAAGGCGAAATTGAAATGGGTAAGGCATCATTTACCATGGGATTGTTCGGTATTACGGAAGGTGCTATACCATTTGCCGCACAAGATCCGTTTAGAATTATACCATCCAATATGATTGGTGCGATGGTAGCTGCTGTAATTGCTGCAATTGGTGGTGTAGGTGACAGAGTTGCGCACGGTGGTCCAATTGTTGCAGTGCTGGGCGGTATTGATCAAATATTGTGGTTCTTTATAGCAGTAATCATTGGCAGTATCGTTACAATGAGTGTAGTTTTAATCTTAAGAAGACAAACACCATCACTTGCAGTTGATACGAACAATATTGAAATGGGTATGGATCAATCAGAAAATGAAGATGAAACAGCAAAAAATAATGCATCTATGACGGATAATCAAGCATTAGAAGAACAAAGTGTATTTAGTGAAGAAGTCATTCATATTTCAGAACAAACTTTATCCAGAGATGAAGCGATAGATCAATTAATAGAATATTTAAATGAACAAGGTTATATTACAGATCAATCACAATTAAAATCTGATGTCTTAAAGAGAGAGATGGAATCAACGACAGCTATTGGGATGAACGTAGCCATTCCGCATGCAAAATCAGATGCGGTTAAAGCGCCAATTGTTGCAGTTATGAATAATAAGCAAGGCGTGAAATGGGAAAGTTTAGATGGAACATTACCTCAATTGATATTCTTAATTACTGTACCAAGTGATAGTAGTGACACACATCTTAAATTATTACAAAGATTATCGAGAACTTTGATGGATGATGAGACTAGACAAAATTTAATAAATGCAACAAATAGTAAACAGATTTATAATATATTAAAAGATATTTAAGTGGAGGTATCATGCAATGCCATTATTTTTAAAACCCGTATTTCAAGAACGTATATGGGGTGGAACTGCTCTAAAAAGATTTGATTATCAAATTCCAAGTGAGTATATAGGAGAATGTTGGGCAATTTCGGCACATCCAAATGGTACAAATATAATAGAAAACGGAAGGTATCAAGGTAAGACGCTAGAAGAAGTGTGGAATGAAGATAAAGCACTCTTTGGTGTCTCAGGTAACGCTAAATTTCCATTGTTAACTAAAATATTAGATGCAAATGATAAATTATCAGTACAAGTTCATCCAGATAATGCCTATGCTCAAAAGTATGAAGGTGAATATGGTAAAACAGAATGTTGGTATATTTTAGATGCTCAAGAAGATGCTGAAATTATTTATGGTGTTAACGCTAAAAACCAAACTGAACTAAATGATATGATAGACCAACAACAATTTGATGAGTTATTTCATAAAGTTAAAGTGAAAGCTGGAGATTTTTTCTATGTGCCTGCAGGTACGGTACATGCTATCGGTGAAGGTATTTTAATACTAGAAACACAACAATCTTCTGATACAACATACAGAATTTATGATTATGAGCGCACAGACACCAATGGTAACCAACGAGAGTTACACTTAGAACAAAGTAAAGCAGTGATCAACCTTGCTGCTACTTCACCAAATACAACACCCAAACAAGAAGTAGTGCAAGGGCAAACGTATACGCAATTTGTTTCAAATGATTTCTTCACGGTTGAACGTTGGATGATCGATGGTATGTTAAATTATGAAAAACCAAGTGCGTATTGTCTTGTATCCATTGTTGAAGGTACTGGTAATGTAGAAACGAATGATGAAGTGTATAAACTAGAAAAAGGAACGCATTTTATATTAACAACAGAAGATCATGACATAGCATTTAACGGAGATATGACAATGATCATAAGTTATGTATAATGTTTAAGAGGTGAGATGAATTGATTTGTGTTAAGACAAATTAATTTATTCTACACCTCTTTTATCTATAATCGAAGCAATAATATGAATGATGGAGTGTATGGATATGTTGAAAATATGTGCAGATATAGGTGGTACGAAAACCATTGTAGGGCTTATAAATCAAGATTTATCAGTGATAGATAGTCAAAAATTCGAGACAGAAGTCAATCATCCAGAGGTAGAATTTACAAAAATTATTAATATAGCGAATGAATTCAGCAAAAAATATAATGATGTAGCACAAAACACGTTAAACATTGCGATGCCAGGACCTTGTGATTATACAGAAGGATTGTTTTTGAATCCGCCTAATCTACAGAAGTATATTGGTTTTAACGCCGGTGATTATATAAAGCAGCAAAGTGCATTTCAACCACATTTCGTAAATGATACTGATGCAGCAATCTTAGCGGAATATCAATATTTAAAATCAGAAGTAGAAGATGTCATATACTTAACAATTAGCACAGGTATAGGGATGGCTTATGTAAGAAATGGTCAACTCGTTACAGGCGTCGATGGTAATTTTGGAGAAATTGGTCATACTATCATTAAAAATAATAGCGATTATCAATGTCCAGTGTGCCATCAGTTTGGATGTGTTGAAAATGAACTATCAGGCTTAGCAATCAGTCGTAAAGCGAGCGATATTTTACAAAGAACTGTAAGTACTAGAGAAGCAATCGACATCTATATGAATAAAGAAAATGAAAATATCAGTTGTATGATGGAAGAAGTAGTGTTACTAACACAACAACTGTGTACGAATTTATTTAATATATTTAATGTATATCATATTATTCTTGGTGGCGGTGTTACACAAAGTGCATTACCGTATAAAGAAAACATTGAAGCATATGCACAAAAGCATCATTTGATCCAAAACAAACCATTTCATATTAAGGTGAGTGATTTAGCATCAAATGTGCTAACAGGTCTTTATTATGTAAATGAACAATAAAAAAGTTTGCTGATTCATAAAAATAGCGAGTACCTGAAGTGATTTAATGGCAGTTTCAGATGCTCGCTATTTTTGATGACTAAAATAATGAAGTGGATTTATAGTCTGTTGCGCTTAATTAAAATATATTTTCGTATGTTTAATGATTTAGATAATTGATCAGAAAGTAATAGTCCTAATGCAATAGAACCTGCAATTAAAATTGCTCGTATAAAGGTATTGGTAGCATCTGTGAAATTTAAAGTAACCAATTGTTGTGTCGCTCTAAAAGCGATGCTTCCTGGGACAAGTGGAATGATGCCAGGAATCATAAAAAGTACAACGGGCGCTTTGAAAATACGGCTCATGATATGTGCAAGTAAACCTAAAGTTAAGCTGCCAAGCAAACTGGAATATATACTATCCATTTCAAAGGATTGTTCTAAAATGTAGCTGACAAAATAGCCCATTGAACCAGCAAATCCAGCTGGAAAAAATAATTTTTTAGGGGCATCATATATCACATTAAAAAAGTATGATGCGCTAAAGCTACATAAAAAAGTAAATAAAATTGTCATCATGTGACCTCCTAAAAAATTAAGTAAGCGATCGCAATACCTGAACCAATTGCAAAGGCAATAACGAGTGCTTCTAAAAATTTTGCTGTGAACATTAACATGTGCCTACTAAACAAGTCTTGTATCGCAGTCGTTATCAGTACACCTGGCACAATCGGCATAACGGATGCAATCATAGCTGGTCCAAAAGATTTATTGACTTGAAACAATTCTGAACCAAATATAACGATAGTACCTAAAATAAATGAACCTACAAATTCAGGTATAAACATGGTTAGTGATTTACTTTGCATATATTCAACGATTAGAAAACCTATGGCACCAGCAATAATCGTAGTAATTGCATCAGACCAAGTCCCACCTTGTAAGTATAAAAAACTTAACGAAATAATGCCTGCAGCAATCACTTTTTTCCATAGTGGAATACTTAAATTGGATCTATCAATATTTTTCAACGCTTCAAAAGCTTCTTCTATAGAAAGTTGATTCCCTGTGAGTTTACGTGAAATGTTGTTTACTTGGAATATTTTAAGTAAATTAGTACTGTTTTTATCAATGCGCAAAATTCGAGTATCGTGTTCTTCACTTAATGAAAAATTGATAAATACATTAATGACATACCCTTGGCTATTATAATAGCCCATACAGATGGCTATTCGTCTCATTGTATCTTCAACCCGAGAAACTTCTGCGCCAGATGATAATAAAATTTTACCAGCAAGCAATATTACATTCATCGTTACTTTATCTTTGTAGTTATCCAAAAGTGTACCTCCGACTTGATAAATAATTATTATTATTATCCCAATATTAATATGTAATTTCAAAGAGAATTTATTAAATTTACAGAAGAAAGAACAGTGTGTATAGACAACGTTAGTCTTCGGGTTGTCTGAGGTCACCCTCGCGAAGTGTCTAAAATATGGATGCTTAGCAAACTGAAGTTCAAAGATTTACAAGAGTTAAATAAGAGAAGTATTTACATGAAAAATGTTGTATTTGTATGCTTTACAAATAGACATTATGCTGTTGAAGAAAACCAACTGTCCCAATTTCTTTTAACATTTAATTGGCAATTAAAGTCCCACTTCTCATATTATTTGAGGCAGTGGGACTTTGCATAAGCTTTAGTTCAAAAAATATTTGTTAATCACCTTTATTCAAGGAGATGATATAGTTGTTTGGAATGATTTAGATTTCTGTTTTCTGTTCTAAAAGCAACGTATTTATTTTTATAATACTTGTAATCCTTGATCTAAATCTGAAATGATATCATCAATGTTTTCAGTACCAATTGATAATCTTACTAATTCTGGTAAGACTCCAGATGCTTTTTGTTCTTCAGGTGACAGTTGCAAGTGAGTCGTACTAGCAGGATGAATAATTAACGATTTTGAATCCCCCACGTTTGCTAAATGTGAGAATAAATTTAAAGATTCAACAAATTTTGCAATATCTTCAACCGAACCATCTACACCAAAGGTTAAAATTGCACCTTGACCATTAGGTAAATATTTTTCGGCTAGTTTATGATATGCATTACTTTCTAAGCCAGGGTAATTTACCCAGGAAATTTTAGGATGTGCTTCTAGATATTGGGCAACTTTAAGTGCATTTTCTGAATGTCGTTCTAAGCGTAGATGCAATGTTTCTAAACCAATTAAAAATTCATGTACATTAAACGGTGATACAGCAGAACCAAGATCGCGTAATAATTGCACGCGTGCTTTTGTAATATAAGCAGCTTCACCTACATCATTTGCATATGAAACACCATGATAACTTGGATCCGGTTCGACTAAACCAGGGAATTTTCCATTATCTCAATTAAATTTACCACTATCAACAATGACACCACCGATGGAAGTACCATGGCCACCAATAAATTTTGTAGCTGAGTGTATTACAATATCAGCACCATATTCAAATGGACGCAATAAATAAGGAGTTGGGAAAGTGTTATCAACAATTAAAGGTATTTTATGTTCATGCGCAATATGAGCAACTTTTTCAATATCCAAGACATCTATTCTAGGATTACCAATCGTTTCGGCATATACTGCTTTGGTTTTATCTGTTAAGGCAACTTTGAAATTTTCCGGATCACTTGGATCAACAAAGTGTACTTTAATACCTAATTTTTTGAAAGTGACATTAAATAAGTTATAGGTACCACCATAAAGGTTTGATGATGCTACAATCTCATCGCCACTTTCAACAATATTTAACAAAGCCAAGTGAATCGCAGCTTGTCCAGAAGCTGTGGCTAAGGCACCTACACCACCTTCAAGCGCAGCAACGCGTTCTTCAAAAACATTTTGTGTAGGATTCATAATTCTGGTATATATGTTTCCTGGTTCCTCTAAAGAAAAAAGTTTTCTTGCATGTTCAGTATCATCGAATACGTAACTTGAAGTCTGATAAATCGGTACTGCTCGTGATTTTGAGAATTCATCTACTTCTTGACCGGCATGGATTGATAGAGTATCTAAATGCCAATTATTTTGAGACATACATTGTCCTCCTATATATTTGAATTTTCTGATAATTAATACTATACAAGAGCAATTTTTTATTTTCAAGTATTCTTACTAAAAAAGTAAGGATTGAGTTTAGAGTTATAACAATAAGCTATCCCCACGAGTGTTAACAAATAACAAAACCAGTGGGGAAGTTTATAAGCGAAGTTCTTTTTCTAGTTTGCGATCATTATTTCCTAGCAATTTCATCCATTAGTAATGTTGATGATGTGCATATTGATCGTGTGTATCGTTCATGCTTTCATGATTCAAAATTTCAGCATTTTGTTGTTGTAGTTGACTGTAATCTCCATCTGGTAGTTTGCTTTCTAGAACTTCGACTTTAGGATAAATGAGTAGAGGGATGAAACCAATTAAACCGTAAATAATAAATGTATACATAAAATTGAACATATCAATGAATAACCCTGCTAATGAAGACCCAATAACTTGTCCAATAGCTAACATTAAAAAGGGTATGCCGATGCCTAAAGAGGCATTTTTAACAAATATTTTAATTCCCCAAACTAAAAGTACACCAGTTAAGAATATATAGCTTAATCCAAATAATGAAGCTGATATAAATGGTATGATCCAAATTTTTGGCGTGAAAGCAAGGGCAATTGTTGCGATGGCAAGTGCAATAACACCTAAATTAAATGCATAGCGAAGTCCTCGCTTATCAATGATTGCACCAGATATACCACCTATCATGCCGAATAGCCCTATCAAAATCCAAAATAATGAAAGTCCAAAATCAGAATAATTACCAGTATTTTGAACAAACGATTTAGAAAACGTCCAAAAAGTGGCAGTTGACACACCTAATAAAATAGAGGCAGTCATGATACGTGTGCTGGCTGAAATATCACGAATGTTAAATGAACCTGTATGAATAGTAATGTTTTGTTTTAATGATGGAATGATTAGATAGTTCCAAAGCAAAACGACAAGTGCCAATATGGCATATATAAAATAAGTTTGTCGCCAATCTATAAAAGTGAACATTGCTGTTATACCAGTAAACATAAGGCCAATACTCGTACCAGAATTGATCCAAGTATTTGCTTTTCCTTGTTCATGCACTTTAATCCATAAAGAAATGGTATAGCCATAGGGTGGTGAAATGAGCCCAGTACTGGCACCTGCAAAAATGACACCAATGGATAAAATGATTGCATTTGTTGAAATACCTATCCCCAATAAACCTATGAGTACTGAGATTCCTGCTAAAATAATCATGCGTTTAGGTCCGATTTTATCAGTTTGTAATGTTGAAAAGATAATTGTAAAACAATAGGATAAATAAAATAATGAGGAAATAATACCAGACTGTGATGCAGACAAATGCAAATCATTGGTCACTTCAGGTAAAAACAAACCAAAACTAAAACGTCCTAAACCATAGGTTGTTGCGATCATGGCTACGCCAGGAAATACAAGTTTAGAAAATTTCACTATAAACGTCTCCTTTTTAGATAGAATGTTCATTCTATTTTTGTTTTAAAAAAATACGAGATGAGTATACAAAATAAGATGCTCATGCTCGTTTAAAATTTAAATTTCTTTATGTGCTTCGTTAAGTAACAAATCAGCCATAGTTATAGCATGTGATGTCGCTTTTTTAGAACCTAATAATGCTGTCATTGAAGTTGTACCTTCAAGTAATAATGTAAATTGAATTGCTAAATCTAAACCATTGACGATACCAGCATTATTTGCCAGTTGTTCTAAGTAATTTAATAATTTTTGTTTATGTCCTCTAGCAATATTTTCAATTTCGTTATCTGTATTCGCATAATCTTCGATAGCCCTCATAAACATATCACCCTTATAAGAATGATCATTAAGCCACTGGCAGTGCGCTTTGACAGCAGAAATAAAAGGTTGGTGTGGTTGTTTTTCTACATAAGTGTCTAAGTAATGCCAATATCTAGATTCACGCTGCTTTAGCACCGCCTCAACTAAATTATCTTTGGACTCAAAATGATTATATAAAGTCATAGTTGCTACATTGGCTTCTTGAATAATTTGCTTTAAGCCTATACCACGAAACCCATATTCATAAAATAATCGTTCAGCAGTTGATAATATATCTTGTCGCTTTTGTGACAATCGTCTCACACTTTCTAAATAGAATGACCGTTCTACTTCAAACTAACAGTTACATAGCAAAATGTCAAAAAGCTAAAATTATGATTTTACATTTGTTATATTAAAGTATAATATAACAATAAAGTGAGTGTTCACTCACTATTAGTGAGATGAGGTGTGAAGATGATCGAAGTGAATAATTTAAGTAAATCTTTTGGTGATAAACAAGTATTAAAAGATATAAATGTTGCTTTTGAAAAGGGTGAAATCGTCGGTTTAATTGGTCCATCTGGAACTGGTAAAACAACATTAATTCAATGTATGTTAGGTATGGAACGCATCGATGTAGGTTGGGTAACGATAGATGACGTTGAAATGCCCGATAGAAAAATTTTAGGTGACGTTGGATATATGGCTCAAAGTGATGCACTTTATACTGATTTGACGGGGAGAGAAAACTTAGAATTTTTTGGCAGTATATACATTAAAAAAAGAAAAGACATCAAGAAACGTGTGGAAATATGTAGTGATATGGTGAAACTACAAGAGGCCTTAGATAAAAAGGTATCGACCTATTCTGGCGGCATGAAACGTAGGTTATCTTTGGCTATTAGTTTTCTACAAGATCCACAAATATTGATACTAGATGAACCAACTGTTGGAATTGATCCTAAACTTAGACAAGCGGTATGGAAAGATTTGGATGCAGCAAAAAAAGAAGGGAAAAGTATTCTAGTCACAACTCATGTTTTAGATGAAGCAACACGTTGTGACAGACTATTACTTATGAATCATGGTGAAATTATTGCAATAGGATCACCACAAGATATTAAAACGCAATATCAAGCTGTATCAATTGAAGAAGTGTTTTTGAAAATGGAGGACTAAATATGAATGCATTTTATATTACTAAACGAATTTTCAAACAAACAATCAGAGATATACGTACGTTGATGTTATTGCTAGTAGCGCCGTTGTTAACATTAACGCTATTCTATTATATATTTACAGTTTCAGATAACTCAAATGGTGTGAAAGTTGGTGTTCATGATATTCCTGAATCACTAAAACAACAATTACAATCACAAGACATCACGATTGAAAATTTTAAGGACCATAAAAATATAGATGATAAAATAAAAGAAGATCAATTAACTGGGTTTATACTCATGCAAAATCATGAGTTAGAAGTCACTTTTGCTAATGATAATCCAACAGATAAGGGAGTCATGGCTTCTACAAACCAAAAGTGGTTAACCAATCATAATATGAGTCAATTGAAAGAAAATACGAAATCATTAAAAAAAGCATTAGCGCAAGTTCAATCGCAAATACCTGACAATGCTAATACAGGTCAAAGTATGACCGAGAATCGTGAACCGATAAAAATTAATACACATTATTTATATGGGGATAAAGATGCTACATATTTTGATACGATTAATCCAATTTTAATAGGATTTTTCGTTTTCTTCTTCACATTTTTAATTTCTGGCATTGGTTTATTAAAAGAGAGAACATCAGGAACACTAGAACGATTATTGTCTTCTCCTATTAAGCGAAGCCATATTATTTATGGCTATATTATGGGATATGGTATTTTTAGTGTTATTCAAACGTTTGTAGTGGTTATTTATGCCATTTATGTATTAAATATAGCTGTTGAGGGATCGATTTGGTTAGTTCTAGCTACAACGGTATTAACAGCACTCGTAGCTTTAACGTTTGGTATACTGTTGTCTACATTTGCATCTTCAGAATTTCAAATGATCCAATTTATACCACTTGTAATCGTACCGCAAGTATTATTTGCAGGTTTAATTCCAATATCATCGATGAATATAGGCTTACAATACTTTGCACATTTGATGCCATTATTTTATACCGGAGAAGCTATGCAAGATGTGATGATAAAAGGATTTGGCGTGCAAGATATTTATATCAACTTGTGTGTATTATTTGGTATTTTTGTAGTATTACTAATATTGAATATTTTAGGAATGAAACGTTATAGAAAAGTTTAAGTATAGGTGGTATCATACATGAATCGAAATATTAAAGATATCATGGAAGAAATTGTACCTAAATTAGAGCATTTAACTGAAAAACAACGTTTAGTGATTGAAAGTGCCCTTATACTTTTTAGTGAAAAAGGCTATAAACAAACAAGTACAAGTGATATTGCTAAGCGGGCAGGTGTTGCTGAAGGTACAGTATATAAACAGTTTAAAAATAAAGAAGCATTACTCTATGCAGGTCTGGTGCCTATCATAAAAGATAACATAGCGCCTACTGTAGCAGAGGAGTTCTTAAGTGAATTGAATCGCGCAAGCAACTTGGAATCATTTATAAACATATTTGTAGACAATCGTTCTAAGTTTATTTATGAGAATAGAATGTTGTTAAAGGTATTCTTTAACGAAGCGATGACAAGTAAAATGTTTCAGTCGGTTTTGTTAGAAGTATTTAATAAGCGTTTAGTCTCTCATTTAAAGCCAATAATCAATAAGATGATACGTTGTGGCGAAATGCGAGATGTAGAAGCGGAATTTTTTGTACGCAGTTTAATTGCTCAAACAATCAATTTAAATATTAGTTGTTTAATTGGTTTGAATTATCAACATGACGATGTATATGAAAAACATTTATTATTTACAAAGGAAAGTCTTTACTACATGTTTACAGCAAAATAACATAAAAGTAGAACGGAAAAGAAAGCTGAGTTTCCGTTCTACTTTTATGTTTGTTATTTTCTAGGTATGCCAATAACATGACCTAGTTGTGATGGCGCATTAAATGGCTTTTGCATATTAAAAGCTGCTTGTATTTTCTCTAGAATAGGCTGTGGAAATGCCATGCTACGACGTGTAACTTTACTAACGCCTATCATGATCACTTCATATGTAGCAATACGCTCATCATTATCATTGTACATTGTCAGGAATAAATGTACTCTTTTCGCATCATAATCATAAATATGTACTTTAACGTAAAAGTCATCATCTAAGACGAGTTCTTTTAAAAAGGAAATGTGTGCCTCCAAACTAAAAATAGTAATTTCATGTGTTTGTCGATATGAAACATATAAGTCGACTGATTCGAAAAATCCAACGACGACATCACTGAAAATGGAATAATATTGTGCATCATGCATATGGTTATTATTATCTATCCAAGATGGTTGCACGGTGTTTTTATAAATGTATTCCTCTGCCACAAAATCACTCCTAAAGTATAAATTTAATAGTAGCCTATATTATTGTAACAATATTAAACAGTTTAAGTTAGTAATTTGATTGTATTTGTACATAATTCAATATTACTTATTGAATATGTGTAATTGATAATCAAATTCAAGTAAGTTATCATAAAAATGTAAACGCTTGCATTTTGAATATTTTGAGTTTATATCATTATTTATAAATTTAAAATAAAAGGTACAGAAATTTTGAATTCAAACAAAATTCAGTATCGTACTAAGGTTTGGCTGGTAAGGATAAAAGGGTACAGAATTAGGGTTCTGTGAAAATCGTATGTTATATTCACAAACATATTTGAAACTTGTGCATCCTTGCCAATATCAAAGGTGCATGCGAGTGAAGTGACATTATAGGCTTTTACGAATGCTTATAAATGAAATTCAATGTAACGAAGGGGATTTATATGAAAAGGATATTTTTAATTGGTAGTGCATTCATCGGTATTATCGTGGGTGCAGGATTTGCTTCAGGACAAGAAATACTACAGTATTTTACTAGCTTTGGAACGGTGGGCATACTCGCGGGCATTGTTTCTACCGTGTTATTTGCCTACGTAGGTATGATGCTAGTATGGTTAGGCAGTATATTTAAGGCTGAAGGACATAACGACGTGATACATAAATTGACTGGTGGTACAATGTTTGGCAAGGTCATTGCCTGGTTAGTAGACATTGTGCTCATTATTGCATTATTTGGATTTGGTGTTGTTATGCTTGCAGGCGGAGGCTCAAATTTTGAACAACAATTTGGCATACCTGCTGTGTACGGTACTGCACTTATGGTTATATTAGTACTCGTATTTGGTATGTTACGTGTGGATAATGTTGTAAAAGTAATTGGTAACATTACACCTTTATTGATTATCTGTATTGTTATCGTTGCTATATATTGTTTGTTTACGATGTCAGGTTCGTTTAGCGAATTGGATACATTGGCTAAAAGTCATACATCTGCTGTTCCACATTGGTTTATCGCAGGTGTAAATTATGTCTCGCTTAATGTAGGCTTAGGTGCATCAATGTCAATTGTTATGGGAGGTAATGAGAAAAATAGTAAAGTTGCTGCATGGGGTGGTTTGGCCGGTGGTATTGTTTTAGGTTTAATGATTATGATTAGTCATTTGGCAATTTTTTCAAAGATTGAAACAGTTGGCCACTTACCGTTACCAATGTTAGGACTAGTTAATGATATTTCACCTATTTTAGGCGTGTTTATGTCAATTGTTATTTATTTAATGATTTTTAATACATGTTTAGGTATGTTTTATTCATTAGCTACACGCTTCACTGAAATTGAAACGAAACAATTTAAAATATTTTATACGATATTTACTTTAATCGGTTTTGCAATCAGTTTTGCAGGGTTTACAGATTTAATGACATTTTTCTATCCGGTAATAGGTTATATGGGTATCATTATTATAATCGTGTTAATTTATGCACCATTTAAGGTGAGAAGAATAAAAAAACAAGGTAAATCATTACAAGATTTGTAAAATATCATATAGAACTAGCTATATATTTTTTATAGCGTAAATATTAAGATAAAATGTACGTATGAAAAATAATAACTATTGAAATTCGAAAGGAGTCAATCGCAAATGGTTTATGTTGCATTAATCGTATTAATTATAGCGATTATACTACTGATTTATTCTATTGCTCTGCTTATGGGTAAAGATGGATCATTATTTAGCTTGTTTACGCATGAAGAAAAATCATTAAAAAAAGGGCAAAAGCTAGCGATTTATATTGCAACAATTTTATTGTTAGTCATTAGTATCGTATGGTTGCTAAATATTATTTAAAGTAAATGGTATGAAAGTTTTAATAACATTATAAGCTATTACAGTATAAATAGATGTCTGGATATGAATATTTTGGACTAAGTGATAGAAGTTGAGCACAATTTATTGTCAGTAGTAGACTGCCTTGAATTATGTAAATCATATCTTTAATCAAGCGTGATCAAAATATGATATAAAAAAAGAATTTATCCCTATGCAAATAGATAAGTTCTTTCAGACTGTCGACAACTTTGTTGGCGGTTTTTTTTGTGCATGCTTTCCGCGGACACTGCCTTAGCCTATAGTTTTTGGCTAGTGCGCTTACCGAAGGAGTCAGCCCAAATCACTGCCAATATGATAATATATATAAATTAAATAGTGACAATAATGGCCTGAAAGACAACTGCTATTTGAAAGATATCTATATAAATAAAAATAAACAAACCCTACGCATTAATTTGCACAGGGTTTGTCTAAGTTCTTTTTATTGAGTATAAACTGTATGTTTCATGCTCCGAGGTTGGAATTGCTATTTCATAATATACGACATGATTAAGGTTAATATTTTCTTAAGAAATTGACTTCTCTGTCAAAGATATGCTGTGCAACGTACGTTTGTACAGCATTTAAAATGCGCTCGATAATCTGTGTTTTATTTGATAGAATTCTAATGCTGAAACCATGCGTTGGTAATTGAGTAATACCGAAACGACAATGATATGTTTTGTGATAATGCTTGATATAATCATAAATATCATCTATAAAAGTTTGATTGACTTCAGGATGTATGAAATAGCATGAACCTAAATGTGTATAGTCTTCCATATACCCTAGGCCATCAACTTTATTTTTAGTTGGATCAAGTAACAAATTATCAAATGTTACGAGTTCATTTTCAACATAAATTTCATTAAGTAGATGCATATACGTATATGTGAAGGCTTTATCTTCTTTTGAATAACCGGGTGTCAGTATATCTGTATAGAATAGTGAACCGTTGGTACTCAAATTAAATGTATTATGTTGGAAAAACTTAGCGTTTTCAAAGGCGATAATAGGATCGCCAACATATTCGATATAAGCATTGTCCTTAATGTTAAAATTTTGATATTGCTCGACATGATCATTTAATGTTTTATAGATTTTTGTCGCACCTTGTGAAGTTAAAGTCACATTTGCATTTTCTTCTGCTGTGAAATCCATTTTGTAACGGTCACCATCTAAATAACCACCGCCTACATTTACAATATAAAATGTAGGTATATCTGAGCCGTTTAAGTAAACTGGGCGTATGACTTTTAATGCCTTCTCAAAAAAGATATCACGCGCAACAGATTTACTACCATTATTAAAAACAGTTAAATCTAATATGCCAGTCCATTTTTGCTGTGCATTTGCCATTAAGCTAAACCTTTAAGAAAGACATCTTGATCTATCCATTCGATAACCTTATTTAAGCCTTCATCTGTTTTAAGATTAGTAAATGCAAATGGTCTTTTGCCTCGGAATGTTTCGGTATCTTCAGCCATACGTTCTAATGAAGCACCGACGTACGGAGCCAAATCAGTCTTGTTAATTACAAAGAAATCAGATTTAATCATGCCTTGTCCGCCTTTGCGAGGGATTTTTTCCCCTTGAGCAACGTCGATAATATATATAGAAAAATCGACTAACTCTGGACTGAAGGTCGCAGCAAGGTTGTCGCCACCAGATTCGATAAATATCAAATCGATATCTTCATTACGTTCTTTTAATTCATCGATGGCAGCAAAATTCATTGAAGCATCTTCACGAATTGCTGTATGTGGGCAGCCACCTGTTTCAACACCGATGATGCGCTCTGCAGGTAACACACCTGAATTAACTAAAATCTTTTCATCTTCTTTTGTATAAATATCGTTGGTAATGACACCTATGCTAAATTCTTTAGATAATTGTTTTACTAATTTTTCAATAAGTTGTGTTTTCCCTGCACCTACAGGGCCACCGACACCTATTTTAACTGTCTCTGTCATTGGAAATGCCCTCCTAAGATATAAAAATTCTTACATTTACGTTCTCGTGTTCCATCTGGTTGATCTCTAATCCGGGTGCAGTGATACCTAATTGTGACTCCTCTAATGTCATAATATGATTTCTTGTTTCTTTCATAAAGGGAATCATTTCATAGACGATTCTTTGACCTGCAGTTTGTCCTAAAGGAATTGCACGAACTGCGTTTTGTGTTAAACTCGATACATTTTGATATAAATAGTAATCGATAATCATTTCAATATCGACGCCTAAATAATGACCGAGCATTGTAAAACAAATCGCCGGATGCAATTTTGCTTTTTTATTTTTGTTTTGCGTTTGATACCACTGTATCCATTCACTATCGTAAAGTTCTGCTGCTAGTTTGACCATGCGATTACCCATTTGTTTTGATCCTTGTCTGGTTTCTTTAGGTAGGTTTTGTACAAAAAGTATACGATCTAAATACAATATTTTTTCAGTATTATGATGATTTAGTGCATCGTAGACTAAGCGCATTGTTAAGCCGTCAGCAAACGAAAGTTGTTCATTTAAGAATAATTCAAGCCATTGTTTAAAAGATGCTTCATCATGGACAATATCTCTTTGGATATATGTTTCAAGTCCAAATGAGTGACTGAAAGCGCCAGTCGGAAATTGAGAATCACAAAATTGAAATAAGCGCAAATGTGCATGATCAATCATGTGAATGACCTATATGTCTAAATGCTTGGTTTACTTTTCTATCTTCGTGGCTGTAGGGTATACCTAAGTCTTTCAATAAATCCTCTACGAGATAGTCATATTGTACAAGCATCTCTGTTTCTGTGAATTGTGCTGGCAAATGTCGATTACCCAATTGATGAGCAATGTCACCCATTTCTTGTAATGTACGTGGCTTGATTACTAATAAATCTTCTGAATTGACGTCTATAATAATCATATTTGTATCGTCTTGATATAGAATATCACCGTATTGCA
Organism: Staphylococcus cohnii subsp. cohnii; assembly: GCF_002902365.1. Taxonomy (GTDB): domain Bacteria; phylum Bacillota; class Bacilli; order Staphylococcales; family Staphylococcaceae; genus Staphylococcus; species Staphylococcus cohnii. Next base: position 189,919 of record NZ_PPQC01000046.1, on the reverse strand, counting down.
AATCGATAGGCTGTTTTAAACGAATGCCAATTTCATTACCATGGTCTGTTGTAACACGTTGAATACGTTTCACTAAGTCAGAATTTTCAAGATAAACTTTTTCAACGTGTTTGTTTTTTTCATTTTGTGCTAGATTTGCAATATTACCTTTAATTTCTTCGATGATCATATTTTATCCTCCTAGAATAAGAAATAACGTTGCGTTAGTGGCAACTCAGTAGCTGGTTCACTTGTTATTTTCTTACCATCGACAAATACTTCATAAGTTTGTGGATCTACATCTAGTTTAGGTGTAGCGTTATTATTTTTCATATCTGCTTTAGTTAATTTACGAATATTTTTAACTGGTCTTAATTTACGTTTTAACCCTAAACTTCTACCTATATCATTTTCATAAGCAGTGGATGAAACAAAAGTAATGGCAGTACTTTGCATATTACCACCTAATTGTCCATACATATTGCGGTATTTGAGTGGTTCAGAAATTGGAATAGAACCGTTAGCATCACCGTTAATTGCCGTATTGATCATTCCACCTTTAAGCACTAACTCAGGCTTAACACCAAAGAACGCTGGGTCCCACATTATGATGTCTGCAAGTTTGCCCTCATCAATAGATCCAACATACTCTGAAATACCATGTGTAATTGCAGGATTGATTGTGTACTTCGCAATATAACGTTTGATACGATTATTATCGTTATATTCACCGTCTCCTTCAAGCGCACCACGTTGTTCTTTCATGCGATGAGCCACTTGCCATGTACGTGTGATTACCTCGCCAACACGACCCATAGCTTGAGAGTCGGAACTTACCATACTAAATACACCTAAATCTTGTAATACGTCTTCTGCAGCAATTGTTTCTTTACGAATACGAGAGTCAGCAAAAGCAACATCTTCAGGGATAGAAGCGTTAAGGTGATGTGTGATCATAACCATATCTAAATGTTCATCTATTGTATTGTGTGTGTACGGCAAAGTAGGGTTAGTGGATGATGGCAAGATGTTTGAGTAAGAAGCTGACTTAATTAAGTCAGGCGCGTGCCCGCCACCAGCACCTTCAGTATGGTACATGTGTAATACACGGTCTTTAACTGCTGCCATTGTTTCTTCCATAAATCCAGCTTCGTTTAAAGTATCTGCGTGTAAGGCCACTTGAATATCGTAGTCATCTGCGACTTGTAAAGCGTGATCTAAAGCAGATGGTGTTGCACCCCAGTCTTCATGTACTTTAAGACCAATGACACCTGCATGAATTTGTTCGACGAGGGCAGTGTGGTTAACAGCTTGTCCTTTCCCAGTAAAACCAATGTTTAATGGAATTTGTTCTGCTGCTTCCAACATGCGATGTATGTACCAAGGTCCAGGTGTAACAGTTGTTGCTTTTGAGCCTTCAGAAGCTCCTGTACCACCGCCGATTAATGTAGTTGAGCCGCTTTCTAAAGCAACGAGTGATTGCTCTGGATTGATAAAGTGGACATGTGTATCAATGGCACCAGCAGTTATGATTTTACCTTCTGCAGCAATAACATCAGTCGTTGCACCAATAACGATATCAACATTATCCATTATGTCTGGATTGCCCGCTTTACCAATTTTCATAATATAGCCATTTTTGACACCGATATCTGCTTTGATTACTTTGTCATAATCAAGGATTAGCGCGTTAGTAATAACTAAATCTGCAACTTTTTTGTCGTCTCTTGTTACGTTAGGGTTTTGAGCCATACCGTCTCGGATGGATTTGCCGCCGCCGAAAGTAGCTTCGTCACCATATGTAGCGAAATCTTTTTCGACCTTAGCGAATAGGTTTGTATCACCGAGTCTTACTGAATCACCAATGGTTGGTCCATAAAGACTCGTGTATTGAGATTGCGTCATTTTGAAACTCATCTTTTATACCCACTTTCTTTATTAGCATTATCTTCTGATAAAGTAGCTTTATCGATAATATCAGATTCTTTAGTATAATCATCTGGTTTAAATACACGTGTGTCGTCTATAGGACCATTTACTTTTCCGTGGAAGCCAAAAATATTACGACTCCCTTTATATTCTACTAATTGAATTTCTTTTTCATCACCTGGTTCAAAACGAACGGCAGCACCTGCGGGTATATCTAAACGTTTGCCATAGGCATGTTCACGATTAAAATCTAATGCAGGATTCACTTCAAAAAAGTGATAGTGAGAACCAACTTGTATAGGACGATCGCCTGTGTTTTTTACAGTGATGACTGTGGCATGAAGCCCCTTGTTAACATCGATTTCTGTACGTTTAACAATAATTTCACCTGGTTTCATCATGTATCCTCCTTTAGACTATCGGATGATGGACAGTAATTAATTTTGTACCATCAGGGAATGTTGCTTCAATTTCTAAATCAGTTAACATATCTGCAACACCTTCCATGACATCATCTGCACTTAATATTTGTTTTCCATAACTCATAAGTTCTGCTACTGATTTTCCATCGCGTGCGCCTTCTAACAATTCAAAACTGATGATAGCGGCTGCTTCAGGATAGTTTAATTTTAATCCTCTTTGTTGACGTCTACGTGCTAAATCGGATGCAATGACTAACATTAACTTATCTTGCTCACGTTGTGTAAAATGCACGTTGTTCACTCCCTTTCCAAATCTGTTAAAATCAATATCGATGTGTATGTGGCTACATTTTAATAATAAGGGTTGCTAGGCTAACTACAAGAATTACACATTAAGGAAAAGTGTGAAAATAGCGAATTTAGTAAAATTTGAAAGACTTTTAATTATAGGTTGTATGATATAAGATGAATAACGTAAATTTTATAGAAATCAGGTGACATTTTGAATGCGATTCAAATATTATTAAAAAATATCACACAGGTTTTGTTGTTGAACAATGCATGGACAGGTTTATTTATCTTAATAGGTCTATTTGTAGGTAGTTGGAAAGTTGGTTTAATGGCGCTCATTGCTAGTTTAATATCACTATTATTAGCTCAATATACAAATTACTCAGATGAAGAGATTAATAGTGGTTTAGCAGGTTTTAATCCAGTATTGACTGCAATTGCATTAACGTTATTTTTAGTACCTGAATGGTATAGCTTATTGATAGTCATTGTTGCAATAATTATAACAATGCCATTAGGATCAGCATTTAGAGAGTTTTTTAAACCTTTTGGTGTACCCATGTTAACGATGCCGTATGTATTTGTAAGCTGGGTTGTTTTATTAATGTCTTTTCAATTCAAGTTTGTAAATGCAGATGTAAAAATATTGCCTAATACTGTCAAAGAAATTACATATTCGGGACATCATATCGATTTTATTAGTGCCTTTTTATCAGGTTTTAGTGAAGTTTTTTTATTGAAAAGTGTTTTAGCAGGTGCTTTCATTTTAATCGGGATATTTATTGCTTCAAGAAAAGCAGGACTTTACGCAATGGTTGCTAATGTCATTGGTTTTGCAGCTGTTACGGTGCTCGGTGCAAATCATGATCAGATTAATGATGGTTTATTTGGTTATAATGTCATTCTTACAGTTTTAGCATTAGGCGTAGCATTTAAAACTAGAATCCCAAGATATATGAGTATTGTACTTGGTGTCTTACTCACGGTAGTTATACATGCAGGTATGATTACATTGCTAACACCATTTGGCTTACCTGTCTTTACCTTACCGTTTATTATTGCTACATGGATAATGTTATTCGCAGGAAATCGTATGCGTGTACAAAAATAAGTGACCATTGAAGCATGAAGTTTAATTAAATGTACAAACTAAGTATAATAAAAGAGGGTGTACTTTGTGGATAGATTATTATTCAATAAAAATTGTTGGAAAGAGGTATGTTTATGAAAAAATCATCACAGTATTAGCTTCTACAACAGTGATTTTGGCTGGTTGTAGTGGCTCTGGCAGCCAATCTAAAGGCAAAACTTTAGATATAGAATTACCTTTGAAAACGACATCTATCGCACCATATGAAACAGATGTACCTGTGAAGGTAGGTGCTGCAGAATCATTATTTAAAGCGACAGCAGATGGTAAAGTTCAAAAGTTGCTAGTTAAATCTTACGGACAAACATCACCGACTCAATTAGATTTAACATTAAAAGATGATATTAAATTCCAAAATGGAAAAAAAGTGACAGGTGAAGCAGTTAAAGCCAGCTTGGAGAAAAGTATTCAAAAAAGTGATTTAGTCAAAGGTTCACTGCCAATCAAAGATATCAAAGTGGATGGACAAAAATTGCAAATCACAACAAAAACTGCATATCCTGAACTCATTTCAGAATTAGCTAGCCCATTCTCAGCTATTTATGATACTGAAGCTAAAGGAGATATCAATAAAACACCTGTAGGCACGGGTCCGTATCAAATTAAAGATTATAAGCAATCACAGAAAATTCAATTGGACCGAAATAAAGATTATTGGCAAGGCAAACCAAAACTAGACCGCATCAATGTTACATATCAAGAAGACGGCAATGCCCGCACGAGTGATTTAGATTCTGGAAAAGCAGATGTCATTACGGATGTACCTGTTGAAAAAGTTAAATCATTAAAAGAGAGTGATAAGACGAAAATTTCATCAATCTCTGGTTTCAGAACTGGATTATTATTATATAATCATACGAGTGATAAAATGACAAAGCAAGTGCGTGAAGCATTAGATAAAGTTATTGATCGTAAGCGTATTGTAGATCATGTTTCAAAAGGCTATGCAACACCAGCAACTGGACCATTCAACAATAAGCTCGACTTTATAGAAAATAAAGATGTGCAAAAACAAGATATTGCACAAGCTAAAAAATTAATGGAAGATGCAGGTTACAGTGAAGCACATCCATTAAAACTGACGATATCTACGTATAATGGACGTCCAGAATTACCTAAAATTGCACAAGTCATTCAGTCAGATGCTAAAAAAGCTAATATTGATATCCAATTACGTAATGTGGATGACATACAGGGTTATTTAAAAGATAAAGATCAGTGGGATGCCTCACTTTACAGTTTTGGTACAATTCCTAGAGGGGATACGGGTTATTTCTTTAACCAAGCTTACAAACCAAAAGGCGCAATTAATACAGGTGGTTATGATAATCATAAGGTCACAGCATTAATAGATGAGCTAAATAAAACAGTGAACAAAGAAGAACGTAATAACATTACGAATCAAATCATTAATATTACAAGTGATGACATCGCAAACAGTTATATTTCTTATAATGATAATATCGTTGGAATGAATAAGAATGTAGAGCATTTAACTTCAACACCAGAAGGTATTTATCTTATTGACTATAAGGTTGATAAAAAAGAATGATATTAAAACATATACTTTCTAAAATTGGACAAATGATCATTGTATTGTTTGTCCTTTCTACTATCACTTTTATATTAATGGAACTTACGCCTGGAGACCCTGTTGATAAAGTTTTGCACTTAGATGTAGCGAATGTTTCAAGCGAACAAATTGAAGCTACGAAAGAACGATTAGGACTCAATCAATCACCAGTAATGCAATATTTTCAATGGTTAGGTCAGATAATACAATTAAACTTCGGTACAAGTTATCAAACTGGAGAACCTGTGACTAAAGCATTGATTTTTTATACACCTCCAACGTTAATCATTGCAGTATTAACGATTGTTATCGTATTTCTAGTTGCTATTCCTTTAGGTATATTAGCAGCAAAACGATATCATACATGGATAGATACTTAGATAAGAATATTGACTTCATTTACTGTGAGTGTGCCTTCCTTTTTTTTAGGAACGATATTAATTTATATATTTGCACAACAATTAAATATACTTCCTTCATCAGGTTTAGATTCCATCGCTGGTTATATATTGCCTGTAATCGCATTAAGTATTGGCATGAGTGCATATTATGTAAGGTTAATGCGTTCGACTTTAGTTGAACTATATCAATCTAAAGAAGTAGAAGCGGCTAGACTAAGAGGAATGTCGGAGCACTACATCTTATGGAAAGACTTATTTAAGCCAGCTATTGTCCCTGTGATTACAGTATTAGGTATGTCTGTTGGTAGTTTGATTGGTGGTACGGTAGTGATTGAAAATTTATTTGGTATACCAGGTCTTGGTCACTTTCTTGTAGATAGTATTAGAGCGAGGGACTATCCAGTAGTACAAGGTGCTGTTATCATGATTGGATTCTTTGTGGTGTTAGCCAATACGATTAGTGATTTGTTACTTTTATGGCTCGATCCTAAACGTCGTTTTAACAAAATCAATGATACATTAAAACGTCAGGGCCAGGATGGTGATATTGAATGAGACATAAAAATAAAGGCAGTTTTATTTTTTATGTGTTTGGTATTTATGTATTGTTACTCATCGTAGCTCAATTTCTTATTTCAGCAGATAGTGCATTGGAGGTACATTTGAGTCATACACTAGAGCTTCCTAGTAGCACACATTGGCTAGGTACAGATGACTATGGTCGAGATTTACTAGCAAGGGTGATTGTCGGTGCAAGATATACATTAATCATCAGTTTAATCACTTTGTTGATTACCGTGATCATTGGTGTGCCATTGGGACTTTTAGCAGGTTATAAAAAAGGTTTCGTTGATACGATTATTATGCGTGTTATCGACATAGGATTAAGTATTCCAGAATTTGTGTTAATGATTGCTATGGCAAGCTTCTTTAAACCGAGTATATGGAATTTAGTGATAGCGATTACGATTATCAAATGGATGACTTACACACGACTCACACGTTCAATTGTCAGTAGTGAAATAAGCAAACCGTATATTCAAATGGCTAAGCTATTTAATGTACCGACCCATCGCATTATTTTAAAACATTTTTTTCCACAAGTGATGCCTTCTGTGATCGTTTTAATGACCGTAGATTTTGGGAAAATTATACTTTATATTTCTTCGCTATCATTCTTAGGTTTAGGTGCACAGCCACCTTCTCCAGAGTGGGGAGCAATGTTAAATGCAGGTAGAGATTATATCAGTTCATACCCATTGTTAATAATTGTACCCGCATTTTTAATCACAGTAACTATTTTATTATTTAATTTAACTGGTGATGCATTGAGAGATAGACTTTTAAAAAGAAAGCGTGATGCTGATGGCTAATAATAACCTTTTAGAAATTACAAACTTAACCATCACAGATACCGATGGCCAAAGGCTCGTAGACCACCTTGATTTAACTTTACGACAAAGTAAAGTGAATGTTTTGGTAGGTGAAAGTGGCTCTGGCAAGAGTTTAACTGCAAAAGCACTCGTACAACAAGTTCCTAGTATGTTGACGACACATTTTGATTCGTTAGTTTACAAAGGGCAATCAATTACTGGTGTAAGCAATTTACTAGGAAAAGAAATTGGATTTATATCTCAGGATTACACACATAGCTTTAATGATCACACAAAATTAGGCAAGCAATTAATTGCGATTTACAAAATGCATTATAAGGTAGATAAAACTACAGCTAAAAAGTTTGTGAAACAAGCACTTAGATGGGTGGATTTAGATTCAGAAGCAGTGATGACGCGTTATAGATTTAATTTATCAGGTGGTCAACTTGCTAGGGTTCAAATCGCCAGTGTATTAATGTTAAATCCAAGTGTTATTATTGCCGATGAACCTACAGCATCATTAGATGCAATTACTGGTTATAATGTGATGCATTTAATCAAGTACTTAGCGGAAGTCCATAAAGTGACCTTACTGATGATTACGCATAATTTGTCTCATGTGCTTGATTTTAGTGATTGGATTAGCATCATTCAACATGGCAAAGTCATAGATTTTAATCATGTTCAAGCATTTAAGGATGGCAATGTAAAACCATACAGTCTTAAATTGTTTGATGCGCGTAGTCAGTTAAGGAAGGATGACATAAATGATTAAGTTGCAACATATAAACTTTGCTTATAAAAATGCTCCTATTTTAAAAAATATTAATTTGACGATAGCTTCAAATGAAAAAGTTGGCATTGTTGGTGAAAGTGGTTCTGGTAAAACGACATTGGCTCATGTAATGTTAGGATTATTAACCAATTATCAAGGTCATTATTCAACACAAGGACTAAGTATGCTTCCGATATTTCAACATGCATACGATAGTTTTAATCCCAAATTCAAAATACAAACCGCATTAGAAGAACCATTACGATATTATAAAGGTTCACAATCAACAGCAGATATTCGCACAAATCTTAAATATTTAATGTCATATATGCATTTAGAAGAATCATTATTACAAAAGTTTCCAGACGAGTTAAGTGGTGGGCAGTTACAACGATTTAACACAATACGTACATTAATGTTAGCACCGGATATGTTAATCTGCGATGAAATAACTGCTAGTTTAGATGTGATAGCTGAACAGAGAATGATAAAAGTTTTGAAAGACTACCATGATCAAACAAACAAAGGCATTATTATGATTTCTCATGATATTGCATTTTTAAATCAATTTGTTGAGCGAATTGTTGTTATGAAAGATGGAGAAATTGTCGATGATTTTCCGATTGCGTATTTATTTTCTGAAGAACGCGCCCATTATACGAAAGCGCTACTTTCTATATATTAAGTTGAGTAATTATTCATGCACAATCAACAATTATTTGTGGTTCGTTCAATATAAATGAAGTATAATATATAATTAAGCTCAGTTTAAATTGTAAACAAATGAAAAGGGGATATTTAGGAATGAAAAAATTATTATTACCATTACTTGCACTTATTTTGGTATTAGCAGCATGTGGTAATCAATCTGATAATGAGTCATCAAAAAGTAAGAAAGAGACAAAGACGTATGTTCAAGATTCAGGGGACAAAGTAAAAATACCTAAAAAGCCAAAACGTATTGTCGTACTTGGTGCAACTTATGCAGGTGGTTTAAAACAACTTGATGGGAACATAGTAGGTGTAGCTAACATCGTGGATGATAGCAAAGTATTAAAGGATAAATTTAAAGACGTTAAAAAAGTAGACGCAGAGAATGTAGAAAGTGTCGCAAAATTAAAACCAGATTTAATTATTACTTATAATACTGATAAAAATTTAAAAAAATTAAATAAAATTGCGCCCACAATTGCTTTTGATTATTTGAAACATGACTACAAAGAGCAACATCAAGAACTAGGAAAAATAATAGGTAAAGAAAAACAAGCAAACGCATGGATTGATGAATGGGAGAAAAAGACAAAAAATGATGGTAAAACAATAAAAGAAGCTATTGGTGAAGATACAACTGTTTCAATTATAAAAGATTTTGATAAAAAAGTGTATGCGCTCGGTAAGACATACGGCCATGGTAGTGAAGTATTGTATGATGCATTTGGCTTAAAAATGCCAGAAAATGTTGAAAAAGCTACTGAGAAAAATGATTTAGCTGATATATCTGAAGAAGAAATTCCAGATATGGCAGGTGATTATGTCGTTACACCAGTCGCTAAAGGAACTCAATTATCTTTTGAAAATAAAGATTTATGGAAAAGTACTGAGGCTGTCAAAAATGGACACACAATTAAAGTGGATGAGGGCATTTATTGGTTAAATGATCCTTACTCATTAGAATATGAACGTAAAGATTTGAAAGAGCAATTATTGAAAAAGCAATAAACATAAATCGTGTTAACTTAACAAAATAAAACCATTTTAGTCACTATTAACAATTAAAACACTAATAAAATTGAATTTATTTTATTAGTATTAGTTGTTAGTACACTAAAATGGTTTTTTGTATTATGCTCAAGAAAAACATATTCTAATTATATGTTGTTGATGTATAAAAAAAGCAGGAATTGGAAGTATCTCGTCTTTAGTTCGACATTTTTATCCTTTAAACTATAAAGTACATACCGAAACTTATAGAATATTGAATAATATAACTTATAAAAGCAAAGTATTTATATAGGTAGTCGTATGAAAAAGTGCAACACTTGGAAATAATGTTTTTTACAACGTTATTTCAGAATTAATCAATAAAAATAACTTAAAGAAGTTTTCAAACGTATGATTAGTGGGGAGATATACAATGAAAAAAGAACAAAAAGTGGATAACTGGATTAAAATGACTAAATATATACATTATATTGAAGCGATGATTGAAAGAAAATTGAAAGAACAATATTTTCTAAGTATTAAAGAATTTTATGTATTATATGAAATTTATAAGTCAGAGCATAAAAAATACAAAATTAATGATTTGATTAAAGTGGTTGACTTAAGTCAAAGTGCAATGTCTAGACTTATTGTAAGAATGGAAAATACAGAGACGCCACTTGTATATAGACAAGAGTGTGTAGAAGATCAACGCGCTATGTACATTTACCTAACTGGTTATGGAGAAAACGTAACTCAAAAAGCACTAAATACTTACGAACAATTATTAAAGCAAGTTAATTTTAAGAGTATCAGCGCTTTGGCAAACATGGATGATAATGGCTAAAGTCTACTGTGATTGAAAACTAAAATAAGAATTTTAAAGCTTTATGCATTGCAATAGAAAATGATAAGTCATGTTTTTAAAAGTGATTTATGTTTTACTATAAGTGTGCAATACGTTGAAAAATTTGAAAAGGGAGCGGATGGCTAATGGAAATTAATGCAGCATGGCTCAATTTGCCAGTACAAGATTTGGAAGCTAGTGAAAAATTTTTGATACTATAGGGTTTGCAATCAAAAAACATAAAGACATGATGAATAAAATGCGAGGTATTCAAACGAAAGGTGGCCAAATCATTATGCTGATAGAAAAAAAAACAATTTGAAAAAGTTTCTAGACTTTCGTCTATAGGTAACAATGAAACATTAGTATCACTTTCGGTTTCAACAAAACCAGAAGTTGATACGTTAGTTTCGTTGGTTGAACAAGCAGGCGGAAAAGTACTAGAAACAGGCACGGAACATGAGGGATATTACGGGGCTTTATTTAGTGATATAGATGGCCATTTATTCAATGTCATTGTGATGTAATGACTTATAACCCCATCTTTTAATGATTTGTACAGGAATGGAAGGTGTAACATTTGATAAAAGCAATAGCAGTAGATAAAGACGGTACTTTTTTTAAATCTGATAATACATTTGATGAAGCTTATTTCAATAAAATTTTTGAAAGCATGATGGAAAGAGATATAAAATTTATCATTGCAAGTGGTAATCAATATGCGCAATTACGTTCATTTTTTTCAGGTAAGGATCATCAGATAACGTATATCGCTGAAAATGGTGCAGTGACGTATCAAAATAACAAGTTAGAAGCAGCTGAATATTTTGATCAACAATTGGTATTTGACGTTTTAAATTTGATTATTAATCATTATCATATTGAAGATATTGTGTTAAGCGGAGTTAAAAGTGCCTATGTATTAGAAGATGTGAGTAATGACTTTTTATCATTTTTAAATAAATATTATTTTAATATAACGAAAGTCTCTGACTTTAAAAACATTGAGCAAGATGAATTTGTTAAGATTGCGCTCAGAATTAAAGATACATTACTTTTAGATGAAGTAATGAAAGGTTTGAAAGCACAATATGGTGAAGAAATAAAGCCAGTTACAAGTGGGAATGATAGTTTGGATTTAATTTTACCTAAAGTGAATAAAGGTGTGGCGATTAAAACACTTTTAGATAAATGGGAGATACAACCACAAGAATTGCTAGCTTTTGGAGATGCAAATAATGATATAGAAATGTTAGCTTTGACTCCATATAGTTATGCAATGGCTGAATGTAGTCCTGGAGTGGCTGATGTCGCAAATTACAGAGCGCCTTCCAATGATGAATCAGGTGTGCTACAAGTCATCGAGCGCTATTTAAAACAAGATAACGATACTACAAACTAAAATAACGACAAAAAACTCATTATTCCTTAATAGAATAATGAGTTTTTCAATGATGTTCAATTATTTTATAATAAGTACGGGAATATTTGCGCTATTAGCGATTTTATGAGTAACATTTCCCAGTACATTTTTTATGTCTGGTTTGGCCCGTTTATTACTCATAACGATGATATCATAGCTGTTTTCTTCGATTTCACTTAATATTTCTTGTTTAATATAGCCAGAACGAAACTTCACTTGAATTTTTAAGCCGAGTGATTCTAATTTTTCTACAAAAGGTGTTATCTCATTACCTTTTTCTTCAGCTAATTCTTCAAAATGTTTGCCATCATAGCGAACCGAAGTTTGTAAATCACCTTCAGGTATAACGTTGAAAATAGTAATTTTTGCATTGTCAACGCCGGTAGTTAAATTTTGTAATTCTTTAGGAACGTTATTAAAAGAATTATCAAAATCATATGCTAATAATATATTTTTATACATTGTAGCGCCCCCTTCGATAATTGTTTACCCTATATAATAAAAAATCATCATAATTTCACAATTAATATTTTACAATAAATAATTCGACTAGAAAAACTAAAATATTTTACGCATCTAATCCTATGATATCACCGATATGTTTGTATCCATTGCTTAGTAAATATTGTGCCAGCTGTTTGTTCATGGTTTTAGTTAATCCAGGGCCTTCAAATACGAGTGAACTATAAATTTGAACCAGCGATGCGCCATGACGTAACATTTTGATGACGTCATTCGCTTCGAAAATGCCACCAGTACCAATGATTAAAAACTGACCTTGCGTTTCTTTATAGGTATGTGCAATCAGTTTTAAATTTCGTTTAAATAAAGGTTTGCCACTTAACCCACCAGATTCTTTTTGATTAATGGAATGTAATTGTTCACGCTTTTGCGTAGTATTTGCTAAAATGATGCCATCAAACGTTTGTGTTATAGGTTTAAGCATTCGAGACAAATTTTCTGTACTAAGGTCAGATGTTAATTTTATAAAAAGAGGTACGTTAAGCTCATGTTGTGCTTTATAATTTTGTATAGCAGTACATAATTGAGAAAATTCATTTTTATCATGAAAACTTTGTAGGTTTTCCGTGTTAGGAGAACTGATGTTAACGGTAAAAAATGTAACGTCATTTTTAAATGTGTCTATGACTTTTATATAATCTTGGTAACGTGCTTCATATGGCGTTGCTTTATTTACTCCAACATTTAAGCCTATAGGCGTATGGTAACTATATTTTCTTAGATTACTCAACGCTTTATTCATACCTAAATTATTAAACCCCATACGATTGATTAGCGCGTGGTCTTCTACTAATCGATACATGCGTGGTTTAGGATTGCCAGGCTGTGGTTTAGGTGTTACGCCCCCTAATTCTAACGATCCAAGTCCAACTTTATCTAGTGCTTTAGGAACTTCACAAGATTTATCAAATCCCGCAGCTAATCCGATTGGATTTTCAAAATGTATACCTTTGATGCTTTGAGATAATATAGGATGTCTATAATGAAATATTTTTTCGAGTATTGGCAGCAATATAGTGTGCTTTTGAGGGATTTTAAGGGCATTAATAGTCATGCCGTGTGCTTTTTCAGGGTCTAATTGAAATAAAATAGGTTTAATTAACTTATACATGTTGTAATCGCTCCATTTGTTTAAATTAGTAGTAGATGAAAATATATGTCTTTAATAGACTAGCATTTTAGTATTCATATGCCTAGTATAAATAAGAAATATTAATATAACCTTCAAATTATTAGAGAAGAAACTGATTTTGATTAAATTTTAAATAAAACGGTAATAGTACAATGATGTGATGGAATAATGGAGGGATATTTTTATGAAAAAACAATGGCAATCACAATTACCATTAGACAATATACAGTCTATTGCACCAGTAAGCGGTGGAGACGTTAACGAAGCCTATCGCGTAGAAACATCTCAAAAGCCATATTTTTTATTAATACAACGTCAGAGAAGTAAAGCCTTTTTTGATGCCGAAGTTGCTGGCCTTAATTTATTTGAAAAAGCTGGAATTACTGCGCCAATAGTCATAGATAGTGGTGAAATCGATGGAGATGCCTATCTTTTGCTAAGTTTTTTAAATGAAGGAAACCAAGGTAGCCAAGCTGAACTTGGAGAATTGGTAGCTAAAATGCATCAACAACAGCAGCCAGATGGCAAGTTTGGTTTTGATTTACCTTATGAGGGTGGTGATGTATCATTCGACAATGATTGGTCTGATAGTTGGACGACCATATTTGTTGAACGTCGTTTAGATCATTTAAAAGATAGATTGGTAGATCAAGGTTTATGGATAGAGGAAGATGTACAAACTTATCATAGAGTGCGGGAAGTCATTGTAAGTGCATTGAGTGACCATACAAGTAAACCCTCATTATTGCACGGTGATTTGTGGGGTGGTAATTATATGTTTTTAGAAAATGGTCAACCTGCATTGTTTGATCCGGCACCACTATATGGTGATAGAGAATTTGATTTAGGTATAACTACTGTGTTTGGTGGCTTTACTCAAACTTTTTATGATTCCTATAATAAGCATTATCCTTTAAGTAAAGGTGCCAATGAAAGACTAGAATTTTATCGTTTGTATTTATTAATGGTGCATTTACTGAAATTTGGCAGTATGTATGCAGGCAGTGTAGATCGATCCATGGAAAAGATATTAAATAGTTAAACGTAGAAAAGATGCTTCTATGTTGTTATATAGTTATGTTACACATTGCTTTCATTACTAATATTTCAGCTTAAAAGTGTGTTAGAAAGCATCAACTCTTTAAAATGAAAAGATAAGTATAAAATATAATGAACAGAGTTATTAACACGTTTCAATTTAATAGTTATAGAGAAACCCGTCAAGTATCAGTTGCTTGACGGGTTTCTTATTAATCTAAATTTAGTGTGCCCATTTCTTCACGCAATTTATAAACTTTATCAGGTGTAACATCTTCACCTAAAGGATCTACAACTTTCAAAGTAGAAAATGTGTTAACGACTTGGCCGCGAATCATTTGAAGATATTCTTGTCTTAACACGTGTTGCTCTTGTTTTTCTTCTACAGTCAAAGTTTGCACTTTTTCTTTGTTTGCTAATTGGTTAATTCTATCTAGTAGTTTCATAAATTTTGTCCTCCTGTAAATGTCGAGGTGGAAAGTGTGGAATAATTTCATTACCTACCTCTGTTAATATTTCTTTATAAGTTCTGTCGTTGGTTATAAACTGTAACATGATATGATTGGTTCCGATACGTTCATATGCTTTTAGGATGTTTAACAAAGTGTTTCTTCCTAGGCGATAACCACCTTTAATCGGCTTTACAAGTTCATTCGGATTAACTGATAAATCAATTACCAAAGGATGCATAAAGGGTTTGAATGTATCATTTTGATGCCATTGCTGTAATAAAGCTTTTTGTTGTTGGAAAGGTTGAGGATAAAATAACCAACCATCCACATGTGTTTTTAACCAATCAATATGTTGTTTGGCGTATCCTGTTGCGAACATAGGAATATGCTTATGCTTTGGTAATACTTGTAAGCCAGAATCTTCGTACAGTTCAAATAAAGTATTTGACGTTTGTGGTGATGATGATTGCCATAATTCTTTTAAAGATGACACAGCTGATCGAAAATGTTGACTTAGATCATTTGGATTGATTTTAAAAGTTGGAAATTCAAATTGACGATCTCCAGTAGAAATCCCTAATAATAATCGCTCGTTTGATATTAAATCAAGAGAGGTAGATGCTTTAGCTATATGCACAGGATGACGTAATGTCGCAACAATACTAGATGTTCCGAGAGCGATTTTTGATGTGTTAGCAGCGATGAAAGTTAAAAACACAAACGGATCGTAGTTTGTCGTTACATTACCAAGGTGCGGACTATATAAAGGATTATCTCGCGCAAATAAGCTTGTGAATCCAAGTTTTTCAGCATATTGAACTAATGCTATTTGTTGATCAATTGGCAATGCGATATTTTCAGAATCATCAAAGGGTGACATTAATCCTAAGGTTAAATGTTCCTGTTGAAAAGTTCTTTGAAAACCACTGTGTGTCTGAATTGTTGTCACGTCTATCCCTCCTCTTCAATTAAATTAAACAACGACTGTAAACTAAGTAACACTTGTTGTTTAGATAGATTATATGGCATGAGTTATTATAATGCAAACAACATGTTTATAAATTCATTGCATAAGCGACAAAGTGAGCAATATGTTGTTTAAATCACATAATTAATATACTAAGTAATAATTGATTAAAATCTTAAAATTCTGTAAATTTAAAAAGTAATATTTTTAATAGGAGGTAGGTTTTGTTGAAAAACATATTAGTCAGCATCATTATTGGCACACTATTATTTTTATCAAGCGCTATCAATGCTGAGGTACAAGCACAAAATCAAAATGATACTATGAAAAGTTCGCAACAGGCTAATGAGAGCAATCAAGTAGGTACTGCCACACCAAGAGTCATGTTACCAGGTGAAAATAGACATCAAATTGAAAATACTCAATCTAGTCATTACCAATCCATCGGCTACATAGAAAAAGGAGAAACAATCGCTACTGGTGTGGTTGTTGGTAAAAATACAGTATTGACGAATAAGCATGTAGTAAATAACGGTGATGGAAAGCTATCATTTGCGCCTGCTGCTGAAAACGAAAAGAGTTTTCCGTATGGTACATTTACAGAAAAAGAAGTGGTAGCCTATCCTGGAGATGCTGACTTAGTACTAGTTCATTTTAATAAAAACAATGAAGGGCAATCAGTTGGAGATGTTGTGACACCTGCCACAATTGGTGAAACTAGTACTGTGTCTAGTAATGATCCAATAACAGTTACAGGTTATCCAGGTGACAAACCTTTAGCAACGATGTGGGAAAGCTCGGGTAAAGTCATAAGTAACAATGACAGTATATTAACATATAGTGCCAGCACATTTGGCGGAAATTCAGGCTCACCTGTCTTTAATGCAAATAATGAATTAATCGGTCTACATTATGGTGGTATAGAAGGAGAAAGCAATAATGCAGTAGCGATTACAGGCGAAGTATTACAATTTATCAATGAACACAATGTTTAAGCATGTATTTTACTTAAATAGATCAATCCCCTCGTTAAAAAAGTTTCGATAACTTAAGCTTTAACGAGGGGTAATGTGAATGATTATAGAATAACTATTTTCATCGTCAAACTCACTGTGCAAATTACTTTTGATTTGAAAGTTGGGATGTAATGAAAGGTAATGACTTGTTGATGTATGATTCAGCAGGTAAATTACTCGAATGGAACCAATGTTTAGCAATGCCGTATAATCCCCATGATAGAAATCGTGCACTTGTAGCAAGAGTCTCTCTATCTATATCTTTGTGTTCATCAGACATTAATTTTAAGAAAATATCTTCTAATTCTTCTTTAACTCTTTTCTCGACAATTTCCCCATATGCTTCACTATTTAGACGGCACTCCTCATGAGTATCTTGGATATAACTAGTAATTGTAATAAAACATTGGCACAGTGCTTTTTCATTTAATTCTGCAACCATATTGAGCGATTGATTTAAATTTTTTAAGATTGTTTCGGACAATGTATAATCCATGATGTCATATTTATCGTAAAAATGAGCATAAAAGGTAGCACGATTGACAGTGGCACGTTCGGTAATATCTTTAACCGTAATTGACACTAACTTTTTTTCTTTTGCAATTTCACGAAAAGCGTTCATTAATAATTTTTTAGTTCTTATAATACGGGGATCTATATGAGTATGAGTCAATTAATTACACCTCTATATTTGTTATTATCATTAGACAAATTATCTTGCTTTACGAACAAGTTGTCAATAAACATAACTGGATTTGATTTTATTTCAATTCTATTTTACTGTCATTTATTTTACTATTTAAAAAACAATAAATGATGATACCTAAAATAATGATCATAATACCAACAATACTTAAAAAATTTGGTAACGCTAAGCCTAAAAGTAACATTTCGCCAATTAGTGTAAAAACGATTTCCATCGCTTGTGTCGCTTCAACAGCAGCTAACTTAGTTTGGTTATGTTTCACTATATTCGTTGCATAGAAGAATAATGTTGTTGCTATGATACCAGAGAAAATCGCAACTAAAAAGGTTTGCGTGATTTGATCTGAAGAGGGTAGCCCCTGAGTAGCTACTCCAATCAGAAAAATGATCAACCATAATGGTAAGGTAACTAAGGTCATGCCATATATCCGTTCGATCGTATTTAAATCGTTGCCAACAAGCACCATCATTTTACGATTACCTAAGGGGTAACAAAATGCTGCAATCATCAACGGTATGACAGATAATAGGAAAATATGTAATTCTATATTCGAAATGTGTGGAATTTGTACAATGATAACCCCTAATATCATAATGCTAGATGTAGTTAGTGAACGCCATGGTATACGTTCTCTCATTGATTGTCCTAGTTGTATATATGTGTAGAAAAATGGAGCTGTAAAAAGGCCGCAAATAATGGTTAATTGCCATGTCGCAGAAATAAGCCAACCTGGGCTATAATTTGATACAAAAGTTATGGGTACATAAAAAAAGACAAAACCAAGTGAACTCCACAATAACCACCTGGAAAAATTTTGCTTAATATGCAATAAAATAATATGATGACGACCTTTACGGTTCCAAATAACCATCATTAACAAAAAAGGGAACATAAAGATAAAGCGTAGTGACGCACTAAAAAGCCAACTGCCACCTTCGCTAGACATCGCATGATTTAGTATGAATGTAATAGAAAAAAAGAAAGCAGCTAATATACCAATTAAAATTGCTCGCATTTAAGACCACCTCAAGTTGTGTAATGATACTAACTTACCAGTATTTTTAATTGGAGCAAACACAATTCATGCAAAAAATGTGATATTTCTATAAAAATATGTGAATTTTCGGAAAATAAAAAGCGGAACTAGTAGAAAAGTAGTATGATTGTTTTAACAGTAGTATAAAAAATAAATCTTAATAAATGAAGCAATGCCGTTGTAATTAGGGTAGTGATGCTGAATGATAAAATATTTACTACAAAACAATACTCATATTAAATTGATTTAATTCATATTTAATATACATAAGATGATTGGAGTGTGTTAAATGACTAAAAAGATAATCATGGATTGTGATCCAGGTCATGATGATGCGATAGCTTTAATTCTAGCAGGTGCGAAATATAGTACACTTGATATATTAGCCGTGACCACTGTAGCAGGAAACCAAGCAGTTGAAAAAAACACCAAAAATGCACTTAATGTATTAGAAGTTATGGGAAGACGAGATATCGAAGTATCTGTAGGTGCTTCGCGACCACTAATAAAACCTGCTTCTTTCGCTTCGGAAATTCACGGGGATTCGGGATTAGATGGACCTAAATTACCTGAAGTGCCATCGTTGAAACCAACTCAATATCACGCTGCAGATGTAATTATTAAGACATTAAAACAAAGCGCTGATCCTGTAACAATTGTTGCAACAGGTCCACTTACAAATGTTGCGACTGCATTAATCAAAGACCCTAGTATTGCTCAATCAATTGATTCTATTACAATTATGGGAGGCGGTACTTTCGGGAATTGGACGCCTACCGCTGAATTTAATATTTGGGTGGATGCAGAAGCTGCTAAACGAGTATTTGAAAGTGGGATAAACATAAATGTTTTTGGGTTAGATGTGACTCATCAGGTCTTAGCAACAGATGAAGTAATTCAAAGATTTAGTAGCATTGATAATAAAATATCTCAATTTGTTATTGAACTACTAGAATTTTTCAAATCTACTTATAAAACACATTTTAATATGGATGGGGGTCCTATTCATGATGCGTGTACAATTTTATACTTATTGCAACCTGACTTATTTACTATGCAGCAGACACACATCGACATAGAACATCAAAGTTCGCTCACTTACGGTACAATGTCAGTCGACTTAAATAATGTCACAAACAAAGAAAAAAATGCATATTTTGCTACGGCTGTAGATGTTGAACGTGTTTGGACATTGATGGAACATATGTTGAAAAGTTATAACGTGTAAGCTAAATTATGGATAGCCATTGTTCTCTAAATTTTGAAAATATTGATTTGTAACATTTGTAAGAGTTTAGGGATGAATTTTTTGAATTCTGTTAATACGATTAAAGAAAAGTATGGAATATAAGTATCTGTCACTAATAATAAACGTCAATTTCTAGCGCAGCAATATAGAAATTGGCGTTTTTTGTGTGTGAATGATATCAAATTTTCGTGTTTGAATTGAGTAAGTATGTATTGCTAAAGTTGTTTTAATATTTTCATTACAGTTATTTAATACGAAAGTATGAGATGATTTTAAGTTGAATAATTAGCAAAATACAGATAAAAGCATTTATTATGATATTAATATCATAATTTAAAAGGTGAATCGGATAGTGAAAAATACATTTAAAACGATATTATTATTAGTTATTATATTAGTACCGTTAATACTATTATTAACAAATATAGATACTGTACAACGATATGTAAGAGAAAATTTAGTACAACAAAATGATGGAAATAAAGATAGTGGAAAGACAGATAGAAGCATTTTTAATATAAGTAGAGAGACTGAATCTTTTGGTGATTATAAATATAATGACTTCGACGGTAAACACTATGGCATTGATTATGGCATAGCTAAAAACACGCCAGTAACTGCAGCGACAGATGGTAAAGTAACCAGAACTTTTGAAAATGAATTAGGTGGCAAAGTAGTGCAGATTGTGGAAGAAGATGGTGTACATCATCAATGGTATATGCATTTAAATGAATTTAAGGTGGAACCTGGTGAAAAAGTTAAAGCTGGAAAAATCATTGCACTTTCTGGTAATACTGGTTCTCAAACTTCAGGGCCGCATTTACATTTCCAAAGAATGAAGGGTGGCGTTGGAAATGAATATGCGGAAAACCCTAGAAAATTTATAGAATCGTTACCTAATGGTGAAGAGAGTCTGTATAAGAAATAATTGTTGAGAAAATGTATTATTCTATCCGCGCTTTATCCTAATAATACGATGTTACCGTAGTGATAGCGTAGCGTAATATAGAATGATTTGAGTTATAATTAAAATATTAAGCTCAACGTATTACGAAGATGATTCGTCTAAAAGTGAATCAATAGAGTCGTAATTTAATAAATTTTGATGAATTGCTTCCCATAAATAAAACGCCCCATATGAGGCATATGGATGCCATCGTTGTGCACATAGAGTGAGCTGTTTTTTTCTTTCAGCTTTTGAAGTTTGATAAAGCCATTGAGCAGCTCTCTGTAAACCTACATCAAAAATAGGCAGTATATTGTCACGTTTTAAGGTAAATATTAAAAATATTTCTGATGTCCAACGACCAATACCTTTGACCTGTGTTAAAACTTGCTTTACAGATTCATCATCTAATTCATGTAAATGAGTAAAATCAAGTTTGTTTTGCTCTATATGCGCTAGCAAATTTTGAATATAGTTTATTTTAGTTTTAGAAAGACCTATGTGTTTCATTTGTGCTTCAGATAAATTTACCACCGATGCAACAGTCCATTGATTGTGGATTGCTTCCGAAAATCTTTGGAAAATTGCTGAAGCAGCAGTATTTGTAATTTGCTGACCAATGATAGAACGAATTAATGACTTTAGCAGATTAGCGCGCAGTGTTATTTCTACATTGCCGATTTGTCTTATAAGTTTTGCAAGGGTCTCGTCTTGGTGCATGAGTGTCTGCACAGGTGAATCATTTATGTCGATATGCCATTGAGCCATCATATTCACACCTTATTGTAATAATTGTTGTAGCACAACTGCTTGATTATGTTTTTCATCTTTTGCACCATAAAGCAAAATGACATCTTGTTTACTGTTAGCAACAATATCTTTCAATTCATTAAAAGCTTCTTTTTGATCGTTATTTTCACGCAATTCTTTCTCGTATTTTTCTTTAAATGCAGCGTAAAGTTGAGGATCGTGATTAAACCATTTTCTTAATTCAGATGTTGGTGCAATGTTTTTTAGCCAATGATCCAAGTTAGCTTGGTCTTTTGAGATGCCTCGTGGCCAAACGCGGTCTACAAGTACACGTACGCCTTCTTTAAGTGGTTTTTCATAAATGCGTTGTATTTGAATAGTCATAAAAAGCTCCTTTACTCTTAATACTTCCAATTATTTTTCTATAGCCTAAAATGTAATATTAAAAACATTAGAAATCATATATTTTAACTTAAAGGGTATAAATAAATATAATGTTGAAAAGGAGATTTTAATATGACAAATTTTAATCAAGTTCAACCACCTGAACAATTTAAATATCGTAGTAATGCAGTACTTATTAAAAATTATTATGAATTTACTTGTGATAATCGCATATATTTTAGTCAAAAAGCACACAAAGATTTAGCCAATCAACACTATAAGTTCAATATTGAAATTTTATCTAAAATAAACGATGCTGGATTGGCATTAGATTTTAATGAAGTCGATAAAATATATAATAAACAAATCGCAACTTATTTGGATGGTCAACTGGTTAATGAAACATTACCATCTATGAATACAACAGCCGAAAACATTGCCTTTTGGATATGGGAACAATTTGAGCAACACTTACCAGAAAAAAACACACTTCAAAAGTTAGAATTTTTTGAGAATGCAACGCAAGGTCTCGTATTGACGCGTGAATTAATGGAAGCAAAATAAAGTAGTTTTAACAATAATATTTAGCAAACAAGCGGTACGTATAGAACATAACAATTACTTTCGACGTTATTGTTAAATATTATTTTAAAAAGCAACGAAAGTATATGGATAGATAAGTTCATTAAAAAGAAATGGACGTCTATCCGTTTTTTGTGCAATTTTTGCGTTTAGTAGACATAAAGAATGAATTGGAAATTGTAATGATATGATTAACTGTATTTTTATAGAGAGTGTACAAAAATAAATATTCTGAAAATTGCGATAATATGGTATATTTTATTTATTACAACATAGGAGGCACACAATGATCAAAGTAAGTCCGAAACAATTTATTAATAATGTATTATCTGGCGTAGCAATTGCAATTGTTGCTGGGCTCATACCTAATGCTATTTTAGGGGAGGTATTTAAACTTTTAGCGCCGAAATATGCCGTTTTTGAATCTTTACTACAGGTTGTTTTAGGTATTCAATTTACAGTTCCACTATTGGTAGGAGCTTTGATTGCAATGCGCTTTAGCTTAACACCATTAGCGACTGCTGTAGTTGCTAGTGCGGCTTTTGTCGGAAGTGGTATTGCACAATTTAAAGATGGTGTATGGGTACTTGCCGGCGTGGGAGATTTGATTAATACAATGATAACAGCAGCAGTTGCGGTATTTTTAATATTGCTAATCGGTGAACGTTTTGGTAGTCTGACATTGATTATTTTACCGACAATTGTTGGTGTTATTTCAGGATTGATTGGTTTGACGTTATTGCCATACATACAATTAATTACGACTGGTATTGGTAACTTAGTTAATACGTTTACAGAATTACAACCCATAATTATGTCAATGCTTATTGCACTTGTCTTTAGTTTTATAATCATTTCACCAATTTCTACAGTGGCGACAGCACTTGCCATTGGTATTAGTGGTTTAGCAGCAGGTTCAGCCTCATTAGGCATTGTAGCATGTGAAGGTGTTCTCGTCGCAGGTACGATGAAAATCAATAGATCAGGCGTACCTATTACAATATTTTTAGGTGGTGTTAAAATGATGATTCCCAATATGGTTCGACACCCTATCATTTTATTACCCATCTTCACCAATGCGATTATCACTGGATTTTTTGGTGCTTTATTAGGTATTGCTGGTACCAAGGAATCTGCTGGTTTTGGTATTATTGGGTTGGTAGGCCCCATCAGCGCATTTAAACACATGGAAGCACCATTACTAATTAATCTATTATATGTATTTATTGCATTTTTTGTCGTGCCGTTTATGATAGGTTTCTTAATTCATATATTCTATATGAAAGTTTTGAAATTATATGATAAAGAAGTGTTTAAGTTCCTAGCATAAAATAAGCAAAGATATAGATTTGCTTATTGTAATATATTAAAAAATGCACATTATCAATATATAAGTAAAAAGATTAAAAAGGCCTCAAATCAAAGGCCTTTTTAATTTTGTACAAAATAATTTGCAAGTATGACCCCAATATATAAATAATATATCGAAATATATTATTACAGTTATGTAACAATAAGATTGTTTGTAATTTTTCAGATTATATAAAAAATAAAGCAATTCAAGAGATATCATTCTTTAATATCAACAATTATAAATCATAAAAGTGAAATTGATTATTTGAGAATGTTGTATAAAGCAATTACAAAAGATTGCAATGTTACAAATCAGAATGCTTTTTGTAAAGTTTTGTTATGTAAGTGTAATATAATTGATAAAAATATATGGTATATTAACTATGGTCAAAAAACAAAACATAAAATTTAAAGAATTTTAGCAAATACGACAAAAAAATTATCGAAAATATATTTTATTAAAATTAAATTTGGAGGATTTATTTTATTATGAAAAAATCAATTTTAGCTTCATCATTAGCAGTAGCATTAGGCGTAACAGGATATGCAGCAGCATCTGACAACAATCAAGCTCACGCTTCAGAACAAAACATCGACAAAGCACATTTAGCAGAATTAGCATTAAATGGTTCAGCTGAATTAGATCAAAAACCATTACATGCTGGTGCATATAACTACAATTTTGTACTAGGTGGTAACCAGTTTACTTTTACATCTGACGGTAACACATGGTCATGGGAATACCATGCAGTTGGTGCGCAAGCTTCAACACCTAATACTACACAAGATGTAAGCTCAGAAGTAAGTGTCAATACAAATGAAAAATCAGCAAGTGACGTACGTTCACAACAATCATATACTGCTCCAGCAGCAGTAGAAGCACCAAAAGCTTCAGCAACTACAAATGTTAAAACAGCACAAACAAGTGCAGCTACACAAACATTTAAAGCAGCTCAAGCATCTGCAGCTTCAACTGGTGGATCAGTTAAAGCACAATTCTTAGCTGCTGGTGGATCAGAAGCTATGTGGAATTCAATTGTAATGCCTGAATCAAGTGGTAATCCAAATGCGGTTAACCCAGCAGGGTATAGAGGCTTAGGTCAAACTAAGGAATCATGGGGTACTGGTTCAGTAGCTGATCAAACTAAAGGTATGTTAAACTACGCTAAACAACGTTACGGTTCTGAAGCAGCAGCGTTAGAATTCCGTAAAAACCACGGTTGGTGGTAAAATCTATAGCACTGAACGAATTATGTTTGGTGATATAGATAAGGAGTGACTCAAGCGAGTCACTCTTTTTTTATATTGACATGTTAGAATATTCTGATAAAATTAATATTAATTTTATTATAAAGTGACTTATCCAGAGAAGTGGAGGGACTTGACCCGTTGAAACTTCAGCAACAGACTTATCTATTATCATAAGTACTGTGCTACATTCAACAAGTGAAATACTTGGTAGATAAGTGTCATGTGAGAGCTATATGTCACTTATGAGGCATATAGTTTTTTATTTTAAGGAGGACTTTTAATGGTAATATCAGATCGGTTATCACAAATTCCGGATAGTTACTTTGGTAAAACGATGGGACGAAAAATAGAGCCTGGGCCATTACCGTTGATTAATATGGCTGTCGGTATACCTGATGGCGCAACGCCTAAAGGTATCCTTGATTGCTACGCAGAAGCCATCTATAAACCTGAAAATCAAAAATATGTCGCTTTTCATGGGAAAGAAACATTTAAACAAGCAATCGTCGATTTTTATAAAAGACAATATGATGTTGAATTAGATAAGGATGAAGAAGTTTGTATTCTATATGGTACGAAAAACGGCTTAGTCGCTTTGCCTACATGCATCGTTAATCCGGGTGAAAATGTGCTACTTCCCGATCCAGGTTATACAGATTATTTAGCAGGTGTATTGTTAGCAGATGCTAAGCCACAACCACTTGTGTTAAAGCCACCTTATTATTTACCACAATGGCATATGATAGATAAAGACGTCTTATTGAATACACGCTTAGTTTATCTAACTTATCCAAATAACCCTACAGGTTCAGTTGCTACAAAAGATGTATTTGATAAAGCAATTGCACAATTTCAAGGCACAAAAACTAAAATTGTTCATGATTTTGCTTACAGTGCATTTGGCTTTGATTATAAAAATCCAAGTATTTTACAATCAAAGGGTGCTAGAGACCTAGCAATAGAAGTATTTTCATTGTCAAAAGGATATAATATGTCAGGTTTTAGAGTTGGTTTTGCTGTAGGGAATAAAGACATGATACAAGCATTGAAAAAATATCAAACACATACGCATGCTGGCATGTTTGGTGCACTGCAAGACGCGGCTACATTTGCTTTAAATCATTATGATGATTTCCTTGTGAGTCAAAATGAAATATTTAAAGTCCGCAGAGATAAGTTCACAGCTAAATTGAAAGAAGCAAGTATTCCTTTTGAACCGATGAATGGTGGCATATTTTTATGGTTAAAAACACCTAAATATTATGATGGTGAAACATTTGAAACATATTTATTAAAAGAAAAGTCCATTTTGGTTGCGCCAGGTATTCCATTTGGTGAACATGGGCAGGACTATGTACGTATTTCATTAGCAGTGGATGAAGATAGCTTAATGGAAGCGGCAGAACGCATTCAATCATTAAAACATTTATATGAAGCAGAATAGGAGTGAAATGATCAATGAAAAGCATTAAACTTTTTGGTGTCAGAGAAGAAGATATCCCTTTTATTAATGAATGGTCAGAAAAAAATCAAGTGAAAGTAGATTTAGATAGTGACATATTATCTTCGGAAACAGTAGATCGTGTTAAAGGTTTTGATGGAGTATCATTGTCACAACAAATTGAATTAGATGAAGTAGTGTATCAGAAATTACATGATTATGGAATTAAGCAAATTGCTCAGAGAAGTGCTGGTTTTGATAGTTATAATCTTGATTTAGCTAAGCAATATGAACTAGTTATAACCAATGTACCTTCTTATTCTCCGAATTCTATCGCTGAATATACTGTGTCTCAAGCATTAAATTTAATTAGAAATTTTAATGATATACAAAATAAAACTGCAGCATATGATTTTAGATGGCAACCAAGTAATTTGTCACGTTCTATAAAAGATTTAAAAGTTGCAGTTATTGGTACAGGTCGTATTGGCTCTATTGTAGGTAAAATTTTTGCAGAAGGTTTTGGTTCAGAAGTAGTAGCATATGATATTGAACCTCAAGTCTCATGTGAAGCATATTTAACATATAAAGAAAGTATGAGTGAGGCAATTAAAGATGCAGATATTGTAACTGTACATATTCCAGCGACAAAGGAAAATACATATTTGTTTAATGAGGCAGTATTTACAGAAATGAAAACAGGTGCCGTGTTTATTAATTGTGCGCGCGGTACGATTGTTGATACAAAAGCCCTTATAGATGCATTAAATAGTGGAAAATTATTAGGTGCGGCATTAGATACTTATGAAGGTGAGAAAGGGCTATTCCCAAGTGATCAACGCAATACACAATTAGATGATGCAATATTAGTTGAATTAATAGAACGACAAGATGTCATTCTATCTCCACATATTGCTTTTTATACAGATGCAGCTGTGAAAAATCTTATTGTAGATGCGCTAGATGCAACATTAGAGGTAATATATACTGGTGATAGTAAGCTTCGTGTTAATTAAATATGTAATATAAAAATAGGGCTAAGACGTTTGAATGCGTCTCAGCCCTCATTTTTTTGAATGTGTAGGTTATTTAGCATCATAGCCTTGATCTTCGATAGCATCTTTCATGCTTGTCATTGTAACTTTATTATCGTCAAAATCAACTTCAACATTACCAGCATCAAGGTTCACGTCAGCCGTTGATACGCCATCTAGATTTGTAAGTGCAGATTCTACTGCATGTTTACAATGATCACAGCTCATGCCATCAACTTTAATTGTTTCTGTTGCCATAGGAATCACCTCCTTAAATCAACGATGTTTATTATTATTATTACAAAGTTGCATTATAATTTCATTCGTTTCAATCTGAGTGAATTTGTTACCACACTTACAGAGCTTAATGCCATAGCTGCACCAGCTACCCAAGGTGCAAGTAAACCTAAAGCTGCGATAGGAATACCAGCTACGTTATAGCCGAATGCCCAAAATAAATTTTGTCTGATATTACTTATCGTTGAATTACTAGCTTTAATTGCTTTAGGAATTAATAATAATTCTCCGCCTAAAATTGTAACATCAGCTGCCTCTATTGCTACTTCTGTACCTGTTCCAATAGCAATACCGATATCAGCTTGAACAAGCGCTGGTGCGTCGTTAACGCCATCTCCAACCATAGCAACAATTTTATCATTATCCTGAAGTTCTTTGATTTTTGAAGCTTTTTCTTCTGGTAATACTTCTGCAATTACAGCGTCTATACCTACTTGTCTAGCAATTGCTTGTGCTGTTCGCGCGTTATCTCCTGTAAGCATTGTTACGGAAATGCCTAAATCGTGTAATTGTTGAATCGCTTCATTGGCAGAATCTTTGACTGTATCAGCGACGGCAATCACACCTTGTAGTGTTTGATTAATAGCAATGAGCATTGCTGTTTTACCTTCGTATTCATATTTGACTAAATTATCTTCATACTTTGAAACATCAATATGAGCATCTTTCATGAATTTACGTGTGCCGACCAATATGTCTTGGTTATGAACCATTGCATGAATACCGTGTCCTGGCACTGCTTCAAAAGATGTTGTTTCTAATAAATCACTACCTTTATTATTTGCATAACTAACGATTGCTTCAGCGAGTGGATGTTCAGAATCTTTTTCTGAACTCGCTAAAAGTTGTAGTGTTTCATCATTACCATCAAAGTCCGTCACAATTGGTTTGCCGTTTGTGATAGTTCCTGTTTTATCAAGAACGACTGTTTCAATTTGGTGTGTACGTTCTATGTGTTCGCCACCTTTAAATAAAATACCATTTTCAGCAGCCTTACCAGTACCTACCATAATTGAAGTAGGTGTTGCGAGACCTAATGCACATGGACAAGCTATCACTAATACAGCGATTGCTGCTACAAGTGCAGGTTCGAATTGACCAGTTTGGACAAAAGTAATCCAAATGATAAATGTGAGTATAGCAATACCTACGACAATAGGGACGAAGTAGCCAGAAATCGTATCAGCTAAACGCTGTATAGGTGCTTTTGAACCTTGAGCATCTTCAACTACTTTAATAATAGAAGATAAAGCAGTGTCTTTTCCTACTTTCGTTGCTTCTATTGTAATGGTACCATTTTTATTCATCGTTGATCCTATCACATTATCGTTTAATGTTTTTTCAACAGGGATAGATTCACCCGTTAACATAGATTCGTCTATTGCAGTCATACCTTTGATGATATGTCCATCTACTGGTATTTTTTCTCCTGGTTTTACTTGTATATAATCTCCAACAACAACTTCACTTAGTGGCACCATTTGTTCTTTACCATTTTTAATTATACGTGCTTCTTTTGCTTGTAAACTTAACAATTCACTTAATGCATTTGTAGTTTGCGTTTTGGCACGACTTTCTAAATATTTACCGAATAAGATAAGTGTTATTAATACAGCACTCGTTTCAAAATACAAATGAGGTGTATAGTTTGTATCATTCAACCATTTTATCATTTCATAAATACTATAAAAGAATGCGGCACTCGTACCTAACGCGACTAATACATCCATATTGGCTGAACCATTTCGTAGATTTTTATATGCGCCTACATAGAACTGCCAACCAATAATAAATTGAACAGGTGTAGCTAATATGAATTGAAACCATGGATTCATTAAGAAACTAGGTAATGGTAGTCCGAATAAATGGATAAACATCGTCAATAATAAAGGTAAAGAAAGTATGGCTGAAACAATTAATTTGTTTCGCTTTCCTTTTAACTCTTGTGCTTTTCGTGAATTTTTTTCTGAAGGGGCTGCTTTGGTTTTTGCATCATAGCCGATGTTTTGTATTTTTTTAATCAATTCATCTATAGATGTCACTTCTGGATTATAATTAATCGTTGCATTTTCGGTTGTGAGGTTGACGTTTGCTTGTTCAACACCGTCAGTGCGGTTAAGTACTTTTTCAATACGATTTGAACATGCGGCGCAAGTCATACCAATGACATCTAAATCAGCTTTTTCAGTGACAACATCATAACCTGTATCTTTAATTTTTTGAGTTAAAGCATCTAGTGAAATATTATCTGAATTATATTCAATCGTTGCTTTCTCAGTTGTGACATTGACATTTGCTTTGACATCTTCCATTTTATTTAAATTCTTTTCGATGCGATTTGCACATGCAGCACAAGTCATGCCTGTAATGCCTAATGTCGTTTTTTTGTTGTTTCCCATCTCAGTGAATGCCTCCTTTTGCTTCATAGATTTATAATAAATCATTATTTGTATGTCATCTGTTAAATTTAATATACCCCCTGTAGGTATAAAAGTCAATGTGTTTGTTTGGAATAAAATAAGCTAACATCAGTATGTATGTAACAAGTGATGTTAGCTTATAATTTGAATCAAAGTTATATTAGATGCTGCTGATTAACTTTGCTGAGCTCAGAAACAATTTTACGGCTGTCTTTATTAAGATGTTGTATATAAATCATATTGTTTTTCTTTTTATAATTTTCTATTAAGGTATCTACTGCATTGACAGCTGAATCATCCCATAAATGTGCTTGGCTAAAATCGAGATAAATTGTTTTATCTCTTATTTCTAAATCTAATTGGTTCATTAAGGAATCGATAGATACAAAGAAAATTTGACCTTCAATTTTATAATAGACGTGATGATCACTTTCCTCATATTGAACAGAGACGTTGGATATCTTTGTAGCAAAACATAATGCACTGACAATAACGCCAACGATGACGCCGAGCGCCAGATTACTTGTGAACAATACGATAACTACCGTTAGCATCATCACAAATGCATCAGAACGTGGAGCTTTTTGTATAAATTTAAATGATTGCCAATTAAATGTACCTACAGAAACCATCACCATGATGCCAGCCAAAATTGGCATTGGAATTTCAACAACCCAGTCGCCAAAAACCATAATCAAGATGATTAAAAACACACCTGCTGTGAATGTGGAAAGTCGTGTGGTTGCACCTGAACGCACATTAATAACTGACTGCCCAATCATAGCACAACCACCCATTGCACCGAAAAAGCCTGTGATAAAGTTTGCAATACCTTGTCCGCGAGCTTCTTGGTTTTTGTTACTATAACTATCAGTTGCTTGATCGACGATGCGTGACGTTAATAAACTTTCTACAAGACCTACAATTGCCATTGATATGGAATAAGGAAATATAATTTTAAATGTTTCCATGTTAAATGGTACATCGGGGATTAATAAATGCGGTAAACTTTTTTTGATTTCGCCTAAATCTCCAACTGTTTTAACATCTACACCAGTAACTAAATATACGACCGTTAATACGACGATAGCAATTAATGGTGCAGGTATACGATTGAACACACGAGGTAATAAATAAATAATTAATAATGTGATGATTACAAATAAATATGTAGGTAATGAAATACCAAAGATATGTTTAAGTTGTGTCATAAATATCATTATAGCCAATGCATTCACAAACCCAATCATCACAGAATTTGGAATGAATTTCATCAGTCTGCCTATTTTTAATAGACCAAAGATGATTTGAATGATGCCCATTAAAATGGTTGCAGCAAGTAAATATTGTATACCATGATCGCGTACTAATGGCACAATGACTAAAGCGACAGCGCCTGTAGCAGCGGATATCATTGCGGGTCTACCTCCAACAAATGAAATGACGACAGCGATGATAAATGACGCATATAAACCGACCATTGGATCTACTCCGGCAATAATAGAGAACGAAATTGCTTCAGGAATTAATGCAAGTGCTACAACAATGCCTGCTAATATATTTGTTCCCGGTGCAGTGAGCCATTCTCTCTTTAATTTATTTAGCATAATTTGTGCTCCTTTATTAAAAGTCAATTTTAATAGTATAGCACATAGCATAAAAAAAGTTTATAGTACTTTATGACAAAAAAATTCAAAAATTATAATTTATTACGAAATAAAAATGTGACAGTTTTGTTATTTGAAATTATGTATTTGTTAGTAAAATCAAACGAGAAAATTAAATAAATTCGCTATGATAAAAATATAAATAAAAGTAAAGTGATTGAAGGAGTGTAATACATGTCTATTCTAAAAGTTGAAGGATTAACGAAAAATTATGGCAATAAACATAGAAAGCAAGAAGTACTAAAAGGTATAGATTTTACGATTGAAAAAGGTGAATTTGTAACAATCATGGGACCATCAGGTTCTGGTAAAACAACGTTACTTAATGTGATCAGTTCCATTGATTATATAACGAGTGGTACAGTGGAAATTAATGGTCATCAAATTAATAAAATGAGTAATAAAGCATTAGCAGACTTTCGTAAAAAAGAAATAGGTTTTATTTTCCAAAATTATAGTGTGCTAAATACATTAACGGTTAAAGAAAATATTATGTTGCCACTATCTATTCAAAAATTATCTAAACAAGAAAAAGAACAAAATTATGAAGAAGTCACTCAAGCATTAGGTATTAGTCAATTGGGTCATAAGTATCCAGATGAAATATCTGGGGGACAACAACAACGTACTGCTGCAGCAAGAGCTTCAGTACATAAACCAGCTATTATTTTTGCAGATGAACCAACAGGTGCATTAGATTCAAAAAGTGCACAAGATCTATTGAACCGTTTGGAAGAGTTAAACCAAAAGACAAATGCTACTATCGTCATGGTCACGCACGATCCCGTTGCAGCTAGTTATTCAAATCGTGTCATTATGCTGAAAGATGGGGATATACATTCTGAAATATACCAAGGTGAGGATAGCAATCAAGCATTTTATAAAAATATCATTCACATGCAAACGGCCTTAGGTGGTGTGACAAATGAATTTTAATCAAATCGTCATCAAGAATTTAAGGAAAAATATTAGACATTATGCTATGTATTTATTTTCCCTAATTGTCAGTATTGTTTTATATTTTAGTTTTGTAACTTTAAAATACACTGACAGTATTAATAATGAGCAATCATTAAAGACAATTCAAAAAGGTTCAGAAATTGGCGCAGTATTTTTATTCTTTATTATTGTTATATTCTTAATGTATGCGAATCAACTTTTTATTAAACGTAGAACAAGTGAATTTGCACTGTATCAATTGATTGGTTTAACAAGAAATAACATCATGAGAATGTTAGTCATTGAGCAAGCGATGATGCTGTTATTAACGAGTGTGATTGGCATGCTTATAGGTATATTTGGTTCGAAATTACTATTGATGATTGTGCTCAAAGTATTAGACATTAATATGAGCGTATCATTATCGTTTCAATTGCCAGCTGTAATGCAAACATTGATGCTTATTGTTGTGTCATTTGTACTCATACTAATACAAAGTTTTATATTTTTACGTAAACGCAGTATTTTAATGATGATGAATGATAACGCACGCACGGAAGCAACCAAGTCTCAAATTACTGTGATGGAAGTTATTTCCGGTGTGTTAGGTATTGTGATGATTGGTGTTGGCTATTATATCTCTACAGAAATGTTTGGTAAGTTCATCAATATGATCATCTATTCGCCATTTATCATTTTATTGTTAACGGTATTAGGTGCATATTTATTTTTCCGCAGTTCCGTGTCACTTATATTTAAAACGTTGAAACGTTCAAAAAGAGGTAACGTGTCAATCACTGATGTAGTGTTTACATCATCAATCATGCATAGAATGAAGAAAAATGCATTATCATTAACTATTATTGCAACTATTTCAGCAGTAACTGTAACAGTATTATGCTTTGGTGCGATTAGTAAATCAACGATGGATGAAAATACAGAGTTAATGGCACCCCATGATTTAAACTTTACAAATAGTAAACAAGCCAAACAATTTGAAAGTAAATTAAAACAAGCAGATATAGATGTGACAAAAGATTATAAAGAAGTAGTGCGTGGTGACATATTAAAAGATCAAGTATTTCAAAAATCCAATATGGGGCGCATGGATAGTTTATTTGTAACGAGTAACAAATACTTTAACGATAAAGCAGTGACTGGAAATAAAGCGAAATTGATTAATTTAGCAGCCGGTAATGGAATCGTAAAATATGACTTAAATAAAGAGATTCAGTTGAAGAATAGTGATAAGGAAACATTTAAGGTAATTGGTGATAGTAGCAGAGCGACATTTATGAGTGAAATAAGTTATGGCGGTCCCGTATTACTCGTGAGCTCTGACAAATATGAGGAAATCAAACAGGGGAGTAAGGAGACGAATAAACAATATGGTTATGATTTGAAACATCATACGGATTTGACTAAAGCAACGAAAATTGCACAATCGATTGATCCCAGCATCCAATCTCAAGGAATGATAAAACAAGAAATGAACGAGAGTGTCGGTATTTTATTATTTGTAACTTCGTTTTTAGGTTTAGCATTTTTAGTGGCAGCAGGATGTATCATCTATATTAAACAAATGGATGAAACTGAAGATGAAATACCGAGTTTTCGTATTCTAAGAAAAATTGGTTATACGCATCAAGATATGTTGAAAGGACTAGGGTTAAAAGTTGTTTTCAACTTTGGTTTACCTTTAGTTGTGTCACTGTTGCATGCATATTTTGCAGCAAAAGCTTTTATGGGGCTCTATAATGCAACGAGTATGACACCTGTTTATATTGTCATGATTGTATATTCAATTGTGTATTGTATATTTGCAATTATGTCCTTTATACATTCAAGCCGAATTGTAAAACACTCAATTTAAACAATATAAAATTTAATAAATCATTTTAACTAAAATGCTGTGGATTAAGTTATGGACATATGACGTTATTCACAGCATTTTTTAATATGTTTGTTGCTGCTTATTTGTGGTATGTAGTACACGATAGAATTATTACACATGGGGGTATAATGATGAATTTATTAGAATTTCATAAGCAAATTAAAGGGTATACACAAAATAAACAACCAGGTATCCAAAAAGATATGGATCCACAACCTATAACGGAAATGGAAGGATATAAAAGTGGCGGCAAATTAACAGGTAAAGTTGCTCTAATTACTGGTGGTGATTCTGGTATTGGACGTTCTGTAGCGATGTTATTTGCAAAAGAAGGGGCGAACGTTGCCATTGGTTACTATGATGAACATGAGGATGCTCAAAAAGTAGTGGATGATTTGAGAGAGGTAGGCGTGAAAGCTAAAGCTTATGCACATGATTTAAAGGTAGTATCAGAATCTCAAAAATTAATTGATCAAGTGGTTAAAGATTTTGATGGTTTAAATATTTTAGTGAATAATGGTGGTGTTCAATTTCCACAAGATAGTTTTCAAGAAATTACGCCAGAGCAAGTGAAAGAAACGTTTGAAACTAATATTTTTGGCATGATGTTTTTATCTCAAGCAGCAGCACCTCATTTAAAAAATGGCGATGCCATTATCAATACTACTAGTGTTACCGCATATAGAGGATCAGCGCATCTCATAGATTATTCAGCAACTAAAGGGGCAATCGTTGCATTTACGAGATCATTAGCGACAAGTCTGATAGAACAAGGCGTACGCGTCAATGCTGTTGCACCTGGCCCTATATATACACCTTTAATACCTGCTACATTTTCAGATGAAAAAGTAGCAAATCAAGGTGGGGAAACACCTATGGGTCGTCGTGGACAACCTGCAGAACTTGCACCGTCATATGTATTTTTAGCGTCTTATGCAGATAGTTCTTATATTACAGGACAGGTCATTCATGTAAATGGTGGTGATTATATTACTTCTTAAGCATAATGGGCATCTTGACGATGATGGTTTAACGAAATAATATATGTTTATATAACAATGATTGCAAGACTTACATTATTAAATTAGTGATGTATGTATGACGTTTGGTCTTTTAACAATCGTGGGAATATGTAATTAGGTATTATCATTTGATATTTTATAAAGATATACACTTTGATAGTGTCTTCTAGTTATTTTATTAAAAAACACTTTCATATAAATTCATTTAATAACATGAATTTAATGAAAGTGTTTCATTATATTTTATAGTAATTGTAAAACAATATGAAATATGAAAGTAGTTTTGCAATATGTGTAAAGTCTTTTAAAATTAAGCGCGTATTGTTCGTATGATATTTAATATAAAATGTTTTGATCTAGTCATGTTTTGAAAATTGAGAGACTACACGAGCAGTTAAATCTAAAAGGCATTCCTATATTTTTATAACTAAGGCTTCAAGTTTGATGCATACGCTCTAAATTGCTAAAAGAAATCTGAAGGAATGAAATCATCGACATTTATATTTTTCAAAGAGTCAAAGTTAACATTTTCAATATTTTGTAGTATTTCTCCTTCTTTAAATTGTTGATAATAATTTGTAGTTTCTGCGACGATATCGTGATCTTGAAATGTTTTTACAACACCTAAGATCAAGAGGACAGCTATTGCACCTTTGATGATTGTTTTCATAAGTAATGACTCCTTTTAATGATAATACATATATTATAAATGAAAATTGAGACTGTGACATGCGTCCATAGTATTTATATATCATCGTACCTTAGTTGTATACGACGTGCTTATGAAAATATATAGTCATCGACTGTAATTAAATGTGTCATTAGAGACCGAAAGCAATCGGTAACCAGAAATAAACAAATAATGATATGACAATAATAGTGAATATGTTTAATATAAATCCAGCTTTTACCATATCTTTCATTTCTAATTCATCAGAACTGAATACTGCTGCATTTGGTGGTGTTGAAATGGGTAACATGAAAGCACAAGTCGAAGATACTGCAACGATACCCATAATTATGAAAGGGTCTTGGCTGATAGCTGCAGCAAACCCAATACTGATTGGCATTAACATATTTGATACAGCCGTATTAGACATCACTTCAGTAAGGAACAAGATGCCAGTTGTAAGCACGATAACAATTAAAATGAGTGGTAAAGGTTTTACAACACCTAGCATGCCTCCAAACCATTTTGTTAGACCAGAGTCTTCAAAAGCAGCAGCTAACGAAAGGCCTCCACCAAACAATAGTAAAATACCCCAAGGGAGTTTGCTCATATCATCCCAAATAAGTAATCCACCTTTGTGAGATTTAGCAGGAATTAAAAATAAGAGCACTGCGCCTGTCATTGAAATAATGGTGTCAGATAAATGGAGGCTAGCTGGAAGAAGACTACCACTGATCCATAAGACACTGACAAATAGGAATACAACACCGGTTAATTTTTCTTCTAAACTCATGGGGCCTAAATCACGTAATGATTTTTTGGCAAAGTCAGAAGAAATTTTATCTGCATCTTCAATTTTAAAGAGCCATTTTGTCATTAACAAGTATAATATGATAAGCGATATAATTGTTAAAGGTAAAGCGAAAATCATCCATTGTGCAAAAGAAACGGTTCTATTTAAGCTTGAAGCAGCGATTGCGGCAAACACTGCATTTGGTACTGAACCAATTAAAGTTGCGAGACCACCAATAGAAGCGGAATAAGCGACTGTAAGTAATAATGCTTTACTGAATTTATGTGCTGACTCTGGTTTTAAAAATTGTGCGCTTTGAATTTCATGTATTAAAGCTAATGCAATAGGTAGCATCATTAAAGCTGTTGCAGCATTTGAAATCCACATCGATATAAATGCTGTTGCAATCATGGTACCTAAAATTATACGATTGCTATTAGATCCCATCATAGCGATAATCGTCATTGCGATACGTTTATGTAAGTTCCATTTTTCAATTGCCAAGGCAATGATGAAGCCCCCCATATACATAAAGACTATCGGATCAGCATAAGCGCTTGCAGCCACTTGCTCATCTGTTCCACCACTTAAAGGTAATAGAATGAGTGGAATGAACGACGTTGCTGGAATAGGAATCGCTTCCGTAATCCACCATGTGGCAACAAATAGTGTTACAGCAAGTACAGCCCTAGGAGCGTCATCTAGACCAGTAAATCCAGGAATAAAATAAAAGATAAAGAAAAGTAACGGTCCTAGGATCAAACCAATTTTTTGTTTCATAAAAAATCCCCCTTGTTTTACCCTTGCATTAGTTAGAATATCAATTTGAAAAAGTAATGACAATTTATTTTTCAGAAAATTGTAAAAAAAGCGTGGTTTATTGTTAGAATAAGTTTAAACTTGTGCATTTGAGAAATAAAGGGAGTGATTTCATGATATTGGGTACACTGGTAGGTAAAGATGATACATGGGTATTATGGGCAATTATTATAGTGTGGGCTACAGTAAGTATCTTTTTAGAACAACGCTATCAATGGGCAAGTACGATTTCAGGAGCGATTATTGCATTGGTAGGTGCGATGATACTTTCTAACTTTAAAGTTATACCGACGAGTGCACCAGTTTATGATACCGTGTGGGATTATATTGTTCCTTTATCTATACCATTACTACTTTTTAGTTCGAATATATTAAAAATTTGGAAAGAAAGTCGACGATTGTTGTTTATTTTTTTAATTGCATCTGTAGGAACTATGATTGGAACAACTGTAGCTTTTATCATATTAAATCATTCAGTGCCTTATTTATCTAAAATAGGCGCAATGATGACTGGAAGTTACATTGGTGGTGGCGTAAACTTTGCTGCCTTGAGTTCCAAATTAAAAACACCTAGAGAAATGGTTTCATCCACAGTTGTCGCAGATAATAGTGTAATGGCATTATATTTTCTGCTATTAATTGCGATTCCATCGATGCCGTTTATTAAAAAACACTTTAATACACATTATAAAAATGACCATTCACCAGCATCTCAAGAATCATTTTGGCAACCTAAAAAAATTCAATTATTAGATATTGTATTTTCAATCGCTGCAGCGATCGCAATCGTTGCAATCAGTTTTAAACTTTCTGAATTCATACAACATGTCGTACCTCAAAGTAATTTGCTCTTAACCATACTTGTATCATTTTTTGGAGATTTCTATCTCTTACTTACAACTTTAACGCTTATCATTGTTGCCATTTGGGGAGACTTCTTTGAAAAATTAGCAGGTGCTTCTGAAATAGGAACATTCTTAATTTATATTTTCTTTGTTGTCATAGGTACACCGGCCTCATTTGTTACGATTATTAAAACGGCACCGCTGTTATTTATCTTTGTAATGATTATTTTAATATTTAATTTAGGACTGAGCTTGTTGTTAGGCAAATTGTTAAAATTCAATATAGAAGAGATATTACTAGCAAGTAATGCTACCGCTGGAGGACCCACTACTGCAGCTGCATTAGCGATAGGTAAAGGTTGGACTGATCTAGTCGGACCTATATTAATTGTGGGTACATTAGGTTATGTGATTGGTAATTATGCTGGTACGTTAATGTATCAATGGCTTTCTTATATTGCTTAGTGAAAAGGCATTTACTTAGAAATGTCACGACGAGATGATATAGTTAATCTGATAAATTAGTGAAGAGGAATGAGGGATGAAATTTGAGTGAAAAAGAAAAAATGTTAGCTGGGCAATGGTATGATGCAAACTACGATGCAAATTTGGACAAAGAAAGAAATATAGCAAAAGACTTATGTTTTGAATTAAACCAAACTAAGCCCAGTAATAAAGAGAGACGTCAAACAATTTTGAAAGCATTGTTACATGCTGAACCAAATCATTTAGAATTATTAAGTCCGTTTTATGTTGATTATGGTTATAACCTTTTTTTAGGTGAGCAGGTGTTTATTAATCATGACTGTTATTTCATGGATGGTGGTAAAATCTTCGTGGGCAATCATGTGTTTATTGGACCAAAATGTGGTTTTTACACTGCAATACATCCATTAAACTATCAAGATAGAAACCAAGGATTAGAACAAGCGCTACCAATACATATAGGAGATAATGTTTGGATTGGCGCAAATGTTATAGTTTTACCTGGAGTTACAATTGGTAATGGTACAGTTATTGGCGCTGGAAGTATTGTATCTAAAGATGTTCCAGAGAATGTAGTTGCAATAAGTTCACCGGCAAAACCAATAAAAACGATTGATAACAACTAAGCGACTTTATGCGCTTAAATTGTAAAATGAACTTTTTAATAGGAGTTAGTAACATGAATCAACGTTTGCAACGGATGATGTTACTGCTCCTTTTTTGTTTTGCTGCAAGATAAATAAAATACTATTGTGTGAAATTTTAAAACAAATTAAATTTGTTTTAAAAAATGTTCCGCGGAGCTTAAATAGAAAATAATAAAATTGTTCGGAATATAATAAAAATTTGTGTTAGAATATATAAATGTGGAAATTGAAAAGTTTATATTTTGTTAATTACAAATAATTTAATATTTATTTGTTACAAGTAGCTTTGGCATCCATATATAGAAAGGATTGAACTATTTATTTCACAAGTTTAAAAAGTGAGTAGTTCAAAGAAAGAGGAGAATTATTCATGGACATTTTAATAGGAACCTTGTTTTTAATCGTTGTCTTAGTGTTATTTACATTATTTACATATCGTGCTCCTAATGGCATGCGTGCGATGGGAGCATTAGCCAATGCAGCGATAGCAACATTTTTAGTAGAAGCTTTTCATAAATATGTTGGCGGAGATCTATTTGGCATTAAATTTTTAGGAGATCTTGGTGATGCCGCTGGTGGACTAGGTGGCGTGGCAGCTGCTGGTTTGGTTGCTTTAGCAATCGGTGTTTCACCTGTTTATGCTTTGGTTATTGCAGCAGCATGTGGTGGTTTAGATTTAATACCAGGGTTTGTTGCTGGTTATGCAATTGGTTATTTAATGAAGTTTGCAGAACATAAAGTGCCAGACGGCATAGATTTAATAGTAGGCATTTTGATTATAGCGCCACTAGCAAGGTTAGTAGCTACTGTAATCACGCCATTAGTAAATAATTCATTATTGAAAATTGGAGACATTATCCAAAGTTCCACAGAAATTAACCCGATTATTATGGGGCTTATACTTGGTGGCGTCATTACAGTAGTTGGGACAGCACCATTAAGTTCCATGGCGTTGACTGCATTATTAGGTTTAACCGGAATGCCAATGGCAATTGCGGCAATGGTTTCATTTGCGTCATCTTTCATTAATGGTACGATGTTTAATAAACTAAAACTTGGAGATCGCAAATCTAGAATTGCGGTTTGTATTGAACCATTATCACAAGCAGATGTTGTATCTGCAAATCCAGTGCCCGTCTATACTGCCAATTTTATTGGTGGAGCTTTAGCAGGTGCGGTTATAGCAACATCTGGTATGATTAATGATGCTACAGGTACAGCTACACCGCTCGCAGGTTTCCTTGTTATGTTCGGTTTCAACAACCCGATAAAAATAATTATTTATGGTGCCATTGTAGGTATTATAGGTTTAATCGTAGGTTATGTTTGTTCTGTTTGGTTTAAAAATTATCCAGTCGTTTCAAAAGAAGAGATAGAAGCGCGATAATACTGAGTAATAGATAAACGATATGAAAGATCGATTTAAAATAATCATATGTATTATACACTTAACATATAGTCAATTATATAAATTAAAAATCAGCAAATGGCATCCATCAATATTAAATGGATGCCATTTTGCTGCGCTTTTATTTTTATAACATTAAAAATATGTGTTTAAACAAGTTCAAGTTTAAATTAATTACTTAGCTGACTATCTGGAACATCAGTGATAAACATATGTCCAGGTGCATGTGTAATCATCAATTCTGGCTTAGCATCTAACGCAACAGATTGTGGAGTAACACCACAGCCCCAAAATACAGGGACTTCATTTTCTTTAATCGTGACAGGCTCACCAAAATCAGGGTTTGTTATATTTTCGATGCCAATTTCTGATGGATTTCCTATATGAATTGGCGTACCGTGAACATTTTTAAAATGAGTTGTAATTTCTGTTGCTTTTATCGCTTGTTGCATGGTCATCGGCCGCATACTTACAGTGATATTTCCTGAGAAATGACCGCTTGATGCGGCTGGAATATTTGTTATATACATTGGCACATTATGCTCTTCTTCAATGTGACGAATTGGTAAACCAGCATCCAACAAAGCATGCTCAAAAGTAAAACTGCAGCCAATCAAAAAACCCACCATGTCATCATTAAATATATGAGCTATGTCAGTTGGAGACTCCACTAATTCTCCATAACGGTATACATTATATTGTGCGACTTCATTTGTGATGTTAGCCTCTTTACCATAAGTAGGAAAAGAAGTTGATCCTATTTCTGATACATCTAAAAGTGGACATGTTTTAGGGTTTCTAAAACAGAATTTTAAAAAATCATATGCATAGGCAGAAGGTAATATGACTACATTGGCTTGGACATAACCTTTAGCCATGCCACTTGTATGACCAGTGAGGTCACCTTTACTTATCATTTTTCTTAATATACTCGGGTGTTGGTTTTGTAAATTCATTATGTGTTCATCCCCTTAAATTAGCTTCTTAGATATATTTTAGCAAAAATCAACATATAAGTAGTGCAAAATGTTCGGAATATTTAGAAAAAATAAAAAGCAGATGTAGTATTGAAATCGAAATATCGTTAATTTCAATACTACGTCCGCTGTCCAGTTGAGTTTTTTAAACACGTATAAACATTGATGATTGAGCTATTTTGATAATTTCGAGCAACATGGTCGATTAATCATCTTTGTCTTTGGTGTCTGCATCATGATTTTTATTTGTCGCAGCATTGTGATTTGATTCATTTTCTTCTACTGAAGCATCAGCATCAGTTTCTAAATCATTTGTTTCACGTTCTTCTAACGGTATAGAATAATCTTTATCATCATTGATGTAAGTCATTTTAAAGTGTTCAGTTGGTTCTCTTCTTAATGCGCGCATTAAAGAAAAGATCATGAGTAATAAAATAATTGAGAATGGTAGACCTGTAACAACAGATGCAGTTTGTAAACTGGTCAAACCACCTGCAATTGTCATAGCAACAGATATAGCACCAATTAATATCCCCCAAATAATTTTATGTTTGATTTTAGGGTTAGCGATTCCACCAGTTGCCATACCCGCAACAATATGTGTAGTAGAATCAGCGCTCGTGATGATAAATATAAAGATGAGTGCAATTGCTAATGCACTTGTGATGTCAGCGATAGGAAACTTGGATAATAATTCAAAAAGTGCAACAGTATAATCTTTGTCGACAATGTTTGCGATGTTGTCGTTACCACTTAATGCTATTTTCACTGCTGTACCACCAAATCCAGCTATCCAAGTAAACGAAATTAAAGGTGGAATAATTAGTACACCAACGACGAACTCTCTAATCGTTCTTCCACGGGATACACGAGCTACGAAACCTCCTATAAATGGCGACCATGAAATAACCCATGCCCAATAGAAAACAGTCCATTGTTGTATCCAGCTGTTATCGCCAGTATAAGGGCTGATACGTAAACTATATTCAATAAAATGACGTAAATAATCACCTATTGCTAATGTATAAGATTCTAAAATAAATTTAAAATCGCCAAAAATAAACATGAAGATAAGTAATATTGCACCTAAGCCAATATTGATATTACTTAACCATTTTACC
This sequence comes from Staphylococcus cohnii subsp. cohnii, assembly GCF_002902365.1. GTDB lineage: Bacteria > Bacillota > Bacilli > Staphylococcales > Staphylococcaceae > Staphylococcus > Staphylococcus cohnii. The sequence goes on along the minus strand of NZ_PPQC01000046.1, from coordinate 146,188 downwards.
CCTCTATTTAAGCCGGTAATTGCTGACGTTAAAAAGATACCCACCATTAAAATAGTGATTGATATTTTAGTGACATTATTGTTGGGGACATTAAAGACATGTTGAAGCCCTCCACTAATTTGCATAATACCTAAGCCAATAGATGTGGCTATCCCCATTACTGTAGCTATGATTGCTAATACATCTATTATATTTCTATATGGTCGTTTATAAGATTCACCAAATACAGGTTCCATTGCCGTTGAAATAAGACCATCACGTTTTTTTCTAAATTGGAAGTACGCCACTGTTAAACCGGCAATGGCGAAGATAGACCATTGAGAAATACCCCAATGAAAAAAAGTATAGCCCATAGCAACACGAGCAGATTCTGCAGAGGCGTCAGGTATTTTACCAGGAAATGGAGAATGTAAATAATGGGTTAATGGTTCTGCTACACCCCAAAATACAATTCCAACGCCCAATCCTGCAGAAAAAAGCATTCCAATCCAAGACATCATAGAAAATTCAGGATCTTCGTTATCATCACCCAATTTAAAACGACCATAACGTGAAATGGCTAAAGCAATTAAAAAGATATCTAAAATAAAAATAATTACTAAAAATAACCACCCAAAACTATTTGCTATATAGTCGTAGACTTGTTGTGCATGACTCCCAAAATTTTTAGGGAAAATACCCGCTATTAATGTGATAAGTACAATAATTGCAACAGATATCATATAAACAAGATTTCTATGTTTTTTCTTTCTGGCGTGTGCATTCTTGTCATTCATTATAGTATTAAATCATCCCTTTGTTTTAATTTATATTAAGAAATTACCCTAATGTAATGACACTATTCATTGAATATTCTGATAAAAATTTTTATATTGATTAAGTTGCATGATTCATATTTTTATGGGTATAGAAAATATGAAAATTTATAAATTGCTAAGGAGGTTGCATATGAAACGTACTTTGGAAAAAGTACTAGTTTGGCTAGGAATTTTCATACAATTTGTACTAATTTTTTTAATGGCTATTGCTGCGCCGTTTTTAAATGATCGAAGTTTTAAGGGTTCATTAATGGACTCTTTTGAAAATCAAGAAGCTATTACCAATAATTTAACTCAAACAGAAACATCACAATTATTAGATAATATAAGTCAATTATTTATTGTTGCTTTAGGTTTAGTTATTGTAACGACAATCTTAGCATTAATATTTGTATTACTTATCAATAAAATACCAAAAACAGTAGGTGTGATATTTATATTACTTGCTATTGTCAGTGTGTTCACATTAAATATTATTTCGGCATTGTTATGGTTAATTGCAGGTATTTTACTGTTAGTTAAAAAAGCACATAAGCATAATAAAAGTAAAAAAGTACATAAAAATTAACTATTGTTCGTTGACATGATAAAAATAAGCATTCAACAATGAATTAGATGAACATAGAAACAATTATAAATCGTCATCATATGAATCATACACTTTCTTTAAGTTCATAATTATATGTATAAAGAGGTTAAAGAGAGTGTTCTTTTAAAGTAATTTGGCCAATATTGAAAAAAGAGAAGTAAAATCGTTAAAAAGAAAGGTGTAAAATGCGATTTATTTTTACAAAAGTATTTGTAAGCGATTGCATTTGTTGTGTGATACCTATACAATAAAAATAAGAATGGAAGTTTTCCATTTTAGTTTTCTATTTACAAACTTACATGGGGGTAGAAAAAATGGTTGTCAACTATACAAATGAACCAGGCATTGACTTTACTGATAATAGCAATGTCGAATCATTCAAAGAAGCATTAAAAAAAGTTAAAGGTGAATTAAATCAAAAACTTCCGTTAGTGATTAATGGGGAGAAAATTTTTACTAAGGATACATTTCAATCTATTAATCCTGCAAACACTTCTGAAGTTATTGCTGAAGTATCAAAAGCCACAACAAAAGAAGTAGATAAAGCTTTTGATGCGGCTAATGAAGCTTATAAATCTTGGAAACGATGGACACACAGAGATCGTGCTGAATTTTTAATTAGAGTTGCAGCAATCATTAGACGACGCAAAGAAGAAATATCGGCAGTGATGGTGTATGAAGCTGGTAAACCATGGGACGAAGCAGTTGGTGACGCAGCTGAAGGTATTGATTTCATCGAATATTATGCTAGATCAATGATGGAACTCGCAGATGGTAAACCAGTATTAGATAGAGAAGGAGAACACAATCAATATTTTTATAAACCAATTGGTACTGGGGTAACAATCCCACCATGGAACTTCCCATTTGCAATTATGGCGGGTACTACTTTAGCACCAGTTGTTGCTGGTAATACAGTTCTTTTAAAACCTGCAGAAGATACGCCGTTAACAGCATATAAATTAATGGAAGTATTAGAAGAAGCAGGTTTGCCAAAAGGTGTTGTGAACTTTGTTCCTGGTGATCCAAAAGAAATTGGCGACTATCTTGTTGATAGTGTGCACACGCACTTTGTGACGTTTACAGGTTCACGTGCAACAGGTACACGCATCTTTGAAAGAGCTGCAAAAGTTCAAGAAGGACAACAATTTTTAAAACGTGTTATCGCTGAGATGGGCGGTAAAGATGCGATTGTTGTTGATAAAGATATAGATACAGACTTGGCAGCTGAATCGATTGTTTCATCAGCGTTTGGTTTCTCAGGTCAAAAATGTTCTGCTTGTTCGCGCGCAATCGTCCATAAAGATGTATATGATGAAGTATTAGAAAAAGCGGTTAAACTTACACAAGATTTAACTTTAGGAAATACAGAAAACAACACATATATGGGACCAGTTATAAATCAAAAACAATTTGATAAAATTAAAAATTATATCGAAATTGGTAAAAAAGAAGGTAAGTTAGAACAAGGTGGTGGTACTGATGGTGCTACAGGTTACTTTGTTGAACCTACAATTTTCTCTGGTCTTAAATCAAGCGATCAAATCATGCAAGAAGAAATATTTGGACCTGTTGTTGGTTTTGTAAAAGGAAAAGATTTTAATGAGTTATTAGAAATTGCTAATGACACAGATTATGGATTAACAGGTGCAGTTATTACGAATAACCGTGAAAACTGGATTGAAGCTGTTAAAGAATATGATGTTGGTAACTTATATCTAAATCGTGGTTGTACTGCAGCAGTCGTTGGCTACCATCCTTTCGGTGGCTTTAAAATGTCTGGTACAGATGCAAAAACAGGTAGCCCAGATTATCTATTGCACTTCTTAGAACAAAAAGTTGTTTCAGAAATGTTT
>NZ_PPQC01000046.1:0-142904 GCF_002902365.1 Staphylococcus cohnii subsp. cohnii | reverse complement strand
TAAAAAATGACTTGGAAATCATTCTAGTATCATAAAGCCCGTAAATGAATTTTTGGAAATTCATTTACGGGCTTTTTATATATCATATTGCCACCTACTATATTTAAGGAAATGCACGATAAGTAGGTTTAGTTTGCTTATAAGTACTTTGTAATACTCACTTTTTATATCATTGTCTTTAAATACTTATTAAAAATTAAATTAACATTGATGCAATTCATCAAAGTTATTGATGTGCTAATTTTTTATTCATCATTAACTTGAATATTAATCATTTTATGAAAAAGTGCATCAATGGCTTCATACGACATATTACTATTATGTTCACGCATCCATTCCATAAAACCGTATAAAGTCGCACCGTAAACATAAAATACTAAGTCTATTGGAACGCTTTGATCAACCGTTATCCGATGTTCGTTTGCTTTAATATCATTTTGCAGTATACGGATAAAATGATTTTCAACTGTACGTTCAAATTCTTTATCGTCTTCTTGTTTATGCTTTATTTTACTAAAATCGTCAATGTTTGTGACGGATTGTTCCATGCTAGTAAAAGGGTTATTGATACGTTCTTTAATATCTGTTGAAAAGTAATCTTTGGTTAAGAAGGTTATTAAATAAATAAGTAAATCATATTTATCATAGAAATGCTTATAAAAAGTTGTGCGATGAACCAACGCTTCATTACAAATTTGATTTACTGAAATAGTTGAAAATGTATATTTTTCTAATAATGCATATAGGCTTTGAGATAGTGCACGCTTTGTTTTGATTACACGTAAATCTTTTTCATTCATTCTACAATTCTCCTAATCTGTAGTTTAAGTATACGGAATTGCATATTTAGTTCTTTTTAAAATAGGGTAAACCATTATAAGATGTCAATAGAAATATTCTACAGTATATGTATAAACTATAACGTTGTTTAATTAAGGAGGCAATAGTTTGGCAAAATTTTTATACAAATTAGGTTCATTTGTTGCAAAACACAAATGGTGGAGTGTAGTTGCTTGGGTGATTATTCTTGCAGCAATTATTATACCGCTTACAATAAGTTCACCTAAATTTGATAATGACATAACAACGAATGGCTTACAGTCATTAGATACGAATGACAAAATAGAAGACGAATTTGGACAAGATAGTGAGAAAGCTCAAATTAGAGCAGTCTTTAAAAGTGATTCAGATAATGGCATAGTGAAACAAGATATGACTAAAGATATCAAAGATACATTGAAAGATATTAAGGATGATGATGAAGATATTAAAAACATCTCAGATCCTTATGACAATAAACAAATCAGTAAGGATAAATCTACAGCAATCGCTGATATTAATTATGATGTGTCTGCAACTTCATTAAAAGAAGATTCAAAAGATAAAGTGAAAGACCAAGTTGAGAAATTAGAAGATGATCATAACGTACAAGTAGAACTGATGGGTACAGGTATGGAATCTACTGAAATTGGTGGTTCTTCTGAATTAATCGGAATTATTGTAGCATTTGTCGTACTTCTAATTACGTTTGGTTCATTTATCGCAGCAGGTATGCCGATTATTAGTGCTTTACTTGGTTTAGGCACTGGCGTGGGTATCATATCATTATTGACCTATGCATTTGATATTCCAAATGTGACTTTAACATTAGCAGTCATGATTGGTTTAGCGGTAGGTATTGATTATGCACTATTTATTTTATTTAGATATCGTCAAATTGTAAAAAGTGAGCCCAATCATATTAAGGCAATCGGTTTAGCAGTAGGTACTGCAGGCAGTGCAGTTATCTTTGCTGGTGTTACAGTTATTATTGCTGTTTGTGGCTTGTCACTTGTTGGTATAGATTTCTTAGCCGTGATGGGCTTTGCCTCTGCAATTAGTGTATTTGTCGCAGTGATTAGTGCATTAACTTTATTACCAGCATTGATCAGTATTTTCCATAAACAAATTCATCCTAAGCAAACGAAAGCAGAGTTTGCAGGAGATGTAGATACGAAATGGTCTAAATTCGTAGTTGGTAAACCACTTGCAGCAGTACTGATTGGACTTATTATTTTAGTAGTAGCTGCTATACCGATTAATGATATGCGTCTAGGTATACCAGATGATGGTATGAAACCAGCGGATACGACTCAGAAAAAGGCCTACGATATTGTATCTGATAAATTTGGAGAAGGATATAATGGTCAAATTGCAATGCTTGTGAATGTGAAAGATCAAAATGATAATCCTAAAGCGTTGCAAAAAGATTTACAAAGTTTGAGTAAAGACATTAAAGATATGGATAATGTGAAGATGGTTGCACCGCCACAATTGAGCGAAAGTAAAGATTATGCATTAGTAGCGGTAATTCCTGATAAAGGTCCAAATGCTAAATCTACTAATGATTTAGTTCATGATTTAAGAGATTATAATGATGATGCTAGAGACAAATATAATTTCAAAACCGAAGTATCTGGACAAAGTGTAATTAATATAGATATGTCGCAAAAACTAAATGAAGCTATTCCATTGTTTGCTGGCGTTATCGTAGCATTAGCGTTCGTACTATTAATGGTTGTCTTCCGTTCTATCATTATTCCACTAAAAGCAGTTCTAGGTTTCGTACTTTCTTTAGTCGCAACATTAGGCTTTACTACTTTAGTAATGCAAGAAGGATTTATGTCTGAGCTATTTGGCGTAGATACAACGGGACCATTACTAGCATTCTTACCGGTTATTACAATTGGCTTGCTCTTTGGTTTGGCGATGGATTACGAAGTATTCCTTATGTCCCGTATTCATGAAGAGTATAGTAAAACAGGTAATAATGAACACGCGATAAAAGTAGGTATTAAAGAAAGTGGTCCAGTCGTTGTTGCTGCAGCACTTATAATGTTTAGTGTGTTTATTGCATTCGTCTTCCAAGATGATGTGATGATTAAATCTATGGGATTATCACTTGCCTTTGGTATATTGTTTGATGCATTTATCGTACGTTTATTACTGATTCCTGCATTGACACAATTATTTGGCAAAGCATCTTGGTATATGCCAGCGTGGTTAAATCGAATATTACCACATGTAGATATTGAAGGGCATGCCTTACAGGGTGAGATGCCAGCATCTAATTATGCACATATCAATCAGTCTGCAGGTAATGATAGCTATGATCGTACATTTAGCATCCGCAAACAACAAAACACATATAATGAAGAAAATAATACAATATCTGTGGATCAAAAAACGAAAATGTTATATAACGAAATTGCACAACAAACAACGCAACGTGCATTTTTATATGAAGCTTTAAAATCATATAAAAAAGATTTAGCACAGTCGCAAAATGAAAGTGATAAATCACCGTCCATCTCAACTCGAGTTGATAACAAAAACGAAAACTCGCTTGGTAGTGAAGATGATGAAATTGTTAAGCTACTAGCACAACAAAGTGAAAATATTCGTCATTTGAATGAATTAATTGAAAAAACAATTAATAAAAAATAAAAGTTTTAGGATGTAACACACATATTTAAAGCAAAAGACTAATCCATAGTTATACGGATCAGTCTCATACTGTCGACAAAGTCCCCGACTTTGTTGGCAGTTTTTTTATACACGCTTTTCGCGAGTACTACCGTAACCTGTAGTCTTCGGGCTATTGATATACCCGCAGGAATCGTCATAAATCACTGCCAATATTATAGTATATTTGCAGGCATGTTCTTTTATGTCTAATTAACGACAAATTAAAAAACAAAATAGCAAATACACATTTATTTTATTAAAATATATTTTAATAAAGAGGTGTGCTATGGAAAAATTTTATAATATCGAATTTAATCACAACAATAATTCAGTATTTAATTTTAATGATGGCGTACGTATCGTTCTCGTTTTAAAAAATAAGTTGAAATTCGTCAGTGGAACTAGTAGTCATAAATTTCAAGCGGGTGATGTTTTTATTATCAATCATAGAGAGCGCTATCGACTTATAGAAGAGGAAGATACCTTATATACCGCCATTCATTTGAAAGAATCGTATTTAAAGCAATATATTAGTGATTATAATGACAAAATATATATTTTAAATCCACAGACATTGCAAAAAGTTATATATCAACAAATTCTGAATGTTGTGGCTAAGATAGGTATCGTCTATATTCGAAAAGGGAAGTTTTATAGATTATATATGGAACAACCGTTAATTGACTTAATGTTTATGATTGTAAGATATTTGCCAGCTTATGAAAATATCAATCATGAACATGATGTTAATGATCACCGCTTAGATTTTGTATGTAAATATATTGAAAGAAATTTCACTAAACCAATCACGTTAAGTGAGGTAGCTGAGAAGGTGCATTTAAGTCACACATATTTGTCAAAATTATTCACAAAACATATGGGGATTGGTTTCAATCATTATGTCAACCATATAAGAATTGAACATTGTAAAAACGACTTAGTACAAACAAACGATGCCATTACTCACATCGCTTTGAAAAATGGCTTTAGTAACTCTAATATGCTGCTGAAATATTTTAAATTAGACACTAAATTAACGCCTTCGCAATATAGAAAAAGGTATCAGGTTGGAGATATTGTGGACACTGCAAAAACAACAGTTGAATCGGAAAACTATCAAATGTATCTATACTATTTAAATGCTTATATCCAACAAACGCTTGGTACTATGATTCAATCGCCTTATAATCAAAAAGTCATTGATATTACGCTGAATTACAATCAAACACACGATTTGTCAGATTATGATCATGTGATTCAAATAGGTAGCCTTGATACATTACTTTTTCAAAGATACAGAAAACAACTGATAGAAGTACAACAATTTTTAGGTTTAGACCATGTACTTGTCAAAGATCCTATTTTAAAAGGCTATATTGAAAATAAAATTATTGAAAGTGATGAACTTATTCCTACCATACATCCATATATGAAAGTAGATGAATGCTTGAGTTTTTTATTTGAACATCATATTGGTTTAGGAATTGAAATCGATCCTCCAACATTAACATCACAACTTGTACAATATATAAACGAATTAAGATTTTTATTAGAGCATATTTATAATACAGTGCCGGATAGAAAGGAATTTAAATTAGTCATTTACTTGAAGGGTAAGAAAGCCAATGTACTCTTAAAAATAATAAGGTTATTTAAAGAATATTTTGAGTATACTCAGATTATACTTAATACGGACATCACTGATGTCAATGAATTGGCAACCGCTAAACAAATTTTGGATAATTCAAGTGAAAGTGTTAATAGTATAGCGTTTAGTGCAAATCAAAATGATATTATCAATTTCAATTCAATTGAAAGTAAACAGTATGATTTAGCTAAACGACATATCATAGAACAGTATAATAAGATTACTGATGCGTTCAATATAAAGGGAAAAGATGTTTCGATTGTGCTGCTTAATTGGAACACATTAACAGATAATACAAGTCTTACAAATGGTGAATACTTTAGAGCAGGTATTATTTTTGAACAGTTGATTGATATGAACCATCAAATAAATGCAATTGGCTACTGGCTTAATCATGAATTACATCATCAATATAATTCAAATGAGATTACTTCCGAATTAAATGGTATTGATTTATATCATCAATTTGATGGGAAAAGGCCTGCATTTTTTACAAGTATGTTTTTTAAAAAGCTATTTAACCAAGTGCTTTTTAAAAACGAAGACTGTATGGTTGTAGGACAGAATGACCATTTTCAAATTGTCGTGTGGGATGCAGAACATTATAATCCATATTTTACAACGAATGAACAAATAGATTATTTAAGTCATAAAGAGTACCAGCTCAATATATCAAATGTCACTACTGGTTCGTATAAAATAAAACATTTAACATTAGATAGAAATAATGGTGCACTTTATCAAGTTTGGCAGCAGTACAATACGCAACATGGTATGGATACAGAGACAATTAATTACGTTAACAGAGTCTCTTACCCTAAGTTAGATGTCAGCGAAGTGGATGTCGTAGATACGATTTCTTATCATTTGAAATTGCAAACCAACGCAATACAAATAATTGAATATAAAAAATATTTTTAATTATATGTGCAGGGTAATACAAAAAATTGAGATATCGCTGTGTTGTACGTTTGGCGCAAAATGACAAAAATAATATAGTTCATTTTTGTCATTTAAAGCTACAATTGTTATTTAGAAAATAATCGATACTAAAAACACAATTATTATATATTTTAACAAAATATATCCTACTACTATATTTTATAGAGAGGATAGCAAGTATCATTTATTGAAAATGTCGATAGTAAGTACATTTTCCAACTAAGCTAATCTTCCCTATTTGTCATTTTAAAAATATTTTAGGAGGATGAACAAATGACTCAACAGGGAAATACGAAGAGTTATCAAGGTGACAACAAATTAATATTAGGTATTGTATTAGGAGTTGTTACTTTTTGGTTATTTGCGCAATCTTTATTAAACGTAGTTCCTACGTTACAACAATCATTTGATAGTAATATTGGCACAATAAGTATTGCTGTTAGTATTACAGCATTATTCTCAGGAATGTTTGTTGTTGGTGCTGGAAGCTTAGCAGATAAAGTAGGGCGTGTGAAAATAACATATATTGGTTTATGGTTAAGTATCATTGGTTCTTTATTGATTATAATTAGTAACCTACCAATATTGCTCATTATAGGAAGAGTAATTCAAGGGTTATCAGCAGCAGCGATTATGCCCTCAACTTTAGCAATTATGAAGACTTATTTTGAAGGTAAAGATAGACAGCGTGCACTGAGTTATTGGTCGATTGGTTCTTGGGGTGGATCAGGATTAGCATCGTTATTCGGTGGTATGGTTTCCACTTTTATTGGTTGGAGATGGATTTTTATTTTATCCATTATTATTGCCTTAGTTGCAATGTTATTAATAAAAGGCACACCGGAAACCAAATCTGATAATACAACTAACTTGAAATTTGATTTTACTGGGTTGATTCTTTTTGTAATTATGATGTTAAGTATTAATGTCGTAATCACTCAAAGTGGTACATTTGGCATGCTTTCACCTATAATAATCGGGCTGCTTATTGTATTCATTATCTCAACCATAGTTTTTATAATAGTTGAAAATAAAAAACATAATCCATTAATTGATTTTAAATTATTTAAAAACAAAGCTTATACAGGTGCGACATTATCCAACTTCTTACTAAATGGTGTGGCTGGTGCTTTGCTTGTAGCCAATACATTCGTTCAAAAAGGTATAGGTTTTAACGCATTCCAAACAGGACTTTTATCTTTTACATATTTGGTTACTGTATTGTTGATGATTAGAGTCGGTGAAAAAGTTTTACAAAAAGTGGGAGCTAAAAAACCGATGTTGTTAGGTACAACGTTTAATATGATTGGTATTATTTTAATATCATTTACATTTTTACCAAGTGCGCTATATGTCGTTGTATGTATCATTGGTTATTTACTCTATGGATTAGGTTTAGGCTTTTATGCAACACCTTCTACAGATATGGCGATATCTAATTCTCCAGAAGATAAAGTTGGTGTAGCTTCAGGTATTTATAAAATGGCTTCCTCATTGGGTGGTGCATTTGGTATAGCTTTATCAGGAGCTTTATATGGCGTTGTTACAGAAGCTACAAATGTGAAGTTTGGTGCGATGGCTGGTTTATGGTTAAACGTATTAATGGCATTGCTTTCATTCGTCATTATTCTTTTAGCTGTGCCATCATTTAAGAAACAAAATAGAGCATAATTCATTAATACAACGTTGTCATTTAAAAAGTATATAATGACATTAAGGTATCGTATATTTCATTGGAGGAATGATTATAATGAAGCAATTGATTGAAACATTGAAAGAAAAAGAAGCGCGTATGATAGAAATACGTCGTTACTTACATCAACACCCAGAACTATCTTTTTGTGAGAAAGAAACACCTAAATATATAGAAGCATTTTATGAAGGTAAAGATTGTAAAGTTGAAACGAATGTAGGCCCGAATGGTTTGAAAGTTACTATTGATAGTGGTAAACCAGGCAAGACCATCGCAATTCGTGCGGATTTTGATGCTTTACCAATTCAAGAAGATACAGGTCTAGCATTTGCTTCGAAAAATGATGGTGTCATGCACGCATGTGGTCATGATGCACATACGGCATATATGTTAATTCTTGCAGAAACACTTATTGAAATGAAAGATCAATTTAACGGTAAAGTTGTTGTCATACATCAACCAGCTGAAGAAGTACCTCCTGGTGGTGCACAAGCAATGATTAAAGACGGTGTTTTAGATGGTGTTGATCATGTATTGGGTGTTCATGTTATGAGTCATATGCCTGCAGGTAATATCTATTACAGAGAAGGTAATGTGCAAACTGGACGTGATTTCTTTAAGCTAAAAGTCAATGGTCAAGGTGGTCATGGGTCTTCGCCGCATACAGCAAATGACAGCATTGTAGCAGGTGCATACTTTGTAAATGCATTACAGACTGTTGTTTCAAGACGTTTAAATCCATTTGAAACGGGCGTTGTTACAATAGGTTCATTTGATGGTAAAGGACAATTCAATGTGATTAAAGATAGCGTTGAAATAGAAGGTGATGTACGTGCGTTAACCGATGAGACTAAAAATACAATAAAAAAAGAAGTGACACGTTTATCAGATGGATTGGAAGCAATGTTTGGTGTCACATGTGAATTAGACTACCATGATGATTATCCAGCGTTGTACAATGATCCTGAATTCACAAAATTTGTGGTAGATACAATACAAGAAGCGGATACTGATGCAATTTCAAGTGTAGAAAGATGTGATCCACAACCGCCTTCAGAAGATTTTGCTTACTATGCTAAGGCAATTCCTGGCACATTTATTTATGCTGGTGCAGCACCAGAAAATGGTGATATTCACCCACACCATCATCCTAAATTTAATATTAGTGAAAGTTCAATGCGAGTTTCTGCAGAAACTGTAGGATTAACTGTATTAAATTATCTTAAATAATATATTTGTGTTCATTTGTGAATGCTAGCATGTGTTTACTGTGACATACATGATTTTACAATATTATCTAAAGCTAATTAAAATTTGAGATTAAAAGCGTGCGTATACGGCGTTTATTACATGATAAACCATCCGTATATGTACGTTTTTCGTTGTATAAAAAATGTGCTGATATAGAAAAATAAAATTACGAGGAATACTTTTGAGCGCTTTCATTAAAATAAAAGTACGAATGATAACTAAAGGTTTAATATGAGGTCATTTGGTGTATATGTTAAATGAAAAAAGAAAGGAATGAGTACATTGAATGGCGAGAAAAAAATAGATACCTTGTTAGAAGACTATAATAAGCAATTAAAAAAATTATTTAAGTATGATAAAGCAAATGCGCTTGCTTTTGATAATGAAAGTAGAAGTAAAGTTGCAGAACAAAAAGGTGTTTTTGTGATTTTTGAAAATAAAACACCAATATTTGTGGGACAAGCTGGTGGATTTATGACTGGTTTTAAATTTACGCAAAAAGATTTATATGATAAATTAGGACAATTTAATTCAGCTTCAGACACTGGAACTACAAAATTTAGAAAAGCATATATAGAACATCATGGTTTAGATGAAGCGGAAATGAAAAACATAAAAGCAAATGAAAAAAAGTTAAAGTTTCAATATATTAAAGTTAAAGATAATTTAGCTTTTATCAATATTTTAGAAATTTTAGCATTAGAGTATGCTAAGAAAAATAAAATAAAGTTATTTAATTTTCCTAGTTAAAGCGTGGTGTTTTTGAACTGCTAAGAAAATGGTGATTAAAAGGAATGTTAAAACATTTAAGATTCACTTTCAACAACATGTGATTTTTGTGAAATTACCAAAAGGATATGATGAAACGAAAAAATGTCTGTCCGCTTATATTAGTACAAGATGGAGACGCGTTATTTAAAGATGTTGAGTGAGATATTATATTTGTCAGAATACTTCCAAACAATAGAAATCAGGAATATAGCCCATGGGGAGTAGTCTGTAGATGGGAATAATTATAGGTGGGAGCAGGTGCTTACATTTTATGAATGGCTAAGCATTTGCTTCCTTAAATTATTTTGATTTTGTCAATTTTAAGAAAAAATTAAGTTTTTAAAATGAATTATCAGAAAATTCGTAATAATTTATGAGTAATATCCCAATTTTCTATAAAATAGTGATAATATTTTAAATATATGAATTTTTATAAATTGTATTATGACTCATTATAGTATTCAAATTTATAAAATGCATGAATGAATGGATTCATCGTTATCATTATTTGAAATAGGGGATGCTTTTATGACAATGAAGACAGAAAAAGTTTCAGGTAATATGTTGTTAACTGGTATTGTTTTATCTATATTAACATATTGGTTATTTGCTCAATCTTTTTTGAATATTGGGCCTAAAATACAAACCACTTTTGATGCGAGTCCGGATATCGTAAATATTTCAGTGAGTTTAACATCATTTGTAACAGGCGTATTTATGGTAGTGGCTGGGAATATATCAGATAAATTTGGTAAAGTGAAATTGACTAGAATTGCTTTAGTATTGAGTATTATTGGTTCGCTGATGTTGATTGTTTCTGGCAATATTGTGATGTTACTACTTGGTAGAATTGTACAGGGATTTTCTGCAGCGATTATCATGCCAGCCACAATATCTATAGTGAATGACTTTTTTGATGGAGATGATAGACAAAAAGCACTCAGTTTTTGGTCAATCGGTGCATTTGGTTGTACTGGTTTATCTTCCTTTTTTGCAGGTGCAATGGCTACATTTATTTTTTGGCAATCCATTTTTATATTATCGATTATATTATCAATATTAGCTTTAATTTTATTGCGTGAATTACCAGAAAGTCGCATTAATAAAGCAGAAGCGAGTCCATTTGATTATATAGGTTTATTTATTTTTATTATAATGATTGGTAGTATTAGCTTTGTAATTACACAGGGTTATAAAATAGGATGGCTAAATGCTGTAACAGTGATCTTATTTGTCATATTTTTAATTTGTATATACATATTTTTTAGAGTAGAACGAGTCAAAAAGGTGCCATTTATTGATTTAGATTTATTTAAAAATAGACCTTATATTGGTGCTGTTTTAGCTAATTTTTTATTAAATACTGGCGTTGGAGTAATTGCCTTATTAAATATGTACGTACAAAGTGGTTTGAAGTTAACAGCCTTCCAAGCAGGATTGTTAACATTACCTTATTTAATTTCGCTATTGCTTGTCATTCGTTTAGGTGAGAAGAGTATAAAAAGATTTGGCGCCAAACGTGCGATGATTATTGGACCAATATTTACTGGTTTTGGTGTCTTAATGTTTAGTATGACATTTTTCGATACTGCTATTTATGTTGTTGTAGCGTTAATTGGCGCTGTGTTTTTTGGTGGTGGTACAGGATTATTTGCAACTCCAGCATTAAGTACAGCGGTCTCCACGACACCGCCAGAAAAAGTTGGTGTTGCTTCAGGTATTTTTAAAATGGGCTCTACATTAGGTGGTGCGTTTGGTATAGCAATTATGACATCTATTTTTACTGGCATTATTCAGAGTGGTCAAAACATGCATATTGCTGCAGGTACAGGCTTTATTGTAGGGACTTGTTTAGTGTTATGTTGTGTTTTAACAAGTGCAATCGTTATACCAACACGGAAAGTTAAATAGTGAAGACATTTCATTTATTCATAATTATGTTGAGTTTGGTCTGGGACATCATTGATTCGTTCCAGACTTATTTATATTGTTGGTAGTGGGTTTAACTGAAAGTTTACGGCACTACTCAATTATTGAATTAGTAGTACTTATGCAGGAATTTCAGCTCAAGTGATCGTTTTACATTTTTTTAATACTAGTCATCTTTACTGGATGGGACGACGAAATTGATTTGAATATCTCCCTCTTCCTTTATCATAAAGCAAGTGAATTGAGTACAGCGTAGTAATTGAGCTTTTTGTTACATAGTGACTAAGAAACTATGTATATACTGACGATGGCTTTCTATCATGAAGAAGTATCAAGATTTATTTTACATAAAAATTTAAAAGGATTATGATAATTACAAAATATACTAGAAAGAAGTGATATGATGCACTATAAGACATATTATGAATCACCGATTGGTCGGATTGCACTAACATCAGATGGCGAAGCAATTACAGGATTGTGGTTACCTAAACATGATGATTTTGAATCAAATTATGATGAATCGTTAACAGAAGCAAACTTACCAATTTTTGAAAAAGCGATTATTTGGCTTGATAAATATTTTTCCGGACATAATCCCAAAATAGATTTTGCACTAAAACCTATAGGAACCGAATTCAGAGAGCAAGTTTGGGATATTTTATTGAAAATACCATATGGAGAGACTGTTACTTATGGTGATATTGCTGAAGAAATAGGTATTAAAAGAAATAAACCAAATATGTCTTCACAAGCAGTGGGTGGTGCTGTTGGGACAAACCCGATTTCTATTATAATCCCATGTCATAGAGTAGTTGGCAAAAACGGTAGTCTTACTGGTTATGGTGGTGGCATTGATACTAAAATTGAGTTATTGAAACTGGAAAAAGTAGATATGCAACCACTTTATAGACCGAAGCATAGTACAAAACCATAACATAGTTACTTGACTGAAAATTGACGTAAGTAAATATTATTATTTTATACATTTTGTATTTTTTATAAATAAAATTTTCTAAAAATATAAAGTTGTTTCTATTGCTCAGTGTGTTATCCTATAAAACGTCTTTTTATTATTATTAGAGGGGTGGAAAATTTGGATAATACAAAAAAGTCGTTTTCTAGTGTATTTATCTATTCAGCACTAGTCGTAGGCTTATTAGTAGTTATTGGAGCTATCTTTCCAGCTAAATTTGGAGAAATTACTGGCATTATTTCTTCTTGGGTAACAAAAACGTTTGGCTGGTATTATATGTTACTGTATACAGTAATTTTAGGTTTTTGTGTATTTTTAGTATTCAGCCCTATTGGGAAATTGAAATTAGGTAAACCAACAGATAAACCGGAATTCCATACGGTATCTTGGTTAGCGATGTTATTCAGTGCAGGTATGGGCATAGGTCTTGTATTTTATGGTTCTTCAGAACCGATATCACATTATTTAGCGCCGCCAACAGCAGATCCGGAAACAAAGGAAGCAATGGCACAAGCCTTTAGGTCTTCATTTATTGATTATGGATTTCATCCTTGGGCAGTATACGGCGTAGTAGCATTAGGTTTGGCATATTCTCAATTCCGTAAAGGAGAAAATGGCTTAATTTCTAGAACACTAAGACCAGTGTTGGGCGATAGAGTAGATGGCCCGATTGGTGTCATTGTTGATGTCTTAGCGGTGTTTGCTACCATTATTGGTGTAGCCGTTTCTTTAGGTGTAGGCGCAATACAAATAAACGGTGGTTTAAATTATTTGTTTGGTGTGCCGAATAATGCTGTCGTTCAAGGAATTATTATTGCTGTAGTTACAGTGTTATTTTTATATAGTGCGTGGAGTGGTTTGAGTAAAGGGATCCAATATTTAAGTAATTTAAATATGTTTTTAGCAGCATTATTACTTATTGTTATTTTTATTGTAGGACCAACCGTATTGATATTAAATATGATGACAAGTGGTACTGGTGATTACCTTAATTCACTTATTTTTAATAGTTTAGATGTAGCACCATTAAATGAACAAAAAGCTGAGTGGTTGAAAAGCTGGACAATTTATTATTGGGGCTGGTGGATGAGCTGGAGTCCATTTGTTGGTATATTTATTGCGAGAATATCTAAAGGTCGTAGTATTCGCGAATTTGTAATTGCCGTATTAGGTGTACCAGTTGTGATTAGTATTATTTGGTTTAGTGCATTTGGTGTAACTGGTATAGACGTAGGACAATCCCATAGCGAGATATTTAAAATGCCACCAGAAACGCAATTATTTGGTATATTTAACGAGTTACCATTTGGATTTATACTATCAATTATTGCGTTAGCATTAATCGCTTCATTCTTTATCACTTCTGCAGACTCTGCAACCTTTGTTTTAGGTATGCAAACTGCATATGGTACATTGAATCCATCAGGATTTATAAAAATTGTCTGGGGACTTGCATTAGCAGCTATTGCATACGTACTATTATTGGCTGGTGGTGACACTGGACTAGATGCACTGCAATCTTCGGCAATTATTTCTGCATTACCGTTTAGTTTTGTAGTTATCTTAATGATGATTTCCTTATATAAAGATGGAAATGAAGAACGTAAATATTTAGGGTTATCGTTACAACCCAAAAGAGATATTGAACCGCAAGATTTAGACGAAACAAACCGTGATTAAATCTCATAAGTAATTTAATCATAATGTGTTTAGCATAATAAAAGAGGGTAGCTTTTATGTAAGTGAAGTAAAAGCCACCCTCTTTATTTTATATAAAAAAACCCGTAGTTGAATATCAAACAATTCATTTACGGGCTTAAATATTTGGAATTGTATCTAACCTTCGATTTTAGATACATATACCGTTTTATGTCATTAATCATACTAAATGAAGTGAGGTAAGATTAAGTGAATTGAAGCTTAATTTAATGTATTATAATTACGAATATGATCACTGATGCTTTCGAGATAGAAAATACCTTTTGTTTCATTTGCTAACTCTACATCATGATCAAATTCAAGGTTGTCGAAACGTTTGAAAAATGTTTCATATGTCTCAACAGAGATTTCTGTACGATGATTTAATAGATCTTTATGTTTTTCTATATCAAGTGCATCTTGATAGCCTTCGACTAATTTACCACTAAAGAATTCACCAACAGAACCTGAACCATAGCTGAACAAACCAATTGTATCACCAGCGTTTAATTCAGTATGTGTTTCTAACAATGAAATTAGACTTAAGTACAATGACCCAGTATAAATATTACCTACATAACGATTGTAATAAGTTGCTGCGTCATACCCTGTAGTTAATCGTTCTTTAGTTTCTGTGTTGATATCATCTGTTAAGATAGAATCAAGTGCTTTTTTACCCATTTTAGTAAATGGTACGTGGAAACATAATGATTTAAATGTATCTAATGTAGTATTATATCTACGTGCATATTCATTCCAACTTTCTTGGAATGAATGGATATAGGCATCTTTTGATAATGCACCATCCACTAACGGGTACGGTTGTCCACTTGGACGCCAAAAATCATATACATCTTCTGTAAATGCGACTGCGTCATCATTTAGTTCAAGAATACGTGGGTTTTGTGTTATCATCATAGCAACTGCACCTGCGCCTTGGGTTGGCTCACCGCCAGATTCTAGACCATAGCGAGCAGTATCACTAGCAATAACTAAAACTTTTTCGTTAGGGCGGTTAGCGATATAATCTTTCGCTAATTGAATGGCAGGCGTAGCAGCGTAACAAGCTTCTTTCATTTCAATACAACGTGCGAATGGTTGAATACCTAATAGATTATGTATTTGAACCGCAGATGCTTTAGCAGAATCTATAGCAGATTCAGTAGCAACAATAACCATACTAATTTGTTTTTTATCATCTTCAGTGATGATTTCTTTGGCAGCATTGGCACCCATAGTTACAATATCTTGGCTCATAGGGCTAACTGCCATTTCATTTTGCCCAATGCCAATAAGAAATTTATTTGGATCAACTTGACGAGATTCGGCAAGTTTAGCCATGTCTACATAAAAATTTGGAACATAAAAATTGATTTGATCAATACCAACTGTCATAAAGTGTATCGACACCTTTCTTTTAATAAATAAGCAATTGTATCATATCAAATCATATGTATAAAAGACAATAATTTACAATATGCACAGAAGGAGAATAATAATGAAAAAAATAGCAATCGTAAGTGCTAAGCGAACACCTATAGGAAAATTCAGAGGAAAATTAAGTAATTATACTGCAGTAGAATTAGGTACAAAAACGTTAGAGACTGCTATGTCAGCCATTAATCTCAAACCTGAAATGATAGAACAAGTCATTTATGGCAATGTACTTCAAGCTGGAAGTGGCCAAAATCCTGCACGACAGGTTAGTATCAATGCTGGTGTGCCTAATACAACACCTGCGATGACTATTAACGAAGTTTGTGGTTCTGGGTTAAAATCTATCATACTTGGCAAACAACAAATCCAATTAGGAGAAGCAAAAGTAGTAGCTGTTGGAGGTATTGAAAGTATGACAAATGCTCCCAAACTATTGTTTAATGAAGAAGCAGCACCAGTTGAAAGTTTTATGCATGACGGTTTAACTGATGCATTTCTAAATGTACCAATGGGCGTTACAGCAGAGAAAATAGCGGAAAAATATAATGTCACACGAGAACAACAAGATGCGTTTGCAAATGACTCACAACATAAGGCAGCGCAAGCTTCAAAAGCAGGTAAATTTGATAATGAAATTGTTCCATTAACAGATAATGAAGGCGAACTAATGACAACAGACGAAGGCATTCGCGGAAATAGTAGTATTGAAAAATTAAGTACTTTAAAAACAATATTTAAAGAAGATGGCACTGTCACAGGTGGAAATGCTTCAAGTATCAATGATGGCGCATCAACAATTATTTTGATGGATGCGGATTATGCAAGACAAGAAGGCTTTGAAATTATTGCAACATTAGGCGAACACGCGGAAATTGGCTGTGATCCTGCCTATATGGGGTATGCACCGTATCATGCAGTGACGGAATTATTAACAAAGTCCAAGAAAGCCATGAATGATATTGACGTTGTGGAAATGACAGAAGCATTTGCTGCTCAAAGTATACCGGTTAAAAACAATTTAGAGATACATCCTGATAAGCTTAACTTATATGGTGGTGCCATTGCTTTAGGCCATCCAATAGGTGCAAGTGGTACGCGGTTGGTGACTACTTTAGTAAATATCTTATCACAAGAAAATAAACAAAATGGGATTGCAACTGCATGTATTGGTGGCGGTTTAGGTATCGCATTATATGTAGAAAAGGGGGATGCCTAATGTTACCTTTAGGTAAAGATTTTCGCCATTTATCACGTGAAGAGAAGTTAGATTGTCTACTTGATTATGGTTGGTTGAATAAAGATAATCACGATATGTTATTAACACATCCTTTAATTCCAGAAGAAATTGCTAACAGTTTAATTGAAAATGTGATTGGTCAAGGTGCGTTGCCTGTCGGGTTACTACCTGAAATTATTGTAGACGACAAATCATATGTTGTACCAATGATGGTTGAAGAACCTTCTGTTGTTGCAGCTGCAAGCTATGGTGCAAAGTTAGTCAACGAAACAGGTGGTTTTCATGTCGTAGCTAGTGAGCGATTAATGATTGGACAAATTGTTTTCGATAACGTAAAGGATACACAACGTCTATCTCAAAATATTAAAGATCTTGAGCCGAAGATTAAGCAAATTGCAGATGAGTCTTATCCTAGTATTATTGAAAGAGGTGGCGGTTACCGTCGAATTGAGATAGATACTTTCCCAGAAGCGGAGTTATTATCACTCAAAGTATTTGTAGATACAAAAGATGCAATGGGCGCTAACATGTTAAATACAATATTAGAGGGGATTTCTGCATATTTGAAAACGGAACTTGAAGATGTAGATATATTAATGAGCATTCTATCTAATCACGCCACTGCCTCTGTTGTTAAAGTACAAGGTGAGATAGATATTCAATCATTATCTAAAGGTGGACGTGACGGTGCCGAAGTAGCGCGTAGAATGGAAAGAGCATCTGTGTTAGCGCAAGTTGATATTCATCGTGCGGCGACGCATAACAAGGGTGTGATGAATGGCATTCACGCAGTTGTTTTAGCTACAGGTAATGATACGCGTGGTGCTGAAGCTAGTGCTCATGCATATGCGAGTAAAGATGGACAGTATCGAGGAATAGCTACTTGGCAATATGATGTGTCACGCCAAAAATTAGTTGGTACGATTGAGGTGCCAATGACACTGGCAACAGTTGGTGGAGGTACACGTGTCTTACCAATTGCTCGAGCTGCTTTAGATTTAATGAAAGTGGATTCAGCACAAGAACTTGGTCATGTTGTAGCTGCAGTTGGTTTAGCTCAAAACTTCGCAGCATGTCGTGCACTCGTTTCGGAGGGTATTCAAAAAGGTCATATGAGTTTACAATATAAATCATTGGCAATTGTTGTGGGTGCACAAGGTGATGAAATCGCTAGAGTCGCTGAAATGTTAAAAGAAAAACCAAGCGCAAATGCAGCTATGGCAGAACAGATTCTCAATCAAATTAGAGAAGCACATTAGTGATTGAGTTATATTTTTGATAGGTATCATTGAGACTATAACACATTTAATATTTTTGACGGAGTAATGACTCATTGTTTTCATTACTCCGTCTTTTTGTGCAATAAATGACTTTGAAATAAAATATAAATATTTTATTTTGTGATTTGAGTTCCATATAATATAAATTATAATATCGAAAGAAAAGATTAAAAGAAAAGATTAAAAGAAAAGAGGGAGTATGATGGGGAATAATCTACCGGCATTATCATATGATCACAAGAATCATTCTGTGGTGCCAATTTTAGCATCTGAACAAGGTCTACAAACAATAACTGCAGAACCTTGGTTGGAAATTTCAGAAGAAGGATTACAATTGGAAGGTTTATGCTTTGATAGGAATGGTGATTTAACACTTTGCGAAGTATTTGGGGGAACCGTTTTTCACGTGACTTTGCCAGACAAAAAAGTTACTCAGCTTTTTACATCACATAAAGAAAATCCTGCAGCTATTAAAATCCATAAGGATGGAAGATTATTTGTTTGTTATTTGGGTGACTTTGAACGTTCAGGAGGCGTGTTTGCAGTTAATGCTGAGGGAGAAACAGAAGAGACGATTGTGTCAGATATTGACACAGAATATTGTGTGGATGATTTAGTGTTTGATAGTAAAGGTGGATTTTATTTTACTGATTTTAGAGGATACTCTACAAATCTTAAAGGTGGCGTATATTATGTTGCACCAGATTATAAATCCATAACACCTGTGCTTCAAAATTTAGCTGTTGCCAATGGCGTAGCTTTAAGTACTGACGAAAAAACACTATGGGTAACTGAAACAAATGCGAACCGATTACATCGTATTGATTTACTAGAAGACGGTGTAACCATTGCACCATTTGGCGCTTCTATACCTTACCATTTTACTGGACACGAAGGGCCAGACTCATGTTGTATAGACAGTGATGATAATTTATACGTTGCAATGTATGGGCAAGGTAGAGTATTAGTTTTTAATAAAAAAGGTTATCCTATTGGACAAATTTTAATTCCGGGTCGTGATCAAGGGCACATGCTTCGTTCAACACATCCAGCATTTATCCCAGGGACAGATCAGTTAGTGATTTGTGCTAATGATATTGAACAAGGTGGAGGTTCTTGGATTTATACGGCAAAAGGATTTGCAAAAGGTCATCATAGCTATCAATTTCAGTAAATATAAACCATAAAACGTTTTAGGATATGAGATAGAAATCTAATTTTATTGAAAAGATTTGATCATCGTACTTAGACAAAGATGACCAGAATAGAAGAAAATATAAAATGATTCTTTGCATTAACGTTCATGTATAACTTCTACTAACTTAATTACTGACAATATGAAAAAAATCTGAGACGAATCAATATCGTCTCAGATTTTTTAGTATACACCATCTTTATGAACGTCAATTATATTTTATTGCTGTAAAAATCAGAGCATTTAAATTATTATTTGAAGTTTATAGACAGGGGAGTAAGACGAGTAATGATGCTGATTTTAAGTGTAACAATAAATTAATTGAGGTAAAATTCACCAAAAATTTATAAATACATTATTGAAAGCGCATACATTTTTAAGTATGATATAAATTAACAAAGGTAGGTGTTTACTATTTTAAAGCCAAAAGATAAGCATAACGAAGAAAAACACGATTTAAAGAAACCACTAGGTGTTACGTCGGCGGTCGTTACATTGTCAATTATGATTATTACGATGTTAATAACTGTGGCTGTATTAGAAAAAGAACCTCATATCCCTCTAATGATTGGTACTGCGGTTGCTATCATGGTGACTATGTTACATGGATATGAATTTAGTGAAGTAGAAGAAATGATGTACAAAGGTATACGGCATGCTTTGCCAGCGATTATTATTATTATACTTGTAGGTTTAGTTATTGGCTCATGGATTGGTAGTGGTGTCGTAGCAACAATGATATATTATGGGCTGCAGTTAATAGACCCACGTTATTTTTTAGCAGTAGTAGTTATATTATGTGGTGTCGTAGCGTTAGCTATTGGCAGCAGTTGGTCCACAATGGCTACTGTTGGTGTTGCATCAATGGGGATTGGTGTTAGCATGGGTATTTCTCCAGGCATGGTCGCTGGTGCAGTCATTTGCGGTGCTTATTTTGGTGATAAGATGAGCCCGTTATCAGATACGACAAATCTTGCTTCAGGTTTATCTGGTGTTGAATTATTTGAACATATTAAACATATGTTCTATACCACAATTCCAGCTGTGATTATTGCGTTAATTACATTTTTCTTTATTGGTATGCAGTATGGTAATAAAAATTTTGATACTAAGCGTATCGATGCAATTCTTAATACTATGCAAGATAATTTTGTGATTACACCATGGTTGTTGTTAGTACCTTTAGTAGTTATTGTATTAGTAACGTTCAAAGTCCCAGCCATTCCAGCAATTTGTGTCGGTATTATATTTGGATTTTTTGCTCAAATTTTTGTACAAGGTGGAAGTATAACAGAAGCGCTGACAGCTTTACAAACAGGATATACAATTGAATCAGGTAATAAACTTGTAGATGAACTGTTTAATCGCGGCGGTTTAGAATCAATGTTTTATACGATTTCATTGACTTTAGTAGCGATGACTTTTGGTGGTGTGTTGGAATATTCAGGCATGCTATCTGCATTGATTTCGGTGATTTTAAAAGTAGCGAGAACAACTGGTTCATTGATTGCGTCAGTGATTGTTTCTTGTATCGGCACTAATTTCACATGTTCAGAAAAATACATATCTATTATTGTACCTTCTAGAATGTATGCGAGTGCTTTTAAAGACAAAGGCTTACATCCTAAGAACTTATCTAGAGCATTAGAAGATGGTGGAACATTAACTTCAGTATTCGTCCCTTGGAATACATGTGGTGTATTTATCGCATCAACGTTAGGCGTATCGGTAATGGAGTATGCACCATTTGCTATTGTGAATTATACAGTTCCTATAATTTCAGTTATTTTTGGATTTATTGGGTTTAAAATAATTAAATTAAAAGATTCAGATGATGGAAATACAGACAATGCTAACTTAGCTTAATTTAGTGGATTTTATAAAAATCTATCATTTACTATAAAAAGAGGAGAAATCAAGTATGATATTTGATTTCTCTTTTTTTATAGTGAAAATGAGCATAGAAATTGATTATTCATGTCAGGGTGATTTTCAATAGTCCTAATCATTTCAATACCTTAAATAATGCATAAACTAAAAAGATTGAAAAAATAGTATATAACCGTATACTAGGATATACATATTGAAGTTAAGTATAGAGGAGCACACATATGGATATTAAACATATGAAGTATTTTGTAGAAGTAGTAAACCAACAAGGTATGACAAATGCATCTAAATCATTGTATATCGCTCAGCCAACGATAAGTAAGGCAATTAAAGACATTGAAAATGAATTGAATATGCCATTGTTTGATCGAAGTAAACGTCAACTTGTACTAACAGATGCTGGCTCAGTTTTTTATTATAAAAGCAAAGAAATCTTATCATTATACAAAGATCTGCCTAAAGAAATTAATAGTTTATTAGGTTTAGAAACAGGTCATATTAGCATCGGTTTGTCTGCAGTCATGAATATGAATAAGTTTATTCATATTTTAGGTGAATTCCATCAGCAGTATCCTAATGTAACGTATAGCTTAGTGGAAAACGGTGGCAAAATGATTGAACATCAATTAATTAATGATGAAATAGATATAGGAATTACAACATTACCAGTAGACCAATCTATTTTTCATTCCTTGCCATTATATCAAGAAGAGTTGAAATTAGTTTTGAATAAAGAACACCGACTTGCTCAATATGAACAAGTGAAAATGAGCATGCTAAAAGATGAAGATTTTATACTCTTTAATGAAGATTTTTACTTGAATGATAAGATTATCGAAGCGGCAAAAAATGCAGGTTATATACCTAATACAATATCTAAGATTTCACAATGGAACTTTATTGAAAATCTTTTAAATGCTCATTTAGGTGTAAGTATTTTACCAGAGAACATCGTTGGATTATTAGACAGTGACTTTAAGAATATAACACTTGAGGATCCAGGCATGAGTTGGGAATTAGGTGTGATATGGAAACGAGATAAATATTTAAGCTACGCAACCAGACAATGGATAGATTTTATGAAACAACGTTTATAAAAACGTAGGTTAGTATTCATATTATATATGATCATGAAACAACATTTGACTAAAAAGATTGAATCAATTGTGTGTTAATAATAGTAGTTTCAACCATAGTGTTGAGTAATTTAATGTATTGGTGGGAGTAGATTGCGCAATCAAACGGATGATTTGATTCCAATCCTGTTCCCACTATTTTTAATTATAAAAAGCTATCCTTAAAAAATTATTTGAAAAGGACACATTGTAAAATAGTTGATTTGTTTTATCATGTATAGATATTTGGAATATGTAAAATCGCTTTCATAGAAAAAAGTAATCGGTAATATGAAAAAACAATATTTTTATTATATTTAATGGCGCGTTATACTTAATCATGTAATCAACAAAGCAGTTAAAAAATCAGCAGTTCAAAAGTAATAAAAAGGGTGATGAGTATTGCAGGTAGCGCTAAAAATAATCAAAATTATGTTTCAAGCATTAATAATTATGGGTATTACCTTTATTGGTAATAAAATTCAAATGATTTTTGATATTCCGATTGCAGGTAGTATCGTTGGATTAATATTATTTTTCTTATTACTACAATTTAAAATTATTCCAACAAAATGGGTAGAAGAAGGCTCTAAATTTTTCTTAGCTACCATGGTATTTTTCTTTGTTCCCTCTGTCGTAGGTATTATGGATGTCGCTAATATGATTAACTTTAATTTTATTTTATTCTTTATCATGATTGTTCTAGGCACATGTTGTGTCGCTTTAATTTCAGGGTTTATTGCTGAAAAAATGGTTAAAGCTGAACAATACGGGAATGGTCAAGATTAGATGGAACTTCTAAAAGCATTGTTAATGATTCTACTGACAGTTTTTATGTACATTGGAGCAAAAAAATTACAGTTTCAATATCGGAGCCCATTTTTAAACCCTGCCCTTATATCATCAATTGGAATTATCATTGTATTAATGTTATTTAACTTAGATTATCAACAATATATGGTCGGTGGAAAGTGGATACACCAACTGTTGAATTGTACAGTGGTAACATTAGCATTTCCACTATATCAAAATCGTCATAAAATATTAGCTAATGGTAAAATTATATTTAGTAGTGTGATTACAGCAGTAATTTTGAACTTTGCATTTGTTTATGTCATATTAAAAATGTTTGGTTATTCAAAAGAAGTTATTGTTACGATGTTGCCAAGATCAATTACAGCTGCTGTAGGTATTCAGGTATCTCACCAAATGGGTGGTGTGGATGCAATAGCAGTGTTATTTATCGTAGCAACTGGTTTAATCGGGAGCATTTTAGGTGCATATTTGATTAAATTTGGAAGATTTAGAACTTCTATTGCAAAAGGTTTAACATTTGGTAACGCATCACATGCTTTTGGTACAGCTCAAGCACTTGATATTGAT
The DNA here is from genome assembly GCF_002902365.1 of Staphylococcus cohnii subsp. cohnii. GTDB lineage: Bacteria > Bacillota > Bacilli > Staphylococcales > Staphylococcaceae > Staphylococcus > Staphylococcus cohnii. The sequence continues at coordinate 118,952 of NZ_PPQC01000046.1, read as the reverse complement.
TTAGAAGCAGGTGCGTTTAGTTCAATTGGTATGATTTTGACCGCATTATTAAGTTCAATCGTTCTCCCGATACTCATAATCTTTTTATATTAAGCGTAGTGTTAAAACATAGTATTAACTATTTTAGGGTAAAAAAATAAATCGTTAAAATTTGGAAGGAGCAATTTTTACAATGGCAAAAATTAAAGCAAATGAAGCATTAGTAAAAGCATTACAAGCATGGGAAATAGATCACTTATATGGTATCCCAGGAGATTCTATAGACGCGGTAGTAGATAGTTTAAGAACTGAAAGAGATAATATTGAATTTGTTCATGTGCGTCATGAAGAAGTAGCAAGTTTAGCAGCTGCAAGTCATACAAAATTGACTGGTAAAATTGGTGTTGCATTAAGTATCGGTGGCCCAGGTGTCGTTCACTTACTTAATGGTATGTATGATGCGAAAATGGATAATGTGCCTCAACTTATTTTAGCAGGACAAACAGATAGTACAGCTTTAGGAACAAAAGCATTCCAAGAAACAGACATCAGTAAAATGGTAGACGATGTAGCTGTATATAACCGCCAAATCTCTGAGAATGATAAAGATATATTTGGTATTGTTAACGAAGCAATCCGTACAGCTTATGAGAAAAAAGGTGTTGCAGTCTTAATTCTGCCAAATAATCTATTGACAAACAAAGTGAAAGATACAACAAATACACCAGTGGACACTGCACCACCAGCACGTGTTGCACCAAAACCACGCAGCATTAAAAAAGCTACTAAACTTATTAATAAAAGTAAACGTCCGGTTATGATTATCGGTACGGGTGCTAAACATGCTAAAGATGAAGTGCAAGAATTTATTGAAGCAGTTAAAATTCCATCAATTATCACTTTACCTGCTAAAGGTATCTTAGCAGATGCTCACCCATATAATTTGGGTAACTTAGGTAAAATTGGTACTAAAGTGTCTTATCAAACGATTCAAGACGCTGATTTACTAATAATGGTAGGTACAAATTATCCTTATGTTGATTATTTACCTAAGAAAAATATCAAAGCAATTCAAATCGATACAAATCCAGAAAATATTGGACATCGCTTCGACGTGAATGCAGGTATAATTGGTGATAGTAAATTAGCATTACAACAATTAACTGATAGTGCTAAACATGTGAAAAATCGTGATTTCTTAAATAAAACATTAGAAAGAAAAGCAACTTGGGATTCTTGGATGGATAAAGATAAAGCAGATGAAAGTTCACCAATTCGTCCTGAACGTCTAATGGATGCAATCAACCAAGTGAAAACAGATGACGCGATTTTCTCAATCGATGTCGGTACATCTACTGTATGGTCAACACGTTATTTAGATTTAACAGTGAATAATAAATTCATCGTTTCTAGTTGGTTAGGTACGATGGGCTGTGCATTACCAGGCGCATTAGCAGCGAAACGTGCTTATCCTAACCGTCAAGTAGTGGGTATAGCAGGCGACGGTGCGTTTGAAATGGTAATGCAAGACTTTGCAACAGCAGTACAATATGATTTACCAATGACTATATTTGTTTTAAATAACCAAGAACTATCATTCATTAAATATGAACAACAAGCAGCTGGAGAATTAGAATATGCAATCAACTTCACTGATATAGACTTAGCACAATTTGCAGAAAGTTGTGGTGGCGTTGGTTATACGCTTAAAGATCCTAATAGAATTGATGAAGTTGTAGAAGAAGCAATGGCTCAAGATAGACCAACAATTGTCAACGTTTATGTTGATCCAAATGCTGCGCCATTACCAGGTAAAATTGTTAAAGATGAAGCGATTAATTACGGTAAATGGGCATACAGATCAATTACTGAAGATAAAAAATTAGATTTAGATGAAATTCCTCCAATGTCAACAGCTGTTAAACGTTTCTTCTAAGTTGATATAAGCAAAAATATAGAGACTTTAATTTCTGTGACTAAAATAAACGCCAATTTCTATTGAAATATTATAGAAATTGGCGTTTTCTTTGCTTTGTGAAGTTTTGTATCACGCTCATTTCGGATAGAAAAGTGTCATAGTGTAATGAAAACTAGAGGTATGATATGAGCGAGAGACTACAGGCTCGAATCATATCCCCAGGCAAGCATGCACGTTCAAAATCAAAATATTTTGTAATTTAGTTAAAGATATTTAAAAATAGATTGAAAATTCAGCATAATATCTATAAAGTGTATAATTATAACAGTAATTTATTAAATTGATTGATTAGGTTATTTTTTAGATTATGATTTTTTCAATTAAAAACCATTTAATGGGGGATATTTAAAATGTTCAAATCAATTTTTAAAAAGATAACATTTAAAACACCACATACATATGCATTGTTATTATTTATCATTGTAGTGGCAAGTTTACTGACATATTTAATACCAGCTGGGGAATATGCACGCGAAAAAAAAGATGGACAAACATTGGTTATATCTGGTTCATATCAAGAAGTATCACAACATGGCGTTTCATTTTTTGATATATTTCGAGCAATACCAGAAGGATTACTAAGCGGTGGTGAAATTGTATTTTACATTTTCTTAGTGGGTGGCGCATTCGGTATTGTCCATAAAACAGGTGCATTTGAAAATGGTGTGAATAAAGCAATGAGCACTTTAGGATCTTATAAAGTATTGATGATTCCTTTGACTATGACGATATTTTCTATACTAGGTTTTTCAATAGGATTAGCAGAAGAGACGATTATCTTTGTTCCCATTGGAATTATTATAGCGAGAACATTAGGATATGATGCGTTGACTGGAGCGGCAATGGTTATACTTGGAGCAGCAAGCGGCTTTATTGGTGGTATGTTAAATCCATTTACTGTAGGTGTTGCACAATCTGTAGCGGAGTTACCATTATTTTCAGGTTGGGGCTTGCGTTCAATTATTTACATCTTTATCTTGCTGGCAGCTATTACAACAGTGATGATATATGCACGTAAAGTGAAACAAGATATGTCTAAAAGTATTGTTTACGAACTGGAACAAGTTGAAGGACAATCTACGGAAACGATGGATACGCCACGTTTTACGAAACGACAAAAAGTTGGTTTATTACTCATTGTTGCAGCAATCGTATTAAATGTGTTTGGTATTTTTAATTATGGATGGTCCTTTAACGAGATGAGTGCGAACTTCTTATTGGCAGGTTTACTTGCAGGTGTCATAGGAGGATTGGGCATCAACGGTACATTTGAAGCAATGATAGAAGGTATGAAAGATATTTTGTTTGGGGCAATGATTGTTGGCTTTGCTAAAGGTATTATTGTCATTTTAGAAAATGGCCAAGTCATAGATACCATCGTACATGGCATGACAACCTTGCTTACAGATGTACCTTCTTCGGCAGTAATCATCGCGATGTTTGTCTTACAATTCTTTTTGAATTTCTTTATACCATCAGGTTCTGGCCAAGCATTAACTACCATGCCATTAATGGTACCAATCTCGGACTTATTACATATCAATAGACAAGTTACTGTACTTGCGTTTCAATATGGAGATACAATCAGTAATGTCTTATTTCCAACTTCTGCAATTTTAATGGGTGCTTTAGCTGTTGGAAAAATATCTTATACTCAGTGGCTTAAATTTGCTTGGAAATTAATTTTAGTATGGGTAATCATATGTTGTATTGGCATGTCTATTGCCTTGATAATAGGTTATTAAGTAGTGATTTGCTAAGTCATTATACTAGCTTGAAATTCATGTTATTAGGAGTAGTCTCGGATATTAAAGGATTAATTAGATATCTGAGATGCTCCTATTTTTTATTTAATCATTAAAGTGTTGAAATATTCAGAAATTACAAATAAGATATGGTATAAGACATAATTATAGAAGGTGAGACAATGCAATATAGACCGTTTATAGAAATACTGCCAAATGTTTCATTAAGACCACCAGACCTTAGAATGGCTGAGTCATTATTTGAAACCATTCAAGAAAATTTTACACATTTATCGAGATTTTTAGATTTTATTACCGAAGATCTCACTGTAGATGCAGAAAAATCATATTTGAAAATGATGATACAACATCAAGCTGAAAGTAAAGGTCAATTATTTCTAATCTATTATGAAGATAAATTGATTGGCACAATAGATTTACATAAAATCGATTTAAAAAATAAAAAAGCAGAAATAGGTTATTGGCTGGCGAAAGGATATACAGGGAAGCGAATTGCGACGGAAAGTGTGGTGTTTATATGTCATTATGCATTTGAAATTTTAGAATTGAATAAACTCACGATTATTGCAGACGTAAGAAATATTGCTAGTAACAAAGTTGCAGAAAATGCAGGTTTTCATTTTGTCGCAACTGATATTCAAGACATGTTTGATGGTGAAAAATATCAGGATATGAATCGATATATTTTATTGAAAAATCATTTTGACTTGGCTGAAAGTAATTAAATGTTAGATTGATTGTCTGTATAGAACATGCTTAACGGTGTTTGGTGTGTCCAAGTCACAGACAATTGTTAGTTAACTTAGTGTATTGACTGATATTAGCTATGATATAAAGCAGACGAAAAATGATATATAAGGGGGATTACAACTTGATGACTAGAGGTATTAATCATATTGGTTTAACTGTACCTGATATTGAAATAGCAACTGCTTTTTTTAAGGAAGCTTTAGATGGTCGTATTGCTTATGATAGTCAAACTAAAATGGATGAACCTAGAGGTGGTCAATTTGTTGAACATGTATTGGGATTGGAGAATGGCGCTGAAATCGTTAAAAAGAGAATGATGGTGTTCAATGATGGACCTAATATAGAGATGTTTGAATTTGTATATGCAAATCAAAAAAGCGCTGTAAATTTACAAGACATAGGTTATACACATATTTCATTTTACGTGGATGACTTTGAAGCATCGTTTAATAAAATCAAGCAAGCTGGGGGACAACCTATTTCTGAACCGCATAGTAATACAAAATATGAAGATACAGATGGTAATCGAACGGTATATGTTAAAACTCCTTGGGGGAGTTTAATTGAGTTGCAAACGATACCAAATGGTTATTATTATCCTAGGGATAGCGAGGCAAGCGTATTTATTCCAGAAGTGTAAGAAATATTGACGCAGGAGGTTGAAAATAATGTTAAATAAAAAGTTAGATGTCGCCAACTTACCCACGCCTATTCATAAGTTAGAACACTTAAGTAAACGTTTGGGCAAAGAAATTTATATTAAAAGAGATGATTATACTGGCACTGAAATATCAGGGAATAAAGTAAGAAAGTTAGAGTATACGATACAATATGTAATTGATCATGGCTATGATACGATTATTACGACAGGTGCAATCACATCTAATCATGCTAGAGCAACAGCAGCACTATGTGCAAAATATCAAATTGAATGTCATCTCGTGTTAAAAGGTACAATGAAATCTTTTGAAGGTAATTTATTCTTAGATGCTATGCTTGGTGCTCATGTACATGTGATTGACGACGATCAGTCTCGAGAAATAGCGATGGCACAATTGAGCCATACACTAGAAAATAAAAACAAAACACCTTTTATGATACCAACTGGCGCATCAGATTGGATAGGTACGCATGGTTATATCAATGCTTTTGAAGAGATTATAGAACAAGAGGCTGAATTAGGTTGTCATTTTGACTCTATTAATGTAGCTGTAGGGTCAGGTGGCACATATGCAGGTTTATGGTTTGGTAAACACAGTCACAACCTACCTACAAAGATAATTGGATATGCAGTTAATGAAAGTGCAGCAGCCTTTAAAAATAAAGTGCAAACAATCATTAAACAGTTAGATGAAAGCATAGATACATTCGATACAATTACCATTAATGATAGTTATATTGGATTAGGTTATGCACAAGCAACTGATGAAGAATTAGCATTTTATATTGATATTGCACAACAAGAAGGTATTGTTTTAGATCCAACCTATACAGGAAAAGCTTTTAGAGGTATGGTTAAAGAAATTCAAGAAGGAAAATATGATGATCAACAAACAATTTTGTTTATTCATACAGGTGGGCTACAAGGTTATACTGAAGAAACGAGAACGCGTATTCAACGATTACTGCCAAATTTCAATAATGATTTGTAAATATATTTAGATATGATGATTACGTGCACATTTGGTAGTCGAAAGCATATAAATTGCGAAGCATGCTATATATGGTGCATAATATTAAACACTTTATAATTAAGGAGGGTGTTCTATATGACTCAAACATTAACTTCCATGGATGAATATCATTCATTTATTAACAAACAACCGCTCGTAGTCATTCATGTAATGAGAGATAATTGCAGTGTTTGCCATGCGGTGTTGCCGCAAATTGAGGACATGTTGCGTGAATTCCCAGGCATACCATTAGGTGTGATTAATCAAAGTAATATAGAAGAAATAGCTGGTGAATTATCTATCTTTACAGTGCCGGTTGATTTGATCTTTCTCAACGGTAAAGAAATGCATCGCCAAGGTAGATTTATTGATATGCAACAAATAGAACACCAATTATCCATGATGTATGAAAGTTTAAAATCATAAATGAATATGAAATAGTGTTGAATTATAAGTACTTAGACATCCTGTTGTTAGTTTATTAACATAAAAGTAATACTAATAATAGGATGTTTCAATTTTTAAAAATTTATAATTAAAAGTAAATTGTCTAAAATAAAAATGAGGTAAATTAAAACACAAGTATCATATATAATAAAAATAATGTATGATAAGATTAATCTATTGAATTGGGGAGGAGTATTTATGCGCATAGAAAGAATATGTCCGAATGAAGCTGAAGCGCTGTATACTTGCATGAAAAAGATTGATCAAGAGACACAATACATGCTCTATTTACCTGATGAAAGAAGTTTTAATAAAGATAGATTCGTTGATGATATTAAACACAACTTCTATATTGGTGTTAAAACTGATGAAAATGACATTCTAGGATATTTATCTGTACATATTAGTAGATTAGCAAAAATCAAGCATATCGGTTATATTGTAACCGGAGTGATAAACGAAAAACATCATCAAGGGTTAGCAACAAAGATGTTTCAAGAAACAATAAAATGGGCTGAGCGTAAGGGGTTAAGAAGACTAGAATTAACTGTCATTACAACTAATACTCCAGCAGTTAAATTTTATGAGAAATTAGGATTCAAAATTGAAGGTATCAAACATGAATCTATTTATATGGATCAAAATTTTTATGATGAATTATATATGTCAATGATGATAAACCAATCATTTTCAATAGATTCAGATATACTCGAGAGCTAACCTAATACAAATTAACATTACATCATTTCGTAATGAAATGTACAATACATATTAATAAAATGAGTTAACTATAATTCAACTTCGCTCTAGTTTTGGAAAATTGTATCCAAAAGGCGTTTTATAGCTTGTTCTTAAAAGGATTACTTGCTATTTTTTGATGTGTGAAATGCACTAATTATACAACTTATTTGAGCATGGCAAGCTTGTGTGTGATGTTTAAGTGCTTTAATAAACTTATGGATGAAGCACAATATAGAGTTTATCTTATTGTTGAGACTAACTCTATAATCACGAATTAATTGTTCACTGGAGGTAATATGAAATGCTAAAAAGAATAGTAAGCATTGCAAGTGTTAGTGTGATAGCTTCATATTTGTACGCTAAGCTTATAGAAAAACGTAGTTATAAAAGCTTTTTGTATGAAATAATGATTAGAGCAACAAAGATGAAACAACCATTTGAAAAGAAAGTAAACGCACAAAAAGCACTTGAATTTGTTAAAGCACAAACACAAGGCGAGTATGAAGGTACGAATTATCACTTTGACAATGCTGTTTATACTAAAAAAATTCACAATGTAACCAATTATATTGTGAATGATAAAGAAGATCGTCAACAAAAAGTAGTGATATACATTCACGGTGGAGCGTGGTTCCAAGATCCACTGCCATATCACTTTGAATATATAGATATGTTGGCAACAGCTATTGATGCAAAAGTAATAATGCCAATATATCCTAAAATTCCGCATGCCACATATAAAGAAACTTTCGAATTACTAGAAGTGATTTATAGACGTGAATTAGAACAAAAAGTGAGTTCAGAACGTGTTGTTATCATGGGAGATTCGGCTGGAGGCCAAATTGCATTATCTTTTGCACAGTATTTGAAAACAGTGAATATGTCACAACCAAGTGATATTGTGATGATTTCACCAGTACTGGATGGTACATTTAGTCATCCTGAAGTTTACAATTATGAAAAAGTTGATCCAATGTTAGGGATTGAGGGCAGTAAATATTTAATTAGTTTATGGGCTGGTGAACTGTCATTAACGGATTGGAGAGTTTCACCAATTTACGGAGCATTCAATGGATTAGGAAAAATGACTATTTCAATTGGCACAAAAGAAACGCTTTATCCTGATGCGGTTAAATTATCACAAGCGTTAAATGCTCAAGGTATTGATCATAACTTTATCCCAGGATACCAGTTATTTCATATTCATCCTATCTTTCCAATTCCTGAAAGAAAAAAATTTATCAATAAGTTGAAAAAAATTATAGACTGATATAATCACGTTCTAACGCGATAAAGAGTATAAAACATAAATCTCAGAAAAATAGCATTCAGATGATTGAATTCAATTCATCTGAATGCTTCTTTTTTTATTCAATATTTTTTATTGTTGGTTCGCTTTCTTTGGGGACGGATTCAACCTACAGTCTTCAACTTGTTCTATTTCCTCAAGCGTCTCTCCCCAATGCGTACATTATTGAATTCGAAAAATGTAGTATAGGTTAGAAAAACAAACACGTCAAAAGTGAACTTGGTTTTGACTTAATAGCACTTGATATAAGAAAGTAGTAGATTAAGGAGATAACTATGATCAAAACAATAATGAAAAAGACAAATTCTATACTTTTTCAATAGAAATTGTCTGTTTTTACTTGTCTCAGAACTTTATGTCCCAGAGTCTTTTGATTTTATACTATTTTATCAAAATTGTATTTATGATTGATTTATAATCATACTTAGTTTGAATTATTTAGGTAAGTTGAGAAGAAATCTGTAAATAAATCAACAAATGTCAGATATATATCCTTTTCTACGTGCTCATCTACTTGGTGTGCTTGACTTACAGCCCCAGGGCCATACATGATAAATGAAAAGTTTTCATCTTTGTCTACTAGTAAATCAGACGCGTCGGTAACACCAGGTGAAGCTTCAGTTGGTAATGTTGTATTTAAATATTTTTCTCCCATTTCAACAGCAAGTTCAGCTAATTGGTTTTGTCCTGTAGTATAAACAGGTGGTCTAGACATGTATGTGTCAATATCAATATCCGTTTGTTCAGTTTCGACTTGTTTTAAGATTTCATTGAAATATGAAATGAACTGTTCGTTATCATGCTCAGGAATCGTACGAATATTAAATTCAGATTCAGCATGTTCAGGAATGGAATTCACCTGATTACCACCGTTGAAAATTGTGGCATTCATAATTGCATTGCCTAATAAATCATTACTTTTAGTGAATTTTTCAAAGCCTTCATCAGCTTTATAAACAAATTTTACTAATGGTGAAATTGCATTGAAACCTAGTTGAGGCATAGAACTGTGTGATGCCTTACCACGGGAAGTGACACGAATATCCATTGATCCTTTATGTGCATAAATAATTCGATCTTGAGAAGGCTCAGCAATCACTAGTGCATCAACATCATCCATATATCCTTTATCTTGAAAAGCTTTTGCGCCTTCACCTACGATTTCTTCACCAGCAGTTGCTAGTAAACGAATTTTCCCATGTTGCAATAAGTTTTGGTCATGAATATCTATCATACTGATTACTAATGCTGCTAAACCTGATTTCATATCAGCTGAGCCACGGCCGTATAGTTTACCATCGACTTCAGTAAGTTTGAATGGATCATACGTCCATTTACTTTCATCGCCCGCAGAGACAACATCCATATGACCGGAGATACCTAATACTGGGCCATCTTTACCGATTTCAGCAACTAAATTTGCACGACTGTCGTTAATTTTAATGATGTCGGATTTTATGTCATGTTCTGCTAATAACTTTTGCAGATATTCACAAACTTCGATTTCATTGTCATTAACTGATTTAATGCTAATCAAGTCTTCTAATATTTGAATTTTTTCTTGATCAGTAAATTTACTCATAGTAAAAACCTCATTTCAGATATAATAAGAAAGCTAATATCTTTATTATATCTGAAAATTCAGACGCTTTGAAATTATACCCCTTTGTAAAAGTGCATAATAATGAGATTTTGAACAAATTGTCAAAAATAGTTTACAAAAAGTTAAACATGGTTTTTAGATGCATCATTATCTAAAGACCATGTTTTTATCGTGTTATATTGATTGATTGTTGGTTGAGTCATGTGTTTAGATTGCAAATGTTTAGGGATAGAGCGGTTTTCTTGTGTAGATGGTTCAGAAGGTTTTGAAGTATTTTTGGTCTCATCTACATTTTCAATATGTCTTGTATTATCTGTATCAAGTACTGCACCACGCATATCATTACCTTGGAAGCTACCTACTAAAATCATGATTAAATAACCACAAGTTATAAGTGCAACAATAATGAGATAAAGCGAAACAGTTAGCTTTACAGGTTTGCTCATGTCCATCCTCCTAGAGTATCTTTAATTCCTTTCATCCTTAAGATAACATTCGAATTTTAATAATGTGTAAATTTCAAGTAAATATTATATTTCATGTTTTCAACCTTTATTATTAATTGATGAAAAATTTTTAAAAAAATTTTTTACTTAAATTTTTTTATTGAAGAAAAATGAATAACGTTGATATGAAAGTATTTCATTTAACCTTTAATATAATTTTACATTGAATGTAAATGTGTATTTACATTCAATTAACAGTTAATTTATAGACTTTATATAAAATCAACAACTACGTGGTAGCATGTCAGTATTGAAAGGTATAAAGATTTGTTTATACACAAAGGCCATTTGTTGTGCTAGATATTTTCACTAGATTAATGATCTTTGCACGCAATTAATAAATACGCAGATGAAAAGAGGGACAGAGTTTGCTACTAATCATAATTTGTATAGGTGTAATTCTATGGTTAGGAATCGTCGAAAAACGAAGACATTCTGACAGATTAGAAAAGATTCCTATACGTATTAATATAAATGGTATTAGAGGTAAATCAACGATTACACGCTTGATTTACAGTATTTTGCGGGAAGATAAATACCGCGTGATTGGTAAAACAACTGGTACAGATGCACGCATGATGTATTGGTTCACACCGAGAGAATATCCTGTATATAGAAAACCTCAAGGTGCAAATATAGGTGAACAACGTGATATCGTCAGAAAAGTTGTGAAGCAAAGAGCTAATGCATTAGTTAATGAGTGTATGGCAGTTAATCCAGACTATCAAATTACATTCCAAAAAGATTTAGTGAAAGCGAATATTGGCGTCATTGTTAATGTAATGGAAGATCATATGGATGTGTTAGGGCCAACGTTAGATGAGGTTGCTCAAGCATTTACAGCAACTATTCCATACAAAGGGCACCTCGTCGTAATGAAGGATGATTATACTAAATTTTTTGCTAAAGTAGCCAAACGGCGTAAAACAAAATTAATTGTTGTTGATAAAGAAGAGGTACCAGAATCATATTTACGAGAATTTGGATATATTGTCTTTCCAGATAATGTAGCAATTGCAATGGGTGTAGCTGAAGCATTAGGCATCGACAGAGATACTGCTTTAAGGGGGATGTTAAATGCGCCACCTGATGTAGGTGCTGTGGAAGTCAAATACTTTAATGCAAATAATACAACTAACGTGTATGTGAATGCTTTTGCAGCAAATGAGCCACAGTCTACTAAAGCCATTTTAAATAAAGTAGAGTCATATAATTACCCATATCAAAGAATTGTGATTATCTTAAATTGTCGTTCAGATAGGGTAGATAGAACTCGACAATTTGCAGAGAATTTCATAAAAGATGTACCGTTCGATACATTAATTTGTACTGGAAAAAGTACTCAAATGGTTACGGAAGTAATGAGAGAATTACCCGATAAAAAATATTTGAATTTTGAAGGTAAAAATATAAATGAAGTTGAACGTGCGCTTTATGCAGAATCACACAATGCTTTGATTTTCTGTGTTGGTAATATTCATGGACCAGGAAAAGAAATCGCACAATATATAGAAGGGATACATTAATATGATAGGTTCAGAGTTATATTTTTCATTATTCGTGGGGATCGTTTTAAGCCTCATTTTTGCCGAGAAATTCGGTATTAGTCCTGCTGGATTAGTTGTACCAGGATATCTAGCACTCATTTTTGATCAACCAATCATGCTACTATCTGTATTAATCATTAGTTGCATTACATATTTTATTGTGAACCATGGTATTAGTCGCTTTGTCATTCTCTACGGGCGCAGGAAATTTGCTGCAATGATATTAACCGGAATGGTATTAAAATTTGTATTTGACTTAATTTATCCCTTAACCCCGTTTGAGATGGTAGAAATGTCTGGTATTGGCGTCGTAATACCAGGTATCATTGCAAATACTATACAAAAACAAGGTGTTGTAATTACTTTATCTACATGTATGTTATTAACATGTATTACATACATTGTTTTATTCTTTTATAGCTTTATTAATTAGTAAGGAGCAGATATATGAAGCAATCTAAACGATTCTCTATCGATGAGCGTGTTTTGAAATGGACAAAACGCCATAAAAGAAGGAATTCCATATATACCGGCTTGATATTAATTATAGCGTTGATTTTGTTAGTATTTGTGTTGAAGCATCAGGATTTTGAGCCTGTTAAAGCTATGAATAAAGGAAAAGATGAAATTAAGCTAACATATCTAGGTAATGTGGAATTAAACAAACATACAAGAAAAAACAATATTAATGATACTTTTAGTGCTGTCGAAAACATGTTGAAAGATAGTGATTATTCTACAGCAAGCTTGAATTTAACCAAGTTTTCAGATGATAGAAAAACAAATATTAATAAAAATTTAGAAAATGTAATGTTTTTAAAAAGTTTAAATATTAAAAGTTTAAATATTATAAATCAAGTTACTGATAACATTACAGCAAGAGATTTTAGTAAAGCTGTTGAGGCTCAAAATGGATATAATTTTTTAACTGGTAATGGTTCTAATCCTATCAACAGTAAAACAGTACAACAAACGGTAAAAGGTAAAAAAGTAGCTAATGTTTCCTTTACAGACGTTGAGTCTGATTACACCGATCCTTTAAAAAACACTACATCCATCAGCTTGGAACCTAATATTTATGTTCCGTTAATAAAAAAATTGAAAGAAAAAAATGATTATGTAGTCGTTAATGTCGACTGGGGTATAACCGATGAAAGGTCAGTAACAACAAGGCAAAAAAAATATGCACACTCTTTAGTAGATGCAGGTGCTGATGTTATCGTCGGACATAACACAGTTGTTCAGGAAATTGAAAATTATAAAGATGCCAGCATTTTTTATAGTTTAGGTAATGTAACTTCAGAAGGTTTTTTATCAAAGAATAAACAAGGTTTAGCTGTCCAACAGAATTGGAACGGTAAAAATTCTAAATTCATGATTACGCCGATCAAATCAGTGGGCGGTAAATTGACTAAATCTACACCTAACAAAATTGAAGAAACAAAATTATTAAATAACATTAAAGGTGACAATATAAATCTTAAAAAAGAGAATGGAGGTTATACGTATGAACATTAAAGATCATTGGGTAAGTATTACAATCATTGCAGTTGTGTTGATAATATTCTTACTAATTGTATTCGCTAGAGCGAACGAAGGTTTAGACCGTTATGAACAAAATGAACTTAAATCTTTACACCATCAATATTTATCTAAAGGAGCTTAGCTATGAGTATTTATAATAAAAAAACGCTCATCGTAATATTACTCCTTACTATTATCATATCCTTTGCATTTTATATGATTACAAAAAAGGATAATTATGATAAAGATGATTTATATGAAAATAAAATTGCGGATCATCAACAAGACATATCGGATAAAAATTACGGTGTAGCTTCAAATAATCCGATTGCTACACGTGTTGGAGAAAAAATATTGAAAGATGGTGGTAACGCAGTTGACGCGTCAATCGGAGTGTCATATGCTCTTGCTGTAACTGAACCACACTCTTCTGGCCTAGGTGGCGGAGGTGCGATGCTGGCTTACGATGGTCAAGAAAATGTTGCACCAAAACAATGGCAGTATAAAGATATTTCTTCTTTTAATTACAAGCAAAAAGATAAAATTGGTGTTCCAGGTTTCGTTCGAGGTCTTGAAGATGCTCATAAAGAAGCAGGGAAAATGGATAGAAAGAAAATCATGAACTATGTTATTCCTTTAGCTGAAGAAGGCTTTGAAGTTGATTCAGAATTAGAAAGAAGTTTGAAACTATATGGTTCAGATGTAGATAGAGATTCACCTTTCTTTGAAGGAGAACAAACCAAAAGAGAAGGTGATGTCATTAAGCAACCAGCTTTAGCTAAAACATTAAAAGGTATCAGAGATAACGGGCCTAATTATTTCTATGATAAAGTTGGTAAAAGTATCACTAAGCAAACGGATGACAAACTGACAGAAAAAGATTTCCAAAGTTATAAAACAGAGAAAAAAGAGCCAGTAAGTACAGACTATTTAAATAATAAAGTTTATGCTGCATCTAATCCTTTAGGAGGATCACTGATGCTACAAGGTTTAGAAATTGATGAAGCTACTAATAATCAAGCAGCTCAAGGTGATCGTTTGGATTATATCACTGGTATTTTAAAATCTAGAGATTTGATGTACCGAAATAGGGATATTGTAAATGGGCAAGATGAAGACTATGATGAATATCTTTCCCAAGATTACCTGTTAGGTAGATTAAATGAAATTAATTTTGAAAGTAATTTCAATACAAATAACATTGATAATACGAGCACAACACACTTTGTGGTTGTTGATAAAGATGGACAGTTGACAAGTACAACGAATACGTTAGCAAGCTTCTTTGGTTCAGGGGAGTATGTAAAAGAAGGATTCTATATGAATAATTCATTAAGTAACTTCTCTTCTAATCCATCTAGTCCAAACTATGGTGCCAAACATAAGCAACCACGCTCATTTACTTCACCGAGCATCGTAGTTGGACCAGATTATTACATGGGTATAGGAACACCAGGTGGTAACAAAATTCCGACTACGCTCAATGAGGTTATTATTGATTACTTACGTAGCGATGGTACACTACAAGAATCTATTGATAAACCACGTTTTTATAACGATGGAGGAAAAATCTTTTACGAAAATGCTACAGATCAGCAAGATATAGACATTTTCAAAAGTTTAGGTTTTGAAATTGAAGAAAAACGTAATGATCCTAACTTTGGAAGTGTACAAGCTGCGCTTTATAATAAAAATGATAAAACAGTAGAAATCGGTCATGATGTGGGTAATAGATAGTCTATTTTCAATAAACCCAATAAAAAAGGTCCAAGACATAAATTGATGTCTTGGACCTTTTTTTGAATTTTAACGGCTGTCATTTATGTACTACGTTTATTGACGAAATTATTATATAACGTACGCACAAAAATGATCACTACAACAATTGCTCCTATATAACCTACAAATGGATATATAATGGATACTAATTCTCCAAAAGGTAATGTACCACAAATAATAAAAACAATACCTAACACAACTGTTACAGGAACGCTAAGTTTTGATGGGAAAATCTTCATAAATTCATTTTTAACTAACCAATACATTGGTGCAGTTGTAGAATAAATCCCTAATAAAATACATACTGAAAATATAAATGCTATAAACGGTGCAATTGTAGTACCTAAATAAAGTACAGGGACTTCTAATTCAAATACATGATCAGAATGTACTAATAAAGCAATAATCATTACAATTACTGTTAACATCAACACAGAGCCTCCAACAATTCCAGTAATACCAGCTTCTTTTCTACTATTTGATTGTTGACCAAGTTGTGAAAAGAAGATACTGCCTGCTAAGATGTTGTAACAGAAAAACAATCCGCCAGATTGCCACCAATGTGTTGTTGGTTGTAAATTTTTAGCGCTTTCTGGTAAATAGAGCATATTAGATAAACTACCGATATTTGAGAAGAAAACAATTAAGCAAATACCAATTGTTAATATCACAATGATCGGTCCAACAGTACCAATAATATCAACTAACTTTTGTAATCCTAAAATAACTGTAATCATTGCGACAATGCCCATACCTAGCACACCCACTAGATTTGGGAGATGGAATTGTTCTGCTACAACAGCTCCTGTACCAGCAATCATGATGACAACAATGCTAAAAATAAAAATAAGTGTAAAATATTCAATTAGTGTACCTAATATATTGCCACAATAGTATTTAAATATTCTGCCTGGCTGTTTTAATTGAAGATCAAATCCCTTCATCATTAAAGTGGAGCCAAGTAAACAGAATAATAATGCGCTAACTAAAGCTCCGAATATACCATATATACCAAAGGATGCAAAAAATTGCATAACTTCTTGTCCAGTTGCAAAACCAGAACCTATGAGATAAGCGATGTAAGCACCGCTAAGTTTTATAACATTTGTGAGTTTTATTTGTTGTTGCATCATTGATCCCTCCAATTTTACCAACCTTGACCAGCAATGTCGTAATTGTCTAATTTTCCAGATGCTAAATCTTCAAGCGCAGATTCTAAGACATTTAATGCTGTATCAAGTTGGTTATACGTTATGACTAACGGAGGTTGAAAACGGAGTACATTTCCAGCTACTGCAATAATCACAACACCATTATCAAAACAGCGATTGCAAATTTTTAATGCGGCTTCCGCATCACGTGTCTTATTTTCTTTATCAGAAACAATATCTATACCAATAGATAACCCTTTACCTCTAACATCTCCAACAGCTTTAAATCGTTCGATCCATGAATCCATACGTTGACGTACATACTCACCTTTATCTGTACTCGCTTGAAGTAAATTTTCGTCCTCTATCATACCAATTGTAGCCAATGCCGCTTCACAGCTCACTGGATTAGCTCCAGTTGTAAATAAATGTGCTGGCGCTTCTAATGTATCCATTATTTCAGCACGACCTACAATTGCAGACATAGGCAGACCGCCGGCTAACGATTTTCCAAATGTAATCAAATCTGGTTCAATATGATAATGTGAAACTGAACTCCATTCACCGGTACGACCAAGCCCTTGTTGGATGTCATCTACTGCTAACAATATGCCGTGTTCCTTGCATAAATCTTGTAAAGCTTTAAAGTAACCATCGACTGGTTCTAATAATCCACCATCACCTTGTATCGTTTCAATCATGATACAAGCTACTTCTTCGGCAGGTACGTATTTTTCAAACATTTCTTTAAGCGGCGCAAGGTATTCATCAATAGTGTTAGCGTTTGGACTACCAAACATACCTCTGTAGCTATCAGGGAATGGAATATGATAGAATCCTGGTAACATTGGGCCGTATTTTTTTCTCATGTTTAAACTTATGGCAGACATCGATAATGATCCATATGTAGAGCCGTGATAAGCATTGACGAAACTGATGATATAAGGTCTTCCTGTATACGCTCTTGCAAGTTTAACGATGCCATCGTTTGCATCTGAACCAGAAAGTCCGAAAAGTACACGCTTTTCATAATCCCCTGGTGCAATTTCACAGAGTTTCTTAGCAAGTTTAACTAAAGGTTCATGATACATATAAGCAGGCGTATAGTGTATGAATTTATCTACTTGTGATTTAATAGCATCTGACACTGGTTGAGGTGCATGTCCTACATTTTGTGAACTAGCACTCGCAAGTAAATCGATATATGTATTGCCATCCATATCAACGAGTGTTGCGCCATACCCATGAGAAATAGCTAATGGATAGTATTTTATCCTTCCCGGTTTCGCAAAATACTGACTATCTTCATTGATTAATTGTGCGGCTCTCTCCATTTTTTCCATAAATTTCAATCCTCCCATGTATTACTTAATATAAGTCGGTTTAATAGTTATACAAATTAAATACACACCTTTTACTTCATATCCCGTTGTTTAAAGAGAAAGGTGTTATTAAATATTTTTCGTTTACTTCATTAATTTTTAAAAATGGAATGAAGTAGTGATACGTATGAATATACTAAGAAAATTCGAAATTGTAAATATATTCTGAAAATTTAAAGTTGAATAACACTTAAAAAATGTAATATAACACATATAATCTTGAGAAATGAATGGTATGATGATAAATATGTATTATCTTTGTTTTTAGAAATGACGTATTGATTTTTATGAAAAATGAGGATAAATGAATATATATAAATGTGAAATGGATAGTTCGTTTTTGAGAAGTTTTTCGTTTATAATATAAATAATAGGAGCTATGTAATACGCTGTAATTGATAATTGTTTTCAATTATAGTATTTTGAGTCTACAATGATGTTATAGCTTAGTTATGTATATTTGTAATATTAATATTTATCGTTATGTGTAAAGAGGGAGTTTTAGATGAATAATAGTAAGATAGAAGTTAAAGATTTAATAAATATAGGACTCTTTACGGCAATATATTTTATTTTTATAGCACCTCCTGGCATTTTAGGTATTATACCTATATTCATGTTATTGCTTCCTGCAATGGTTGGTTTAATAGGTGGCATACCTATTCTATTACTGATATCAAAAGTTCAAAAATTTGGAGCATTGACGATATGTGGTACGATTGTAAGTCTTATTTTAGCTATAATGGGGCATCCATGGATTGCGTTGATATTTAGTATACCAGTTATATTAATTGCAGATGGCTTAATGGCAATGAAACACTATAAAAGCTGGAAATACAATTGTTTAGGCTATATGCTCTTTTCATTTTGGCCTATTGGTACATTTATACCATTTTACTTTATGAGAAATTCATATTTATCTTTTATTCAAGACAAATACGGTATTGAATATGAGAAAACTGTAGCCACTTTATTTTCTGTTGAAATGATACCAGTTATTATTATTACTACAATAATTGGTGCATGGATTGGCGTTTATATAGCAAAATTAATTTTAAAAAAACATTTCAAACGTACAGGTATGATTTAAAATGTATAGTCAAACTATCCCACAGACCCATTTATTAAATTTAGACCCAAGAATAAAAATCGCGTTAATCTTGATGATATCTTTAGTTGCATTAACAGGTGGCGTTACAGGTGTTGAAGTGTATTTAAGAGCAATAATAATACTTGTTCCGGCATTACTATTATTATGTATTAAGAAATACACAATAGGGTTATCCGTTTTGATTTTAACTGTGATAGCGTGGTATGGAGAAGCATTTGTAACGATTGATGGTAACCAAGTTGCTACATTATTAATTTTTGTACCTTCAGGCATCGTAACACGTTTTTTACCTTCACTCGCAATGGGCTATTATATTTTTAAAACTACACAAATTGAAGTGTTAATAACAGGATTGGAACGGATGAAATTGTCAAGAAAAATCACAATTCCAATTGCCGTTATGTTTAGGTTTTTGCCAACAATTAGAGAAGAATCGGCTGCTATAAAGGATGCTATGAAAATGAGAGGTATAACTTTGAAAATCGCCTTCATACATCCAATACAATATGTTGAATATCGTGTTGTCCCATTACTAAACAGTATTGTGAAAATTGGTAACGAATTAACAATTGCTTCAATTACACGCGGTTTGAATTTAACGCATAGACGAACATCAATCATTTCACTTAAAATTCGTTGGTTAGATTGGTTGTTATTAATATTAATACTGTTACTTTGTATCATTTATTATGTAATGTGAGGGTAGAATATGATTCAATTTAAAGATGTATCTTTTAAATACGAAGAAAGCAAAAGCAAGATATTAAATAATATTAACCTTACTATTGAAGATGGTGAGGTTATTTGTTTAACTGGGACTTCAGGCTGTGGAAAAACTACCTTGACGAGGTTGCTTAATGGTATTATTCCTAACTTTTATAAGGGAGATATGGATGGCCAAATTTTAATAAATCATAAAGATACACAACAGCAAGATGTTTATGAGTTAACGCAACAAAGTGGCTCTGTTTTCCAAAACCCAAGATCACAATTTTTTTGTTTGAACACGACAAGTGAACTTGCATTTGAACTTGAAAATTATGGTGTATCAGCTAGTCGGATTATGACACGAATCAAAGAAACCGCTGAACAGTTTAATTTTAAACACCTTTTAGATAGGGATATATTTAATTTGTCTGGCGGTGAAAAACAATTGCTATCTTGCAGTGCTATTCAAGTATATGGTCACGAATTGATTATTTTGGACGAGCCATCGTCAAATTTAGATTTTAATACAATGTTAAAGTTACAACAAATGATCAAAACTTGGAAAGCGGAAGGTAAAACAATTATTATTGCTGAACATCGATTACACTATTTAACTAAAATAGCTGACCGTTTTATGATAATGGATGACGGAAAAATAAGTGCAATTTATGAAAATGAACAATTTAATAAGTTATCAAATAAACAATTAGCAAAGCTAGGATTAAGAGCTATTCATTTAGAACAATTGCAAGTAAAAACTAAAGTGAATAATAAAGTGGGTTACTTAAGTTTACAAAATTACTATTTTAGATATAAAAGAAGGCAAAAATTAACTTTAGATATAGATGATATCAGTATCAGTAAGGGAAAAGTGACAGCGATTATTGGCCATAATGGTTCAGGTAAATCAACATTTGCGCGCTGTTTAACTGGAGTCGAAAAAAAATTTAAAGGGACTATTAATACTGGAGAAAAGTGGGTAACACCACAACAAAGTCTTGCAGAAGCTTATTTGGTATTTCAAGATGTTAACAATCAATTATTTGCTGAAAGTGTGGAAGAAGAACTGAGGTTAAGTAATCCAACTTTAAATGATGAGACAATTAAGCGGTGTTTGCAAAACTATAGTATTTCTGAACATCTAGACAGACATCCTTTGTCACTATCTGGAGGTGAGAAGCAGCGTTTAGCTATTGCTAGTGCAGTAGAAACGAAAAGGGATATATTGATTTTTGATGAACCTTCTAGCGGTTTAGATGGTCACCATATGCGGGAAATGAGTACAATTATTAACCAATTGGCAAATGAAGGACACACAGTATTAGTTATAACTCATGATTATGAAATGTTACTCGCTTGTGCAGATGAAGTGCTTCATTTAGAAAAAGGAAAAGTAAAAAAGCAATATGAAATTAACAACGATACAATTGAATATTTACAATCATTTTTTAATATCATTTGAAAAATACAAGATGTAAATAATTAAACGAGATAGATATTATTGATATCTATCTCGTTTGTCATGTTTTTAATGTATTTTTGATAAATCAAGAATTAATCGGAAACATGATATATTTTATTTCTGATTTTGTAACTGTAATAGTTAGTAAATTATGATAACTATGCATCGTTAACTTAGAAAGTGGAGTATTAGCCTTGTTGATTTGTTCGAGAATTTTGGAATCAATAGCGCTTAAGTCCAGGTTATTTGGGATCAAATGTGAAATGATACCATGATTTTCGTTAAGCACTCGTGTGTAAACTGGAAAATCAGTGATGTAATTATGAACAATATTTGCAATTAGGTCAGATGTTGGTGTTGAATAGTTTAAACTATTAAATAATAGTATGTGAAAATGATGTTTAGATTTACCAATTAAACCATAAGGGAATTTAGCAATTTGCAAATTTAAAAAAGGTTTTAATAAACTGAAAACGTGAACGATTGGCATGGTACTACAATTATGATTAATCAGCATAAATTGTTCATCATCTTCAGAAAAATATGGAAATGCAAAGCCACCAATTAATGTTTGAAAATCAATTAGCAAATGCATCAGTAAGATATGTGGCGAAATGGACATATCTTTATAATAATGTTTTAAATTGGAATGTGTGAGATTATTAAAAACCACTTTTTTGGCAATAGTTGGATGTAATTGGTTTAAAAATAACATAATGGTCTGATGGGTATCAAAAGCATTATCAGCGTTGAACCAGTTTCTTGATATAATGTTTTTTAGTAAATACCAATCTGTATCAATGAAATAAAAATCAGCATTTAATGAACTAATATTTTTTTGAAATCTTGAAAAGTTTCCGCTGTTTTCCAAGATATGTCCAACATTAACCGCACATTTTATAGTGGGGAACTGTTGTTTAAAGTTATCAATTAATCTTTGGTCATTTTTAAATGTTTTATGATTTGTTTCAATAAGTAAACTAACATTTGAAATATGTTCATTAAGCAGCGTTAATGAAGTCAATAGTTTTATAATTTGGTAATCAATTGATTGTGAAAAGGATGGATTATCAACTTTCAAAGTTATTTCAAAACCTTTGATAAGCAATTGTTTGATTGCTGCAAATACATTGTGATGGTCTAATTTGTTTAAATCATCGAAATTAGTGTGAAGTAAAATTAAATTTGGTTTTGAAATTAGCGATAGCATATTAATTGAAAAAGTAGATTGATTAAATGAGATTAACTTATGTAAATCATTAAACGTGATAAAAGTACGTGTCATATTAAATTTCTGAGTATACTTCAGTTTATTCAAGACGATTTGATTAGACGAAATATGTTGATTATGAGAAAAATTATATAATTTGTTGATAGTCTTGCTTAAGTTGGGAGTGCTTAACGAAACTTGGTATAGTGAATTTAAATCATTTTTTCTGAATTGATGAATATAGAATTTTGGCGGCATCTTTATATAGAATTTGAAATTTTTAGAATATGTACTAACATTAGTGAAACTATATTTTAATGCGACGTCGTAAATGCTTTGTTCTTTCTCTAATAAATCAAATAAAGATAATGCAATTTTAAGAGAACTTGTATATTGTTTGAAGTCCATATTTAATATTTTGGAAAATAAAATAGATATATATGATTGTGATATATAAAAAGCATTAGATACTTGTTTTGTAGTTAAAGGTTCATTGATGTGTTTATGTATGTATTGAGTCAAACGTTGAACCAGAGGGTGTTTAGTATACAAAATAGGTAGATATTGATCGTCTAAATCAACTTTTGCTTCTTTAAGTAAAAACTCAATAATATTAGATATATAAAGATGCATACATTTTCTATTTTGAGTATGATTCTGTAATTTTTGCAAAACTAAGTTTCGAAATTGCTCTATATATTTAATTTGTTTGATATCAAACAAAGCATTAGCGATGGATTTATCTTTTTCTATAAATAAAGGTAATGGAATCTTAAGTTCTATTAAATTATCAATATCGATATATTGATAAAGGTCTGCATTATTGATTATACAAGCGTGATCAATAGTTATCATCGATCCATTTAAATTTATTTTACATGATTTATTTATAGGAATTAAAATAATAATTTCATTTATGCATCTTGCCAACTCAGTCATATAATGATTTTTTATTGATAGAGAGCTTATCACAAAGATCACCTTTACTTTATTTTGTTACACTCACAATTAAATGATTAACGTTATTGTACAACTGACACAGACAAAATAGTTAGGTTACAAATAAAGTTTGTTAAAATGATATTAAGAATTAATAATTCGTATTTTGGATATGAGTATAGATAGAAAAATCACTATTTTGGAAAATAAAATGCCTTTTGAAGTAATAAAATGATAGGTTTCTATTTAATTTACTTGAAAATGAAAAAATCTCAATATTTATGATAGCGCTTGCATTTATTGTGGTGAATATATATAATGAATCTAGCTGACATGAATAAGTCGAAGCAAATAACTTAAACGTTTAAGGTGAGTGGCATGGAAAAAAATAAACCTACACTTCATGATGTAGCAAAAGTTGCTGGGGTATCAATTGCGACCGTTTCCAATGTATTGAATAACAAAAGTACTGAATTAGGTAAAAAGACGAGGCAGAAAGTATTAGATGCAATTGATAAATTGCATTATGAACCGAATCAATTTGCAAGAAGTTTAAAAACAGGGCAGTCTAATTTAATTGTTTTTATTGTACCTGATCAAAATCCTTTTTTTACTGAAATACTGACAGAATTAAACAACGAATGTCAAAAACATCAATTGCATGTAGCTGTTGTGTCGTCTGAGGAAAACGAGTTAAGACAACAAGCGTTGATAGAAACATTTATCGCGCAAAATGTAAGCGCTATTATATTAGTTCCAGTGAAGTCTAAATTAAAATTTAAGAAAGAGTGGAGCCAAACACCTATCTTGACTATAGATAGGAAAGTAGATGGTACATATTTACCTTCTATAAGCGTGGATAACAAGAAAGCAGCGTTTGATGCAACTCAGAGAATTATTGATAGTACCTGTAAAAATATAGGGTTACTGTTAGCGAATCCTGATATAAGCACAACGTCAGAACGGAAATCTGGATATGAACAAGCGTTGAAAAAAAATAATATTAAGTTAGATGAGCAACTCATTTATTATAGCAATCAGCAATTGGGTACGGATGCACAAATTGACAGTGGGTATCATGCGACTAAATCATTAATTAACAAACAGGTTCAAGCTGTTGTGGCGACTAATCATTTATTGTTATTAGGTGCTTTACAAGCAATAAAAGAAAGTGGCAAAAAAATTTCTCAAGATATGATTATCATTGGTTTTGATGATAGTTACTGGAATGAAATTTATACTCCAAAATTATCTGTCATTTCACAACCTACAAAAGAGATAGGTCGTGTCGCAGGCGAAATGATCAATCATCTAATTCAAGGGGAAAATGTCTCTTCGATTGAACTAAATACAAAACTAATCATACGTGAATCTTGTTCATTTATAAAAGATAAGTCATTATGATAAAAACAAAAATGTATTCCAAGTCTGATACTTGTTGATTGTTGTTATGATTATATACATTGGAGTAGATATTGTATTATGAATTGTTTAAACAAGACGGGTTTTTGAAATCATTTGATTTTAATCCCGTTAACTTAATCGCTAAAACTTAATCGCTAAAACTTAAACGTTTAAGTTTATTTTAGTTATATTTTTAAATAAGGGGGAAATATTTTGAATAACATTACAATTTCTAAAGATAGTCCAAAAACATGGATGGGAATCCCGAAAATTATTTTTATTGCACTTATAGCTATATTTATTTTTATGACAGGAGATGGGATCGAACAGGCATTTTTATCAAAAAATATTGTTGATATCGGTTTTTCTGGTGGTCAAGCTTCCTTAGTGTTTACAGTATATGGCGTGATGGTAGTTGTGGGTTCTTGGTTAGCGGCCGTTTTATCTGATGTTTACGGTCCTAGGAAAATAATGGCTTTAGGAACAATAATATGGTTAATTTTCCACGTGCTTTTTTTAGTGTTTGGAATATGAATGGAAAATTTGCCTATGATGTTAGTGTTATATGGTATTAGAGGATTAGGTTATCCTTTGTTTTTATATGGTTTCTTAGTATGGGTAACCTATATCACTGATAAATCAAGATTAGCCACAGCAATTGGTTGGTTTTGGGCAATGTTCTCAGTTGGAATGGGGGTAATTGGTACTTATTTACCTAGTTTCACTATTCCATTTATAGGTTTTAATGGAACACTATGGATGTCATTAATATGGATTTTTATAGGAGGTTTAATTGCATTTATCGTTGTAGGAAAACGGGATGTAAAGCCGAATATAACGCTTTCGGTTAAACAAAGATATACTAAAGTATTAAAAGATATCGGCGTAGTTTATAAGAATCCAGAAATTATTAAAGTCTTTATCGTACGCATCATTAATCAATTATCTTTGTTTGGGCTAGTTATTATCTTTCCAGTATTATTCACGGAAACTATTGGATTTTCAATGCAACATTGGTTATGGACATGGGGAACAATGCATGTGACGTGTATCGTTGGTGATGTAGTTTGGGGTATTATTGCTGATAAAATTGGTTGGAAACGTCAAGTGATGTTATTTGGTTGTATCGGTTGTGGCATCACGACATTATTATTTTATTATTTACCAATACTTAGTGGTGATGTGTTTGCAATTGCAATTTTATGTGCAGTATTATTCGGTATTACACAATCAGCCTTTGTACCTATTTTTGCAATTTTTACAGCTTTAGAGCCTGATCATATTGGTGCTACACTTTCTTCACATAATCTTGCTGCTGGATTGAGTAATTTTATTGCACCATTAATTGCCACGCTTATATTACCGTTATTCAACGAAGTTGGCGTCGTATGGGCTTTTGCTATTTGTTATTTCATAGGTGCAGTAATCACTTATTATATTAAAGTTCATCAACCAGGCATTGGGGACGATAAAGTTGAAGCATTAAATGCACAAATTGAAAATTATTAAGAAAGGAAGATGTAAATTGGAACAGGTTGTACTTGGTATAGACCTAGGTACGAGTTCAGTGAAAATTATTGCTGTGAATAAAAGTGGTCATGTTATTGAACAATCAAGTATTCCTTTGAAATTGAGTCAGCCATATATTGGCTACAGTGAACAAGATCCTGAATCATGGGTGGAGGCAGTAAAAGAAGGTATAAAAAAGTTAATAAATACAGAAACAATGACAAATAAACGTATTAGTGCCCTTTCGTTTTCTGGACAAATGCATGGTTTAGTACCACTGGATAAAACATACCAACCTATTAGAAATGCAATACTATGGAATGACACTAGAACTACTAAACAATGCGAGGAATTAGAAAACAAATTTGGGAAGACACTTTTAAATAATCCTATACTTGAAGGTTTTACATTACCTAAACTTTTATGGATGAAACAGAACGAACCAAATTATTGGCAACAATTAGAAGTGTTTTTGTTACCTAAAGATTATGTACGCTATCGACTAACAGGTCATATTGCTATGGAATATAGTGATGCAGCAGGTACGCTTCTTTTCAATCCAAAAACAAATGACTGGGAAAAAGAAATTGGGGACAAGTTGGAACTTGGTGATATATACCCACCGTTAGTACAGTCGCATAGTTATGTAGGTAATGTTACAGAAATAGTTAAAAAAGAACTAAACATTAAAGAAGATATTGCTGTTTTTGCTGGTGGTGCAGATAATGCATGTGGCGCTTTAGGTTCAGGTGTTATTAATGAAGGTCAAACGTTATGTAGTATAGGAACTTCAGGTGTGATTTTATCGTGTACTACAAATAATCAAGTAGATTATGGACATAACATTCACTTCTTTAAACATGCCATGCCTAATATGTCGTATGCAATGGGTGTCACATTAAGTGCAGGTCATAGTTTAAATTGGCTCAAAGAAAAGCTTTTTAAAGCATATTCATTTGATGAAATCTTGAATTTTGCTGAGAAATCTACTATTGGAGCAAATGGTTTGTTGTTTTCACCATACATTCAAGGTGAGCGAACACCACATGGTGATGCATATATTAGAGGAAGTTTCATTGGGATAAATAGTAATACAGAAGAAGCGGATTTTGCACGAGCTACAGTGGAAGGCATTACTTATTCACTATATGAATCCATTGTATATATGAGAGAAAACGGTAGGCATATTGATGAAATTATTTCGATTGGTGGTGGCGCTAGAAGTAGTTTTTGGTTACAAATGCAAGCAGATATTTTCAATACTCAAGTCACTGCATTGAAATATGAAGAAGGCCCAGGTGTAGGAGCAGCCATGTTAGCTGCATATGGATTAGGTTGGTTTAATACAATGCAAGCATGTGCTGAAACATTTATAGCGCTAGGAGAGACATATAAACCTAATATAGAAAATCATAAAAAATATAAACAGTATTTTGAAATTTATAAGAATATATACGCTCAGACCAAAACGATAACAGAAAAATTATTAAAGATTAATTAACTATTAGGAGGAAATTAAAATGAATAATAATATTCCAGAAACTATGAACATTTCAATATTAAATAAACCATTTGAGATGGAACTTAAAGAAGTAGACGTTCCTAAATTAGGACCTACAGATGTTTTAGTAAAAGTGATGGCGGTAGGTGTTTGTGGATCGGATGTTCATTATTATGAACACGGTCGTGTAGGGGAATTTGTTGTTGAAAAACCATTGATTTTAGGACATGAATGTTCAGGAATCGTTGCTGATATCGGCTCAAAAGTAACACATTTTAAACCCGGGGATAGAGTTGCCATTGAACCTGGAGTTCCCTGTGGAGAGTGCGAATACTGTAAGGCTGGTAAATATAACTTATGTCCTGATGTTAAGTTTTTAGCTACGCCTCCTATTGATGGTGCATTTAGTCAATATATAAGTCATCCTGAGGGATTTTTATTCCATATTCCTGATGCACTATCATATGAAGAAGCAACATTAAATGAACCATTTTCAGTTGGCGTACAAGCATGTAAACGTGCAAAAGTTCAGCCAGGTTCCACAGTAGTAATAATGGGTATGGGCCCAGTTGGTTTGATGGCTGTTGTAGCAGCAAAAGCTTTTGGTGCTACAAGAATTATAGTGTCAGATCTTGAACAAATAAGATTGGATGAGGCATTAGAACTTGGTGCAACACATGTTATAAATATTAAAGAAGAAGATGTTATTACCCGTATCAATGAAATAACAAATCATAACGGTGTAGATTATGCTTTTGAAACTGCAGGTAATCCAACAGCCTTACAAAATGCACTAGCGGTCTTGAACAATGGCGGAACTTTAGCAATAGTTGGCTTGCCACAACAAGAAAATATTGAGTTAAATATACCTTTTATCGCTAACCATGAAATTAATGTTGTAGGTATCTTTAGATATGCCAATACTTATCCAATGGGCCTTGAGATGTTATCTTCAACTGCAGCTAATTTAAATACAATGTTTACCGATTCATATGATTTGGAAGATGCACAAGAGGCAATGGAAAGAGCAAGAACCAATAAAAGCGGATCATTAAAAGTTATGGTTTATCCTAATGGGTAATTAAAGTAATAGTATTATAAGAAGATCTAAAATCACTGCCTGAAAGTGATTTTAGATCTCTTTTCAAATGAGCAACTTTAGCACATTTGTTGAGAATGCAGTGCGATACCATTAGTGTTAATGGGTGCATAAAGTTTAATTCTGGGAATGGAATATAACTATGATGATAGATGGCAATAAAAGCCTAGAGATATAGCACGAAACATTCTCTTAGAATATTATATATCTTAAAATGTATTGTTACAATATAAAATTAAAAAAATTAAAATAAATGATATGCGTTATAAATAAAAAATAGGTGCTTATTTGTAGTGATATAAAATTAAGCTTTGAATTAATTGAAGAGCAATGATAATTACTTATTTTTTTGATAAAGTTCAAATGCTTTGTACAGAAATATTAGGGAAGATACAATTAAAAATAAAGTGAATAATCCGTTAAAAATAGGATTGCTGAAAAATTGGAAAATAGTAACTGAACTTAATGATTCTAAAAATACTGAACCGGTTGTTTTTATTTGTAAGAAGTCAAAAGAAAGTAAAATCAAAGTAATCATCAACATGTAACCTACGGCGATAAAAAAGAGGTTTAGTAAATCTAATAGAAACATCCTTCTCATAACAACCAGCTCCCTTCTTACTGTTCTATAACCGATTTGTAGTATAATAAAGCTATATTTAAAGAAATTTACAAAAAATTAATAAACGATAGAGTGAATATCTTTTCAATTGTCCTTATCAATTTACATAAAAATAAAAATGATAATAAACTGTTTGACTTTGTTGAAATGTGATAAAGAATAAGTAAATGCGTGTTTTGAATAGGAGGTTTAAAATGTATAAAGCAATTATTTTTGATGTTTATGGAACACTTTTTGACATGTCCTCTTTAAAAAAAGGTATGACGCAATTTGATGATGAACAAGCAACATCAATTTCAAAGCTGTGGAGAAAAACGCAATTAAATCACATGTTTTTAAAACAAATTATGCAAAGATATATTTCCTTTGATGAGTTAACGAAAGAAGCTTTACGTTATACAATGGATGAACACAAAATACAATATGATCGTGAAGATATAAACAGGTTGTTTGATGCTTTTTTAAATTTAGAGTATTTTTACGAAGTACCTAAAATACTCGCGCAACTTAATAATATGGATATGGATGTTGGTATACTATCTAATGGAAATGATAACATGCTTAGACCATTGATTGATAATTCTGAGTTAGGGGAAAATATTAATACAGTTATGAGCGTTAATGAAATTAAACAATATAAACCCAGCCCTGCAAGTTATGCATTGATTTTGAAATATCATCATCTGAAAAGAGAAGAGATATTATTTGTTTCTTCTAATTCTTGGGACGTAACAGGAGCAACCAATTTCGGTTTTGATACAGCTTGGGTGAATAGACAAAATGGACATTTTGATTATAATGGACAAAATCCTACAATAACAGTTAATAATTTAAATGAATTAATTAATTGGTTAGAGATGAATAAATAAACATTTAAGATTGTCCAGAGAGTATTTACAGTCATTAAAAGTGAAAAATCATCATAGTAATTTGAATGAAAAAAATGGATGTTAGTTTTGAATGTTTATACAATTTACTCTAGTCAAATATATGATGGTAAAATTGAAAATGTTAAATACAAAATGGCTAATCCACTTCGTATGGATTAGCCATTTATAGAGTACGCAGTTTCTGTATTAAGCTTTGTTTAGTGATTGTAAGCGTGTTATATCACGTGCTTAGTGATTTTATTTAGCCGTATTTAAATATTGTGGTAATAACTGGCTATATAAATCTATAAAAGTTAGATAAGCATCTTTATAAACATATTCATCAACTTGATGTGCTTGTCCAGTCTCACCTGGGCCATACATTACAAATGAGAAACTTTCATCTTTATCTTTCATTAAATATGATGCATCTGTAGTTGCAGTAGAAGAAGTCACATCCAGATTTCTATCAAAATAGGAATCACCTAAAGATTTAGCTAATTTTAAGAATGTATTATCTCCCTTAGTATATACAGGATCGCGGTTTACATAAGGGTTAACAGTTATATCAGCGTTACTTTCTTGGTTAACTTGATCTTTTATACTGTTAAATAACGCCTCAAATTTATTATTATCATAATCTGGTATGGTACGCATGTTAAACAGTGACTCAGCATAGGCTGGTATAGAATTGACTTGGTCGCCACCGGATATGATTGTTGAATTCATTGTTGGCGTACCGAGCAACTCACTTTTAATATCAACTTTATTATACGCTTTATTTAAATAATGAATAAAATCGACCAATGGATTAATCGCATTATAACCTAATTCAGGCATTGAGCTGTGTGAAGATTTACCTTTGGATATCACTTGAATATCCATGGTACCTTTATGTGTATAAACAATGCCATCTTGTGAAGGCTCTGCGATTAATAGGGCTTCGACGTCATCCATATAGCCTTTTTCATGTAATAATGCAGCGCCGTCACTCGTTACTTCTTCTCCTGCAGTCGCCATAAATCTGATAGTACCTTGATTTAATGTACCTGCTTCTTTAATTTCTATTAAACTAATTGCTAAAGCGGCTAGTCCTGATTTCATATCTGCAGAGCCACGTCCGTGTAATCTTCCTTGATTATCCTCTGTAAGCTTAAATGGGTCATAATTCCATAAATTTTCATCACCTGTAGTGACAACGTCCATATGCCCTGAAATACCAACCACAGGTTTTCCGTTACCAATTTCTGCAACTAAGTTAGCTCTTGTGTTTTCGCCTTCCAGTTTTTCGATTTTGGTTTGAATTCCGTATTTATTAAATAAATCTTGTAAATAATGTGCGACATCAAGTTCTTTTTCGTTCACAGATTGAATTTCAACAATGTCAGACAATATCTTTACACGCTCATCATTAGAAAATACTGACATACAAACACATCCTTTATATATATTGAATACTTTAGTATCTACCACATTATTAATTTTTAAAACTATAAAAGGATTGATGCAAAAAAATATGCTTTGTTAGATAATGAGTTGTGCTATACTTATAATGAATCGTTTGATTTAGACAAAGGAGCATGCGTGACATGAAAAAATGGGGAAGTAGACTTGTCACATTAATTGGTGTGGCACTCATTATAATAGCAATTTATTTATTTATGAAACCAAAGATTGATAATTATTTTACTCAAAAAGACAATGAAAATAAAATAGAACATTATGACCAACAATCTAAAACTTCTGAAAAAAAGAAAGTAGAAATACCTAAAGATAAGACAAAGATGGCAGGTTATTTATCAATTCCTGATGCAGATATTAAAACACCTGTTTATCCTGGCCCGGCCACGCCGAAACAATTAGATAGAGGCGTAAGTTTTGTGGAATCAAACGAATCATTAGAGGATCAAAATATCGCAATTGCAGGTCATACATTAACGGGTCATTCGGATTATCAATTTTCTAGGTTACCTGAAACGAAAAAGGGAAGCAAAGTTTATTTTAAAGTTGGAGATGAGCGAAGAACGTATCAGATTACTAAAATTTATGATGTGAAACCAGATGAAGTTGAAGTGTTGGACGAACAAGCATCGAATAAGAAGCAACTAACATTAATTACATGTGATAATTACAATGAACAAACAGGTGAGTGGGAAGATAGAAAAATATTTATTGCCGAAGCACTATAACATGCACCGTTAAATAAAAAATCATATAAAAAGTCCGTATTCATTACCAAGTAAAAACATGGGTTTGAATACGGGCTTTTTTAAATGTTAATTTTCAATTGCTTGAATAAATCTTTTGGTGATTTCTTTAGGGCGTGTAATCGCACCTCCGACGACTGTACAATGAACATTTAAGGCTGTAACTTGTTTAAACATTTCAGGTGTGATGACATTTCCTTCAGCTATAACTTTTGCATGAACATGTGAAATCACATCTTTTAAAAATTTGAAGTTATCTTCATACAAAATATGTCCTTTAGTATAAGCAGTATAGCCTCGAAGGGTCGTTCCTATGTAATCAAAACCTAATTTATCAGCATATTGTGCTTCTTCAAGTGTAGAGATATCAGCCATAATTTCTATATTTGGTGCTTGCTGACGTATATAAGAAACAAGTTCTTGTAATGATTCTTCAGGACGCTCCTGCTTTGTAGCATCCAAGGCAATAACTTCACATTTGCTTTCTAGTAATTCATCGACTTCTTTACGTGTTGCGGTGATAAAAACATCAGAATTTGCATAGTCTCTTTTGACAATACCGATGATAGGTAAATTCACCTCTTGTTTTATCGCTATAATGTTTTCTTTAGAGTTTGCTCTAATGCCAACAGCACCACCTTCATATGCAGCTAAAGCCATTTTTGACATGATAAAAGATGAATGTAACGGCTCATTTTCCAAGGCTTGACATGAGACAATTAATCCTTGTGGTAACATAATAATACACTCCGTAACTTTAGTAGATTTAATAAAATACTTTACTATCTAATAGATTCATATTTTTAATATAACACCAAGAAAATAATAATCAATATATTTCATTGTTATGAAAAACATTTTCATTTATACTATAGCTATGATTGGGATGGGAGGATAGATAATATGAAATTTGAAAATCGCGTGCAACGTTATCATCATTTATTTACTAAAACAGATAAACAAATCGTAGCGTATATTCAAAACAATGACTTTGACGACACATTTTCAACAATTAATTCATTAGCATATGCGATTGGTACTTCGCCTGCAACGATTACAAGATTTAGTAATAAATTAGATTATGAGAACTTTCAGGATTTGAAGTTTAATTTACAGCAAGAAATGTCGGAAAGAGTAATAGAAAATAGTCCTTTAATTCAACGTATTCATAAATATCATCAAAATATTATTCAGCAAACAGGAGAATTTATTTCTGATGAAAAAATTCAAAGCTTTGTTAACCAAATTATTCGAAGTAGACAAATCATTTATGCAGGTCTTGGTAGTTCTGGATTATCAGCTACAGAATTTTACTATCGTATGATGAGAATGGGTTTGAAAGGGAATGTGTCTACAGATGCTCATCAAATGAAAATATTTGCTTCTTTGTTATCAGCATCAGATACATTTGTAGCGATTTCAAATAGTGGTGAAACTACAGAGCTTATAGCTGCAGCCAAAGTAGCACATGAACGTGGGGCTTATGTCGTAGTTATAACGAATTATGAAGGAAGTCCAATTACTGAGTGTGCAGATTTAGTGCTCATAACAACTGATCAATCTAGAAATAAAGACACACAATTTATTAATACTCAAATAGCAACATTGTTTTTAATAGATATTGTCAGTTACTTATTATTAGATGATACATATATGCATAATGTATATCAACATACGAAAAAAGTAGTGTTAAATGAATAGAGTCATTGTGAACGTAAACACGTAAATAAATGTTACGAGGTTCGTTAGGCATATAAGTATCCTTGATTAAAACAAAAGCGCCAAATTCTATTGAGATTATATAGAATTTGGCGCTTTTGTAGTCCATGGACATTAATATGGTGGATATATTTCAAAGTATGAAGAAACAAGTAAGTGCTGTGCTCGCTTAATTGTGTTTATTTATGACCGCTTTCTTCGTGTGCAACAGTAAATACCTGCATAAACGAAAAATTGGCTTAATATCAATATTTCTTTGATAGTAGGATTTTTGATGATTTTGGTACATAAAGGACGTAATTTTCATGGCTATAACAGCATAACGTCGTCAATAGCTGTTTTAAAATTTAGAGACTGCGCCATAAAGTGCAGCATGATTCTGTGTACGCGATGTTTGTATATGAGCATGACCGTATTGCTCAGGTAAGTAATGTTCGACTTTAGGTACGATGTATTTTAATAAATTTTGTCCTTGTGAAGAAACACCGCCACCGATCAGAATTAAACCGGGATCATAAATAATCTGTATTTGAGCGATACCTTCTGCGATTGAATCACTCCATTGATTGAGTATAGATAATGCAAGATTATCTTGTTGATCTGCGAGTTCAAATAATTTTGGTACATTGTCTTGATAAATAAATCCTTTTTCTAACATGAGTGTTTTTAAGGCAGTTGTTGAGGCACGTTGTTCAAATGTTTTGTTTGTTTGTCTATCAAAAAGTAAATAACCAATTTCATTAGCACGATTTCGTTCCCCGTTGTATAGTTGGGAATATTTATTATAAAAAGCGCCCCCAATTCCTGTACCTAGTGTTAAGCAAAAAATATTTTGTGCGCTGTAATCATGGAAAACCAATTCCCCTAACAAAGCTGCATTGACATCGTTAAATACGTTCATCTGAGCATTTATTGGTTTAAGCAAACACTTGAAGTCAGTATTTACGTAATTGGGTATGGTTGGACCAGCGTATTCAACTATGCCACGGCGTTCGTCTATAACGCCTGCGCTAGAAATGCCGACATAAAGTGGGGATATTTGATAAGATTTTTGAAACGTCATTACAATGTTATAAATTTTATCCTTAATAAATGTATCTATGTTGTTAGGGGTAGGTGTTTTGATATATTCTATAAAATTTAATGATTGATCAACTACAGCTGCTTTAATTTCTGTACCTCCAATATCAATAGCAATCTTATATGGATGCATATACAAATCCTCCTTAATTTTTAAAAGAAAATCGATATTGAAAAAAATTTTCGCTTATATTGTTTCAAAATGATGTATTTTTTCAAAATTCTATTGCCACACTCTATGATAGCGTTTACAATTTGAACTGTAAATAGAATAAATAAAAGATATTTTTTAAAGCATTATACAGTTATATAAATGATTTTGAATAATAACTTAAATATATAGATGGAGGGTTATACGATGGAAGAGAATTTAAAAGGTTTATATGCAGCATTATTAGTACCATTTGATGAAGATGGTCAGGTTAAAGAGAAAGGATTGGCGCAAATTGCTCAAAATGCCATTGAAACTGAAGGCTTAGATGGACTTTATGTTAACGGCAGTTCAGGTGAAAACTTCTTATTAAATAAAGAACAAAAGAAACAAGTTTTTAAAGTTGCGAAAGAGGCGGTTAATGAAAATGTAAAATTGATTGCTCAAGTTGGGTCGTTAGATTTAAACGAAGCAATAGAGTTAGGTAAATATGCAACTGAATTAGGATATGATGCGATTTCAGCAGTTACACCGTTCTATTATCCATTTTCATTTGAAGAAATCAAAGATTACTATTTTGAATTAATTGAAGCGACACAAAATAATTTAATTATTTATGCAATTCCAGACTTAACTGGCGTTAACATTTCTATAGAACAATTTGGTGAATTATTTAACCATAAAAAAGTGGTTGGCGTAAAATATACAACTCCTAACTTTTTCCTATTAGAACGTATTCGAAAAGCGTATCCAGATAAATTAATACTTTCAGGTTTTGATGAAATGTTAGTGCAAGCAGCTATTTCTGGTGTGGATGGTGCAATTGGATCTACTTATAACGTGAATGGTAGACGCGCAAGACAAATTTTTGAAAAAGCTAAAAGCGGTCAAATTGATGAAGCATATCAAATTCAGCATGATACTAACAACATAATTGAAAATGTGTTGTCTATGGGCATTTATTCTACATTAAAAGAAATTTTAGCGACACGTGGTATTGACGGAGGTTTACCGAAACGCCCATTTAAACCATTCAATGAAAATAACAGAGCTAAATTAGAAACATTAATTAACAAATACGATTTGTAGGTTACCGTATAAGGGGATGAATTAAATGGAACAAGTTGGTTTTGGTACATGGAACTGGGTAGCAGTAGTTATTTACCTTTTAGTTATGCTTTTAGTCGGAGCATATTTTACCAAACGCGCAAGCCAAAGTACAGATAGTTTCTTTACGGCTAGTGGTCGTTTACCTTCATGGGCAGTAGGTTTCTCTATCTATGCAACAACTTTGAGTGCGATTACTTTTATGTCTACGCCAGAAAAAGCATTTTTAACAGACTGGTCATATATTGCAGGTAATATTGCGATTGTAGCAATTATTCCTTTACTTATTTACTTTTTATGTACCATTTTTTAAAAAATTAAAAGTGACGTCTGCGTATGAATATTTAGAGGCACGTTTTGGACCTAGTATTCGTGTTATTGGTTCATTACTATTTGTATTATTCCATATTGGAAGAGTAGCTATTGTCATTTATTTACCTACGTTAGCGATTACATCTGTGTCAGATATGAACCCGTATGTTGTGGCAAGTTTGGTTGGTATATTATGTATTCTTTATACATTTCTTGGAGGTTTCGAAGGTGTAGTATGGAGTGATTTCATTCAAGGTGTCATTCTATTAGGTGGGGCAGCAGCAATTATTATTTTAGGTGTCGTCCACATTCAAGGGGGAATGAGCACCGTTGTCAGTGATGCACTGGAACATAATAAAATCATTAGTGCTGATAACTGGAAATTTAATACTGCCGCAGCAGCAATTCCCATCATATTTTTAGGAAACATTTTTAATAACTTGCATCAATACACAGCAAGTCAAGATGTGGTACAACGTTATCAAGCATCAGATTCTATATCAGAAACTAAAAAGTCTTTATGGACCAATGGGTTATTAGCTTTAATATCAGCGCCCTTATTCTATGGTATGGGAACAATGGTGTACTCATTTTATAGTCATGAAAGTGCATTGCCTAAAGATTTTAATACTTCATCTGTAGTACCATACTTTATACTTACTGAAATGCCACCATTTGTTGCTGGATTATTGATAGCGGCCATATTTGCAGCGGCACAATCAACCATTTCTTCAATTTTAAATTCAATTTCAGCTTGTATTTCTGTTGATATTAACCACAGATTCTTCGGCAAGAAAAATGAAAAAAGCGAAGTAGGATT
This sequence comes from Staphylococcus cohnii subsp. cohnii, assembly GCF_002902365.1. Lineage (GTDB taxonomy): Bacteria > Bacillota > Bacilli > Staphylococcales > Staphylococcaceae > Staphylococcus > Staphylococcus cohnii. Next base: position 80,987 of record NZ_PPQC01000046.1, on the reverse strand, counting down.
TGCGAGATGGATGATTATTCTTTCAGGTTTATTTGGATTCGGCATGTCTATATATCTAATTGCAGCAGATTCTAATGATCTTTGGGATCTTTTCTTGTTAATTACTGGATTAGTGAGTGTGCCATTGGCTGGTGTGTTTGCGGTTGGTATATTCACACGGCGTACGAATACATTCGGTGTGCTGATGGGATTAATTTTTGGAATTATTTTTGCTTATATCTTTAATGGTATGGGTGGCGGCAATTCACCATTTTATGTATCAATTATTTCGTTTATAGTAGCCTTTGTTTTCTCTTATATCATAAGTATTATTGTGCCAGGCAAACAAAAAGACATTACTGGTTTAACCATCTATGATATTAAAGAAAAATCTAATTATGTCTCTATAGTCCGTATGAAAGAAGACGATCAAGAAGTCTAAAGCTTTATGTAGTTAGGTATAATAAATGATGCGTTGAATAGTTATAAAACGATTTACTTCTGTTTATCTCAAAATATTTTTGAGAAAATGAATAAGCTATTAAAGGCAGGTAGAATGAAGCATATTGTGTATATGCTTTCTATTCTGCCTCTTTTTTTAATCCTTGAAAACCATGTTATTTACAACATAAAATATGTGATTCATTTTAATTCCTCGAAAATTATGGATATAATGAATTACAGATATAAGCAGAGTATTCGAGGGGATGAAAAGTATGATAAAAGCAATCGCAGTAGATATGGATGGTACATTTTTGAATTCAAAAAAACAATATGATCAAGAAAGGTTTAATCGTATCTTTCAACAATTAAAAAATGAAAATATTAAATTTATAGCAGCAAGTGGTAATCAATATGCAAAATTAAAATCTATTTTTGGAGATAAAGCTATGTTTTTTGTTGCGGAAAACGGTGCGGTTATTTATGAAGACAATACGTTGTATGATTATCAAGCATTTGAAAAAGATGTTTTCCATAATATTGTTAATTACTTAAACATCACGCGTGGTATCAATGAAATAATTGTTTGTGGCGTAAAAAGTGCTTACATATTAAAGAATAATGCACAATCATTTAAAAAAGATGCACATTTTTATTATCGACAATTAAAAGAAATAGCATCTTTGCAAAATTTACCAGAAGATGCATATGTAAAAATAGCCTTAAATATAGATAGAACAACACATCCAACACTGGATGAAGATTTGTCAAATCGCTTTTCACAAGATTTATCACTTGTATCGAGTGGTCGAGATAGTATCGATATCATTCTACCTGGTATGACCAAAGGCAATGCGTTAGCAAGATTATTAAAAAAATGGGGACTAACGGAAGATGAACTCATGGCTTTTGGAGATGCAAATAATGATTTAGATATGCTGCAATTAGCAACACATAGTTATGTAATGGAAAATTGTGAAGATGAAACCTTATTCGAAATTGCAAAGTATGTAGCACCGTCAAATGATAAACAAGGTGTTTTATCAATTATTGAAGATAAAGTACTAAAATGAAAAATTAATATTTAAAATTTTGGCAGTATTACGCTTAAACATATTACTTTCATCCGTCTAACAACCTATTTTATACTAAAAAATATAAGCTACAAATGGAAAGGAAGGCAAACAAGAAATGAATGATATGCAACAGACAATTATAAATGCGTTTAATTTTAGACATGCAACAAAAAGGTTTGATTCAGATAAAAAGATAAGTGAAAGTGAATTTAACACAATCTTAGAAGCGGGTAGATTGTCTCCAAGTTCTCTAGGATTAGAACCGTGGAAATTTATCGTAGTACAAAATTCTGAAATTAGAAATAAGTTAAAAGAAATAAGTTGGGGTGCAAAAGGGCAGTTAGAGACAGCAAGCCACTTTGTAATTTTATTAGCGCGAAAAAACGTAACTTCTAAATCACCATTTGTACAACATATGATTCGAGACATTAAACAATATAGCGAAGACAGTATACCTGCTACAGAAGAAAAATTTGATAATTTCCAAACAATTTTCCATATTAATGATAGTGCGCAGACATTGTTGGAGTGGGCTAAAAAACAAACATATATTGCACTAGGTAATATGATGACGAGTGCAGCATTATTAAATATTGATTCTTGCCCTATGGAAGGATTTGATTTAGATGCTGTTACGCAATTTTTAAGTGATGAAGGTTTGATGGATGAAACGCATTTTGCACCATCTGTAATGGTTGCATTTGGTTATAGAGAAAACGCAGCAAAAGAAAAAGTACGTCAACCTCAATCACATGTAGTAGAGTGGGTTGAATAATAAGCGTTACGAGGACTCAAATATTTAAAATTCATAAAAAAGAAAGCCAATTCATTCATACAATGTATTGAATTATAAACGTCAATTTCTGTTGTCATTACAGAAATTGACGTTTTCTTTGTTTTATGAACTTTAAAAGTGAGTTGGATTATTATACTGATGGCGTGTGATGTCAATGTTTTTAAGTTTTATCAGCAATTAATGACATATTATTGTGTAATCTAATACTTAAACCATCTATAAAAAAAGTTTCTTCAGTATCGATACTTGGTTTATAAATATCGATATGGGCTAATCCATAGCTTGTATCATTTTCAACTCTAGGTAAGCGTGATTGCCAAGTATTTACTGCAATATGGTGATGATAATATTTAGATGACATAAATAGAGCTTGCGGGAAGTTAGAAATATGCTGGAGACCTAGTTGCTCAATGTAAAAATATTGAGCGATGGTTAAGTCGGATGTTTTCAAATGCAAATGTCCAATCTTCGCATTATTTGGCATTTCATCCCAGCCCATCTTTGTTCTTTGATTAAGTAAATCATTCGTATCTACTTGTAACGTATCCATTTTCACTTTATCATTTTCCCACAACCATACAGACTTAGGTCTGTCATAATAAACTTCAATGCCATTACCTTCTGGATCATTAAGGTATAAAGCTTCACTTACTAGATGATCTCCACCACCAACCGGAATGTTTGATTGCGAAATATGAAATAAGAAATTAGCTAAGTCTTTGCGGTCGGGCAGTAGAAATGCTACGTGAAATAGTCCTGCTTCACTTAAAGTAGGCTGACGTCCCTCTGGTATTTCACATAACGTAATTGTATGGCCGCTCAAACCTACTTGCAAAACTGCAGAAGTATCATTTGTTGATACCACTTTAAGTCCTAAAATATGTGAATAAAAATTCAACATCGTTTGTAAATTTTTAATGTTTAAGGTGATATTTGTTACTTGAATTGCTGATTTATCGTGAAAAGTCATCGCCTTGCTCCTTTATATTCGGTTATGAGTTATAGATACAAATTAATGTAAAAAGTATACCAAGTCAATTTAAGTGTCTCATGACGTAGAATTACATAAAGTTTAATATCACTTCTATATTTACATTTAACAACATATGGTAATATGTGAACATGGACAATTTGGAGGATGGAGTGGGGTGAGCGTATGCAAGTTTTTTGGAAATTGGGATGGTTTTTCAAACAACATAAAGGCAGTTATCTTATTGGATTGAGTACATTATTTTTAATTGCTTTAATTGAAATTTTACCTCCACAGATTATAGGTAAGACTATTGACGATATGGTGGGAAACAAATTAACGCCTAAACTATTAATGATTTATCTTTTGGTATTAGTATTGGTAGCAATTTTAACTTATGTATTAAGGTATATATGGAGATTATCAATATTTGGAACTAGTCAAAAGTTGGGGCAAATATTAAGAACATATTTATATAAAAAGTATACAGTTATGAGTGCTATCTTTTATCAAAATCGAAGAACTGGTGATTTAATGGCACATGCAACTAATGATATAAGAGCAGTGCAAAATGCCGCGGGTGCTGGAATATTGATGATTGCAGATTCTTTGATAACTGGTGGAACAGTGGTGATCACAATGGCTGTAACAGTAAGCTGGAAATTAACATTGATTGCAATGATACCACTACCTTTTATGGTATTGTTAACAAGTTTTTATGGATCGTTACTTAGTAAAGGATTTAAAAAAGCACAAGCAGCGTTTAGTAGATTGAACGATAAGACTCAAGAAAGTGTTGCTGGTATCAAAGTAACTAAGACATTCGGTTATGAAGCGAGTGACCAACAAGATTTTAAAGATTTAAGTGATGATGTGGTTGATAAAAATTTAAAAGTTTCGAAAATTGATGCATTATTTGATCCAACAATCACATTAGTGATAGGAATGAGTTACTTTTTATCAATCGTATTTGGTGCAAAATTGGTTTTTAATAATACAATCACACTTGGTCAACTGATTACGTTCACGACATATTTAGGGATGCTCGTTTGGCCATTATTAGCACTAGGACTATTTTTTAATATCGTTCAAAGGGCAAAGGCATCATATGAACGAATTGAAGAAATAGAAAATACCCCTAATGATATAGATACAGATTATAAACTTAACACTAGACCCTTTGGAAATATTGATTTTAATATTAAGGAATTTAATTTCCCGGGTGATTCGAAAGAAGGTATCTATAATGTACATTTTGAAGTTAGGGAGGGTACTACTGTAGGCATCGTTGGAAGAACTGGTTCAGGGAAAAGTACGCTGATTAGATTGCTACTTAGAGAGTATGATACAAAAGAAACGCATGAAATCACATATGGTGAGCATCCTATTCGAGATTATAATGTACAGCTTTTGAGAAATCAGTTTGGATATGTACCACAGGAACACTTTTTATTTTCAACTTCAATTCGTAATAATATTGCATTTAGTAATGAAAAAATAGGTGATAATCAAATATTTGCAGCAAGTCAAGCAAGTGATATTCATGAAGATATATTATCTTTTCCTGATCAATATCAAACAGTGGTAGGTGAAAGAGGCGTATCATTGTCAGGAGGACAAAAACAAAGAATATCCATTGCGAGAGCGCTATTAATAGACCCAGAGGTATTAATACTTGATGATTCCCTTTCTGCAGTAGATGCCAAAACCGAAGAAGTGATACTAAGCAATTTAAAAAAATAAGAAAAGGAAAAACTAATATTATTACTGCGCATCGGATGAGTGCTGTGAAACAAGCGGATGAAATTATTGTTATGGATAAAGGAACGATTGTGGAAAAGGGCACACATTCTACTTTGATGAATCAAAAAGGATGGTATTACGAAACATATCGAGCTCAAGCTTTACAACAAAAGCTCACGCGTAATTTAGATGACTTAACGAAAGGGGACGATACCAATGGTTGAGAAAGTTAATTTAACTGCAAAAGATCAAGCTCAGGCTTTGATTAGGTTATTTAAGTATACGACCCCTTATAAAGGAACTATTGCTTTAGCATTTTTAACGTTAACAATATCAACGATTGCAAGTATGTTGACGCCTTACTTAGTGAAAGTATTTATTGATGATTATCTTACGCCACGCGTTTTTCCCCAACAAGCAATGATATGGCTGATGATTATCTTTATTAGTATTCAAATAATAGGTGCAGTAACAATGTATTTAAGCCAATATCTTTTTCAATATCTTGCTTTTAAAGTGATCCAACAATTAAGAATTGACGCTTTTAATAAATTAGGTAAATTGGGAATGAAATATTTTGATAAGGTATCAGGTGGTAGTATAGTCTCTAGGTTAACGAATGACACTGAGACAATTGTTGATATGATTATAGGCGTATTTTCAACATTTCTTATAGCCTTTTTTATGATGATTTCTAGTTATATAATGATGTTTATTTTAGAGATGAGATTGGCTTTAATATCTTTAATATTTTTACCAGTTATTATATTTATTCTTGCGAGTTATCGTAAATACTCAGCTGTTTTATTTGCAAAATCTAGACAAAAATTGTCCGATTTAAATACAAAATTAGCAGAGTCTATAGAAGGCATGAAGATAATACAGGCGTTTAACCAAGAAAAAAGATTAAACAGTGAATTCAATCGTATTAATGATGAACATTATCAATATATGTTAAAAACTGTGAAACTTGATAGTTTATTATTGAGACCTGCAATAAGTTCTCTAGCTATTTTTGCGGTAGTTATGATTTTGGGATATTTTGGTATCATTAGCTTTACGACAGGTATTACGGCTGGCGTTGTATTTGCATTTGTTCAATATATGGAACGGTTTTTTGAACCAATTAGTCAAGTGAGTCAAAAATTAAATATTTTGCAACAAGCTTTAGTTTCAGCGAGTAGGGTATTTACTTTAATTGATGATGACACATACGAACCTGAACAACAACCTGTACCATCGTACACAATTAAAGAAGGAAAGATTGAATTTAGAGAAGTCAGTTTTAGCTATGACGGAAAGACAGATGTATTAAAGAATATTAATTTTACCGTTAATCCTGGTGAAATGGTAGCTCTTGTTGGTCATACGGGTTCTGGGAAGAGTTCAATTATAAACTTGTTTATGCGTTTTTATGAATTTGAACGAGGGAGCATTAATGTGGATGGACATTCAATAAAAACAATCCCTAAACAAGAATTAAAACAGAAAATAGGGCTAGTGCTTCAAGACGCATTTATATTTTATGGTACGGTTGCATCAAATATTAAACTGTATCATCCAACGATGACATTTGAACAAGTAAAAGCTGCAGCAGAATTTGTACATGCGCATCATTTTATTGAAAAATTGTCAGGTCAGTATCAACATAGAGTGATTGAAAAAGGAAGCTCATTTTCAAGTGGCGAACGACAATTGATAGCATTTGCAAGAACAATTGCTACAAATCCTAAAATACTTATTTTAGATGAAGCGACAGCAAACATTGATTCTGAAACAGAGGAACAAATACAACAATCTTTGAATACAATGAGAAAGGGAAGAACCACTTTAGCCATTGCGCACAGACTTTCTACGATTCAGGATGCAGATAAAATACTTGTATTAAATCACGGAGAAATTGTAGAGCAAGGTACACATGAAACGCTGATTAAAAAAAATGGTATTTATTATAATATGTATGCATTACAAAATGGTTAAATTACCCATTTTTGAACAAAATCAATGAAGTATGGAAATTAACGTTATTACAAAATTTAAATGAAACTAAACAATCAAAAGCCAAAATAAAAGGGGTGCAGTCAAAGAACTATTGAGGTAGCTCTATATTTTATAATTATGGAAGTGCGTTCGTTATGTATTAGAATCGAATGTAGGTTTAAAGAATAAACAAAGCAAATGAGCCTGGGGGACTACTGATTCATCCCAGGCTCATTCAAAATGATGATTTAGTTTAAGATGTTTTATATCCAAATTTATTTTGGACTTTGAAAAGGTTGTAGACACCTAATTAATCTGCATATACATCTTGAAATTCTGGTTTTTTCTCAATAACTGACTTAGCAAAAGGGCATGTCGCGGAGACTTTTAAATTGTTATCACGTGCATAGTCAACTACTGATTTTACAAGTTGTGAACCTAAACCTTGACCACCAAGTTCATCTGGTACACCTGTATGGTCAATGATTATATGGTTGTCACCTTGAGATTGAAATGTAATCTCCGCTTGTGGATTATCTTCGTTATCGCCTACATAAAATTTATTTGTACCTTGTTTGATTTCCGCCATTCTAACACCTCCATGTTATTAACATCATATATATTTAATATCACATTTTGCCTTAAGTTAAACAAATTTTAAAATTAAGCATATATTTCAAACATAAATGATGTTAGTAAAAATTGAAGAATAATAAAAAACCATTGAAAAAATGTGAAAATAAGTTTATAGTTTTAACGGAATAATTTCGATTTGGAGGGGCGTTTTTTGAAAAAAATTATGTTACTTATTCTGACCTGTATATTCATCGTATTGTTAAGTGCATGCGGAAATATAAATTCTGAGAAAAAAGACGTCAGTTCGAACAATAGATTAAAAATATATACGACAGCCTTTGCATTCCAAAGTTTCACTAATCAGATTGGAGGCAAATATGTAGAAGTTGATTCGATTTATCCACCTGGTGCAGATATGCACTCTTTTGAACCGACACAAAAAGAAATGATTAATATCGCTAAAAGTGACTTGTTTATCTATTCGAATGAAGAAATGGATCCCGTTGCCAAGAAAGTTGCAAGTTCAATTAAAAATAATAATTTGAAGTTACCTGTTGCTGCACACCTTGATCACCATGATTTAATTTCAAATCATGAAGCACATGACGATCATGACGAACATGAACATCATGAAACACATGAAAGCCATAATCATGGGGGGGAAGATCCACATGTATGGCTAGATCCGGTGTTAAATAAAAAATTTGCTAAGGTGATTAAAAATGATTTGATCGAGAAGGATCCTAAGCACAAAACGTATTACACGCGTAATTATAATCATTTGATAAAGGATATGAATGAAATTGATCATGAGATGAAGCGAATCACACAACATCCTAAACGTGATACAGCCATAATTTCTCATGACTCTATAGGTTATCTTGCAAATCGCTATCATTTTAAACAGCAAGGTGTTAGTGGCATGAATAATGAAGAACCTAGTCAACGTGAACTCATGAATATCGTTCAAAATATAAATAAAACTAAACAACCTTATGTATTATATGAACAAAATATAACATCTAAAGTTACAAATGTTATTCAAAAAGAATCTAATACAACCCCGCTAAAATTTCATAATATGGCAACCTTATCAAAAGAAGATATAGAGGATAAGCAAATATCTTATCAATCTTTAATGAAAGAAAATATGAAGTCATTAAATAAAGCACTTAATGAGTAATTTTAATATAAAGATAAGAGGTTGAGACAAAAAATTTGTCCCAACCTCTTTTGATTTTGTGATAGAAAGTACCATCATCGTTTTTTAATATACATTTAGTCATTTCAACATGTTTTGTATTTTTCAATAATTAACATTATTAATCATATCTGATGTAAGACACTGTTGTATTATAATATTCTTCAAGCCCACGAATACCATCAGCGCCTCCAATACCTGACTCTCTCCAACCAGCATGATATCCATTCACAACTTCTTCTGCTTCACAATTTGCATAAACCTCACCAAATTTAAGACGTTCAGTTGCTGTCATTACTTCTTTTAAATCTTCTGAAAATATATAAGATGATAAACCGGCATTTGTGTGATTGGCGTGTTCAATAGCTGCTTCAAAATCAGAATATTTAATTATAGGTAGTACAGGGCCGAAAATTTCTTCTTTAAAAGCTTCGTCGTCTGGATTAACTTGGTCTAAAATCGTTGGTTCATAAAAATAACCAGAACGATTTATGATGCTGCCACCTGTAATTAATTGAGCCCCATTTTGAATTGCCTTTTGAACTTTTTCATCTATGCTTGCTAATTGTTTTTGATTGATAATTGCACCGAAATCAGTTTGATCATCGAATGGATCGCCTACATTTAAAGTCTCCATTTTATCTTTTAGTTTGTTAATGAAAGTTTCGTGAATATCATGATGAACAAAGATGCGTTCAGGACAAGTACATACTTGTCCTGCGTTATTAATTCTAGCAGCCACAATGTAATCAACTGCCTTATTTAAATTGGCATTTGGTGTCACTATTACAGGCGCATTACCGCCAAGTTCAAGATTAACTTTTTTAACCGTTTGGGCACTTTTGGCATAAACGGACTTACCCGCGCGCATACTACCTGTGATTGATATTAATTGTATATCTGGATGTTCTGCTAATTGTGTACCTACCGTTTCTCCTTTACCAGGAACAATTTGAATAAGACCCGCAGGAATCGTTGATTGTCGGAACAATTCTGCAATTTTTAAAGTTACTAATGATGTTTCTTCACTAGGTTTTATTGTTACAGAACAACCTGAGATTATAGCAGGAATGACCTTTCTCATTAATACCATGATGGGTGCATTCCATGGTACGATACCTGCTGTCACACCAATAGGTTTTTTAGTTAATTGTATCGTCTCATTTTCACGACTATTTTGAATCACTTCACCTTTGCTATTCATACTTTGACTTGTCATATAATCTATAAAGTGTATTGCCTTGTTTATTTCACCGATTGCTGAATTGAGTGTTTTACCTTGTTCTTGAACATATAATTTTGCAATTTTTTCTTTATGTTCTTCTAATAACGGAATTAGCATTTTTACATGGTCAGCACGTGTTGGTTGAGGGACCTTTTCCCATTCTAATTGTGCATGTTTAGATTTTCCACAGCTGAATTTACTTCGTCTTTAGTCGCAAATGTAATTGTGTCTATGATTTCTTCTGTCGCAGGATTAATGACATTCATTGTGTCATTAGACTCACTTTCTACAAATTGGTTGTTTATAAATAATTTATTCATTACGACACCTCCACACTATTATATATACCACTTATTTGAGCAGAAGAAACGGTTTGAGAAATAATCATAAAACTTTGGTTTTGTTAAGTAATCGGATGTTAGTATATTTTTTATACTTAATGTGTTGACTTATGTTCAAAAGGGTATTATAATTTATCTCGAAATCGAAATAAATTGAAAGTTGGTGATGCAATGAATCGTACTAAAGAGTCATTGAATATCTTTATTGGTTTAAATCGAACCGTAGATCATTTAGAACAAATCGTCAGAAATGATATTCAACGTTATGGTTTGAATATAACGGAGTTTGCAGTTTTAGAGTTATTATATAATAAAGGTGATCAGCCGATACAACGTATTGGTGACAGAGTTTTAATTGCGAGTAGCAGTATCACTTATGTCGTTGATAAGTTAGAAGCAAAAGGATATGTAGTAAGAATTCGAAATATACAAGATAAGCGCGTAACGAATGCTTCAATTACAGAAGAAGGACATGCATTGATGAATGATATATTTCCAGAACATGCAGCTACGTTAGAATCAACTTTCTCAGTATTGTCAAACGAAGAATTAGCAACATTGCAACAAGCTTTAAAAAAATTAAGTGCTCAACCTATCAATAAGTCGTAGCACTTAAAAATTTTATTCAAAATTACTTCGAAATCGAGATAAATATAATGGAAAAAGGAGTTTTATTATGACAAACACTCAATTATTAGGAATACACCATGTAACAGCAATCACAGATGATGCTGAACGAAACTATAAATTTTTTACTGAAGTATTAGGAATGAGACTTGTGAAAAAGACTGTAAACCAAGATGATATATATACTTATCATACATTCTTTGCAGATGATGTTGGTTCTCCAGGTACAGATATGACATTTTTTGATTTTCCTAATGTTCCTCAAGGGCATTCTGGTACAAATTCAATTACACGTCCGTCATTTCGTGTGCCTGATGATGCTGCGTTAGCATATTATGAACAAAGATTTAATGAATATAATATTAAACATGAAGGCATTCAAACATTATTTGGTAAAAAGGTATTGCCTTTTGAAGAAGCAGATGGACAAAGTTATCAATTAATCTCAGATGAAAACAATAAAGGTGTGGCAGCTGGTCAACCATGGAAAGAAGGCCCAGTACCAACAGATAAAGCGATTTATGGTCTAGGCCCAATTGAAATAACTGTTAGTTATTTTGAAGACTTTAAAAAGATTTTAGAAGATATATTTGGTATGACAACAATTATAGAAGAAGAAAACGTTGCAGTATTAGAAGTAGGTGAAGGTGGTAATGGTGGCCAAGTCTTTTTAAGAAAAGATGCAACTGGACCAGAAGCAAGACAAGGTTATGGTGAAGTGCATCATGTTTCATTCAGATTAAAAGATCATGAGGCAATATCTAAATGGTTAGAAAAATATGAACAGTATGGTATTGGTAACTCAGGCTTAGTAGATAGATTTTATTTTGAAGCATTATATGCACGTATTGGTCATATTTTGATTGAAGTTTCTACAGATGGACCTGGATTTATGGGAGATGAACCATATGAAACATTGGGCGAAAGCCTTGCATTACCACCATTTTTAGAAGAAAAACGTGATTATATAGAATCAGAAGTGCGTCCATTTGATACAAGACGTTCACATTAAATTGTGAGATTGCTTAAATCTTAATATTAAAAAGTGAGAGGGTAGTTATTTTATGGAAGATATTAGTCATATTCATCATATTTCGGCGATTGTAGGTAATCCAGAAGAGAATATTCAATTTTATAGAAATATACTCAATTTAAAATTAATTAAGAAAACAGTGAATTTTGATGATCCTTCCACGTACCATCTATATTTTGCGAATGGCAATGTGGATAATGGAACAATATTGACATTTTTTAATTGGCCCAACAATTATAAAGGACGTATCGGTTCTGGTCAGGTTCAACGTATAGCATTTCGAGTGCCTAAAGGATCATTGGAAGATTGGGAAAAACATTTGCAATCACATGGGATAGAAACTGCGAGAACACAATTATTTAATAAAGCTACGGTCGAATTTTCAGATACACATGCGTTACCATTAGCACTTGTGGAAGCTGATGAAGCGCATACGTACGATAGTCGAGAAAATATTATAGGTTTTCATGGTGTTAGCATGCTATCAATTGAGCCATATCAAACAGTACGAACATTAAATGAGGATATGGGGTTAGAGCTAATAGATGAAAATGAGCGTCATATTCACCTTGAAACTAAAGGAGAATGGCGACACCATGTGATAGTTCAAAAAGAAGTTACCGATGTGCGTGTACGATGGGGTGTTGGTGTCGTGCATCATATTGCATGGTCAGTACCTAATGATGAGGAACACAAAGCTTGGCAAATGAAAATGAAAGACAAGGGCTATCATGTAACGGAAGTGAAAGATCGCAATTATTTTAATGCTATTTACATGAAAGAACGTGGTGGCATTATTTTTGAGTTTGCTACTGAAGGACCAGGATTTACGATAGATGAACGATTTGAAGACTTGGGTACACATCTTATGTTACCGCCACAATATGAGGAACAAAGAGAAGCATTATTGAAATTATTACCACCTATTCGAATATAAGTATATTAAAAAGGAGATGATAAATAATGGAACACATTTTTAAACAAGGTGATTTAAACGGTCCAACTTTTATTTTATTACATGGCACAGGTGGAGATGAACATGATCTTTTACCTTTAGCACAAGCATTAAATGCAAGTTATAATGTACTAAGTGTAAGAGGAGAAGTTTCGGAAAATGGTATGAATCGTTTCTTCAAGAGATATGGTGAAGGACAATATGATGTTGAAGATTTGAAATATAGAACAAACAATTTAATACGATTTTTAAAAGAAGCGGCTAAAACGTATCATTTTGATTTGACCCAAGCTATACCAGTAGGCTTCTCTAATGGTTCTAATATTGCGATAAGCATGATGTTACACCCAGATATTTCATTTAACAAAGCACTACTTTACGCACCTTTATATCCTTTAGAGTCAGTAAATGACAAAGATTTATCCAATTCTAAGGTATTATTATCAATGGGTGAAAATGACCCTATCGTTTCTGTTCAGGATAGTCAACATGTGATTGATATCTTTAATCAAGCTGGCGCAACAGTTAAACAAATATGGGTGAATAGTCACGAGTTGACACGTGAAGGCATTATTGCGGGCCAATCATTATTAGAAGATGAATAAATAACAATTTAATTAGATATAATGATATGTAAGTGCTGCGATAGCAAAATAAAAAACCTCTAGACCAACTCAATATTATGATTGAATGATGATAATATTGAAACTCTCGTCTAGAGGTTTTTGTTATGATGAATGTGATTTATAAAAGATACCTTTGATTAATATAGGAATTAACAAAATAAAACCAAAGAGTCCCATCAATGGAAATACTTTTCCAATTAACTCAATAAAACCGACAAACGTAGTAGCAAATGTAATAATTGCAATAATTATAATTAAAATATAATAATTTTGTTTATACGGTTCTGTGAAACGAGAGGCAAATGCATACATTAATCCCACAACTGTATTATAAATCACTAATACCATGATAATGGCCATAAAATGACCAATCACAGGTGAAATTTGTTTTGCCAATAATAGTGACGGTAACGCTACATTTGTTATTTTTGTAAATTCTGTGACCATACCAAGGTTTAACATTAATAATAAAAACGTTATGACCATGCCACCTAAAATACCACCTAAATATGTTGCCTTTTCAGATTTTATACGTCCCCCCATAACAGAAAGAAAACTAAACGCAGCTGCAACTTGCAAACTGCCATAATTAATTGCATCAAACCACCACCATTTATCTGTACGTGTGCCACTATTGGCATATTGCGACGCTGAATCAAAGTCAAAACTTCCAGTAGTGAAATAATAAATAGCAATTATTGATACAATAATAATTAAAAATGGTGTAACCATGCCTAAAACAGTGATTAAACGATCAAATTTTAAGCATAAAGTAGCCAAGATAATAATGACTAAAATCAAAGCGCTAATAGCATAAGGTATATCAAAATTTTCATGAATCGTTGAAACGCCACCAGCTGTCATTATCATAGCTAATGCAAGTAAAAACAGTGTTAAAATCATATCAAAAATTGTCGCAATTGTTCGAGGTAGGTAAAACTTTATGGGCTCAGTATGGCTGTGTGAACGCAATCGGTAGCCTGTATTTAATACAAATACACCAGCTATGGTAATGATAAATCCGGTGATAATAACGCCTAAAACACTAAATTTACCATTGCTAGTAAAAAATTGGAAAATTTCTTGGCCCGTCGCAAAGCCGGCACCCACAACAACACCTACAAACGCAAAAGCAACGATGATACTTTCTTTTAAACTAGACATATAATTGGAATCCTTTCTTGCCATACATATGGTAATCATACTTATTTAATAAACATCACAATGATTTATTTTATCTTAAACGAAACGAGAAATAAATCATAAAGTTCATATCATATATACATTTGTATTTTTTGAGAGAACGGAACAGCTCTAAGGTTGAGTAAACAAATTGAAAATATTCATAAAGGCAGAACCTAAAAAAACTAGGCTGCATACCCATGGAATTTAGGGATTAACAGCCTAGAAAATGGTGCTTTGATTAAGTTTACAATTTAAGAGAACGGCGTTTATAAATATTGTCGTTTTCTATATTTTTATGAAACAACGTAGCATTCGCCGCGTTGTTTTTTTGAACTTTTAGTCACTGAATACTGCATCATTTCATTATCATTTTATGAAGAAGTCATGGATAAAATTAGTTGACAAATCGGTCATGCATCAATACTTTTAACACATCAATTTTTTCTTGTATATCTTTACCAGTATTAGTATCACGTATTTTTTTACGTTTTAACTCTTTGTCTACCACGCGTCTTATAGAAAGCTCGTCAGCCCCATTGAGCAAGACATGTTTTTTAGAATTAAAGTGTTGGTGTGCTACAAGCTGCATTCCAAAAGAATTATAGAGTAAAGTATAGCCGGCAATACCAGTTGTAGATTGGTAGGCTTTTGAAAATCCACCGTCGATGACAATCATCTTACCATTTGCTTTGATTGGGTTTTCGCCGTCAATTTCTTTAACTGGTGTATGGCCATTGATTATATGTCCTTCTTCTGGATCTAAACCGAAATCTTTTAACATTTTTTTGCACATATTTACGTCTTCACGTAAATAGTAATAAGGGTTTTTAGTTTCTTTATGTGCTGATTTATCATTAATAAAATAACGTTCAAATGTTGTCATTGCTCTTTTTCCAAATAAGGACGAATACTTACCTGTCCATAGATACCAAACAAGATCCGTTGCTAGATCATCATGTATGTCTTTATGGTCAAATGCCTCTCTTACAAAGTATTCGAAATGGTCAAGCAAATCTCTGCCATAGCATTTTTCACCATCAATAACCATAGATTCCATTTCTCCATTTTCATCCACAGGAATACAACCATGAATTAGCAAATTGCCATTATAAGGAAGGTAAAGTTTCCCTTTTTGCATTAAAAATGTCATGTGACGTTTTAATTTTTCAGATTGTTGCACTGATAATAATAATTTTTCTATTACTTCGTGTTCATCTTCAGTTAATGCGTTAGGGTTGCTTGGATCAATTGTTTGGAAACAAGTATGTTCTAAAGCATAAGTTTTACCATAAAGTGTGGCTGTATGATTTTCATAGTCGATGCTTTCCAACACTAATCGTTCTTCCATTTCAAAGTTAGGTCTACGCTTAATGATAGGTGCTTCTAGTTTGAATTGGATGATTGCGATTGCTTGGTGAATTTTAGTGATTTGTTCTATTTCGGATTGAGACAGTCCTTCAGCATTTTTAGGTTTGAAAGCAGGATTGTCACCTGAATAATATTTTTCAGCAAGTGTTAATAATGGACGTAAATTAATACCATAAGCATCTTCAATAATGTCTAAGTTATCATAACGCGCACAAATTCTGAGTAAATTTGCTAAGCACACTTTAGAACCAGCATAGGCACCAATCCACAAGACATCATGATTTCCCCATTGTACATCAACAGAAGGATAGTCAATTAAGGTGTCCATGATTTTATCAGGTTCTGGACCACGATCATAAATATCACCTACAACGTGTAAATGGTTCACCACGAGATGTTGAATTGTAAAGGACAGACCGATAATCAGATCATCTGATTGTTCGAGTTCAATAATTTGATTCATTAGTGTCTGATAATATGAATGTTTATTATTATATTTATTACTTTTATATAACAACTCTTCTATTATAAAAATATAATTTTTAGGTAAAGTTTTGCGTAATTTTGTTCGTGTATATTTAGAAGAAGCATAAGTGACTAATTTGATAAGACGATTAATCGTTGTGATATACCATTCATCTAAGCGCTCTTTTGAGGTGAAACTATTTTTAATTAATTTTAATTTTTCTTCTGGATAATATACAAGTGCCGAAAATTCATTTATTTCTTGGCGTGTCAAAGTATCTTGAAATATATCACTGATTTTAGAACGAACATTTCCTGAACCATTTCTTAATACATGTTGAAATGCATGGAATTCTCCATGTAGGTCGCTGACGAAATGTTCCGTGCCTTTTGGAAGTTCTAAAATAGACTCAAGATTTATAATTTCAGTTGCTAATTCCTCTCTGTTATTAAATTGTTGAGATAATAAATCTAAATATTTTTCTTTTACACTTTTTTCTGTTGCATCATGCATTATTTATGTCACTCCAATTAGGTAGTTTTGTTACTCATTCTATTTAATAAAACGTTTCCATTGTATGTGTAATATTGTAGCATTAATTTTGGGGTGAGTGTCTAGTATTGATTACATTATTTATACTATCTTTTAATTAATGGAAATGGCTTCATTTTTTTGTCAAAAAAGCGGTAAAATTGTTAAAAATAACGATGTTACTCAAATAAACAAATTCTCATATAAATGTAAATGTTGTAGGGAACATACATTTTTTGAAATAGAAAAATAAGTATTTAACTCTATAATTGTAAAAATACACATATTATTTAAAACGATAAAAACAGCTTAATAACAATTGTTTTGAGCGTTTTGAAGGTGATTTGGAATGTATTTGCAAAAACTATTTTTTAAATAGCGGTTTAAAAATTTTTAAAATTTTGTATAATAAGTGCATGTAACAAAATTATACAAAGGGAGTTTATTTTATGTTTACTTTAGGAGCATCGTTATCGAGTCAAGTAAATCCAAACTGGCAGACATATATTATGCTTGGTGCGTATTTTGTTGTGCTATTAGTCATTGGATATTACGGTTATAAGCAAGCGACAGGTAATATCAGTGAGTATATGTTAGGTGGTAGAAACATAGGACCTTATGTTACAGCATTATCTGCTGGAGCATCAGATATGAGTGGTTGGATGATTATGGGATTGCCCGGTGAAGTTTATACGACAGGGTTATCAGCTGCATGGTTGGCAATCGGTCTGACTATTGGTGCATACATAAATTATCTCGTTGTAGCCCCACGATTACGTGTGTATACAGAAAAAGCTGGAGATGCAATAACATTACCTGATTTCTTTAGAAATCGTTTAGATGATCAATCAAATGTGACTAAAATTATATCAGGTGGTATTATTGTCGTGTTCTTTACACTGTATACTCATTCTGGAATGGTTGCAGGTGGTAAATTATTTGATAGTGCTTTTGGTTTAAACTACCATTTTGGATTATTATTAGTTGCTATTATTGTAATTGCGTATACTTTCTTCGGCGGATATTTAGCCGTGTCGTTAACAGACTTTTTCCAAGGGGTAATCATGTTAATTGCTATGGTCATGGTACCAATAGTAGCGATGATGCAATTAAGTGGATTGGATACTTTATCGCAAGCGGCAGATTTGAAACCGACAAACCTTGATTTATTTAAAGGTACAACGGTTATTGGTATCATATCATTCTTTGCTTGGGGATTAGGTTATTTTGGACAACCACATATTATTGTGCGTTTTATGTCTATTAAATCAGTGAAACAATTACCGACAGCAAGACGTTTTGGCATAGGTTGGATGGCAATTAGCTTACTGGGTGCAGTTGGTGTAGGTCTTGTAGGTATTACATTTGTCAATCGTGGTGGTGTAACACTTGAGGATCCAGAAACATTGTTTATATTAATGGGTCAAATATTGCTCCATCCACTTGTGGGCGGTTTCTTACTTGCAGCTATTTTAGCAGCGATTATGAGTACGATTTCGTCACAACTATTGGTGACATCAAGTTCATTAACTGAAGATTTTTATAAATTGTTCCGTGGTGAGGAAGCAGCAAAAAAACATGAAAAGGAATTTGTTTTTGTGGGACGTATGTCAGTTGTTTTAGTTGCAATTGTTTCAATTATCATTGCATGGTCACCTAATGATACAATTTTAAATCTTGTAGGTAACGCTTGGGCAGGTTTTGGTGCTGCATTTGGACCACTTGTATTAATGAGTTTATATTGGAAAGGTTTAAGTCGTACTGGTGCAGTCAGCGGAATGATTTCAGGTGCAATTGTTGTAATTGTTTGGATTGCGTTTGTTAAACCATTAGGTGAAATTAATGATTTCTTTAATTTGTATGAGATTGTTCCAGGATTTTTAACAAGTTTAATTGTTACTATTTTAGTTAGTAAAATGACGAAGAAACCTCAAATTGATGTAGAAGGCGATTTAGAAGAAGTTCGTCAAATAGTAAAAGGTAATAAGTAATCATTATCATAGTAGTTTGATAAAGGGGTAGTATTTTGATTATATAAATATTAAAAGCGCACATAAGTAATAGAAAATTTTCTGCTCAAAATTTTAGGGAGAAATTAAAGATCGTGAAAGACTAACTTCAAAGGGGGAAGTTAGTCTTTTTTTATAAAAAAATCAGACAAAAACCCTACGGATTTTGTCTGATTGCTAAGATAGATATCAGTTATACGAGCAAATGACGTAAAAAGTTTTAAACTAAAGCAAAGCGTACACTTATTGATGTGTGCGATTCTTTTTGTAGATACGAATAAAGAGATATACGACAGCTATAGCGATGATGACATACATAATATATGAATAAGTGTGTAAGCCATTCATTAACGTATCAAAACTGTTGCTCAACATGCTACCTAAGAAGATGAGTGCAATGTTCCAAATTGTAGTACCTATTAACGAAAGAATAGTAAATAATACAATATTCATTCTATTAATGCCTGCTGGTATGGTGATTAATACGCGTAAAACAGGAATAAAGCGACAAAGAAAGACTGCAATAGCACCGTATTTTTTAAACCATTCATTAGCGCGAGCAATATCTTTTCCTTTGAGTTTGATCCATTTTCCATATTTATCAACAAAACGATATAAACGTGCTTCAGAGACGATACTACTGATGTAATAAAGTATGATTAAACCGATTAACGATGAAATGGTAGATATGATAAAAAGTAAAGGTATGGATAAATCAGATTTAACTGTCATCAGTCCTGCAAATGTCAAAATAATTTCAGATGGAATAAAAGGTAATATATTTTTAATAGGATTAATATTGCAATAGCAGTATAACCCCATGAATTTATAAAGTTTGTCAGTATTTGTTCCATGGTGATAAGTGTCGCTCCTTTTCTTAATCAAACATGATGGTATTTTTTAATTACTTCTGTATTATAATCTAAATTAATGTGTAATGCATATTTAAGGTAATATAAAGATAATTAATAAATTTGTTGCCTTGAAATTTCAATGCACTGAGGGATTTAAGAAAAACTTATTTCAACTAATATTATAGTGAAGATTTAGGTTTTTAAAGAACTGGTGTTAATACCTGTCACATAAACTGTGTACGCTGTTCATAAGAATGAATAAGGTATTATCATAAAATGAAAAAAGTAGTTGTAAGCGATTTCATATTGTGGTATATCTAGGCACACAATAGGTCATATGATGACTAGTGAAATAGGGAGAGAGTGTGGGTAAAAAAATGGAACAAAAAAGAACAAATATAAGATGGTATTTTGCTATTACGTTTTTCATTATAGGTGTAATTGCTTATATGGATAGGTCAAATATTTCCATTATTGCAGGACCTATGATGGAAGATTTACATTTGACGAAAACACAGTTTGGTTTATTAGCATCATTTTTCTCGTTAGGGTATGCGTTGATGCAAGTACCTTCAGGTTTTTTGGCAGAAAAATTTGGCTCTAAAAAAATGTTAACAATTGCGCTCGTATGGTGGAGTGCTTTCACGATTTTAACTGGTGTTGTTAAAAATCATGGTTTATTATATGCTGTACGTTTTTTATTTGGTATAGGTGAGGCACCTATGTATCCTTCGAATGCAGTGTTTAACTTATTTTGGTTTGCTAAAGGTGAAAAAGGACGTGCTTCGAGTGCATTGTTAGCGGGTTCATATTTTGGACCAGTGATTGCACCTGTAGTTACGATTGCTATCGTTAATATGTTTGGATGGCAAGCTGTATTTTATATTTTTGGTGCTATTGGTATTGTCATTGCATTATTATGGATTATTATTTCAAAAGATTTACCGGAACAACATAAAATGGTAAATGAAGCAGAAAAAAATATATTATGGAAAACCGTGATATCATAAAAACTGAAAAAAGTAACGCGCCGTGGAATATCTTCTTAAGAAGATTTAGCTTTTATGCATTGGCTGCACAATATTTTGTTGTACAATTTGTTGTGTCACTATTCTTAATATGGTTACCTACATATCTAACGGAACAATATAATGTCAAATTAACCGACCCTGATATGGCTTGGGCAGCAGGTGCACCATGGATTGCTATGTTCTTATTAATATTATGTGGCGGTGCAATCTCTGATAAGCTATTACAAAATGGAAAATCAAGATTTGTTGCGAGAGCGTCCATTGCAATCATCGGTTTTGTGGTATTTTGTATCTCATTATTCATGTCAATTCAAACAAACAATTTAGTAGCAAATGTGCTGTGGTTGTCATTATGTTTAGGCGGAATAGGAATTGCTACAGGAATGAGTTGGGCGGCAGCTACAGATTTAGGACGTAATTTTTCTGGTTCAGTATCTGGCTGGATGAATTTATGGGGCAATATCGGTGCTTTGCTGAGTCCTTTATTAGCAGGTATGATGGTTGATATTGTTGGTTGGACAGTGACATTAGAATTAGTTATTATCCTAGTCGTGTTTGCAATAATTATGTGGTTTTTTGTTAAACCGGATCAACCGTTAATCATTGAAAAAGAAGAACTTTAATACTCTTATAAACAAACTTTGCAAGAGCGATTATCTCAGGAGGTTATATATGATTTTAGTAACTGCAGTAATGAAGATTAAATCAGAACATAGAGAAAATTATTTAGCAGAGGTTGAACGCTTAGTCATTGCAGCAAATCAAGAAGCAGGTGCATTATATTATGCGCACTTTGAAAATACAAATGAACCTCAAACTTTTGCTTTTATAGAAAAATATAAAGATCAAGCTGCATTAGAAGCACATAATCAATCTGAACATTTTCAAACATTTTTTAAAGAAGTAGAAACTTATTTACTTGAAGCGCCTAAAATAGAAGTTGCTACAATTAAATAATTAATAAAATAAGCGTATAGAAGATAAACATCTATGATTAACGCATAAGCGCCCGTTTCAAATTCAATTGAATAGAAACGGGCGCTTTCATTTTTTTGAAATATTGAAGCGTATTAACTGAATATTTTCCTATGATGGATGTCATCTTGGTAAAACGAAGTTGACGTTTATTTATAGTTTGAATCGATATATATAAATGAAATCAAAGTGTGTTTTATCATAGTTTTAAAATAAAGCATATAAGGTTGATATCGAGAAATATTTAGGTTTCATTAATGCTTTGTGAGCACAAAGTTATTGAAAAACACAATTATATTGTATAATAATATGTTGTGAATTATTGTGAATAGTGAAATTCTTTAAAAAAGATACTGATATAAGGAGAGAAAATATCATGCTATATCAACATGGCACGCTCGGTACATTGATGGCTGGATTATTAGATGGCACTATGGAAATGAATGAAATTTTAAAACATGGTGATTTAGGTATCGGTACGTTAACAGGATCAGACGGTGAAGTTATTATATTAGATGGCGTCGCTTATCATGCTGATGCACATGGTAATTTCAAACAACTAGAAGGTAGTGAAATGACCCCTTTTTCTACGGTCACACCATTTCAACCGGATGTTAGTTTTGAAGTGAGACATATTACTGATTCTGAATATGTATTAAATCAAACCAAAAGCCACGCTGCCAGTGAAAACTTATTTTTTGCGGTTAAAATATCTGGGAAATTTGAAAACGTACATGTTAGAATGATGCCAAAACAAGAAAAACCGTATACTAAACTAATTGAATCGGCTAAACAACAACCAGAGTTTCATTATGATCAAATTGAAGGTACGATCGTTGGTTTTTATGCACCAACACTTTTTCATGGCATAGCTGCCGGAGGTTTCCATTTACATTTTGTAGATAGAGATAAAACAATAGGTGGACATGTATTGGATTTTGAAATGAATCATGGCGATGTAGAAATAAGTAATATTGAAACACTTGAACAACATTTCCCAGTAAATAACGCGACATTTTTAGAATCTGATATTGATTATTCAACAGTGCACGAAGACATCAAACAATCAGAATAAAATTACTCGTTAAAGTAGAATATAGTAATGATTAAACATATTCATTATAACGATTTGTAGGAAATGCCCTAGCAGAAACCAATAAAAGTGTTAAAATAGTTTAGTAATCGTTAATTAAAATGTATCTGATTTCTCAACCAAAATTTGTGAAATGAACTATTTTACAATGTACTTCCCCAGTTGTAGATTTATGTATTTGATAAAGTGAGCTGAAGGATAAATTAAATATCTTTAATATTGTATAAAAGCAAAGTATTTATATTTAAAGCTATGTATAACAAGTTTTTCACAAAACAAAATGACCTTAACGGAGACGGGACTATGAGATCGAAATATAAATTTTAGATTTCTAACCCGTCTTTTTTATGTTTTCCATCAAATCAGATGAAATATCATTGTTAAAATAAAATAAAAAGGAGAGGTGAATCGCCATTGATTAAATATTTAAAGTCACTCACAAAATTTAATGCTATGAAAATCGATGTTGCTAAAGGTATTAGACAAGCGATACTAATGTTTTTGCCATTAATGATTGGTTATTTAGTCGATTATTTTTCAATCGGTCTATTAATTTCAACAGGTACGTTAGCACATATTTATGTGTTTGGCGGTACGGCAAAGTCTAAACTTCGTACAGTATTTTTTACTTCAATAGTATTTGCATTATCGATGATGTTAGGCACGTTGACCGTCAATCAACCCATCATATTTGGTATTTTATTATTGATTGTAGCAGTAATACCATATTATGTATTTAGTTCATTAAACATTCCTGGACCATCATCAACTTTTTTTATTGTGGCATTTAGTTTGCCAATTAATTTACCAGTTGCTCCAGATGAAGCATTAATAAGAGGTGTTTCAGTATTTATCGGAGGTTTATTAGCAACATTTGTAGTAATCGTGGTGATTTTACTTTCAAAAGAATCAGCTGAAGTTAAATCAATTAAAAATGATTATAATATTATAAAACAATTAGTTTATAATTTTGATGATCCAAAAGCATTTTCAAAAGCATCCCGATTTGCTGTGACTGCTTTTAGAAATACTGATAACCAACTCATCACTGCAAGTTCTGCCAAATCTCAAAAGTCACCACAATTCCAACGTTTAATATTGCTACATAATATTGCACAAGGTATACATTCAGAATTACTGGAATTAAATGAAAAAAATGTACGGCCTTTACCTCAAGATATTAAATTGATGGTAGACTACGTAATCAATTTAGTATATACGCAAGGTAAGACAAATAAAACATGGACTCGCCAAGTTGATATTGATGAAGCTTATCAAAAACTTGTAGATAATATATTCAAAGTTGATGCCATAATGAATGCAAATGATGCACAACTGGAACACGAAGTGGATATACGTGTACCTATTTATGGTCATCGATTAGTTACGAATTTAACAATAGATTCATTTGTCTTTAGAAATACTATACGCTATATCGTTATTATGGCAATTGCGATTTTTATCGCATTGATGTTTGATTTTGACAAAGCATATTGGATTCCACTTAGTACGCATACAGTATTATTAGGTTCAACTACATTACACAGTTTTGAACGTGCTGGATCAAGAGGTATCGGTACGATTATAGGTGTACTTGTACTGTCATTAATACTATTGTCTACACCACCTGTACCTATCGCTATATTACTCCTTGCGGTTGCAGCAGGTATAACAGAAATATTCGTTGGAGCAAATTATTCATTTGCAGTTATATTTATCACAATCCAAGTTATATTATTAAATGGTTTAGCATCGAACCATCTCTCGATTTTAATAGCACTTCCACGAATTATTGATGTGATTGTTGGTATTATTATTGCTGTTGTTTCGCTACTGATCATAGGTAGAAAGACTGCTTCTTCAATGTTACCAGGCACGCTTGCTACAGTAGCTCGTAATGAAGCAGTGTTATTCCATTATTTATTTTCAAGCAACAAATACTCATCGAGAGAGCGAGATAAAAAAGAAATGTTGCATTTAAGTGTTCAACTAAATAATATGAAACAAATATATAATAGTGCGAATGGTGAAGTATTTAGTAATAAAAGGGTTATACAATACTATTATCCTAGTATATATGCACTAGAAGAAATCAGCTTTATGCTGACGAGGGCATTAAGTAATGAAAAACGTTACCATATTAATGATGAAACCATGGGAGAGTATTTGTTAGTATTTGAAAACATTGCTAAACACTTTGAAATCGGTTCTAATATCAATGTTCAAGAAATGGCAACTTTACCACAATACATGCACATTAGAACTTCTTTAATGAGTATTCAACATAATTGTCAAAATGCAAGACAAGCAAATAAATCACCTCATGAATAATGCAAAACAAGCCAATGTTACGGTAGTTAATATCCGATGACATTGGCTTGTTTTATATTTAAAATTTAATGAAGTGTTTTGTGAAGTCTTTACAAATATGGAAAAATAACAATGCTCTAATAAGCATTGCTACTTTCCGATATCTAGTTGGAATCTTGTTGTTTTCTAGCTTTTTCTTCTTCTTCTTGTCTTTTTTCCTTTATATCTAATTGTGCTTTTCTTTGTTGTTGTTCTTGTTGTTGTTGTTCTTTATGCAATTGCTTGTATCGCTGTTTTTGTCTATATCCGTAAGTACTTTCAAGTATGAGTGCTTCATTATTTAGACCAACACCTATTGCACCAGCTACAGTCGAAATTGATGCAGCAAACCAAGCTAAGTTTAGGTAAGTTGTTAAACCTGCAGATGTTTTTAATTGTAATGCTTGACCTAAATAATCTGAGGGGAGCACAATTAAACTTGCAATCAAAAAGAGTGAGAACAAAATAAAGTAATAAATAATAACTGAAACAGTTAAAGTCATCGTTGTAGTTAAGTTGTATAAGGTAGTGATTTGCTTATTCGTGCTCTCTTTTTTTGATTCCCATAAATTATGTGCAATGATCATCCAAATCATCATACCGAAAATTGCTACAAGCATCATTAATAACAAGCGCCACTCAGAATATACAAAGCTCAAATTCCACATTGTCGTAAAAATGATTCCAAAGGCACCTGTAGTGAATGCAATTGCCACAACATTACTTAAGCTTTTTAACATGTTAAATGGGTTGTTTGCAAATGTCATACCACTAACAAGACGAAAAATACCTTTAGACTTGGACGATACGTAGTATTGTGTATGTTGAGAGGTAGTATTTTCAAAGTAAACAGTTCGTGATTGTAAATTTGATAAAGGAAACTGCGCATTCATCAATGACATAGCGTCATGATTATTGTTAATTTTTTCAGAATGCTTAAATTCATCTATTGCCTTTAGAATAGCCAATATAGAGTTTTGAATTCTTTTTTTGATTGGACGCCATCCATAAGCAGGGATAGAAATTAAACTAGCACCATTTTGTCTATTGATATCAATGGCAACTACTTTTTGTTGTTCAATCATCGGTAGGTCAGTGAGTCCAATTGTAAAATGCCATTGATTATGCTCTTGATAATCAGCAATTTTACTGAAAATTTGTTGGACGCTTTCTGCTGAACCAGTCAAAGGATCAATAATTGTATCGATTTCCCATTTAACTGAATGCTTATATTGCTCACTAAGGATGTGGGGCAAATCAATTTCAAGATTACGCGCTACTTTTTCAGTGACGCCCGGTGCAGCAATAATACCTATTTTAGCCGTTGTTGTGTTCATTTAATCCCTCCTCATGATGTGATTGTTTTTCGCCCTTGTAGTAATCAGCTTTTGCATATGCGCTAGAGCTATCTTCATCTTCTTGTTCCAGTGATTTAGATCTATAGTATTGTCTAAAAGAATACGTCACACGTTTAATTTTTTCAGCATTTTCAACAGTGGATCCCATAGCGCCAGCGAGTATACCTAATGACGTAATAAACCAAATTAAGTTAATATAATTTAAAATAGTTGGATGCTCACTGTTTAATGATGTCCAATTTGAAAACAACTCGGGAGGTACAAATAATATTGTACTTAGAGATAACAAGATATATAGTACTATAAAATTTAAAAAGGTGATGGTCAATAAGGTTGTGAAGGTCGTGATGTTATAAATAAAGCGATAAAGTTTTTGTGTATTAGCGCTAGGTCTTTCCCATAATTTATAAGAATAAATTAGCCAACCAACCATGCCTAATACAGATAGTAACATCAGTAAAATATACCGCCAATAACTATAATCAAGACTGATATCCCAAGGTGTAGAAAATATTGCTATATAAGTTCCTGTGGCAAATGAAACAGATATGATTTTTTTAAAATCAAAAATGGCAGACCAAGGTTCATTGGCAAAAGTCATGCCACAAATCAAATGAAGCCAACCTAAAAATGTAGATTTGGCAATGATACGGGATCTATAATTTTCATTATTATCCTTAGGTATGACTTCTTTAAATTGAGTCAATTTAAAATGCTTAAAGTTTAAAGTGTTTTTGTTTCTACCAGAAGAATGTAAATATTCAATAATAAATATTAAGCACTGTCTTAATTTCTCTTTTAACTTAAAGTTTCCCAACGCTGGTAATGATAAAAGTGCTGTTTTAGTATCGAAATCAATATCACATAATGCACTTTTATTTTTAGAAAAATTAGGTAAATCCGTAATACAAATTGTATAATCCCAATTTTTTTGTTGTTTCATATTGGATGCAATATCCAAAACTTTATCCATATGTTCTGCAGTCCCAATCATAGATGCAACGTGTATTTCAAATTGCCATTCCACGCCATTATCTACATGTTTTGTGAAATCTTTTGGGAGCTCTGAATAAATTTTGTTGATTAATTTATGAGGCATGTCAGGAGAAGGGATTAAGCCAATGGATAGATTCATGTTAGTTAAACCTCCTTTTATTTAACACTGATTCTTACTCATCATTCCCTTTCAATTAATGAACAAATCATAGTTGTCTTAAATATTTATATCATTTTTAATGCATTTATTTAGTTTGTTAAAGGAAAAAAGAGGTAAAAGAGAATTAATATAAGTTTGAATATGGAGGTTTTATCACATGCCTTGGACGATGGAAGATTATCCACAAAGTTGGAAAAATATGGAAAACTTGGAAAGAAAAAAAGCAATAGACATTGGAAATGCAATGCTTAAAGATGGATATCAAGAGGACAATGCGATTCCAATCGCTACGAAACAAGCTGAAGATTGGTACAAAAATGCGACTGAAGATGAATTGAAAGCGTTGAAAAATAAAAAAATCACTGTTCATGAACGTGATCAATCTGTAAATCCACAATTAAATCATAAAGATGTTCATGTCTATTATGAGAATAGTGAGTGGAAAATAAAGTCTGATGGTGCGAAACAAGCTACGGATAGCTTCGATAAAAAGGCAGATGCTATGAAGCGAGCACGTAACATTGCAGATAATAGAAGGACTCAGATTATTGAACATAAAATGAACGAATAGTGTGAAAAAACGTGAAGGCGAAGCTGAAAATGTATTTGATTTAGTAGAATAGAGACTTTTGTATGTATAAGTGAAAAAAACAAAACATGTCAATTGAAGTAGTTGACTTTAAAACAAACAATAGGCAGCTATGGATTTTATGAGCTCGAACAGCCGAAACTGAAAAATGCCCTTTCACATATCAAGTAATCTCTGACTCGAACCATTCATTGATAAATATTCACTGTATTGTTTCAAGTAGTCTTTAAATTTAGCTATAATGTTTGGAAAGAGATGAATTATTGGAGGTACGATTTATGTACATTGAACGTAAATCAACGTTGAATATGGATGATTTGAAAGAAGAATTTAAAGAGAGTTTATCATATATAAATAATTATGAAGAAGCATTTGAAATGGTCATTGATTTTGTTGCTTTAGAGCAATTATATTCATCCGCACTAAAAGAAATTAGCACTAAACTTGATATTTTAGACGATCATTTTCAACAATTGTATAAACATAATCCGATCCATCACATGGAACGTCGTGTTAAGGAAATGAGAAGTCTGATTAAAAAGTTAGATCGAAAAGGATATCAAATCAACACAGCGTCAGCGAAAGCATATATTTATGATATTGCAGGTATAAGAGTTATTTGTAATTATATAGATGATATTTATGTTATTGAAGAATTATTGTTAAAACAGGCGGATGTTCAGTTATTAAAACGAAAAGATTATATTATGAATCCAAAAGATAACGGTTATAGAAGTTTGCATATTGTAGTGTCAATACCGGTGTTTTTAGCGAATTCTGTAGAAAAAGTACCGGTAGAAATTCAAATTAGAACAATAGGTATGGATATGTGGGCGAGTTTAGAACATAAAATACGTTACAAAAATAATAAAAATACAGAGGATTATAGAGAAATTTTAAAACAATGTGCCAATGAAATTACAACTGTTGAAAGTAAAATGCAAAATATTCATTCCGAAATTTTTGAGAATTAGAGTCTTAAACAAATATTATGCACTAAAAACGAATGTTACACTTGCTCGTTACGTTAGGTCACCATGTATGATTAACGTCAAGGAGGTTATTTTATGACACTATATCAAACAGGAGAACTAGCAAAGCATTGCAATGTAACAGTAAGAACGATTCAGTATTATGATAAAAAAGGACTCTTACAATCGATGCCATCATCAAGTAATGGTAGACGATTATTTGACGAACAAAGCAAAGTAAATTTAGAAATTATCTTAATATTGAAATCGATAGGTTTTTCATTGAAAGACATAAAAATATTACTAACAGACGACAAAAAGTTACAAGCAGTAAAAGTTATGTTACATCAAAAGAAAACTGAAATTAATGAAGAAATTGAAAAATTGAAACTTACTGCTTATCAAATGAAACAACTGGAAAGCAGTATCAGTGAAGATGCGCAAGCACCTATTGAAAAATTGATTAACACACATAAATATGTCATTCAAAATCAGCGTGGCATGACGTTATACATGCCACTGCTATATAAGCTGAGTCCTGCGAGCATAATACAATATACATCTATCATCGCTAGCGTATTATTAAAAAAATGGATGCCTTTTTTATCAACATTACCTATTCTAGTAATTTATGCTGGCATTATGACAAAAGCGATATATCAACGTGTGAGTTATTTATGTCCGAATTGTCAACAAATATTTAAACCTAAATTGTCGACGTGGATGTTTGCTGCACATACACCTAAAACTAGAAAATTACAATGCCCGCATTGTTACCAAACACATCATTGTGTAACAACGTTAAAAACAGGAAGTCATTAAAATGAAAAAAATCGGTATGTCGAGTGAAAACTTGATATGCCGATTTTTTATGGAATTTGGAGACGCTCCGTATAATTGCAAGCGCTTGCAATTATACGGAATGTATATTACTATACTTGTATACAAGTATATCGATTGAGTGGAGAGGTGAAGTCGTTTGGAATATATTTATCCAGAACAATGGCTTGAAGGTGTTTCTAAAGGTGAAATGATTGCTTCGGAAATACGTTTAAGAATTGTTGATGGCATGATTACACCAGACACATTGTTAACTGAAAACCAAATTGCCAATGAATTTAATGTGAGTCGTTCTCCAGTAAGAGATGCATTTAAATTATTAAAGCAAGATCAGTTAATTCATTTAGAACGAATGGGTGCCTACGTTTTACCTTTTAATGATAATGAAAAAAAAGAACTGTATGATTTAAGAATTATGCTAGAATCATTTGCTTTTAATAAGATAAAAAAAGATAATCATGAGCAAATTGTTAAAGAAATGCGGAAACAACTAGAAATGATGAGAGTTGCTGTTAAATTTGAAGACGCAGAGGCATTTACAGAACACGATATGAAATTTCATGAAGTGACGATATTAGCTTCTAAACATCAGTATCTAAAAACATTTTGGAACAATTTGAAGCCAGTGATGGAAGCGCTTATCTTGTTATCCATGCGCAAACGTATGACTGAAAATCCGGTTGATTTTGAACGAATTCATCATAATCATGAAGTGTTTATCGATGCGGTTGCAAAGCAAAGTGCAACAAAACTAAGAGAAGCATTTCATTTGAATTTTGATGATGTTGGCGAAGATATAGATAGTTTTTGGATGAAAGAGTAATTGTGAAACAAGAGGTACAATAGGAGGAAAAACTATGAAATACATGATAGGTGTTGATATAGGTACGACAAGTACAAAAGCAGTGCTTTATGATGAAAAAGGGCAGTTTATTATGAAACATAATATTGGCTATCCTTTGCATACACCAAATGTGGAGGTGTCAGAAGAAAATCCTGATGAGTTATTTGATGCAGTATTGATGACGATTAAATATGTTATGAGGGAAGCCAATGTTCATAAAAATGATTTGAAATTAATTTCATTTAGTGCTCAAATGCATAGTTTGATTGCAATGAATGCAAGTCATCAACGATTAACTGAGAATTTGACTTGGGCAGATAATCGTGCGACAAAATATGCAGAAATGATTAAAGATAAATATGACGGTGACGCGATTTACAGTAGAACAGGTACGCCTATCCATCCAATGTCACCTCTATCTAAAATATTTTGGATGAA
This sequence comes from Staphylococcus cohnii subsp. cohnii, assembly GCF_002902365.1. Lineage (GTDB taxonomy): Bacteria > Bacillota > Bacilli > Staphylococcales > Staphylococcaceae > Staphylococcus > Staphylococcus cohnii. The sequence goes on along the minus strand of NZ_PPQC01000046.1, from coordinate 49,361 downwards.
ACACGAACAACAAGAAATATATAATCAAACAGCGATGTTTGCAGACATTAAGACATATATTTTTTATCAGTTATTTGAAACCTATGTGATTGATCAATCGATGGCTTCATCTACTGGCATGTTTAACTTAGAGAATTTAGATTGGGATCAAGAAGCATTAGCGTTGTTAGGCATTCGTAAATCTCAATTGCCTGAAATTGTGCCGACAACACATATATTAAAAGGGATGAAACGTCGTTACGCAACATTAATGGGTATTGACGAAAATACGCCAATTGTTGTAGGTGCTAGTGATGGCGTATTGTCAAATTTAGGCGTAAATGCGTTTAAAAAAGGTGAAGTTGCTGTAACCATTGGAACTTCTGGCGCCATAAGAACAGTAATAGATAAACCACGAACAGATTATAAAGGTAGAATTTTCTGTTATGTTTTGACGGAAGATCATTATGTCATTGGAGGACCAGTGAATAATGGAGGTGTGGTATTACGATGGCTACGTGACGAATTATTGGCGAGTGAAGTGGAAACAGCAAAACGTTTAGGCGTTGACCCATATGATGTACTGACTAAAATTGCTAATCGTGTTAAACCGGGCGCAGATGGGTTGATATTCCATCCATATTTAGCAGGTGAACGTGCACCATTGTGGAATGCAGATGCACGAGGTTCATTCTTTGGCTTAACGCTAGCTCACAAGAAAGAACATATGATTCGAGCAGCGTTAGAAGGCGTTCTTTATAACCTTTATACAGTTTATTTAGCATTAGTCGAAGTAATGAATGAAACACCGTCCACGATAAAAGCAACGGGAGGGTTTGCTAAAAGTGAAGTGTGGCGTCAAATGATGGCAGATATCTTTGATACGAATTTAATCGTACCAGAGAGTTATGAAAGCTCATGTTTAGGCGCTTGTGTACTTGGCATGAAGGCACTTGGTGAAATTGAAGATTTTTCTATTATTGAAGAAATGGTGGGTACAACAAATCAGCATCGTCCAAATCAAGATAATGTGAATGTTTATCAAAAACTCATTTCAATTTTCATCAATTTAAGTCGCTCATTAGAAGAACGCTATGCTGAAATCGCTACGTTTCAGCGTGAACATGTGGTTGAAGATAAATCGTAGATACGATTTATTGGTACAAACTGAGTGAATGATAAGCTATAAATAAAAATATGTAAATTCCATTTAAGGCTATCATTTCATTCAGTTTAAAAAATTTAAAATTTTAAACATTTAAGTAAGCGTTATCATTGAGAGGGCAAGCCCTTTTGATATTATGAACGATTATGTTAAGTGTTAAAGGGGAGAACAATTATGTTTGAAACAATTTGGCCATTAATTACAGTGGTTATAGGTATCGTTGTATTATTATCATTAATCATTTTCTTGAAGTTAAATACATTTATATCATTAATTATTACATCTATTATCACTGCTATTTTACTCGGAATGCCGTTAGATAAAATTATAGAAACCATTGAAAATGGTATGGGAAGTACTTTAGGACATATTGCTCTAATTTTTGGTTTAGGTGCGATTTTAGGTAAACTATTGGCTGATGGTGGTGGTGCTACACGTATTGCCGATACATTGATTAAAAAGTTTGGACACAAACACGTACAATGGGCAATGTTGATTGCAGCCTTTATTGTAGGTATAGCGTTATTCTTTGAAGTAGGATTAGTACTATTAATACCATTAGTATTTACAATTGCAAAACGCGCGAATGTATCACAATTAAAACTTGGACTTCCTATGGTTGTAGCACTATCTGTGACACATGGATTCTTACCACCACATCCGGGACCAGTAGTAATTGCTAAAGAACTACAAGCTAATTTAGGTCATGTGTTACTTTACGGTATAATTATAGCAATACCTGTTACCATTATTGCAGGGCCATTATTTAATAAAGTGGCACAAAAAATTACGCCAACTGCTTATCAACGCGAAGGTGATATCTCAGCTTTAGGTGCGCAAAAAGAATTTTCAGAGTCTGAAATGCCTGGATTTGGTATCAGTTTACTAACTGCAATTTCACCAGTTATTCTTATGTTACTTTCTACAATTGTTCAGTTAGTGACGGGTAATGAAGAAGCGACAAATGGCTTTGAATCCTTCATTTACTTTATAGGTACTGCTGGTACAGCGATGTTAATTGCCGTTTTGTTTGCAATTATAACAATGGGTGTCAGACAAGGTAGAAAAAATGCTGAAATCATGGATTCTGTATCAAACGCAATCTATCCTATTGGAATGATGATTTTAATTATAGGCGGCGGTGGTACTTTCAAACAGGTACTGATAGATGGTGGTGTTGGTGACACAATAGCTAAAATGTTTGAAGGTACTGAAATGTCTCCTATATTACTAGCATGGGTAGTTGCAGCCGTTTTAAGAATTGCTTTAGGCTCATCTACAGTAGCCGCAATTTCATCAACAGGCATTGTATTGCCATTACTACAATCATCGGACGTGAATGTTGCATTAGTAGTATTAGCAATTGGCGCAGGTAGTGTTATCTTATCTCATGTGAATGACGCAGGCTTTTGGATGTTTAAAGAATATTTTGGTTTAACTGTTAAAGAAACGTTTCTAACTTGGTCATTACTTGAAACGGTTATTTCTGTTTCAGGACTAGTTTTTATTTTTATATTAAGTATCTTTGTATAATAAAATCACATAAAAACACATATAAATGGGTGTGTGTTACGAAATAGAGTCTGGAACATAAAGTTCTTGAACAAGTGAAAAAAGGCAATTTCTATTGAAATCATATAGAAATTGCCTTTTTCAATATTGTTTTAATTATAGTTAGGTCATTGATTTACTACTTGGGTTAATATAGGTCCTTATTTTTAAAAATATTTTAATGTGAATTTAGACATAAATAAGTCGTAGTATTGATGAGTAACAATGAATCACACAGATGGACTGAATTAAATCATCTTCATGTTATTTTTCTAGGGTTTATGTTCCAAATGCTATTTTGCATGAATTGCTTAGTCTTTTAAGTATTTCAACATAAATTATGGATAAAATGATAAAATTGAGTAATCGTAGAAATTTTAAGTAGTTTAGATGCCAAATATACAATAATCATAGTTATTATAATTGAAATTTTATTTAAGTTGTATATAGTAGACTCAATAAGGGGGTAACATGATGAAAAGAATATTACTGATTGCTAGTGCTTTTATCGGTGTCATCGTTGGTGCTGGATTTGCTTCTGGACAAGAAGTGCTGCAATATTTTACTAGTTTTGGTATTTTGGGCACTTTGGGTGCTATCATTACCACAGCGTTGTTTGCTTATGTTGGGATGATGCTTGTTTGGTTAGGGAGTAAGTTTGATACAGATTCACATAAAGTCGTTATACATAATATTACTGGAAAATCATTATTTGGAAAATTATTGGGATGGATTATTGATTTAGTCATTATCTTTACTTTGTTTGGTGTCGGTGTAGTGATGATTGCAGGTGCTGGGTCAAACTTAAATCAACAATTTGGGGTACCATCGCTCGTTGGTACATTATTAATGACTGTATTAATCATCCTTGCAGGAATGTTAAAGGTAGAAGGTGTAGTTAAAGTTATTGGCAATATTACGCCGTTTTTAATTATTTTTATATTAATTATTTCGATTTATAGTTTCTTAACTACAAATGTACCATTTTCTGAATTAAATACAATTTCAGATGCGAAACCTTCGACATTACCTAATTGGTTTGTTGCAGGTATTAATTATGCTTCATTTAATACAGCAGTAGGTGCTTCAATGGCTATTGTAATGGGTGGAGCAGAAAAAAATTCAAAAGTAGCAGCAATTGGAGGCTTAGTAGGTGGCCTGATATTGGGTGCTATGATTGTCTTAAGTCATTTAGCAATTTTTACACAAATCAATATTGTCGGTAATATGGAAATGCCTATGTTAGGTATTGTGAACCATATATCACCAATTCTAGGTATCATTATGGCAATCGTGATATTTGGTATGATTTTCAATACAGGACTAGGTATGTTTTATGCATTTGCAACACGTTTCACTGTTGTAGATTCTATACGTTTTAAGATATTTTATACTATTACAATCCTTGTAGGACTTTGCTTAAGTTTTGTCGGATTTACAGATCTGGTAGCAATCTTCTATCCATTAATCGGTTATTTAGGTTTGGTGCTTATCTTTGTCTTATTCTATGCGCCGTTTAAATTAAAATTGGGTAAGAAACAATAGACACAGAGTGATCAATAGCCTTACATGACTAAATATATAAAATACTAAAAATAAATTAAATATTTTTTATTTATTTGATACTCTATTCCTTAATATTTAGATATAATAAAAATATAAGGAATGGGGTGTTTTTTATGAAAAATGAAACGCTAGAAATATTGCAAATGCATGCTATACAATTGCTGGGTATTCAGTTAGAAGGTTATGATATGGACAACATAAAGGAGATTAGTAACCATATTAAGACACCTTTTATGAATACTACCAAAAAACAATATAGAAATGAGTTGAAACATTTTATTGTGCATATGCAAAGTAATAAAATTTATCACTATAAAAATAGTTTTAATGTTAGCTTTTTGATTTTTAAATTTAAAAAATATAGAAAAATATATATTATTGGGCCTTATATGGATAAACGACCCAATGAGCGCCAATGTAATGAAATGTTACTTAATTTAAATATTAAAATTTCTAAGCTGCCTACACTGAAACAATATCTACTTAAAATACCAATATGTCATCATGTTAAAGCACAAAAAATGTGTCGTTTAGCAATTCGTTTTTTGAAGAAAAGAAATATTGTCTATGAAACGGTAGAAATTGACTTCAGTTTTCATGCAAATGAAACATTTTTAGCTGATTCTAAGCTTCAAAGTGATTACACATTACAAGAAATAGAATATAGATATAATTTAGAAAATCAATTGTTGACTGCAGTAGAAAACGGAAATGTCGAAGAAGCATTAACGATTTTAAAAAAGATGAGTTTGTCTGTGACTGGTTTACGACGAGTGAAGGATGATCTATCAAATGAACAATATAAAGCATATTTGATCAATACTTTATGCTGTAAAGCTGGTGAAAAAGCGGGTGTAAGTCTTATACATATCGATGAAATATCCGCTCGATATGCTGCAATGATTGATCGGACATTGGATGTAGAAGTATTGGAAGAATTAACGTATGCAATTGTAAAGGAATATGCAGAAAGGGCTATGAAAATTAAAGCGAATGCCTTTAGCCCTAAAGTAAGTAAAGTGATTCAATATATTGAAAGAAACTTAGATAGTAATTTAACTTTAGAAGAATTAGCGAATTATGTGAATTTGGCACCTAGTTATCTATCAAGAATTTTTAATCAGGAATGTCATCAATCTTTATCACAATTTATTACAGCACTAAGAATAAAAAAAGGGCGTGACTTAATAGCGCGGACAAAAATGACTGTTGCCGAAGTGGCAAAATATGTTGGTTTTAAGGAACAAAGTTATTTCGCACAATGTTTTAAAAAGCAATATGGCAAGACACCATTGAAATATCGGACGGAACATAAAGAATTTTATTAGTAGATATAATGAAAAATCAGAAAATTAAATATTCAATAAAAAAATTGTAAAAAAATTGTAAAAAATTAGGAAAATATCAAAAAAATCATAATTATCTCTGAAAATAATTAAAATAGCACCAATTCACATTAAACTTAGAGCTAATTTAATATTTTCCGCGCAATTGTATGTAATAAAGTATAGTATCAATTTGGATTGGCGTTATTACAGACTTTAGCAATAGTTGAAAAAAATAGCATAGATGGATAAGTAAGACACAATTTTAACAACGTTGTTATTTTTTATTGACTGTTGTCATTATAAAAATATAATAAAAGTAAGAGCTCTATCAAAAAGTGTTAAGGGTGTATGCACGTGAAAATAATAAGCGTATCTATTCTAGAGGGTTTAAAATTTTTTATGTACGTAAGAAAACGCTCTCAATTCTATGGGGGAAGTTATGATTGATGGCCACATTCAATAAAACAGACTATGAAACTGCAAAGATGAGGTGCACAAATGTTGTTTCGATAGTGGAAAGAGGTAATCCTTATGGTTACAGCCAGATTAAAACCGGCAAATAAGAAATTGAAAAAATTTAACGAAATTGAATCACCGAAATTAAAATTCAAAGAAAAACTAGCTTATGGATTTGGGGATTTAGGAAACGGATTAATGTTTGATATGGGGCAAATTTATTTACTGCTTTTTTATACAGATATTTTGGGAATTCCGTCTGCCGTTGGTGGTCTCGTATTTTTAGTTGCTAAATTTTTCGATGCATTTGTAGACACGGGTGTAGGAACTCTTGTCGATAATCAGAAGAATTTTTCAAAACGGGGAAAATTTAGACCATTTATTTTATATGGGAGCGTTCCTTTAGAAATATTGACTGTTTTAATTTTTATTTCTCCTGATATCAGTGAAACAGGTAAAATTATATGGGCATTTGGAACATATTTACTATTAAATGCTGCTTATTCTGTCGTGAATATACCTTATGGTTCATTGTCTGCCTCAATGACGATTAATGCGGATGATCGAACACAATTATCAGTGTTTCGTAATTTAGGGTCACAAGGTGCCATGTTTATTTCAGGCATTGTTATTATTCCGTTAGTAAGTTTATTTCCGAATCATGCGATTGGTTATCCGATTGCAGTAGGAATACTTGCAATTGCAGGTGTGACACTACATATGTTGTGTTATAAGGGGGTTAAAGAGCGTCATACAATTGAACGTCCGCAAGTAAAAGGTTTAAGGCGTAAAGCGTTTTTTAATTTACTGAAAAATAGACCATTTATAATTCTAGCAATTTATACATTGTTAACGATTACTGCTTTATTTTTACAACAAGGTGCGCAACTATATTATTACAAAAATGTACTTGGTTTTGATAATTTAATAGGAATTGTAAGTACATTGAATTTTATTGTTTTAATGCCAGCATTATTCCTAACTACTTTCTTAAGTAAAAAAGTAGGTAAAAAAATGACAGCAGTCATAGGCGTAAGTGGTTTTATTATTTTCCAAATTGTGAACTTTTCGTTATTTTCAGAGCAAATTGTACTTTTCTTAATATTTAACACGATTGCACAATTATTCTTAGTTATTCCAAATACGGTGACATGGGCGTTTATAGCTGATGTTGTAGAATACGGACAATGGCAATCAGGACTTAGATCTGAAGGTATTATTTATGCAAGTTATAGTTTTACTAGAAAAATTTCACAAGGCTTAGCAGGTTTTATACCAGGTATGGCATTAACAATTATTGGTTATGTACCTAATGCGGCACAAACGCCTGATACAATATTCGGTTTAAAAATATTATTCTTTGTGGTGCCCGCAGTCATTTGTTTAGTTGCAGTGATACTTTTCTTCATTGCATACCCATTAACAGATCAGAAACATAAACAAATTGTTAAAGAACTAGCACTTAGAGAGGAATTATAACTATTTTGTATTTAATTTTATGAGAGGAGCATTTATATGCTATATCCAGTAACAAATGAACAGAGAAGTATCATAGACTTAAATGGTGTTTGGCAGTTTAAATTAGAAGAGAACTATGATCAAATAGATGTAACGAAACCTTTGGACACTGATTTAGTTATGGCAGTACCTGGTTCATATAATGATCAAGGCGTGACTGCAAACATACGTAATCATGTAGGAAACGTTTGGTATGAAAGAATGTTTACGATACCTAACGTACTATCAGATGAACGTATTGTGTTGAGATTTGGTTCAGCTACACATAAAGCAACTGTTTATATTGATGGTCAAGAACTCACATCACATCAAGGAGGATTTCTACCATTTGAAGTGGAATTAAATCAAAAATTCTCTACAGGAAAACATCGTTTAACGGTTTGTGTAAATAATATATTAGACGAAACGACTTTACCTGTTGGTAATTATAGCGAAACCACAGACAAAGATGGTAATTTGATTAAAAGAAATAAACCTAATTTTGACTTTTTCAATTATGCTGGTTTGCATAGACCCGTTAAAATTTATACAACACCACAAACATTTATAAAAGATATTGAAATTGTTCCAGAAGTTAAAAATAATGTGGCAGATATAAATTATAATGTTTCCATCAATGAACCAGTGGATGATATCTTAATTAAATTGATAGATGAAGCGGGAAAGGTTGTAGCAGAAACGACTGGTGCACAGGGTTCTATCAAAGTTGAACAGCCGCATTTATGGCAACCTTTGAATGCTTACTTATATCATTTAGAAGTAACGTTAGTAGATAATAACCAAGCTGTAGATAGTTATACTGAGCGTTTTGGTATACGATCTGTGGAAGTAAAACAGGGGCAATTTTTAATCAATGATCAACCGTTTTATTTTAAAGGATTTGGTAAGCATGAAGATACCTATTATAATGGCCGAGGATTAAATGAAGTAACAAACGTTATGGATTTCAATCTGATTAAATGGATTGGCGGTAACTCATTTAGAACGTCACACTATCCTTATTCTGAAGAAATGATGCGATTGGCAGATGAACAAGGTATTGTTGTCATAGATGAAACAACTGCTGTCGGCGTGCATTTAAACTTTAGCACTGTATTATATGGTGTGTCTACAAGAGATACATTTAAAGAAATTGGAACGAAAAAAGCACACGAATCTGTTATCAAAGATTTGATTGTTAGAGATAAAAACCATGCATGTGTAGTAATGTGGTCAATAGCTAATGAACCAGCTTCAACTGAAGAAGGCGCAAAAGAATATTTTGAGCCCTTGGTCAACTTAGCACGTTCTTGCGATCCACAAAACAGACCTGTAACAATCGTAACCATTTTAATGTCACAGCCGGATAATTGCCAAGTTCAAGATTTAGTAGATGTATTATGTCTGAACAGATATTACGGATGGTATACACAAACAGGCGACTTGGAAGCTGCTAAAGAAGCTTTAAGAACTGAGTTAGATGGTTGGAGTGAAAAACAACCGCATAAGCCAATTATGTTTACAGAATATGGTGCGGACACAGTAGCAGGATTACATTCACTAAATGATGAATTATTTACGGAAGAGTACCAAATTCGTTATTATGAAGCAAATCATGAAGTCATTGATCAATATCCACAATTTATTGGTGAACATACATGGAATTTTGCAGATTTTGAAACATCTGCAGATATTATCCGTGTCCAAGGAAACAAAAAAGGAATATTCACGCGTGAACGTCGCCCTAAAGCAGTTGCACATTATTTCAAGAAACGTTGGGAAAACATACCTAACTTTGGCTATAAATCATAAACAACTAAATACAATTATAAGTATATTCACCCTGAAGCCTATAACAAGCTTTAGGGTTATTTTGGTTTTATAGAAAAGGGGGTATCAAATTGAATAATATGATTTAGCGGCATTATATATAATAAAATGTATTTTGTATGTTTAGTAAGTTTTAGTATAAATTAGTTTGTTTAGCTTTATGATCGTTATAAAAGGAGACAAAAGAGCACTGTGTTGACGCTGTAGATAATGAAATACGTGAATGTGTACAGTTCGAACAAACATACTCTAGCTATACCCATACGAAAGTATTTCAATATAAAAAGGACTAATCTCATTTTAATGTGAGAGATTAGTCCTTAATTTAAGCATAGTTATTATATCCTAAGCATGATATTATAACTCGCTTTTTTATAATTTTGCTTGCCATTTTTCTGTCCATACTAAGTCATTATATTGACCTTTAAATTCACTTTCTCCCATAATCTTATCAATGGTTTGTTTAATATTTTCTCTGTTGGAATGATAAGCGTTTATATAAGCTTTAACCATTGTTGCATCATGCAAGTGAGTCGTGAAATTGGTAGAAATAAACACGGTTGGTACTTCATGTACATACCACGGTATTTCATTGCTCATGGCTGTACCCCATTTAATGCGATAGTTATTTTCAGCAGCATAGCCGATAATATTTGCAAATACTAACGCAGCGTCTACTTTTTCACGATATTCTAATGTTTTACCTTTAATACGTGTTGAACCATCATTTAATGTCACATTAAATCCACGAGATTCGAGTTCTTTTATAATATCATCTGTGACGTTATTCGCTGATTTATAGATGCCATCTTTTTCGCCTTCGATCACATAAAGCATAATATTTTTATGTGTTTCAGGTCGGATAGGTAATTGATTTAAAGTGTTTTTTACAAGTGTTATGCCTAAATCAGCTGCTTCTGCGCGCATTTCTAAATGTTCTGTACAACCGATAATATCTAATGCTTCTTGAGGTTGAATGATTGAACCGTCTTCTTGTTTCATGTGAAGATTGAGTTGTGATTTTAAACCTAAGATACGTCTTACGGCATCATTTAATCTCTCTTCTGTGATGACCCCGTTTTTATAACCATTGAGCATAAATTGGTAATCTTCTTCCAAATCATTGAAGAACAAGAACATATCACAACCAGCTGCAATGGCTAATGGAACATAATCTTCGCGACGCATAGAAGCAGTCATACCTAACATATGGCTAGCATCAGTAACGACTAAACCATTAAATTTCATATCATCTTTTAGTAAATCAGTAATTAGTTCAGAAGAAAGAGTTGCAGGTAAAATGTCTTTATCTTCGAGACTTGGATTTAATTTTTTTGAATAAGCAGGTTGTGCAATATGTCCTGCCATTATCATCTGTACACCGCGATCAATGTGATGTTGATAAACTTTTCGGAAGCTGTCGTCCCATTCATCGGTAGATAGTTCATTTACTCCAAGCGCCAAGTGCTGGTCACGCTCTTCCGTACCGTCTCCAGGGAAGTGTTTGATACATGTAATCATATCGCGTTCAGCATTAAAGCCGTCAATAAATGCACTTGAATATTTAATAACTGTTTCAGCATCTGTGCCATATGCACGTGTATTAACGATTGTATTGCGCTAATTCTTAAGTATGTCTACACAGGGATAGAAATTAATGTGTACACCAAGTGCTGAGGATTCACGTGCTGAAACGAGACCAGCATTATATGAAACTTTTGTATCTTGGGCAGCTTCACATTGAGCAGCACTTGCGATATATGTACCATCTTTACATGCACCATTTCCTCCTGAATCACAGTTTGCTGCTACAAGTACTGGAACTTTCGTATGCCTTTGTAAATCATTGAGTAAGTTTTGAACTTCTTCTTTGTTTCCACCTTCATATCGAGCGCCACCAATGTGATAACGTTCAAGTATATCTTTATTAGTTAAGTCTGCGTCAAAAAATTTTTTGCCACCTTCTAAAGAAAATAAGTTAAAAAATAATTGACCAATTTTTTCTTCGTCTGTTAATGTACCAAGTGTTTCTTCTACCCATGCTATTTGATTGTCATTTAAATGATAGGGTGATGCTGTTAAATCTACTTTAACCATAGTGTTAGTTCTCTCCTTCAAAATTATTAAAAAATATTTGTTTTAAAGTGTCATGTGTGTATTGGTTGAAAAGACCATCTTTAAACAATTTTAAATATTTATTGTTAAAGTCTAGCCACGATTGATCTTCATGACCTGCTAGTATTGGATAAAAGTACATACCATGAGATTCTGCTGCTTCTAAGTCTCCTTTGGCATCTCCTAACATGATGATGTCTTCTAAGTTGTAATATTGTTTTAAGTGCGCTAAACAGTGCTCTTTTGTACCTGCTTCTTGTGCAAACATGCCACTTAAATAGTCTGTTAATTTGTATGTTTCCCACTCATATTCTACTGCCGCTAAATTTGCTGATGACACAATTGCGATATCGGCAAAAGTTGAAGCATTTTGTAGAGACGTTTGTACGTTTTTAAATGGTCCAATACTTGGTAAGGTTTTGGTAATTGCATTAACACGGTGGGACCATGATAATGCTTTTTGTAATCCATTTTGTTGCGGATTGTTTGATATAGCTTTTTCGAGTGCTGGATTAGAGAAAGCATCTGTTGTTTGCACCCACTGCTTAATATGCTCGTATCCCTCAATATGAATCCCTTGTTCAACAAGTTCACTTAACATGCGTTCTAATCCTTTAAAGCGATTAATACCTCTAGTGATTTCATATAAATTTATATCATTCCAGCGCTTTAATAGTTTGGACTCTATATTTTCTAAATCCCATTCTTCAACAATAGCTGGACCAAATGCCCACTCATGCTTGATAGTCATAGAATCGATGGCACATCCGTCAGAATCAACGCAAATTAATTTTTTAAACCTAGGTTTGTAATGTGATAAAGAATCAATCATTTAATCTGTTCCTCTCAAGTTAAAATATGTGCTTTATCATATACCATTGCCTTACTTTTAAAATACTATTGTAAGCAAAACTCAAGGATATAATAAAGCGCTTTCTTTATAATATTAAAGTTAGCATTCATAATAGAAAAAAACTAGCGCATTTCGTATAACTTTGTGAGTATAATCACAAAGTAGATGTTTTATGTCATTTTATTACTAAAATAGTTATTTTATTAATAAAAATATTGGCTATTTGAGAGAAGTACGTGATCAAAGGTGCGTATATTTTATTTTTGATATCTCTCATCTATGGCATCCATTTTGTAAATAAAACACCAATATGCTACATAGATACTAATGATTGCTCAAATTGTTAACAAAATATAATGAATCTTACTATGAAAGGGTTACGTAGTCATCGATTGACGAAAATTAGATAAAAATTACAATGAAATAAAATGGATTGGAAAGGACAGACGCTAATGGATAAATTGTTGACTTTGGAACAATTACACCGAAACTACTTGGTAGGAGTAGTTAAGGGATCTACTTGTGATGATGCTATATTGAAAAGTGAAAAAATGATTGAGGGTGGTATGAAAAATATTGAAATAACATCTAACACGCCCTATGCAGAATTGGCCATAAAAGCGTTAACCCAAAAATTTGGTAAATCAATTATCATTGGTGCAGGTTCAGTTCAAAATGTTGTAACCGCACGTGTAGCGATTATAAATGGTGCTCGCTATATAGCAACGTCGCATTTAGACGTTCAAATAGCGCATATTTGTAATGTATACCAAATACCTTACATGCCAAGATGTGGTTCGAAAGATGAAGTAACTAAAGCGATACAGTATGAAGTACCAGTGATTAAGTTGTATCCTGCAAATATATTAGGTGTACCTTTTTTGAAAAACATTCGTGAAATCTTCCCCAATATACATATGATACCTTATGGCGGCATGTCATTAGAAAATATGGAGCAGTGGTACAAAAGTGGTGCCTATGCTATCGGTATTGGTAATGCATTAACTAAAGGGACACAAAAAAACCACTTAGATATGATTATTCATCAAACACATGCATTTGTAGAAAAATTAAATTCAGTGCGTTTGAGCTAAATGATTAGCTAAAATATGACAGCAATTTATCTAATGGTATAACTAACGCTTCGTGATTAAGCGCAATATTAACGAAATAGGTACTATAAATGGAATTTTATCGTTAACCTATGATGCGTATTTTTAAAATCAATCATTTTTAAAATTAAACAATTTGTCAATTTAAAAATGTGTGAAATATATTAAAAAGGACTAAAAGTGATTATTTTGTGAAATTAATCACAAAACACTTTAAATTCTTAACGTTATCGATTATGATAAGGGTGTAGAAGATAACAATGCCTAACGAAAGAAAAAATACGGAGTGATTATTAAATGAGAAAAGTAATTGAAGAAGTCATTTTTTCAAATGAAAGCAGTTATGATATATACACACATACTGGTGTGAATCAAGGCATTATTAATGACATTAAAGATGGATACAGAAGTATTGATTATATAGCTTATATTGATGCAGAAAAATTATACAACTATGGATTAGAAAAAAAGCTACTAGTAAGTAATTAATACACTGTATTCATCTAGTAGCATTGAAGTTTATACACATATACTTCATCGTATCTTGTGTGTAAAACTTCATGAATATTATTCTCCCTAGTATCACCTTTCATGATTTATTTAGAGCCCTTACAAAGTGGAAAAGCCTATGTTACTGTTCATCCAGTAACGTAGGCTTTTCTCATCATGATTAAACATAAGATTTAAAGTTATGTTTGATTTCATTATAGTTATAAATAGAATTATACATACGCATGCGAATGTGATCTTGTGAAGCATATGAAATACGCAATACATTACTTTGGGTGACATATTTTCTGAATTCACGTTCATATTGCTGGCGCTGGTTAAGCGATAGTCCAAGCCACTCTTCTTCATTAAACAATTGTTCAAAACGAAAGTCGAAACTTGTACTATCAATATTATTTCTTAGTTCTTTTATTCTTTCAGTGAAGTTCATGGATCATCCTCCTAATTTATTTAAAGATAAGTGAGTTATGTATGATATACCCACTTTATAATGATTTAGTGTATATGACAAGTACACATGTTTATGAGCTAACTCATTGTTTCAAGGGGGAGGGCACATGGTACAATCTTTGAGGACAGGGTATAAAATATAAAATACGTTTGATGAAAGGAAGATTCGATGGTTAAATTAGAGAACAAGGTTGCAATCATCACTGGTGCTAGTAGTGGCATTGGTGCTAGCATAGCAGAGGTGCTATCAAGTCACGGTATACAATTACTATTAACTGGTCGTAATGAAACAAAGCTGAAAGATGTTGTGAATCGCATTCGTTCAAACGAACATCATGCACAGGTTGAATATTTAATAGTGGATGTGACACAGCAACAAGAAGTTGAACGTTTAATAGCATATGCAAAAGAACAATTCGGTCGCTTGGATATACTTGTAAATAGTGCGGGTCAAATGATGTCTTCTGCTGTAACGGACGGTAATGTAAAGGCTTGGGAATCAATGATTGATACAAATGTGAAAGGGACACTATATGGCATTAATGCAGTTATACCAACATTTTTAGCTCAATCTAGTGGCCATATTATTAACATTGCTTCTATCTCAGGTTTTGAAGTGACGAAAATGAGTACAATATATAGTGCAACGAAAGCTGCAGTGCACACGATTACGCAAGGATTGGAAAAAGAGCTGGCTAAAACGGGCGTTCGAGTGACAAGCATATCGCCAGGTATGGTAGATACGCCTTTAAGTGGCCAGACAGATTGGGGAGAACGTAAAAAGCTAGAACCCAAAGATATTGCTGAAGCGGTAGTTTATGCATTACAACAACCTTCACATGTAAATGTAAATGAAATTACTGTCAGACCAGTCTAATATATATTTTTAATGTTACGACGTTGAGTCAGTTAATAGTAAAGTGATAATATAATGTGAAAGTAGGTAGAGCATGGAGTTTAGATGTCTTAAGAAAAGCGATGTAGAAGCATATCGCTCATTGCGCTTACAGTCTCTACAAACTGATCCTACAGGTTTTGCTTCAACTTATCAACGTGAGCTTCATTTACCAATTGAACGTTTTGAAGAGAGGATAGGGTCGAACGAAAGACATTTTACAATGGGTGTATTTGACGATGGAAAATTAATCGGTTATGCAACTTTTTATCGAGAAATATTAGAAAAAGTGATGCACAGAGGTAATTTAGTCGGTGTATATTGTGATCCACAATATAGAAAACAAGGATTTACTCAACAACTAATTCAAAAAATGATAGATATTGTCACTGAACAAGGTGTGGTTAAAACTATAGGTTTATCGGTTCTTACGGAAAACCAAAGTGCTATTAAATTATATGAAAAATTAGGATTTCAGAAATATGGCACTGAACCAAAGGCACTTTATGATGGCAAACGGTATTATGATGAAGATTTGATGGTGTTATTTGTATAAAAAATTAATAAATTCAAAACTATAGGCTAAAACAGTTATGATCTGTTTTAGCCTATAGTTTGATATATGAGTATATATAAGTAAAATTAACTGATTATGAAAAATCATGAAGCAATCAGTAATCGAATTTACCAATTTTTTATATCTGATCTTTCTCCTTTAAAGTTATTGGAAACTTGATGACGTTTTGACAAAGTTTTCTCAATATCTTCAAATTTGATGTTCAATGCATGTAAAAGTACAAAAAGATGATACATTAAATCAGCAGTTTCATTTGTTACTTCTTCTTGATTAGATTTCATAGCACCGATTACAACTTCAAAAGCTTCTTCACCAAACTTCTTCGTGATTTTTTCTAAACCTTCATTCAATAAATATTGTGTGTATGAATTTTCTTTATTAGAGTTAGCGCTTGAAGATACAGTGTCTTCGAGCTGTTGTACATAGAAAGGAACCGTTGTATTGAAACAACTCTGGCTCCCAGTATGACAAGTTGGTCCATTGGGAATTACATCTATCAATAAGGTGTCTTGATCACAGTCTAGGTGTACATTTTGAACGACTTGGGTGTGACCAGAAGTTTCTCCTTTGGTCCATAAGCGGTCTTTAGAACGTGAATAAAAACAAACCTTCCCTTCAGCTAACGTTTTGTTGTATGCATCTTCATTCATATAACCAAGCATAAGCACTTGTTTTGTCTGAACATCTTGTAGTATGGCAGGAATAAGCCCTTTACTAAAATCAGGTTGTTGTGTCATCTTATTGGAATACCTCCTTGAGCCATTGATTGTTTAATTTCATTCACTGTGGTTTCTTTGTCATGCAGTATGCTAGCAGCTAATCCTGCCGAGACATTTGTTTGTTTGAATAAATCTACAAAATGCTCTGGATTGCCGCCACCACCAGAAGCAATAATAGGGATGTGCACAAGTTGTTCAATCTCATGTGAATGGTTAACATCAAAGCCTTGTTTCATTCCATCGTGTGTCATGCTCGTTATTAATAATTCGCCAGCGCCAAGCGCCTCCACTTCTTGAACCCAGTCATAGACACGTTTATCTGTACGTTTCTTTCCGCCATGTGTATAGCAAAAATAATCATTTAACTCTGTATCAAAGTTACTATCTATAGCGATACAAATACATTGGCTTCCAAATTTTTCACTGGCTTCTTGGATAAAAGCAGGGTGCTTTAATGCGCTAGAGTTTAGAGATACCTTGTCAGCACCATGATTTAGCAACTGGGAAATGTCATCAATTGTGGAAATGCCGCCTCCAACTGTAAGTGGAATGAATAGTTTTTCAGCAGTTTCTTCAATAACATCTAACATAAGTCCATGGCCTGCTTCAGTTCGAGAGATATCTAAAAAGACTAATTCATCTGCACCTTGCTCGTTGTAATAAAGTGCATAATCCACAGGATTTCCAAGGTCACGTAGCCCTTTAAATTGTATGCCTTTGACAACGCGGCCATCTTTCACATCTAGGCAGGGGATAATTCTTTTTTTAATCATGATAATCCCTCCCAAAATGCAGGGTTGTGTGCAGCTTTACCAACAATTGCTGCATGAACACCAAATTTTTCTAATTGTTCTAAGTCTTGTTGATGACGAATACCCCCAGAAGCAATGACAGGTTTTTGTGTTGCTTTGACAAGCTGTGCTGTTATTTCAAAGTTTGGGCCAGCCATGCGACCATCTTTAGAAATATCCGTATAGATGATACCTCCCAATGGTAGCGATTCGATTTGCTGAACCAAATCGAATAAGTCTAGATGTGCATCTTGTTCCCAGCCGTTTATTTTTATTTCGCGCTGATATGCATCTACTGATAGATAGAGTTTGTACGGATATTGATGAGACATTTTGGCTAACCATTCAGTATCTTGAATGCCTTTTGTCCCAATAATACAATAGTCTATACCGTCAGCAAAATAAGCTTTGATTGTTTCATAACTACGTATACCGCCACCAACTTCCATAGGTTTATTGGTCAGGCTTCTTAATTGTTTGATGTAGTCCTGTTCAATAGATGTTTGCTGCTTGGCACCGATTAAATCTACAATATGAATACGATCTACACAGTCGAACTTGTCATAAAAAACGACGCTATCTTCGGCACTGCGCGTCATTTTTTCTTCTGAATCATATTTTCCTTCAGTCAGTCTCACACTTGTTGCATTAATTAAATCAATAGCTGGCCAAATATTGATCATTATAAGAAACCACCTTTCAGAGCTTGATTAAGTATCGCTAAACCATCTTCACCACTTTTTTCAGGATGGAATTGGATACCTATAAAATTTTTATATTGAACAATTGCAGGAATCAACGTGCCATAGTCTGCATAAGCAACAACATGATCTGACATTTCAGCTTGATAGGAATGTACAAAATATACATCTTGCGTTAATGTTGTATAATTGCTGATTAAATTATTCCACCCTAAATGCGGTACCGGATAAGGTGTTTGAATAGGTATGATATTTCCTGGGAAAAGTTGTAATCCTTCTACATCACCTTCTGCGCTGTGTTCATAAAGCAATTGCATACCTAGACAAATACCGATGATCGGTTTATGTGATATATTTTGTAAAATAGACTTTAATCCCCGTTTTTCAATCGCTTGCATAGCATCTTTAAAATGACCTACACCAGGTAATATAAGGGTATCTGCTGCCTCAATATCCTCTACACGATCTGTTAAAATTGCATTAAAACCTAAACGATTAAGCGCACGTTGTATGTTTTTAATATTTCCTAAACCATAGTCAATCACTGCAATCATTCAATCACACCCTTAGAAGAAGGAGTGATATTAGCGTCATTTGAGACTAATGCATCTTTAAGCGCACGAGCAAAAGATTTAAATATACTTTCTATTTCATGGTGTGTGTTTCCACCGCGAATTAAGTCAATATGCGTTGTTAGACGTGAGTTGATAACAAGTGCTCTGAAAAATTCCTCAACGAGTTCAGTATCAAATGTACCTACTTTTTCTTTACTGAATTGAGCATTAAAAGATAAATAAGGTCGTCCACTAATATCTACGACTGTACGCGCAAGTGTTTCATCCATGGGTATGTAACTAACCCCGTAACGTTGAAAATATTTACGTTCCTTTACCATCGATAACAGTAACTGTCCAAGAACAATACCAATATCTTCTGTCACATGATGATCATCGACTTGAACATCTCCATTTGCTTCTATAGATAAGGATAATTGGCTGTGAAAAGTAAAGAGTGTCAACATATGATCCAAAAACCCAACGCCTGTATGGATATTACTTTCACGGTGGTCATCAGCCAGAGAAATACTTAATTGTGTTTCTGCTGTATTACGTGTTTTATTTAGTATCATATTGCGACCTCCAATTTTTAATAAGTATAAATAATTGATCTAATTGTTCATCTGTAGCAATAGAGTATCGTACATAGTCAGACATTTCTGGTTCATCGTATAATCTTGGAAGGAATCCATTGTCTTTAATATAAGCACCTAAACTTTGCGCAGCTTCTCCTTTGGTTAATACGAAATTTGTAGCAGAAGGGAAGACTACCATGACATCGTCAACAAGTTCATGAAACATATCTTTTAATTTTCGGGCAAGCTGTCGTTGTTGCTTTATAAACGCGCGAGTCATTGTTTGATTTTCAAACATATAAATCGCGATATGAAGCGTAATTGTATTCAAAGGATACGGATGCTCAATGCTTTGGATGAGTTTGATGGTATCATTAGTACCGATGAGCACACCTAGTCTTAAGCCAGCGATACCAAACGCTTTCGAGAGCGTACGCATTTGAATAACATGAGGTTGCATCTTAATATCATAAGATTCACCAAAATCTAAGTAAGCTTCATCAATGATAAAGTAACCACCCAATGTTTGCATCTTATCTGCAATAGCCATTAAAAATGTCGTACTATATTGTAAGCCAGATGGATTATGTGGATTACTCATAATAAAGAATGCAGGCTGTACTTCATCAATTCGTTTTAAAATCATTTCTAAATCAAATGTTAAATCTGAATTTGCTGGTACAAATTCAATAGGTCGAGCTACCTGATTAGCATAAGCTTGATACATGAAAAAGTCAGGATCTAAGGTCAATGCCGGTCCTTCTGGCATGATTAACATTAATTTTTGAATGAGCTCATCAGAACCATTACCTGCTATGACTTGATCAGGAGAAATATTATGAAAAGCTGCATAAGCTCGTTTGAAGCGCTCATACTCATCATCAGGATAAAAGTTAAATGCTGCCTGTTGAATAATTGTTGCAAGTTGTTCATTAGATAATGGTTTAAGTGGACTTTCATTTTTATTAATTCTAATCATTGTGTGGCTCCTTTGTTGTTCGCATTTCTATGGATTGTTCGTGATTATACAAGTGTTCAATATGTGCTAATTTACGTGCGGATTGTTCAATGTTTTTAAATGTTTGTTGTGATAAATCTATGACAGAATGTCTCGTTAAGAAATCATTCACAGATAGACCATTGGTAAAACGAGCAGTCTGATTTGTAGGTAGTACATGGCTTGGGCCAGCAATATAATCTCCGATAACTTCTGGAGAATAATGTCCTAAGAAGAGTGCACCTACATATTTCACATGGTTGATATAGTCATGTGGACATTGTGTTTGTATAGATGCATGTTCCGGTGCAATTTGATTCATCAAATCGCAAGCTTCAGTAAAGTTTTCTACTGAAATTAAGAAGTGATTGTGTTTTAAACTGGCTTCAACAATAGGTTGCCGTTTGATTTGTCTTAGAGTTTTTTGAATATTATTTTCTAATTGTTGTAATAAGTCTTTATCTTCGCTGATGACAAATGTTCTAGCGAGTTCATCATGTTCTGCTTGAGCAAATACATCATAAGTAATGGCATTTATGTCAGCCGATCGATCAATGATTAGTGCAATTTCACTTGGACCAGCAATCTGATCAATGCCAACTTGCCCATATAAATATTTTTTGGCATAGGCAACATATTGATTTCCAGGTCCAACAATTTTATCCACTTTAGGAATTGTCACAGTACCATACGCAAGAGCAGCAATACTTTGTGCGCCACCAACTTGGTAAACTTGATCAACACCAGCAATATAACAGGCAGCAAGTACAATATCAGGTATACCTTCAATTTGTGGTGGAGTAACGACGACGATATTTTTAACACCAGCAACTTTAGCAAGTGTTACAGTCATTAACACGGTGGAGGGATAGCTAGCTTTACCACCTGGGACATAGACACCGACACGCTCTAACGGGTGATATATTTCGTAACATTCTGAATTATCCTGCTGATGCTCTTGTTTAATAGACATTTGATATGCCTTAATTCTGTCATGACTTTGTTCAAGAGCTTCCCGTATAGATGAGTCAATGCGTTGATAAGCAGTAAATAAGTCTTCCTTAGAAACTGATAATTGTGATGTTTCTACTTTGTCTAGTTTTAGATTGTATTCCTTTAAGGCGTCGTCCCCTCGAAATTTCACTTGATCACAAATTTCTTTTACGATTGGATATAAATCTTCGTTTAGTTCAGATTGGTTCAGGTAGTTATTCATAAATGTTTCTTTATTTGTAATCAATGAGCGTCACCTCCAAAGTTTTAATTAAATCATCAATTTCAGTTGATTTTTTAAAATATGATGCCTTATTTGTAATGAGTTTAGCATTGATGTTTTTAATCTTTTCTTTTTCAACTAAGCCATTTGACTTTAAAGTAGTACCAGTTTGAACAATATCAACAATGCCATCTACCATATCTACCAAACATGCCAATTCAATTGAACCTGATAGTTTTACAAGCTCAACATCTAAACCTTGTGCTTCAAAATATTGACGTGCTGTTTGGGTATATGAAGTAGCTACTTTTTTAAATTGATAAGCTTCTGGTTTAGCAGCAAGTGAAAAGTGACATTCGCCAAAAGGTAAATCCAGTAAGTTGTTAATAAAATAATTACCTTCTTCTAAAATATCGCTGCCGACGATGCCAATATCTGCAACGCCTTGTTCAACATATATCGGTACATCACTACCCTTGACTAAAATAAATTGTATATCATTAACTGTTATAAGTAATTGACGCTCTCTTTGTTCAAGTGCATATGCTATTTCAGTTTCTCTTATTTCATTTAAATACTTTATAAAACTTTTAAGTAATCTACCTTTTGCCAATGCGACAGTAAGCATGATTTTCACTCCTTGTTTATAGTATAAAACCTAGTCCAAAACCTTCTAATTTCCCTTTATAAAACCCACCAGTGAGACGCTGAGTTTTATTATTTTTTAAATGACATTTCATGAATGATCCTTTGTAATAAGAACGTGGTGGTCTAGGGGTTATATCAAGATGAATTTCAGTAATATTTTGTGATTTAAACCATTGTTCCCACCGATGTAAAGACTGGATGGTGCGATGGTCATGTGGAAATAGTTGTGTTAATAAATCAAGTTGTTCAGTTGTTTTTGTAGTGAGCAACTGTACCACAGGATGCGCAAGACCTAACTGTGCAGTTAACTCTGAAATATTTCGCTCTTGTATAAGATTTAATATCGATTGGCTTTGTTCGCTAGCTGTTAATAATAAATCGATTAATTGATAATGTCCTAAAATGACAAAGTCGATATCATCATTCAACGTATATTTAATAAAGTTATAAAACGTTTTAAAATCGTTTTGCATATCTGTAACAGTTGGGTTGTAATGTTCTATACCTAATTGAGTGTAAACTTCATTATTTCTGACGATTGGACCACTATAAGCTAAACGTTGTTGTTCAGGTTGATAATTACTGTAGTAACGCAATAATTGGTCAGTGAAATCATTGCGCAAAGCAAAAATATGATGGTCATGTTGCCAAAAGCTACGCTCTGTCATTTGTTGTAAATCATCAGGCGTAAGTGATTGCCAGGATAATGATTCTATAAAACTAAAATCAACAAGTTTAAAATCCGCTTGTTGAAAATGTTTTAAAAATGATAATTCATATTCTTTGTTATTAATAAGTGCTTTCGTATCCATAGTATAATGACCATCCTTTATTAAATACTTTGTTTCTCTACCGAACTAAAGTGAATTGATAAAACATACTTTAACACAGTTGATTTTAGAATTCAATAAATATTCAGAAAATATTCTTAGCAACGTGACTTTAGACGCTTTTATCTATATTTATATAAAAAAATAAAACCTAAAATATTGTTTTAGGTTTTAGAATGAAAGTAAGTGTGACGATACCACTTCGAACATATTATATTTATTATAAATTTTAACCAAGCCTAATGCCATCATTGAAAAAGAAGCAAGGTTATTATATATGCGTTTTTTAGATAAGGTATCGAGCAAAACATAAAGTGGGGTGTATACTTAAAGTTAAATGTTTGTTGTCAGGTATGTTTCTAAATCGTTGACGTTTATGATTGTTTGCCTTGAGCCACATATTTTAACATTTCTTCCTTAGGTACCATATTACCGCCAGTTGCCCATACAATATGATTGGCATTAGATAAATTAAAATGAGTTTTGTCGGTATGTTTCAACACTGCTTTTAAACCTGCAAACCCTGATGCTGCAGAGGGTTCAACAAATATACGTTCCTTTTGACTAAGCAAATATAAATATCGGTACATTTGTTGATCTTCTACAGTAAAAGCACCATATAATAATGAATTCATTATATGACCAACGAGTTTTGAAGGTCTGGCAACAGCAAGACCATCTGCATCAGTACGGCCGTCTAATCCAATATCTGTTACAGCTATTTGGTTGTGCAGTTGTGTCATCATTCCTAATGTCATGCATGGTGCATGTGTAGGTTCAGCAAAAAGACAATACACATGATCGCCAAATACTTGATTTAATCCAAAGGCAACACCACCTGGACCTCCACCAACACCACAAGGCAGATAAACAAAAAGGGGATGTTGTGCATCTACTTGTATACCTTCATTGCTAAGTTGTGTTTTTAACCGTAAAGCAGCAACTGTATAACCTAAGAAAAGATCAGCAGAACCTTCATCATCTATGAAATGACAAGTAGGGTCGTTTTCTGCAGCCTTCCGTCCTTCAGCAACTGCATATTGATAATCAGATTGGTGTTCAACAACTTTCACACCGCGTGACCGAAGTAAGTCCTTTTTCCATTGGCGCGCATCACTAGACATATGTACAATAACTTGAAAGCCTAATTGTGCACTTATGATGCCAATACTTAAACCTAGGTTACCAGTTGAACCGACAGCAACGGTATATTTACGAAAGCACGCTTTATATTTTGATTCGGATAAAATTTTGTAATCATCTGTATATTTTAAACCACATTCCTTTATAGCGATAGATTCAGCTAGTTTTAGAACTTCATATATACCACCTCTTGCCTTTATAGAGCCTGAAATAGCAAGATGACTATCGCATTTAAGCCATAATTTACCACTTTGCTCAAGGTGTTCAGAGTCAACTAATGCTTGTTGCATAAAAGGGATTGCTTTTAGTGGGGATTCAATCAGACCATGGTCTTTTTCAGTTTTAGGAAAAACATTACGTATATAACTGCTAAAACGTTTTAACCTTGCTGCAGCATCTTCTATATCATCTAATGAAAAAGGGAATGTTTCATCATTACGAAAATTTGGATTTTTCCAAAATATCGGTTTATATTGTTGCATGTCATTGACTAAAGGAAAGTTACTTTTTAATTTTTCAACATTTATCATAAGTGACACCTCATAAAAGTTAATAGTATTTAGTGTTTATTATAGCAAAATTAGATACATAAGATGTTATATAACTGATATTTCAAAATGCTATAAGTTGAGAATGAGATGAATTTTTTATTATTTAATAAGAGGATATCATACGAAACCGATAAAGATGATTTCGCAATAAGGATTACCTGAGCTTTAGCTCATGCATAAGAACCACTAACCCAACAAGTTGGGAAGTGGTTCTTTATCATCGTTTAAACGTATCTTTTAGTTTAGAAAACCATCGATTTTTATGTTGTATAGGAACTTCTTGTGGCAGGGTAGAAGCTTCTTTTAATTTTTGACCAAATGTCATCGCTTCTTTCATTAAATAAGCCTGTGAATTTAATGGTGATAAATTATTATGAATATAATGATAATAACCTTGTTCGTCCTGATATCGACCTTTTTGGTTATCTGATAATTGTAAATTCATATAATCTAATAAGCGTTTAGCAATTTTTTTATCTTCGACAGGGAACAATATTTCTACACGCTTAATCATATTACGTGTCATTGCATCTGCTGAAGAGAGGTAAATTTTTTCATCACCGTTATTATGGAAGTAATAGATACGAGAGTGTTCAAGGAAACGACCAACGATACTTACTACTTCAATATTATCGCTGACATCTGGGATGCCTGGTTTTAAACAACAAATACCGCGAATAATTAATTTAACTTTGACACCAGCACGAGAAGCTTCAAATAATTTAAGAATAATATCTTTATCTGTTAATGAATTCATCTTCATCATAATTTTTCCATTACCGTTTTCACGATGTGATTTGATTTCTTTGTCTATTCGAGCTAAGAATACATCACGTATGTCGTATGGAGCTACAATGAGTTTATTATATTCTGGTTTCAATGTATATCCACTGAGGTAGTTAAAGAAGTTAATAGCATCTTCTGCTATTTCTTGATTTGTTGTGATAATGCCCATATCTGTATAGAGCTTAGCTGTTTTATCGTTGTAGTTTCCAGTACCTAAATGTACGAAAGATGTGAGTTTGTTATTGTTGCGTTTGACCACAAGCGAAATTTTACTATGCGTTTTCAAATATGTCATACCATAAATAACATGACAGCCTGCATCTTCTAACATTCTTGCCCAGTGAACATTATTTTCTTCATCAAAACGTGCTTTTAATTCAACGAGCACAGTTACTTGTTTACCATTTTCTGCAGCTGTTTTCAAACTATTAATAATTGGTGAATCTTTACTTACACGATATAATGTTTGTTTAATAGCAATCGTGTTCGGATCATTTGCAGCATCACGAATGAAATCTACAATTGGTTCAAAGGATTCATAGGGATGATGAAAGAAAATATCACGTTTTAATGATAAATCAAAAATGTCTTCATTACCCAAAGATTGAGGTGGTTGTGGTAGATATTTATTATATGTTAAATGTTTTAAACTATTAGATAAATGGTCTACAAGATCGAAAAGCAGTGTTAAATCTAATGGACCGTCTACAAAATAGACATCATTATCATGAACTTCCAACTGATTGATAATCCAAACAACGTCTTCATAAGTTGCTTGTCTTCCGTCTATCTCTAAACGTACTGCTGTTCCGCGTTTACGCTCTTTTAAGAAGCGTTCTATTTCAATTAACAAATCTTCGGCACCATCTTCATGGATGGTTAGATCGGCATTACGTGTAATTCTAAAGGTGAAGGTATTTAACACTTCATAGCCAGTGAATAACTCATTAATATAATAAGTGATAATATCTTCTAACATTACAACGTATTGAGTTTGACCTTGATTTAATGTATAAAATCTTGGAATTAATGATGGTATTTGTACAATAGCCGAATTAATTGCATCATCGGTATCAATATCTACAAATATATTCAAGCTTTTATTGTTTAATTTTGGGAAAGGATGATAAGCATCGATACCTAATGGTGTTAATGTAGGTAAGATACCTGTTTTAAATTCACGTTCTAACTGTGGTAATAAAGACTCTGGTAAAGATTCAGGTTTTGTTACTTCCACACGATGTTGTTTTAACAGTTCTACTAATTCGTTATAACGTGCATACTGTAAATCTACATATTTTTTATTTTTTATTTTTATTTGCTCAAGTTGTTCTTTAGGTGTGAGTTGTGCTTTGTTCTCAGGTTTATCATAGCCCATTTTAACTTGATCTTGTAATCCGGCCACACGCACCATAAAGAATTCATCCAAGTTAGAGCTAAATATAGAAATAAATTTTAATTGTTCCAATAAAGGATTGTTTTTATCTTCAGCTTCTTGTAATACGCGATAATTAAAATCTAACCAACTGAGCTCTCTATTATTATAATATTGTGGTAAATTTAAATCTCTCTCTCCCAATTTCTTTTGCATAATTCTAATTCCACCTTATTGTAGTCTTGTTAACATATTTTGCTACGTACAATTTATCATATGAATTTTAAGATTTTGTAAAGATGATAGAAAGATTTTCTTTTAAAATTTTCTCGATATGCTTTTTTTGTCTAAGTGATTGATATTCTTCAGCAATCGGTTCACCAATATAATGGACATACAAAGTATAAGCACCATCTTCTTCTTGTAATGCCACACGTTCCACTGGGCTAGTATGTGATATATTTAGGGCATTTACAAATTTAATAATACCGCCTAAAAATTGAATATGATCCAACTCTTTGCCACGTAGCCATGCGGTCTCTTGGCTATAAAATTTTAAAAGAGATTTATTTTTAAAACTTGCTAACATTGCAAGTTTGACGCGATCTTCATGTGGAAAACCATCAATCATTGAATTCGCTATAATATAATACGTATGCGGTGAACTAGAATCTGCGTCAATAAATCTTCCTAAATAATATAAATATGCACCTTCCGCAAAAAGTTCTTGCTCTTTTTTAGTAACTTGAATTTTATCTAAGTCAATCAGTTGTGATAACAATGATTGAGCCAATTTAACGCGTTGTTTTGCACTAGATTCTTCGATGCTATATTCATTAGCTAAATGATATAATGCATCTTTTCTAATATTTTCTTTTTTAAATTCTTGTGGGTGACGTTCGGATATCAACTTCATTATATAGCCCTCACGTAGCCCTTTGCGTGAGAAAGTGAAGTGGGTTGCATTGATTTGTTCGAATAAAGTTTTGAATACGGATACTGCTGGTAATATGATGTCTATACGGTCTCTGCTTAATCCATCAATATCTTTTAAGTCATCACGTGAACTCTTTTTAATTATTTTATATACCTCATCCATATCTTCTTCAGTCATTGAGTAGTTATGAACACCACCAATGGGATAAGAATGTTCTGACTGATGAATGCGTGCTACGTTACGAGCCGATCCACCAATACCGACTAAAGCAATTTTTTGGTCTTGTAACCATGGTAGCTGTTCGAATTGCTTAGCTATAAATTTTTCCATTGCTTTAATTGCTGATTTATCATTATGATCTTTATCTTCGAAGAATTTTCGTTTTAATGTTACAACGCCAAATGGGAAACTATGCGCTTCAATGATCGTTTTATCTTTGAATAAAGTGACTTCTGTAGAACCACCACCAATATCGATAGAAACACCATCTTCTACATCTGTAGTATGAGTGATGGCATAAAAACCATAAAAAGCTTCTTCTTGATCAGGAATGATTTTGATGCTGATGTCAAGTTCGCTTTTAATGTGTTTGATAATTTCATTTTGATTGGTAGATTGTCTAATAGCAGCTGTCGCAACAGGATGTAATTCGTTTACTTCAAATTTATTAGCGACGCTTTTAAAGCTGTGTAATGTTGTTGTCAACACATCGATACCATCTTGGTTCATCTTTAAATCATCGGTTAAATATTGACTTAAGCGTGCGGGCGTTTTAATATTTAAAATTTCATTTAATCCTGTTTTAGTATCGAATTCAAAAATAACTAACCTTATTGTATTTGATCCGATGTCTACTAATCCTATGCGTTCCATAATCTCCTCCTGTATATATGAGGTAAATAGTTGTTTATAAATTTATTTACCCACTTTTCTCTTTAATATTACAATAAATAGCATGATTTGTGATACATCAATTGAATATTGTTCAATTCATGTTAATGATTTTTATATAGTTTGAAATTTAATATTGTTTTTGACTTATTCATTGATGTGTAAAGGGCCTCCAGGGCCTAATGGCCAGCCAAGTAAGTACCATATAATCATGAATATGGGCCATACAATACTTAGAATAATGGTATAAGGCATTAAACTAGATAACAGTGAGCCTAATTTCATATGTTTATCATATTTTTGAGCATAAGATAAAAGTAATGGCAAATAAGGCATCATTGGCGTAATTGGGTTACTAATTGAATCTCCAATTCTATACAACATTTGTGTGAATGCAGGATGAAATCCTACAATTATCAGCATTGGAATAAATATTGGAGCAAGAATTCCCCATTTAGCAGATGCACTACCGATTAATAAGTTAATGAGCGCACCTAAAAAAATCACTCCTAAAATAAGGACGATACCGTTTTGATCTTGAAGTACTTCAGCACCTTGTACTGCTACAATCACACCTAAATTACTCCATTCTAAAAATGCCAGTAATTGTGCTGCAAAAAAGACAATAACAATAAAAGACCCCATAGAAGCCATAGAATCAGCAAGCATTTTACCTAAATCTTTAGAATTTTTAAATTCCTTCATTAACATGCCGTACACCAAACCAGGCACCAAAAAAATAAGTAAAATAATTAAACCAACCCCATTAATAATAGGAGAATCATTCAATAAACTGCCAGTTTTGGCATTACGTAAGAAACTATTTTGTGGTATTGCTATAATGATAAGTAAAATAAGTGTAGTGAAAAAGCTTATATTTGCCCCAAACACAGCCTTACTTTCTTTAAG
The DNA here is from genome assembly GCF_002902365.1 of Staphylococcus cohnii subsp. cohnii. GTDB lineage: Bacteria > Bacillota > Bacilli > Staphylococcales > Staphylococcaceae > Staphylococcus > Staphylococcus cohnii. The sequence goes on along the minus strand of NZ_PPQC01000046.1, from coordinate 19,851 downwards.
TGTTAATCCTTGATTAGTATCATCCACTTTAATATTAGACTGTGTATCGTCATATGAGCCTAAACGGGGGACGACAAAACGCATTGTAACCCAATAAATTGTTGGCAATAATACAACGACACTAGCTGCAATAAAGTACCAATTCATCGCTACATTAACTGCAATTTTATCAGAAACAATCTTTGTTGCTGGTTCTGTAAAGGCATAAAGCAATGCATCTGACATTCCTATCATGACATTCGCAGAAAAACCACCAAGTGCTGATGCGTAAGCCATCGCTAACCCGGCAATAGGGTGATAGCCTAATTTAATGAAGACCATCGCTGTTAACGGTGGTAAAACAATCGTTGCAGCATCTCCTGCAGAATTGCCAATAATACCTATAAGTATGATTACAGGCACAATGATTTGCTTGGGTGCTTTATGAACAATTTGTACCATTAATTTATCAAAATAACCTGTTTTCTCAGCAATACCTACCCCAAGCATCACTGATAATACTAAACCGAGTGCAGGGAACTCAGAAAAGTTTTTGATCGCATCATTCAAAATCATAGCAATACCATCTTTGCTTAAAATATTTTTGATGCCAATGGTATTACCTGTTCCAGGATGTTTTACTGTGACATGAAAAAGTGAAACAACCCATGTAATGATTGCGAGCCCAAGACACATTAGAAAAAACAATATACTTGGATCAGGTAATCTATTACCAATTTTTTCTACAATATTTCAGAAATTTATTTATAATTGTCGATTTTTCTCTCGTATTTGACCCCATTATTATTACCTCCCAAATAAGTTATCGAAATTATAACAAACTCATTTTGAAATGAGTATGATAAATTTTATGTTTCCAAGCAAAAGGCATCTATGAATGCTTTATACAAAGGTTTTAAAATTGATTTAAAAAGGAAATGTATTACAGATAAATTAATATTGAACAGTAGGGAAATGAAAGGGGAAGTTCATAGATGAGACGATTAGAAAATAAGATTGCTGTGGTAACAGGCGCTAGTACTGGCATAGGATCTGCTTCTGCACAAATATTGGCAAAAGAAGGGGCACATGTTTTAGCGATTGATATTTCTGCATCTGTACATGATACAGTAAAAGTAATTAACCAGGGCGGTAATAAAGCTTCAGGATATAATGTAGATGTATCAGATGCACATGCAGTAGAACGGCTTGCGCAATCTATTAAAGAAGATTATAATCATATTGATATTTTATGTAATAATGCTGGTATTGATAATGCCGCTGGACGTATTCATGAATTTCCAATCGATGTGTTTGATAGAATTATGAATGTTGATTTAAGAGGTACATTTTTGATGACTAAATTCTTTTTACCACTAATGATGTCAAATGGTGGCTCTATCATCAATATGGCGTCATTTTCTGGAATTGCTGCAGATTTAAATCGTTCAGCATATAATGCTGCAAAAGCAGGTATCATCAATTTCACTCGATCAACAGCGATAGAATATGGACGTGAGCATATCAGAGCGAATGCAGTCGCACCAGGTACGATAGAAACACCACTTGTAGATAAATTAACAGGTACTAAAGAAGATGAACAAGGAAAAATATTTAGAGAAAATCAGAAGTGGGTTACGCCTTTAGGTCGTTTGGGCACACCTGATGAAGTAGGTAAACTCATTGCTTTCTTGGCTTCTGATGACAGTTCTTTTATAACTGGTGAAACCATTACAATTGATGGTGGTGTGACGGCATATACTTGGCCAGGAGAAATGTTGAGTGATGCGCGTTGGAAAGATTCTACAGAATAATTTAGAGTGAAAGTGATATTATTTGAGTTTAATAGTTATTAAGAAGCACCAAAAAGCCGTAAACATTAGTGGTAGCACTTTGTTTACGGCTTTATTTTTTATAGGTTTGAGTGGTTTACCAAATGATGTTATCTACGGCATCGTCGTTTAAAGATTTAACGATTTCAGTGACTAAGGCAACCGAATTTTTATAGTCATCTGTATGCAATACAGAGACGTTTGAATGCATATAACGTAGAGCGACACCAATAGAGACCGTAGGCACACCTTCATTGGCAACATGAATACTTCCAGCATCAGTACCGCCACCAGGTGTAGAATCTAACTGGATATCTATATTATGTGCTTTAGCTATTTTTTTAATATGGTTTGTAAAACCAACATGACCTATGTTTGAAGCGTCCATAATAATGACTACAGGTCCTTGTCCAATAGCTGTCTCGCTAGTTTGGCCAGACATGCCTGGTGTATCATAGGCAACAGCTACATCGACAGCAAGAGCTAAGTCAGGTTTAATCTTATTAGCTGCAACTTTAGCGCCACGAAGACCTACTTCTTCTTGTACGTTAGCGCCTGAAACTAAATTAATATCAATGGATTCTTGTTTAAGGTTGTTTAAAACGTCTACAGCAAGGGCGCAACCATAACGATTATCAAAAGCTTTGGCAGTTAAATACTTGCTATTAGCTAGTGTTTCAAACTCACTGTATGGTGTGATCATATTGCCAATTTCAATGCCGAATTGTTCAGCTTCTTTTTTACTTTTAACTCCAATATCAATGAACATATCTTTTATTTCTACATTTTTTTTACGTTCTTCGGGTGATAAAGCATGTGGTGGTTTGGAGCCAATAATACCTCTGATTTTCTTGCCTTCATCAGTTGTGACAGTTACTTTTTGAGATAACATCACTTGGTTCCACCAACCACCAATAGGTGTGAATTTTAAAAATCCATCTTTATCAATTTTAGTAACTACAAAACCAATTTCATCTAAATGACCTGCCACCATTAATGTCTTATTACCAGTAGAGGTCGTTTTTTTACCGAAAATACCTCCCAGATTATCTTCAATAATTTCATCACTTACTGGCGTCAAATAATCACGCATAAGTGTTTTCACTGCTTTTTCATGACCTGCAATACCGTCAACATTTGTTAATGATTCTAGTAATTTTATTGAATTGTTCATGTTATACCCCCTAATCAAATATTTATATTCATTTTATCATGAACTTCGATATAAGCTAATTGTTTGAGCTTTGTGTTATTAATTTAATTTACATAACATTAGATGAAGTTTACGTTGCACGCTATTGTAAGGCTAAACGTGTGCATTCAATACCTGTCCATGATTCAATATAATTATAAACAAAGTGGAGGGATAGACGATGACAGAAATTAATTATTTAACAATAGGCTCAGAATCAGCACCGATTAAAGTGGAGTCTTTTATCAATTTAGCTTGTCCATACTGTAAAAACTTCTTTTTCGCTGCAGACACTGTATTAAAGCCATTCATTGATCAAGGGAAGGTTCAACATACAATTAAACATTTTGATAAAACGAAGCAAGGCTTATTAAAAGGAACAATAGCAAATATATATTTAAACTATCAACGACCTGAAGAAACCTTAGATATTATTCGTGAGTTATACCAAAAACAAGCTCAATGGAAAGTAAGTTTTTCGACAATTGAAGCCAAAATGGAAGAAGAATATAATCTTACACCTCATAAAGAAGCTGACGATCGTTCGTTAGCGATTCATGAAGAAGCATTTGAAAGAGGAATTAAAGGCATTCCGACCGTTTTTATTAATGGTAATTTATTTGAATTCAATCCATTGGAAGATCAACAAGAAACGATAGAATCTAAGCTAACAAAGCAATTGAATCACTTTATATGATAATGAACCATCGGACTTAAATATCTATTTGCAAAATAAATACGTCTGGACATCAGTGATTCGTCCCAGACGTATGCTTATCTTATCCTTCGAAATGTTGTTGAAGCTTATTTTTAACAAAGGTGTTTCTTTTAATCTTTGAAGTTAATTATGATTTAGTAAGTTTAATTTATAATCATGTATGGATTGAATGTTACCGTCTTTCTTTTTGATAATGATGTGTTCTTTCGATATCTGAGTTGGGGAAGTTACACCTACAGCGGCAGCAATGTTAAATAAGCCTTCATGTAAACTGGTTACAAAATTAGTGACGCGGTATTTTTTTTCATCTATAATTAATCCCCTTTCACGTTTTGGATCTGTTGTTGCAACACCTACAGGACATGTGTTCATATGACACTGCCTACTCATAATACATCCGACACTAATCATCATACCTCTTGCAACGTTGACTAAATCAGCACCTAGACCTAATGCAATCGCAATTTTATCAGGTGTTACAAGTTTCCCTGAAGCAAATACTTTAATTCGATTGCGTATACCATACTTTTCGAGTACACCTGTTAAGATTGGTAAAGCAGTGAATAAAGGTAAACCTATGCCATCTTGCAATTCTTGAAATGTTGCACCAGTGCCTCCTTCGCCGCCGTCAATAGTAATAAAATTCGGAAACTGATTTGTTTCAATCATTGTTTGTGCGAGCGCTTCTACTTCTGATACTTTGCTGATTACAATTTTAAAACCAACAGGTTTTTGACCTACTTTTTGTAATTGTGTAACCCATTCTAATAAATCGGTTGGATTATCTATAGATTCAAAACGGTTAGGGGAATTAATCGTCCTCCAAGGTTCAACATTACGAATATCAGCAATTTCTTGTGTGACTTTATTACCTTGCATATGGCCGCCTCTTGTTTTTGCACCTTGTGCTAACTTGATTTCAAAAGCTTTGACCGTATCTTCATTTGCTAAAATTTGGAAAGCATTCATATCAAATTCTCCCGATTTATCTCGTACGCCAAATAAACCTGGACCTATTTGAAAGATGATATCTGCATCGCCCGATAAATGGTGTTTTGATAAACCGCCTTCACCTGTATTCATCCAAGTTCCAGCTTGTCCTAATCCTTTGGATAGCGCCGTGATTGCATGACTTCCTAATGCGCCATAACTCATTCCTGATTGACCAACAAGCCTTTTAAGTTTGAACGGATGTTTCAGTTCAGGACCTAAAATAATGGCATCTTCATCTGTTAAATAAAATGGATCTATCTCTGCTTTTGTGCGATGTTCGTCACGATTAAAGAGTCGTTCATTATCAATTGTATAAATAAATGATGAAATCAACGGTGATTGATTAATATGTAATTCTTTAGATTGCAACGGAAACATCGTATTTTGAATGTAAAACCCATCTTCATAATCCTTTTGTGTACCAAAACTAGTCATTCTTGAATTATATTTACCAGCTAATACAATATTGGTGTAATCATTACGAGAAAAAGGTTTGCCTTTGGTATCTGCTAAAAATAAATATTGGCGTAATTCTGGACCTATTTTTTCACCAAAATATCGAATACGTGCAAGTAATGGATAATTGCGTAAAACGCTATGTTGCTTTTGTCGTTTATCCTTAAAAAGCAATACAGCCCCTAAAACAAGTACGCTTATTAAACAAACGACAATGATTACGTTGACGATAAACTGTAAAATAGTCAAAATAGTCATGTAACATTCCCCCTTAATATAGTTATATAATACAATAAATTATGCAATTTACAATGTGTTCCACTGTAAAGGGGTAGAATGGTTAATTGTAATTTTCAAATAGAAAAGTAAATCAACTTATAATAATGATAAAATATTGTGTTATATTATTGTTAAACAGCTACAAGGAAGGTGACATATGACTGACAAATCATCAGCAACGCCATTAACCAAAAAGCATATATGGCAGCATCAGAAAATTGTTAAAAAAGACTTTTGGTTAATCCCTATATACATCATTGCTAATTATATTATACCACTTATATTAACGCTGATATTAATCGTATCATATGACATTTTTAATATTGGTAGTAAGTATCGTTTAAGTGATATGAATATACTGATTTTTGGTGGTGTTATTGCTGAAATATGTATCATCTTAAGTTTTTATGGCATGCATACTAAAGATAATATTACAGCAATTGTGATCAACAGGTTAAAATCAGTTCGTAAATATATTTTGCTTATTTTTATAGCATACATATCTACGCTCTTGTTGAATAATTTATATGATTGGCTTATGACTTTTTTACCGAAGTCATTACAATATCATGAAACACAGAATCAATTGATTTTAGAAGCACTATTTCAAGACAATTGGATGCTCCCATTTTTATTTTTAGATATTGTTATTTTGACGCCGATTATTGAAGAGTTATTATTTAGGCATCTCATCATTCATGAATTAGGTAAAAAAATTACATATGCTGCTGCAAGTGTATTATCAGTTATATTATTTGCTGGTATTCATGTATTAGGGGCTACATCCCCATTTGAAATCGGAAGCTATATTTTTATTGCGATTGGTCTAGTATTTGTATATTTGAAAAGTGGGAAAAACCTAGCAGTATCCATATCACTGCATACTTTTAATAATTTAATATCTTTTATTGCGATTGTATTTTTAAAATAATGTTTGCGTGTGATATTTAATGTTGTGTTTTGAATAAAACGATTGAATGCTACAATGATAGGAAATCAAACAGTCGTAATAGGGTATAAACTATATATGACCTAGGAGGTTCAAAATGTTAGAGCTTAGAAATGTTTCATACCAGGTGGATAACCGACAAATTATCAATAACATTAATTTGAAAATCGAAGCAGGAGAAACGATTGCGATTGTTGGGCCTTCAGGAAGTGGTAAAAGTACTTTGTTACGCTTAATGAATAATTTGATAAGTCCTACAGAAGGGGAATTATATTTTAATAATCAAGTATATGAAGATATTAGTCCAGAAAAGTTAAGAATGGAAATTAGTTATTTATTACAAGAAAGCGATTTGTTTGAAAGTACTATTGGTGATAACTTAGCTTTCCCCGCTCAAATTAGAAATGATAAGTTTAATCGTAAAAGAGCTAAAGCACTTTTGAAGTCGGTAGGGTTAGGTCATTATAACTTTGATACAAGCGTAAACCATCTTTCTGGTGGGGAACGACAACGTGTAACGATTGCGAGACAGCTAATGTATAAACCCAAAGTATTATTATTAGACGAAGCAACAAGTGCTTTAGACGTACATAACAGTGAAAAAATTGAATCTTTAATCTTTAAGCTTGCGGAGGAAGGTACAACAATTTTATGGATTACACATAGTAACGATCAAAGTATGAGACATTTCCAAAAGCGCATTAGAATTGTGGATGGACAAATTGAAAAGGAGGAGGAATTATGATGAGTACCACTGCTTTAGTACTTACTGCGACACTCCTACTTTTTCCAATCATCGTGTCATATAAAGAAAAATTACACATAATTAAAGATTTACTCGTTGCAACTTTAAGAGCAGTTGTTCAATTGGTGATTTTAGGTTATTTACTTCATTTTATATTTGATGTAAACCAAACATGGTTGTTGCTCTTGTTTGTATTGATCATCATTATTAATGCATCGTGGAACACGATCAGTAGAGCTTCACCTGTGATGCATCATGTATTTTGGATTTCTTTTATTGCCATATTTATAGGTGTAGCGCTACCATTAGTCGGTATTGTGATCACTGGCGCAATTGAATTCAAACCTAATGAAGTAATTCCAATTGCAGGCATGCTTGGAAGTAATGGTTTGATTGCTATTAATCTTGCGTATCAAAATTTAGATCGTGAATTCGTTAAAGAAATGAGTCAAATCGAAGCCAAATTGGCATTAGGTGCTAATCCAAAACTATCTTCCAAAGGAACGATCCGTGAAAGTATCAAAACGGCAATTGTGCCAACGATAGATTCAGTGAAAACGTATGGTATTGTTTCGATTCCTGGTATGATGACAGGGTTGATTATCGGTGGTGTAGATCCATTGGAAGCTGTTAAATTTCAACTTTTAGTAGTATTTATTCATATGACAGCGACAATTATGTCAGCGTTGATTGCAACATACTTGAGTTATCGTCAATTCTTTAATGAACGAGACCAATTAATTGCGCGACATATCCCCAAAGACAATCGCTAAAAGTTTTTGATGTATATTTGTTATAATAAACATGATGACAATTACTAAAATCAAATCTATTTGATGAGAAATTTTAAATTTAGATGAGCAGGAAACGTCAAGAAGTATCAAAATGGTTATTGATATTTCTTGCGTTTCCTGTTTTTTGAAATGAATTTAATAGCATGTATTGCTAAGTATTCATATATATTGACGAATGGTTTATAATGTAGCAGTTATAGAATTTTTGAAATCAGATTAAAGAGAGGAGGATATTTATGTCAGTTATGCGCATATTTACCTTTATATTAAGTATATTTATTGTAGGAATGGTTGAAATGATGGTTGCAGGTATTATGAACTTGATGAGTAGTGATTTACATGTTTCTGAAGCAATCATTGGACAATTAGTTACCTTATATGCCATTACTTTTGCAGTAGCAGGACCTATTTTAGTAAAGCTAACAAATCGTTTTTCACCACGAATGGTTTTATTGTGGGCACTGTTAACATTTGTTGTAGGCAATATCATTATTGCGATTGCGCCTAATTTTTCTATTTTAGTGATTGGACGTATCTTATCATCTGCAGCTGCAGCATTAATTGTGGTTAAAATATTAGCTTTAACTGCGTTATTAACTGCGCCACAACACCGAGGGAAAATGATTGGTATTGTGTATTCCGGTTTTAGTGGGGCAAATGTTTTTGGTGTGCCAATCGGGACAGTCATTGGTGATTTAGTCGGTTGGAGATATACGTTTTTATTTATTGTGATTATTAGTTTATTCGTTGGTATTCTAATGTATATATATGTACCGAAGCTAAGTGATCATCTATCGTCAAACACTGACATGGAGACAGGTTCAAATCGTTCAAACGCTTATTCTAAAGTGTTAAGACCCGTTGAAGTTACAAAATATTTAGGTATCACGTTTTTATTATTAGTAGCCAACTCGGTGACGTTTATTTATATTAATCCGTTAATCCTTTCCGGTGGGCATCAACTATCCTTTGTTTCTATTGCATTATTAATCAATGGTATTGCAGGTGTAATCGGAACATCAATGGGTGGCTTTTTATCAGATAGACTTACGAGCAAACGCTGGTTGGTTATTGCGACAGCCGTATTTATTGTTATGATGCTTATTCTTAATATGTTTTTACCAGGTACAGGTTTATTACTCATGATTATTTTCATTTGGAATATCATGCAATGGAGTACGAATCCAGCTGTGCAAAGTGGCATTATAGAACATGTTGAGGGTGATACGAGCCAAGTGATGAGCTGGAATATGTCTAGTTTAAACGCAGGTATCGGTATCGGCGGTATTGTAGGTGGATTAGTAGTATCGAACTTAAATGTCTACGCAACGACTTATTTTTCAGCTGCAATTGCGTTAGTAGCATTTATTTTAGTTATTAGCCTTAAAAATGTCGCTAAATACAATAAAGCATCATGATTTGAGCATGGGCTAATGGTAATATAAGACTGCAAAATTGAATTATATATAAATAAAACAGGGCGTGGAACATTGAAATGTAATTTCAGTTCGACACCCTGTTTTTTAAATTTTTGTGCAAATGTTTTTACTAAAGTCACACAGTTTAGAACTTAAAATGTAACGACTCCGATTAACATAGCGATAATTAACATGACGATGGCAAAACCCCATATCCAAAAGAACGCATACTTTATATATGTTCCCATATTTGCTTCTGCAAGCCCTACTGCTAACCATAATGCAGGTGAAAATGGACTGACAAACGTACCGATAATATTTCCAATTAACATTGCATATGCTGTTGACACAGATGACACACCAAACTGACCGGCTGTCTGTTCAACAATAGGTAAGATTGCGAAATAATAAGCATCCGTACTCGTTAATAAATCTAGTGGTACACCGAAAATACCGACAATAATGTGTAAGTATGGCCCTACGGCATTCGGTATAATGTGGATGAAGCTTACTGCTATTGCCTCAAGCATACCAGTTTCATTAAGTACACCTAAAAACATACCCGCTGCAATAATCACGGCAGCCATCATAAGTGCATTTGGCGCATGAGCCTTAAGCCTACTCATTTGTTCGTCTACATTTGGGAAGTTAATAATCAAAGCAATCGCAACACCAATCATAAATGCAAATTCAGGCGGAGCGATATTAGCTAGCATTACTACGATGATAGCGAGCGTAAGTATCACGTTAATCCAATTAATCCAAGGTTTCGTAACGGCAACACCACGAATTGGAAATTTAATATCTTGATCTTGTTCGTATATTTCAACCAATTTATGTATATCCACATCTTGTGTATTAGTTACTTCTCCCGAATTGATTTTACGTTGTATAATTGATTTTTCTCGAAAACCTAAAATTACAGCGAATAGTAAAACTAAAATAAAACCGATAATCTGAACAGGTATAACACCATACCATAATTCATTGACATTCTTAAAATGAATTACTGAAGCTGTACGAGCCATAGGACCACCCCAAGGCACCATGTTCATAATCGATGCACTCAGTCCGAGTAACAAAAGTAGTAGATACCGATTCATATTTAGTGCTTTATACAACGGTAATAATGCTGGTATTGATAATAAAAATGTTGTGGCTCCAGCACCATCGAGTTGCGCGAATATTCCGATAAGTGCAGTTACAATACAAACAACTACAACATTACCTCTAGTAAGCAAAATCAAACGCTTTACCAATGGTTTAAATAAGCCAGCGTCACTCATGATGCCGAAGAAAATAATTGCAAAAATAAACATGATGACGACGTTAATAACTTGATCTAAACCACTATTAAAGAATTTTACTAAATCGCCTATATTGTAACCTAATATGAGTGCACCTACACTCGGTATTAAAATCATGCCTACAACTGGACTAATACGTTTAGCAATTAGTAAACCAACAATGGAAATAATAATAATTAGTCCCATAATTGTTAGCCAAACACTCTCTTGTTGCATAAAATATCCCCTCCAAATATTAAAGCGCTTACAAAAAACTGAACAATGATTGTTCACACTTCTAAAAAGTGATTATTTATAAGTGTAACAGAGAAAAGCGAAGTGTATCAGTAATATATATAAATACTTATATAATTTTACTTATATTAAATTATAAGTAAAACAAATGTATTTTTGAATTGTATTAGTATGACAATATATAGGTTTTGTACCAGAGTAGTGTGAAGAAGATCAATAAAGGATTATCTAAATTGAGCACATTTAAAAATGGTTTAAAGAAATATTTTGAATTATTAAAGATATAAATAAGTATTATATTCTTAGAAAATAAGACGTTAACATGATATAAAAGATAGTATGGATTAAATGTATATATTTATAGTAAAATTAAAATAAAAGGCGGTTTTTTATGAATGAATCAATTAAAAACGATAAAGTAGATGCGTTTATTGAACGCTTAGATCAATGGCAAGATGCTTTTAAAGTATTAAGAAATATAATCAATCAAACAGAATTAACAGAAGATTATAAATGGATGCATCCTTGTTATACTTTGGACAATAAAAATGTTGTCATCATTCAAGATTTTAAACATTATTGTGCATTGTTATTTGAAAAAGGTGCCATTATGAAAGATCCATATCATACTTTAATTCAACAAACGAAAAATGTTCAAGCTGCTCGCCAGTTGAGATTTGAAAGTTTAGACGAAATAGAACAACGTAAAGATGAAATTGCTTGGTATGTAGAAGAAGCCATTAGAGTAGAAAAGTCGGGTGAAAAAGTACCGATGAAAACGACAGAAGAATTCGATATGCCTGAGGAATTGAAAAATAAATTAGAAGCTTCGTCAGAGTTAAAAGAAGCATTTAATAATTTAACGCCTGGAAGACAACGTCAATATATGTATTATATAGGTCAAGCTAAACGTGCTTCAACAAGGGAAAATAGAGTTGAAAAGTATATCAATCATATCCTAGAAGGTAAAGGCATGAATGATAAGTAACCAATTAAGCTATAGCATGACTTAAGTCTTCAATGACAAAAAAGTGTTCGTGGTTGTCAAAATTTTTTAATCGTATTTTGGTTGAACCAAACCATCGTATTTATTTAAAAATAGATATCGCGTCGTTTATAAAATCCAGATTAATCTTGCAACTTTGTCATTTATCGTTTATAGTTTGCTCAAATATAAATATAGTAGATGAATCAAGTAATATTTTGTAAGAGAAGGTGTAGATATGGCAAGAGTGTCTAAACGTATTCAACTATTAGAAGCAGCAGCGGCTATCGTAAATGAGCAAGGTAGTGAGTATTTAACACTTGATGCAGTTGCTAAAAAAGCAGGTGTTAGTAAAGGTGGTTTACTGTATCATTTTAAAAATAAATTCGCATTGATACAAGGACTTGTGGATCATGCAGATGAGTTGTATCGAAATAATGTGAATGAACATGTTAAAAATGAGTCACAAGAAGTTGGCAAATTATTGCGTGCATTTATTGAAGCTACTAGAGAACACCGTTCAGAAAATGCATCAATTACTTCTGGTATGCTGGCTGCACAGGGTATTAATAGTAATTTATTATTACCACTACAAGATACCTATAAAGATTGGCAAGAAAAAATTGAAAAAGATGGCATTGATAAAGTCGATGCAACAATCATACGTTTAGCAGTGGACGGCTTATGGTTATCGGAAATATTTGGACTAGACGCACTTGATGAAACAATGAGAGCAAAAGTTTTAGAACGACTAACATCTTATACAGAAAACAAACAAATCGAATTAAAAGATGCATGAAAAAGTTGAAATTATAAAAAAATAATAAAATTTTCGATTCGTTGAAAGTATTGATGCTATAGGGATAAGTGATGAGAAACCATCACTTATCCCTTTTTTTAGCTGTAGCAAGGGTTGAAACTAAACCGTCCGGTTGGTACACTATCAACTGTGATCAAAACTCTGTTGGAGGTTTATATATGAAAAAAGTTATGCTAACAGCAGCTTTAACAGGTGCTGGAGATACTGTAGAAAAAAATAAAAGTGTTCCTGTAACACCTCAGGAAATTGCAGATTCAGCAATTAAATGTGCGAAAGCAGGGGCTACTGTTGCACACATTCATGCACGTGACCCAGAAACAGGCGGCATAAGCCATGATGTTGAATTTTTTAAAGAAGCAGTAAGATTAATAAGAGAAGCTGATGAAGATATTATTATTAATATTACTTCAGGTGGTGGCGGAGATTTTATCCCTAACCTAGAAGATCCATATACAGCAGGTGAAGGTTCAGATATGCAAACACCTGAAGAAAGACATGAAGCGATTGGCGCATTATTACCAGAAATGTGCACACTTGATTGTGGTAGTGTGAATATGGGTGACGCTGTTTACTTAAGCCCAGCTGATTGGTTAAGAAAACAAGCACAATTAGTAAAAGATGCAGGTGTAAAACCTGAATTAGAATGCTTTGATAGTGGGCATATTTCATTTGCAAAACAATTAATTAATGAAGGTCTCATTGAAGGCGAACCCATGTTCCAATTCTGTCTAGGTATTCCATGGGGTGCTGAAAACGATGCAGAGACAATTGAATATTTTAAAACACGTATTCCTGAAAATGCGCATTGGTCAGCTTTTGGTATTGGGAGAATGCAACTACCTACTGTAGAAGAAGCGGCGAAACGTGGTGGAAATGTCCGCGTAGGTTTAGAAGATAACTTGTATTTATCAAAAGGTGTTAAAGCTTCAAATGAACAACTAGTTGAACGTGCAGTTGAAATACTAAAAACATTAGATATAGAGCCAATGACACCGGCTGAAGCGCGTGAGCAATACCAACTTAGAGATCCTAAAGGAGGCAAATAATGAAATTTGCAGTTGTAGGTACGGGCGTTATAGGTAGTGGTTGGATTACGCGTATTTTAGCGCATGGTCACGAAGTAATTGCGACAGATCCCAGTGAAGGTGCTTATGAAAGCATGTTAAAACAAGTGAAACAAAACTGGCCATATGCTGAGCAACAAGGTTTAGCAGAGGGTGCGTCTTTAGAGAATTTATCGTTTACGGTAAGCTTAGAAGAGGCTGTTAAAGATGCAGATCATATTCAAGAAAATGTTCCAGAAATTGAAGAACTAAAAGCACAGGTATTATCTGAAATCGATACCTATGCACGTCAGGATGCCATTATTGGTTCTAGTACTTCTGGCATTATGCCTTCAGAATTACAACAAAATTTAAAACATCCTGAACGTTTGGTTGTTGCACATCCGTTTCACCCAGTATACATTTTGCCATTAGTTGAAATTGTACCTGGTAAAGAAACAACTGAAGCTGTCACAGTAGAAGCAGAAAAAGTGTACGAAAGCATTGGTATGGATGTGCTACATGTCAGACATGAAATTGAAGGACACATCGCAGATAGATTGATGGAGGCACTATGGCGAGAATCATTACACATTGTTAATGAAGGAATAGCAACTACTGAAGAAGTAGATAAAGCATTTACCCATGCAGCAGGTTTACGTTATGCACAGTATGGACCATTTATGACATTCCATCTTGCTGGAGGAGAAGGCGGTATGCGTCATATGCTGAAACAATTTGGTCCAGCATTGAAGAAACCATGGACAAAATTAATTGCGCCTGAACTAACTCAGGATTTATATGATAATGTGGTGAATGGTTGTGAAACGGCTTCACAAGGGCAAACGATGTCAGAATTAGACCAAAAGCGTAATGAATTCTTAGTTAAAGTGAAAGAATTAGCTGAAGCATATTGGCCAGAAGACACTGCATCAATGAAAAAGGGTATTAAATAATTGGAGGTTCATATGACTCAATTTCAATATCAAACCACTGTTAAAGATATTTGGGTCGATCATAATCAGCACATGAATGACGCTGAATATAATCGAGTATTTAGTGATGCCACAGATGCATGGCTGGCATCACTAGGCTTAGATGTGAATACAATTAAAAAATTGAATTATACAGTGTTCACTTTAGAAAATCATGTAGTGTATTTAAAAGAAATAAGCGTAGCTGAACTTATTACTGTGAACGTAAGTCTATATGATTATGATGCCAAACGTTTACATGTTTTTATGACTTTAGTAGATGCTCAAAATAACCGTTGTGCAACATATGAAGTAATGCTTATGGGCATGGACACTACAATAGGCAGACCTGCAGCTTTCCCTGAACAAATAAAAAATGCTATAGATGATTATACTAAAGTTGGAACAATTCATGAAGCGCCAAAAGAATTAGGCCGACTGATTGGCATAAAACGAAAATAATATTTTTGAAACATTGTTTTGAGCTATTGAATTGATAATTAATTTCAATAGTTTAATTAACAAAACTTAAGGTTATAAATTGTTTATTTTCATTTGTTGAGTTATCTTAATAGATATAGGATGAAAAAAATTAGTCAAAATTGATATTTTTGACCAACACATGAATAAAGTAGGGCTAGTTGTGCTACATGTTTTTACTTATTTTCGGATTTGTATAACATCCACAGTTAGCCTTATATTTATAAATGAAATGTTAAATGTAAATACAAAAATAGAAAGGAATTAACACATGTTAAGTATAAAAAACTTATCTAAAGTTTATGGTGGCACAAAAAAAGCTGTAGATAATATATCATTGGAAATCGAATCTGGTGAATTTATAGCGTTTATCGGTACAAGTGGGAGTGGGAAGACCACTGCTTTAAGAATGATAAATAGAATGATAGAAGCTACAGAAGGCGAAATTGCAATCAATGGTAAAAATGTGCGCAAAATGAACGCCGTTGAATTACGTAGAAAAATTGGTTATGTGATTCAGCAAATTGGTCTAATGCCTCATATGACCATTAAAGAGAATATAGTCTTAGTACCTAAATTATTAAAATGGTCAGATGAAAAGAAAGAAAAAAAAGCTAAAGAATTGATAAAATTAGTAGATTTACCAGAAGAATACTTAGATAGATATCCTTCACAATTGTCTGGAGGACAGCAACAACGTATTGGTGTTGTGCGTGCTTTAGCAGCTGAACAAGATGTTATTTTAATGGATGAGCCATTCGGTGCGTTAGATCCAATTACGAGAGATACATTACAGGATTTGGTTAAAGAACTGCAACAAAAATTAGGTAAAACATTTATTTTTGTCACACATGATATGGATGAAGCGATTAAATTGGCAGATAAAATTTGTATTATGTCTGAAGGAAAAGTCGTTCAATATGATACACCAGATAATATTTTACGACATCCTGCAAACGATTTCGTACGTGACTTTATTGGTCAAAATAGATTGATTCAAGATAGACCTAATATGAGAACCGTCAAAGATGCAATGATCCGACCAGTAACTGTACATGCAGATAGTTCATTAAATGAAGCGGTTAAGGTTATGAGAGATCGACGTGTCGATACATTATTTGTCGTAGGTAATAATGATAGATTACTTGGATATTTAGATATAGAAGATATTAACCAAGGTTTACGAGCTCATAAAGAACTCATTGACACAATGCAACGTGATATATACAGAGTAAGAGTAGATAGTAAATTACAAGATACGGTGCGTACGATATTAAAACGAAATGTAAGAAATGTACCAGTTGTAGATAGTGATGAAGAGACATTGATTGGACTAGTTACAAGAGCAAACTTAGTTGACATCGTTTACGATAGTATTTGGGGCGAGTTAGACGAAGATGTTAGTGCACAAAAAAATGCTATTGTTGAGCCCGATAATGTAGGAGCTGATAAGTAATGAAAGATTTTGTAGAGCAGTATGGTGGTCAACTGATATCAAAAACCGTTGAACATTTCTATATCTCAATCATCGCTTTGTTAATTGCTATCGTCATCGCTGTACCATTGGGTATTTTATTATCAAAAATGAAAAGAACATCTAATATTGTGCTAACTATTGCTGGTGTGTTACAAACGATACCAACATTAGCAGTGTTAGCAGTCATGATTCCAATCTTTGGTGTGGGTAAATTACCTGCAATTGTAGCTTTATTTATTTATGTATTATTGCCAATCTTAAACAATACTGTATTAGGTGTGCAAAACATAGATGATAACATTAAAGAAGCAGGCACAAGTATGGGTATGACACGTTTTCAATTAATGAAAGATGTGGAATTACCGTTAGCCTTACCGCTTATACTAGGAGGTATTCGTTTATCTTCTGTTTACGTAATTAGTTGGGCAACTTTAGCCAGTTATGTAGGCGCAGGTGGTTTAGGTGATTTTGTATTTAATGGATTAAACTTGTATGACCCATTAATGATTGTAAGTGCAGCAGTATTAGTGACTGCTTTAGCATTGATCGTAGATTTCCTACTGTCACTAGTAGAAAGATGGGCTGTACCTAAGGGATTAAAAGTATCCAGATAATTTAAGGAGGACATTATGAAGAAATTGAAACAATATTGTATTGTGCTTGTGTTGTGTCTGACGGTCTTATCTGGATGTAGTTTACCAGGATTAGGTAGCAACAGTTCAGAACAAGATATTAAAATCACAGCACTTGCAACAAGTGAATCACAAATTATGTCTCATATGTTGAGACTGTTAATAGAACACGATACAAATGGTGAAATTAAACCCACTTTAATTAATAATTTAGGATCAAGTACCATTCAACACAATGCGTTAGTAAATGGTGACGCGAATATGTCAGGTGCTAGATATAATGGTACTGATTTAACTGGTGCCTTAAATGAAGATCCAATTAAAGATCCTAAAAAAGCTATGAAAGCAACTCAAGATGGTTTCCAAAAAAAATTCGACCAAACCTTCTTTAACTCTTACGGTTTTGCTAACACATACGCATTTATGGTCACTAAGGAAACAGCAGAAAAATATAATTTAGAAACTGTATCTGATTTGAAAAAACATCCTGAACTTAAACTCGGTATAGATAGTTCTTGGTTAAACCGTGAAGGTGACGGTTATCCTGGATTTACAAAAGAATATGGTTTTAAATTTGATACTATCAGACCAATGCAAATTGGTTTAGTATATGATGCATTAAACTCTAATAATTTAGATGTAGCTGTAGGTTATTCAACGGATGGACGTATTGCAGCATATGACTTAAAAGTTTTAAAGGATGATAAACAATTTTTCCCACCATATGATGCAAGTGCGGTTGCTACGAATGAATTGTTAGATAAACATCCAGAGTTAAAACCAATCATCAATAAACTAGACAAAAAAGTTTCGACATCTGAAATGCAAAAACTTAATTATCAAGCAGATGGTGAAGGACAAGAACCAGCAGTCGTTGCTGAGAACTTCTTAAAAAAACATAATTATTTTGAAAATGATAAGAAAGGTGGTCAAAACTAATGGAAGGTAATTTATTACAACAATTAGTAGAATATTATTCAGTCAACTATGGCTACCTTTGGGATTTATTTTTAAAACATTTATTAATGTCTGTTTACGGTGTACTCTTTGCATCTATTGTTGGTATTCCAATTGGTATCATAATTGCAAGATATAGTAAGTTTTCTGGTGTTATTATTACTATCGCGAATATTATTCAAACCGTTCCGGTTATTGCAATGTTAGCGATACTCATGCTTGTCATGGGATTAGGTACTACTACAGTCGTGGTAACGGTATTTTTATATGCGCTATTACCGATTATAAAAAATACTTATACAGGTATAATGGGTGTTGATGCGAATATTAAAGATGCTGGTAAAGGTATGGGTATGACGCGAAATCAAGTATTAAGAATGATTGAGTTACCTTTATCACTCTCAGTCATATTAGGTGGATTAAGAATTGCACTGGTTGTTGCAATTGGTGTTGTAGCAGTTGGTTCGTTTATTGGTGCACCTACATTAGGTGACATCGTTATCCGAGGAACAAACGCTACAGATGGTACAACGTTTATCTTAGCTGGTGCGATACCAATCGCATTAATCGCTATTATTATAGATGTCGGTTTAAGATTATTGGAGAAACGTTTAGATCCTGCACATAAAGCAGAAAAAAGAGGTAAAACTAAGCCGCAAAGTATTAATGAATAGAAGGTCGTGAAATCATTGGCACTATTATCGATTAATTACAATTCAAAGACAATAGGTATGCATCATCATTTTATGGTAATTCTTCCAGAGGTTGAAAGTTATTTTAAAAAAGGTACACAGCCTAAACCACTAAAAACACTATTATTACTGCATGGTTTGTCTAGTGATGAAACTTCGTATATGCGTTACACAAGTATAGAGCGCTATGCGAATGAGCAACAACTTGCAGTTATTATGCCTAATGCAGATCACAGTGGTTATAGTAATATGGTTTTTGGTCATAAGTATTATGATTATGTGCTAGAAGTACTTGATTATGCACATCAAATTTTACCTTTGTCACAAAAGAGAGAAGATAATTTTATCGCTGGTCATTCCATGGGAGGTTACGGAACAATCAAGTTTGCATTAGCTGAGGGACATCGATTTGCAAAGGCTTGTCCCTTATCGGCAGTATATGATGCTCAGACGTTCATGGATTATGATTGGTACGATTATTCTGGAGAAGCAATTGCAGGTGTTTCAAAAAATGCTACAGGTAATGACTTGGACCCATATTATTTAGTTGACCAGGCAATTCAACAAGGTAAAGAGATACCAGATTTATTAATTATGTGTGGTACAGAAGATGCACTACATGAAGATAATAAAAAATTTATTAAATATCTAGATGAAAAGCAAATTTCATATTGTTTTGAGGATGGGCCAGGTGAGCATGATTATGCTTATTGGGACTATGCTATCAAACGTGCTATAGACTGGTTAGTAAAAGGGTAATATATGGTGAATCATATCACTAAGTAACGTTTAAAGTCGAGACGACGAAATCAATTTAAATACAAAATGGCTAATCCACTTGATGATGAACTGCACCCTGTCAAGTAGACAGTGAAAAAAACAAAATGTTTATGGC
>NZ_PPQC01000045.1 GCF_002902365.1 Staphylococcus cohnii subsp. cohnii | reverse complement strand
ACTCGAGCCTGTAGTCTCTCGATCATATCATTTCCCTGGGCGTCAGCACGATGCAAAATCGTTTGAAATATTTCTCAAGATATAAAAGCAAAGGCTCATTTAAAACAATTCATTAATCCTAATAAATTAATGATGTTCTTATTTTATAAAGTTAATAACATAGTTAGTTTGAAATTATAAGTAATAAAGAATTGGTCCTTTTGATAT
>NZ_PPQC01000006.1 GCF_002902365.1 Staphylococcus cohnii subsp. cohnii | reverse complement strand
AGCCATAAACATTTTGTTTTTTTCACTGTCTACTTGACAGGGTGCAGTTCAATGCTCATTTCCATAAAAGGACTAATCCTTATCAAATGAAGTAGTCCCTGAACGTAAACAAACCCTTCGCATTAATTTTTGCGAAGGGTTTGTTTATTTTCTATTTATATAGTTTTTTTAAATAGTAGTAATCTTTCAGACAATTACTGGTACTTTTACTAGTCACATTGCGTTTTTTAAGATTCATGGTAGCATAAATTAATGTAGTATCTGCTTCTGGAATAGTTGTGCTTACCTTTTTGCTTTATTTTTTTCCTTGTTTTTATTTTTAATATTTTTTCTTTGTGCTCTTCTTTGTTCATTTATTTCCTCGTCCAATGCTCTCAGGAAGTGAAGTGTATCTTTTTTCACAATTCTTTTGATGTATTTAATCTTATTTGCATTTATTTTAATATGAGTAGAATCAATAAATAAAGCTGAGCGATCTATTAAATTATTTTTGATAGCTATTTCTAATATTTTCTCAAATATTTGTCTTCGACAAGTTCATACACAAATTTTAAATCTAATATCACGTCGACTTTACGTAATAAATGATTATTAAGGACTAATTCAGAAATAGAAATCATTTCATATTGATCTCTTTTATCAATTGATTTATTCAACACAACAAGCACCATCACTGCTTAATTTACATATATTATAATATTGGCAGTGATTTATGCCGAATCCTGCGGGAATAGCACTAGCCGAAGACTATAGGCTAAGGTAGTGCTCGCGAAAAGTGTTCATAAAAAACCCAAACAAACACCAACAAAGTCGAAGTCTTTGTCGACAACTTGGGACTAATCTTTATCAAATGAGTAAGTTTTTTCATATTGTGCTAATTTTAATGAATTAATTTGTATTGTAATCAAATTTTCAAATTCTATCACTTGGTTTTTTTAAATCTACTGGTATAATAAATGGGTGGTAAAAGGAGGACAAATACTATGCAAACAGTAGAAAGTATAATCATTGGCGGTGGCCCATGTGGCTTAAGTGCGGCTATCGAACAAAAGAAAAAAGGGATTGATACATTAGTAATTGAAAAAGGAAATGTTGTGGATGCTATTTATAACTATCCAACACATCAAACATTCTTTTCTTCAAGTGATAAATTAAGTATTGGCGACATTCCGTTCATTGTAGAAGAAAGTAAGCCACGTCGAAATCAAGCATTAGTGTATTATAGAGAAGTTGTTAAACATCATCAACTACGTATCAATGCTTTCGAAGAAGTCCTTACTGTTAAAAAAATTAATAATCGTTTTACACTTACTACTACGAAAGACGTTTATCAGTGTCGATTTCTAACTGTAGCTACTGGTTATTATGGTCAACATAATACATTAGAAGTAGAAGGTGCAGAACTACCAAAAGTAAAACATTACTTTAAAGAAGCACATCCTTATTTTGATCAAAATGTTGTTATCATCGGTGGCAAAAATTCAGCAGTAGATGCAGCATTAGAATTAGAAAAAGCTGGTGCACATGTCACAGTTATCTATCGTGGTTCTGACTATCCAAAAGCAGTTAAACCATGGATTTTACCTAACTTTGAATCATTAGTGAAACATGAAAAAATAAACATGGCATTTAACGCTGACGTCACAAAAATAACTGAAGACAGTGTTATTTATGAGCAAAATGGGGAAGTAATTGAGATTCCTAACGATTATATTTTTGCAATGATCGGTTATCACCCTGACTATAATTTCCTAGAATCAATTGGCATTGAAATCAATGAAAATGAATATGGTACAGCGCCAGTTCATAACAAAGAAACTTATGAAACAAATGTTGAAAATTGTTATATTGCTGGTGTGATTGCAGCAGGAAATGATGCTAATACCATTTTCATTGAAAATGGTAAGTATCATGGTGGCATCATCACTCAAAATATTTTATCTAAAAAACAAACACCTTTAGAGTCATAATATATAAAAAAAGAGCTGGATAAGTGATTATTATTTTAGAATTTCTTCAACATTCTAAAAATCCAATATTGCTTATCTCAACTCTTTTTTATTTTATAACTGAGCTTCAAAATATTTTTTCAATTGTTCAAACGTTAAATGATTGCTTAATCCGATTAATAATTTCAGTCTCGCTTTTTGTCCATTTAATCCATTAGAGAAAATAACACCTTTTTCTTCTAATGTTGCGCCTCCACCTTCATAGGCATAAATGGGACCAACAATGCCATTAAATGATCTAGATACAAGTATGACTGGTATATTATTACTTAAACATTGATTCAATCCTACTAAACATGTCGGAGGTAAATTACCCTGTCCGAGAGCTTCTATTATAATGCCATCCACTTGTTTTTCACTGTAAAAAGCTAATACATCACTATTCATCCCCATATATGCTTTAACTAATGGAATATTTAAAGATTGATTTATTTCAGTCAGTACTAAATGATCAAATGGTCTGTGATGAAATTGTACACTTTGTTTTGTGATCACACCTAAGGGACCATGATTCGGACTTTGAAAAGTATTCGTATTAGAAGTATGTGTTTTCGTAACATTTCTAGCTGTATGAATCTCATCATTAAATACCACCATAACACCCATGTTTAATGATTCATCACTGATTGCAACTCTAATTGCTGATAAAAAGTTATATAATCCATCTGCACCAATTTCATTTGAGGAACGCATCGCGCCTGTGATCACAATTGGTTTCGAGATATCCACTGTTAAATCTAATAAATACGCCGTTTCTTCTAGCGTGTCAGTGCCATGTGTAATCACATAACCATCATAATCATCTTGTTTTTCAGATTGGTTAATAATTTGTTTTAATGTTTCTACATACTCAATATTCATATGTGGAGATGGTACATTAAAAGGTGTTATTTCAGTTACATCAGCATATTTATTAATAATATTTTGATGATTAGAAATTGGATTATCCGTATTTGTAACAACTTTGTTTGATTCATCTTGTGACATGCTAATCGTACCACCAGTATGTATGACAAGAAGTTTTTTCATGTGTGCATTCCTCCTATTTATAAAATACATATTTATGATAAAATAATATTTATAAAACAACAAGGAAGGGTTACTAAAATGAAACCAATAAATATCGCACTTGATGGACCTGCAGCCGCAGGTAAGAGTACAATAGCAAAACTTGTGGCAGCCAAATTGTCAATGGTTTATGTAGATACTGGTGCAATGTATCGTGCTATTACTTATAAATATTTACAATTAAATAAAACTGAAAATTTTTCTGAACTTGTTCAGTCAACGGAGCTAGCATTAACTTATGATGAAGAAAAAGGTCAAAGAATTATTTTAGACAATCAAGATGTTACAGATTATTTAAGAGAAAATGATGTGACAAATCATGTTTCCTATGTATCTTCAAAAGAATCAGTGCGTTCATTTGCAGTTGAAAAACAACAAGAATTGGCAGAGCAAAAAGGAATCGTAATGGACGGAAGAGATATCGGTACTGTTGTCTTACCTGATGCTGATTTAAAAATATATATGATTGCTTCTGTGGAAGAACGTGCTGTACGTCGTCAAAAGGACAATGAACTTAGAGGTATTCAATCAACAGTAGAACAATTAAAAAAAGAAATTTCTGAGCGTGACCACTATGATATGAATAGAGAAATATCTCCATTAAAAAAAGCTGATGACGCAATAACAATTGATACTACTGGCATGAGTATCGAAGAAGTTACTGATAAAATTTTAACATTAGTAGAAAAAATTTAAATATTTAAGCATGCATAGTCTATTTGTTATTCTTTTTGTCTTTTTGTTAAAATAGTGTAAAAAAGTTATAAAATATCAAAATCAGGGTATATTATTGTAGTAGATTTTTAAAATTTGGACTACATATAAGTCAATGTAAATTGCTATTGATATTAAAACTATTATCTACATGATAATTATCAATTAATATTTTTAAATGTATAGAATTAGAGTGTTCACTATAAAGTGGAATTTCTTGACAATTCTGTCAAATTATAAGATGTTATAAATATGTAGTGTAATAAGGAGGCAGACAAGATGACTGAAGAATTCAATGAATCAATGATTAACGAAATTAAAGAAGGGGATAGAATTACTGGTGAAATTCAAGAAATTGAAGAAAAACAAGTAATTGTACATGTTAACGGTGGTAAATTTAACGGTATTATCCCTATAAGTCAACTTTCAACACATCATATTGATAATCCGAGTGATGCTGTTAAAGTTGGTGACGAAATCGGTGCATATGTTACAAAAGTGGAATATGACGAAGAGAATGAGACAGGTACTTATATCTTATCTAAACGTCAATTAGAAACTGAAAAGTCATATGAATTTTTACAAGAAAAATTAGATAATGATGAAAATATTGAAGCTAAAGTCACTGAGGTTGTAAAAGGCGGTTTAGTAGTAGATGTTGGTCAAAGAGGGTTTGTACCAGCTTCATTAATTTCAACCGATTTCATCGAAGATTTCTCTCATTTTGAAGGTCAAGTTCTAAAATTAAAAGTTGAAGAGCTAGATCCAGCAAATAATCGCGTCATTCTTAGTCGTAAAGCTGTAGAAGCATTAGAAAATGCGGAGAAAAAAGATGACTTATTAAATAATCTTAACGAAGGCGATGTAATAGAAGGTAAAGTTGCACGCTTAACAAACTTCGGAGCGTTTATCGATATTGGTGGCGTAGATGGACTTGTACATGTTTCTGAATTATCACATGAACATGTTAAATCACCAGAAGATGTTGTCTCAATTGGTGATCAAGTTAAAGTGAAGGTAAAATCTGTTGATAAAGATTCTGAACGTATTTCATTATCAATTAAAGATACGTTACCAAGCCCATTCGAATCTTTAAGAGGAGAGGTTAATGAAGGCGATGTAATAGAAGGTAAAGTTGTCAGACTTACAAATTTTGGCGCTTTTGTTGAAATCAAACCTGGGGTGCAAGGTTTAGTTCATATTTCAGAAATCAGTCATTCACACATTGGTACACCTGGTGAAGTGTTAGAACCAGGACAAGTTGTCAGTGTTAAAATACTCAGTGTCGATATTGATAATGAACGTATCTCACTTTCTATTAAAGCAACATTACCTGACGAAAACGTTGCTGAAAGTGATAATGAAACAACCCAATCGTATTTAGATAATAACGAAGATGAAGACAATCCAACACTTGGCGATGTTTTCGGAGATAAACTTAAAGATATTAAGTTTTAATAATTATCATAAGACCAAATCCAAATCTTGTCCTATATTATGTTAGGGCAAGATTTATTTTTTTAATGTCCATATCAATCAATTAAGTAATTGTATTTAATGAAAATCATTTAAATGGTTTCTTTAATAATTTCTTTTGAAATACTTACCCCGTATGATAGAATTATAGAGATTAAAAAAGAGAGGAAGTTAGTTATGACTAAACCTATAGTTGCTATTGTAGGAAGACCGAATGTTGGAAAGTCTACAATTTTTAACAGAGTCGTAGGTGAACGTGTCTCTATTGTTGAAGATACACCAGGTGTGACTCGTGACAGAATTTATTCATCAGGCGAATGGTTAACTCATGATTTCAATATCATTGATACTGGAGGTATTGAAATCGGTGAAGCCCCATTCCAAACACAGATAAGAGCACAAGCAGAAATTGCCATAGATGAAGCTGATGTCATTATTTTTATGGTAAATGTTAGAGAAGGTTTAACACAAAGTGATGAAATGGTAGCTCAAATGCTATACAAATCCAAAAAACCCGTTGTGTTAGCTGTGAATAAAGTTGATAATCCTGAAATGCGTAATGAAATTTATGACTTTTATTCACTAGGTTTCGGAGATCCTTATCCTATTTCAGGTTCACATGGTTTGGGATTAGGTGATTTATTAGATGAAGTAGTTAAAAACTTCAAAGAAGAGGAACCAGACCCATATGACGAAGATACAATTCGTTTATCAATCATTGGTCGCCCTAATGTTGGTAAGTCAAGCTTAGTTAATGCCATATTAGGTGAAAATCGTGTCATCGTATCAAATGTTGCTGGGACAACTAGAGATGCTATTGATACTGAATATAGCTATGATGATCAGGATTACGTCCTTATTGATACTGCTGGTATGCGAAAAAAGGGTAAAGTATATGAAAATACAGAAAAGTACTCAGTTTTACGAGCACTTAAAGCGATAGAACGATCAAACGTTGTTTTAGTAGTAATTGATGCAGAACAAGGTATTATAGAACAAGATAAGCGTGTCGCTGGGTATGCGCACGAAGAAGGAAAAGCAATTGTTATAGTTGTCAATAAATGGGATGCTGTAGATAAAGAAACAAACACAATGAAGAAATTTAAAGACGAAGTGCGCAAAGAATTTCAATTCTTAGATTACGCACAAATCGCATTTGTTTCAGCTAAAGAACAGAAAAGATTATCTACGCTATTCCCATACATTCTAGAAGCGAGTGAAAATCATAAAAAACGTGTACAAAGTTCAACATTAAATGAAGTTATCACAGATGCGATTTCTATGAATCCTACACCAACAGATAAAGGGCGCCGATTAAATGTATTTTATGCTACACAAGTTGCAATAGAGCCTCCTACATTTGTTGTATTTGTAAATGACGTAGAATTAATGCATTTTTCTTATAAACGTTATCTTGAAAATCAAATAAGAGCTGCCTTTGGATTTGAAGGTACTCCTGTACACATCATATCTAGAAGAAGAAATTAATAAATGGAGGGGTTACATGTCTAATATAACTGTCTTTGGTACGGGGAGTTTTGGTACGGCATTAGCAAATGTCTTAGCTGAAAATGGACATCAAGTATTAATGTGGGGAAAAAACAAAACGACTGTTAAAGAAATAAATGAATTACATTCAAATACAAAATACCTTAAAAATGCACAACTTGAGTTATCAATTAACGCAACTACTGATATAAATAAAGCAATAGCACATTCAGATGTATATCTCATGGCTTTACCTACTAAAGCGATGAGAGAAGTAGCAAGTGAAATAGATTCACATTTATCATCGAAAAAAACCTTTATCCATGTTGCTAAAGGAATAGAAAACGACACTTATAAACGTGTTTCTGAAATGTTAGAAGACTCAATCAGCCCTGAACATAATGCAGGTATAGGTGTATTATCAGGGCCAAGTCATGCTGAAGAAGTTGTCATCAAACAACCAACTACAGTAGCTGCTTCTTCTAAATCTGCAGAGGTAAGTAAGCTAGCTCAAGATTTATTTATGAACGATTATTTAAGAGTTTATACTAATGACGATCTAGTTGGTGTAGAATTGGGTGGCGCTTTGAAAAATATTATAGCTATTGCAAGTGGTGTGATTTCAGGAATGGGGTTTGGAGACAATGCTAAAGCGGCATTAATGACTAGAGGTTTAGCTGAAATAAGTCGCCTTGGCGAAAAATTAGGTGCAGATCCACTCACGTTTTTAGGCTTGGGTGGTATTGGCGATTTAATTGTAACTTGTACCTCTACACATTCAAGAAATTATACACTTGGCTATAAATTAGGTGAAGGCAAATCCTTAGACAAAGCATTGGAAGAAATGAATATGGTTGTTGAAGGTGTATACACGACAAAATCAGTTTATAATTTAGCAAAAGAACACAATATTGATATGCCAATTACAACTGCATTATACAAAGTTTTATTTGAAAACCAACCTGTCGATGAAAGCGTAAAAGATTTAATGGAACGTGGCAAAAAAGCTGAATAAGATAGAAGTATTACACTTTTTAGCGAATATATAACAATTTGATATTAAAATCCTATTAATTCAACGTTTTTTACACATAAATCATTGCAGTTGCAGTATTCGTTGTGTTAAAGTCATACCATAATGATATTAAGTTATCATTATAAACCCTAGGGGAGGTGAATTCATAATGAACAAAACAGATTTAATCAATGCTGTTGCTGAACAAGCTGACTTAACTAAAAAAGAAGCTGGTTTAGCTGTAGATGCAGTATTCGAATCAATTCAAACATCACTTTCTAAAGGTGAAAAAGTACAATTAATTGGATTCGGTAATTTCGAAGTACGTGAACGTGCTGCTCGTAAAGGACGTAATCCACAAACTGGTAAAGAAATTGATATCCCTGCAAGCAAAGTACCGGCGTTCAAAGCTGGTAAAGCTTTAAAAGATGCAGTTAAATAATTCTTTACTTACAAGTGAAGCCCTTGTTACAGGGGCTTTTTTCTTTTGGTAAAAACTTTTAAACGCAAATAAAAATAGATTGTAAACTATGTCTCTTAATGGGGTATCATTCGATATGATGATATGATATTAAGAGCTTTTTAAAATAATTAAACATCAAATTAATATTTACAGTGATAATTAACAAAACATAATTCATTTCTTTGAATAATTTTTATTATTCATAAAATACATAAAACGTATATATTTATCAGTTTGAAAACCGTTGATTTTAATTTTCCTTATATAATGTTAATATGTATATTGATAATAACGTGAGGTGTGAACATGGAAACGACATTAAGTATTTTTGAAAAACAAATTACCCAACGCTTGAAAGGTATACATCATTATGACGCTATTTATATAAATGAAGTATTAGCAAAAATCCTTGATTCTTATGATATACCTGAAGATGCTAAATTAGCTTGCCTCACTATAGATACTGCGATGCGTCATTTAGATGAGGTTTCCAAAAATTTATCCTCTAAGAAAGCCATATTAATTGGTGATTTACTAAGCGCTCACTTTTATACATTATTAGCGAAGTTACATGATCCAATTTTTCAAAAGCAAATTAGTTCAGCGATTGTTGAAATAAACGAAATGAAATCCTCCATCCATAATGGAGTGATTCCAAAAGAAAAAATTGGACATTATATTTTAATGATAGAAAATAAATTTCCACTTATAACAATCAATCGATACGTACCAAATACAGAAACAGTAAATATAAACCAAAAATTATTAGCAAACTTATTAGAAAATCATCCTTCGTATTTAAAGAAATATTCAAAAGATGAATTAAATACATTTTTAGATGAAATTAAATCAGAAATTTATTAAAAAAGAGGTAATCAATGATGACAGATAATAAAGCAAAAAAAGAACAAGTCCATAACGTTTTTCAAAATATTTCTGGAAAGTATGATCGCTTAAATAACATCATTAGCTTTGAACAACATAAAACATGGAGAAAACGTGTAATGAAAGAAATGAATGTTAAAGACGGTAGCAAAGCATTAGATGTTTGTTGTGGTACAGCTGATTGGACCATCTCTTTAAGCAAAGCAGTCGGACCTTCTGGTGAAGTGATAGGTGTAGATTTTAGTGAAAACATGCTTGAAGTAGGGAAAAAGAAAACAACGGATATGCATAACATCCAACTTATTCATGGTGATGCAATGAATTTACCGTTTGAAGATAATGAATTTGATTATGTCACAATCGGCTTTGGTTTGCGTAATGTACCTGATTATCTAGCAACACTTAAGGAACTTAATAGAGTATTAAAGCCTGGTGGTATGGTTGTTTGTTTAGAAACAAGCCAGCCAACTGCACCAATATTCAAACAGTGTTATAAATTATATTTTAAATTTATTATGCCTATATTCGGTAAAATATTTGCGAAATCAAAAGATGAATATGAATGGTTACAACAATCCACTTTTGATTTTCCAGATAAAGAAAAATTGAAACGTTTATTTTCACAAGCAGGATTTAGTAATATAAAGGTACGTAGCTTCACTGGTGGCGTTGCAGCGATGCACCTAGGCTATAAATAAAATGAAACAACCAAAGGTGATGACTGTGTCAAAGTTAAATATGAATAATGAAATTAAAATAATTGAAAAACGATTAGAGGAAGCATTAATAAGTAAAGACCAAATCTTAGAAGATGCTTCTTATCATTTATTTTCATCAGGTGGTAAACGTGTAAGACCTGCCTTTGTAATATTAAGTAGTCAGTTTGGTGAAGAAATGAATGAAGACGTATATCGTGTAGCTGTTGCACTTGAATTAATACATATGGCTACTTTAGTACATGATGATGTCATTGATAAAAGTGATAAACGTCGAGGTAGCTTAACTATTGCTAAAAAGTGGGATCAAGATACTGCGATTCTTACTGGTAATTTTCTATTAGCAGTCGGTTTAGAATATATTTCAAATATAGAAGATAATCGAGTACATAAAGTGATATCAAGTGCTATTGTTGAAGTATGTATGGGTGAATTGTACCAATTTCAAGATCAATTTAATGCAAACCAAACAATTACAAATTATTTAAGAAGAATCAATCGCAAAACAGCCTTGCTCATACAATTATCAACAGAAGTTGGTGCAATTGCTTCACACGCCGATACTAAAACAGTTCGTAATTTAAAAATGATTGGACATTATATTGGGATGAGTTTTCAAATCGTAGATGATATTCTAGATTTTACTAGTTCTGAAAAAAAATTAGGAAAACCTGTAGGCAGTGATTTAATGAATGGCCACTTAACTTTACCAGTATTGTTAGAAATGCGTAAAAATCCTGAGTTCAAATCAAAAATCGAACAACTTAGTCCTAACAGTGATCAATCATTATTTGATGAATGTATTCAAACAATTAAACATTCTGATGTCATAAACCAATCGCAAGCAATCAGTGATAGATATTTAGATAAAGCCTTACATCTTATTGATCAGCTAGAAAGAGATGAAGCAAAACCTATATTTAAAAAAATAATTAAAAAAGTAGGAAAAAGAAAAGGATAATTATGTGAAAATCATTGAAAGCGTTTAAATTAACTGTTAATATTATAATGTGCTTTAAGACATTATAATATTTTGTTTTATATTTTTATAAAACTTACATCATTAACAGGGGGATAAACACACAATGGAAAGAACATTTTTAATGATTAAACCGGACGCGGTTCAACGTAACTTGATAGGTGAAATCGTTTCACGTATCGAACGTAAAGGACTAAAACTTGTAGGCGCTAAACTAATGACGGTACCAAAATCGCTTGCAGAAGAACATTATGCCGAACATACAGACAAACCATTCTATGGTAATTTAATTGATTTTATTACATCTGCACCAGTATTTGCAATGGTTGTCGAAGGTGAAGATGCTGTACATATTGCACGTCACATTATTGGAGCAACAAATCCATCAGAAGCTACACCTGGTACAATTAGAGGAGACTTTGGTTTGACTGTAGGCAGAAACATTATTCACGGTTCAGATTCAGTAGAATCTGCTAATAAAGAAATCAAGCTTTGGTTTAACGCAGAAGAATTAAGTGATTTCACAGAATCACGTGAAGCTTGGTTATATGAATAATTGTCTTTGAATTAAACAAACTAATGCGAATAAAATGACATTCGTTATTAACTTTTAATACTTTCAACAATATAGATAAAAAACTGATACTTAAAACACGGTACTTGGTCGTGTGATTAAAATCAAAACACTTTCGTTGTATTCATAATAATATGAATTGATGCGAAAGTGTTTTTTCTATGAATAATAGTTGCAATTGCATTCTTTAGTGAAGTCGTTTAATATCTTAAGTTACTACTAAAATTGATCCAGATGTTATAGTTGAATGTAGGTAAATCTTATAAAGTTTAGTTATTTGAAATTTTTCTGTTAATTTGAACAAATGAATATGATAAGATAAGGAACATATAATCATTTAAAGTACTAAAGAACGGAGTGGGTAAATAATGAGATATTTAACTTCAGGAGAATCACATGGTCCACAGCTAACAGTAATTATTGAAGGTGTACCAGCAAATTTAGAAATTAATGTTGCAGATATAAATGAAGAAATGTTTAAGCGTCAAGGTGGTTATGGTAGAGGTAGACGCATGCAAATTGAAAAAGATAGTGTTGAAATTGTATCAGGTGTGCGAAATGGTTATACACTTGGGAGTCCAATCACGCTTATTGTCACAAATGATGATTTTAAACATTGGAGAAAAATAATGGGGGCTGACCCTATTAGCGATGAAGATCAAGAAAACATGAAACGTGTGATTACAAAACCACGTCCTGGACATGCAGATTTAATCGGTGGTATGAAATATAATCATAGAGACTTAAGAAATGTTTTAGAACGTTCTTCTGCTAGAGAAACTGCTGCCCGAGTAGCTGTTGGCGCTGTATCTAAAATATTACTTAAGCAACTCGATATTCATTTTTATAGTCGAGTAATGGAAATTGGTGGTATTAAAGATGATTTAGAGTATGATCTTGAAACGATTAAATCTAATATTGATAAAAATGATGTCCGTGTTATTAATGATGATATCGCTCAACAAATGAGAGATAAAATTGATGATGCTAAAAAGGCAGGAGATACTATTGGTGGTGTTGTGCAAACTGTTATTGAAGGTGTGCCAATTGGTATCGGCAGTTATGTCCATTATGATCGTAAATTAGATGGTAGAATTGCTCAAGGTGTCGTAAGTATCAATGCCTTTAAAGGTGTGAGTTTTGGAGAAGGATTTAAAGCGGCTGAAAAACCTGGTAGTGAAATACAAGACGAAATACTATATGATACAACCAATGGTTATTACAGAGGATCAAATCATTTAGGTGGATTTGAAGGTGGTATGTCTAATGGTATGCCTATTGTCGTCAATGGCGTTATGAAACCAATTCCAACACTATATAAACCTCTAAATTCAGTAGATATTAACACTAAAGAATCATTTAAAGCTTCTGTTGAACGTTCTGATAGTTGTGCTGTTCCAGCTGCAAGTGTTGTAGTAGAAAATGTTGTTGCATTTGAACTTGCAAAAGCACTATTAGAAGAATTCCAATGTAATCATATTGATCAATTAAAATCACAAATTGAAGAACGTCGCTTGTTAAATATAGAATACTAAGTTTTATTAAAATTTTAAAATTAGCCAGGTGATATCTATGAAATTACAAACTACGTATGAGACAAATAATTATCCCATCATCATAGAACATAACGCATTAAAGGATCTACGTCATTATATTGAAAATTATAAAGATATTATACTTGTTGTTGATAGCGAAATCGCAAACAAATGGGATGACACATTAGAATTTATTACATCTGAATACGATGCACACAAGCTGATGGTTCCATCAGGTGAAACCACAAAATCTCTAGCTTATTATGCCGAAAGTATTGAAACATTATTGAATAAAAATTTGACCAGAAATACGTGTATCATTGCAGTAGGAGGGGGAGCTACAGGTGATTTCGCTGGATTTATAGCTTCTACCTTATTGAGAGGCGTTGATTTTATTCAGGTACCTACGACGATATTAGCACACGATTCTAGTGTTGGTGGTAAAGTGGGCATCAATTCGAAACACGGTAAGAATTTGATTGGTGCATTTTATAGACCAAATGCGGTTATCTATGATTTGAATTTTCTTTCGACACTCCCTTATACAGAAGTATTGAGTGGTTATGCTGAAGTATATAAACACGCATTATTAAATAGTGCGAACGCAGTACGGGATATTGAAGCGCATTTTTATAATAAAGCTACGTTAGCCTCATTAGATGAAATTGAATATTATCTTTTTAAGGGCATAGAGACTAAGTTAAATATCATTGTAAAAGATGAAAAAGAATCAAACGTTCGTAAATTTTTAAACTTAGGACATACTTTTGGTCACGCCGTTGAATATAAATTTAAAATACCACATGGTCATGCAGTAATGATTGGCATCCTCTTCCAATTTATTGTGTCAAATCATATTTTAAATCAAAATTTTAATATTTCACATTACATCAGTTATTTAAATTCTCTAGAGTATCCATTAAATATTATCAATACCTTCGATTTTGATCCACTTTATGAGTTGATGTTAAGAGATAAAAAGAATGATCAACAAGGGGTGCAGATGGTTTTATTAGAAGGATTAGGTAACCCTGTGGTTAAACATGTTGATAAATCCATATTATTAGAGAGTTTTAATGCATTACAAACATATATTAAAAAGTAGGTGGCATATTTGGTTATTAGTAAAACAATTGATATAAAAGGTCCTCTGATTGGAGATATAGAAGTTCCTGGAGATAAATCAATGACACATAGAGCTATTATTCTTAGCTCATTAGCATCTGGCAAATCAACGATATATAAACCATTACTTGGTGAAGATTGTATTCGTACAGTTGAAATTTTCCGTCTGCTTGGTGTGGAAATAGATATATTAGAAGATAAAATAGAAATTAATTCACCTGGATATAAATTTTTCCAAACACCACATCAAGTACTCTATACTGGTAATTCCGGAACAACTACACGCCTAGTTGCTGGATTATTGTGTGGTCTTGGTATTGAAACAGTGCTATCAGGTGATGCTTCAATTGGAAAAAGGCCTATGGATCGAATTATGAAACCCTTAACCTTAATGAATGCAGATATTTCAGGTGTGAATAATAATTATACACCTTTAATAATCAAACCTGCTCAAATTAAAGGCATAGCATACCAAATGGAAGTCGCAAGTGCTCAAGTTAAAAGCGCAATATTATTTGCAAGCTTATTTGCAAACGAACAAACGACTATTTCTGAAATCGGTATTACGCGTGATCATACAGAAACGATGTTTGAACATTATCAAATTCCAATCACTACCAATGATAAAACGATTGAATTACCAGCAAATAGTATCGAACATATTACTGCCACTGATTTTCATGTACCTGGTGATATTTCTTCAGCTGCATATTTCATTGTTGCTGGCTTGATAACACCAGGCAGTGATATTACAATTCACAATGTTGGCATAAATCCAACACGTTCAGGTATTATTGATATCGTGACACAAATGGGTGGAAATATAACTTTATTCAATCAAACTAATGGTTCAGAACCTACCGCTTCAATACGTATACAGTATACGCCAAACATGAAACCTATTCATATCGAAGGTGATTTAGTACCTAGAGCAATTGATGAATTACCAGTTATTGCCTTACTTTGTACTCAAGCAAATGGCACAAGTATTATAAAAGAAGCGGAAGAATTAAAGGTCAAAGAAACAAATCGTATTGATACTACAGCAAACATGTTGAATTTATTAGGCTTTACATTGCAACCAACAAGTGATGGTATGATTATACATCCATCAAGATTGGAACAAACTGCCACAGTGGATAGTTTTACTGATCACCGTATTGGAATGATGCTTGCTGTAACTTCTTTATTAACCGATGATACATTAACGATTGATCAATTTGATGCAGTCAATGTTTCCTTCCCAGGTTTCTTAGCTAAATTTAAACAATTAGAAAAAGAGGGATAAAGTATGGAAGATATCTATAAACTTATAGATGATATCAACTTACAAAAACTAGACAACTTAGATACACGTGTAAATGACGCGTTAAGTTCTCCAAAAGATGATGCACTCTTTATACTTGGTGAAACACTATATAATTATGGATTAATGCCGCAAGGCCTTGAGGTGTTTCGTACACTTTATCATAAATATCCAGACGAAAGTGAACTGTTAATTTATTTTATTGAAGGGCTGATTGCGGAAGATCAAACGGATGAAGCATTAGAATATTTAAGTACTGTTGAACTTTCTACGGAACGTTTGATGTTAGAAGCAGATTTGTACCAACAATTAAATATGCTAGAAGTAGCTATTGATAAATTAGTAGAAGCTATTGATATTGAACCGAACGACCCAATCATCCATTTCGCATTGGCAGAATTACTTTATTTTGATGGACAATATTTACGCGCTACTTCGGAATATGAAACGGTACTAGAAACGGGAGAATATCAGATCAATAATGTTAATTTATTCTCACGTTTAGCTGATTGTAGCTTGCAAAGTGGAAATTATAGCGATGCAATTACGATGTTTGATGAAATCAGTGATGATGAAATGGATTCAGAAAGTTACTTCAAAAAAGCGATTGCTTATGAAAAAAATGATTTAACACAAGAAGCGATCAAATTAGTACAAACGCTATTATCAAAAGATCCAGATTTCCTACAAGGCTATTTTTATCTACAACAATTGTATGAAAACGAGCACAATCACGCGGATGCCATTGAAATTGGTAAAGAAGGGCTGCGATTGAGTCAATTTTATAAAGAATTAATGGTATCAACAGGGAGTATTCAAATCGAACACGGAGATGCTAATGAAGGTGTTCAATTACTACTACAAGCCTTAGATGTAGACAATGCTTATCAGGAACCACTTTTAATCTTAAGTGATTTCTATAGACAAGAAGAAGATTACGATTCAATTATTGGCTTACTACAATATGCAGATGAAGAAGATTTAGATCCAGTATTTATGTGGCATTTAGCACATGCACTAGGCCAAGAAGAGCGAGATAAAGAAGCCCAACATTTCTTTGAATTAGCTTATCCAACTATGAGAACGCAATCAGCATTTTTAAGTGATTATTATTTCTATTTAGTTGAAATTGGTTATATAGAACAAGCTCAACAAATCTTAAAACAATTACTGGAAATAGATCCATCTAATGAAACATGGCATGATGAAGCTGAGAGATTGCAATCATTCTAAAAAGTAAGGAAGGTGAGCACATTGACTGATACCTTACAACAAGTAAAAGCAAGTTTTATAGAATACGTATTATTCCAATATCGATTTAAATCTCGAATTAGTGTATGGGTATTAAATTTGATAAAATCCTCACCTGAATTATTACAAAAAATATACTTTGTAGATGAGCAAATTCCTAGTCATAATACTTTAGAAATTTCTGCAGTGAATACAGACAATATCGCCATAAAACTTAAAGTGCAGAATCAACAATATATTAACAATGAAAAAATATTTGACTATATCGCAAATCAAAACATCTATTTTGATATCAAATTATATTTAAATAATGAAGGTTCAAGAGATACAAGATTAGATGAATTATTGTTAACACAATTACTTCATTCTCCTTATTATGCTATATATATTCAAGACATTTATGGCTTGCCATTATCAAAACAAAGTGAATCATCTATTATCAAATATTTACAAGACAATATTGACTTAAGTTTACAATTACAAGATAAAGCTTTATTTTATCAATTATCTCAAATCCTTAATACATTTAAGTTGAGGAATCTTAATACATTATCGAAGGATTGACTATATGAACATTTATTCGCTTTGGCAACTTATCATTTATAATAAAGGGATGCTATATTTCTTATTAATATGTAATTTATTGGGAACGATTTATGGGTATATTTGGTATGGTTCACAAATGAGTCTTACACCATGGTATTTTATACCTTTTGTACCTGATAGTCCGACTGCATCATTATTTTTATGTATTGCTATTCTAGGGTTAATTGTTAACCAAAACATACCAATCATTGAAGCACTTGCTTTTGTCACATTAATCAAATATGGTGTATGGGCTGTAATTATGAATATTATTCTATTTATCCAATATGACATGATTACAATTACAGGTTGTATGCTGATACTTTCCCACGGCATTATGGCCATTGAAGCTTTTATATTTTATCCAAGATTTAAAGTGACTATGTTTTCGTTTTTCGTAGCGATGATATGGGTGTTCCATAATGACATTATCGATTATGTATTCATGCAATATCCATTTTATGATTTTATTGAAAGTCACATTGGGGCAATTGCATACTTAGCATTTTGGTTAAGTGTCATACCTTTAGTTTTATATTTAAGTTTAACTCTATTTAAAAAAGATAAAATATTTGACCATTATTAACGTCCACAGTAAAATGTTTATAAAGGAGTGAGGATTTTTGTCTTTTATTTATATGATTATATACTTTGTTATCTTAATGGTTCTGCCTCTATGGGCACAACACAAGGTTAAATCTAACTATGAAAAGTATTCTCAAGTAAGATCAACAAGTGGAAAAACAGGGCGTGAAGTAGCGCTTGAAATACTCCATTCAAATGGAATTTATGATGTAGATGTTGTCGAAGGTAAAGGATTTCTAACAGATCACTACGATCCTAGTAAAAAGGTACTTGTCTTATCACCAGCGAACTTCAATAGACCTTCTGTAGCTGGAACAGCAATAGCTGCCCATGAAGTAGGTCATGCTATCCAGCATGCTCAGGGTTACTTCTTCTTAAGGTTTAGAACATCATTAGTACCTTTAGCAAATATTGGTAGTTCTTTAGGTTACATGGCAGTGTTTGCTGGTATTGTTTTAACTAGTTTACAGAGTACATTGGGTTCAACTGCACTTTGGATTGGCGTTGCATTAATGTCATTTGCAGTACTTTTCTCAATTGTTACCTTACCAGTCGAATTTGATGCCAGTAGTAGAGCAATGAAACAAATCAAAAGTTTAGATATTGTTAATGAAAAAGAATATCGACATGCGAAAAAAGTATTATCTGCTGCTGCAATGACATACGTTGCATCAACTGCTGTAGCATTAGCAGAACTTGCACGTTTCATTTTAATCGCTAGATCAAGTGAATAATTTGGCCATGGGCATAGAACAGGAATCTAATTGATTTCTTCTTTTACTGTGGTAAGAATGACAATATTAGCAAAAGAGGTTGAGACAATAAATTTGTCCAGCCTCTTTTTTATGCTTGCAATAATTATCTTTTAATATAAATATTCATTATGTTCATTTTTTGTAAGGTTTATTATTATATGCTTTATGTGTATCATATTATCATTATATTCAATGCTCAGTTAACAATGAATAGCGTATAAAGGTTGCAGGAATAATGCATGAATCATAGAATTAGTCTATACTATAAAAGAAACTGTAAGAATGAGAGGCGTTTATCATGAAATCAATGAAAGATATGCAAATCGAAGTAGATGACTATATAAATCAATTTAAAACAGGCTACTTTTCACCTCTAGCAAATCTCGCAAGGTTATCAGAAGAAGTGGGCGAATTATCAAGAGAAATTAATCACTTTTATGGTGAAAAAAAGAAAAAAGATAGTGAAGCAGCAAACACAGTAAAAGCAGAACTTGGAGATAATTTATTTGTGCTACTATGTATTGCTAATTCTTTAGATATAGAC
This sequence comes from Staphylococcus cohnii subsp. cohnii, assembly GCF_002902365.1. Classification (GTDB taxonomy): domain Bacteria; phylum Bacillota; class Bacilli; order Staphylococcales; family Staphylococcaceae; genus Staphylococcus; species Staphylococcus cohnii. Next base: position 50,830 of record NZ_PPQC01000006.1, on the reverse strand, counting down.
ATGACGGAAAGCTTTAATGAAACAATGGATAAATTTAATACACGTGATAAAAATCGTTTTGAAAGAAAATAGATTGACATTGATTAAGAAAGGATGTGCCACCTATGAAAATAGGAATTACATGTTACCCATCTATGGGTGGTTCTGGTATTATCGCTACTGAATTGGGTATCAAGTTAGCAGAAAGAGGACATGATATCCATTTTATAACATCAAATATACCTTTTAGAATTAGAAAACCATTACCAAATATTACATTTCATCAAGTTGAAGTGAATCAATATGCTGTGTTCCAATATGCACCTTATGATATCACCTTAAGTACAAAAATCGCTGAAGTAATCAATGAGTATGACTTAGATCTATTACATATGCATTATGCGGTACCACATGCTGTTTGTGGTATCTTAGCAAAACACATGTCAGGTAAAGATATTAAAATAATGACCACTTTACATGGCACTGATATTACTGTATTGGGATATGACCATTCATTAAAAAATGCGATTAAATTTGGTATAGAAGGTAGTGATATAGTAACAAGCGTAAGTAAATCACTAGCCGAACAAACAACTGATATTATTGAAACTGATAAAGCTATTATTCCAATTTATAATTTCGTTAGAGAAAATGAATTTCCTACAAAACATTCATTACCGACTGAATCTGATATCAAATTAAAAGCTTGTTACGGGATAAAACCTGAAGAAAAAGTGGTTATTCACGTTTCTAATTTTAGAGCCGTCAAACGTATTGATACAGTTATTGAAACTTTCGCAAAGATACACCAGCAATTGCCATCAAAACTTATTTTATTAGGTGATGGTCCTCAATTAATGGATATGAAAACAAAGGCACGTGAATTAAATATTGAAGATTCCGTGCTATTTTTAGGTAAGCAAAATTGGGTAAGTGAATTTTATCAAATATCAGATATAGTATTATTATTAAGTGAAAAGGAAAGTTTTGGTCTTACATTACTAGAAGCAATGAAATCAGGTGTACTTCCAGTGGGCTCAACTGCTGGAGGCATCAAGGAAGTAATTAAACATAATCAAACAGGTTTTCTAGTAGATGTCGGAGATAGTGAGAAAGCTAGTACGTATGCCTTACAATTGTTGAAAGATGATCAGCTTTATAAAAAAATGCAGCAGCAAATGTTGAAAGATGTTGCTGAACGTTTTTCTTCAGATTTAATTGCTGATCAATATGAATATTATTATAAAAAAATGTTAGAGGGTAATCATGACTAAAACATTATTCGAACAAGCAAAACCAATTTTAAAAACTTTACAATCTAATCAGTATCAAGCGTATTTTGTTGGGGGATCTGTCAGAGATTATCTAATGCATAAAACAATACACGATATCGATATTACTACGAGTGCAACACCTGAAGAAGTAGAAGCTATTTTTGAAAAGACAATTCCTATAGGTAGAGAACATGGTACAATCAATGTCGTTTATAATGGGGAACATTATGAAGTAACGACTTTTCGTGCAGAAGGTGATTATGATGATCATCGTAGACCTAACGAAGTATTTTTTGTGCGTGAATTATATGAGGATGTTAAAAGACGTGATTTTACAATGAATGCAATAGCCATGGACGCCGATTTTCATATTCATGACTATTTTAATGGGCAACAAGATATAAAAAATCGCATAATCAGAACTGTAGGTAATGCACAAGAACGTTTTAATGAGGATGCATTAAGAATCATTCGAGGGTTACGTTTTCAATCACAATTAGGATTCTCACTAGAAAATGAAACTTTTTACGGTATGCAATCACACATCAATGATATTGAACATTTATCCATTGAACGTATCGTGGTTGAGTTAAAGAAACTTACTTCTGGTAAGTATGTAGCCAATAGTTTTGAAAACTTACAACGTTTGAATGCATTTAATTACATTCCTTTTTTTAAACATTATAATCTAAATAATTTTATTTTGGATGAAGCCATTCCTTTCACTTTACTAGTAGCGTTATTGAAAGTACAGCAACCTTCAATAAAAGGCAATCTTAATGATCTGAAAATCAGTAATAATGACAAAAAATATATAAGCAAGTTAGAAAAGTTACTCAATCAATTACCCAATATTAAATCAAAATCAGACTTTAAAATACTTATTTATGATTATGGGGAGCAAGATATACAATCCATATTAAATTATATGGATTTACACATAAAAAACCATTTACCCTCTTTTTCACCACTCATTATAAATACACAGTCTGTAAAAGAAGTATCAAAACAACTACCAATTCAATCGAGAAAAGATATTGATATTAATGGTAAAGTTATCCTTGAGACAGTGAATAAACAAAGCGGTCCTTGGCTAAAAACGATATTGAGAGATATTGAGCTTGCGATTATCGATGGAGATGTTCAAAATATTAAATCAGAACTCATTAGGTGGGTGAAATCACATGTCGAAATACAGTAAAGACGTTATTCAAATCTTATATACAAATCAAGATGAATATATTTCTGGTCAATTTATCGCTGAACATCTTGCAATTTCTCGCACAGCAGTCAAAAAAGTAATCGATCAACTTAAGCAAGAAGGATGCGAAATTGAATCAATTAACCATAAAGGACATCGCTTAATTGAACTACCTGATAAATGGTATAGTGGGATTGTAGAACCTTTAATCGATGAACAAAAAATGTTTGATCATGTAGAGGTAATAACGCAAATAGATTCCACACAGTTACTCGCTAAGCAGAAATTAGTTGGCAATACAGATACTTTTTTAATTTTAAGTGATGAACAAACGAAAGGAAAAGGCCGTTTCAACAGGCCGTGGGATTCATCACGTGGTAAAGGGTTATGGATGTCTATTGTGCTGCGACCAAAAGTGCCATTTGAAATGATAACGAAATTTAATTTGTTTATGGCATTGGGTATCAGAGATACAATGCAACAATTTAGTAAAGAAAGCGTTACTATAAAATGGCCGAACGATATTTACATTGATGGAAAAAAAGCTTGTGGCTTTTTGACAGAAATGGTGGCTAATAGTGATGGTATAGAAGCGGTTATATGTGGTATAGGCATAAACATGAATCACTTGGCTGAAGACTTTCAAGGCGAGTTACAGTTAAAAGCTACGAGCCTGAGAATACATGCTAACCAAAAAATACATCGTTATCATTTTTTAGAACAATTAATAAATCAAATTGAAAAACGTTATCACCAATTCTTAACCCAGCCATTTTCTACTATACGAAACGAATATATTGAAGCTTCAAATATTTGGAATAGAACTCTAAAATTCACTGAAAATGCGCAACAATTTCAAGGTAAAGCTATAGATATTGATGAAGATGGCTATTTGATCGTCATAGATGACCAACAGATACAACACAAACTCATGAGTGCAGATATAGAACTTTAAATTATAAGAAAAGGAGGAATGAATATGACACAACCTTGTTACGCTGTTGTTGATTTAGAAACGACGGGTAATCAATTAGATTATGATGAAATTATTCAAATTGGTATTACTTTCGTTCGTGATAATAAAATAATTGGCACCTATCACTCTATGGTGAAAACAGATTTAGAAATTCCTCCTTTTATTCAAGCATTAACCTCAATTGAAGAAGAAATGCTAAATCAATCACCATATTTTCATGAAATTGCTGACGATATCTCTAAGCAACTTGAAGGTTGCATCTTTGTAGCACATAACGTGACTTTCGACTTAAATTTTATCAAAAAATCGTTTAAAAATTGCAATATCAAATATAAGCCTAAAAAGGTATTAGATACATTAGAGTTGTTTAAAGTCGCTTTCCCAACAGATAAAAGTTACCAATTAAGTGAATTAGCAGAATCGCATGGAATTACATTAAATAATGCTCACCGTGCAGATGAAGATGCTGCAACGACGGCACAACTCATGATCCTTGCTTTTAATAAATTTGAAGCGCTTCATTTAGACACTTTAAAGCAGCTTTATTATTTAAGTAAAAATTTAAAGTATGATTTACATGATATTCTTTTTGAAATGGCTCGAAACCATAATCATGAACCTCTAAATGAAGACTTCGACCAATTTGAACAGATTATTTATAAAAAACAAAAAGATTTTAAGGCACCTACTGCAAATTTTGATGGAACCTTAAAAGATCTATATACAGGTATTACTGAAAAATTAAATTTAACATATAGACCACAACAATTATATTTAGCCGAAATTATATTAGAACAATTGATGCATAGTGAAAAGGCTATGATTGAAGCGCCGTTAGGAAGTGGCAAATCATTTTCCTATCTATTAGCATCATTAATGTATAATATACAAACAGGGAAACATGTAATGATTTCTACAAATACAAAATTATTACAAAGTCAATTGTTGGAAAAAGATATACCTGCTCTAAAATCAGCTTTAAATTTTAAAATAAATGCTTCATTAATCAAAAGTAAAAGAGACTATATTTCTTTAGGATTAATCAGTCAAATTTTGAAAGATGAATCTAATAATTACGAAGTAAGTATTTTAAAAATGCAATTATTGATTTGGATTACAGAAACGCATACTGGAGATATTCAAGAGTTAGATTTAAAAGGCGGTCAGAAAATGTATTACGAACAAAAGTTAGAAACTTATGTTCCAGTGCGTAATGACATTAATTATTTTAACTTTATTAAACGCAACGCAAAAAATATTCAAATCGGTATTACTAATCATGCGCATTTAATTCACGCTTCACATGATAATACAATTTATCAATTATTTGATGATTGTATTATTGACGAAGCACATAGATTACCTGACTACGCTTTAAATCAAGTTACGAATGAGTTAAGCTATTCTGATGTTAAGTATCAATTAGGACTGATAGGTAAAACTGAAAACGAAAAATTGCTTGCAGCTATCGACTATTTAGAACAACAACGTATACTTGAAAAGTTAGATATACCACCAATCGATGTTTTTGGTCTTAAAACAAATATCAATGAAATACATGATTTAAATGAACAATTGTTTAGCACTATGTTTAATAGCATCCAACAATCAGAAATACATGATGATGAAGTGCATAAAGTTCATTTTGTATATCATTTCGATGTAACGCCGATTTTGAATGATTTGCATGCCATTATTCATAAATTAAATATGACTTTAGAATTCTTTAATGGTATGAGCCATAAAACAATTAAAACAGTAAGAAAACAATTACTTTATATCAATGATAAATTTAGAGCAATTGAAACTAGTTTGAAAAATAATCATATTAGTTATTTGTCTATTAAAAATATTAATCAAAAATCTACAATAAAATTAAATGTCAAAGATTATGATGTGAAGGAAATACTAACAAAACAAGTATTAGATAAATTTAATGCGCTAACATTTATTTCAGGTACATTAACCTTTAATCATTCATTTGAAAAGTTCAATCAGTGGTTTAATAAAGATATCGATTTTAATACTTATGAACTTGATACTAATACAGTATCTTCAAACCAGACAACAGTATTTATACCAAATGATATCGCTTCATATAATTATAAAAATATCGATGATTATGTGAGTTCTATTGTTAATTATGTTATAGAATATACAACAGTCGTTGAATCAAAATGTTTAATTCTTTTCACTAGTTATAAGATGATGCATATGGTACAGGAACTCTTGAATGAATTACCTGAATTTGAAGATTATGTAATACTCACGCAACAACAAAATCAAAACTATAAAATAGTTCAACAATTCAACAGTTTTTCTAAAGCTATATTATTAGGGACTGGAACATTTTTTGAAGGGTTTGATTTTCAATCAAATGGTATCAAATGCGTGATGATCACAAAACTACCGTTCATGAATCATAATAATACCAAATATTGGTTAATGGAATCTGAATTCACCTCCACATTCAAAGATTTTGTATTACCCGATGCTGTTACGCGTTTCAGACAGGGGTTAGGTAGACTTATTCGAAATGAACAAGATAAAGGCATAATCGTATCCTTTGATGATCGTTTAATTAAAAGTAATTACAAACAATTCTTTGAACAATCATTAGAAAGTTATCGCCAAAAAAAGGGTGATATAAAACAATTTTCAAGCTTACTTAAAAAAATTAAAAAAGAGACAATACATCATTAAAAGTTAACGCGCGCAACTAGAAGTTGTATCTTGATTTTGTTAAAATGTATAAGGATTAATAAAAGAAGACTACAAAAATATTAGGAGTTTGGTTATGAAAACAACGATAAAAGAAGCAAAACATTATATTAACCAAGAAGTAACGATAGGTGCTTGGTTAACGAATAAACGTTCAAGTGGTAAAATTGCATTCTTGCAGTTAAGAGATGGTACTGGCTTTATGCAAGGTGTCGTAGTAAAAGCTGATGTAGACGAAGATACTTTTCAATTAGCTAAGGATATTACGCAAGAAACTTCATTATATATTACTGGCATTATCTCAGAAGATAATCGTTCTGACTTAGGTTATGAAATGCAAGTAAAATCTATTGAAATCATCGCAGAAGCACATGATTATCCAATCACACCTAAAAACCATGGTACAGAATTCTTAATGGATCACCGTCACCTTTGGTTACGTTCAAAAAAACAACATGCAGTTATGAAAATAAGAAACGAAATTATTCGTGCAACTTATGAATTCTTTAATAATACTGGTTTTACCAAAATAGATCCACCTATTTTAACAGCTAGTGCACCAGAAGGCACAAGTGAACTATTCCATACTAAATATTTTGATCAAGATGCCTTTTTATCTCAAAGTGGCCAGCTCTATTTAGAAGCAGCTGCAATGGCTCATGGTAAAGTATTTTCATTTGGACCAACATTCCGTGCAGAAAAATCTAAAACACGTCGTCATTTAATTGAATTTTGGATGATAGAAGCTGAAAAAGCATTTTGTAATCATAACGAAAGCTTAGAAATTCAAGAGCAATATGTAGCTCACGTTGTTAAATCAGTACTTGAAAATTGCAAATTAGAATTAAATATTTTAGAACGTGATACTGAAAAGCTAGAAAAAGTTGCAACTCCTTTCCCACGCATCACATATGATGATGCAGTTGAATTCTTGAAAGAACAAGGTTTTGATGACATTGAATGGGGCGAAGATTTCGGTGCACCTCATGAAACTGCAATTGCAAATCATTACGATTTACCTGTATTTATTACAAATTATCCAACAAAAATCAAACCATTCTATATGCAACCAAATCCTGATAATGAGGATACTGTGTTGTGTGCAGATTTAATCGCACCTGAAGGATATGGTGAAATAATTGGTGGTTCTGAACGTATTAATGACCTTGCATTATTAGAACAACGTATCAATGAATTTGAATTAGATGCTGAAAGTTATAGTTACTATTTAGATTTACGTCGTTATGGCAGTGTACCTCATAGCGGGTTCGGATTAGGACTTGAAAGAACAGTTGCATGGTTATCAGGTGTAGAACATGTTCGTGAAACTGCACCATTCCCTCGTTTATTAAATCGTCTATATCCATAATATTATCAATACAAGTAACTACCGAAGCTACGTCCAGTCTATTTTATGGCTGGACTTTTTTATAATATTTATACAAGATAAGGAGGGGTGTATTTGAATATAGATATGCTAAAGAGTAGACCTGTTGTAATTCACAAAGAATTACTAGATCACTATAATGAATTAGGTATCAATGAGCGTGAATTAGTAATTTTGATAAAATTGATTCATGCCTCGGAAATGACCAATAAACAACCATCCATTGAATCTTTACAAAAAGGAACTTCACTAGATTCCAGAGAAATTACTGCCATTATACAAAACCTTATTCAACGCGATTTATTAGAATTAAACGTTAACAAAGATGAAGAAGGCAAATTCACTGAATATATGAATCTCGATCAGTTTTATTATAAACTAAATGATATTATGCAACATGTTAATGATAATAATGATCAAAAACAAACTGAACTTGAATTCAATAAGCTTTTTCAACAAATTGAACAAGCTTTTGGTAGACCGTTATCACCATATGAAATTGAGACATTAAACCAATGGTTAGATGTAGATAAACACGACTTAAGTGTGATTCAAGCAGCTTTAGACGAGGCAGAAAGTCAAAACAAAATGAGCTTTAAATATATTGATAAAATTCTATTAAATTGGAAAAAAAATAATGTGAAAACCATTGAAGATTCCAAAAAAATAAGCCGACAGTTTAACCAACCTAAAATGAAACACACAGTAAAAAAAGTGCCTAAATTTGATTGGCTAAATGAGGAGAATCAAGATGATAAGTAATAAAAAAGCTTTAGAAATGATTGACGTCATTGCGAATATGTTCCCAAACGCTGAATGCGAACTTGTACATGATAACCCATTTGAATTAACAATTGCAGTGTTATTATCAGCACAAACTACAGATATTTCTGTAAATAAACTCACTAAAAATCTTTTTAAAAAGTATAAAACACCTGAAGATTATCTAAATGTAGATATCTCAGAATTAGAAAATGATCTTCGTACTATTGGCTTATATAGAAATAAAGCTAAAAATATCCAAAAATTATGTGCATCATTATTAAATAAATTTGATGGCGTAATTCCTCAAACACATGCAGAACTTGAAAGTCTAGCTGGAGTGGGGCGTAAAACAGCAAATGTAGTGATGAGTGTTGCTTTTAATGAACCTTCGCTTGCAGTAGATACACATGTAGAACGTGTAGCTAAACGATTAGGTATTTGTAGGTGGAAAGATAATGTTAGACAAGTTGAAGATAAATTATGCAAAGTAGTACCTAGAGAACGTTGGAATAAAACGCATCATCAACTTATTTTCTTTGGACGCTATCACTGTTTAGCACGTAGCCCTAAATGTGATATATGTCCCTTATTTAATGAATGTAGAGAAGGGCAAAAAAGATATAAAGCCAGTTTGAAAGAAGTGTGACATAATTGATTTCAAAAGAAGATTTTATAAAATTAGAAGAACAAATAGATTTATTCTCGAAACAAAAAAAATTAAATTCTGAAGAAGCAAAGGTATTAATTGATGAATATTTTGATATGATTGAAACGTTTTTTAAACAAATCAATCACATTCACACTATTGATTTTGAGCGATTAACCGATTATCCAGTTGTACCAATGAATTTTAAAGAACGTTATCATTATATGATTGAGCGTAAATATCATTTTATGGGTTATAGTCAAATGAAGACACTTAAATCAGAATTAATTAAAATGAATGCATCATACCAAATACGTAGCAAAAATAAAGGCCATTAACACAAAAATTTAGCGTTAAAATGGAGTTACAAAACAATTTTGTGATGTCATCACAATCATATAGCAATATTTCAAACACAATACGTCATGAAACATCATTAATTCGTCTAGACTTATTCATAAGGTCAATAGATAGTAGAACTGAAATTAAAAAATCCCACTTCTCAATTTATTGAGTAAGTGGGATTTATGCATGAGCTACAATTCAGATAATCCTCTTATACTTTTTTCGATTATGGTCATCCTTGTCGAAATGTACGACGAAATCGTTTTAATAAAACTAGATTTCTGTCTCATTCTTTTTATTTAATTTCCAAAGCTTTTGGTGCACTTTGCTTATTAAATTTTTACTTGATATTTAATTTCTTATTCATACAATTCCATAAGATGTAAATCAGTAAAAAAACTCTATAAAATAAAGAAAACGCCAATTTCTATATAATTTCAATAGAAATTGGCGTTTATGTGTTCATAAGCAATGATGATAACTAAGCGCTTCTTGAGCATTGAAATAGATACTCAAAACTTAATTTAATAGTTATTGTGCTCTTGATAAACCAGTAGAATTATTTGCATTATTACTGCTTGAGCTAGCTGATGATGAATTGTTGTTATTATTGCTACCACCACTATTATTACTACTACTACTGCTGCTTCCACCTTGTCCTCGAGGCTTATTACTTGTTGTGTTGTCATCAGGATGTCCTGCAACAGATAGGCTATCTTTACTATCACCATTTACTGAGTCAGGTTTACTAAAGTCCTTGCCATCTCTTGGTGAGATATTGCTCATTACATCCTCGAATAAATATTGAGGATACTCTTGTTCGTCATGTCCAACAAATGAATTCACGCCGCCTTGTTTAACTTCTTTGAAGCCCATCCACACAGACATGCTGTATTTTGGCGTGAAGCCATTCATCCATACATCTTTTGCAGCATCATCAGGCAAGCCATATTGTTGGTAAGTTTGGTCACCATAAGTACCTGTACCAGTTTTTGCTGCAACGTTCACACCAGATATACCGTGGCCATATGCAGAACCATATGCTTCAAATGTACCTTTAAGTACTTCTGCTAACATATAAGAAGTGGAATCTTTCATTGCTTTCTTACTTGTATGATCGTAATTAATTGTTTCTCCATCTTCTTTTTCTACTTTTTTAATAGAATGTGCATTATTATATTCGCCACCATTTGCTATAGATGCAAATGCAGATGCTAATTGTGTAGGTGAGAATTCTGATGATGAACCACCTAATACTTCAGAAGGTCCTATATCTCCTTCATATTCTAAACCAACTTTATTAGCGAAATCTTTTGGTGCGTCATTTCCAGCGTTCTCTTTTGAAGATTGCCAAGCTTTTAATGCTGGTATATTGAAACTTTGACGTAAAGCGTCATACAATTTAACTTCGCCATGACCTTTAGTATCATAGTTTCTGAAAGTGACACCATCAACTTGATACGCTTCTTCATCTTGAATTGCGTGATTCGTAGCCCAATTCATATTTTCAATGGCAGGGCCATATGCTAAGAATGGTTTTAATGATGAACCAGTAGGGTGAGCATCTGTAGCTAAGTTTCTATCAACAATATCTTTATAATTTCTACCGCCAGATATTGCAACTAAACCACCAGATTTACTGTCTACAATAGAAGCACCAACTTGTTGGTCTTCATTTTTATAGTAACCACCATTATCTACACGATCTTGTAGTGTTTGTTGGACATCTTTGTCCATATTTGTGTAGACTTTGACACCACTATTAAGAATTTCACCTAAATCTTTACCTTTGAACACTTTATTATTCATTAATTCAGATTTTACGAAGTTAACGTAAGAATCATATTCAGGATTTGAACTTTTATCACTCACTTGACGATCTTCTGAATCACGTTTTACTAAGTTATCTTCTAATGATGTATTTTGTGCTTCTTCTTTTTGTTTCTTAGTAATACGATTATGATATTCCATTAAATATAAAACAGTATCTTTACGTGATTCTGCTTCTTTTGGATGATCATAAATATTATAAGTATTTGGAACTTGCGGTAAACCAGCTAAATATGCCGATTCAGCTAAATTTAAATCTTTCAAATCTTTATCAAAGTAATATTTAGCTGCAGCTTTCACACCATAAACACTGTCAGAATAGTAAATTTTATTTAAATACATCTCAAAAATTTCATCTTTACTATATTCTTGTTCGAGTCTATATGATAAATAAGCTTCTTGTGCTTTACGTGCTATTGATTTTTGATCCGTTAAGAACGAACGCTTAACTACTTGTTGAGTTAATGTTGATGCACCTTGCGAACCAAATCCACCCGTAAAGTTTTTAGCCACTGCACCAAACAAACGTTTATAGTCAAGTGCACCATGGTCATAGAAACGATTATCTTCTGTAGCTAAGACAGCTGATTTCATGCTTTTAGGTACTTCATCTAAATCAACATGTTCACGTCTTTGCCCATTATCAATCGTTTTAATCAAATCGCCATCTTTATCATATATTTTAGCAGGAATTGGATCTTGTAATTTTGATTCTGTAAATGCAGGTGCTTTCCAAGCATAATATGCAAATAACAAAATACCAATTAACGCTAGAACAATGAAGGCTATGATGAGAAACCCGATTATCTTAATAATCGTTCTTTTTATATTCCTATTCTTTTTTTCTCCGGACTTATCATTCTTATTTGAATCGGAAGTCCTTTTTTTCTCCGTCATACGCGGTCCTCACTTTCATCTAATATCAACTTATCAACTGCTTTGAGGTAATTCAATCTTGGTTGATACTGATAAGGAATATAGTAACCATTTTTTCTAATTTCTTCAACCGTAATCGACTTTTTAATTTCTTTTTTGTACCGATGCCAATAATATTTAAATTTGCTATAAGGCAACAAATAAACTTCATCTAATAATTTAAAGCGAATTAATAAAAAAACAATTCCTCCTTGGTCATAGCAAGCATTCATATGCACCACTTGGTGTTCATGCATGTTATTCAATGGAAAAGAAGTTTTATTTTTAGTTTCTTTCGCTTCAAAATCTAAATAGTGGGCTTTGTAAATACCATTGTAATCAGTAGTCGAAGGCGTTCGGAAATAAGCCTCATTAATTACCGCCTTACTTCTCATAGGATAATGAACATTAACTATTTGAACGGGGGTGGGCTTTTTATGTATAACAGCTTGTCCAAGTTTCAAATAGTGTGTGTTAGATAATTCAATATCACTTTCAAGTGACATGCCTCTGCCACCATAGTTTATTTTACTCTTTTCATCCTTATAAGTTCGTCCGACTTGAGACTTATTTCCGTAAAATGGTTTCCCATTTGGATAATTCATTGTTTTTCACCACTTTAATTTGGTTTCAAAAACTTTTTTCATTATACATGAAAATAATCTTTTTTTCCAAACTATGAAATATAAAGCAATGTATCTGTACATACATCAATATTTATTTTAACGTGCTTTTCTCAATTAAACAATAATTCCCTATAAATATACCTAGAATATGACATAAATGTTAGATGATTGTTTCACAAATGACTATCAAATTTATTTGTGGTAAATTTAATGTGTAGGAGGAAACTTCATGCAACAATTAATTACCCAGCTATTAAATGACGTCCAAATGATGCAAGATAGATATGAATCAGTCAAATCGAAAGATATAGACTATGATTTTTACAAAGATGTTGTGCCGTTTACGAGTTACATAGATAAGCTGTTAGAAACACTTAGCACATTTGAGCCTAAAATACTACAACTATCTTATATGAATAAGAAAAAATTTGATTTACTTATTTCAAATATTGAATCATTGTCAGTAGAATGTCATTTTAAAAGAACTAGCCGTAAATTATTCACAGAAAAAGTTAAAGCAGTACAATACGATTTAAGTTATATACAAAGAAGTGATGTTACATTATGATAAAGACAATTTATGTGACTGGCTATAAGTCATTTGAACTTAATATCTTTAAAGATGATACACCTGAAGTTTCTTATTTGAAAAAATTTATAGCACATAAATTAAAATCATTGATTGAAGAAGGACTTGAATGGGTATTAATACAAGGACAGATGGGTATAGAATTATGGACTGCTGAAGTAGTAATTGATTTAAAAGAGACCTATCCTGAACTTAAACTCGGTGTGGTCACACCATTTTTTGGTCATACTGATAGATGGAATGAACAAAATCAAGCAAAATATAATCACATCGTACAACATGCTGATTTTGTAGATAGCGTATTTCATACATCATATGTAGGGCCACATCAATTTAAACAAACAGATCAATTTATGCTCGATCATACGGATCAATCATTACTGATATATGATGAAGAACAAGAAGCTAGTCCAAAATACTTTAAACAAATGTTAGTTGATTTTATGGAAAAAACAAATTATACTTGTGACATTGTTTCGTTCGATGAATTAACGGAATTTATCAACGATTTGCAGTGGTCTCAAGAACAAAGTTTCGAATGAGGTGGAAAAATATGTCAGATGTTTCATTAAAACTATCAGCTAAAGATATTTATGAAAAAGATTTTGAAAAAACTATGACACGTGGTTATAGAAGGGAAGAAGTAGATGCTTTCTTAGACGACATCATTGCAGATTATCAAAAGATGGCAGATTTAGATAATGAAGTTGTTAAACTTTCCGAAGAAAATAACAAATTAAAAAAAGAACTAGAAGAATTGAGATTGCGTGTGGCTACTTCAAGACCACAAGAGAATAAAAACTTTTCAACAAACGGTAATGCTACAAGCAATACTACTAATAATAACAACGTCGATATTCTAAAAAGAATTTCAAACCTAGAAAAAGCTGTTTTCGGTAAATAATATAACTAGCTATCATAACAAATAACGATGTTTGCGTAGTTGTTATTGCGTACATAAAGATAAGTTTTGGTTTTTCCAAAACTTATCTTATTTTTATTTGTTCTAGTCTTTGAAAAATGATATACTCTTAAAGATGGTGTTTTGGGTAATCGCTATAGCGATATAGAGGAAAGTCCATGCTCACACAATCTGAGATGATTGTAGTGTTCGTGCTTGATGAAACAATAAGTCAAGGCATTAAATTGACGGCAACGAAATAACCTAAGTCTTTAGATATGGTTAAAATAGTTTGAAAGTGCCACAGTGACGTAGCTTTTATAGAAATATAAAAGGTGGAACGCGGTAAACCCCTCGAGTGAGCAATCCAAATTAGGTAGGAGCACTTATTTAACGGAATTCAACGTATAAATAAGGTATACTTTTAAAGTATATAGACAGATGGTTACCACCAGCGTACGAGTGTAACTAGTACACGTTGGCAGTACAAAGGTACAAAACATGGCTTATAGAAACATCATTACTAGACCCCAAGCTCTCCCACTTAGGAGAGCTTTTTTAATGTTTAAAATTCACATAAAACTTTAATATGAACTTAAACAGAAGTTAAGTCATATCTATTTAAAATAACTTTTGATAAAATTAAATTAAATCAATTTAAAAAAGGAGCAAAACAATGTATCAATTATTAGCTGTATGCCCAATGGGGTTAGAAGCAGTTGTTTCTAAGGAAATCCAAGATCTTGGTTATGCAACAACAGTAGAAAACGGCAAAATCTTTTTCGAAGGCGATGAAACAGCAATAGTTAAATGCAATTTATGGCTAAGAACTGCCGATAGAATAAAAATTGTTGTTGGCCAATTTAATGCAAAAACATTTGATGAATTATTTGAAAAAACAAAAGAACTCCCATGGGAATCGATTATTGAAAAAGAAGGAAACTTTCCTGTACAAGGTCGAAGTGTAAAATCCACTTTATTTAGTGTGCCAGATTGCCAAGCAATCGTTAAAAAAGCAATTGTTGAACGTTTAAAAACTGCTTATCAAGAAAAAGGGTGGCTAGATGAATCAGGTGCTAAATATCCAGTTGAAGTAGCTCTATTAAAGGATAAAGCACTATTGACAATAGATACCTCTGGATCAGGTCTAAACAAACGTGGTTATAGGCTTGCCCAAGGTGAAGCTCCTATAAAAGAAACGCTTGCTGCTAGTTTGATTAAATTAGCAAATTGGACAGGTGATACACCATTGATTGATCCATTTTGTGGTTCTGGAACGATTGCGATTGAAGCATGTTTAATAGCACAAAATATTGCACCTGGTTTTAATCGAGATTTCGTTTCAGAAACATGGGATATTATGCCTGATGGACTATATGATGAATTGAGAGATGAAGCTGATCAACAAGCTCATTACGATAGACCTTTAGAGATCTATGCATCAGATATTGACCCAGAAATGATAGAAATAGCGCGTAGAAATGCTGAGGAAGTCGGCTTATCAGACATTATTAACTATAAAGTTCAAGATGTTAACACCTTATCAATAGAATCAGAAGCACCAATTGCATTAATTGGCAATCCACCATATGGTGAACGTATTGGTGATAGAGCAGAGGTTGAAGAAATGTATCGTTATATCGGTCAATTAATGCAAGGACATCCTTATTTATCAACTTATATTTTAACAAGTAATAATGAATTTGAATTTTTAGTTAATAAAAAAGCTACAAAAAGAAGAAAGCTATTTAATGGTTATATCGAGTGTACTTATTATCAATATTGGGGGAATAAAAAACCTAAAAAATAGACTGCATGAATCAATCAGAAAGAGGTGCGACAAATGAATAACGAGTTTAAAAAAGGCATAATTTTTGCTTTTGGTGCATACATTTTATGGGGGATTTTACCAATATATTGGGATTTAATAGAAGATATTGGTGCATTTGAAATATTAGCTTTTAGAATTATACTATCAATGATATTTATGCTGATAGTGGTAATAATCACCAATAATACAACACCATTTAAACGCGATTTACAACAGCTCATTGCAAATCCAATACAACTCATTGCTATCATAGCTGCTGGCTATGTAATAACAATTAATTGGGGTACTTTTATATGGGCAGTTACGAATGGTCATGTATTACAATCAAGTTTAGGCTATTATATTAATCCACTCGTAAGTATTCTATTAGCGTTAATTTTCCTCAAAGAGCGATTTAATAAATTAGAATGGATTGCTATTGGATTTGCAGTTATCGGCGTTTTGTATATGACTATAAGAGTCGGTGTATTCCCAAGTATTTCATTACTATTAGCATGTTCATTTGGTATTTATGGTTTAATTAAAAAGATCGTACCAATAGATGCAATTAGTAGTATTACAATAGAATGTATTGTTACTGCACCAGCAGGCATTATATATCTATGGTACATATGGCAACAAGGTAGTTTAACATTCGGTTATAATACCTCATCTTTTTGGTTGATTTTCTCAGGAGCTGTAACTGCAATTCCTCTGATACTTTTCTCAGCTGGTGCACGTAGAATTCCATTGTCACTTACTGGCTTCATACAATACATTGGTCCTACAATTATGTTTGTATTAGGTATTTTCTTATTTAAGGAACCATTTAGTGTCGACCAATTTATCACGTTCATCTTTATTTGGGTTGGCATTGTAATATATAGTATTTCACAGTATGTAAAAATTAAAAAAAATAATAATCCTGCTATTCACTAAATGGTAAAGATTACGTCCCTAAGATAACTTCATACAAAGTTGTTTTTAGGGATTTTATTTTATCTCGAAATTAATCAAAACATGTTTACATATCATGTAGCTCATTTTATTATATTCATTATCGTAAATATATCATTAGTATAAATCATGCATTTGTAGTATTGTAAAATTAGATATAAAGAAAAGCATTCAAAAAATTATTATATATACTAAAATTTTTAATCATATATTATAATGGAGTGATTATATGACGAGAGTATTAATACTAGGGGCAAATGGAGCAATTTCTAAAGCAGCTATTAATTCTTTTTTAGAAAATACCTCATATACGCTGAGACTGTTTTTAAGAGACGCGAATAGACTACCTGATTATGCATCAGATCGCATTCGTGTTCGTGAAGGAGACGCTACAAATTTTGAAGATGTTAATAGTGCAATGGAAGATGTAGACATTGTATTTGCTAGTCTTTCTGGTGAATTAGATAAAGAAGCAAGTACTATTGTTAAAGCTATGGAACAGAATCAAGTTAACCGTCTAATATTTGTAGCTGCGCTTGGCATTTATAATGAGGTTCCAGGTAAATTTGGTGAATGGGTAAATGAGCAAATCCATAGTTACTTACCAATTTATAAAAAAGCAGCTGACACCATCGAAAGCTCAAAGCTCAATTATACGATTTTAAGACCTGCTTGGTTATCAGATATTAACGAAATTGATTATGAAATTACTCATAAAAATGAACCATTTAAAGGGACAGAAGTTTCCAGAAAAAGTGTTGCTGCTGTTGCAGTACAAATTGCCAAAAATCCTGAACTTTATTTAAACGATAACATTGGTATTAGCAAACCTAATACTGATTTTAGTAAACCAAGATGGAAATAAAATTTTAAAATCAATAACATTTTTATAATGATTGCAAATGCCACCAATTAAGGTGGTATTTTTAATTTTAAATTAAATCACTATCAATAACTTTGTAACAGTTCTTTACTTTCACTAATAAATAAGTACTAAATACAATTTAATTTTGCTAACTTACTTTAGACCCACAATAATTTGTTATACAATAGAACTTAATTACATATAAGTAATAAAGGGGATACATAACATGTCTAAAACGAAGCAACTCGATATTCTATATAAACTAAAAAAAGAAGTTGAAAAATCAGATAATCACAGACTTGTACATATTATAAATCAAGTCATTAAGAAAATATTTTTAGAGCAATATACAGCTACATTTGTTGGTCATTTTTCAGCAGGAAAATCAACGCTCATCAATATGCTACTGGAAGAAAACATTTTACCAAGTTCTCCAGTACCTACAACTAGTAACACAGCAATCGTTTCTGTATCAGATGAACCAGGTATTATAGCAAATTTGAATAACCAAAAATATACTTTATTAACAAACTACGATGAAGTCAAACAAATGAATCGCGAAAATATTGATGTTGAATCTGTAGAAATTAAATTCCCATCTGATAAATTTAATAAAGGATTCACACTCCAGGATACACCTGGTGTTGATTCTAATGTATCGACACACCAATCTAGTACTGAAGAATTTATGTATACAAGTAATGTTCTATTTTACACTGTAGACTATAACCATGTTCAATCTGCAATGAATTTTCAATTTATGAAACAGCTTAATCATGCTGGTGTACCAGTAGTTTTTGTTATCAATCAAATAGATAAACATCATGAATCAGAGATTCCATTCGCCACATTTAAACAACGCGTTGAAAAATCGATTGATGAATGGGAAATCAAACTAGATCAAATATTTTATGTTTCTAAATTTGAACATGAACACAACCAAATTCAAGCATTATCAGACTATCTCATTGATAAAGATCAACATAGAGAATCAATGTCAGATTATGTGGAACGTACTATCAATTTTATTACAGACGAACAGTTATCATTTATTCAACATGAAATTCAAGCAATTTTAACAGAGCTAGATATATTTGAAGCAGATTTTGACCAAGCATATTTAAACTTCCAACAACATCAGCAAGTGAGTGAAGAAGCAAAATTACTAAATAACCCTGATCAATTGTATGATTTCTTAAAACAAAAACGTAAAGCAATTCTCGACAATGCATATGTAATGACACACGATACTAGAGAAAAAATAAGAACTTATTTGGAAAGCCGAACTAAAGATTTTAAAGTAGGTGGCTTATTCAATAAAAAGAAAAAAACATTAGAAACACAACAAATTAGACTTCAAGAACTACTTGAGCAATTACAAGAAAAGGTAAATCAAGAAATACGTCAACCTTTGAGAGAAGATATGTCATTTTTAACTCGATTTATTAATTCTTCCGAAGTAAATGATGCTATTTTAAACCAACATTATCAAATCCCTTCAAAACTCGTGGATGATTTGTATCAAATGCAAATATCTATTAGTAATCAATATGTCTTAACATTTTCAGATGATTTAATGAAATCGATCAAACAACATATTACTAAAGAAACTGAACCATTATTTGAAAAAGCAATAAACCATTCTCAAGCAAACGATATTGGTACAGAAGAAGTAGATGATTATAATGATTATGTTAAATTTATGGAGCTACGTAATTTAAGAGAATCGCTTGAAACACAAAATTATAGACACTACTATATTCATATTGATGATTCACTAGATAAATTAATAGACAGGGAAAAAATCACTTATCAAGCTAAACCGGAAATTGCAGAAACTAAAAAACAAAATCAACCTAATACTACTAAAACAAAATCAACGAATACTTCAATTCAAGATATAAAACGTTCTTTAGATTTAATAAAAAATATTCCATTATTTGAACAAACTAAACAAGATATCAATGATGCTTTAAATCGCCTTGATAATAAAATTATTAAAATAGGGGTTTTCGGAACATTCAGTGCCGGAAAAAGTAGTTTAATCAATGCGCTACTTGGTGATGCGTATCTTGTAAGCTCTCCAAATCCTACAACAGCTGCAATGACAGAATTGACATATGGTGAGAAAAGTCAAATTACACTTAAATCATCAGAACAAATATTAGAAGAATTAAACCAATTATTTGAAGTGGAAAATAAATCTTTTGATTCAATTGAAGCATTTTTAAATCAAAATACACATAAGTTAACAGCATCTTTAGAAAAAAACAAATTAGCATTTATCAATGCAATTCACAAACATTACACGGTGTACCAAGAAATGTTAGAACAAGGCGTAACGCATACCATTGAACAGGACGAAATTAGAAAATGGAGTGCAGAAGATGAATACGCAACCTTTGTAAATACAGTTCACTTAAGATTACCCATTGATTGGTTAAAAAATAAAGTTATCGTAGATTCACTTGGGTTACATTCCAATAATCAACGTCATACAAATGAAACAGAAAAGATTTTAACTTCTTCAGATTTAATACTTTATGTGAGTTATTTTAATCATTCTTTCACAGATAATGACAAACGCTTTATTGAACATATGAAAGAAATGAACCAATTAAGTGAAAATCAAGCATTTAAAATGATTATAAATGCCACTGATTTAGCTGAAACCGAAGAAGATCTGAATGCAGTTATAAACTATGTAAGTGATGCACTTAATCATGTAAATATGAATTCTGATATTTTTGCAGTATCAAGTCGTAAAGCATTGAATACAGGTGACTCAGGGATTGATAAATTAAAAAATAGTATAGACTATTTTACTCAAGTTGAGTCAAAAGATATATTGCAACAACAAATGACTAAACAATTAGCAAATATTTCAGAAGCATTTGATCAAATGATAGAAGATGCACATCATAATCAATCAAAAATTAAGCAACGTAAAAATAAACTCAAACAGTACCAGCAACAAATAATACTGAATAATAATATATTACAAATTGCAGTACAACGTGCTTCAAATGAAGTTGAAGATCAAATTTATCACTTAAATGAGCGTTTAAAAATTCAATTACTAGATGAAGTTAAATCAATTTATAACGGTCAAATGACACAAAGTAATAACTTCAATGAAGAAAAACGTCTTTCCACAAAACAATACTTAGATCAAATTCATCAGAGATTATATTTAGAACAATCCTTACTTGTAGAACGAATTAAAAAGTATTTCATTCAACAAATACATGAAGAAATCGCACCTTTAAAACAAAAATTGGAACAATTACACATTTTCATCGAACCAGAATTTAATAAAAGTAATCTGGAACTAGACGATCCATATTTAAAAATTGAATTAAGCCAAATGATCTCTGCTTTGCCCAAATCATTAACTAAAAAGAACATTTTGCAACCAAAAATGCAAAATGAAATTCAAACTACAATAACTCAAAACACACTTGTGCAACTTAAACCTTGTATTGCTGATTTAAGGAAGGCATTAATTGAAATTGTAAATAAACTGAATAATGATGCAGAAATGAAATTCAATCAGTACGAAAAAGAGTTACACACACAAATTAAACAACTTTTAGCTTTTAATATAGATGATTCATTAATAAAACAACTTCAAGAAACAAATAGCGAATTAAAAGCGCAGTTGTTAACTTAGAAAGAGGTACGCACAATGTCAAAAAAAATATTATTAATAGATGGTATGGCATTACTATTTCGTCATTTTTACGCAACGAGTTTACACAAACAATTTATGAGAAATTCATCTGGAACTCCTACGAACGGCGTTCAAGGATTTGTACGCCATGTATTTACCGCAATAAATGAAATACAACCCTCACACGTGGCTGTGTGTTGGGATATGGGGAAATCTACGTTTCGAAATGAAATGTTTGACGGTTATAAGCAAAATCGTCCGGCGCCACCAGAAGAATTGATACCACAATTTGATTATGTCAAAGAAATATCAAATCAATTTGGTTTTGTAAATATTGGTGTTCAAAATTATGAAGCTGATGATGTTATAGGGACTTTAGCGCATGCGTATTCACAACAAAATCAAATTTATGTAATCACCGGTGATAAAGATATTTTACAATGTATTAATCCAAATGTTGAAATTTGGCTAACTAAAAAAGGATTCAACATTTACAATCGCTATACCTTAACCAGATTTCAAGATGAATATGGCCTAGATCCATTACAACTCATAGATGTTAAAGCATTTATGGGAGATAGTGCTGATGGCTATCCTGGCGTTAAAGGAATTGGAGAAAAAACAGCTATAAAACTCATTCAAAATCATGGTTCAGTTGAAGCAGTGGTTGACGCTTTAAATGAATTAACACCTGGTCAACGTAATAAAATAGAAGATAACTTATATAATTTAAAACTTTCTAAATCATTAGCTAAAATTCATACAGAAGTACCAATAAATACTTCTGATTTATTAAGTGATATGAAATTTGGAACTGATTTAGCTGAAATACTAAATATTTGTAAAGAGTATGAACTCTATGTATCTGGAAAATATTTAGCCTCACATTTTAGTTAAATAAAATACATTCTTAAAGTTAACAATCCTGGGACATAAAGTTGTTGGACAAATGAAAAAGACAATTTCTATTAAATTTATATAGAAATTGTCTTTTTCATTAATTTTTGATTATAGTTAGCATGTTGAGCTACTACTTTTCTTATATTAAGTACCATTAATGCAAAGCCAAGTTCTCTTTTGACGTGTTTGCATTCATTAAATACATTTTTTAGCGATTATTTCAACGATTTCTTTAACATGTCGTGACAAATATAATATGAATGCGTCGTATTTTGGTGAGACGCTTGAGGGAGTAGGACAAGTTGAAGACTACAGTTTGAGATTAGTGTTTAAGAAAGCGAGTCAACAATACGAAGTATTGAATAAAAAGAAGCGCTCAAATGAATTGAATCAACTCACTTGAATGCTATTTTAAAGGGTTAATATTCCAAACTCCCTAATAATTAATATCGAATGCTTTTAATCATGCATACTTGCCTAAGATATAATTTACATAATAATTGCTCATACAATTGTTTTGGACAATTTGCATTAAAAAGGTGTTATAAATGCAAAAGATTAGTTATTAACACCAACAACTAAAAAGTTAATGTCTTAAGATTTTAAATAGAAATACGCTCTTTATAACTTACTAGTTATCTATCATTGAGACATTATTTTTGACAATAATTTATTGTTTTAACGCTTTTTTTCAGCCGTTTTTGTGATTTTATATAAGGCATTTTTAGCATGATGATTTGCTTCTTTATTTTGATTTCTTGGAACCCATTTAACAAATAATAAATCAAAAGACGATTCTAATATTTTTATTTTATGGTAGTAATTTATGAACTGTTTATTTTTCACTTGTCCTTTGTTCATACTATCTTCTATTAATTTCGAATCAGTGTATACGAGTGCTATAGTGATTCCATGATGTTTTGCACATTCCAATGCAAATACAAAAGCTGCCCATTCTGCGCTATGATTATCTAAAATTCCTAAATCAAAGTCATAATGAAATCGTTCTTGCTCAGTAATAATAACTATAGAGCATGCGCTTTGACCCGGATTACCTGCTGTCGCTGCATCAAAATATATTTTCGCCATAAATTCACCTTCAAATTTAATAAGTTAATTTTATATTAACAAAAGAGCATAAATAAGCATAATCATGTAGATATATTTTTCTTGGAAATTATATCAAAATAACGTAAGCTATTACAGTTAATAAAAATGCACAAAATTAATATATACAAAGGATGATCTTAATTGAAAAACATGTTTATTATTCATGGCTATCAAGCCAGTACAAAAAGTCATTGGTTTCAATGGTTAGCCTCACAGATGAAGCCATATGGTTATAATGTTGAAATTGTATATTTACCAAATTCCGATCATCCTGAACTCGATTCATGGTGTCAGGCCATTGATAATAACATACAAAATAAATTGAATTCAGAAACAATTATCGTTGCGCATAGTTTAGGCGTCATTTCAATATTACATTATTTAACTTCTTTTAAGGCTAATTCAAAAATAAAAGGGCTTTTTCTAATTTCTGGTTTTAACGAAAAATTGTCCAACATACCTGAACTAAATCAATATATAGATAACACCTGTATTAACATCAATAATTTAAACGCACGTCACATTATTACAATTGGTGCTACAAATGATCCAGTAGTGAATATAGACGCGACTGATTGGTTATCAAGTCAATTAAATGTCAAAACACATTATATTAATCATAATGGTCACTTTTTAGAAACTGAGGGGTATCACACCTTCAATTACTTAAAAGATAAGATAATGGAAATTTTATAATTATATTAAAATACTTAAAATATAAAAACCCGTATATGAATTTGAAATTCATTTACGGGTTTTTTCATAAGTTATATTAAAACACTTTATTAAAAATTAATAACCTTCATCTAACTTCTGGATCTTTCCTCTTCGGTACATTGATTTAGCCCAATAACCAAAAGGAACATTAAATATAGTAGAAATTATTTTTAACAAATACGTTGTAATAAAGATTTCAAGTACCGCTTCATTTGGCATTGCGCCTAAAAAGGCAATGATAACAAATAGTGCAGTATCTACTATATTACTTAAAATCGTACTACCATAAGCTCTTATAATAAATGTTTTATCAGAACTGAACACCTTTTTGATTAATGAGAAAAGCAAAACATCTAAATGTTGTCCGATGATATATGCTATAACAGAACCTAAAGCAATCCTTGGAACAATATTAAAAATAGATTCTAATGCTTTTTGTGTATTGTCTACTGGAGAAGGTGTGAAATGAAGTGAAAATTGCATCACTATAATCATTACCAACGTTGAACAAAAACCCAGCCAAACTGCACGTTTAGCTATTTTACGCCCGTAGATATCATTTAAAATATCAGTTGCTAAATAGATTGATACAAACATAACATTTCCCAGTGTTGCTGAAATAGTAAAAATATCGATTGTTTTAATAACTTGAATATTGGCTATAATAGTGCCAATAGCGATCCACGCAATCAAACCATGTTTACCAAACAAACGATACATAGTAACCAATAATATGAAAGTTACTAAAAAAGTAATAACGCCAAATATTTCATTAAACAATTTAATTCCTCCTAAATTTTGATAATGCGGGTGTTTAGAAACCGCAAAATAAACAACTACATTATTTTACTAAAAAATTGTAAAAAAGCAAGTTCAAATTACAAATAATTATCAAATATTTTCACTGATACTGTATTTCAAATTAATGATTAAACAATCATTGTTACAAATGATATAATGTCATCAAGTCTCAAATCTTATAATAAATTAGTTAATTGGGTACTTATAATTCATTTTTAGAAATACAGGAGCGTGAAGCGTATTCTAACCTATTCTGAAAAAGAGGCAATTGACGCCATAGACCAATTGATGAACACATATTGTAAAGCGTGTTTATTAAAGCGTCATGTTAAAAATACAAACGGTAAAACACAAGCACATCATTTTTGTATAAATGAATGTTCAGTAGGTAAACAAATAAAACAAATCGGTAATGAATTACAATAAAAAGGAGCATACGATTATGGAAATATTAAATGTGGCTACAACACCAAATCCAAATACGATGAAAATTGATTTAAAATTAGATAGTGGTGATAACAAACCTAATACGTATACAAAAGTTAAAGAAGACCAACCAGATTTCATCAACGCAGTATTAGAAGTTGATGGTGTCAAATCTATATTTCAAGCAATGAATTTTATCTCAGTTGATAAAAATTCAGATGCAGATTGGGATACACTTTTACCAAATATAACAAAAGCTTTAGAAGAAATATAAAAATAAGGAGGGTGCCTTTATGGAAATTGTACGTGTTGAGCCTACACCAAGTCCCAATACAATGAAAATTGTATTGAGCGAAAAAAGAGAGGATAGCCAATCTAATACTTATTCATCAATTGCAGAAGGGCAGCCTGGTTTTATCAATGATGTTTTAGAAATTGATGGTGTTAAATCTATATTTCATGTGATGGACTTTTTAGCTGTAGATAAAAAACCAAAATTTGATTGGGAAGATGTTTTACCTAAAGTAACAGCAACATTAAAAGACGAACACGAAGTAACTTCCGAAACGCCACCAGATGAACATTTCGGTGAAATAAAAGCAGAAGTTTTAACGTTCAAAGGTATTCCTTATCAAATTAAACTAACGACAAGTACAGAAGAACAACGTAAACAATTACCTGAAATATATGTCGACAGCATGTTAGCTGCCCAGAAAGATGATGACAACGTTGTGTTTCAACGTAAATGGGAAGATTTAGGTATACGCTATGGTGAGCTCTCCGAGGTTATGGAGGATGTCGTGGAAGAGATAACAGCTATCTATCCCAAAGATCAATTACAAAAACGCGTGGAAGAAGCCTTAGCATCTGACATTACAGTCCCTGAAACCAAATACAAACATGTAACCTTGGAAACATATCAATCAACTGAAAGTTGGAAAGAACGTTTAAGAATGCTAAAATCATTCCCAACACCTACGATTGAAGATTTACCGTTACTCGGTGAAGTTGTGAGTGATGAACAGAAAACACCATTAAGACGTGAAGCTATCATACTTCTTGGAATGATTGAAGACGAAATTGTACTTCCTTATCTCTATAAAGGGTTAAACGATAAAAGTCCTGCAGTAAGAAGAACTGCTGGTGATTGTTTAAGTGATTTAGGTTTCAAACAAGCATTACCAGAAATGGAAAAAGCATTAGATGACCCTCACAAAATAGTCAGATGGAGAGCTGCTATGTTTATTTTTGATGAAGGTGGACCAGAACAATTAAAATCACTACGCAAACATGCTGATGATTCAGCATACGAAGTGAAACTTCAAATAGAGATGGCTATAACAAGAATTGAAAATGGTGATGAAGCATTAGGTTCCGTTTGGAAGCAAATTGCTAATAGGAATAATGTCTAAAGAAACTATCATTTAATTAAAATAGGAGTGTTATAAATGAATGCTTATGAAGCATATATGAATGAACTTGCTACACAAATGAGAAGCGAACTAACTAATCATGAATTTAACAGTTTAGAAACTGCAGATGATGTCGATGACTTTATGAATAATGTATCTGAAGATGATACAACATTTGTCGTGATTAATTCAACTTGTGGCTGTGCTGCAGGATTGGCAAGACCTGCTGCAGTTACTGTTGCAGAACAAAACGAAAAAAAACCAACCCATAAAGTTACTGTATTTGCAGGTCAAGATAAAGAAGCAACTGAAGCAATGCGCGCTTTCATTCAACAAGTACCATCTAGTCCATCGTATGCCTTGTTTAAAGGAAAAGAATTAAAACATTTCATGCCAAGAGAGCATATAGAAGGTAGAGATATTCAAGATATTTGTATGGATATTAAAGACATATTTGATGATTATTGCAGTTAATCAATTAGACCAAGGCTGAGATATAAATTAATGTCTCAGCCTTAAATTGGTTTAATGCTAAATACATAATTTCGACCTTATCATGCATTTCATTAATGAACATATTGAGGTTGTTTTGACTGATATAGTTGGCCATCCCAAAGTAAGATCAACTATTTAATAAGTTGATCTTACTTTGGAGTGTTTATCACAACATTTAGAGTAATAGACTTATGTTACTAAGCCTTTCAAAACACAAATCATTAATTGAATACATAAATATAATGCTCAAAGTCCAATTATAATTTTATTTTACTAGTGGTTTTTTCTTTAAATTATTGGTATTTTAAAATATGATTAAATAAAAATAACTTTACTGTTGAAAGGCGTGTGTTCGACATGTTAAATACATTTGATCAATCCTATCATGATCTTTGTAACGAAATATTAGAAATAGGAAAACAAAAAGAAGACCGTACAAATACAGGTACGATTTCAAAGTTTGGACATCAATTAAGATTTGATTTGTCAAAAGGTTTTCCATTGCTAACAACTAAAAAAGTATCATTTAAATTGATTGCAACTGAATTGCTATGGTTTATCAAAGGTGATACAAATATTAAATATTTACTTCAATATAATAATAATATATGGAATGAATGGGCGTTTGAAAATTATATTAACTCAGTTGATTATAAAGGACCAGACATGACAAATTTTGGTCATAGAGCACAAACAGATGAGGCATTTAATGAAAAATATAAAGAAGAAATGCGTAAATTTAAAGAGCAAATTTTAAACGATGAATCTTTTGCTAAAAAGTATGGTGATTTAGGTAATGTTTATGGCAAACAATGGCGCGATTGGGAAGATAAAAATGGCAATCACTTTGATCAGTTAAAAACTGTTATCGAACAAATTAAAAACAACCCAAATTCAAGACGCCATATTGTTTCAGCATGGAATCCCACTGAAATTGATACTATGGCATTACCACCTTGTCATACAATGTTTCAATTTTATGTCCAAGATGGCAAATTAAGCTGCCAATTATACCAAAGAAGTGCAGATATCTTTTTAGGTGTACCATTTAACATAGCTAGTTACAGTTTACTGACACATTTAATCGCTAAAGAATGTGATTTAGAAGTAGGAGAATTTATACACACATTTGGCGATGCTCATATTTATACGAATCATATAAACGCCATTGAAACACAATTATCTCGTAGTAGCTATGCACCACCACAACTCAAAATAAATTCAAATGACTCTATCTTCGACATTAATTATGAAGATTTAGAAATTGTTAATTATGAATCACACCCAGCAATTAAGGCACCAATAGCTGTATAAATAATAAAATATTTAATTTCAATGATGATTTAATATATACTTTAAAATGAGAACGTTTTACTTACTGAAATCATACTACTATTTACTATTAGGAGGAAAATTATGACACTTTCTATACTGGTTGCTCACGATCAGCAACGTGTTATTGGAGTTAATAATCAACTACCATGGCATTTACCAAATGATTTAAAGCATGTTAAAAAACTATCAACTGGTAATACACTTGTTATGG
Organism: Staphylococcus cohnii subsp. cohnii; assembly: GCF_002902365.1. Taxonomy (GTDB): domain Bacteria; phylum Bacillota; class Bacilli; order Staphylococcales; family Staphylococcaceae; genus Staphylococcus; species Staphylococcus cohnii. The sequence goes on along the minus strand of NZ_PPQC01000006.1, from coordinate 21,963 downwards.
GCCGTGCAACATTCGATTCTATAGGAAAACCTCTTCCTAATAGAAAAAATGTAGTACTAACAAGAAATACATCATTTGCCCATGATGGTGTTGAAGTTATCCATTCAATTGACGAAATATATAATTTATCTGGTCATGTTTTCATTTTTGGTGGTCAAACATTATTCGAAGCAATGATTGATAAAGTCGATGATATGTATATTACTGTTATTGAAGATAAATTTAATGGTGATACATTCTTTCCACCTTACACATTTAAAGACTGGGAAGTGGAATCTTCTATTCCGGGAAAATTAGATGAAAAAAATACCATTCCCCATACATTTCTACATTTAGTGCGTAAAAAAACAACATAGGAGGAAATATTATGAAAATGAAAATTGTAACTGATTCAACATCAGATTTATCTCATACTTATTTACAAGATAATGATATACATGTCATTCCACTTAATTTAACTATTGATGGCAAGTCATATGTAGATCAAGTGGACATTTCCTCTGAAGAATATATTAAAAAGTTGGAAGAAAATGCTGATGTAAAAACGAGTCAACCAGCAATTGGAAATTTTATCGAATTATATGATGAATTAGGCAAAGATGGTTCTGAAATCATTAGTATTCACATGACATCAGGGCTTAGTGGCACTTATCAGACTGCGTTACAAGCAAGTCAAATGACAGATAGCAAAGTAACTGTTATAGACTCAAAATCTATTTCATTTGGATTAGGGTATCAAGTCCAGCATGTAGTTGATTGGAATAACCAAGGGCTTTCATCAGAAGAAATTGTTTCAAAAATAACAGATTTACAAAGTAATATAAAATTATACGTCGTGATTGGTCAATTAAACCAGTTAATCAAAGGCGGTAGAATCAGTAAAACTAAAGGATTAATTGGTAATATGATGAAAATTAAACCAATTGGAACACTTGACGATGGTAAAATTGAATTAATTCATAATTCTCGTACTCAAAATGCTAGTATTCAATTTCTTAAAAAAGAAATCAGCACTTTTTTAGGTGATAAAAAAATTAAATCAATAGGTATCGCGCATGCAAATATTTTAGAATTTGTGGATAAAATTAAAAAACATTTTACTGAAGAATTTAATGTCACTGAATATGATACAAATGTTACAACTCCTATAATCTCAACACACACTGGAGAAGGTGCAATAGGTCTAGTTGTTTTAAAATCATAAACTAATTTATAATAAATTAAGGTTCATTTTAATTATGCTTTCATTTGTTAAATTTTCAAAACAATTTAATAGCTTATCTCTGAAATTAATGATAACTTAATGACAAGATAAAAAAAGGAGGTATACCATGGCATATGCGACATTAGCTGGAGGTTGTTTCTGGTGTTTAGTAAAACCATTCACATCTTATCCAGGCATTGAAAATGTTGTTTCTGGCTATAGTGGTGGACATGTTGAAAATCCTTCTTATGAAGATGTTAGCCGTGGACAAACCGGTCATGTAGAAGCAGTACAAATCACATATAACTCTGAAATCACTACCTTCGAAAACATTTTGGATGTTTATTTTAAAACTTTTGATCCTACGGATAACGGCGGTCAATTTTTTGATAGAGGCGAACATTATCAACCAGCTATTTTTTATCATAATGAAGCGCAAAAAAGGGCTGCAGAAGCAAAAATTCAAGAGTTAAATGAGCAGGCAATATTCAACAACCCTGTAATTACACCCATAAAACCATACAAAAACTTTTATGCTGCTGAATCATATCATCAAGATTATTATAAAAAGAATCCACTACATTATGAGCAATATCAGCGTGGTTCTGGTCGTAAAAGTTTTATAGAAAAGCATTGGGGGAAACAATATGATTAAAAAAAATAAAAACGATTTAACCGAAATAGAATATTTGGTAACACAAGAAGACGGAACTGAACCTCCTTTTCAAAATGAGTATTGGAATCATTTTGAAAAAGGGATTTATGTTGATAAAATTTCTGGTAAACCTTTATTTACTTCAGAAGAAAAAATTGAATCAGACTGTGGTTGGCCTAGTTTCTCAAAAGCTTTAGATGATGAAGAAATCATAGAGCTTGTTGATAAAACATTTGGTATGGTACGGACAGAAGTACGCTCTGAAGATGCAAACAGTCATTTAGGACATGTTTTCAACGATGGTCCAACTGAAAGCGGTGGTTTAAGATATTGTATTAACTCTGCTGCCGTTCAATTCATACCATATGACAAACTAGAAGAATTAGGCTATGAAGATTTAATACCACATTTTGAAAAATAAGGAGCGAACAAGACATGTTTAAAAAATTATTTGGTAAAGGTAAAGAAGTCGACAAAGAAACAAGTGTATATGCACCTATTACAGGAGAGTATGTAAAAATAGAAGATATTCCAGATCCAGTCTTTGCACAAAAAATGATGGGAGAGGGATTCGGAGTGAATCCAACTGACGGTGAAGTTGTTTCTCCAATCAATGGTAAAGTAGATAATATTTTCCCAACAAAACACGCTATTGGTTTACAAGCTGATAATGAACTTGAACTACTTGTTCATATCGGTTTAGATACAGTACAACTGGATGGAGAAGGTTTCGAAGTATTAGTTGAAAGTGGCGATATTGTTAATGTTGGAGACCCGCTACTACGTTTTGATTTAGATTATATTAAAGAAAATGCTAAATCAGTTATTTCACCGATTATTGTTACAAACTCAGACAACACATCATCAATTGCAATTGCCGACGATGTAACTTCAGTAACTAAAGGTGAAACTAAAATTATAGATGTGACAATGAACTAATGAAAGATCATTCATTTTATCAATTTGCATTAACAGCACGTGGTCGAAAAGATGAAAAAGGCGAATTAGCAGAAGAAATTTTTGATGATTTGTCTTTTCCACGACAGGAAAAAGATTTTCATGCACTATCAGATTACATTGAAATGCAAGGAAGTTACACCGTTTCAATGTCTGTTTTCGATAGTTTATATGAAGAATATACTGAATGGTTAAAATTTTAGTCTTAGTTTATATTTGAGCGAATATAGTAAAGTATATTAAAATAATAAAGTATCATAGAGAGCTGGGATTAATCTTTAATGATTCAATCCCAGCTACTTTTATTTTCAAATCAATAAAATTTTGATTTGAATTATACATATATTTAGGAAGTGATAAAATGTCGGAAAGATCAGACATGGAAAATGAAAACAACGAAGAAACTAAAACTGACGATGCAAATAACAACCAGCCCACTAAAAAATTGAGCTTTAAACGTAAAAATTTTATTTTAACAATCATAAGTATTGTGCTCATAACAGCAATTTTAACAGTCTTTGCAACCATAGCAATCATGCATTGGACAAGTGGACTGGATGGAAGTCAAAAAACAGAAATGAAAAAAGTTGAAGATGTCTATCGTATTTTAAATAAAGAGTATTATAAAAATACTGATTCAGAAAAAATATCTGAATCTGCAATTAAAGGGATGGTTAAAGATTTAGATGATCCATATTCAGAGTATATGACAAAAAAGGAATCTAAATCGTTTAATGAAGATGTCTCAGGTGATTTTGTTGGTATCGGTGCTGAAATGCAAAAAAAAGGAGATGAAATTCAAATAACAAGTCCGATGAAAAACTCCCCTGCGGAAAAAGCTGGCATTCAACCTAAAGATGTAGTGACTAAAGTAAATGGTAAGTCTATTAAAGGACAACCACTTGAAGCTATTGTCAAAAAAGTGCGAGGAAAACAAGGAACAAAAGTTACACTAACAATTGAAAGAGCGAATCAAGCACACGAAATCACTATTAAAAGAGATAAGATACACGTTAAGAGTGTAGAATATGAAAAACATGGAAATACTGGTGTGTTTACAATTAATAAATTCCAAAGTAGTACATCAGGTGAGTTAAAATCTTTAATTATTAAAGCACATAAAGATGGAATTAGAAAAATTGTTCTCGATTTACGTAATAATCCCGGTGGATTACTTGATGAAGCTGTAAAAATGGTGAATATTTTCATAGATAAGGGTAAAACTGCAGTTCAACTTGAAAAAGGCGATCAGAAAGAACAAATAAAAACATCGAACGACGCTACCAAAGAAGCTAAAGATATGGATGTTTCAATTTTAGTAAACAAAGGGTCAGCCAGTGCATCTGAAGTATTTACAGGTGCAATGATGGATTATAATAAAGCCAAAGTATACGGTTCAAAAACTTTTGGTAAAGGTATTGTACAAACAACACATGAATTTGACGACGGTTCGTTATTGAAATTTACGAATATGAAATGGCTAACACCAAAATCCCATTATATTCATGGAAAAGGTATTACACCTGATACAAAAATTAAAGAACCCGAATATCAATCATTAAATGTCATACCTAATACACAAACTTACCAATTGGGTGATGAAGACAAACATATAAAAACAATAAAAATAGGTCTATCTGCATTAAACTATGAAACTAATAATAACTCTAAAAACTTTGATAACGATTTAGTAGAGGCAGTTAAATCATTCCAAAAAGATAATAATTTAACAGTTAACGGAAAGTTCGACAAACAAACCAATGATAAATTCACTCAAGCTTTAGTTAATAAAGCTAATAAAGAAGATACTGTGTTAAAAACTTTATTAAATAAATTAAATTAAAGAGGTGAAACTGCCATGATAAGATTAGGTACTATAAATGATTTACCAACTATTTTAACGATTGTAGAAGAAGCAAAATCAATAATGAAACAAGAAAATAATACACAATGGGATGAACAATATCCATTAAAATCACATTTTAAAGAAGATATTAGTAAAGACTCACTATTTGTACTAGAAGAAAATGAGATAATTTATGCTTTTATAGTTGTCGACCAACAACAATCTGAATGGTATGATGAACTGGCATGGCCAATTGATAGAAAAAATGCATACGTTATTCACAGATTAGCAGCCTCATCAGAATATAAAGGCGCTGCAACAAAATTATTTGATTTTGCTGTTAACCTTGCGTTAAAAGATAATGTACATGTAATGTTAACTGACACTTTTGCATTGAATAAACGTGCTCAAGGATTATTCCAAAAATTTGGCTTTATCAAATTAGGTGAAGTAAATATTGATTATCCTCCTTTCGATAAAGGAGAACCATTCTATGCCTATTATAAAAAATTAGAAGAATAGAGGTAATAATATGACAAAAATCGCATTTACGGGTGGCGGTACTGTTGGACATGTATCTGTAAATCTTAGTTTGATTCCAACAGCTTTAGAAGAAGGACATGAAGCTTTTTATATTGGCTCAAAAAATGGTATGGAACGAGAAATGATTGAATCTCAATTACCAGAGGTTCCATACCATAAAATTTCAAGTGGTAAATTAAGACGATACATCTCTTTCGAAAATATCAAAGATATTTTTAAAGTTTTAAAAGGTATATTCGATGCAAGACGAATATTAAAAAAAGAACGACCTGACCTATTATTTTCAAAAGGGGGTTTTGTATCTGTGCCAGTAGTTATTGCTGCTAAATCTTTAAAAATTCCAACAATCATACATGAGTCTGATCTAACACCAGGTTTAGCAAATAAAATTGCTTTAAAATTTGCTAAAAAGATTTATACGACCTTTGAAGATACATTGCAATATCTTCCTAGTGACAAAGCAGATTTTGTAGGTGCTACAGTCCGTGAAGATTTAAAAAGTGGTGATAAAAATAGAGGCTATCAATTAACAGAATTTAAAGATGATAAAAAAGTTTTATTAATCATGGGAGGTAGCCTTGGAAGTAAAAAGTTAAATGATATAATTAGAGATAATTTAGATGCATTATTAAAAAATTATCAAGTCATTCATTTAACTGGTAAAGGATTGTTAGACCAATCCTTAACGAATAAAGAAGGTTATGTTCAATTTGAATTTGTTAAAGACGATTTAACTGACTTATTAGCGATAACAGATACAGTTATTAGCCGTGCTGGTTCAAACGCTATTTATGAGTTCTTAGCATTAAGAATTCCAATGCTTTTAATTCCTTTAGGTCTTGACCAATCTAGAGGTGATCAAATTGACAATGCGAAAAATTTTGAATCTAAAGGTTTTGGAAGAACGATTCCAGAAGACACTTTAACTGAACATAAACTTATCGATCAGTTAAAAGATATTGAAACACACCGTGAATCAATCATCACTCAAATGCAAACATACAAAGAAAGTTTTACACGCCAAGATTTATTTCATAAAATTGTTAAAGATGCAAATAACTAATAATAGGGAGGATACGCAATGAGTCGTTGGAAAAGAATAAGTCTACTCATTATTTTTACATTAATTTTTGGCATTATTGCATCCTTCCATGAATCTAGATTAGGAAAATGGATAGACAATGAAGTTTACGAATTTATATATTCTTCTGAAAGCTTCATAACTACCACATTTTTCTTAGGAGTAACTAAAATCGGTGAAGTATGGGCAATGGTTTGTTTATCATTATTACTCATTGCCTATTTAATGCTAAAAAAGTTAAATATAGAGGCACTTTTCTTTGCTATAGCTATGAGTTTATCAAGTACTTTAAATCCATTATTAAAAAATATATTTGATAGAGAACGACCTACATTATTAAGACTTATAGATATCTCTGGTTTTAGTTTTCCAAGTGGACACGCCATGGGCTCAGCTGCTTTCTTTGGCAGTACGATTTACATTGCTAATCGTGTCTTAAAAGGGAAAACAAAAGGGATAATGATAGGTCTTTCAGCACTATTTATTATTTTAATTTCATCATCAAGAGTATATCTAGGTGTGCATTATCCTACAGATATCATTGCTGGTATTATTGGTGGTGCTTTTTGCGTCGTTTTATCAACATTGATATTAAGACACAAGTTAAAAATATAATTAATAATTATACTTTGAGCAGTTAAATCATATTAAAATAGAGAAAAAGGCAATTTCTATACAAAAATAGAAATTGCCTTTTTTAAATTCGTCTGAAATAATTTTATCTCAAACTTAATTTAATTGTGTCAAAAATTATTATAAAAACCGATTTTACACTGCAAAACCGGTTTTTATATATACGTTGTTTTACAACGTTAGTCTTTTACGGGCATATAAAAGGGGATATTTACGAAAATGATCATTCCTACTAAAACAAATATGTGTGGGGGGAATGTCTATGTAGTATTGATAATCATTTTCAATTACATTATACAATACTGAGAATAATTGTCAATTAGATTTTAAAAATTTTTCTAATCTTTTATTTCAACATTGTTACACTTAATTATATTCACTATCTTATTGCATTTTTAATACCCTGTTACTTTCTATAAACAGTTATTTCATATATTATATATTTTGAGGTGTAAGCAATGACAAAAATTTTAATTGTTGAAGATGAACAAAATCTTGCTCGTTTCATTGAACTAGAATTAGAACACGAAAATTATGTAGTAGATATTGAATATGATGGCAAACCTGGGTTAGAAAAAGCTTTAACCAATGATTACGATTTAATTTTGTTAGACTTGATGTTACCTAATATTAATGGTTTAGAAATTTGTAGACAAGTAAGACAAAATAAAGCCACTCCTATAATTATTATCACAGCTAAAAGTGACACTTACGATAAAGTAGCAGGATTAGATTATGGGGCAGATGATTATATAGTAAAACCATTTGATATTGAAGAATTATTAGCAAGAATTAGGGCAATGTTGCGTAGACAGCCACAAAAAAACATCATAGACATGCAAGGCATTATTATAGATAAAGATGGCTTTAAAGTCACTGTAGATGGTAATACATTAGATTTGACGAAAACAGAATATGATTTATTGACCTTATTGGCTGAAAATCGTAATCATGTATTACAGCGAGAGCAAATTATCGCAGATGTGTGGGGATATGATTCAGAAGTTGAAACAAATGTTGTTGATGTATATATACGCTATTTAAGAAATAAGCTAAAACCATATGGCAAAGATAAAATTATCGAAACTGTACGTGGTGTGGGGTATGTGGTTAGAAAATGAAACAGCGTAAACTAAAAACCAAGTGGATGATTATCACAACAACCATTACATTTTCAACAATTTTTATATTTAGTTTAATTATTATATTCTTTCTAAGTAATGCATTACGTCACAATGAACTTAGCGAAGCAGAAAGAAGTTCATCTGATATCGTTCAACTATTCGAAACGAAACAATTGAATGATATTACGCCATTAGATTTAAATGCATCGTTAGGTAATTTTCAAAAAGTGATTCTTTTTGATAAAAAAGGTGAAAAACAAATAGAAACTTCAAATGATAACAATATCGTTTATTCACCCAATTTCAAACCAAAAGAAATCAATACTGCTTTGATAAAAAAGTATCATAACAACGATTATTTAATTATTACAAATCGAATTAATACGCAACACTTTAAAGGATATAGTGTAATCATTCATTCTTTAGAAAATTATAATGCACTTGTTAATTCGCTATATTTTATTGCACTCATATTTGGCATTATTGCTACTTTTATCACTGCAATGGTAAGTTACTTCTTTTCTGCACAAATTACAAAACCTTTAATCTTAATGTCTAATAAAATGCAGCAAATTCGTCGTGATGGTTTCCAAGAAAAAGTTGATCTAGTTACAAATTATGAAGAAACAGATAATTTAATTGTTACCTTTAATGAAATGATGTTTCAATTGGAAGAGTCGTTTAATCAACAGCGACAATTTGTTGAAGATGCTTCTCATGAACTACGAACACCATTACAAATTATTCAAGGACACTTGAATTTGATACAGCGTTGGGGTAAAAAAGATGCAGCAATTCTTGAAGAATCTCTCGATATATCCTTAGAAGAGATGACTAGAATCACAAAATTAGTTGAAGAATTATTATTATTAACAAAAGATAATAACAACAGTAAAGAAAACGAAACAGAAAGCGTAGAAATTAATCAAGAGATAACTTCTAGAATTAAATCTTTAAAACAGCTACATCAAGATTATATTTTTGAATTTGAACCGTATCATAAACCGCTTAATATAAAAATAGATCGTTATCAATTCGAACAAGTATTAGTTATCTTCATTGATAATGCTATGAAATATGATCAAGTTAATAAATATATTCAAATTCAGACAAATCTGCGAAACAAACAAATATCAATAGAAATCACTGACCACGGTGTTGGTATTCCAAAAGAAGATATAGATTTTATTTTCGATAGATTCTATAGAGTAGATAAATCTCGTTCTAGAAAATTAGGAGGAAACGGTTTAGGTTTATCGATTGCTAAAAAAATCATTGAATTAAATCATGGGACGATTCATGTAGAAAGTGAAGTAGGAAAATACACGACATTTAAAATCACATTTTGATTTTAAACCGGTTACTAATTCGACGGAAAATATGTTACGCTATAAAATGAAAATACAATTAGCAGAGCCAAATAAAATCAGGTTCTGCTTTTTTCATATAACTAGTTATTGACACTTTAATTTGGTTATATTTAATGCTATTATTGATTTGTAAGCGTTTTAACTATTTTGTGGAGGGTGTAATATGAGCAACGAAAGTCAGGTTACCCAGGCACCTGTAAATTTCGGGGCAAATCTTGGATACATTTTAGATTTATATGATTTGTATTTGAATGATCCAGCTTCAGTCCCTGAAGATTTACAAGTCCTATTTAGTACAATCAAAAACGGTGAAGCAAACATCGCAACAAATACAGCTGAAGGTCAACAAACTGCGACTAAAGCTGATAGCACGATTAAACGTGTTATGCGTCTCATAGATAACATACGTCAATATGGGCATTTATTGGCAGATATTTATCCAGTTAACAAACCTGTAAGAGAAAATCTTCCTAAATTAAATATTGAAGATTTTAATTTGGATAGAGAAACATTAGAATCAATTTCAGCAGGTATCGTATCTGAACACTTTAAAGATATTTACGATAATGCTTATGAAGCTATTGTTCGTATGGAAAAACGTTATAAAGGCCCTATTGCATTTGAATATACACATATCAATAACAATAGGGAACGAGTATGGTTAAAACGTAGAATAGAAACACCATACAAAGCAACATTAAACGATAATCAAAAGATTGAATTATTTAAAAACTTAGCACATGTAGAAGGCTTCGAAAAATATTTACACAAAAATTTTGTGGGCGCAAAACGTTTCTCCATAGAAGGTGTAGATACACTAGTTCCTATGTTACAACAGACATTAAGACTTGCTAGTGATGAAGGCATTCAAAACATACAAATCGGTATGGCCCACCGTGGTAGATTAAATGTACTCACACATGTGTTAGAAAAACCGTATCAAATGATGATCTCAGAATTCATGCATACTGATCCAATGAAATTCCTACCGAAAGATGGCAGTTTAGAATTAACTTCAGGTTGGTCAGGAGATGTGAAATACCATCTAGGTGGTGTCAAAACTACAAATTCATATGGCAGTGAACAACGTATTTCTCTTGCGAATAACCCAAGTCACCTTGAAATAGTTGCACCAGTTGTTTTAGGTAAAACACGTGCAAATCAAGATGATACTGATAAATCTGGAGCTGTTCACACTGATTTCCATAAATCTATGCCGATATTAATACATGGTGATGCTGCGTACCCAGGGCAAGGTATTAACTTCGAAGCCATGAATTTGGAAAATTTAGATGGCTATTCAACAGGCGGTACACTTCACATCATCACTAATAATAGAATTGGCTTCACAACTGAGCCAGAAGATGGTCGTTCCACAACGTATTCATCTGATGTTGCAAAGGGTTACGATGTACCTATCATGCATGTTAATGCAGATAATGTTGAAGCAACTATTGAGGCAATTGAAATTGCTATGGCGTTTAGAAAAGAATTTCATAAAGATGTTGTCATTGATTTGGTTGGATATCGTCGATATGGACACAATGAGATGGATGAACCATCCATTACCAATCCGTTACCATACCACAATATTCGAAAACATGACCCTGTTGATGTACTTTATGGTCATCAATTAGTTCAAGATAATATTATTTCTGAAGATCAAATGAATCAAATCTTTGATGAAGTTCAAAAAGAACTCCGTGCCGCTCATGATGAAATAGATAAAAACGACAAGATGGATAATCCTGATATGCAAAAACCAGATAGTCTTGCAGAACCACTCCAAAGTGTCGATGTGGATGTAAGTTATGAACAACTTAAAGAAATTAATGATGCAATGCTATCATATCCATCTAACTTTAATGTTCTAAAAAAATTAAATAAAGTCTTAGAGAAAAGAAGAGAACCTTTTGAGAGTGAAGACGGATTAGTTGATTGGGCTCAAGCAGAACAATTAGCCTTCGCAACAATCACTCAAAAAGGTACACCTATTCGTCTAACTGGACAAGATAGTGAACGTGGTACATTCAGTCACCGTCACGCCGTACTTCACGATCCTGATTCAGGTGAAGAATATATCCCACTGCACAATGTCCCAGGACAAAAGGCAACTTTTGAAGTGCGTAACTCACCACTATCAGAAGCAGCGGTTGTTGGTTTTGAATATGGTTATAATGTGCAAAATAAAGACTGCATGACAATTTGGGAAGCACAATATGGAGATTTTTCTAATATGGCTCAAATGATATTCGACAACTTCTTATTTAGTGCTAGAGCCAAGTGGGGCGAACGTTCAGGTTTAACACTATTCTTACCTCATTCATTTGAGGGGCAAGGCCCTGAACATTCTTCGGCACGTCTAGAAAGATTTTTACAATTAGCTGGAGAAAATAACGCTACAGTAGTTAACTTATCAAGCTCAAGCAACTACTTCCATTTACTGAGAGCTCAAGCTGCTAGCTTAGGTACACAATCAATGAGACCACTAGTGGTAATGTCTCCTAAGAGTCTCTTACGTAATAAAACGGTTGCTGATCCAATCGATAAATTTACATCTGGAAAATTTGAACCAATTTTACCAGAAGAACACGATAAGGATGCTATTAAAAAAGTTATCCTAGCTTCAGGTAAAATGTTTATTGATTTAAAAGAATATTTAGCAAAAAATCCAAACAATTCAATTTTATTAGTTGCCGTGGAAAGATTGTATCCATTCCCAGCTGAAGAAATTGAAACATTACTAAATGAACTACCTAATTTAGAAAATGTAGCTTGGGTACAAGAAGAACCTAAGAACCAAGGCGCTTGGTCGTTTGTTTATCCATATCTAAAAGAATTAACAACTGATAAATATGATTTAAGTTATCATGGCCGTATTCAACGTTCAGCTCCTGCTGAAGGTGATGGAGAAATACACAAACTTGTTCAAAATATGATAATCGAACAAAGCACAAAATTTAACTAGGGGGAAGTTAAGCATGCCAGAGGTAAAAGTTCCAGAATTAGCAGAATCCATTACAGAAGGTACCATTGCAGAATGGTTAAAACAAGTCGGTGATAGTGTAGATAAAGGTGAAGCTATCCTTGAATTAGAAACAGACAAAGTAAACGTCGAAGTTGTTTCTGAAGAAGCTGGCGTATTGCAAGAATTACTTGCAAATGAAGGTGATACTGTAGAAGTTGGTCAATCTATCGCTGTTGTAGGCGAAGGAAGTGGCAATAATAATTCAGAAGCACCAAAACAAGACAATTCTGAATCACAAGCATCTGATAATAAGAAAGAATCAGAGCAATCACAATCAGAATCAGCATCTCAAAAGGATAATGATAGCGCTACTGACGATTCGCAAGATAAAGGACAACGTGTGAATGCGACACCATCTGCACGTAAATATGCACGTGAAAAAGGCATTGACTTATCAGAAGTAACAACACAATCAAATGACGTTGTTAGAAAAGAACATGTTGATCAAACACAAAATAATAAAAATGAACAAGCTGCACAATCATCAACAAAAGAAGAACCTAAAAAACAAGCAGCTCAACAAAATCCAACAAAACCAGTTATCAGAGAAAAAATGTCTCGCCGTAAGAAAACAGCTTCTAAAAAATTATTAGAAGTATCTAATAATACAGCGATGTTAACAACATTTAATGAAGTAGACATGACAAATGTGATGAACCTACGTAAACGTAAAAAAGAACAGTTCATTAAAGATCATGATGGCACAAAACTCGGATTTATGTCATTCTTTACAAAAGCATCAGTAGCAGCTTTGAAAAAATACCCTGAAGTAAACGCTGAAATTGATGGTGAAGACATGATTACTAAACAATACTATGACATCGGGGTTGCAGTATCTACAGATGATGGTTTACTAGTACCATTTGTAAGAGATTGTGATAAGAAAAACTTTGCCGAAATTGAAGATGAAATCGCTAATTTAGCTATCAAAGCGCGTGATAAAAAATTAGGTTTAGATGACATGGTAAATGGTTCGTTTACTATTACCAATGGCGGTATCTTTGGTTCAATGATGTCTACACCTATTATTAATGGTAGCCAAGCTGCGATTTTAGGTATGCACTCTATTATTACACGTCCAATTGCTATCGATGCAGATACAATTGAAAACCGTCCGATGATGTACATTGCGTTAAGTTATGATCACAGAATCATCGATGGTAAAGAAGCAGTAGGTTTCTTAAAAACTATTAAAGAATTAATTGAAAATCCTGAAGATTTACTATTAGAATCTTAATCCACAACACAAAATAGTTTACTAACCCTAATACAACGGCGTTCAGCGTCGTTGTATTTTTATGTATTTATGCATTTTTTAATAAAATTCAAATGCGCGCTTTAGTATAATTTTATTGGTGTAAGTCATTGTAAAATTTGAATATAAAACAAAAGCACCTATAATTTAGGTGCATTCAGCCTGCCGACAAAGCCTCCGACTTTGTCGGCAGTTTCTTTTATGCACGCTTTCCGCTGGCACTTCCTTAACCTGTAGTCTTCGGCTAGTGCTATTCCCGCAGGAGTCGACATAAATCACTGCCAATACCATATGCGATACCTAAAGAAAAAAATATTTTTTCAGAACATAATATTTCATCTACGATGAACATTATGATATTTATATTTGTCCTGAAGTTGAAAGTGTATCTTAATATATCTAATGATTCAATATGTCTAAGGTGATTTAGATATAGTTGAAAATTGAAGATTTGTGGACACAGAAAAAATCAATATAAAATGCGAAGTCAAACAACAGAGAGAAGATTGCGTGATGCAAAAGAACAGCATAGTATGCGATGAGCGTGATATAGAGGACTTGACAAAGTTTCTATGGATACCACGCTAATTTGTGTTACTATGAATATTAAAAAATCGTAATGCAACTAGTAAAAGTACAAGTTATGGTCTGAAAGACTACTACTATTTTTGAAATAACTATATAAATAGAAAATAAACAAATCCTTCGCAAATTAAAGCGAAAGACTTGTCTTATTTCTTAAAACACCCAAATAATTTAGGTACTTTTGTTTTATATGAAGGATAATATTACTAATAATAAAGCACAAGTTAAGCAGATGTAGCCAGTGACACTAGAATTTTGTTTTAAAAATATATAACTCAAAATAAAAATAGATAAACTTAGACTTAAAATAGATAATCGAACAGATACATGAATGATATTAAAGCTTATGAAAATATGAAAAACAAATAATATTGTAGCTATTATTAACAATATTATTTCAAGTGGTTTTAAATCTTTCATTTGAGGATTGCCCATAATATTGTCCTCCCTAAATTCAACAAATTAAACATATCCATATTATCAAACATGAAAAGTTATAAAAACAGTCATTTCAATCAATTTATGTTATTACATATTAATAATGAATAGTCATATGTAATCGTACAGCTACGTCGTGTTGATTTATATATTGATGGAACATATTTCCATTAAATTTAATAGCTTCATTTTTATGAATAACAAAAGTTTCCCCATCTAATATAAGTGTTAAGGTACCTTCATAAACTGTGATATATTCCATAGTATTTGATCCATGGGGTGATCCATTCATTCGTCCTTCATCTTCAATAATAACCATATAGCTTTCAAATTTCTTTTCAATATCAAACTTAAAAAGAGGATATACTTTGTATTTATTATCTTCTGAGTTTAAACGTTGTATTTCATTTAAATTTATTTTCTGTATAACATTACCATTTTCTTGTGTTAATTCTGTAAAAGATATTTTTAAACCATTTGCTATCTTCCATAATGTAGTGATAGATGGAATAGATATCTTACGTTCTATTTGTCCCAACATTGTTTTACTTACACCAGTGGCTTCAGATAATTGTTCTAACGAATATCCATTTTGTTTTCTATATAATTTTAAATTTTCAGCAATAATATCATTTATTTCTCTCATCAATTTTACACCTCTATTTACAATATAACGTACAAAGCATATACTTTAAAGTCCGAACATTATAACGTAATTTCAGACGTTATAATGTTTTTTGAGAATAGGGGGGCTTACAATGTTAACAATATCTATGCTTATATATGCCGTTGTAGCAAGCTTCACACCTGGACCAAATAATATTATGGCATTATTTTTTTCTCAAAATTTTAATTTCAAAAGTAGTTTGCGATTTTCAATTGGTGTAGGATTAGGTTTCCTATTTTTATTATTACTATCTAATATATTTAACACAACAATGCATGCTGTTTTCCCTAAAATTGAATTATTGATGAAAATATTTGCATTTATATATTTACTTTATTTAGCTTTTAAAATTTCCATGAGTTCTATTTATAGGACGAAACAAACTTTTAATCACAAGCTAAGTGGTTTGAAATCTGGTGTAATGCTACAATTCATTAATCCTAAAGGAATCATTTATGCTTTAACAGTGATTTCCACTTTTATTACACCAGTTTATACACATTGGCTAGAACAATTACCATTTATTATTTTATTGGCTGTTATTGGATTTTTTGGCACTTTGAGTTGGGGTGTTTTAGGCACCTTATTTAAATCATTTATAGCAAAACATGAGCGCTTATTTAATTTTGTCATGGCTGGTTTATTAGTTTATGTTGCTCTGAATATTTTAATGCATTAGTAATAAGATAATTTTACGTTAATGATTATCATATTGCTGTAAAAATTCGCGCGGACTACAACCATATGATGTTTTAAATCTTCTGTAAAAATTCGAATAATCAGTAAAACCACAATTCGTTGCTACTTGTTGTGGATTTTCTCCTTTTTTTAATAATCTTTGCGCATGTCGTAAACGTAAATTTAGTAAATAACGATAAGGTGGATAACCAACCAGTTTTGTGAATTGTTGTGTTATTTTATGTCGACTTACAAAGAACTTATTTTCAAGTTGCTCTAATGAAATATCTTCACTGTAATGCAATTCCATATAATCTAATACCTGTCTAACTAAGTGACTAGATGGGTCATCACTATAATCAACGATACCTTCATTTTCTATTGCTGTTCTATTAAGTATGATTAAAAACTGTGTCAGTAAAGATCTAGCTGCTAAATCTTTACCAAAAGCTTGATTGTCTTGTTCATTAATTAGACCTTGTAACAAATAATATAATTCTCTTTTTTGATATTCCGATAACTCCAATAGATATTTAAATTTAGATGAATATTTATCAAAACACACGCTCAAATCACAATTTTCTACAGAAAGTTCATTTAATATTTTGGCATCAAACCTCAATCCAATACGCTCTGCATGCCCATCCATTTGTTCATCCAAACGATGAAATTCATACGGTGGAATAATAAGCATTGATCCAACCTCTAAATTAAAAGATTGACCTTCTATGGTATAACGTAAATTTCCAGATAATGAAAAAAATATTTCATAATGATCATGATAGTGTAATTCATTTCCAAAATGGCCATCACTTATTCTGTGCCATGCGGCGTATTTACCTTCAAAAGGTAATGAAATTGTATCAAATTGATGGACAAATTCTTCTCTATTTTTCATGAACATATCCCTCCTGCTCAAAAAACATACTTTTTCCCATGATTTACAATGTTGTTAATTTTCCCTCAAATTATAATTATATTATAACACTAAAATATAATTATTTTTGAAAGGAAGAATGAATATGACATCTACACAAATTGGCGTTCAAATGATGATGCTCAAACAAAAAGTACAAGAAGAAGGATTATATAACGTACTGAAGAAAGTCAGCGATTTAGGTTATAATGCGGTCGAGATTTCTCAAATCGACATGAATTCACAAAACATTGAAGAAATGCAACAAGCCATTAATGATTTCGGTATGAATATTGCAGCAATGTCCTGTGGTGTAGAGGATATATCTGCTAAACAAAAATATCCTGGAGATACTTTGCAAAATGATTTCGATAAAATTGTAGCAGACTGTAAAGCTGTAAACTGTTCTATATTGAGAATAGGTATGTTACCAATTAACTATATGGGCTCTAAAGAAAGCACCTAACAATTTGCTGAAATCTGTGAAACTTATGCTAAAAAGCTTAAAGAAGAAGGAATAGATTTATACTATCATGCGCATAATTTAGAATTTGTTCAATACAATGGACAGTTTATGCTTGATTTAATGAGAGACAATACTCATTATTTAGGTTTCGAGTTAGATATACATTGGATTTGGAGAGCAGGGCTGAATCCCATAGAGGTCATACCAAAATATGCGAATCGTATTCGTGCTATACATCTTAAAGGTTATCGTGTAGGCGAAATAGATATGTCGCAATATCCTGGTGAAGGTCATGAAAAATTATATTATATGTTGCATATGATTACTCAATTTGCTGAATTAGGAAAAGGTACTTTACCGCTTAAAGATATTATTGAAATTGGACGTGAGAGTGGCAGCGAATATTTCTTTGTTGAACAAGACGAACTATACGGCGAAGATCCATATGATTGTTTAACAATTAGCCGTAACCATTTATATGATTTAGGTTATAAATCTTGGTTTTAACATATGCTTTTAAATAAGAAATATGTGCTTATTTATCACCGAATAAGTAAGCGCTACCAAAAATAATAAGGATGTTGATACGATGCTTAAAAATATTGAGATCTCTGGATTTCCAGATGAAATCGCTTCAGATTTTCAGACACAGTTAAAAACGGTAAATGAGTTAGGAATGAGCTATATTTCCTTGCGTGGTATTAATGATAAAAACATTGGCGATCACTCAGTAGAAATGATTAAGAAAGATGTACTTCCTCGCTTAAAGCAATGGGATATTGACGTTTCTTCTATAGGTTCACCAATAGGTAAAATTTATATAAACGATGAAGATGCATTCAAAAAACAATTAGCAACACTCAAAACATTATGTGAAATAAGTCAATTGCTCAATTGTCAGTATATTAGAATATTTAGTTTTTACATTCCTAAAGAGGACAATTTTGATGCTTATAAAGGTATTGTGATTTCAAAATTAAAAGAATTTGCAAAAATCGCTGAGCAATACAATATTATACTGTTACATGAAAATGAAAAAGATATTTTCGGTGATATTGCTCGCCGATGTAAACTTATTCTTGATGAAGTAAACTCTCCATATTTCAAGGCGATATTTGATTTTGCGAACTTTGTCCAATGTGGAGAAGATACACAAGACTGTTATGACTTACTTTCAGACGACATAGCGTATATACACATTAAAGATGCAGTATATAAAGATAATTTTAATGTACTTTGTGGTACAGGTGATGGTCAGATTGAAAGTATCTTAACACAATTTTTTGAATCAGGTTATCAAGGTTTCTTAACACTTGAACCTCACCTTGTGGTTTTTGATGCTATTAAAGACTTAGAATTAGAACATTCAACTGAAACAATTCAAAATTCTGCTGAAAAAGATGGCGCAGAAGGATACAAAATGCAATATGAAGCACTTTTAAAAATATTATCTAATATCAATAAAAAGGAGAGTACACAATGAAAAAAATTCGTTTAGGCATTATTGGTTTTGGCGCTCAAGGTAGTACGTATGCTGAATTTATTAAAGCTGGTAAAATACCACAAATCGAAATTGGTGCGATTTGTGACATCGATACTGAAAAGAAAAGTGAAGTAGAAAAAAAGTACCCTAATGTACCATTTTATAATGATTATATCGCTATGCTAGAAAGTGGGGATGTTGATGCAATTGTCACAACCGTTCCTCATTATCTGCATACTGATATAGGTAAAGAAGCCTTAAAACGAGATATTCACGCTTTACTTGAAAAGCCGGCTGATATTTATGCTGACAAAGTAAAAGAAATAAGTGAATTAGCAGCATCCAAACCACACTTAACATTTGCTATATTCTTTAATCAACGCACAAATCCACTTTATCAAAAAGTAAAATCACTCATTGACGCCGGTGAAATAGGAAATATTCGTCGCACGAATTGGATTATTACTACTTGGTGGCGTCCTCAAGCTTACTATGATCAAAGTTCATGGAGAGCAACTTGGTCAGAAGAAGGTGGAGGCGTTTTAGTAAACCAAGCACCACACCAAATTGATTTATTACAGTGGCTATGTGGTATGCCAAAATCTGTGTTTTCAAATATTAAATATGGCTATCAGCGTGATTTAGCAGTTGATGATGATGTTACAACCATACTAGATTATGGAAATGGTGCGACAGGTGTGTTCATTACATGTACCCATGACATCATTGGCACCGACCGTTTAGAAATCACAGGTGATAAAGGGAAAATATTAGTTGAAGATAGTAAAACAATAACATTGACACGTTTGAAAGCATCCGAGACACAAATGAATCGAAATATGTCTTGGAAAGAAGCAGATGAAATTTTTAAAGGCAATGGTTTAGAAAATATTTATGAATAAGAAACATTTGAATTTGAAAGTGTATGGGGTGAACAACATATGAATGTATTAGAAAATTTCGCTGCTAATATCATTGACGGTACGCCTCTAATTGCACCTGGAAAAGATGGTATAAACGGCGTGAATCTAGTAAACGCTATTTATTTATCAAGTTGGACAGGTAAAGAAGTAACAGTTCCAGTAAATCCTTCAGAATTTAAGGATGCATTAAATAAACAAATTCAAAACGAAGCACATTAAAAAAGTTTAAAATCGGAGCTGGTAATATGTTGAAAATTGGAATTATAGGACTAGGTGATATTTCAGCAATACATCTAAACACGATAGAGACAAATTCCAATGTAAAATTAGTTGCTGCATGTGATATAGATAAAGCCTTGCAAGCTAAAGTACCCAACGCTCTTTTTTTTACAGATTTTGAAGATATGTTGGAGGAAGTAGAGCTAGATTGTGTACATATATGCTTGCCGCATCATTTGCATGTATCTGTGACTGCTGCCTGTGTAGAAAAAGGTATACATGTTTTGCAAGAAAAACCTTTATCAATCAATGCTAAAGAAGGATTAAAATTAATACAATTAGAACAAAAAAATCCAGATACTAAAATATGTGTGTGTTTTCAAAATAGATTCAATGATACATTTCAAACTTTACAACAAATAGTAAAAAGCAACAAATTTGGTGACATTATTGGTATAAAAGGAATCGTTACTTGGTTCAGACCCAAATCATATTATACTGATAAACCATGGCGCGGTAAATTAGATACCGCTGGAGGAGGCGTATTAATTAACCAAGCCATTCACACGTTGGATTTAATACAATTACTTTGCAGTCCTGTTGATACACTTAAAGGCAATGTATCACAGTTGTTAGATTATCATATCGAAGTAGAAGATACTGCTTCTGCTCATATAAAATTTAAAAATGGAGCAAATGGTATGTTTTTTGCAACTAATGCTAATTTTGGAAATTCAAGTATTGAGCTTCAAGTCATTTTTAAAAATGAAAAGTTTACAATTAAAGATAATATACTTACACGTGTCAATAAAGAAGGTTACAAAATCCATATTATTGAGGATAAAAAGCTACCAGGTACAAAATCGTATTATGGACCAAGCCATGGGAAACTCATAAATCAATTCTACGAATCAATTTATGAAAATACCCAAAATTATGTACACGTAAATGACGCATTACCATCTATTGCAATCATTGATGCGATACAAAAATCTTCACAAACAAATGAGACAATTCATTTTACTAGTGTTTAACATACAAATTAAATTTTGATTTATTGTGGAACATGGCCATTAGCGATTAAAAGCATACTTATTCAATTTAATTAATGAACCGGATAGAAATCTTTTGATATTGATTTCTGTCCGGTTTTATTATCCTTTGATTTATTGTAAATAGTAATTTTATAAACTATAATAAACATTACCAAATTAAGGAGTAATCACGATGCCTACAAATAAAGTTATCTTAGATTTAGCGATTTCATTGGATGGATATATAGAAGGACCGAATGGAGAAGTTGATTGGTGCATCATGGATGAAGAAATGAACTTCAATCATTTTTTAGATCAAATTGATACCATTATATATGGTAGGAAAAGTTATGATTTATGGGGCGAATTTATGCCAAATTTAAAGGACGATCAATTTGGGGATAAAACGATGTGGGACCAAATTCATAGCAAGCATAAATTCGTGTTTACTAACCAACATTATAACGATAAAGATCGAACAAAATATATTAATAGTGACGACATCAGTGGAATGGTTTTTAAAATTAAAGAGCATAGCAATAAAGATATTTGGCTCTATGGCGGCTCAAAAATTATTACAACTTTTATAAACCTTAACCTAATTGACGAATATAGACTTTCAATCCACCCAGTCATTTTAGGTTCTGGCAAACCACTTTTTGAACATATTCAAAATCGTGTAAACATAGCTTTGTGTGACACACATGTTTATAAAAGTGGGGTAGTACAAATGATTTATCAAAAACTAGATGAAAAATAGAGTAGAGATATTAATCTCATGTTCAAAATAAAGGACGCATCCGTAGTATGAACTGCACCCTGTCAAGTAGACAGTGAAAAAAACAAAATGTTTATGGC